>NZ_CP074349.1:2153125-3386250 GCF_018343775.1 Pseudomonas cichorii
GACGAAACATGGTGGTCAGCAGCAACACCGCCGGGAAGGTCGAGAACGCCAGCGGGCGCGGCAGGTACATCGCCAACACGATAAGCAATGACGAAATACAGATGTTCAGGGCGATCAGCACGTCCACCAGCGCGGTGGGCAAGGGCAGGATCATCATGAACACGATGGCCATGACCATGATCGCGCCAACGATTTCCGTGCGCCTCATCACCGCCAGCGCGAGGTTGTTGAGTGCATGGATGATGCGAATCATTGGATGGTTCTCCCGGCATCTTCAATGCCCATGGCCTTGCGTTCCTGGCGAGACAATTCATCCATGAGGCCCTGTAACAGGCGCAGGCCGTTCTGGCGGGTTTTCAGGTCCTTCCACAACGGCAGAGGCAGGTTTTGCAGCAACGGGTACAGGCCGTTGAAGAACAGCGGTTGCAGGTTGGGCGTGCGACCAATGGTTTCTTCGGCCAGCAATGTCAGGTCGCGGGCGAAGAAGCCGTTGCCGCAGAAACGCAGCACTCGTTTGCTCATGCCCAGTGCGGTCATGGCGCTGTCGGGAGATTTCTTTGCCAGGCGTTCAAGCAGCGCCAGGCAGGTTTTCAGCAGGTTGTTCAACTGGCCGCTGGCGCCCAGGCCTCGCAGCATCGAGCGCAGTACGCCGCCCGGCAGTGAAGGGGCGAGGGCGGCAATGTCGTCTGCCAGCGCTCGCTGCAGGGTGCGCAGGCCGCGGGCGAACTGATCTTCATTGAAGCGTTCGAGCAAGGCTTCCAGCAGGGTTGCCAGCGGCTGCTGACCTACGATTGCCTTGTAATAGAGCTGACGCATCAGGCTGCGTTGCTGAGGGTCGCTGCTGAACAGGGCGATGGCGCTGGCGGTATTCAAACCGGCGCGAATCTTGTCGCCATGGGTCAGGCGCAGCTCTTCAAGCATGGTCTGAGCCTGGTCGTGACTGGTTTCGCTGCCTTCGGCAACGGACAGGCGCACCACCTGCTGCAACAGAATGTCGGCCCGCGCCGGGTCGTTGTCCGCCATCTTCAGCAGGTCAGGCATCGAACTGCCTTGCTGCATCATCTGGATCTGCATGCGCCTGGCCTGCTGCTCCAGGGTTGGCTGCTCGCTGTTATCGAGCAGGCGGTACATCTCGGCCAGTTTCTCGATGCGTTCGATACGTTGCGAACTGCCGGACTCGCGAACATGTCGCTCGTCCAGTCCCTTGCTGTGGCGCTCCACGCTTTCACTGAACTTCATCGCCACTTCTTCCATGGAATCGAGCAATGGATTCTTGGGAGCGAACGATCGTGTTTCCGCAACAGGCGGGCGAGGGAGCGGCTCCAGGTCAGCAGGCCGCATATCTGGGAAGGAGTTGATTTTCATGGGCTGCGCTATCGCCTCGGAACATGTGTTTGCTGAGTGGCGTTTAAGCGCAACCGGTTCCTGCAATACGGTGTTTTGAATGCTGTGCCAGTTCTTGCACAGCCTTTATGTCGAGAATGCAACAAATGGCACAAAACACCCTTTTTATTGCCTTTAAATCCTTATAAAACAATGACTTGAAAATATTAAATAGTTGGTACGTTCGCTGCTCTCCCTATCTGGCCACTACTGGCAAAAGTTACTTATGGATATGGAGATACAACCGTGGAAGTCAAAGGCATGCAGCGCGAAGGGAAAGTCATTGGTGTTATCGCACTGGACTTGGGTGGCCTTGCTAAAAGCAGCGAGAAAAAGCTGCGAGGTTTCATCGCTAAACGTGTGTTCAATCAGGCGGATGTCGATGACCTGATGCAGATGACGTATCTGGAAGCCTGGCGCAATCAACACAAGTATCTGGGCACCTCCCGCCCTGAAACCTGGTTGTTCGGGATTGCAGCCAATCTGGTGAGGAACCATTTCAAAACGTTTTACAACCAGCCTCAGTGCATGGAGCTGACCGACTCCGAACTGGAAAATCTGGAACATGGCCATGACCCGAGCCTGGTCAGCGATTTTCAGCGCACCCTGGGCCGGACCCTCGAAGCCATCGAAGAGCTTTCGGTGGACATGCGCACTGTCATTCAACTGGTGGTCGATTCAGACATCAGCTACCAGGATGCTGCGCGCCATCTGGATATCCCGATTGGCACCATCCGCTCACGATTGGCCCGTGCCCGTGGGCAGCTCAAATCCAGCGTTTATTCCAAGGAGATTCACTGATGAACAGTTTTGTCCCTAAACCCGAGCTGCCACGTCTGCCACGCGGTATTCGCGAGTTCACTGAAAACGACCTCGAAGCCATGATGAACATCTTCAATGAAACGGCGGGCAGTGGCGCCAACTCGCCGGTTACCCGGCCGATGACCTACGAAGAAGTGAAGTTCTACGTCAACCTCTACAAGCGCGATGGTTTGCCGGTCTACGTTTACGAGCGTCGCGGCGAAGTTCTGGGTTGGCTGTCGATCAACCGCTTCAGTTGGGGAACCCAGGCCTGCTACAGAACCGGGGAAACGGCTATCTACGTGCGCGGCGACCATTTCGGCAGCGGTATTGGCGTGTTGCTCTGTAAAGCGACGGTGATCCTGGGTAAACAGGCGGGGCTTGAGAATCTGGTGGCCTGGATCATGGCGGCCAACACTCCGAGTCAGAAGATCGTCACGGCGGTGGGTGCGCACCTGTGGGCTCGCTTGCCCAATATCGCCCGCTTCGGTGAGCAACGTTCCGACGTTCTGCTGTTTGGTCTGCCATTAGGGCAGTCGTTGAACGTGCCGGTGCGGATCAATGTTTCGGAGGCTGTCTGATTCGCCAGCGTTGAAAAAAGGGTATGCACTGGCTGAAGGTGCATACCGTGTTATCTACCGCACGACCGGATTGACGGTCGATGCGGTGCTGATTCCGGCCAGGACCGGCACAAGGTCCTGGCAATCCGGCACAAGGTCACAGTTGTGGATGCAAAAAAACGGCGCAGCCTTTTCAGGCCGCGCCGCTGTTTTTTGTGGCTACCGATCAGACGATAGGCTGGTCGCTCCACTCGCCATTGACCAGTCGTTTCAGACCCAGCGGGTTGGCGTTCTGCAGGGCAGGTGGCAACAGGCTGTCAGCCTGGTTCTGATAGCAGATCGGACGCAGGAAACGATCGATGGCCAGGCTGCCTACCGAGGTGCCGCGGGCATCGGAAGTCGCCGGGTAAGGACCGCCATGGACCATGGCATCGCAGACTTCGACGCCAGTCGGGTAGCCATTGATCAGAATGCGACCGACTTTCTCTTCCAGCAGCGGCAGCAGCCAGTTGTATTTGGCCAGGTCTGTCTGCTCGCCGATCAGGGTCGCGGTGAGCTGACCACGCAAGGCCAGCAGCGCTTTCTTCAGTTCGGCATCGTCAGCGACTTCGATCACCAGCGTGGTCGGGCCGAAAACTTCTTCCTGCAACAGTTCGTCACCGTTGAGCAGCAGGCTGACATCAGCCTTGAACAGTTGTGCCTGAGCCTGCTTGCCTTCCTGCGGCTTGCCTGCCAGATGCGTTATGCCCGGATGTGACAGCAAGTGCTCGACACCTTTGCTGTAGCTGCGCAGACCGCCAGCGTTGAGCATGGTTTGCGGGGCCTGACCGCCCATGTGCTCGGTCAGTTGCTCAAGGAAGGCCGAGAAGGTTGCAGAGCGCAGACCGATCACCACGCCAGGGTTGGTGCAGAACTGGCCAGCACCCATGACAACCGAAGCCGCCAGATCCTTGGCCACGGTTTCGCCGCGTGCTGCCAACGCTTCCGGCAGCAGCACCACCGGGTTGATGCTCGACATTTCCGCGAAGACCGGAATCGGTTGCGGACGTTCGGCGGCCATCTTGCTCAGGGCGTTACCGCCGCCCAGAGAACCGGTGAAACCGACAGCCTGAATGGCCGGGTGCTTGACCAGTCCTTCACCGACGCCATTGCCGAAGATCATGTTGAACACACCTTTTGGCATCTGGGTGCGTTCGGCTGCGCGAATAATTGCACTGCCCACCAGATCGGCGGTGGCCATGTGGCCGCTGTGAGCCTTGAAGACCACCGGGCAACCGGCTGCCAGCGCAGCAGCGGTATCACCACCGGCGGTGGAGAAGGCCAGCGGGAAGTTGCTGGCGCCGAACACGGCGACCGGGCCTACACCGATGCGGTATTGGCGCAGGTCCACACGTGGCAGAGGCTTTCGGTCCGGCAGCGGCAGGTCGATGCGGGCACCGAGGTAATCGCCACGGCGCAGAACCTTGGCGAACAGACGCATCTGACCGCTGGTACGACCACGTTCACCCTGGATACGCGCTTGAGGCAGAGCGGTTTCCTGGCAGACGATGGCGACGAAGTCATCGCCCAACTGGTCGATCTCGTCAGCGATGGCTTCAAGGAACTCGGCGCGACGGGCCGGGCTCAGTTGACGGAATTCCGGGAAGGCTTCTTTGGCAGCCAGGGCAGCGGCATCGATTTCGCCATCGGTGGCCTGGGAGAAGCTGTACGGCAGTTCTTCACCGGTCGTGGCGTCGAGGCTTTTCTGCTGGATCTGACCCAGGGCGCTGCGGCCACCAGCGATGAAGTTGTGGCCGAGAATGTTAGGCATCGGTATCTCCTGTTGTTTTGACGTGGGAGACAGGTCCGGATAAAAGCGGGACCTGCGCTCCTTTATGGGTTGCCGAATCTGTGAGGTCAGCAGTCATCGTACAACTTGGTCGGCAGCATATGCAACTGCCAAAGCAGGATAGCGGCAGGAACGAATCGCTTACCCGCGAAGCGCATCCAGCACCTTGCGCAATGCCTTGCTCACCGGTTTGTCCTGACGCAACACGATGCCCAGTGTACGGTTCAGTCCCGGTGTCAGCGAGTGGACTTGCAGCCCGCGCCGATGATGGGTCGCGGCTACCGACATACGGGGCACGATGCTGTAACCCAGACCTGCGGCGACCATCTCCTTGATGGCTTCGATGCTGCCCAGTTCCATCACCGGTTTGATGCGGATGCCCGCCTGCAAGTACCACTCGTTGATGAGCAGGCGTGTGCTGCTGCCGGCTTCGAACACCACCAGCGGGTAATCGCTGAGTGTCTTGGGTGTGAAGGCCTCGGGCAGCGGGTCTTGCTGGCTGGCGAAAATCGCCACGAATTCATCTTCCAGCAGCGGTGTGACTTCCAGGCTACGGCCTGAAGCGGGCAGGGTAACCAGAGCCAGGTCCAGACGGTTTTCTTCAACGGCCTTGAGGATACCGTCAGTGTTGCCAGTGCTCACCCGCACGTCCAGATCGGGGAAGCGTCGCCGCAGGTCTTGCAGTATCGGCGGCAGCAGGTGAATGCAGGCGGTGGCTCCGGTGCCGATGGCAATCTGTCCGGCTATGCCATGGGCATGGCTGGCAAGCTCCAGCATGGCGTCTTCAACCACCGCGTCGATTCGCGAGACATGTTCCAGCAAGGTGCTGCCTGCCGAGGTGGGTTTGATGCGCTTGCCCACTCGCTCGATCAATCGCAGGTTCAGGTGCTCTTCCAGTTGCCGCACTTGCAGGCTTACCGCTGGTTGGGTCAGGTTCAGGCGTTCGGCTGCCGCCGAGAAGCTGCCGTGGGCGATGACCAGCGAGAAGGTGTGCAGATGGTTGAGGTTCAGTCGGCGCATGGCAAAGTTTTACTTATGCTGAGGATGAATGATCATAGCTTTGTTTATGAATTGCCGCGCTGCATCATTGTTCCCATTCAATAGCACCCGCCAAAGAGTCTTCAAGATGAACGATGTCCTGACCCTGCGTGACGCCCGCGACGATGATATGCCCATGGTCCATGCGATCTATGCCGAACATGTGCTGGAGGGGATTTCCAGCTTTGAGCTGGAGCCGCCGAGTCTGGCGGAAATGCGGCGTCGGCGCGCCGAAGTGCTCGCCAAGGGGTTGCCTTATCGGGTTGCCGAGCGCCTGGGTGAAGTAGTGGGCTATGGCTATGTCACGCCTTATCGGCCGCGTCCGGGCTACCGGTTTACTGTGGAAGACTCGGTTTATGTGCGCAGTGGTATGGGGGGCCTGGGCATCGGCCAGGCGCTGCTCGGAGAACTGGTCGAGCACTGCGTCGAAGGCGGCTGGCGGCAGATGATCGCCATTATCGGTAACAGTGAGAATACCGCGTCGATCCGCCTGCACGAACGCCTGGGTTTTCATCGGGTAGGCGTCTTCGAGTCGGTGGGCTTCAAGCACGGACGCTGGGTCGATACCGTGCTGATGCAGCGTGCCTTGGGCGGCGGTTCGCTCAGCCTGCCTGAACCTGTTGTGTGATACCGGGTGAACGGCTCGGGCTTGCCCCGGCATGCAGTGTTGCGACTGGGCGTTGCGCAGTTGATCAATTGGGGCGTGACCTTTTACCTGCCGGGCGCTTTTGGCAACGCCATCGCCGATGACCTGGGCTGGAGCGGGCAACGGGTTTTTGCCGGATTATCGGTGGCGATGCTGGTCATGGGGCTGGTTTCTCCACTGGTTGCCCGTCTGATCCAGCATCTGGGCGCACGGCAGGTGATGCAGACGGGAGCCTTGTTCAATACGGTCGGATGCTGTGCTCTGGCGCTGTGTCATGGCCCGACGCTGTACTTCATGGCGTGGTGCATCCTTGGCGTCGGGATGCGTTTGTCCCTTTACGATGCGCTGTTTGCAGTGCTGGCCGGATTACTGGCTGCCAGAGCCCGTCCTCTGATGATGCAGATCACTTTGCTGGGTGGCCTGGCTTCAGCGGTGTTCTGGCCCTTGGGGCATTACTTGCAGGACGTTTTTGGCTGGCGCAGTGCGCTTGGGGTGTATGCCGCTCTGGCGCTGTTCAGCGGGCTGTTAGCGAGCGGGCTGCCGGACGCCCGTACAGGTTTTGCACAAGAGCGTGTCGAATCCGGCGAGCCGCCCATTGCCACGCCTTATCTGCCGCAGATTGGTTATGCCTTGAGCATGATGTTGATCGGCTTCATGTCTGCCGGTCTGTCGGCGCACTTGCCAGCGATGCTGGCGGGGGTCGGTGTTCCGCTGGGGCTGGTGGCCTTGTGGGGCATCGGGCAGACCAGCGCTCGCCTGTTGCAGGTGTTGCTGGGGCAATCCATGTCGGCGTTGCGCTTGAATGTCTGGGTGGGTGCCGGTCTTGCGCTGTGTTTTGCCATGGCGCTCATGAGCCAGGGACGAGTCTGGCTGGCCTGTCTGTTCATCTTTGGCTATGGGGCCATGAACGGCCTGTGTACCTTGCTGCGTGCCAGCCTGCCGTTCGAGCTTTTTGCCCATGCCCGCTACACCCAGTTGCAGGGCAGGCTGCTGGCACCGGGTTTTCTGTGTGCGGCGGGCGCACCCTGGTTCTACGCTCTGGTGCGTGAAACGTCGGGGGATCGCGGGCTGGTAGTGCTCTCGTTGGCTATCAGTCTGCTGGTGTGGGGCCTGGCGATGGTTCTGCGGCGCTACGCTCAGGTGTCTGTCGTTTGATAGACTATTTGCATATTTATATAGAAGTTAAATGAATTTATAGAATGTTTTGTCCGGTGATATGGTTTTAACCAATTGCCGAAACCTTGAGAAAAGTTATTAAAAATTCTCGGTGAAGGCCTTCACCGTTTTCATTCTCAAGGAACGACTCGCATGGCCGCTTTTGATTCTTTAACCCGTCGACGCTTGCTGGGATGGGCCAGTGCCGTTCTGGCCAGCCCTTTGCTGCTGTCGTTGCCGCGTTCCGGCTGGGCAGTGGATGAGCATGCCGGGCATCTGAGTCATCCGGATATCGAGCCTGACGGTACCGGTGATTTCATTCGTCTGGCTGAACCGCGAGCACTCAAGCTGGCGGTCAACCTCAACGCGGTCTGCCTGGCGCCAGTGGTCATCGCCCATGGCCAGGGCTTCTTCAAGAAGCACAACCTGGACGTGGAACTGGTCAACTTCGGCAACTCCACCGAGGTGCTGCTGGAAGCCATTGCCACCGGCAAGGCTGATGCCGGTGTCGGCATGGCGCTACGCTGGCTCAAGGCGCTGGAGCAGGGCTTCGACGTCAAGCTGACGGCGGGCACTCATGGCGGCTGCCTGCGCCTGCTCAGTGCCGTCAACAGCCCGGTCAACAAGCTCGAAGACCTTAAGGGCAAGGCCATCGGCGTAACCGACATGGCCAGCCCTGACCGCAACTTTTTCTCGGTACTGCTCAAAAAGCATGGCGTTGACCCGGTGCGGGATGTGGACTGGCGTCTTTACCCCGCAGACCTGCTGGGTACGGCGCTGGAGCGGGGCGAAGTGCAGGCGGTCAGCGGCAGCGACCCGTTCATGTATCGCCTGATCAACGCTGGCAAGGCGCGTGAACTGTCCACCAATCTGGTGGAGGAATACGCCAACCTGAGCTGCTGCGTGGTGGGTGTCACCGGCAAGCTGGTGCGTGAAGAAAAGCGTGTGGTGGCAGCCCTGACTCAGGCGATTCTTGAGGCTCACGCTTACGCCGTGAAGCATCCCGAAGTGGTCGCCAAGGGCTTTCAGGCCCATGCCTTGAACACTTCGGTGGAAGAGGTTCAGGCGATCCTTCATGATCATACTCATGGCCATCATGCCGTCGGCGCCGCACTGACCAGAGAAATCCAGACCTACGTCACGGACCTGAAAACCGTTGAAGTCATCCGCCAGAGTACCGATGCCGTCGAGTTCTCCAGAGAGATTACCGCCGATGTCTTCAGCTGAAGCTTCTACCCTGACGAGTGAAGAGCCCCGCGAGGCTTTCGGCTTCTGGAAGCTGGGCGCAGTGGCCGTCTTTGCCTGGATTCTGGTAGCGGCATTGACCTTGTACTTGCCCAATGCCACACGCAAATGGCCGATGACCGAAGGCCTGGCCAATCTGTGCCTGGCGATTGCCCTGTTGATTTTGCTGGCCGGTATTGCCGGGCGCTGGTCCGACGGCCTGGCGCGTCGAGCCCAAGCGGCCGGGCCGTGGCTGATTGCATTGCCGGTCCTGCTGGGGATCTGGGAAGTGCTCACGGCCAAGTCGGGTTTGCTGCCTGTGCCATTTTTTGCACCGCCACAAGCCTTGCTGGATGTCTACGTCGAAGACTGGCCGCGTCTGCTGGAAAGCCTGCTGCATTCGGCCCTGTTGCTGGGCACTGGCGTGGCGCTGGGGGCCGTGACCGGTTTTATCGCCGGGGTCGCCATCGGCTGGTCGAGCAGCATTGGCTACTGGCTGCATCCGGTTCTGCGCATTCTTGGCCCGGTGCCTTCCACAGCCCTGTTGCCGCTGTGCTTCTTTCTATTCCCCACGAGCTGGAGCGCCAGTGTGTTCCTGATTGCGCTGGCCACCTGGTTTCCGGTGACGGTGCTGACCTGGTCGGGCGTTGCCAGTGTCGACAAGGCCTATTACGACGTGGCGCGCACTCTGGGTGCCAAACCGGGTTTCCTGATTTTCAACGTAGCGATTCCTGCTGCCTTGCCCCATGTGTTCGTCGGTTTGTTCATGGGTCTTGGGGCATCTTTCTCGACTCTGGTAGTGGCCGAGATGATGGGCGTCAAAGCCGGAATCGGCTGGTATCTGCAATGGGCCCAAGGCTGGGCGGCCTACGCCAATATGTATGCCGCGCTGTTGATCATGGCGCTGGCGTGTTCCGGCCTGATCACGGCGCTGTTCCTGATTCGTGACCGCCTTCTGGCCTGGCAACAAGGAACCATGAAATGGTAGCCACCGCTCACGCTGCAAATCCTTCCCGGGCCGGGCTTGCGTTGCGTATCGACAGCCTCAGCCATGGCTTCGCTCTGGATGGCCAGAGCCTGCCGGTGCTGGATAAGGTTTCACTGGATGTCGCCCCCGGAGAGTTTGTCGCGCTGCTCGGGCCTTCCGGGTGCGGCAAGTCCACTTTGCTGCGGCTGGTAGCCGGGCTTGAGCCCGCCGACTCCGGCGCCTTGCTGGCCGATGGCGTGCCGATTGGCGGCCCGGATCCTTCTCGGGTCGTGGTATTTCAGGACCCGACGCTCTATCCCTGGCGTCGGGTGTGGGACAACGTGGCGCTGGGTCTGCAAGCCCAGGGTTTGCTGAAAACCCATTCGGCCAAGGTCGATGCCGCGCTGGCCAAGGTCGGGCTCAGTCAGTTCGATCGTGCTTATCCACGGCAATTGTCTGGCGGCATGGCGCAGCGGGTGGCGCTGGCACGGGCCTTGGTCAACGAGCCGCGCTTGCTGATTCTCGACGAGCCGCTGGGCAAGCTTGATTCCCTGACCCGGATTGCCATGCAGCAGGAACTGATCGACCTGTGGCAGCGCCAGGGCTACACCGCGCTGCTGGTGACCCACGATGTCGAAGAGGCGTTGCTGCTGGCCAATCGGGTGATCGTTTTCAGTGACCGGCCTGCCAGTATCAAGGCGCAACTGACCATCGAGCGTCCTTATCCACGTCATCGTGACGATCCTTATCTTGTGGACCTGCGCCGCCAGATCCTTGGTCTGCTTGGGCTGGGTGAGCGGTGGTAGACGATAGTCGGTCGCGCCACGGGATTGCGACCTGCGGCCTGAGTGAGTAGGGTACGCGCCTGAACAAGAAGGAGCCTGCCATGACCCGGCACAACCCACAGGACACGGGGTCGCCAGCCATCCGGCAACGACGTGCGCCCAAAGGCGAAAAGCGCCGCGAAGAACTGCTCGATGCGGCCTTGCAGGTATTCTCCCTGGAAGGCTATACCGGCGCGTCCATGGCCCAGGTGGCGGGGATTGTCGGCATATCCGTTGCAGGCCTGCTGCATCACTTTCCCAACAAGGTTTCCCTGTTGATGGGCGTGCTGGACCGGCGCGATGAAGTCAGCCGCAAGATCGCCGATGAAGTCCGCGCAGAAAATAACCTCACCGGCCTGCTGGGCAGCCTGCGGGCGATCAACCGCTCCAATGCCACGGCGCCGGGCGTGATTCGTGCGTTCTCGATTCTCAATGCAGAAAGCCTGCTGGAAAACCATCCCGCCTGGGACTGGTTCCAGACACGTTACCAACGGATCTACCAGCGCTTGCTGGCCCAGTTCACGGCGTTGGTGGACAGCGGGGAAGTGCGCGGAGATGTGGATTTGCCAGCGCTGATCCAGCAGATTCTGGCGATGATGGACGGGCTGCAGATCCAGTGGCTGCGCTTCCCGGAGCAGGTTGATCTGGTGAACAGTTTCGATGCCTACATTGCGCAGGTCGATCAGGCGATAAGGGCGCGTCCCTGAGCCACTATCGAGGTAGCGAATTTATCGTTTGGAAATACTATTGCGGGCAAGGCCCCTCCCACACAGTCCATGTGGTAGGGGCCTTGCCCGCGACGGTTACCTGCCGATGTGAACCCTGACGGTTATTCGGTTTCCTGATCAAACACCCCACCGGTCTTCACCGCTGGCTTGCTGACATTCACCGAGTTCAGTGCCGAACGTGGCAGCGGGTTGCTGGTGGTGGTCGAGAGTTCCTGGCGGAACGGGTTGACCAGCTTGGCGTTCAGGCGGATGTCCTGAGACGAACTGCCCAGCGACAGGTTGAAGGTGTCGGCATCTACCACCCACTTCTTGGCGTTGACGTCGTAGTAAGCCAGCGAGCGATCGTTGAGCTCGATGGTCACGCGCTTGCTTTCACCCGGCTTGAGGAACACCTTCTTGTAGCCCTTGAGCTCCTTGAGGGCGCGCTCGACTTTCGGGTTCTGCTGGCCAACATACAACTGCGCGACTTCCGAACCACCGACCTTGCCGGTGTTGGTCAGGTCGAACGAGACCTTGATCGGCGTATTGCCCACCGCTACGCCCGGCGTAACGCTGATATTGCTGTAGCCGAAGGTGGTGTAGGACAGGCCATAGCCGAACGGGTAGAGCGGCTTGATGCCTTTCTTCTCGTAACCGCGATAACCCAGCAGCAGGTCATCCTTGTAGTCCATTTCCTTGAGCGTATTCTCGTTGTCGAATTTCGGGAAAGACGCGTAGGCCGGGTTGTCTTCGATATTGCGTTCGATACTGATCGGCAGCTTGCCCGACGGGTTGACCTTGCCGAACAGGATTTCGGCCAGCGCCTGACCACCGTTCTGGCCCGGGTAGAACGCATGCAGTGCCACCGGAACCTGATCGATCCAGTCGCTCATTTTCAGGGCAGTCCCGCCGTACATGGTCACCACGGTATTGGGATTGACCTTGGCGATGCTCTGGATCAGTTCGTTCTGATACTCAGGCAGATCGAAGCTGTGGTCGAAACCTTCACCTTCGTATTCGGCGCTATTACCGACAGCAACCACTACCGCATCGTAACCGGACAGATCCTGAGGTGCGTTCAATGCCGCCCAGCTCATCTGTACGCCTACCAGGCCGCCCATGGTCGACAGGTAACCGGCACGACGCGAGTATTCGAGCTTCACGTCGTAGCTCTTGCCAGCTTCCAGGTTGATCTTGGCGTATTCAGGAATGGTTGGCGGAATGCTGTTGCCCGGCAGTGGCTTGCCGTCGCCGTTGTCGATGATCTTCTTGCCGTTGACATACAGGCGCACGGCACCGTCGGCGCGAAGCTTGAACACCTGCTCGCCGCTCTGGGTCGGGGTGATCTTGCCGGTGTAGCGAATCGACGTGGAAGAGGTATCGCCATTGAGCGAGCCGGAAGTAGAGCCTTTGCTGGTGTAAGGGTCGGAAGTCGAGGTGTTGCTGTCGAACGGCAGGTCGGTGTCGTTGGCCCAGTCCAGATCGACATGGTTTTCAGTGCGGGTTACCGCAGCATCGCCAGACCAGTTGGCGTTGCTGAAGTACTCGACCTTCATGCCTTTCACGTCGTCGCCAGCGATGTTGGTGCTGGTCCATTGTGCGGCTTTCGGGTCCAGTGACAGGCCGTCGATGAACTCGACCTTGGCGTTCGGTGCGATCTGCTGCAGGCCGCTCAACTCGCTGACGTAACGGGTTGCCTGCACGTTGGCGCTGCCGAAACCGGTAGGCGGTGCATATTTGGCCAGATTGCCGACCACGGCGATTTTCTTGACCTTCTGCTTGTCCAGCGGCAGCAGATCGTTCTGGTTCTTGAGCAGCACGATGCCTTCACGGGCGGCGTTCAGGGCGACCTTGTTGCTGGTAGCGCTGTTCATGTTGTGGGTGGTCAGAGGCGTCTTGGTATCGAACTTGTACAGGTAGATCTGCTTCAGGATGCGGCGGACCTTGTCGTCGATGGTCGCAGCGCTCAGCTCACCACTGTCCAGATAAGGCTTGAGGTTGGTGCTGTTCATCTGGAAGCCCATCATGTCCAGATCGGTGCCTGCCTGGGCAGCGTTCAGGCCATGGACGACAGCGTTGTAGTCGCTCTGTACGAAGCCCTTGAAGCCCCATTCCTTCTTGAGAATCTGCTTGATCAGGAGATCGTTTTCACAGGCGAACTCGCCGTTCACTTTCTGGAAGGCGCACATCATCATGGCGACGTTGCCGTTCTTGGCCGCCGATTCGAACGCAGGCAGCGACATCTCGCGCAGTACGCGCTCATCCATGAGCTGGTTCAGGTTGAAACGGTTGCTTTCCTGGTCGTTGGCCGCGTAGTGCTTGGCGTTGGCCCACACACCACGTGCCTGGATGCCGTTGATGACGCCGGGTGCCAGGCTGGCGCCCAGGAACGGATCTTCACCGGAGAGGTATTCAAACGCACGGCCGCCATAGGGCATGCGATACAGGTTCATGCCCGGGCCGGTGATGAACTGATAGCCGCCAGTGGCGGTGTCATAACCCAGGGCACGGCCCAGGTCGATGGCGCGGCGCGGGTTCCAGGTAGCGGCCAGGTTCGGACCGGACGGATAGACCACGCCCTGATCGTTGCCTTCGCTGGTGTAGCGCACACCGACGCCGCCATCGGCACCGTGAATCTGCGGGATACCGTAGCGGGACAGTGGCTTCACGTCCCAGCCGCCGGTACCACCGATGTAGGCCAGTTTTTCTTCCTGGGTCATCTTGTCCAGGGTCTTTTGCGCGGCCTTTTCGGCACGTGCCTCACGAGCTTCCTGCTGAGCGGCGTCGGTAGCGTGCACCTGAGATACAGCCAATGCCAGCAGGGCCAGGGCCGACTGGGCGCCGATCATTTTCCGTTTGTTCATGCGTCTCTCCAACAACTTGTTCAATAAGGGGTCATGCAGTGAGAAGGGCGACGGGGGTCGCTGACTTCATGACCTTTCGTTGGGCAACAGTTTCCCGTCACCGCGATTCAAAGTGTTTTAACTTCAAGCGGGTGTTGCAGTTTTATGATGTTTTTACCATGTAACTATTGTTTGATTTTTTTTGCTTGATTGATTTCAGAGTGCCACTAGTTGATGGCGCTTTGAAATAACAAAACGAAACAATTAAGACGAAAAGTCCAATTAAAAGTCAAATAAAAGTGTGTTTTTGTTGTTTTTTGTTCGTTTTTGACTTTTTTCTTTACAATTTTTGAACTCTTGTTAAACCTACTGGTCGATTGGTTTAAGAATTTTCGAGCCCTGTCTCTGGGGTCGAAAGCTGCTTGATGGCCAGAGGCTTAGTTGTCAGGCCTGATTCGGTTTCTTGGCCTTGCTTGATGTAACCCTTGAATTTAGTTGGTTGGAGTATTTGCTATGAAGTTCTCGATTTTTGGTGCGGGTGTTGTTCTGGGTGTGGCGCTTAGTGGCGCGGTAGTTGCGGCTGAAGCAACGGATGCAGATGCGACTTCCGGTGCAAGCGACTCCACGGTGATGACCCAGACCCAGGACACCAAGGCTACTCGCAAGCAGAACACCGAAACGACCAAAGGCGGTCGTCCTCAGAGTTCGACTACTCAGAAACAGTCCGATTGATGTAAGACGTTTCTGAGCATGGCCTCCCTCGCTATGGGGGAGTGCTGTAGTCTATGCCCCTCCGATGTGTACAGATTTCCTCCAAAATGCAGTCAGAACCCGTCGATGCTACTCAGCTCCTGATTCCCGATGCCACTCAGGTATGTGCCTGGCTGATGGGCAATGCCGGTCTGAAAACCCAGGATCTTGAGCGAGCACAGCGTTTGCAGCAGGAGTCCGAAGGCACAGACCTGCTGGCTCTGTTGACCCGGTTGGGTCTGGTTTCCGAATTCGAGCTGGCCCGTGCCTGGGCCGCTTTATTGAATGCCCCGCTATTAATGGCCGAAGCTGCGCCGCCCTTGCTTGACCCTTTGCCAGCGTTGACCGAGCGCTTCATGCGCCATTATCAAGTGGTGCCGGTGGGGTGGAGTGACAACGGTTTGCAGGTGCTGGCCGCGAACCCCGCCGTGTTGTATCCGTTCCAGGCCATTGCCTATGCCTGCGAAGTGCCGGTCAGTCTGTCTGTGGGGCCGCGCAATGAAGTCGAAACCCTGATCGAGCGCTATTACGGCCAGGGACGTTCGGCCATGGGCACACTGATTGAAAACCTCGATGAAGACGGCGGTTCGCTGGAAGACATCGAGCATCTCAAGGATCTGGCTTCCGAAGCGCCGGTGATTCGTCTGGTCAACCTGATCCTGCAGCGTGCAGTCGAACAGCGTGCCTCTGACATTCATATCGAACCCTTCGAGAGCCAGCTCAAGGTGCGTTATCGCATCGACGGCGTATTGCATGAAGCCGAAGCGCCGCCTTCCAGTTCATCGGCAGCCGTGATTTCCCGGGTCAAGATCATGGCCCGCCTGGACATCGCTGAACGCCGTTTGCCCCAGGACGGACGCATCATGTTGCGCATCCAGGGCAAGGAACTGGATTTGCGGGTTTCTACCGTGCCCACCAGTTTTGGCGAGTCGGTGGTCATGCGTCTGCTGGATCGCCAGACCATCGATTTCGATTTCCCGAGCCTGGGTTTCGATGGCGAGCGTCTGCAGCATTTCCTTGACGTGCTGGAGCGTCCCCACGGAATTCTGCTGGTGACCGGCCCGACCGGCTCCGGCAAGACCACCACGCTTTATACCGCCTTGTCGCGGCTCAACACTGCCGAGCGCAAGATCATCACCGTTGAAGACCCGGTGGAGTATCAGCTCGAAGGCATCAACCAGATTCAGGTCAAGCCCGCCATCGGCCTGGATTTTGCCGGAGCGCTGCGCTCGATTGTGCGTCAGGACCCGGACGTCATCATGATTGGTGAGATGCGCGACCTGGAAACCTGCCGTATCGCCATCCAGTCCTCGCTGACCGGTCACCTGGTGCTTTCGACCCTGCACACCAACAGCGCGGCAGCGAGTATCACCCGCTTGCTGGACATGGGTGTGGAAAGCTACCTGATCGCTTCCACGGTCAACGGTATTCTGGCCCAGCGACTTGTGCGTCGTCTGGACCCTGCTACCCGTGAAGCCTTCGATGCGCCGCCTGAGCTGATCGCCGAGCACGGGCTTGAGCGCTTCACCGACGAGCGTCCGATTCGCCTTTATCGACCCCGTGCCGACGCGCCGGGCGGCGGTTATCGCGGGCGCAGTGCAATTACCGAATTGCTGGTCATGAATGAAGAGTTGCGAAGCCTGCTGATGCGTCATGCCGATGCCGCGACCCTGGAGGAAGCTGCCAGACGGGGTGGTTTGCGTACCCTCCATGAAGAAGGTCTGCGTCAGGCCGTTGCGGGTGTGACCTCGCTGGAGGAGGTACTGCGTGTCACCCGTGGTGACGGCTCATGAGCCTGTTCAAGTTTCGTGCTCTGGATGCTTCGGGTGCCGTGCAGAACGGTGCACTGGAAGCCAGGGATCAGGAAGCAGCCGTGGCAGCCCTGCAAAAGCGTGGCCTGATGGTGTTGCATATAGAAAGCGCCGGCCTGGGCGGTTTGAGCCGCGCCTTTGGGCGTGGGCTGTTGAGTGGCGCGGCCCTGGTGAGTTTTACCCAGCAACTGGCGACGCTACTGGGTGCTGGCCAGCCTCTGGAACGATCTCTGGGAATTCTGCTCAAACAGCCCGGCCAGCCGCAGACCCGAGCCTTGATCGAGCGGATTCGCGAACAGGTCAAGGCCGGTAAACCGCTGTCTGTTGCTCTGGAAGAAGAGGGCAGCCAGTTCTCGCCGCTGTACATCAGCATGGTGCGCGCCGGTGAGGCTGGCGGTGCGCTGGAAAGCACCCTGCGTCAGTTGAGCGATTATCTGGAACGCAGCCAGTTGCTGCGCGGCGAAGTCATCAATGCGCTGATCTATCCGGCGTTTCTGGTGGTCGGCGTGCTGGGCTCCCTGGCTTTGCTGCTGGCTTATGTGGTGCC
Organism: Pseudomonas cichorii; assembly: GCF_018343775.1. Taxonomy (NCBI): domain Bacteria; kingdom Pseudomonadati; phylum Pseudomonadota; class Gammaproteobacteria; order Pseudomonadales; family Pseudomonadaceae; genus Pseudomonas; species Pseudomonas cichorii. The sequence goes on from NZ_CP074349.1 coordinate 2,170,210, forward strand.
GCAATTCGTGCCTATCTTCAAGGACCTGGGCGTGCCGATCCCGCTGATTACCGAGGTCATTCTCGGTCTTGGCCAGTTTCTGGGGGATTACGGTCTGGCGCTGTTTGCCGGGCTGATTGTGTTGGCCTGGACCATGGCCGTGCGCCTGCGCGACCCCCAGCGCCGCGAACGCCGTGACCGTCGCTTGCTGGGTATCCGGGTTATCGGCCCGCTGTTGCAGCGAGTCGAAGCTGCACGCCTGACTCGCACCTTGGGTACCTTGCTCAGTAATGGCGTGGCGTTATTGCAGGCGCTGGTCATCGCCCGACAGGTCTGCACCAACCGGGCCTTGCAGGTGCAGGTGGAACAGGCTGCAGAGTCGGTCAAGGGCGGCGGCACACTGGCCAGTGCCTTTGGTGCCCAACCGCTATTGCCCGATCTGGCATTGCAGATGATCGAGGTCGGCGAACAGGCTGGCGAACTGGACAGCATGTTGCTCAAGGTCGCCGATGTCTTCGACGTGGAAGCCAAGCGCGGTATCGACCGCATGCTCGCGGCGCTGGTGCCTGCGCTGACGGTAGTCATGGCAGGCATGGTCGCGGTGATCATGCTGGCAATCATGCTGCCGCTGATGAGCCTGACCAGCAATATCTGAATTCATGAATGAGGAATGACCCCGATGAATCTTAATCGTACGCGCTTCAAACCCGGACGCCGACAGGGCGGTTTTACCCTGCTGGAAATGCTTGCCGTGATTGTTCTGCTGGGTATCGTGGCGACCATTGTCGTGCGTCAGGTGGGCGGTAACGTCGACAAGGGCAAATACGGTGCAGGCAAGGCGCAACTGGCCAGCCTGGGCATGAAGATTGAAAGCTATGCACTGGATGTCGGCTCGCCGCCCAAGACCTTGCAGCAACTGGTGGAAAAGCCAGGCAACTCTTCGGGCTGGAACGGTCCTTACGCCAAGCCTTCGGATCTCAAGGATCCGTTCGGCCATGCGTTCGGCTACCGCTTTCCGGGTCAGCATGGCAGCTTCGATCTGATTTTCTATGGTCAGGACGGTCAGCCGGGTGGTGAAGGCTACAGCGCCGATCTGGGCAACTGGGAGTAAGGAGGCGTCATGAATTCTCCTGTCGCGAACCGCGGTTTCACCCTGATGGAAATGCTGGTGGTGCTGGTGTTGATGAGCATCGCCGTAGGTCTGGTGGGTTTCGGTTTGCAACAGGGTCTGAGTGCTGCCAGCGAGCGTCGTGCCGTGGGCGACATGGTCGAAGCGCTTCGGGCGACTCGGGTTCGGGCGATTGTCACCGGACAGCCGGCCCGCACCGTGTTCGACCTGCGCAAGATGACATTCAAGGCCCCGGGCAAGCGTGTGCAGCACTGGCCGGAAAACTTGCAGGTGAACATGCAGACGGCCGCCGATCTGGGATCTGCGGTGGAGTTTTACCCTGATGGCGGTTCCAGTGGCGGCAACCTCACGCTGGTCAATGGTGACCGTCGCTGGCGGATCGATATCGGCTGGCTGACCGGCAGCGTTCAGGTCCGAACACTCCGATGAACACCTCGCAGTCAGGTTTTACGCTGCTGGAAATGCTGGCGGCCCTGACCGTCATGGCGTTGTGCAGCAGTGTGCTGCTGGTGGCGTTCGGGCAGAGTGCCCGCTCATTGCAGCAGGTGTCCCACAGTGACAGGCTCAGTCATGCTGCGCGCACGATTATGGATCAGGAAAGCGCCGGCCCGCTGGCAAACGGCACGCGACAGGGCGCATTGGCCGGTATCGACTGGACCCTGAGTATTCGCCAGATGCCGGGCCGTGGTACCCAGTCACGTCTGTTTCGTCTTGACCTGACGCTTCAGGAAGATCAGCGTCGAGCGCAGTTCAGTACCTTGAAGCTGCGCGGTGTGTCAGCCGGAGCGGGATTTTGAAAACGTCTCAGCGTGGTTTCACGCTGCTGGAAATCATGCTGGTGCTCAGTCTTCTGGGCATCTTGCTGGTGTTGATTGCAGGTGCGTTGCTGGGTGCCAATCGCGCGGTATTGAAGGCCGAGCGCTATACGCAAAGCCTTGATGAAGTGCGGGCGACGCAGGCATTCCTGCGCAGTTCGATTGGCCAGGCATTGCCGCTGGACACATCCGAGGACGATAGTGTCAGCAACGGGTTTTTCGAGGGTTCGGCCCAGCAATTGCAATTCGTTGCGACCCTGCCTGGTGAACTGGGTGGGGGTATTCAGCGTCATACCCTGCAATTGAGCGGGCCAGAAGGGCAGCGCGACCTGCAAGTGGCGTTCGAGCAGATCAGGTCGGGTCCTGGAGGCACGATTGTGCAGCCATGGGGCGAGCCTCAGGTCCTGCTGAATAATGTGCAGACGCTGACGTTCAGTTATCGCGGTTTCTCGCCCAAGGGCAAGCCGACCGGATGGCTGGCCGACTGGCCATGGCCAAGCCGCCTGCCCAGTGCCGTACGCATCGATATGAAGTTGAACGGGCCGGTGCCCTGGGTCAGTGAAGTGGTTGCCTTGCGTCTGGACCTGTCCGGTGGAGCAGGGGGCCAATGAAGCGTTTTTACCCGCATCAGCAGGGCGTTGCACTATTGGTGGTGCTCTGGGTGCTGGCCCTGCTGAGCCTCTTGCTCGGCGGGCTGGCCGGCTGGGTGCAACTGGAAAGTCGCCAGGCGCTTTGGCTGCGGCAGAACACCCAGGCGATTCTGGCGGCCGAAGCGGGCATGAACATGGCGATACAAGGTCTGCTCGATCCGGCGCAGCGCAAGGTCTGGATAGCGGATGGACGTCCGGTTGCCTTGAAGTTCGATGACACTCAATTGCTCGTCAGTGTGCGCAGCGAGTTGGGCAAGCTGGACCTCAACAGTGCGCCGGTTGCAGATATTTCCAGGCTCTTGCAGGCCTGTGGTGCTGCGAAAAACCAGGCAAGTGGCATCGCGCAGTTTCTTGAGGCGCAACGCAGCGGTGGGCAGCCGCCGTTGCGGGTGATCGAAGAGATCCGCCAACTGCCGGGCATGAATCAGGCGCTGTATGTCTGCCTGGTGCCGGAAGTCACGCTTTGGAGTGGTCTGGAGCGGCCTGATCCAGCATTTGCAACAGCTTTGATACGCCGCAGTCTGAACCTGCCGAACCAGAGCGCCGTGGGGGCCGATCCCGGCGAAGTTCTGTTCATCGACAGCCAGGCACAACGACCGGGTGGTACGTCCGCCCATTTACAAATCACGGTTTTATTGAGTCCAGCGGGGGAAAACGCACAACCTTACAAGGTGCTGCGTTGGCAAGAATGAATTCATTATCAGCACGTCTGGCGCCTGTCTTCGCGTTGCGCGACCGGGTTGCCCAGCAGTGGCGTGGAAGTCTGGCACAGCGGGGCTGGCAGTTATGGCTGGCGGAGCTACAGGCTTGCCTGCCGGTTCGTGTGCGCCAATGGCTGGTCCAGGAAACCGTCGAGCAGGTCTACTCATGGCCGCTGCCATCGCACATGCCCAAAGCATCTGCCGATGCGCGCCGGATCCTGCTGCTTTCGCCAGCCGATGTGTTGGTGCAGACCCTGCAATTGCCCTCTGCAGCGGCCCGTAATCTATCCACGGTGGTGGGTTACGAGCTGGACCGCTTTACCCCGTTCGATGCCGGACAACTGTACTTTGTCGCACGACAGGAAAGCCGCAGTGCCAGTTTCATTCAGGTCACGCTGGTGGCCATTCTGCGTGAGCGTCTGGATCATATTCTTGCCGAGTGCGCTGCCCAGGGGCTGCAACCCGATGCCGTGGATGTGGGGTCTGTCACACAGCGCATGGGCATTGATCTGCTGCCGACTCCGTTGCGCTCTAATCAGGTTCGCTCCGGTCATCGTGTGCAGCGCTGGCTGCTGTGGACCTGTGGTGCCTTGTTGCTTGGCCTGATGTTGCTCTGGCTCAACGACCGACAGCGTTTGCTGGACGAGATGCAGGCCAGCGTACAGGTGCAAAAGGCTCAGGTTGCCGAAGTCCAGAAGCTGCGCCAGCAATTGACCAATACCCGGGGTGCGGCCAATTACCTGATACGTCGCAAGGCGGCTCAAACGCCGTTGTCGGCATTGCTCAGCGAGTTGACCGCCTGCCTGCCTTCGGACACCTGGATCGAAAGTCTGGAAATCAGCGACAGCGCCGAAATCTCCTTTTCTGGCCAGAGCGCCAAGGCCAGCGCCCTCATTGCCCGGGCCAAGAATTGCCACAGCCTGGATAACGCGCAGTTTCAGGGCGTGATCCAGCCCGATAGCCGGACCGGCAAGGATCAGTATTCCCTGCGTGCCCATCTGCATCAGGAGAACGCCGATGCGCCGTCCACTGACAAGCCGTGAGCGTCGGGGCGCGGCCCTGATCGTTCTGGCGCTGGTGCTTTATCTGGCCTACTGGTTGTTGATCGACAGCTGGTTTGCCGGCCCGTTGCGTGAGATCAGCGAACAGACCGAGCAACTGCGCGAACAGCAACAGCGTTATGCCGGCTTGCTGCAACAGGGCGACTCCCTGCGCCAGCAACTGGAACAGGCCCGTAACGATCCGGCCAGCAGCACCAGTCTGTTGCCGGGTCAGGACCCCAGTGCCGTGGCCGCCGACCTGATGCAGCGCATTGCCGACCTGATCAACAGTCACGCCACAACCGGCGGTGGCTGCGCCTTGACCCAGCGCATGCCGATCACTCCCGAGCAGGACAGTGCCGAGCCTTATCGGCAGGTCAAGGTCAGCCTGACGTTGAACTGCGCCATTGAGCCGCTTACGGCCATCCTGCATGCGCTGGAATATCAGCGACCGTTTCTGTTCGTCGATGAAATGAGCATGCGCCGCGATGCCAATGCTCCGGCAACGGGTGGTGCGGGCAAGCTGGTGGTGCATCTGCTGGTGCGTGGCTACCTGCAACCTGCATTGGCTGGGGAGGGCGAGCAATGAAGACTCTATTGCGTCCTCTGGAGTGGGCATTGCTGGGGCTGGCAACACTGCTGGCAGCGCTTGTTGCTCTGGTGCTCAGTGGCGCGGCCCACTCACCGGACTGGCTGCCCGAAGAGGCGCCGCGCAACCCGGTCAACCATTCGGCACAAGCCCAGCGTGCCCCCGAAGCGAGTCTGGACAGCCTGTCCAATACCTGGAAAACCCCGCTGTTCAGCCCTGATCGCAGCCCTGATCGTGCGGTGGAGCAAGCCAATGTGCAGGCCACCAGCCTGTCGGGCATGACCCTGAGTGGCGTCATCATCGACGGTTCCCTGAAGGTTGCACTGCTCAAGCAAAACGATGGTCCGCCCTTGAAAATCAAACAAGGCCAGCGCCTGGCCAATGGCTGGACGCTGGACAGTGTCGAGCCGATGCAAGCCACATTCAGTTTCGATGGCCGCACGCAAGCCTTGCGCTTGCCCGCACCGCGTCTGCCGCCGCCCTCGAACACGCCACCAATTACCTTAACCAACGATTCAGCCCCGTGATGGGTACCTTTTCAGGAGTTCCTGCCATCGCTACCTTGCGCACACCCTTGCTTTGTCTGGCCACTGCCGTCGCTCTTGGCGGCTGCGCGACTGCGCCCGACACTCTTGACCCCGACAACGGCATGCTGCAGGAAGCGCTGCAAGGCACGGGTTCACAACGTCCGCCGGTAGATCCTCGTACCGAGCAGGCGCCTGTCGACACCCAGCCACAACCCTCGGCCATTTCGCCGCAACGGCAGATCATCAAAGGCAATCAGCGCTTTGTCCGCACCCCTGCGGTTTCGCCTGCCGCTCAGGCCGAGACCGGCGATATCGTGTTCAACTTCACCAATCAGCCTATCCAGGCAGTGATCAACAGCATCATGGGTGACCTGCTGCATGAGAACTACAGCATTGCCCAGGGCGTGAAGGGCGATGTGAGCTTCTCCACCTCCAAACCGGTGAACAAGCAGCAAGCATTGTCGATTCTGGAAACGCTGCTGTCCTGGACGGACAACGCGATGATTCGCCAGGGCGACCGTTACGTGATCCTGCCGTCCAGTCAGGCGGTGGCGGGCAAGCTGGTGCCGGAAATGCCGGTGGCGCAACCCGCAGCGGGCATGTCGGCTCGGTTGTTCCCGCTGCGCTACATCTCGGCCACGGAAATGCAGAAGCTGCTCAAGCCCTTTGCCCGTGAAAACGCCTTCCTGCTGGTCGATCCGGCCCGCAATGTCCTGAGCATGGCGGGTACGCCCGATGAACTGGCCAACTATCAGGACACCATCGACACTTTCGATGTGGATTGGCTCAAGGGTATGTCGGTCGGTGTTTTCGGCTTGCAGCGTGCCTCGGTCAGCGAACTGATGCCCGAGTTGCAAAAGATATTCGGCCCCAAAAGCGGCATGCCACTGGCTGGCATGGTGCGCTTTTTGCCCATCGAGCGGACCAATTCGGTGGTGGCGATTTCCTCCCAGCCCGAATACCTGAGCGAAGTCGGCCAGTGGATTCATACCATCGACGAAGGTGGCGGCAACGAGCCGCAGATGTACGTCTATGACGTGCGCAACATGAAGGCCACCGACCTGGCCAAATACCTGCGCCAGATCTACGGCACTGCTGCCATCAAGGATGACTCCCCGGCCAGGGTCGCGCCGGGGTTGCGCACGGCCACGCTGTCGTCGCCCAACTCCAGTGGTGGCTTCGGTTCCAGTTCCGGCTTCAACGGCAGTTCCGGCGGTCTGGGCAACAGTGGCGGGTTCGGCAATAACCGTGGCATGAACAACAACGGTGGCATGAATAACCAGAATGCCGACGACAGCGAGGCGCAGGAAGAAGATCAGGGCAGCGATTCTGCTGACAGCGCCCAGGGTTCGAACGCCAGCAAGAGTCTGGATTCCAGCACCCGGATCACTGCGCAAAAGAGCAGCAACCAGTTGCTGGTCCGTACACGCCCGGCGCAATGGAAGGAAATCGAATCGGCTATCAAGCGCCTCGACAATCCGCCACTTCAAGTGCAGATCGAAACCCGGATTCTGGAAGTCAAACTCACCGGCGAACTGGACATGGGCGTGCAGTGGTATCTGGGCCGGCTGGCGGGCAACTCCACAAGCACCACGGTAGCCGACACCGCCGGCAGTCAGGGCGCACTGGGTTCCGGCGGCGCAGGGCTGGGCGCGACGGATTCGTTGTTCTACTCCTTTGTCAGCAGCAACCTGCAGGTCGCGTTGCGCGCACTGGAAACCAATGGCCGCACCCAGGTGCTGTCGGCTCCGTCGCTGGTGGTCATGAACAACCAGCAAGCGCAGATTCAAGTGGGCGACAACATCCCCATCAGCCAGACCACGGTCAATACCAACACCTCCGACACGACATTGAGCAGTGTCGAATACGTGCAGACCGGTGTGATTCTGGATGTGGTGCCACGCATCAATCCGGGTGGCCTGGTGTACATGGACATCCAGCAACAGGTCAGCGATGCCGACACCTCCGGCGTTACCGATGACAACGGCAACCCGCGTATTTCCACTCGCTCGGTGGCCACTCAAGTGGCGGCGCAAAGCGGCCAGACCGTGTTGCTGGGTGGTTTGATCAAGCAGGACAATGCCGAAACCGTGAGTTCTGTGCCGTATCTGGGGCGCATTCCGGGCTTGCGCTGGTTGTTCGGCGCGACCAGCAAATCCAAGGACCGTACCGAGCTGATCGTGCTGATTACGCCACGGGTCATCACCAGCGGCAGTCAGGCGCGTCAGGTCACCGATGACTATCGCCAACAGATGCAATTGCTCAAACCAGAAGTCTCACGCACCAGCATGCAGAACTAAGCAGCTATCATGAGGCTCGACGCCCACTCACGGCACTGCCGCTGGCAGGCAGTGCCACTGGAGGATATGGACACATGCTGAAGTTTTTTGCCGTCTTGCTGTTTGCCTTCTCGAGTCTTGTGCAGGCAGAAAATACGTTGCACGCCGATCTGCCTCTGAAATACCTGGCTCAGGCCAGCGCCGATGTGCCGAACAGGCCGCTGGTGATCTTCATTCACGGTTCCGGCAGTAATGAGGCGGACCTGTTCAGCCTCAAGGATCTCTTGTCCCCGGACTACAACTACCTGTCCGTGCGGGCACCCATCGAGGTAAGGCCGGGTGGCTACAAGTGGTTCAATCGCCGGATCGAAGAGGGCAACTACGATGGCGTGACCGAGGACCTGAAAAACAGCGGTGACTTGCTGAAGGCCTTCATCAAACAGGCCACCCAGAAATACCGGACTCAGCCAGGCAAAGTGGTGCTGGTGGGCTTCAGTCAGGGCTCCGTCATGAGCTATGAGGTGGCGCTACGCGACCCGGATATGGTCGGCGGCATTGCGGCCTTGAGTGGTCCGGTCCTGTCTGTACTGAAAGCCAGCCTCAAGCCCGAGGAACGCTTCAAGACATTCAACGTGTTCGCTGCCCATGGCACCGCAGACCCGGTGTTGCCTTTCAGTGGCGCAACCCGCACCGAGGAAACCTTGAAGGGGCTAGGCATCAAGCCGGAGTTTCATGCCTATGAAGGGATGGGGCATACCATCAATCAGGAAGAAGTTGCCGACTTGAAGCGTTGGCTGGAGCATGCGTTTTAGGTGATCCCATTCGCGCTCCCACACATATGTTCCTGCAGGTGTGGGAGCGAATTCATTCGCGAAAAAAACCTACCCCCGCGAATCCCGCAAAAACCCCAGCAGCGCAATCAAGGGCAGGGCAGTGCCCACCACGCTGATCCACACCCAGCCCCCATGATCGAACAGCACACTGGCAACCGACGAGCCGATGGCTCCGCCAATGAAAATGCTGGTCATGTACAAGGCATTGAGTCGGCTGCGGCTCGCTGCATCCAGTGCATAAACAGCCCGTTGGCCCACCACCAGATTCATCTGCACGCAGAAATCCAGCACTACACCGGTCACGGCAAGGCCGATCAGGTTGTAAGGCGCCGGGATCAGACCAGGCAGGAAACTCAAGGCACCAAACAGCAGAGCACCCAGCGTTGCGATTCGGCTGTGGCCAGCATCCGCAAGGCGTCCACTGAGGGGCGCAGCAATCGCGCCAATGGCACCGATCAGCGCAAACACGGCAATCTGGCTTTGCGACAGGCCATGGTTACGCGCCAGTTCCAGAGGAACGGCGGTCCAGAACAGGCTGAAAGTGGCAAACATGCAGGCTTGATAAAACGCCCGTTGCCTCAATACCGGTTGCTTACGCAGCAGAGTCCACAGGGAAAACAGCAACTCACCATACGATGCCCGATGATCCGGTACACGCTTGGGCATGGTGGTTGCCAGTACAACGCTGATCCCGGCCATCAGCACCGCCGCCGAGCCAAACACTGCGCGCCAGCCAAAATGGTCAGCTACCAGGCTCGAAACCGGACGAGCCAACAGAATCCCCAATAACAGCCCGCCCATGATCGAACCGACTACTCGCCCGCGAGTTTCCTCAGGCGCCAGATGCGCAGCCAGCGGAATCAGCATCTGCACCGAAACCGAACTGAAACCCACCAGCAACGAGACCACCAGAAACAGATTGGGCTGCTCGGCAAATGCGGCGCCCAGCAGGCTGAGAATCGCAACCCCGGTGGTCAAGAGCATCAAGCGCCGGTTCTCCAGCAGATCCCCCAACGGCACCAGAAAGAACAGCCCCAGCGCATAACCCACCTGCGTCAAGGACACGATCAGGCTGGCCATGGTGCTCGACAGGCCAATGTCCGGCGCAATCAGCTCAATGATCGGCTGGGCGTAATAGATGTTGGCAACGATAGCGCCGCAGCAGAACGCAAACAGCATCACCAGACCCCTGGTCATGGTGACAGCGCCGTGCCGGGCGTGGATCGAAGTACTCATGAGTATTCTCGCTTGTGCAAAAGACCGGAAAGCCGCGTAAAGCAAGCCTGCCAGAGCGGTCGGGAGTGGATGCTGAGCAGGCTAACGGCTTTGGCGGAGATTAAGTAGGTGCGGCTGATTGATACAAGATATTTCTGAAAACAATAGTCAGTCGGAAGGCATCGGTTCGCTCGGGCCGGCCAAGGAAAAATGCTCTGCGTGTGACGAGCCTCTTGAAATCGGCGCCTTTAAACGTCTGTTTAAATCTATTGAGTTGTTTTTACTTATTTTTTGAAAAAAGGGTCTGTTCGCACGTCTTCCCTTGGGTGTGTCGGTTTTGTATCGATGTTGGTACGGGTTGCGACCGCTCTGTATGCCGTTGCTCAAGTAGAGCGATGTGTGTAAGCGCTTATTCAGTGTTTTTACTTAAGGATAGAAAGATGGCAGGCGGCACTATAACGCTACCCAGTATTCCAGTAACAGCTCCCGCGCCAGGTACTCCAGGAGGCAGCGGCGGGGGAACAGGGCAGGTATACAATGTCACGATCGACGGTTGTACTTTCCGCTGTTCTGATGACGCTTATATTCTGGACCAGGCCGAAGAGTATCGGCTTGACCTGCCGTATTCCTGTCGTGCGGGTTCTTGTTCGTCGTGTGTTGGAAAAATCATGGGTGGAACAGTCAATCAGTCAGATGGTTCATTCCTGGATGATGATCAGTTAGCCGAAGGATTTGTATTGCTGTGTTGTGCTTACCCGACCAGTGATGTCTATATCCAGGCTCATGCCGAAGAGGAGCTGACATCATGATGGAGGATAAGTATTCGGTGTATTCCAGGCGTCATGTATTAAAAGGAGTTATGTTGGTCGGCACGTGCCTGCCTTTGAATATCCGGGCAAGCGATGGAAAACGTTTGCCTGATCTATACAGGTTGAATAAAGGCGGGGATGTTCTGTCCGGACGGATCATGCATTTCTTTGAACGCTGGGTTCCACAGGGTGTGGTAACGGGAGAGTATGGATTGCCCAAGGTTAATCTCAAGATTAACGTTGTTGACTCGGCATTTGCTCCCGTGGAAGGCGGCGATCTTCTCGTACTTCAGGCTGACTCTTATTTGAGAGAGAAGTCTCGACCACTGGTGTCTACCCGGGTCAAGACACGTCCTGATGGTTCTGCGGATATACATGTATCCTTTCCTATTCTTTCGGACCGCATTATAGCGTCTACAGCCTCTCGGTTTTCGTCTGGCTTTGATGTGTTCGTACTGCGTGATGGCCATGTATTTGGCACTCGGTTGCTGGCCAGTAATGAATGTTGTGGTATTGCACACACTGCAATGAACAGTGCTGTTCCCCGATTGCGGGCAGTGACAGTGATCGATAAATACTTCTCCAGTTTTCAGCACGGCGACCTGGCGGTGAGGCCTGTGAATCTTGAATGGGTCAATGGGTCTGCTAACGCATCTTTTACAGTCGTATTGCAAGGTTGAACATGGACGATATTCTAAAAAAACAGGCCCGTGGTTTAAGAAGCTTTTGGGGGTGTGTGTTAACGGCCTTTCTATTGGCGGGCTCTCCGGTGACCGTGTGGGGGATGGCGTGTGATATCGTTTTTCCCTTGGACGATGAGATAGGAGACGGCGACGATAATAATAAGGTCTTGAATGATGATGTGCCTCAGCCTTGTGGCATGGTGGGGAATCCTGTCAATCTTATTTCGGGCAACAAGTTTCAGGAAGAGATGGATTACACCGGTAAAGGCGTATCGGCCATAAATCTGACGCGGGTTTATAACAGTTATGACGGTATATGGCGTCATAATTATTCAGATAATCTGTCCATCGGCCAGTTTGTAATTACCTATGTTCGGGCTGACGGGACCCGGCATGTGTTTATGAAAAAGGGGTTTACCCCTTTGTACGGCGCAGCTGGCAAAATGTCGTCCAGCGGGAGCGGGTATGTGTACACGGCCATGGACGGCAGTCAGTTGACCTTCGATTCGCTTGGAAAGCTGATTTCAATCAAGGATACCGAAGGGCTTACGCAGACACTGACCTATTCGGCTAATAATACGGTCACTGTCAAAAATGTGTTTGGACAGACCCTTGTCATGACGCTGGGCATGCTTTCGCAGCTTACGAGCGCCAAGGTAGGGGGGCTCAGCATTACGTATCATTACGCGGCCGATGCGACGCGATTGTTGTCCTTGAGCAAGATCGTGGATGGCAAGACACTGACGCGCCACTACCATTATGAAGTGTCCAATGCCACATGGTTGTTGACCGGTATAACGGATGAGCGGGGAATTCGTTTTGCAACATGGAAATATGACGACTCATTCCGTGCCATCTCCAGCGAACATGCTGAGGGCGTGGAATCCAGCAGGCTGAACTATAAAGATCACCTGACCACGGTGGTGACGAATGAACGGGGTAAGCAGACGACCTATAAATTCAAAGAGATTTACCACAGCCGTCGAATAGTGGAAATCATTGGTGAGCCCACGCCGTCCTGCCCTTACTCGAACTCGAAGTTTGAATATGACACTAAAGGGCGTATGTCGGCAAAGGTCGATAATATGGGTGTCCGGTCTGAATATTATTACAATGATCGGGATCTGTTGGTACGCACTGTTGTTGCGGTGGGGACGAACGTGTCCAAGGAAACATTGGTTGAGTGGCATGCCACTTTTCAAAAGCCTGTCAAGGTCACGACGCCTACCCGTATAACGACTTACAGTTATGACGCTCAGGGGCGGCGGGTCAATACTTCAGTGGTCAGTCGGGTATGAATTCATGGAACTGAATGTTTCTGTTGTGGAGTTTGATGTGTGAGCATTCTCAGCTATTTTAATAGGTCATCGTTGTGGGTGGCTTTGGCGGTCGTCAATATGTCGAGTATGGCATTGGCCGCCTCGACGCAATACAGTTATACATCGCTGGGCCAACTGGAAACGGTCAACGGTCCTCGTACCGATTTGAACGATATAACCCGTTTTGCCTATGATGCTCAGGGTAATCTGGCCTCGGTGACCAATGCACTTGGGCATGTGACAAGGCTGGCCAACTATGATGTACAGGGTAACCCTCAGAAAATAACCGACCCCAATGGTGCGGTGACAACACTGTCATATACAACGAATGGTCTATTGGCGAGTACGACGCTTGGCAGCAGTACCACGCGGTTCGATTACAATGCCGTAGGCGATGTCATTAAAGTGACCGGTGGCAACGGTAATTGGGTTGAATACACTTACGATAATGCCCGGCGCTTGAAGACCATTCTTAATATTCTCGGCGAGAGTATTACTTATACACTGGATACACAGGGCAATCGTACCGCTGAAGTCATCAAGAACAGCAGTGGGGCTGTAGTTCGCCAGCAACGGCGTGCATTCGATGAGTTGGGGCGTCTGGTTCAGGTTGTGGGGGCTGCCAACCAGACTCGACGTTACAGCTATGACCTGAATGACAACCTGTCCAGTGACACCTCGGCACGAAGCCACAAGACCCAGCAATCTTTCGATGCACTGAACCGGGTCATCAAGATTGTCGATCCGCTGCAAGGCTCTACTTCATTGGCTTACAACGCCGATGACCGGGTCACTCAGGTTGTCGATCCCCGGGGCGTAAAGACCCAGTATGCCTATGACGGCCAAGGCAACCTGCTCAAGACCGTCAGCCCGGATACCGGGACCAGCACTTTTGTCTACGACGAGGCCAATAACCTGATTCGCAGCACGGATGCTCGTGGTGTCGTGACCGAGTACACCTACGATGCGCTCAATCGGCTGATCACTAAAAACTACCCGTCCACGCCTGCACTGAACATCAAGTTTCTCTACGATCAGACCACGGGCGGCAATTACGGCATCGGTCGCCGTACAGGGATCCAGGACAGCGCCGGACTGCTGAGTTACTCCTACGATGTTCAAGGCAACCTGGCCGGGCAGCAGCGTACGGTAGGTGTCAACAGCGGTACTTATAGCGAAACCCTGACTTATGGTTACGACGCCGCCGGCAACCTCATAAAGATGGGGTATCCGTCCAGTATTGGTGTGACGTACGCCCGAAATACCGCCGGGCAGGTAGCAGGTATACAACTGGCAGTGGCTGGTAAAACCGTCACCCTGGCCAGCAACATTGCCTATCAACCCTTTGGCCCTGTCAGAACCTTGACCTGGGGTAACGGCATCCTGTTGTCGAAAACCTACGATCAGGACTATCAACTGACACAGCAACACGTCGGCAACTGGCAAACGACTTATCGCTATGACGCTGACAGTAATATCAGTTCGACGACCCATAGCCTCTGGGGGGCGGTGCAGTATGAGTACGATGCCTTGGGTCGTCTGACTCAGGAGCAGAACAGTACAATCAAAAAAGCCTATACCCTCGATGCGACCGGCAACCGTACACGACGCACCACCAGTAATCTGGCCGGTAACAGCACCACTGAAACCCAGACGCTAGCCTATGCCAGCGACAGCAATCGACTGACCGGCATAAATGGCGCTACGGCACCAGTAGATGCCGCTGGCAACCACACACCGGTCAACGGATTGCGCCTTACCTATGACAGTCAAGGGCGTCTGAGTCAGGTCCATCAAGCCAGCATCTATCAGATCGCTGAATACAAATACAACGCTTTGGGGCAGCGGGTCAGCAAGCGTGTTTACGATATGGGCAGCCAGGCGCTTATCGGTACAACGACGTACCTGTATGGCCCGAACGGAAAGCTCATTGGCCAGACCTTTTACGATGCAAATGGTTTGAAAACCAGCGGCCAATACTGGTTCTGGCTGGATGACATGCCTCTTGCCCAGTTGACGGCCAATTTCTCTTCGTTGGGAGAAGTGAGCAGCAGCAAGCTGGTTTACCTGCATTCAGATCACCTGAATACTCCACGACTGGCAACTGACAGCACACAGGCTTTGCAATGGCGCTGGAGCAGTGATGCCTACGGGGTGGGTAAGCCTGATGAAGATGTTGACGGCGATGGTGCGGCGACCAGCGTAGCACTGCGCTTTCCGGGGCAGATCTACGACGCGCAGACGCAACTGAATTACAACTACTACAGGGATTACAACCCGGAAACCGGGCGGTATGTACAGAGTGATCCGATCGGGTTGGCAGGAGGGCTGAATACGTTTGGGTATGCCTATCAGAACCCGGTCAATTACTTTGACCCTGATGGGCGGTTAGTCTGGTTCTTTGGGCTTGGGGCCTTGGGAGGAACAGGAGCGGCTACCAGTGGGGCCGGCTTTTGGGGGATGGGTGCTGTATTGGGAGGCGCAGCTGCTGTAGCCACGATCCCTGGCTCAACACCTATGTACGCAAAACCCAAGCCTGGCTCAAAGCCTAAAAACTGTCCGTCAGGAACAATACCTATCGATCAAGTGCCAGGTCTGGACAAGGATGACCTCCATGGCGTCAAAGATGGTGTGGGGGCCGGACCGCGTGACTGGACTGGGGTCGCACCCAATGGAGATGTCATAACGGGCGACTCAAACGGTGAAGCGGTCAATAATGGGCCTATCAGTACCTACTTACCTTGAGGCTGTGGACATATGCATTCCTTCAAGTTTTCAGTTTCTTTGCGATTTTTTGGTCTGAACGTTGACCCGGATATCATTTGCCAGCAACTCGAGCGTTCCCCCAAGTGGAAGAATAAAATGGGTGATCCTAGAAAAGGCCCCGGCGGACAAGCGCTGGGTGGGGTGTACGACAGGCATTATTGCTCTTTCAAGTTAGCGGATAAGCAGGACGGGGAGCTGCATGAGTTTCTGGAAAAGACGCTGACGGATCTTATGAGGCACGCCTCTACTTTTGAGTTGATCAATAAGAGTGGAGACCGAGCCGAGCTTTTCATCGGGTGGTACTCGCCGGGTAATACGGGCGCCATTCTTGACAGCTCTTTGCTGAGGAAAATGGGGGAGTTGAATATTGATTTGGCACTTGATGTTTATGGCTCTTGATAATGGGTAACGTAAAGTTTTAAGGCCGTAGGGTTGCCTGAGGTGGCTATGTGTTTCTGGCCGCTTCAGGTCGACCATTCTTCCCGTCGTCAACAGTGATGCCTACGGGGTCGGTCAGCCTGATGAAGATGTTGACGGCGCTGGTGCGGCGACCAGCGCAGCCCTCCCATTCTGGGTATGTCTGAATCTTGATGTTGTGCTCCTGGCTTTTTCTGCCTGGAGCCAATTTTCAACGCCCGAAAAATAAATGACACAGACCAGGGAGAGGGGCCTTTCTTCCTCGGAATCCAGGGTTATGGTTTTTTGTAGCCTCTGCGCACTTTTTCATTCGCTGATCGTTCTCTTCTCAAGGTCACAACTCATCTACGCTTGGCGAATGATGGCAATATGCTAATCAAATCCTTGACGTTCATTTGTAACAGATGAATACTGTGCATATTCATATATATGACTGGATGAATCAGGGAATGAATAAGCTCTCAAGTGATGAACGTCTGCCGCTCTACCAACGTCTGCGTGATTGCCTGGCCGAGCAGATCGCCAATAATCGCTGGCGTCCGGGGGAGGCGATTCCTACCGAGGCGGCGCTTTCCGCCGAGTATTGCCTGTCTACCGGCACGGTGCGCAAAGCCATCGACATCCTGGTCAATGACAACATCCTCGAACGTCAGCAGGGGCGTGGCACCTTCATTCGACGTGCGCAGTTCCAGTCTTCGCTGTTCCGCTTCTTCCGTTTCCAGACCGAGTCCGGCGTCCGGCAGGTTCCGGAAAGCCGGATTCTGTCTATCGAGCCCGTTGCTGCGCCGTCGGCGGTCAGCCATGCCCTGGGGCTGCTCCCGGATGCGCCGGTGATTCGCATGATCCGCCTGAGACTGCTGGATGCCCAGCCGGTTTTGACCGAAGAGATCTGGCTGCCTCGGGTTCAGTTCCAGGCCCTGCTGGAAGTGGACCTGAACGCTCAGGGGCCTTTGCTCTATCCGATCTATGAACAGCTGTGCGGTCAGGTTGTGGCGTATGCCGAGGAAACCCTGACAGCCGAGTCCGTTACTGACGTCTATGCCCGCATGTTGCAGGTTCAGACTGGCAGCCCGGTCGTGGTGATCGAGCGGCTGGCGCGCAATTACGCCGGTGAGCCGCTGGAATGGCGTCGCTCCCGTGGTCATGCCAGTCATTTCCGTTACAGCGTAGAAATTCGCTGAGTCTTCAATTCCGTCATTCACTGCACGCTTCATAAGGATATTGCGCATGTTCAGTTGGTATCGCGAAGTCACATCACGGGAACGCAAGACGTTTTGGGCCTGCTTCGGCGGATGGTCGCTGGATGCGCTGGAAGTACAGATGTTCGGTCTGGCGATTCCGGCGCTGATCGCCGCTTTTGCCTTGAGCAAGGGCGACGCCGGCATGATCAGTGCCGTCACTCTGGTCACTTCGGCGCTGGGTGGTTGGGTGGGCGGTACATTGTCTGACCGTTATGGCCGGGTCCGCACCCTGCAATTGATGATTCTGTGGTTCTCGTTCTTCACCTTCCTGTCGGCGTTCGTGACCGGCTTCAACCAGTTGCTGATCGTCAAGGCCCTGCAAGGCTTTGGTATCGGTGGCGAGTGGGCGGCGGGCGCGGTGTTGATGGCCGAGACCATTCAGTCCAAATACCGCGGCAAGGTGATGGGCACCGTACAAAGTGCCTGGGCCGTGGGTTGGGGCATGGCGGTTCTGCTGTTTACCCTGATCTATTCGTTCGTGCCGCAGGATATTGCCTGGCGAGTAATGTTCGGCGTCGGTCTGCTGCCTGCCTTGCTGATCATCTGGGTGCGTCGCAACGTTGAAGAGCCGGACAGCTATCAGCGCATGCACAAGGAAAAGGCCTCGTCGGGCAACTTTTTCAAATCCATGGCAGGCATTTTCCGTCCTGAGCTGCTGCGCGTGACGCTGCTGGGCGGTCTGTTGGGGCTGGGTGCGCACGGTGGCTACCACGCGGTCATGACCTGGTTGCCGACCTTTCTCAAGACCGAACGCAATCTTTCGGTGCTGAGTTCCGGTGGTTATCTGGCAGTGATCATCTTCGCCTTCTGGTGTGGCTGTATCACCAGCGGCATGCTGATCGACCGCATTGGTCGTCGCAAGAACATCGTGCTGTTCGCGCTGTGCTGCATCGTTACCGTGCAGTGTTATCTGATGTTGCCGCTGAGCAACACACAGATGCTGTTCCTCGGTTTCCCGCTGGGTTTCTTCGCGGCAGGTATTCCCGCCAGTCTCGGCTCGTTCTTCAACGAGCTGTACCCGGCAGATGTGCGCGGGGCAGGGGTTGGCTTCTGCTACAACTTCGGCCGTGTGCTGTCGGCGGTGTTCCCGTTCCTGGTCGGACACATGAGCGAATCCATGTCGTTGGGTACGGCGATCGGTATCGATGCCGGGATCGCCTACGGCGTGGCAATGGTTGCTGCGCTCTGCTTGCCTGAAACCCGAGGACGCACTCTGCAAGGCGCGCCTGACAACGCGGATGCCACCGAAAAGGGCACACCACAGCAGGCCTGATCGGCCCCCTCTCTGCGCGGTGTCACGGCACCGCGCTCATTTAGTAGATGAGTTCCATGACTGACCCCTGTAGTTCGCCGATTCTCGGTATCGATGCTCATGCCCATGTCTTCGGTAATGGTGTGAGCCTGATTCCAGGTCTACGTTATACCCCTGATTACGAAGCCACTTTGCAGTCCTATCTGGCGAATTTGCGCGAGCATGGCCTGAGCCATGGTGTGCTGGTGCAGCCCAGTTTTCTGGGCACGGACAATCAATACCTGCTCGATGCCCTGGCTCACGCGCCTGGCCAACTGCGCGGTGTAGCGGTGGTGGATAACACCATCAGCCGTTCGGCGTTGCAGCGCCTGGCCGATCAGGGTGTTGTCGGCATCAGGTTGAATCTGATGGGCAGGCCTTTGCCGGATTTCAGCGAGCCGGGCTGGCGGGACCTGTTCAAGAATGTCTGGGCGTTGGGCTGGCACATTGAGTTGCATCGCCATGTGGCTGATCTCCCGGGGCTGATTCGCGACCTGCTGCCGTTTGGCTGCAAGATCGTGGTCGATCATTTTGGTCGGCCCGACGCGAGCGTCGGCGTCGACGATCCGGCTTTTCAGGCCTTGCTGGAGCTGGGCCTGAGCGGGCAGATCTGGATGAAGGTTTCTGCCATCTACCGCCTGGGCGGCAGCGATGAGCAGAACATGGCTTTCGCCAATGCTGCACTGCCTTTGCTGGTCCAGGCTTTCGGCGCGCGTCGCATGGTCTGGGGCAGTGACTGGCCGCATACCCAGCATGAGCATCACGTCAGCTACGCCACGGTAGTCGAGCAGTTTCGCAACCTCGATTGCCCGGCCCCGATCAAGCAGAGCATGCTGATCGAGGCGGCGCAGTCGTTGTTCGATTTTTCTGTTGTCGAGCTCTGATCCAGCGATCAGCCTTTGGGTGCCTGGATCCGGTAACAGACCAGGTACAAGGCGGGCAGGAAGAACAGCGTCAACACGGTGGCTATCGCAATACCACCGATCATGGCGTAGGCCATGGGTCCCCAGAAAACTTCACGGGCAATGGGGATCATCCCCAGGCTGGCGGCCGCTGCCGTCAACAGAATCGGCCTGCAGCGGTGCTCGGTGGCCTTGACCACCGCCGTCCAGGCATCTTCGCCTGCCGCCATGAACTCATCGATCTGTGTCACCAGAATCACCGAGTTGCGGATGATGATGCCGATCAGCGCCAGTACGCCAAGAATCGCCACAAAGCCCAGCGGATAACCTGTCAGCAGCAGGGCGGCGACTACGCCAATCAGGCCCAGCGGCACGACACTGACCACCAGCAGCAGCTTTTTCACGCTGTGCAACTGGATCATCAGGAAGCTCGCCACCAACAGCAGCATCAAGGGCACCACTTTCAGGATCGGCCCCTGTGAGCGGGCGCTGGCTTCTACCGCGCCGCCTGTGGCCACCGAGTAGCGCACCGGCAATTGATCGGTGAAAGCCTTGACCTGCGGTTGCAACTGTTTGACCAGTGCTGCCGGTTGCAGGTGACCGATCACGTTGGCCTTCAGCGTGATAGTCGGCAGGCGATCACGACGCCAGACCAGTGGCTGCTCCTGTTCGTAGCTCAGGGTGGCGAATGCCATCAGCGGTACTGTGGCGCCGTTGGGTGTCGGGATCTGCAGGCTGCTCAGGGTTTGCAGGGAACTGCGCTCCTGATCTTCGGCACGGCCTATCAAGTCGATCAGGTAAGTGTCATCGCGCACCTGAGTGATGCTGGTGCCGGTGACCAGGCTGTTGAGGATCTGCGCGACGTCTTCGGACGACAAGCCGAACTGGCGCACCTTGTCCTGAGCGATATGAATCTTGAGCACCTTGCCCGGCTCGTTCCAGTCATAAATGACCTGACCGATATTGGGGTTGGCATCCAGGATGGCGGCTAGGGCCATGGCATTGCTGCGAACCTGTTCGATGTCCGGGCCGCTGACCCGATACTGCACCGGCCAGCCCACGGGCGGCCCCATGTTCAGGAGTTGCACGTAGCCGCCCACACCGACAAAGTCATCGCGAAAGCGTTGGCGCAGACGTTCGATCAGGCGGTCACGGCCTTCGCCACCCCGGCTGACAATCACCAGTTGCCCATAGAACGGGTTGTTCAACTGTTGGTCCAGCGGCAGATAGAAACGCACGGCGCCTTTGCCCACATAGGAACTCCAGCGAAGAATGTCCGGATCGTCCTTGAGCGTGGCCTCGAAGCGGTCCATGGTCTGGCGGGTGCCTTCGATCGAGCCGTTCTGCGGCATGTAGATATCCACCAGGATTTCCGGGCGATCGGAGTCGGGGAAGAACTGGTTTTGCAGCAGCTTGCCGGCAAACAGCGAGCCGACAAAGACCAGGGCCGTGACGCCGATCACCCACCAGCGATGCTTGAGAGCCTGCAACAGCACGCGCTGGAAGGCGCGCATCCAGGCGCTGTTGTGTGCCTGATGGCCCTCGGGTTTTTTCAGGATATAGATGCCGATCAGTGGCGCGAACAGCACTGCCACCAGCCAGGACAGCAGCAGGGCGACGGCAATGACCGCAAACATGGTGAACACGTATTCACCCGCCGAACTGGAGTTCAGGCCAATGGGCACGAAACCGGCGACGGTCACCAGCGTGCCGGTGAGCATTGGAAAGGCGGTCGAGGTGTAGGCAAACGTCGCGGCCTGTTGCAGGGAGTCTCCGCCTTCAAGCCGGGTGACCATCATCTCCACGGTGATCATCGCGTCATCCACCAGCAGCCCCAGGGCAATGATCAGGGCCCCGAGTGAAATGCGCTGCATGGTGATGCCGCTGTATTCCATGAAGACAAACACCAGCGCCAGTACCAGCGGAATCGAGCAGGCCACCACCAGACCTGCGCGGATACCCAGGCTGATGAAGCTCACCACCAGCACGATCAGGATCGCCTCGAACAGGGCGCGGGTGAAACCACCGATGGCCTTGTCGACCACATCGGCCTGGCTGGACACCAGATGCACATCGATGCCCAGCGGCAGTTCGCCGGTGAGTTCATCGATACGCTGTTGCAGACGGTTGCCGAACTCCTGAATATTGCCGCCTTGCTTCATCGCCACTGCCAGGCCAATGGCGGGCTGACCGTTGAAGCGAAACAGCGAGGAGGGTGGGTCTGCATAGCGACGTTCGACCGTTGCCAGATCGCTCAGGCGAAAGAAGCGGTCGCCAAAGCGCAGGTTCACTGCCAGCAGGTCCTGTTCGTTGGTGAACTGGCCGCTGGTACGCACGGCAATACGTTCCGGTCCGGCTTCCATGACTCCGGCCGGTGTGACCGAGTTCTGTGCCTGAAGACTTTGCAGCACCTGGCGCTGATCGATGCCCAGCGCCGCCAGTTTGCGGATGGAGAAGTTCAGGTAGATGACTTCGCGCTGGGCGCCCAGCAGTTCGATCTTGCCCAGGTTCGGTACGCTGCGGATATCCGCCCGGACCTGTTCGACATAATCGCGCAACTGGCGGAATGACAGGCCGTCGGCGGTGAAGGCGTAGATGCTGCCGAACACATCGCCGAATTCGTCGTTGAAGGCTGGGCCCTGAATGCCGCTGGGCAATTCGCCGCGAACGTCCATGATCTTCTTGCGCACCTGATACCAGGCGGCGGGAATATCGGCGCTGCGGGTTTCACTCTTGAGGAACACGAAGATCGTCGATTCGCCTGCCAGCGTGTAGCTCTTCACGTAATCCAGCGCGTCGATTTCTTCGAGCTTCTTTTCCAGGCGGTCGGTTACCTGCTGCAAGGTGTCGGGCAATGTCGCGCCCGGCCAGCGTGCCTGGATGACCATGGTCTTGATGGCGAAAGACGGGTCTTCTTCACGGCCCAGATTGAGGAACGACCAGCTTCCCATCAGCAGTGAAACGAACATCATGTACCAGACCAGCGTGCGGTGTTTGAGGCCCCAGGCAGACAGATTGAAGCGCTCTCTCACAAACTGACCTCGCGTTCGACACGGATTTTCTGGCCGGGTCGCAGGCTGTTCACGCCAGCGATCACGACCTTGTCGCCATCATTCAATTCACCGCTGACCCGCACCGCCGAACCATGGCGCGTCAGCACCTGCACCGTGCGCGGGTTCAGGGTGGCGGTCTGCGGGTCGATGACCCAGACCTGCGCCAGGCCGTCGCGCTCCTGCAGGGCGGTGTCGGGCAGTTCGCGGAAGGTGGGCACGTTGCTGCTGATTTCGACACTGACGGTCGAGCCCAGGCGGAAGCTGTCCGGAATCTGCTGCAGGGTCAGGCGCACTCGCTGGGTGCGGGTCGCGGCATCGATCTGCGGTGACAACTGGCGAACCTGAGCGCTGACGAACACTTGCTCGTTCAACTGGGAAACCACTTTGATCTGCATGCCTTTATCCAGATTCGTAGCCAACTCCACCGGCAGGTCCACCACGGCTTCGCGGCTTTCTGGACGTGCCAGGCTGACCACCGAATGACCGGTGACCATCACCTGGCCGACCTCGGCATGCCAGCCGGTGACCACACCGTCGAACTCGGCCTGCAGGCGCGTGTAGGAGAGATGGTCGCTGGCCTGTTCAGCGGCAATTTTCGCCTGATGCAGAGCGGCTTCCTGACTGCGCAGGTCGCTGCTCAACCGGTCAAGACGTGCCTGCGAGCCCACGCCCCGTTCGAACAATTGCTGGTAGCGCAACTGTTCATCCCGGGTCTGTTGCCACGACGCCTGAGCCTTGCTCAGTTCTGCCTGTTGAGCCCGCAACCGGTTCTGCTGGTCGCTGGGTTCAAGAGTGGCCAGCAAGTCACCTTTGCGCACCAGTTGGCCCGTCTCGGCATGCCGGGTGGCGATGCGCCCGGCGACCCGAAACCCCAGGGCCACTTCGTATTGCGGCTGGATGCTGCCTGCGAAACGCCCGTGCAGGTCATTGCGCTGGTCGACGATCTCGGTGAACAGCACCGGCCGCTCGATGAACTCGCGAACCGGTTTGTCACGACAACCCGAGAGAAACATGAGCACCACGCAAAACAGCCACAGTTGTATGCAGGTCTTTACGGTCAGACTCATAGCGTGTTTTCCGATGACACGGCGGAGGTTGAGGCGCTGCTGGTTGTGTGTTCAGCGACATCGACTTTTTGCCCGGGATAGAGGAACTGAGCGCCTTTGGAAACCACCTTGTCGCCATCCGACAAACCGGAGGCAATGACAACCTGTCCCTGTTCGTAACGCATCACCTGCACCTTGGCCAGCCTGACCTGGGACTTGTCGTCCAGCAGCCAGACGGCAGGCTGCCCGTGGGTACGGCTCAAGGCCGACCAGGGGAGGGTGAATGCCCGTTGCGAACGGGTCAGAAGTTGTGCACTGACGACGGTTCCCAGCGCCAGTGTTGCAGAGGTGTCCGGCAGTGAAACCCGTACCCGCAACGTGCCGCTGGACGCGGACACGATGGGCGTGATTTCACGGATTTTGCCGGGCACTTCGATATCGGGCAGGCCCAGGGTTCTGATCAGTACGGCACCGCCGGGCTGATCTGAACTCAGTAAAGACTCATAAGCGGCGAATACGGCTTCACGTTCGCCATCATGAGCAAGGCTGAAAATCGGTGTAGCGGCCTGTACCACCTGGCCTTCTTCGGCGTGGCGAGCGGTGATGACCCCATCGGCCACCGCAACCAGTTCGGTATAACCGACCTGATCACGGGCATTGGCCTGACGTGCCTTCAACGAGGCCAGGTCCCCGCGGGCACTTTCCAGAGTGGAGAGTGCCTGCTGGTATTCACTGAGATTGGTATAGCCTTTGGGCAGTAATGTCTGCTGACGCTTATAGTTGTTTTGTGCAAGGCGCAACCGTGATTCCCGGGCTGCCAGTTCGGCATTTGCCGACTCTAGGTCGGTCTTTTGTTCACGGGGGTCCAGCCTGGCTAATACCTGATTGGCCCGCACCCGATCTCCTACATCCACGAACCGCTGCACCAGCTTGCCTGACACGCGAAAGGCCTGATCGGTCACTTTGCGCGCCTGGATGTCGCCTGTGAGTACGACACTGGTCGTGACATCGCTGGATGTCACTTGCTGGACCGCTACGCGAACCGGTGCTTTTTCCGCAGGTTTCCCGGCAGAACAAGCGCTGATCGAGAGCGCCAGAACGCAGTGAAGTCCCAGGGCCAGCAAGGGCCGGCCCGAGGACGGTATAGGGTGCGAAGGTCGGATTTTTCCGGTAACACGGCAAAACGAACGTAAAAGAGTTTCAGGGTTAATAGTCATCAACAACACAGCCACTGCCTTGTGGAATAAGCCAACACCGGTGAATCACCGTCTCACGGGTGCTGTCAGGCAATCGCGGTTGCGTCAGGCCATACTTGCTCGCTGCTGACTTCTTCGGTGCCAAAGAACTCCAGCACGTTCTTCTGCGACGCCAGCCAGGCTGCCTTGCTTTCCAGGTCCAGGAAATGCCCGGTATCGGGGACTGCCTTGAAGCTGCTATGGGCAATGTAGTCGGCGAAACTGCGGGCATCTTCGACCGTGGTGTATTCGTCTTTTTCGCCATTGATGAACAGCACCGGAATCTTGATCGAAGAAAAACGCTCGACATAGTTGCTGGCGCTCAGCTTGCGGATCTGGCTGATGTGGAAGTCGATCTGCTTGTATTCATGCTCGGCAAGACTGATCAGGTGCTTGTAGTTGTAAAGCTTGAACAGGCGCGGCAGGTACTTGCCAACGGTGTCGTTGAGCAGGGAGCCGATTTTGCGTTTTTCCCGGGCTGCCAGGTAGATCTGCGCCTTGTCGATGTAGTCGAGCATTGGCTCGTTCAGCACCGGAGAGAAGGAGGAAATGAGCGCCTTTTCTACCGTTGGTGGCGATTCGGCCAGTGCCAGCAGCGCTGATACGCCGCCCCAGGAAACCGAAAGCAGGTAGTTGACCTGGAAGCGTTCGATGATTTGCAGAAGGATCTTGACCTCATCTTCCTTGGTCACGATCAGATCGTCGCGATTGTGGGCGCGGGACTGTCCTGCAAACGGCAGGTCGAACAACACGAGGTTGTAGTGGGGTTGTAAATACTTGACCGTCTGGCCAAAGGAACCAGTAGTGGAAAGTGCTCCGTTAATCAACAAAACGGTCTTTGCAGTACTGCTTTTCCAATAGGTTTCGGTGTAGAGCTTGAACTCTCCAACGCTTATGATCTTTGATTGCGCGCCCATAAATAGAAGCCTCCCAGGCTAAGTCGATCCTACTGATTAATACGGTTTTCTCTGCTCTAGCGGCCATGCCAAAGCCTCGCCTGGTTAGTGGCGAAATCCATTGAGTCTTTATTGTTATGGTTGGGGTGTTGCGGGAAGAACGTGAATCACGGTGGCTATTGATAACGCAGCGGCATCGGACCGACAAGTAGCTGGCGTCATAAAAATGCCGACGAATGGTGTCCCGTCTTTCCGGGGGGAAACCGAAGAGGTGATATCAAAGAGATATTATTCGGTGAAAAGCAGCGTATCGAGCGTGAAAAACTCGTCAAAGGAGCGGAACTTGTGTTTGCTGAATCGGTCCAACAAAGTCACTTTTTGAAATTATTTGTTACAAATAACCGCTTGCCAGCCTGCGCCAGTTTTATAGCGAAGTGTCGTTTGCCGCAGGCTAGAGCCTTTATCTTCGTCAAAATGCAGGCACGGCATGTTTTTTCAAGCAGGAAGGCCCTGCTTTATATCAGGGTATTAGCTTTTTGGCACTCCATTATGATGCTGGCTCCTCCGTACTGGCTGGTACCGATCTGCACACTGAAGCCATGCAGGTTAACGATGGCTGCAACCACCGACAGGCCAAGGCCGAAGCCACTTTGCTGGTTCCCGTCTTCACAACGATAGAAGCGCTGGAAGACTGCCTCGCGTTCAGAGGGCGGGATGCCGGTGCCGGAGTCCTGAACCTCGATACAAGGGCTGCTGCCATCGCCTTTGCTGTAGGCACTGATCAGGACTGTGCCACCGGCAGGTGTAAATTTGATTGCATTGCTCAGCAAGTTGGCCAGAGCTTCAAACAGCAAGGCGCGATCACCAACCAGCGTCGGTAACGGCTCATTGAGTTGCAGTATCAGCAGCACTTCGTCTTCTTCGGCAAGTGGCAGGTAAAAGTCGTGAAGTTCCTGCAAGAGCGGACGCAGATCCAGCTCCACGAATGCCGAGCGCCTCTGGTGGTCCTCGATTTCCGAAATACGCAAAAGTCCCCGAAAACGGGCCATCAACGTGTCGGCTTCGGCGATCACCTGCGCCATCTGTGTTGCCTGGGGTGAATCGTCCGCCGATTGCTGCTGGATGCGGTAGAGCTGAGCGCGCAGGCGGGTCAGCGGGGTGCGTAAATCATGGGCGATGTTGTCGCAGACACCCTTGACCTCGTTCATCAGTTTTTCGATGCGATCAAGCATGACGTTGACGATCACCGCCAGCATGTCCAGCTCGTCGCGTTTGTTGGACACCGGGAGGCGCCCCGACATGTCGCCGGCAATGATCGATTCCGCGCTGGCCTGTATGGCGCGAATGCGGCGCAAGGGGCGACGGCGCAACAGATGCCAGCCAGCTACGCCGGGAATGATGGTCAGGGAAATGCCCCACAGCAAGGCCTTGAGGATCAGGGTCGAGACGGCGAACAGCGAGCCGTTGTCGCGTACCAGCACCAGCCAGCGGCCATCGGGGGTTTCTGTGGCAATCGCATCGCAACTGTCGCTCGGCAGTTCCGGGTCGCTGGACTCGATGCAGTTTTTCAGTTGATGGATGCTGCCATCGAGCGGCAGGCTTGGTGGGATCTGGCGGATCGGCCCGGCCAGGGGTTGCAGATTGGCATCGAACAGGCCGTAGGCATCCACGGAGCGCATATCGAACGTCATGCTGGTGGCCAGCGCATCGACCAGTTCGTGGCCTTCAAAGCGGGAAAACAGTTGCTGGCGCTGCATCAGCGAATGGCGGGCGAGGTTGCCCAGGTAAGAGGTGACTTCCCAATACAGCACGCCCAGCAGAATGCCGCTCCAGGCCACGAACAGAAAACTGTACAGCGCCAGAAGGCGGCTGCTTGAAGAGCGCCAGCCTTTAGACGGGTTCGGCAATAACATAGCCGGAGCCCCGAACAGTCTGGATCAGCGGCGGGGTGCCTGGCGGGTCGATCTTTTTGCGCAGACGGCCAATATGTACATCGATCAGGTTGGTGCCCGGATCGAAGTGATAACCCCAGACTTCCTGGAAAATCATCATCCGGGTAATGATCTGCCCGCTGTTGCGCATGAGAAATTCCAGCAGCTTGTATTCGGTAGGCAGCAGAGTGAGTGGCTTGCCGCCCCGACAGGCTTCACGGCTGATCAGGTCCAACTCCAGGTCAGCGACTTGCAGGACGGTCTTGGCAGCCGTCACGGGATTGCTGCGGCGCAGCAGCACTTCGACTCGCGCTGCCATTTCATCGGAGGCAAAAGGCTTTGGCAGGTAATCATCGCCCCCGGCACGCAGGCCACGCACACGCTCGTCCACATCCGACAGTGCGCTGATCATCAGGATCGGGGTGGCAATCCCCTGGGCGCGCAGGTTGGTCACGATACTCAATCCGTCCATTTCCGGCAGCATTCGATCCAGTGTGATGAGGTCATACTCACCGCTTGATGCCCGGGCGAAACCATCACGACCGTTATCCACCCAGTCCACTTCAAGGCCATGGCTGCTGAGCTCCGCAACGATTTCCCTTGCGGTGACAGCATCGTCTTCGATTGCCAGGATTCTGGTCATGATCTTTGCCTGAATAAATACGGGAAAACCGTAGTTTGCCTTTTAATGCCCGGGTGTTTGCTTAATAAAAGTTTAAGAAACTTTGATTGTCGTGGTCTGGGGCTGCCGGGTTATGCACTTTCAGTACGCTTTTGTTCTTTTCGGGCCAGGGCTTCGGCCTGGCGTTTCTTGCGATCACGTTCCCATTTGGCAGTCATGTCCTTTTCGCTGCGGATCTGCGCATGGCTGAGCAGCCCGAAAATGAAACTGCCGCCGATGATATTGCCGGCCAGGGTCGGGCCTGCGAAGACCAGCCAGAAATCTTTCCAGGCAATTTCGCCTGCAAATACCAGATAGGAGACTTCTGCGGAGCCGACGACGATATGGGTGAAATCACCCAGGGCCATCAGGTAAGTGATCATCACAATAATGGCTATCTTAGCGTTCTCCATGGAGGCGATCATCCAGACCATGGTCGCAATCATCCAGCCGGAGACGATGCCTTTGGAAAACATGTGGTTGACGTCGTTTTCCATGACCTTGCGGCCGATCTCCAGAAACGCCTGGTCGGTCTTGCTATCGAAAATAGGCAGGTTCAGCATCACGTAGGCCACCAGCAGGGTACCCGCCAGATTGCCTGCCAGGACGATAGTCCATAACCGCAGCAGTCTGGCGACGTTACCCAGGGTCAATTTACTCATGACCGGCAATACGGCGGTGAGGGTGTTTTCCGTGAAGAGCTGCTGGCGAGCGAGGATCACGGCCAGAAAACCTGCCGAATAACCGAGGCTGGCGATGACATGACTGGCTTCTACATCCGCCAGTCGCGACTTGAAAAGCCCCATGGCCATCAGCGAAAGTCCCATGGTCAGGCCTGCGGCCAGCGCCGACCACCACAGGGCCGCAGCACTGCGCTCCAGTTCATGGTCGCCCTGGATACGAATGGTTTCATGCAGAACAGCCGCACGGGGCGGCTGGTTTTCATCGATTTCGCGTTGTTCTTCGGCTGACAAGCCTGGGGTCTTGCCGTCTGGGGACTGGTCCATGGAACTCAACTTCCTGCGCATGAGGGGCTGTTGGTTCAGACACGGACCGACTGTCGTTCGTTCGCCTGTTTCCGAGTAGGAGCGAATTCATTCGCGAAGGCCGCTTGCGCGCTCCAAGAACACATGGCTCTGCACCCGCTTTACGCCACTCGCCAGCATCGCCTGCCAGGCATTTTCCAGCGACCCGTTCATATCGATGGCGCGGCAGGCGTCCTCGATCACATAGGTGGTGAAGCCTGTCTTGCGGGCGTCCTGGGCTGACCACGAAACGCAGAAATCCAGCGCCAGGCCGACCACGAACAGCGTGTCGATACCGCGTTCCTTCAGGTAACCGGCCAGTCCGGTCGTGGTCGTGCGATCCGCTTCCATGAATGCGGAGTAACTGTCGATGTGCGCATTGAAGCCCTTGCGCACGATCAACTGCGCATGCGGCAGGTTCAGGTCGGCATGCAGTTGCGCGCCATGGCTGCCTTGCACGCAATGATCCGGCCATAACGTTTGAGGGCCGTAGGGCAGGGTGATGCTCTCGAAGGGCGTGCAGCCCGGATGGCTGGAAGCAAAGGAAATATGACCTGCCGGGTGCCAGTCCTGAGTGAGGATCACCCGTGTGAAGCGTTCGCCCAGGCGGTTGATCAAGGGCAGGACTGCATTTCCATCGGGTACTGCCAGTCGGCCACCGGGCATGAAGTCATATTGCATGTCGATGACCAGCAGGGCGCAGTTGGGAGCAGTGGGCAGGTGGGAGAGTGGCATTTGGGGTGGCTCCTGATCGGGCGTGTGCAGGCCGCCAGTTTGCCTCTTTCTCGATGCCTTTGCGAAAGGGGCGCGGCTGTCCATTTTTATTTATTAGCAATTTGTATCAAGTACTAATGAGAATCTGTACTATTCGCGCAAAAAAAACCTGCCGGGTCCTATGACGGCCTGGTTTTCATCGGGGATATACACGTTGATGCGTCGTACTTTAGTTTCTCTCTGCGTTATTCAAGCCATCAGCCAGGCTGCCTGGGCTGATCCGGTTACTGCCGATAAAGCGTCGATAGAGTTGCAGAATATCGACATTCAGGGCGCTGCCGACACCGAGCAAGCGACAGGCCCGGTCCAGGGCTATCGTGCGACCCGTTCCGCCAGTGCCACTCGCACTGACACCTCTTTGCACGAAACCCCGCAGTCGGTCAGCGTTGTCACCCGCGAAGCGGTGGAAGACATCGGCGCGATACGCCTGCAGGATGCGCTCGACTACGCCGGTGGCGTGGGCCGTGCCAACAACTTCGGCGCGCAGGGACTGACGACCTTCACCGTGCGTGGTTTTACCACCGGCGAGTTCTACCGCAATGGCTTCCCGATCAACCGCGGCTATCCGAGCATGCCCGATGCCAACACCATCGAGCGTCTTGAAGTTCTGCGCGGTCCGGCGACCACACTGTATGGCCGTGGCGATCCCGGCGGTACTTTCAACGTGGTGTCCAAGCAGCCGCTGGCGCAAAGAGCCGTTACCCTGGGCACCCAGATCAACGATCAGGGCATGAAGCGCGGCACTCTCGATGCTACCGGCCCGCTGGATGACGAAGGTCGTTTTGCCTATCGTCTGAACGTGGTGGGCGAGGGTGGCGATACCTTTCGCGATCACGTTGAAACCGAGCGTTACGGTATTGCGCCGGTCTTGAGCTGGCAGGTCAACGATGCGACCCGCATCATCTTCGAGGGTGATTTCATGCGCAACAATGCGCCCCTCGACCGTGGCCTGACACGCTATACCAACCAGACGCGCACGGCTTCGCGTGACTCGTTCTTCGGCGAAAAGGACGCGGGCAAGCTGCACACCGACACCAGCATGGCGCAGGTGCGTTTCGAGCATGACCTCAACGACAACTGGAAGCTGGGCGGTGGTTTCCAGCTGCTTGATGGCACCATGCAGGGCGATGCAGTCGAGGCCAATGGCATGGGGGCCGATGGTCGTACCCTGGGGCGTAACTACAACTATCGCAAGCTGGAGTGGACCGACCGCGACGTGCAGTTCAACGTGACGGGCAACTTCACTGCCGGTGGCTTCGACCACACACTGTTGGCTGGCGTGGAATATGAGGATTACGACTACAAGTCGATCATCCAGCGCTCCGCGGCAGGTTTGAGCGTCTACACCATCGATATCTACGATCCGGTCTACGGCCAGGCGCGTCCGGCGCTGACCCGCACCACGACCCACGATAAAGAAAACCTCAAGACCTACGCCGCGTTCCTGCAGGATCAGGTGGCGCTGACCGAGCGCTTGAAGTTGCTGGCCGGTGCCCGTTTCGAGCGTTTCGAGCACGACTATGACTCTTATGTCTCCGATGCCGAAGACTTCACCAAGGCTGACAACGCGGTCACTCCGCGCCTGGGTCTGGTCTACGACCTGACCGACACGGTCGCGGTCTATGCCAACACGGCGCGCTCCTTCAAGCCAAACACCGGCGCGAGTCGCCAGGGCGGTGGTTTCAAGGCCGAAGAGGGCAAGTCCTATGAAGTCGGTGTGAAGTGGCAGGCGCTTGATCGTCAGTTGAACGTTGATGCCGCTGTCTATCAGATCGACAAGAAAAACGTCCTGACCAGCGATCCGGTCGACCCTGAATTCAGTGTGGCGGCAGGTGAGGTGCGTAGCCGCGGCTTCGACCTGAACGTGGTCGGCAACCTGACTCCCGAGTGGCGCCTGATGGGTAACTACGCCTATGTGGATGCCGAAGTCACCAAGGACAACTCGCTCAGAAAAGGCACTCGCCTGGCGAATATTCCGGAGCAGAGCTTCAGCCTGTTGAACGTCTATGAGTTCCAGGACGGCGCCTTCAGAGGCCTGGGCGTCGGCGCGGGTGGCCGTTATGTGGCGCAGCGTGAGGGGCGGACGGTCAACGAGTCGTTTGATATGGACAGCTACACGGTTTTCGATCTGCTCACCTACTACAAGGTCAACGATCGCGTGAAGCTCAATCTTGATGTGAAAAACCTCTTCAACAAAGAGTTTGAAGAAGGGGCGTGGGGCAATGCCTTCGCTTACCCAGGCGCGCCGCGCACTGTGCAGGCCGGTATTTCCTACAGCTTGTAAGGCATGAAGTCTTCGCGGGCTGTCTCGCGAAGACTTCCCTTTACATCAGGCAAACACTCGAATTGGCGCACCCGCATGCCAGGCCTGGATATCTTCAATCATCTGGCTGAAGAAGGTCCGGTAGTTGTTTTCGGTGACATAACCGATATGCGGGGTCGCCAATACGTTGTCCAGCGTGCGGAACGGATGTTCGGCCGGCAATGGCTCGATATCGAAGACATCCAGCGCCGCACCGGCAATCCTGCGTTGTTGCAGAGTGGTAATCAGCGCCGCTTCATCGATGATGGGGCCACGCGACGAGTTGACGATATAGGCACTCGGCTTCATCCAGGCCAAGGCTTCAGCATCCACCAGACCACGACTGCGGTCGCTGAGCACCAGATGCACCGACAGTACGTCGGCCTGCTCGAACAATTCCTGCTTGCTCACATAAGTGACACCCGACTCGGCGGCTGCCTCGGCTGTCAGGTTCTGGCTCCAGGCGATGACGTTCATGCCGAACGCCTGCCCGTAACGAGCAATCCATTTACCGATGCTGCCCAGCCCCAGAATGCCCAATGTCTTGCCATGCAGATCGCTGCCCAGGCCGACTTGCCATTTGCCGTCGCGCAATGAATTGGCTTCCGCGACCAGATTGCGGGTGATGCCCATGATCAGCGCCCAGGTCAGCTCCGGTGCGGCATGCTTGTAGCTTTCGGTACCACAGACTTCGATTCCCAGCCGTTTCGCAGCCTTGATATCAATGGCTGCGTTGCGCATGCCGCCGGTCACCAGCAGTTTGAGGCGTGGCAACTGGCTGAGCAGGGCTTCATCAAACAAGGTGCGTTCGCGCATCATGCAAATGATCTCGAAACCTTGCAGGCGCTGCACCATGGTTGCAGTGTCGGCCGGGAAGTCATGAAGAAAACTGACTTCGCCGATGGGCGACAGCACGGACCAGTCCACTACATCGCTGGCAATGTCTTGCCAGTCATCGATCACTGCAATGCTTGTTTTTGTCATTCGAGGGCTCCAGAGGCCTGGTTTCGGTCTGTCAGCCAAACAGGCTGGCAGCGATGTTGATGGAAAACCCCAGGATCGCGGTATTGAACACAAAGCCGATCAGGCTCTGGGCCAGGACGATCCGGCGCATGTTCCGGCTGGCTACGCCTACATCCGAGGTTTGCACGGCGACGCTCAGGGTGAAGGAGAAATACAGGAAGTCCCAGTAATCGGGCCGGGTTTCGCCATCGGCAAAACGCAAGGCCGGCTCTTTGCCTTTCCATGTGTAGAACAGGCGGGCGTAATGCAGGCTGAAGACCACTCCGATCATCAGCCAGGAACCCACGATGGTCATGCCGGTAAAGGCGTAATGCAACAGGCGCTGGTTGCTGGTCATGTCCTTGCTGCCTGCCAGTTCGAGGAAAATGGCCGCCAGGCTGGCCAGGGCCGCAATGCTCACGGTCATCAGGATCACGCCGGCATTTTCATCCTCGATCATGGCGATTCTTTTGACGTCTTCGGCGTTGCTGCGCAGGGTGTGAGTGAGGATCAGGATCAGGTAAAGCCACACGCCAATGTTCCAGCCGGTCAGACAATTGCTGGTGAACGAGGCGTCTTTATAAAAGAAGGCGGAAGCGATACCGCCCGCCAGGCCCAGTAACGTGGCCAGACTCAGGCGTGGGTGAGTGCGAGCGATATGCAGCATGACGGGCAGTCGCGACAAAATGTTGCACACACCATAGCACGTCATGATCGGAGCAAAAAAAACGGCGCGTAAGGGGGTTACGCGCCGGTTGCCAGGGGAGAGCAAGTTATTGAAAAGCGGGTGGAGTCAACGCACCAGACAAGGCTGCTTGTTGTTGAACTCCCAGTTCGGAATCAGGAACTGCATGGCGACCGCATCGTTGCGGGCGCCCAGGCCCATGCCTTTGTACAGTTCATGGGCCTTGTTGAGCTGGTCCACATCCAGTTCGATACCCAGCCCCGGTTTTTTCGGGACCTGCACATGACCACCGATGATCCGCAGAGGCTCTTTGGTCAGGCGCTGGCCGTCCTGCCAGATCCAGTGGGTGTCGATGGCGGTGATATCCCCCGGTGCAGCGGCGGCCACATGGGTGAACATCGCCAGGGAAATATCGAAATGGTTATTGGAATGCGAACCCCAGGTCAGGCCCCACTCGTTGCACATCTGGGCCACGCGCACCGAACCCTGCATGGTCCAGAAGTGCGGGTCGGCCAGCGGAATGTCGACGGACTGCAACTGAATCGCATGGCCCATTTCACGCCAGTCAGTGGCAATCATGTTGGTGGCGGTCTTCAGGCCCGTGGCGCGGCGGAACTCGGCCATGACTTCGCGACCGGAGAAACCGTTTTCAGCACCGCATGGGTCTTCGGCATAGGCCAGCACATGATGCTGGTCGCGGCACAGACGAATCGCTTCTTTCAATGACCAGGCCCCGTTCGGGTCCAGGGTGATGCGGGCATCGGGGAAGCGCTCGGCCAGCGCGGTCACGGCTTCGATTTCCTCATCGCCACGCAATACGCCGCCCTTGAGCTTGAAGTCCTGGAAGCCATAACGGCTGTGAGCGGCTTCTGCCAGGCGAACCACGGCTTCGGGCGTCAGTGCCTTTTCATGGCGGACCCGGAACCAGTCGTTGTCGGCATCCGCTTCGCTGCGGTAGGGCAGGTTGGTCTGGTGCTGGTCGCCGACATAAAACAGATAGCCGAGCATTTCCACCGAATCGCGTTGCTGGCCTTCGCCCAGCAGGGCGGCCACCGGTACTTCCAGATGCTGGCCGAGCAGGTCCAGCAAGGCAGCTTCCAGTGCGGTGACCGCGTGAATGGTGATGCGCAGATCGAACGTCTGCTGGCCACGGCCTCCTGCGTCGCGTTCGGCGAATGCCTGGCGCACGTCATTGAGGATCTTCTGATACGTGCCGATGCTGCTGCCGACGACCAGTGAGCGGGCATCTTCCAGCGTCTGGCGAATGCGCTCGCCGCCAGGGACTTCACCCACGCCGGTATTACCGGCGTTGTCCTTGAGAATCACGATATTGCGGGTGAAGTAAGGGCCATGCGCGCCGCTGAGGTTGAGCAGCATGTCATCGTGGCCCGCCACCGGCACGACCTGCAGACTGGTGATGACAGGGGTCTTGTTTGGAGTGTTCAT
The DNA here is from genome assembly GCF_018343775.1 of Pseudomonas cichorii. Classification (NCBI taxonomy): domain Bacteria; kingdom Pseudomonadati; phylum Pseudomonadota; class Gammaproteobacteria; order Pseudomonadales; family Pseudomonadaceae; genus Pseudomonas; species Pseudomonas cichorii. Next base: position 2,205,451 of record NZ_CP074349.1, read on the forward strand.
GGTCTGATCCTTTTAAAGGCGAGTCCGTGAGTGATCAATGACTGGCCGATGTCTGTACGGCGGCAACCGGTGTGGCGCCAGGCTTTGGCTTGTTGCGGGCGGCAAAGACGATGACTGCGGCAATCAGCGACGTTGCGGTCAGGCCATAGAGCCCGCCCTGAATCGAGCCGGTGTTCTGTTCGAGAAGGCCGAAGGTGGTAGGGGCCACGAAACCGCCCAGGTTGCCTACCGAGTTGATCAGGGCGATGACTGCCGCAGCGATCCGCGCATCCAGATAGGCTTGCGGGATGGGCCAGAACAGTGACGATGCCGATTTGAAACCAAGGGCCGCGAAGCAGATGGCGACAAAGGCAAAGACCGGGCTGCCAGTGGTGGACAGGAACATCCCGGCGGCTGCGATCAGCAGGGCAGTGGCGACCCAGGCCTGCTGGTGTTTCCATTTGGCCGACAGCGAAGCGAAGGCGTACATGCCGATGATCGACAGTAACCAGGGGATCGAGTTGAAGAAGCCCACCTGAATGTCGCTCAGGTCACCCATTTTCTTGATGATGCTGGGCAGCCAGAAGGTCGCTGCATAAATGGTCAACTGGATGAAGAAGTAGATCAGGCAGAACAGAATGATCTGACTGTCCTTGAGCAGCTTGCCCAGTGACGGCTTGATGGGGGTTGCGGCTTCACGGGCCAGTTGCTCGTCGTCGATGGCTTTGACGAGAGCGTCCTGTTCTTCGCGGCTCAGCCACTTGGCATCGTGAGGTTTGGAGTCCAGCCAGAACCAGACAAAGAAGCACAGACCCACCGAGAACATGCCCTCGATGAAGTACATCCACTGCCAGCCTTTCATGCCCAGGCCATTGATCTGCAACAGCAGGCCTGACAACGGGCCGGCAATCAGCGAAGCAATGGCCGAGCCGCTGAGGAAGATGGCAATAGCCTTGCCGCGTTCGGCGCCAGGCAACCAGCGGGTGAAGTAGTAAATCACGCCCGGGAAGAAACCGGCTTCGGCCACGCCCAGCAGGAAACGCAGGATATAGAAGTGGGTTTCGTTCTGGATGAAGGCCATGCAGGAGGCAACGATGCCCCAGGTGAACATGATGCGTGTCAGCCAGATTCGGGCGCCGACTTTTTGCAGCAGCAGGTTGGAAGGAACTTCAAACAGCGCGTAACCGATGAAGAACAGGCCGGCACCCAGGCCATAGGCCGCAGCACCGATGCCCAGATCATGCTCCATGTGCGAACGCACAAAGCCGATGTTCACCCGGTCGATGTAGTTCACGATGAACATGATGACGAAAAGCGGCAGAACGTGGCGTTTTACTTTGGATATGGCCGAACTCAGGACCGGGTCCTTGTGGTCAGCTATCCCGGGATTGGACGTGCTCAAGGTTGAATCTCCCACTCGTTGTTTTTATGCGGGTATGTGCAAGATGTGTCCCTTGCATTGTCGGTCATCATACAAGTAAAAGTTTGCCGCGCAAGTCCCCCCAGGCGTTTGGTATCAGGCATTTTTTGTATTTATTGAAAATGAACAGGCTTGGAGTGGGTGTGGTTTTTTCAGGATTTTTATTGTTTTAATCCCATTATTCATTGGGTTTTAAGGTTTTTTAAGGATTTATGAAGCTTGGAGCTGAGGGCGTTTTCGAGAAAGGGAGAGCAGAAGATTCTTGAAAAGACAGCCGGTGCTGAAAAAGCTGTTGTTTTGATTTTATGATCGCTTGTCTGACAAGTTAGACAAGTACAGAGCCCTTGGCGAATGGGCATCCCGCAGGCTATCCGGTGTTATGATCCAGCCCATCGTCGACCTTGCACTCGTTGTTTCAGACAAGTGAGAGGCTTAGAAACCGGTGTTTCAGGACATGATCGCCATGCAAGAACCCAGCATCGCTTCCTCAAAGCGTCGTCAACACAGCCTGGCCACCGATCTGGTCACCGAACTCAGCCAGCGGATACTGCTGGGCAAGATCGCTCCCGGTCAGAAGCTGCCGTCCGAAAACGAGATCGTTCGTGAGCACGGCGTCAGCCGCACCGTGGTGCGCGAAGCGATTTCCAAATTGCAGGCATCGGGGCTGGTCGTGACCCACCATGGCGTTGGCACCTTCGTGCTGGAGCGCAGCGACCAGACCGGGTTGCGTCTCAAGGTTGAAACGGTTTCCCGGGTGCGGGACATCATCGAGCTGCGCATCGGCCTGGAAACCCAGGCCGTGGCCCTGGCCGCATTGCGTCGTACCGATGAACAACTGGCGGCGATGCGTCAGGCGCTGGATGACTATCAGGATCTGTTGGCCAACGAAGACAGTTGTGTGGAAGCCGACAAGCGCTTTCACATGCTGATCGCCGAAGCGACAGGCAACCCGTACTTCATTGAAATCATGCAGCACCTGGGCAGCGCGATCATTCCCCGCACGCGCATCGCATCGAGCGAGCGCGCCGGTGCCAGCATGGCTCCCCACGGCTATCTGGCCAACCTCGAACATGAGGCACTGCTCAGTGCCATCCGTCGCAAAGACCCCGATGCTGCGAGGGCTGCAATGTGGACCCACCTGAGCAACAGCCGCGAACGGTTGGTGCCGCTGTAGGAGCAATCGGGCGGCGCTCCGCTCATTCGCGAAGACGGGGCATTTCGCGAATGAATTCACTCCTGCGCCGTCTGCCTCGGGCTACAGACAAGCACCAAACTTGCAGGCACACTCCAGACCTCAATAAATCCAAAAATGTGTCCCATGCCTATCCATTCCAAGCCTTTCCTGCCGCAGGGTTTTTTCCATGTTCGCCCTTGACCGAGTCCTGGCTCAGGACATTGTCGACCGGGCCATGGCGATTCTTCCTTACAACGTCAATGTCATGGACTATCTGGGCATCATCATCGGCAGTGGCGATCCCGAGCGTTTGTGCACCCGGCATGAAGGGGCGCAACTGGTACTGGCCAACAGCCGCGTAGTGGAGATCGATTCCCAGGCGGCACTGCATCTGGGCGGTGTGAAACCTGGCGTGAATCTGCCGCTGATGCTCGATCACAAGCTGGTGGGCGTGCTGGGCATTACCGGTGAACCAGACGAGGTTCGGGTCTACGGCGAACTGGTGCGCATGACCGCCGAAATGCTGATGGAGCATCGTCGTCAGCAGGCTGATCGACAGTGGCGCTTGCAGCGCAGCGAAGACCTGCTGGCTCGCCTGCTGTTGCAGGACTGTCCGGAAAGCCTGGTGGATGAAGCGCGACAGTTGGGCCTGCAACCTCACTTGCCGCGTCAGGCGGTGTTGATCCGTCTGGCCGAGCAGACTTCCACAGCGAGCCAACTGGTTGCCTGGCTCAATGGCCGCTACGCCGACAGTTGGTGTGTGATGCGCGAGCCGACTCTGTTGTACTGGTGTCGGGCGCAGGGCAAGGACCGGGACGATGCCTTGCTGCTCAAGCAGTTCGATGAGCATGGCTGGCCGGTGTTACGCATGGCCACCGCAGAGCCATCGGCCGATCTGCCTGCCTTGCGCCATGCCTGCAGCGCTGCGCAGGACCTGCTGGATTACGCCCGTCAGTCCCGGCCCGACCAGCGTCTGCTGCGTCTGTCGGCTTATCGCCTGCCGGTGCTGTTCTGGCGTCATCGTCACGACTGGCTCGCCCAGGAGATTGCCGAGCCGATTGGCCGCTTGCACAATCATGGCCAATTGCTGGAAACCCTGTGCAGCTGGTTTGAATACAGCGGGGAAAGCCAGGCCTGCGCCGAAGCCTTGGGTATCCATCGCAACAGCCTGCGTTACAGGCTGGAAAAGATTGCCGAGCTGACGGGATGTGATCCTTACAAGACCGATGACGTGCTGCGTTTGTATCTGGGCGTGCAGATGACACCTCGCTCTGGCTGAAGGCGAATTTTGTTCAAATGACCGATAACCTTTGACATTCATTGTGCGAAGGTCAGGCGGAAAATCCATGACGGGGTGAGAACATCCCTGCATCGGATATGGAGAACAACAATGAAAATCGTCATCGCACCCGACTCTTTCAAGGACAGCCTCAGCGCCCAGGCTGTCGCGACTGCCATTGCCAGTGGCCTTGCCGACGTCTGGCCGACTGCCGAACTGATCGAATGCCCGATGGCCGACGGTGGCGAAGGTACTATCGAAGCCGTATTGGCTGCCTGTAACGGGCAATTGATGAGCGCTGAAGTCCGCGGCCCACTGGAAAGCCCGGTTCAGGCCCATTGGGGCTGGCTGCCGCACAGCCGCACCGCGATTATCGAAATGGCCATGGCCAGCGGCCTGCAATTGCTGACCCTCGAACAACGCAATGCCTGCATCACCACGACTTACGGCACTGGTCAGCTGATTGCTCAGGCACTGGACGCCGGAGCTCAACGGGTGATCCTGGCCATTGGCGGCAGCGCGACCAACGATGCTGGCACCGGCATGCTGTCGGCGCTCGGCGCACGGTTTCTCGACGGCAATGACCAGCCTTTGGTGCCGGGTGGCCTGGCATTGGCACAACTGGCTCGCGTCGATCTGAGCGGCTTTGATCCGCGGCTGTCCGATGTACGCTTTGAAATCGCTGCCGATGTGGACAATCCCTTGTGCGGCCCGAACGGTGCATCGCACATTTTCGGTCCGCAGAAAGGCGCATCCCCTGAACAGGTTCTGGCGCTTGATGCTGCGCTCGGGCATTTCGCCGACCTGTCCGTGCAGGCGGTCGGCCAGGATCTGCGCGACAGCCCCGGCAGCGGTGCTGCTGGCGGCATGGGCTTTGCTGCCAAGGCCTATCTCAAGGCCTCATTCCGGGCGGGCGTGGAAGTGGTGGCCGATCTCACCGGTCTTGAACAGGCGCTTGTGGGCGCGGACCTGGTGATTACCGGGGAAGGGCGCTTCGATGCCCAGACCTTGCGCGGCAAGACGCCCTTTGGCGTCGCCAGAGTTGCCGCCCGCCATCAAGTGCCCGTTATTGTGTTGGCGGGCACGCTGGGCGAGGGCTATGAGCGATTGTACGAGCACGGTATCAGCGCCGCCTTCGCCCTGGCCAGCGGGCCGATGACCCTGGATGAAGCCTGCCGCAATGCAGCGAGCCTGCTGCATGACCGGGCGCGGGATCTGGCGCGGGTCTGGCGTGTGGCGGGGCGGTAATCACCGCCCTCTGAAACCCGGCGCAGCTGTGCTGTTGCGCAACGTCAATTCAAACGGCAGCACGATATGGCGTTGTTCTATGGGTTTCTTTTCGATCAGGGCGATCAGCATCTGGACGGCTGTCTGGCCAAAGGCTTCGGCAGGCTGGGAAATGGTGGTCAGTGGCGGGTCGCAGTAGGCCGCCAGTGGAATGTCGTCGAAGCCCACCAGGGAAAGGTCTTCGGGCACGCGCAGGCCGTGTTCCTTGATGCGTTTCAGTGCGCCGATGGCCATTTCATCGTTTTCGCAGAAAAGTGCGGTGGGCCGTTCGGGTAGTTCCAGGATGGCGCCTGCGCCGTCATAACCGGCTTGCAGACTGAAGTTGCCATGGCACACAAGCGCAGGATCGAATTCGATACCTGCCTGTTCCAGGGCATCAAGGTATCCGGCCACGCGGTCGCGGGTCAGCGGGCTGCTTCTGGGGCCTTTGATCAGGCCGATTCGGCGATGTCCCAGTTCGATCAGGTGCTGGGTCATGGCTTTGGCGGCGGCATGGTTATCCAGGCTGATAGTCGGATGGCGGCCATTGCTGATCACTTCGCAGGCGTTGACGATGGGGGGCAAGTCGGCACTGGAGCAGGTTGTATCGTAAGGGTCGTAGGCGCGCAGTTGAATCACGCCATCTGCCTGATGGGCATATACCAGCTCGGCAAATGTACGTTCGATTTCCTCGCGTCCCTGGGTGTCGCACAGCAGCAGTCGATAACCGGCGGCCTGGGCGGCCTGCTGAGCGCCGCTGATCACCCGAGCAAAGAAGGTGTTGGCGATGGTCGGCACCAGAATGACCAGATTGGCGGTCTTGCGGGAGCGAAACTGCACCGCCATGAGGTTGGGGCGATAACCGGCCTGTTCCACGGCGGCATTGACCTTGTCACGGGTCTCGGGCAGCACGCGCTCGGGGGACTTGAGGGTTCGCGACACGGTAGCGACCGAAACCCCTGCCAGTCGGGCCACTTCACGGATATTGGACAAAACCACCTCGTTTCAAGCTGTGCGGCCTGCGAGCTTACCGCAGGTTGAGCGTGTGCAGAAATCTTCGAAAACCCGGATCCGGAGTTTGACACCCGGCATGGGAGGGGATAAGTTCTCGCCACGATGTAACCGGTTACATCTCAGTAAAACCTGAGCCTGACCTTGCTTCAAACAGAGAAGATTTCGTGATGAATGCAGCAATTCCAAAAATAAGAATGGGTTTTGTCGGCGGAGGTGAGGGCGCGTTCATTGCCAAGGCTCACCGCCAGGCCGTCGGGCTTGATGGATGTTATGAGCTGGTCTGCGGCGCTTTCAGCCGGGATACCCGAAACAACCGCAACACTGGCCTGGCGCTGGGTTTGCCAGAGTCACGCTGCTATGACGACTGGCAGCACATGCTCGAAGCCGAGCGTGCGCTACCGGCAGACCAGCGCATGGAGTTGCTGGTGATCGTTACCCCCAATCATCTGCATGCACCCATTGCCAGCCAGGCGCTGAGCGCGGGCTTTCATGTGTTCAGCGAAAAGCCTGCCGCATTGAACCTGGCCGAGTTGCTGGATTTGAAGGAAGTCGTCGGTCGCAGCAACCGCCTTTATGGCCTGGCCCACACGTACCTGGGTTATCCGATGGTCTGGCAGGCTCGGGAGATGGTACGCAGTGGCGTGATCGGCGAGCTGCGCAAGGTGATTGTCGAGTATCCCCAGGGCTGGCTCAGCCAGGATGTCGCAGGGCAGGGCAACAAGCAGGCTGACTGGCGAGGTCGACCCGAGCAGTCTGGAGTGGGCGGTTGCATTGGCGACATAGGCACCCATGCGTTTTCCCTGGCGGAGTTCGTCGCCGGTCAGTCGATTGTGCAACTGTGCGCGATGCTGGCTGTACACATCGAAGGCCGGCAACTGGACGATGATGCTTCGATGCTGTTCAAGATGTCTGAAGGTGCCAGCGGTGTGCTGATTGCCAGCCAGGTTTGTGCCGGTGAGGAGAACCCACTCAAGATTCGCCTCTATGGCAGTAAAGGTGGTCTGGAGTGGCGCCAGGAAGATCCCTCCAGCCTTATCCATCGTTCTCTTGACCAGCCTTTGCGCATCTTGCGTTCCGGTGTCGGCCAGCCCTGGTTGTGTGACGCCGCCAGTCAGCGCATGCGTTTGCCCGCCGGGCATCCTGAAGGCTATCTCGAAGCGATGGCCAACCTCTATGGTGATTTCGCCAGCGCCATTCGTGCCGACATCGACGGCAGCGATGCCGAGGGTGTGCCCGGCATCGATGTCGGATTACGCGGCATGGCCTTTATCGAAACCGTGATCGCCAGCCATCGTGGCGACGCCAAGTGGACCGAGCTGGTCTGCACTCAGGGAGGACTGTCATGAGTCAGGCATCCACAGGTTTGCGCGGGCCGGGCATTTTTCTCGCCCAGTTCATGTCGGCTGAAGCACCGTTCGACACACTCGCCAACATTGCCCGCTGGGCTGCGTCCCAGGGTTACAAGGCCATTCAGTTGCCGACGCTGGGCACGCAGTTCATCGATCTGGCACGGGCCGCCGAAAGTCAGAGCTATTGCGATGAGCTGAAAGCTGTCTGCGCTGAAGCCGGTGTCGAGATCAGTGAGCTGTCGACGCACCTGCAAGGCCAGTTGGTGGCGGTGCATCCGGCGTTCGACACGCTGTTCGACGACTTCGCGCCAGCTCATCTGCGCGGTCAGCCGCAGGCGCGGACCGAATGGGCAATCGATCAGTTGAAGCTGGCTGCGCGGGCCAGTCAGCGCCTGGGTCTGACGGCGCATGCGACTTTTTCCGGCGCGTTGCTGTGGCCTTATGTCTATCCATGGCCACAAAGGCCCGCAGGTCTGGTGGAGCAGGGCTTTGCCGAACTGGCGAAACGCTGGTTGCCGATCCTCGATTGCTTCGATGAGGCTGGTGTCGACCTCTGTTACGAGATTCACCCCGGCGAAGACCTGCACGATGGCGCCAGCTTCGAGCGTTTTCTCCAGGCTGTTGATCATCATCCACGGGCAGCGATTCTTTATGACCCGAGTCATCTGCTGCTCCAGCAAATGGATTACCTGGGTTTTATCGACCGTTATCACGAGCGCATTCGCATGTTTCACGTCAAGGATGCGGAATTTCGTCCCGATGCCCGATCCGGTGTTTACGGCGGGTATCAGGGCTGGGTCGAACGCCCCGGTCGCTTTCGTTCCCTGGGCGATGGCCAGATCGATTTCAAATCCATCTTCAGCAAGCTGACGCAATACGACTTTGCCGGTTGGGCGGTGCTGGAGTGGGAATGCTGCCTGAAGGACTCCGGGCAGGGCGCGGCTGAAGGCGCGTCATTCATCCGGCAACACATGATTACCAAGACCCGAAAGGCATTCGACGACTTCGCCAGTGTGGCGGCCGATGAGCGATCCAACCGCCGACTGCTGGGGCTGTCCGACCCCTGATTCCGGCACCTGAACCCGATGCTGTTTACCGCTATAAAAATAAAACGGTGACTGTTATGACCCCTATGACTGCGCGTCTGAGCGCCATGATGTTCCTGCAATTCTTTATCTGGGGAGGCTGGTTCGTCACCCTGGGAACTTTTCTCTCCACCAGCCTGGGTGCCAGTGGCGGTCAGGTCGGGATGGCATTTTCCACACAATCCTGGGGCGCGATCATTGCGCCCTTTGTCATCGGCCTGATCGCCGACCGCTATTTCAACGCCGAACGTATTCTCGCCGTGCTGCACCTGTTGGGCGCGGTACTTTTGTACCAGCTGTATCGTGCGCCTGACTTCAGTCAGTTCTATCCCTATCTGCTGGCCTACATGATCATCTATATGCCGACCCTGGCACTGGTGAACTCGGTGGCCTTCCGGCAGATGAAAGACCCGGCTCTGGAGTTCGCCCGTATCCGTGTCTGGGGCACCATCGGCTGGATCGTGGCCGGGGTGGTGATCAGTTTTGTCTTCACCTGGGACTCCCAGGATGCAATCTCGTCCGGCGCTCTTCGCAGCACTTTCCTGATGTCATCCCTCGCTTCACTGGCGCTGGGGCTGTACAGCTTTACCCTGCCCGGTACGCCATCGCAGAAATCCACAGCGGGTCGTGAAGGTTTCAGGCAGTTGCTCGGGCTGGATGCTTTGGGCCTGTTGAAGGACCGCAGTTATCTGGTGTTCTTTGTCGCCTCGATCCTGATCTGCATTCCGCTGGCTTTCTATTACCAGAACGCCAACTCGTTTCTGGCAGAAATCGGTGTAGCCAACCCCACGGCGAAAATGGCGGTGGGCCAGGTTTCCGAAGTGGTGTTCATGCTGCTGTTGCCGCTTTTCATTCATCGCTTCGGTATCAAGGTTGCCTTGTTGGTCGGGATGCTGGCCTGGGCCTTGCGTTATCTCCTGTTCGCCTACGGCAATAATGGCGACCTGGCTTTCATGCTGTTCGCGGGCATTGCCTTGCATGGCATCTGTTATGACTTCTTCTTTGTATCGGGCCAGATCTATACCGACGCCAAGGCATCGGAGCGCTTCAGAAGTTCGGCACAGGGACTTATTACCCTGGCCACTTATGGCGTGGGCATGCTGATCGGTTTCTGGGTCGCGGGTCATGTCTCCGATTATTACGCAGGGCCCGAAGGCCACCTCTGGCGCAGCATCTGGTTATTCCCGGCGACCTTTTCACTGGGTGTCGTGCTGGTCTTTCTTCTGGCTTTTCGCGATGCGCGGCCGGCCGGTATCACGTTTTCCAAGTCCTGAATAAATCAATAGCCAAAGGAAGTTGCCATGGGTTTCATGAAGTCTGCCGTACTGTCCGCACTCTTTGTCTGGGTTGTCACGGGAGGAAGTGCCGCAATGGCTGCGCCGCCTTCGAGTGCAACCAGTCCGATTGCCCTGCAAATGTATACGTTGCGCAATGCCGGCACGCTTGAGCAACAACTGGCCATGGCAAAAAGTGCAGGTTTTCGCTCCCTTGAAGTCGTCGGCAACCAGGGCGTTACTGCCAATGAACTCAAGTTCCTGCTGGAGAAGTATCAGTTGAACGTCGTCTCTTCCCACGAACAACTGGCAACCCTGCGCAACAACCTCCCAGCCACCATTGCCTTTAACCAGACCATCGGCAACAAGGTTCTGGTACTGCCCTGGCTCGATCCGGCCGATCGTCCGACCGATGCCGCAGGCTGGCGCAAACTGGGTGGGGAACTGGATCGTCTGGGCGCCAGGTTGCGGGAGTACGGCATGAAGCTGGCTTACCATAACCATGACTTCGAAATGAAAAAGTATCAGGGCAAGACCGCTTTCGAGTGGCTGGTCAGTGCTACAAAGCCCGAGAACCTGTTGCTTGAAGTCGATGTGGCCTGGATTTACCGCGGCGGACATGACCCGGCCCGTTTCATCAGACAGTATGCCGGTCGACTGTTTGCCATTCATGCCAAGGACAACTCCGGCATCGGAGTACGTGACGATGAAATGAACTTCGCGCCTTTGGGAGAAGGCTTGTTGAGCTGGAAGGAAATCATTCCGGCTTATGAGCGAACTGACAGGCCTCTTTATATCGTCGAACACGACCTGCCCAAGGATCCGGTCGCCATCATCACCACCGCAAGACGTAATCTTCTGGCCGAACTAGCGGCCGAACGTGTTGCGGGCAAGTGAATGTATAAAGTTTGAAACAGTTGTTTGAGCGGGGCCTGTTGATTACAGGCCCTGTCGCAAAAGTACGTTGCTCTTCTCGAAAAAATGATTCCATTTAGCTCTCAAGAAGCCTTGCGAGCCGTCGATATGATAGGAGGTTGTCTGACAACCAGTTACAAAACTGCCTTCTAAATATAAGAGCCTCTCGCCATGAACTTACGCACATTAACTATCGCTCGCCGTGCGGGCCTGGGTTTTACCCTGATTTCCCTGCTGGTTGCGTTGTTGGGTTGGTTCTCGCTGGTGCAGATGTCTGCGATTCGCCAAAGCGAAATCGCGGTTGAAACCAATTGGCTGCCGAGCATGCGAGTGGTCAACGATATTCGCGAAATCATGCTGCGCATTCGCACGATTTCCCTGCGTATGGCTCTGGACACAGATACCAAGAATATTCCTACCTACCGCAGCCAGATGGACGTGCGTAATCAGGATCTGGCCAAGAAGCTCGACATACTCGACAAGTTTGTCGATACCCCGGAAGAGAAGACCCTGGCCGATCAATTCCGCGTCAGCCTGGGTGAATATCAGAAAGCTCTGGAGCGTTCATTCGTGCTGGCTGGCCAGGGCGACAGTGCCGGTTTGAACAAGCTGTTGCTGGTGGACATGAAAACCATCGTCGATGGCTCGGGCAAGCAACTGAGTGACATGGGCGAGTTCTACAATCAAAAGGTCGATGCCGAAGGCAAGGCCGCCGAAATCCAGTATGACCAGTCACGCAATATCGTGATTGCGTTTGTGCTCCTTGCAGCGCTGGGCACAATTGGCCTGGCTCTGTTGCTGACCCGCAGTATCGTCAGGCCTCTGGAAAGCGCTGTATCGGCTGCCGAGCATGTGGCCAAGGGTGATCTGACCCATGACATCGTGGTGGATGGCAGTGATGAGGTCACTCGCCTGTTGCGTGCGCTTGAGCAGATGAAAGACAACCTGCGCACCGCCATGCGCAATATCAGCAGCTCAGCCACCCAATTGGCATCTGCTGCGACTGAACTCAACTCGGTCACTGAAGACAGTTATCGCGGCCTGAACCAACAGAATGCCGAGATCGATCAGGCGGCCACAGCTGTCAATGAAATGACTTCGGCTGTTGAAGAAGTGGCGCGCAACGCGGTGTCCACCTCCGATGCTTCCAACCATTCCAGCGCCTCGGCCAAGGCCGGTCAGGCGCGTGTGAACGAGACCGTGCAGTCGATCCAGACCCTGACCACTAACGTACAGTCTACTTCGTCGCTGGTGCAGAACCTGGCTGATCAGTCTCAGGACATCGGCAAGGTGCTGGATGTCATTCGCTCGATTGCCGAGCAGACCAACCTGCTGGCGCTCAACGCCGCCATCGAGGCTGCGCGTGCCGGTGAGTCGGGCCGTGGTTTTGCGGTGGTGGCCGACGAGGTGCGGGCACTGGCCCATCGTACTCAGCAGTCGACTCTGGAAATCGACACCATGGTCAGCGCCATGCGCAATGGCTCCGCCCAGGCGCTTGAGTCGATGATGACCAGTCGTGACCGTGCCAATTCAACCTTGTCGCTTGCCCTGGGTGCGGGTGAGTCCCTGAGCGAAATCACTTCGTCCATCAACCAGATTTCCGAGCGTAACCTGGTCATCGCCAGCGCCGCCGAGGAACAGGCACAAGTGGCCCGTGAAGTGGACCGTAATATCGTCAATATCCGCGACCTGTCCATGCAATCCACCCAGGGTGCAAACCAGATCAGCGCCTCCAGCCATGAGCTGTCACGCCTGGCTGCCGACCTGAATCAGGTCGTGTCCAACTTCAAGGTCTGAAGCAGAACCTTTACAGGTCCGCTTGCCGCTGACCGGCCGTGGCGCGCATGATTGCCCACGGTCGGAAAGACCACCGGTAAATTTCTTATCGTTGGAGGCGGCATCGCGTCATGGACAATAACAACTACAACTTCAGCAGTTGGCTGCTTTCGCAACGTCATCATCAATGGCTGGCGCAGGAAGGTACTCGCCTGCTGACCTTCGCCAAGGCCTCGAAGCTGGAAAACGGCTTCGGCAGCCTCGACGGCTATGGCCGTCTCATGGTCGGTGCCACGGCTCAGACCATGAACACCGCCCGCATGACCCACAGTTTTGCCATGGCCCACGCTCAGGGCATTCCCGGCTGCGCCGCGCTGGTGGATCACGGGATTGCAGCCCTCAGCGGCCCGTTGCGTGACGCCGAGCACGGTGGCTGGTTCAGTGCAGCGCTGGAGGAGGGTGGCAAGACCGACAAGCAGGCCTATCTGCATGCCTTTGTCGCCCTGGCTGCCAGCTCGGCGGTGGTGGCCGGACGAGAGGGTGCCCAGGCGCTGCTGTCCGATTCGATACAGATCATCAAGACCCGTTTCTGGAGCGAGGAAGAGGGCGCCATGCGCGAGTCCTTCGCTCGAGACTGGCAGGGCGAAGAAGCTTATCGCGGTGCCAACAGCAATATGCACAGCACCGAGGCTTTCCTGGCCCTGGCGGATGTTACCGGCGACGCGCAATGGCTTGACCGGGCGCTGAGTATCGTCGAACGGATCATCCATGGGCATGCCGCGGCCAATGACTTCCAGGTTGTCGAGCATTTCAGCCAGTCCTGGCAGCCTTTACCCGACTACAACCGCGACAACCCCGCAGACGGTTTCCGGCCTTTCGGCACCACGCCGGGGCATGCTTTCGAGTGGGCGCGTCTGGTTCTGCATCTGGAGGCCGCCCTCAAGCGCGCAGGCCGTCCGACGCCTGAGTGGTTGCTGAACGATGCCCGTCAGTTGTTTGCCAATGCCTGCCGCCATGGCTGGAATGTCGATGGCGCGCCAGGCATTGTCTACACCCTCGACTGGGAGAATCGCCCGGTGGTGCGCCATCGTCTGCACTGGACCCATTGCGAAGCGGCGGCCGCAGCGGCTGCATTGCTGCAACGCACGGGCGAAAAACAGTATGAGGACTGGTATCGCTGCTTCTGGGAGTTCAACGAAACCCTGTTTATCGACCATGAACACGGTAGCTGGCGTCACGAACTCAACGAGCAGAATGTACCCAGCGCGGATATCTGGCCGGGCAAGCCGGACCTGTATCACGCCTATCAGGCCACTCTGCTGCCGGTATTGCCGCTGGCGCCAAGCCTGGCCAGTGCCTTGGCGGGCATGGCCTGACGGGAGTCAATGTGCCGGTATCCGCTTGTCGGTCAGGCGGATGATCTGCCGGGCCAGGAAGCTGCCGGTCAGGATCACGCCGAACAGGCGCAGGGTCTGCATCGCCAGCACGAAACCGACGTCGGCATGGGTGTCGATGGCAATGATCGCCATCGCATCCAGGCCGCCGGGGCTGGTGGCCAGGTAGACCGAGAGGTAATCCTTGTCCAGCATCACGGCAATCAGCCAGGCTGAAAGGGCGCACAACACGATCAGCAGCATCGAGGCGAAGATCATCATCGGCAGGCGTCGCCAGACGTAGCTGATGGTTTCACGGTCAAAGCGCAGGCCGATATAGCAGCCTATGGCGCCATACCCCATGGCCAGCATCCAGGTGGGGATGGTGATTTGCAGCAGGCCACTCAATTGCAGAGCACCGCCGATTACCAGCGGCACCAGCAAGGCACCGGCAGGCATTCGCGCGCCCAGCAGCACACCGAATACGATGACCCCCAGGCTCAGGCCGAAGTCCAGCAGGTTCATGCCTTGCAGCGCCACTTCACTGCTGTGCAGGTCTGCGCCGCTGTCGGGAGCGCCCATGAAGCGGCTGACCAGCGAGCCGACCACCACCACACACACGACACGCACATATTGCATGGTGGCGACCACTCGGGAGTCGGCGCCGTAGTCTTCGGACATGGCCACCATCGCTGATGCCGCGCCCGGCGAGGTGCCCCAGGCTGCCGTGTTGCTGGGGATGCCGGCAAAGCGCACCAGCACCAGCCCGACCAGCGCACTGAGCAGCACAGTCAGGATCGTGGCGAACAACATGACATGCCAGGACTGGATGGCGGTCATCAGCACACCGATGGTCATGGCGTGGGCGATCAGCACGCCTACCGTGCCCTGGCCCAGCTGGAAAAGCTTTTTATTCATGCGGATGGTCGCACCCGATACACCGAAACCGATGGCGACCAGCATCGGGCCAAGGAACAGCGCCGCAGGAACGTTCAGGTACTTGAGAAATTGCCCGAAGGTGCCTGCAACCAGCAGCAGGCTTGCCCATTGGGCCAGAGGAGGCAGCGTGGATAGCGACAGACTTGAAGCACGTGGCAAGGAGGTTCTCCCAGACTTTGGCTGCCGATCAGGACCTGACCGGTCGTATAAAGTATCGACACTTCAATCGATCAAGTCTATTTTCTAATAATCATGAATTGATAACTTTGGTTGATGGATATGGACCTGCGGGACCTCACTTATTTCGAAACCATCGCTGAACTGGGTCATCTGGGACGCGCAGCCGAAAAGCTCAATCGCAGCCAGCCGGCACTGACCAAAAGCATTCAGCGTCTGGAAGAGTCTCTTGGTACACGTCTGTTCCAGCGTGACGGGCGACGCATCAAGCTGACCCCGGTGGGCGAACTGCTTCAGGCCCGGGGCAGGGAGTTGCAGCAGAGCATTGCCCAGACCCAGCGGGAGGTCCGGGATTTCGCCAGTGGCATGGTGGGCAATATCCGCGTGGGTTGCGCGGCCACGATGGCGGAATACCTGATGCCCAAGCTGACTTCGGCCTTGTTGCAACGCGCGCCGGACGTGACCTTGAAGCTGGTGGTCGGACAGGACGACTTGCTTGGCGAATCACTGCGTTCCGGGCAACTGGACATGATTATCTGCTCGCTGATTCCTGACGATGACCAGGTTGTCAGCTACCCCATTCTCAAGGACGAAGCGGTGGTCATAGCCAGCAAGCAGCATCCGATTTTCAAGGCGCCGCTGCAGATGAGCGACTTGAATGCCTATCGCTGGGTGTTACCGCCCACAGGTGTGTCTTCACGTAAATGGCTGGATGCGACCTTTGCCGCCCATGGTTTGCCGCTGCCCGTGGTGCAGATCGAGGCGAACTCCATTTCCCTGCTGCCGGGGCTGATTGCCCAGAGCAACCTGCTGAGCTTTATCGCCAGGGAGTCACTGGAGTTTGGCAAGAACATGCAGCATCTTCGCGAAGTGCCTCTGGAGCAGACCACGATGAAACGCACCATTGGCGTGACACTGCGCAGCAGTGGTTACCTGTCACCGGCCGCCCAGAAAATGCTGCAGATGTTGCGTGACAACGGTGGCGAATTTGTAGGCTGGACCTGAGGTTTTGCGCTTTTATCCGCGGCTGCGATAGCCTGTGGTCATGCAGATGCGTAGGACGTATCTGATTTCATGAGAAAAACAGGAGCTAGGCATCCATGCAGACATCTTCATTCGCAACAGACTTTTCTCGATTTGCCACTCCGGTACAGCATTTTGGCGGTGACCAGTCGCCTTTGAACGATGCCGATGCCGATGAAGACAATGATCCGGAAGGCTATCTGGACCTGGATATCCTTGGTCTGGATGATTTTGTCGATGCCGACAAGCTTGACCCGACCATTACCGGTGATATCGGGTCATCGACATTGGGGTGAGCCCCAACTCCAGCCCGCGTAGGAGCTAATTTATTCGCGAGAGGCCGCGACATCCGGTACATATTCATCATCTGGAATGCCTCTTCGCGAATAAGCGGATCGCTGCCCGGTTGCTCCTACTTTGAGGTCAGATACCGGGCCAATGCTTCGATCCCCGACTCGGCACTCGGGCTGCTTCCCGCCCAGGTGCAGGCCAGCATCAGGTTGCGGGGCAGGTTGAAGTCTTCCACGATGAAACCCTGGCTGTCGAAACCGTTTTCATCATGAGGCACCAGTTCGCGTAACGAGGCGACGGGCTCGAAATATCCCCACACCGGTTTGTTCAGCGCCACCGCCATGCCAACCTCGAACGCGGTGCCTGAGTCGGGTTCCAGGCCGCGAAAGACATTGAGGTTGGCCAGCACCGCCGTGCAACGCTGGATCATTGCGATGTTCATCGTGCAGATCAATTGCGCTGTGTCGTGAGCAGACAACCCGGACGGCACTTCATTGTCGAACGGGTACAACCCTTCCAGACCCTGGGCTGCACACAGGTTCTTGAGGTATTGACCATATTCGACGGCGTCCTGGCGGAACACATCAAAACCTGCGAGGTAAACCAGCGGCGCTTGCATATCCGCTCCTTGCCAAAAAGGGCGATCTTACGGCCCGCAGGCCCTTTTGCGAAATGCACCATTTATCGGGCGACCTGAAAACCGATGGATTCATGGCTGGAATCTGTACGGATAACCAGTATCCTTGGCCGCCTGTCTCTGCCGTATGTGACCGTATCCTTGAGCACTCCACCTCTCGACAATCCGTTTTATTACCTGGAAAACTTCCGTCAGGTCCTGGCCTGGATCGTTCAGCGTTACGACGATCTGCTGGATGAGCACGAGCGCCGGTTTATCAGTGATTTTTCCGGGTTGCCGACGCCTGCCCAAGGGTTGCTGGTGCGTATGGTCATGCGCAAGGGCACGCTGTTCCGGGCCAGCAAGCTCGATTACGACGAAATTGGCGATACCCGCGAAGCGGCGCTGCCATTGCTGGCGCATGGCTTGATCGACGCACGTCCGCGGCTTGATCTGGAAGCGTTGTTTCAATTGCTGCGCAAGGACGAACTGAGCCAGTGTTTCAAGGCCCATGCGGTAAAAGGGCCGGAGCGCAAGCCGCAGTGGCTTGAGCGGCTGCAATCGGTCTATGAAGTCGCCCAGCCTCTGGATCAGTGGCACCCCGACCTGGACGATCAGGTATTCGAGCTGAAGGTGATGCCGCTGTGTGATCGCCTGCGCCTTCTGTATTTCGGCAATCTGTATCAGGAGTGGTCGGAGTTCGTGCTGGCGGATCTGGGCATCTTTCGCTATGAGAAAGTCGAATTTTCCCCGGATTCACGGGCCATCAGCGAACGGGTGGACATAGACGTCTGCCTGCAATTGCATGCCTGCCGGGAAGCCATGGAGCAGGGCATCGAGCTGGCGTTGCTGGCCGAACAGGCGATGGCCATCGAAACACGCAATCCGTGGCTGCAAAGGCGCTGTGCCAAACTGCTGTTCCATATCGGGCAGCAGGCCGAGCGCTTGAAGGAATGGCCGCTGGCACTGGAGGTCTATCGCCAGTGCAATTATCCCGGTGCGCGTTCGCGGCAGATCCGGGTTCTGGAACTCAGTGCCGAATATGCCCAGGCCATGGCGCTGCTGGAGCAGGTCAGGGCCGTGCCACAGAACGATGCCGAGCTTCAGCATCTGCAACGCATTCTGCCGCGTTTACAGCGCAAGCTGGGTCTGGCGGTCGAGAAGCGTGCGGCCGCTCGCAGCGTGTCACGCCTGGATCTGAGCGTTGTGCCGGTGCCGGGTCTGAGTGTCGAGTTCCTCACCCGCGAGCATCTGGCAGAAGAGGGCAGCGAGGTGCATTACGTCGAGAATGCGCTGATCAACTCACTGTTCGGCCTGCTGTGCTGGAAGGCTATTTTCGCACCGCTGCCGGGAGCGTTTTTCCATCCCTTCCATAGCGCCCCCAGCGATCTTCTCAGCCCGGATTTCTACCAACGCCGTGCCGCATTGTTCGATGAATGCCTGGCCCAGTTGGAAAGTGGTACCTATCAGGCGACGATTCGTGAGCACTTCCAGAGCAAGTCCGGCCTGCAGTCGCCCTTCGTGTTCTGGAGCGTCCTGACCCCCGAGTTGCTTGAGCAGGCTCTGCATTGTTTGCCTGCCGAGCACCTTGGCCACTGGTTTCGCCGCTTGCTGCAAGACATCAAGGCCAATCGCACCGGCATGCCTGACCTGATTCAGTTTTTCCCCGAACAGCGTCGTTATCGCATGATCGAGGTCAAGGGACCTGGCGACCGGCTACAGGACAACCAACTGCGCTGGCTGGATTTCTGTGCCGAGCATGGCATGCCTGTAGAAGTCTGTTACGTGCAGTGGGCACCCGATCAACTGGACTGATCTCAGTGATCCGAGGGTTTTTTATCATTGGCGGTACTGCTGTCGTTATCGCCGTTCGAGCCCTGAGTGCTGTCGCTGCCCATCCCGTTGGTTTGCTCCGGGTCCGGGACCCTGCCGTCCGCTTCGGGGCTGCTGCCGTCGGTGTTGTCTTCCTGATCGCTTTTCAGCTCCATGGCCGGGCTGTCCGGGTCATTGCCTTCTGGATGGGTAGGGCCGGTCGATCCTGCCCATGTACCTGCGCTCATACCTGCCAGTAAGGCCGCAAGGCCCCAAGCCGCTATTCGGTTGCCGATCATGATGTGAGTCTCCAATGTTGGGTCGTTACCTGTCATTGGTCTGGACTGGGAAAAGATAGGTGCGATGCTTCCGACCGGCGGAGTCTTCAAGACCTTGTTGCTATAAAAAGTCATCTCCAGCCTGACATTGGTTCTAAAAAGACGCGCTTTCTTACAATTTAAAAACAGAGATGGCTCTGCGCCATCTTGATGGGGTGGCAGATTGATATTTTTCGGGATTCAGGAGGAAACCCCTGTAAATACGGGGCTTTACCGGTTTTTTATGGTGGGCGGGCGTAGGAGATCGACTACAAAAAACGCTCATTTCTGACACGAGTCGACGGACTGTCATTAAACAGCAACATTTCAGGTTTTAAATCCGCCTCGGGCCTCCTTAAGTGGACCACCACACTTTCTCCTGGACTGAGGTATTACCGTGATACTGCTGACTAAAAAACGCTTGTCGCTTCTGATCGCTTCGCTGTGCCTGAGCGGTGCTGCCCACGCGACTGATGTTACTGGCGCTGGTTCGAGTTTCGTTTTCCCGGTTATTTCAAAGTGGTCCCAGGACTACAGCAAGAATTCTCCAAACCGCATCAACTATCAGTCGATCGGTTCGGGCGGCGGTATTGCCCAGATCAAGGCAGCAACCGTTGACTTCGGCGCATCCGATGCCCCGATGTCGGCAGAAGACCTGCAGGCCGCTGGCCTGGGTCAATTCCCTAGCGTGATCGGTGGCATCGTGCCAATCGTCAACGTTGAAGGCATCGAAAGCGGCAAGCTGAAGCTGGACGGCGAGACACTGGCCAAGATCTTCATGGGCACCGTGAAGACCTGGGACGACGAGGCCATCAAGGCACTCAACCCTGGCGTGACTCTGCCTAAAACCAACATCACTGTTGTTCACCGTTCCGACGGTTCGGGCACTTCCTACAACTTCACCAACTACCTGAGCAAAGTCAGCCCGGAGTGGAATGAGAAGTTGCAGTTCGGTTCCACCGTCAAATGGCCAGTGGGTGTGGGTGGCAAGGGTAACGAAGGTGTTTCTGCCTACGTCAAGCAGATCAAGGGTTCCATCGGCTACGTAGAGTACTCCTACGCGGCAACCAACAAACTGTCTTACACCCAGCTGAAAAACGCGGCTGGCAAGTTTGTAACCCCGACTTCCAAGACCTTCGCCGCTGCGGCTGACACTGCCGACTGGGCAAGCGCCAAGGATTTCGGTCTGATCATGACCAACGCTCCGGGCGACGAAGCATGGCCGATCACCGCCACCACCTGGATCATCATGTACAAGAAGGCCAAGAACGAAGAGCGAAGTGCAGCCACTTTCGACTTCTTCAAGTGGTCTCTGGAAAATGGCCAGAAGCAGGCCGAAGAACTGGATTACGTCGCTCTGCCGAAATCGCTGGTTGAGCGTGTAGAAGGCTACTGGAAAACCGAATTCACCAAGTAAGTGATTCAAGCCTGTAGCTCACCCCTGTCATCAACCGCGATATCGGTTCGGTGACGGGGGCTTTTTCTTGCGAGTGGACTCAACATGACTGAAAACACCCAATACCTGTCCGCGAACGTCTCAGACATCGACTCCGAAGGCGAAAAGCGCGCCAAGCGGGATCATCGACATGACGCCTGGTTCAGGCGTTCGCTGCAAGGCGCCGCCATGCTGGTGCTGGCATTGCTGGGATGTATTGCCCTGTCGACCCTGTGGGGCGGAAGTCTGGCATTCGAGACCTTTGGTTTTGGTTTTCTGACCAGTTCCGAATGGGACGTGAACAACGGCAAGTTTGGTGCCCTGGTTCCGATCTACGGTACGCTGGTTACATCTTTTCTGGCTTTGCTGATCGCCGTTCCGGTGAGTTTCGGCATCGCCATCTTCCTGACGGAAGTCGCGCCGCCCTGGTTGAGGATGCCCATTGCCTCGGCCATCGAGCTGCTGGCCGGCATTCCTTCGATCATCTACGGCATGTGGGGACTGTTCGTATTCGGCCCGTTCATGGCTGAACACCTGTCGCCGTGGATCAATGAAAACCTGGGTGGCCTGCCCATTATCGGCAGCCTGTTCCAGGGCCCGCCGCTGGGTATCGGCATGCTGACCGCAGGTATCGTCCTGGCGATCATGATCACGCCGTTCATTACTTCGGTGATGCAGGAAGTTTTCCGTACCGTTCCTACGACCCTTAAAGAGTCTGCCTACGCCTTGGGCGGCACGACCTGGGAAGTGGTCTGGGACATCGTTCTGCCTTACACCCGCTCGGCGGTGGTTGGCGGTGTGTTCCTGGGGCTGGGTCGTGCTTTGGGTGAAACCATGGCAGTGACCTTCGTTCTGGGTAACGCCCACCAGTTCTCCGCATCCCTGATGATGCCGAGCAGCTCCATTGCATCGGTCATCGCCAACGAGTTCAACGAGGCCTACACCGACCTGCACCGTTCGGCGCTGATCGCACTGGGCTTCCTGCTGTTTGTGGTTACTTTCATCGTGCTTGCCCTTGCACGTCTGATGTTGTCGCGTCTTTCGCGTAAGGAGGGGTTATGAGTAAGGACGTAACCGGTAGCGAGCGCCTGTACCGGGTTCGTGATATCAAGAACAAGATCGCAATGGTGCTCAGCTGCGGCGCCACTGCATTCGGTCTGTTGTGGCTGGTATGGATTCTGCTGACCACCATCATCAAGGGCATTGATGCCCTGAACCTGCAACTGTTCTCCGGCATGACCCCGCCGCCGGGTGTCGAAGGCGGTCTGGCCAACGCGTTCTACGGCAGCCTCCTGATGTCCGGTATCGGTCTGTTGATCGGTACGCCAATCGGCCTGATGGCCGGTATCTGGCTGGCCGAGTTCGCCCGCTACTCCAAGCTGGGCAACGCAGTGCGTTTCATCAACGACATTCTGCTGTCGGCGCCGTCGATTGTGCTGGGTCTGTTCGTGTACACCGTGGTCGTGCTGCCGCTCAACCAGCTCACAGGCCAACAGGTCGGTTTCTCGGCGATTGCCGGTGCCCTGGCCCTGGCATTGCTGGTGATCCCGGTGGTGGTGCGTACTACCGATGAAATGATGCAACTGCAACCTTCGACCATGCGCGAAGCCGCATTGGCCCTGGGTGTGCCGCAATGGAAGCTGACCCTGCAAATCGTCCTGCGTGCCGCCAAGGCGGGCGTGGTGACAGGTGTTCTGCTGGCGCTGGCACGTATCACCGGCGAAACCGCGCCGCTGCTGTTCACCGCTTTCGGCAACCAGTTCTGGAGCAGCGACCTGCTCAAGCCAATCGCCAGCGTTCCGGTGGTTGTCTTCCAGTACGCCATGAGCCCGTTTGAAGACTGGCACTCCCTGGCATGGGCCGGTGCATTGGTCATGACGCTCTTCGTACTGATACTGAGTCTGCTTTCTCGCTTAATTCTTCTGCGCAATAGGGCGTCCTGATGAACAACCTTTCCCTTGCCAACGAAAAAACCAAGATTCAAGTGCGCGGTCTGGAGTTTTTCTACAACGACCAGAAGTCACTGAAATCCATCGACATGATGATCCCTGAAAAGCGCATCACGTCGATCATCGGCCCGTCCGGCTGCGGCAAGTCCACCCTGCTGCGTGTGTTCAACCGTATCTACTCGATGTACCCGAAGCAGGAAGCGCGCGGCGAAGTGCTGCTCAATGGCGAAAACATCCTGGCGCCGGGTTACTCGATGAACCGTCTGCGCAGTCAGGTGGGCATGGTGTTCCAGAAGCCGGTGCCGTTCCCGATGTCGATCTTCGAGAACATTGCCTACGCTATCCGTCACCACGAAAAGCTGTCGCGTCGTGAAATGGAAGACCGCGTCGAGCAGGCCCTGCGTGGCGCCGCTTTGTGGGATGAAGTGAAGGACAAGCTCAAGAACAGCGCCACCAGCCTGTCCGGTGGTCAGCAACAGCGTCTGTGTATCGCGCGTACCATCGCACTGCGTCCTCAGGTCCTGCTGCTCGATGAGCCGACTTCGGCACTGGACCCGATCTCCACTGGCCGTATCGAGCAGTTGATCACCGAACTGAAAGAGCAGTTCACCGTGATCATCGTGACCCACAACATGCAACAGGCGGCCCGTTGCTCGGACTACACGGCGTTCATGTTCATGGGTGAACTGATCGAACACGGCGATACCGACACCATCTTCACCAAGCCTTCCAAGACCCAGACCGAAGACTACATCACCGGTCGCTTTGGCTGATGCCCTCCAGGGCGGGCACCGCCTGGTGCTCGCCCATGAATTCCTCGATCCGGCTGCGCAGCCAGCGTTCTGCCGGATCGCTGTCCATAACGCTCAACCATGTCATCGACAGATCCAGCCCCGGCGTACTGAACGGCAAGGGCTCATCGTGCAATAACCCTAACGCACTCATTGCACTGGCCGTGAAGTCTGACAGACCGGCGATCAGGTCGGTCCCGGCCATCAGCGCGGGCAGGGTGGTGAAGCGCGGCACGGACAGCACCACCTTTCGCTTGCGTCCCAGCGCCGTCAGCCACTCATCGGCAAAGCTGCTGACGTTCGCTGCATGGGACACCACCACATGAGGCCGTGAACAGTATTCATCCAGCGTCATGGGTGTCGACGACTTGTCGGCCCTTACAACCCGCGGCTGTACATTGCGCAATGGCTTGCGCTTGGCATTGGCTGGCAGGTCGCGGGTCAGGCAGACGCCTACGGTAATCTCGCCGGACATCAGCACTTCCGAGATATTCAGGTAATCGACGTGCTTGACCACCAGCACCACGCCCGGTGCTTCCTTGCGTACCGCCTTGAGCAAGGCGGGGAGCAAGCCGAATTCCACATCGTCCGACATGCCAATGCGAAAGGTCATGGTGCTGACCGACGGATCGAAGTCGCTGGCCAGGCTGAGCGCCATGGACATGGCATCCAGTGCCGGGGTCAGGTGCCTGAGAATTTCATGGGCGCGGGCGGTGGGTTCCATGCGATGACCGACCCGGATGAACAGCGGGTCGTTGAGCAGGCTGCGTAACCGATTGAGTGCAGCACTGATGGTCGGCTGGCCGAGAAACAGTTTTTCGGCAGTGCGCGTCACATTGCGCTCCAGCATCAATGTCTCGAAAACCACCATCAGGTTGATGTCTGCCTTGCGCAGTTCATTGCGATTCATCGTTATTCCTTTGCTCCATGCCAGGCCGTACTTCGAAAGGATGGCGACAGTCTATCTGACTCGGCGTTAACACTATGAAATGTCTGCTTGCGTGACAGGAGCAAGTCTGTAGGCAAGCATGATGAATTCCCGCATGTTCATGCTCCATTTCCTACAGGAGGTTCTTTATGCGTGCTGCAAAGATCGCAGGTTTTCTCATGACACTTGCGCTGCCGGGTGCAGTGTTTGCCGAAACGCCCAGCTATGGCCAGCAACTCGAAGGGTTCGCCTATCCCCATGCCCTGAAGAAATTCAGCTTCCAGTCCCAGGGCCAGAAACTGGAAATGGGCTACATGGATGTCGCGCCCACCGGCAAGGCCAATGGCCGCACGGCCGTATTGATGCATGGCAAGAATTTCTGTGCCGCTACCTGGGAAGACAGCATCAAGGCACTGAGCGAGGCGGGTTATCGCGTCGTGGCGCCGGATCAGATCGGTTTCTGCACCTCCACCAAGCCTGGCTACTACCAATACAGCTTTCAGCAGTTGGCAACCAATACCCATGAGTTGCTGACCAGCCTGAAGGTTGACAAGGTTTCGGTGATCGGTCATTCCACGGGCGGCATGCTGGCTACACGTTTTGCGCTGATGTATCCGCAACAGACTGAAAAGCTGGTAATGGTCAACCCGATCGGCCTTGAAGACTGGAAAGCCCTGGGCGTGCCTTATCGCAGCATCGATCAATGGTATGAGCGTGAACTGAAGGTAACCGCCGAAGGGATTCGCCAATACGAGCAGAAGACGTATTACGACGGCCGCTGGAAGCCTGAGTACGACAAGTGGGTCGATATGCTGGCCGGTCTGAACAAGGGGCCGGGCCAGAAAGCGGTCGCCTGGAACTCGGCGCTGATCTACGACATGATTTTCACCCAACCGGTCTTCTACGAATTCCCGAAACTCAAAGTCCCGACCTTGCTGATGATCGGTGATGCCGACACCACAGCCATTGGCAGCGATATCGCGCCACCGGAGGTCAAGGCCCGGATCGGTAATTACAAGGTGTTGGGCAAGCAGGTTACCGAAATGATTCCGGGCGCCACCCTGGTCGAGTTCAAAGGCATGGGGCATGCCCCTCAGATGGAAGATCCGGAAGGCTTCAACAAGGCCCTGGTTTCAGGTTTGCTCCTGAAATAGATGCCAGGAGCGAATTCATTCGCGAATGAATTCGCTCCTGCGCGCGGAGGGGTTCAGGACAGCAGTTGTGAGAACGCCTTGTCTGCCTCCAATACCGCAGGCAGGCCTTTGAACAGGGCATCCAGGTCGATGCCCTCCATCAACGGGCCGCTTGCTGCCTTCTGTGCTTCAGGTGTGGCGCCGCCACCGGTTTCCAGTGCGTCGGAAATCACGATGGCCTGAGCCACGATGCGTGGCAGCGGGGCGTTGTCCGGTGCCTGGACCGGGTTGGCCTGATAGGCAATCGCCTGTTTGATGACATTCGGCAGATGCCAGCGGTTGGCAAGCTCTGCACCCACTTCCGGATAACCGAAGCCCAACTGCAGTGTTTCATTGGCTGCACGTCCTGCTGTCCCGGCCCTGGCGGCGTTGTTCAACCGTTCGGCCACTTGTGGCGCACCGGTCTGGATCAGCAGTTCACCAATGTTGTGCATGACCCCGCACGTAAAGGCGATTTCAGGATCTGCGCCGGTCTGCTTGGCCAGCATCCGGCAGATCCCCGCGACCTGGAAGCTTTTGAGCCAGAACGCCTTGAGATCGAAACTTGGCCCGGCCTTGAAAGCACCCGTCACTGCCGAGGCCATCACCAACGTGCGCAGGGTATTGAAGCCCAGACGCATGGCTGCGTCTTCGATACTGGATGATTCCCGGGAGCCGCGAAACCGTGCAGAGTTGGCCAGACGAAGTACCTTTGCGGCAATCACCGGGTCCTTCTCGATATTGCGGGCGATGCTTTCCAGGTTGGAGGAGGGGTTATCGAACTGCAGCATCAGGTCCTGGGCCACTTTGGGAATGCTGGGCAGGCTGTGCAAATCTTCAAACAGTTTTTCAAGAGTCATCGATGGCATCCTCGTACGTCGGATGATTCAACGATAGTCAGTTTTTTCCTCTGTGCACGTTTGCCGATGCATTGTGAGAGGTGCATCTCAGCTCTGGCACCCTGAGCACATCATCCAGGGTATTTACGATGCGATGAGCGGCGTTGAAAAAACTGGATAAAAAGTTTATGGCATGTTTATGGTCAAGTAAGGCATGTCCTTTTGAAAAGTATGTGCACTCGCCAGAATGATCATTCAAGTCGGATTGTTCGGCACTTTATTGACGTCATTAATGAAAAAATTAAACAGGAGACGTTTTCAGACAAGGCATTTTAAATAAATGCTCAAATTGTCATGGAAAATGCATGTGTGTATGATATCAATTCGCTCCGTTTCCGGAGCAAGCTGTTGCTGAAAGCTTTCTGGATTGCAGGCACCTACTGACATATCAGCGGTTTTTGCCAATCTCCCTGGTTCGTAGAAACGACACAGTTGTCAGGCTTTTCGGGTGATTGCTATTTCGCCGTTCCGGTTTCTGCAATGGAAGTATTCTCATGATTAAAAGTTTAGGTTTCAGCAAGAAAATTCTGCTGGCGGCTGCGTTGATTGTGGTGGTCGCGTTTAGTGCGTTTATTGTCATCAACGACTATCGACAACGCCAAACTTTGAAATCCAATGTCCTGTCCGAATTGCAACAGCTGGGCACTCTGACGACTCAGAATATTCAGACCTGGCTGGAAAGCCGTTCGCAACTGCTGCAGTCCATGGCCCAACAGATTGCTGTCGATGGCAAGGCCCTGCCTCAATTGCAACGGGCAATCGGCTTGCAGGCTTACAGCGAGAACTTCCAGCTCAGTTACTTCGGCAGCACCGAAGGCGTGATGTTTTCCATTCCGGCTGGCAATCGCGCCGCCGATTACGATCCGCGTGCCCGTGGCTGGTACAAGGCAGCGCAGAACGCGCCCGGCATCATCGTCACCGAACCTTACATAGCCGCTTCCTCGGGCAAACTGGTGGTCACCCTGGCGACACCGGTCAAGATCCAGAATCAGTTTGCCGGTGTCGCGGGTGCGGACATTTCCCTGGACAGTATCAGCAAGACCATCAACTCCCTGAATTTCGGCGGCCATGGTTATGCGTACATTGTCAGTGCAGAGGGCAAGATCCTGATTCACCCGGACAGCAAGCTGGTCCTCAAGAACATCAGCGAAGCCTATCCGAACAACACGCCCAAGATCGTGGCCGGTGTCAGTGAAATCACCTCCGGTGGCAAGACGGAGTTCGTCTCCTTCACGCCGGTCCAGGGCATTTCAACAGCGAACTGGTATGTCGCTCTGGTACTGGATCAGGAAGCGGCCTACTCGATGCTCAGCGAGTTCCGCACGTCGGCGATCACCGCCATGGGCGTGGTCGTACTGGTGATCATCCTGTTGCTGGGCCTGCTGATTCGTGTGCTGATGCAGCCATTGCACCAGATGGGGCGCGCCATGCGTGACATTGCGGACGGTGAGGGCGATCTGACCAAGCGGCTGGCCATTACCTCCCAGGATGAGTTCGGTGAACTGGCGCAATCCTTCAACCACTTTGTCGAGCGTATCCATACCTCTATCCGGGAAGTGGCTTCCACTGCCGGGCAACTGGGTGAAGTCGCAACGCGAGTGGTCAAGGCGTCCAATTCGTCCATGACCAACTCCGATCAGCAATCCAATCGTACCGAAAGTGTTGCCGCAGCCATCAATCAACTGGGCGCTGCAGCCCAGGAAATCGCCCAGAATGCTGCTCGCACTTCGCAACAGTCCAGCGATGCCAGCGACCTGGCCGGTGAAGGGCAGAGCGTCGTGCAGCAGACCATTGCTGCGATGAACGAGCTTTCGGGCAAGATCAGCGAGTCGTGCGTCAACATCGAGAGCCTCAATGGCAAGACCGCCAATATCGGGCAGATTCTCGAGGTCATCACCAGCATTTCCCAGCAGACCAACCTGCTGGCCCTCAACGCTGCCATCGAGGCGGCTCGCGCAGGTGAAGCGGGCCGTGGTTTTGCCGTGGTGGCCGATGAGGTCCGCAACCTGGCGCACCGGACTCAGGATTCTGCCCAGCAAGTGCAGACCATGATCGAAGAGTTGCAGGTCGGCGCCCGGGAAGCGGTCGTGAACATGACCGAAAGCCAGCGTCAGAGCGAGGACAGCGTGAGCATCGCCAACCGCGCCGGTGAGCGTCTGGGCAGCGTCACCCGACGTATCGATGAAATCAACGGCATGAACCAGTCGGTTGCTACTGCAACTGAAGAGCAGACCGCCGTTGTGGAGTCGATCAACGTCGACATCACGCATATCAACACCCTCAACCAGCAGGGTGTCGATAACCTGCGCTTGACGCTGGATGCCTGTAACCTGCTGGAAGAACAGGCCGCCCGTTTGCAACAATTGGTGGGAAGTTTCCGCATCTGACGTGTGAAACAGGGCTACTGAATATCCCCTTGAACGATTATCATCCGGCCAGTCTTTTACTGGCCGTGGTGTGAGCGCCCCACGGTCTGTCGTTACCCGCAACGTCTGGCGAGGGTGTTTTGATGGTGGGCAGGTTGATCTATCTCATCGGGCCGTCCGGCTCAGGCAAGGACAGCCTGCTGGATGCCGCACGGGAAACATTGGCCTTCAATGATTGCCGTATCGTGCGGCGGGTCATTACCCGTTCTGCCGAGGCCGTGGGCGAAGCAGCCCAGGCCGTCAGCGTCGAACAGTTCGAGACCATGCGCGAGCAGGGCGCCTTTGCCTTGAGCTGGCAGGCTAATGGTCTGCGCTACGGAATTCCCATCGAAATAGACCAGTGGCTGCTTGAAGGCCATAACGTGCTCATCAACGGTTCAAGGGCTCACTTGCAGCAGGCGCAAGTGCGTTATCCGACGCTGCTGGCGGTGCTGCTGACGGTCGATCAGCAGGTCTTGCGTCAGCGTCTGTTGGCACGAGGACGTGAATCGGTCGCGGAAATCGAAGCAAGGCTGGAGCGCAACGCTTCCTTTGCCGTGAATGTAATGGCCAGCAATCCCTCGGTTTTCCTGCTGGATAACTCCGGCGAACTGCAACAGACCGTCAACACCCTCATTCGCTACATCAACAGCCAGCGCGAACCCGCCTGACCGAACCATCGGTCCACCAGGGCACATCCACACAAGGCTATGCCCTTATTACGGTCTAGTCTCAATTCCCACACCTTCGATGCGTCGATTGCGTATGACGTCGCGCGAATGTCGTCCTTGTTCCTGTCACTGCTGCATA
Organism: Pseudomonas cichorii; assembly: GCF_018343775.1. Taxonomy (NCBI): domain Bacteria; kingdom Pseudomonadati; phylum Pseudomonadota; class Gammaproteobacteria; order Pseudomonadales; family Pseudomonadaceae; genus Pseudomonas; species Pseudomonas cichorii. The sequence continues at coordinate 2,234,919 of NZ_CP074349.1, forward strand.
ACATGAGGATTGATGTTTATGGGCCTGTTGAAAGTCAAAGATGGCACCGAGATCTACTACAAGGATTGGGGTTCCGGGCAACCGGTAGTGTTCTCCCACGGCTGGCCGCTGGATGCCGATGCCTGGGATGCCCAGATGAACTTCCTGGGTCGGCTCGGCTACCGAGTCATTGCCCACGACCGGCGCGGACATGGCCGCTCAGGCCAGCCGTGGGATGGCAATGAAATGGACACTTACGCCGACGATCTGGCCGAGCTGTTCGAGGCGCTGGACCTGAAGGATGCGGTTCTGGTCGGTCACTCCACAGGCGGCGGCGAAGTCGCCCGCTATATTGGTCGTCATGGCACTGCACGGGTCGCCAAGGCGGTGCTGATTGGCGCAGTACCGCCGATCATGCTCAAGACTGAGGCCAATCCCGACGGGCTGCCTATCGAATTCTTCGATGGCATTCGCGAGAGCGTCACGGCCAATCGTTCGCAGTTCTTCAAGGAACTGGCGATACCTTTCTATGGTTTCAACCGCGAGGGCGTCGAGGCTTCTCAGGGCACCATCGATGCGTTCTGGGCCATCGGCATGCTGGGTTCTATCAAGGGCGAGCTGGATTGCATCAAGGCATTTTCCGAAACCGATTTCACCGAAGACCTGAAGAAGTTCGATATTCCCACCTTGATCCTGCATGGCGATGACGACCAGATCGTGCCCATAGCCGCTTCGGCTATTAAAAGTGCAGAGCTGGTGCGTGGTTCGGAGCTGAAAATCATCCCCGGTGCCTCTCATGGCATGTGTACGACATTGATTGATGAGATCAACGGCTATCTGCTGGACTTCATCAAGCAATGAGCCGTTCGCGAATGAATGCGCTCTCATCAAACAAGACGCAAGACCATGAATTAGAAAGTATTTTATGTAGGGTAAAAATGTTATCCGGCGTACATATCCATTATTGATATGTGCTGCTCCTACTGGTTCCGCCTTTACGGCGGCCCCCTTTTGTTTCGGCAAAAGGGGGAAAACCATCCGCTCCGGTTCGGCCCCGCCTTGGGGCGGGGTTCCCTCGCTCCGGCATTGCTCCGTGGGTACGCGCCGACGGGCCTTCCATGGCCCTGCGGCGCTTGCTCGGCGTCCTGCCTCGCACCCCACTACGCAATACCTCCACTCGGCCGTCACCCACGTCGCAATCGGTGGTGTCTGGAGGATTTTTGCTCATCCCGGTAGGAGCGAATGAAGCTCCTACACAACAATCGTGAGAGCGCCGCAGAACGCGCCGTAAAGGCGCAAGGCGGCCTCAAGCCGAACCATGAACCTGGAAACACCTGCTCCTGTTTGCTGCGCGACAGCGCGGTGCCGAGGCGGCGGGTGATCTCCTGCAACCTCAAGCAACATACCTCTTTCGGATTGAGGCATGGACCCGCTTTTGCATGGAGACCCCGAACTCCACCCGTGAAGCTATTCCATGACTGATAAAAACATGCCCGCAGCATTGCGTTTCATGTTGGCTGCGCGCCGCAGCGAACTGGAAGGCCTGGAAGGATTGGCCTCCACTTGCCAGATGGTGACGCAGGTCGGCCAGCTGGTGCATGCCCTGCAACGTGAGCGTGGTTATTCCAATATGTATCTGGGCAGCGGCAAGGCCCATCACCTGACCCAGCTTGATGTACTGACAGCCGAGGCCAAGGCCATCGAAGCCCGGGTCCTGGACTGTTTCGAGCGTATTGATCTGGACGCTGCCAGTGCATCCGACCGCGCCCGGCTGTTCAACCGTATCGCCTATGTCATGCATGGCCTGGATGAACTGCCTGGCTTGCGGCGACGCATTCGCGAGCAGCGGCTTAAGCCTCAGGACGCCACCATGGTGTTGAGCCGTCTGATCGGTGGCTTGCTGGCGGTTGTATTCGAGGCCGCTGACACCGCCATCGACCCGGTGGTTACCCGCGTTCTGGTGGCGATGTTCAATTTCATGCAGGGCAAGGAACTGGCAGGGCAGGAGCGTGCCTGTGGCGTGGGCGGCTTTCTGGCGGGCTATTTCGATGCTGCAGCTCATGACCGGCTTCAACATCTGGTGCAGAGCCAGGAGCGTTGTTTCCAGACCTTCATCCAGTTCGCCGACGACGATGCCCGACGCCTGTGGCGCAATCAGGAAAGCAGCGATTGTGTGGCGCAGCTTGGGCGTTTGCGTGGCGTGGCGTTGAAAACCTCGGAGGCCGAGAAAGTCGATTCGATGCTGTCGGAGGTCTGGTTCGACCTTAATAGCCTGCGCATTGATGCCATGCGCGATATCGAGATCTACCTGGCCGATGGGCTGCTGGCCCGTTGTCAGGAGAGCATCAAGCAGGCTCGTGCCGATCTGGACAACCACCGCCAATTGCTCGCCCGTCTGGTGAGCCTGGAAGCTGAAGGCAGTGTCGATCAGGCGCGCCTGTTCAGTGTCCAGGCCATCGATCTGGACAGCACGCCAACCGATGGCCTGGGGCCGAACCTGGGGCGTTCGGTTCTGGATCTGTTGCAGTCTCAGACCCAGCGCCTGCTGAGCGCCAACGATGAGCTCGAAGAGGCACGACAGGCCCTCAACGAACGCAAGTTGATCGAGCGGGCCAAGCGCCTGTTGATGGATGAACATCAGTTGAGCGAAGGCCAGGCCTACGAGCGCCTGCGCCAGTCAGCCATGGAGCGCGGCCAGCGTATGGTCGACGTCTCCCAGACCCTGCTGGCCTTCGCCGCCGCTCGTCCTGCACCGCGCAAGCGTCACTGACCCTTGTGCACTTGCGCCGGGCAAGCGGTGCAGGTCGCGCCCCAGTAATGTGCGAAACGATCCCGAGGCGCACAGCGAGCCAGACACATCTTCGCTACAAGCCACGCGATTCGTGGTTGTTGCAGAGCTGGCATGCAAACTGCTTTACAGGTTGTGCAAGCCGGGTGCTTCAAGACGAAGACTGCGGCACATAAGCGAATTCCGGACAACGGCGTCCACACGTTCATCGGCAAAGGCCTGGAGCGTGTGTACGCCGTTTTTTTATGCGTGTTTTTGGGGGAGTGATATGGACGAGAAGCCAGATAGCCACGAGCAAGACAGCCCGGAAAATGCGCCTCGGCGGTCTTTCCTCAAACAGTCGCTGGGCTTGCTGGGCGGCGGTGCGGCATTGAGCATTCTGCCGCCAGGCTTGCAGTCCGTGGTCTGGGCTGCTGGCACCGATGGCCTGGAAACCACCAGTGCCAAGCTGGGGTTCATTGCCCTGACCGACGCTGCGCCGCTGTTCGTGGCTGACGAGAAAGGTCTGTTCGCCAAATACGGCATGACCGGTGTCGAAGTGCTGAAACAGTCTTCCTGGGGCACCACACGCGACAACCTGGTGCTGGGCTCGGCCAGTAATGGCATCGATGGTGCACACATCCTGACGCCCATGCCTTATCTGATCGCCGCAGGCAAGATCACCCCCAATAACAGGCCGGTGCCGATGTACATCCTGGCGCGCCTGAATGTGGGTGGTCAGTGTATTTCCGTTGGCAACGAATACGCTGACCTTAAGCTGGGCCTCGACTCGGCACCTTTCAAGGCTGCACTGGATGCCAAGAAAGCAGCAGGCAAGAGCATCAACGCCGCAATGACTTTCCCTGGCGGCACCCATGACCTGTGGATGCGCTACTGGCTGGCGGCCGGTGGCATCGACCCGAACAAAGACCTGTCGACCATCGTCGTGCCGCCACCGCAAATGGTCGCGAACATGAAGGTCGGCAGCATGGACAGCTTCTGTGTGGGCGAGCCGTGGAACGGGCAACTGGTCAATCAGAAGATCGGCTACACCGCCAACACCACCAGCGAAATCTGGAACAACCACCCGGAAAAAGCTCTGGCGTTGCGTGCCGATTATGTAGATGCCAACCCCAATGCGGCCAAAGCCTTGCTCAAGGCAGTGATGGAAGCACAGATGTTCTGCGATCAGCCTGAAAACAAGGAAGAGGTCGCCAAGATCTGCGCCAAGCGCCGCTGGATCAACGCACCTTACGAAGACATTGTGCAGCGCATGAAAGGCAACTTCGATTACGGCACCGGTAAGGTCGTGGAAAACAGCCAGTTCATGATGCGCTACTGGAACGAGTTCGCGTCCTACCCGTTCAAGAGCCATGACCTGTGGTTCCTCACCGAGAACAAACGCTGGGGCTACCTGCCGCAGGGCTTCGACAGCCAGGCGCTGGTGGACAAGGTCAACCGCGAAGACATCTGGCGCAAGGCTGCAGCTGAACTGAATGTACCGGCGGCACAGATTCCGGCCTCCACCTCGCGTGGTATCGAGAGGTTCTTCGATGGCAAGACCTTTGATCCGCAAAACCCGCAGGCCTATCTGGACAGCCAGACCATCAAGGCTTTGTCCTGATAGTGGCCACTCGCTTGGGAGAAATCGATGAACGCTGAAAGTAAAAGCTTCAAGGCCGCGGGAACGCCCGTGAGCGTTACCGGCAAGCCCGCCAGTCGCTGGCCTGCACGAATCAAGAACCTGCGTCAGTTCCTTGTGCAGGGTGTATTGCCACCGCTGGTGGTGGGCGCGCTGTTTCTATTGCTGTGGCAAATGCTCTGCAGCGGCAAGGGCGCGGCCTTGCCGCCGCCGACCCAGGTCATTCATGAAACCTGGGAACTGATCATCCATCCGTTCTATGACAACGGCGGCAATGACAAGGGCATGGCCTGGCAACTGCTCGCCAGCCTGCAACGTGTCGCTTACGGCTATACGCTGGCAGTGGTCGCCGGGATCAGCCTCGGGGTGCTGATCGGTCAGTCGGCCTGGGCCATGCGTGCACTTGACCCGCTGTTCCAGATCCTGCGCACCGTACCGCCACTGGCCTGGTTGCCGCTGTCGCTGGCAGGCTTCAAGGACAGTCACCCTTCGGCGATCTTCGTGATTTTCATCACTGCGATCTGGCCGATCATCATCAATACCTCGGTGGGCGTGCGCAACATTCCCGATGACTACCGCAACGTGGCCAAGGTCCTGCGTCTCAATGGCGTGGAGTACTTCTGCAAGATCATGTTGCCTGCTGCTGCGCCGTACATCTTCTCCGGCCTGCGCATAGGTGTCGGTCTTTCCTGGCTGGCGATCATTGCCGCCGAAATGCTGATCGGTGGCGTGGGTATCGGTTTCTTTATCTGGGATGCGTGGAACGCCTCGCGCATCAGCGACATCATCCTGGCGCTGATCTACGTCGGTGTCGTCGGGTTTCTACTCGACCGGTTGGTGGCCCTGATCGGTCATCTGGTCACTCGCGGCACATCGGCCGGTTAAGGAGCAAGCACATGAATGCGCACGACAAGTATCTGAGCATCGAAAACGTCAGCAAGACCTTCGAGCGTGATGGCGTCTCCAGCCAGGTCCTGACCGGCGTCAACCTGGAAGTGGCGCGGGGCGAGTACATCTCGATCATCGGCCACTCGGGTTGTGGCAAGTCCACGGTATTGAACATCGTGGCCGGGCTGACCGAATCCACCAGCGGTGCGGTAATCCTGGATGGCAAAGAGGTTCGCACACCGGGCCCGGATCGCAGCCTGGTGTTCCAGAACCATTCGCTGCTGCCCTGGCTGACGGTCTACGAGAATGTGGCGCTGGCGGTCGATAAAGTCTTCAAACGCAGCAAGAGCAAGGCCGAACGTCATGAATGGGTGCTGTATAACCTGGACATGGTCAGCATGAGCCACGCCCTGCACAAGCGCCCGAGCGAAGTGTCTGGTGGCATGAAACAGCGGGTCGGCATCGCCCGTGCGTTGGCCATGCAGCCCAAGGTCCTGCTGCTGGACGAACCCTTTGGCGCGCTGGATGCGTTGACTCGCGCCCACTTGCAGGACGAGGTGATGCGAATCCAGAGCGAATTGCAGAACACGGTGCTGATGATCACCCACGATGTGGACGAAGCGGTGTTGCTTTCCGACCGCATCGTGATGATGACCAACGGCCCGTCGGCGACCATCGGTGAAATTCTCAAGATCGACTTGCCGCGCCCGCGCAACCGCATCGCTATGGCCGATGACCCGCTGTACAACCAATATCGCCATGCGGTATTGAGCTTCCTGTACGAGAAGCATCGCAAGGTGGAGGCGGTGGCTGTTTAGCACCACTGCCGTGTAAGCGAATTCATTCGTGAATGAATTCGCTTGGCAGATGTTTAAAGCAGCGTCCCGATCCACATCCATAACGGCAATGTCCCCACCGACAGAAGGGTGGTCAGGCAAATCGCCGAGCTGGTTTTCTGGACGTCCGGCACGGTCCGGGCAAAGCCCAGCACATTGACCCCGGACGGCCCGGCTGCCATCAGCACCAGCACGGCCCGCGGCATGCCTTCGATGCCCAGCACGACACAGGCCAGCAACACCAGCAGCGGCATCAGCGCGAGTTTGGCGAAGGTGATACCCAAGGCCTCGGCGCTGGGTGTCAGCCGGTAGCTGGAAAGGTTGGCACCCAGCACGATCAAGGCGCAGGGCAGGGCAGCCTGGGCCAGCCAGGTGGTGAGGTGATCGGCCCAGTCGGGTAATGCCAGGCCGGACAGATTCAGCGCCACGCCCAGCAACAGACCAATGATCATCGGGTTCGCGAGGCTCGCAATCAATGAGCGCGAATTGAACGGCTCGTTGCCCGCAAAACTGTCGTACAGGCTCTGGAAGCTGAACAGCAACAGGCTGTGAACGGCAATCACGGTAAACAGCAGAACCAGCCCCGGATTGCCGAACAGACCGGCAATCATCGGAATGCCGATCAGCACGTTATTGGAAAAACTCGCCGTCAGGCCGAATGGCGTCGGGTGTCCGGCAAAGCGGTGGTTTACCAGATTGACCAGCGCAAACACCATCAGCGCAGGAATGAAGTAGGCCGCCAGTATCCGGATATCCAGACCATCGTGCAGGGGTGCCTTGGCCATGCCGGTAAACAGCACCATGGGCATGAACAGCTTGAAGGCCAGATTGCTCAGGGCCTTGGTGCTATCGGGAGTGAGTGTCTTGCGGCGTCCCAGCACGTACCCCAGGACGATCAACAGAAATATCGGCAGGATGGCTTGGGAAACGGCCACAGATTCAAGCTCCTTGGGGGATGGCCGGGCATTATTGCGCTGTTCGCCCGGCCATGCCTATCACATCGCCCCGATATCCGGCTTGAGCGTGCTCGATCCGCCATAGATGGGTGGGTGAGTGACGATATGGGTCAGGTCCACCGCCGAGTTCATCAGTTTTTGCAGGTCCGGTCGCGGGCGGGACAGGCGCGGGTCGCCTGCGGTGGCCTGTTCGAGCGCCTGGGCGCAGGCCATCAAGGCTGCATCGCCCCGGAAGCCGCCAATCATTTGCAGGCCGAACGGCATGCCTTTGTGGTCCAGACCACAGGGGATCGAGACGGCAGGGTTGGTGGTCAGGGTGATGGTGTAGCACAGCGCCAGCCAGCGATAGTAATTGTCCAGCGGCACGCCATTGACTTCACGCAAATACAACTCGGTCCACGGGAAAGGCGAAACCGGTGTGGTGGGGGCGAGGATCAGGTCGTAGCGCTCGAACTGCTGCTGGAAACTGCGGAAGATGCGGCTCTGTTCGCCATGGGCCTTGACGCAATCCTGCAACGACATGGCCGCGCCCATTTCATAGTTGGCACGGGTGTTGGGGCCGAGTGCGTCCGGGTCACGCTCATGGGCATCCTGAAGGCCGGCGACAAAGGCTTCGGCGCGCAAGACATCGAAGGTGCGATGGGCGCTTTCCAGATTCAGGTCGATGGCCTCGCAGGATTTGAACAGGTGCTTGAGGGCGTCGATTTTTGCCCGGAACACGGCGCGGATTTCGTTATCCACGGCGCAACTGCCAAAGTCTTCGCTGTAACCGACGCGCAACTGGCTCAGGTCGATGGAGCGGGGCGCAAACTCGTCGTTGCTGATGGCATAGCTCAACGGGTCGGACTGGCCCAGACCCGCCGATGCCCGCAATTGCAGCAAGGTATCGGCCACAGTTCGGCCCATGGGGCCGACCACTGAAATGGGAGTCCAGCCCAGTTTCTTGCGCTCGCTGGGCACCAGACCTGGTGAAGGCCGCAGGCCAACGATGCCGCACAGGGCGGCGGGAATGCGCAATGAGCCCCCGGTGTCGGAGCCGCTGCAAAGCGGCACCATATCCACCGCCAGCGCAGCAGCCGAACCGCCCGATGAACCACCGGCATTCAGGTTTGGATCAAAAGGATTGCCGGTGGCTCCCCAGACCACATTGCGGGTGTTGGCTCCTGCGCCCATTTCCGGGACGTTGGTCTTGCCGACCATGATCGCTCCGGCGCTGCGCAGACGGTCTACAAAGACATTGTCACGGCTGGGCACATTGTCGCGAAACAGTTGTGAGCCGTAAGTGGTCAGTACGTCGGCGGTTTCTTCCAGGTCCTTGATGCCGATGGGCAGGCCATGAAGCAACCCCAGAGGCTTGCCTTGCATCACCGCCTGCTCGGCTTCTGCCGCTTCCTTGCGGGCGCGCTCGAAACAGGTGGCGGAAAAGGCATTGATCTTTGGGTTGAGGGTTTCGATTCGCTGGATGCAAGCGTCCAGCAGTTCGACGGGGGAAAGTTGTTTGTTGCCGATCAGGGTGCGCAGTTCGGTGGCGGGTTTGCTGAGCAGGTCGGAGTGAGGCATGGGGGCAGTCCTTGGAATAAGCGGTGGGCTTTTTCGCGAATAAATTCGCTCCTACGGCGTTGGTGTAGGGGCGGATGATTCATTCAGCGCCAGAATGGTCGCGACCAGTGCCTGGCCTCTTGGGACCAGGGTCGCCAGTTCCAGGTATTCGCGATCGGTATGCACCTTGCCGCCGACCGGCCCCAGACCACACAGGGTCGGGATGCCCAGGCTGGCGGTAAATCCGGAGTCGGCGCAGCCACCGGTGAATTCGCCTTCCACGATGAAACCCAATTCAGTTGCCTGTTGCTGATAGAGACGCAAGAGCTCGGTACTGTGTCTGGCTTCCATGGGCAGGAAGGTGGTGGCTTCCAGCAGACGGGCCGTTGTGCCGGGCAGTTCCTCTTCGGCGACGATGGCCTTAATGGCCTTGAGAATTTCATCCCATTGCCTGAGTTCCACAAAGCGCACATCGAGCTTTGCCGTGGCGCTTGGGGCGACGGTATTGCTGGAGGTGCCGCCGGACATCAGACCCACATTGGTGGTGATGCCTGCCGCATAGTCAGTCAAGGCATGCAGCTTGATGATCTTGTGCGCCAGTGCCTGAATGGCGCTGGCACCGTCGGCATGGTTGACCCCCGAATGCGCGGCGCGGCCGCTGACTTCGATGATCAGCGTGGCGCCACCTTTGCGGGCGCTGACGACATTGCCGCTGGCGCGTCCCGGTTCCGGGTTGAGCACGGCCTGGGCTGCACGGGCATGACGTTCAATATGAACACGGGCGCTGCCCGAACCGATTTCTTCATCGCCGGTATAGAGAATCTGTACCGGAAACGGCAACGGCGGCAGGCGTTTCAGGGCCTTGAGGGCGAAGCAGTTGAGCACCAGCCCGCCTTTCATGTCTGCCACGCCCGGGCCGTAGGCCAGTTTGTCATCGCGGGAATAGCCGCGAGTGGCGGTGGTGCCTTTGGGGAAAACCGTGTCGCGATGCCCCAGCAGCAGGACCGGCCTGCCCGGACCGCCCGGCAGTTCGGCCAGCAGTACATCGCCGAAATTCTCGACGGCGATGCGTTCGACGCCGATGCCATCGGCCTGTAGCTCGGCGGCGAGCAGTTCACCGACCGCATCGACGCCAGCCTTGTCGTAGCTGTTGGAGTCGGTGTCCACCAGCCGTTGCAATAGCGACTCCATGGCATCGTGCTGTCCGGCGAGCCATTGGGTGGCCAGCTTTTTAGCTTCATTCATAAGGCGTTCTCCAGTGCCTGATGTTCGCGGGTCAGGCGTTCAGCATCATTGCCCAGGTCCCAGAACAGACCGGTCATGATTTGCAGGCTTTCCTTGACCACCGGTGCCAGCAGGTGTTCGTTGGGAGCATGCTGCGAACACGCCGGGTACGAATGTGGCACCCAGACGGTGGGCAGGCCAAGTACTTCTGCAAACACATCATTGGGCAACGAGCCGCCAAGGTTGGGCAGCAACGCGGGTTTCTTGCCGGTGGTGGTGGTCAGCGAAGCAAGTGCCCATTCCACCCAGGGGCTGTCAGGCGACAGGCGAGTGGCGTTCATGACGTCGATCCGGCCTTGCTTGACCTCGACATTGCTGAAGCCATGGGCATCCAGATGAGCACGTACGGCTGGTATGAAGGTGGTGTAGTCGCTGTCCACCACAAAGCGCATATGGCAATGGGCAAAGGCCTTGCCGGGGATGGCGTGAACCGGAGCGTCCGGGTTGCCGGTCTTGAAAGCCAGCACGTCCAGGGTATTCCAGCCGAACACCTTTTCGCTCAGGGACAGGCCTGGCTCGCCCCAGTCCGGATCGATATCGGGGTCACCAGGACCGCCACCCACTTCGATATCCGCCAGCGCTTCACGCACTTTTTCAGGGATGGCCTTGGGCATCAGCCCGGCGACTTTCACCCGGCCCTTTGCATCGACCATGCTGGCGATGGCGTTGGCCAGGATGATGCCCGGGTTGGCCAGCAGTCCGCCCCAGTTGCCGGAGTGATGCGCGCCTTCGCGCAAGTCCACGTTCAGCTCGAAATTGAAGACGCCCCGCGAGCCGAGAAACAGCGTCGGTCGTGACGCCGCCAGACGAGGGCCGTCGGACGCAATGAAGATATCGGCCGCCAGCGCTTCGCTGTATTTTTCGCAAAATTCGCGCAAGCCGGGGGAGCCGTCTTCTTCGCCCATTTCCAGCAGCAGCTTCACATTAAAACCCAGCTTGCCGTTGCGAGCCTTCAGGGTCTGCTCCAGTGCGGTCAGATTGATCAGGTGCTGGCCCTTGTTATCCGCTGTACCGCGACCGTACCAGCGATCCCCGCGTTCGACCACTTGCCAGGGCGACAGACCTTCGTACCATTGCGCGTCGTAACCGCGCACCACATCGCCGTGGCCATAGCTGAGCAGGGTTGGCAGGTGCGGGTCTTCAATGCGGGTGGCGATCATCAGCGGACCGCGTCCGGCCACCGGGTTTTCATGGATCTGCACGCTGAAGCCCAAGCGCTCCACATGCGGCGTGATGAACTCCTTCAGGTAGCGATAAAGCTCCGGCAAGCTGGCGGCTTCCTGGCTTTGGGTCGGGTAGGCGACGCTGCTTTGCAACAGGGCGAAGAAAGCGCCGTTGTCGAATTGTTCGCAGACGTTATCGATAGCGTTCGAGCGACTACTCATGAGGCTACTAGCTCCAGGGGTTGAGGGGTGTCGCGAAGATGGCAGCGCACGGTTCCGCCCTTGACGGAAACATTGGCCGGATAGTGCTGCTTGCAGGTGTCGCCGCTGCTTGGGCAGCGCGGATGGAAGGCGCAGCCGGTCGGGGGCGACATCGGGTTGGGGAAGTTGCCATGCAGGCCAAGGTCGGGAATGCCCAGATGCGGGTCGGGGGTCAGCACCGAGTCCAGCAGTGCCTGGGTATAAGGATGGCCAGGCTCGGAGAACAGCGATTCGCGGCTGCGCTCTTCGACGATGCGGCCCAGATACATCACTGCGACTCGGTCTGCCAGGTGTTCGATCACCGCCAGGTTGTGGCTGATCAGCAGGTAGGTCAGGCCGAACTCGCGCTTGAGGTCCTGCAACAGGTTGAGGATCTGCGCCTGTACCGAAACGTCCAGCGCCGAAGTGGGTTCGTCGCAGATCAACACATCCGGGCGCATGATCAGCGCACGGGCGATGGCCACACGCTGCCGCTGGCCACCGGAAAGCTGGCTGGGATAGCTGTCGATGACCCGTTTGGGCAAGCCGACCACATCAAGCATTTCTTCTGTGCGCTTGCGGCGTTCGGCCGTGTTGCCGATGTCATGCACGATCATCGGCAGGGTCACGATTTCGCGCAGGGTCTTGCGCGGGTTCAAAGAAGAGTAGGGATCCTGGAAGATCGGCTGGATGCGTCGCGCCATTTCCTTGCGGTCGGTGGCGGCCAGATGCTTGCCGTTGACCAGTACATCACCGCTGCTGGGCGGCAGCAGACCCAGCAGCATTTTCGCCAGGGTGCTCTTGCCGCAACCGGACTCGCCCACCAGCCCCAGTGTTTCGCCGCGCATCAGGCGCAGGGACACGCCATCCACGGCTTTCAGGGTGGCGGTCGGTTTGAAGAAACCGCGATTGATCTTGAATTCCCGACGGATATCACAGAGTTCCAGAGCGATATCTTTTTTCATGACAGTGCTCCTTCCCGGTGGAAGACGGTGGGCGTTGCGGGAGTGGCAAACAGGCAGCGGGCCATGTGGTCGTCGTTTTCCACGGGGGGGACGTGACTGGCGCAGGCTTCAATCGCTTGTGAGCAACGGTTGCGGAACGCGCAGCCTTGTTGTTCGCCTACCAGGCTCGGCACCAGACCGGGAATCGACCCCAGCGGCTGACCCGGTTGCGTGCGCCCCGGAATCGGGATACTGGCCAGCAGGCCACGGGTATAAGGATGCTGCGGGTTCTCGAACAACTGCACGGCGGGTGCCGTTTCGACGATTTGCCCGGCGTACATCACCGCAACCCGGTCGGCGATGCGGGCGACCAGCCCGAGGTCGTGGGTAATGAAGATCACGGCCATGCCGAATTCTTTCTGGATATCGCGAATCAGCCGCAGAATCTGCGCCTGAATGGTCACGTCCAGCGCCGTGGTGGGCTCGTCGGCGATGATCACATCGGGTTCGCACATCAACGCCATGGCGATGATGACCCGCTGGCGCAGGCCGCCCGACAATTGATGCGGGTATTGACGCAGGCGTTCGCCCGCATTGCTGATGCCGACCTTTTCCAGCATCTGCCCTGCACGCAACATGGCATCCTTGCGCGACACCTTGCGGTGGCGCAGCAGCACTTCGCACAGCTGATCGCCAATGCTGTAGGCCGGGTTCAGCGAGGTCATGGGTTCCTGGAAGATCATCGCCAGGCGGTTGCCCCGCAGGTCGCACATCTGGCGTTCGCTCTGGGTCAGCATATCGATGCCGTCCAGGCTGAGTTGCGTTGCGGTACGTTTTGCCTTGCGCGGCAGCAGGTCCATGAGCGCCAGGGACGTCAGGGATTTTCCGCATCCCGACTCGCCGACGATGCACAGCATTTCGCCGCGCTCGACATGGAAATCCAGGCCGCGAACGGCGTGCAGGGTTTCCTGGCCAAGGGGGATATCGACGCGCAGGTTTTCAACATGCAAGAGAGCCATGTCCGGATATCCTCTGTCAGTTGCGCCCATCGGGCAGGATCAAGTCACGCAGGCCGTCACCGACCAGGTTGATGCCCAGCACCAGCACCATCAGTGCGACACCGGGGATGGCGATGACCCAGGGGGAAAAGAACATGTAGGGTTTGCCTTCGGCGATCATCAGGCCCCAGGACGGAATCGGCGGTTGTACACCCACGCCCAGGAACGACAGCGCCGACTCCAGCAGGATGGCGTGGGCCATTTCCAGGGTGGCAACCACGATCAGTGCGCCGACCAGGTTGGGCAGGATTTCACTGGCCAGGATGCGAAAGGTCGAGCAGCCCAGTGCCTGGGCCGAGGCGACATATTCGGCATCGCGAATCTGTTGCACCGCCGCACGGACCACCACTGCGAAACGGTCCCACAGCAGGCAACCAAGCAGAATGATCACCACTTTCAGCGAACCGCCCATCAGCGAGGCCGAGGCCAGCGCGACCATGACCACGGGCATGGCCAGGCGGGTGGTGATCAGGTAGCTGATCACGGCATCGACCTTGCCGCCGAAGTAGCCGGCCAACAGGCCCATGACCGTGCCAATCAGGCCGGAGATCAGTGCTGCCGAGAAACCGATGAACAGTGAGATACGCGCGCCATAGAGAAGGCGCGACAGGTAATCGCGGCCCAGCTTGTCGGTGCCCAGAATGTAATCCCAGGTGCCGTTGGCCATCCATACCGGCGGCTTCATGCGCAGCATGACGTCCTGAGCGTAAGGGTCGTAAGGCGCAAGCCACGGAGCAAACAACGCGCCGAACAGAATGATTGCCAGCAGCAACATGCCAATCGCAAAGCCGCGATGACGCAGGCTGTTACGCAGGCTTCGCAGGATGCTTTTCGCCGGTGGCTGGTAGTCGTTGATGACCAGAGCGGATGAGGTTGTCGTGCTCATGGGGCCTCCTATTTCACGCGAATGCGCGGGTCGAGCAGTGCGTTGAGCACGTCGGCCAGCAGGGTGAGAACGATGTAGATCACGGCAATCAGCAACACCACGGCCTGAACCACCGGGAAGTCGTCACGGGCGATGGCATCCCAGGCCAGTTGACCGATGCCTTGAAGGGAGAACACCGTTTCGATGACCACCGAGCCGCCGAGCATGAAGCCGAATTCCACGGCCGCCAGTGCGACCACTGGGATCAGGGCATTGCGCAGCGCGTGCTTGAACAGCACGGTCGAAGGGCGCAGCCCTTTGGCGCGAGCAGTGCGGATGTAATCGGAGTTGAGCACATCGAGCATCCCGGCGCGGGTCAGGCGCATGATGGCCGGTGTGGCGTAGTAACCCAGGGCAATGGCGGGCATCACAAAATGCGCCCAGGTGGCATTGCCGGAAACCGGCAGCCATTTCAGCGTGACCGAGAACACCACGATCAGCATCAGGGCAAACCAGAAGCTGGGCATCGCCTGACCCAGAACCGCGATGCTCAAGGCCAGACGATCAATCCAGGTATCGCGCTTGACCGCTGCCAGTACGCCCAGCGGAATGGCGATCAAGAGGGCGATGCCCAGAGCCATGGCTCCCAGGCCGAGGGTGATCGACAGGCGCGAGGCGATCAGGTTGTAGACCGACTCCTGAAAGAAGAACGAATCACCCAGGTCCAGGCGCAGCAGGTCGCCCAGCCAGTTGAAGTATTGAGTGACCAGCGGCTTGTCGAGGCCGTACTGCACACGGATCTGCTCGATCTGTTCGCTGGTGGCTTCCGGTCCGCCAATGGCGGTGGCCAGGTCACCGGAAAGGTGCAGGAGAGAGAAACTGATGATCGACACGGTAATCGCCACGCACAGGGCGATACCAAGGCGACGCAAAAGGAATCCATACATGGCAAGTGACCTTGTATCCATGGGATGACATTGATGAGTGCGCAGTGGTGCCGCACTCACCGATTTACTTCAGGTGGCGCTTACTTCCAGCTCGACAGAACGAAGCGCGGCAGCTCGTCCGGGTAAGGCTTGAAGTTCAGGTCCGAGACATACGCATAGTTCATCGAGTAGTTGAACAGCGGTGCCCAGTAGGCCTGTTCGCTGATGCGCTGCAAGGCCAGGCGGTAGTTGTCCTTGCGCACTTGTGGGTCCAGCGCGTTGTCTGCGGTTTGCAGCCAGCCCTGGACTTGCGGGTCCTTGATGTTGTCGTCCGGGTTGCCTTTGAACCATGTGCCGGCCGAGGCCGAGGTGTCGAGGATCGAGAACGAGCCCCAGGCCTGGAACGACATCGGCACCTTGCCGCCGCGCTGCTGGTCACGCAGTGCCGCGTATTTCAGGTAGCGAAGCTTGGCGTTGATCCCTACGGCGCGCAGGTTGCCGATAATCGCCTCTACATAGTCTCGGTCACGGTAGGCGAAGATTTCAGTCTCGAAACCATTGGGATAGCCCGCTTCTGCAAGCAGCGCCTTGGCCTTGGTCGGGTCGTAGTTGTAGACCGTTGCCGCCGTGGTGTCGCAACCGAACTGACCAGGGTAGCAGGCCACTTGCAGCGGCTTGCTTTCGCCGCCCACCAGTTGTGAAGCCAGGCCTTCACGGTTGATCGCGTGGTTGATTGCCTGACGCACCTTGAGGTGCTTCATGGGCGAATCGGCGCTGGAGGTGCCACGGGCATCGAGGATCAGAAATCCGATACGCATGGTCCCGCCGCTGGTCACCACCAGGCTTTGCATGCCCTTGAGGCTTTGCGCCTGATCCGGTGCCACGCGCCAGACCCAGTCAACGCCACCGGTCATCAGCTCGGCGAGGCGGGTTTCGGAGTCCGCAATCACCTTGAACTGGATATGACCGATTTTCGGCTGGCCTTGCGGGCTGCCCTGGAAGTAGTCCGGGTTCTTGTCCATGTTCACGCCGACACCGCTGGTGATGGACGCAACCTTGTAAGGGCCGGTACCCACCGGTTTGCGGCTGAACTCAGCCAGGCCGACTTTCTCGAAATAGTTTTTCGGGAACATCGGTACGGCATTGGACAGGTATTCGAGTGCGGCCGGGAAGGGCTTTTTCAGGTGCAGGCGGACGCTGTAATCCCCCAGCTTTTCTGCGCTCTTGATCCAGTCGACGTTTTGTATGGTGACGACCTTGGAGTCCGGCGACACCACGTAGTTGAGGGTGAACACCACATCGTCGGCCGTGAAGGCATCGCCGTTGTGGAATTTCACGCCCTGGCGCAATTCGAAATCGATGGTGCTGTCGTCGACCTGTTTCCAGCTGGTGGCCAGCATGGGTTCCAGTTGGCCGCTGTCGGGGTTGCGATAGACCAGGTTATCCCAGATGAGTCGACCCAGAATGACGCCTTCGCGCAAGTCGTTGTGATAAGGACTGATGTTTTCAGGTTCACTGTCGGATGCGTAAACCAGCGTGTCATCGGCTTTGCCTGCGAAGGCGGAAAAGCTGCTGAACAAGCCCAGCAGCGCAATGCTGCGAGCGAAACCCTTGATGCCCATGCCGTCATCTCCATAAGGCGAAGTGGTTGTATCAAAGGGCAGTGGATCGCAAATGCGAAAGGAGAAAGGAGTACAAGCAGGCAATGGTTTTATTAGGCCTCGACACGACTCTAGGCAAAGCGTATCAATGCCACAAGCACAATCTTTCGATACTTGCTTTGCCGAAAAGGCAACGCTGGAGGCGTTCATGCAACTCTACGGTGTGCAATCCACGGCCTTGCGCTACTTTCTGGAAGTGTCGCGCTGCGGGTCGATCAGTGAGGCATCATTGCGACTGAATGTCGCGGCATCGGCGGTCAGCCGCCAGATCGCCAAGCTGGAGCGGGATCTGGATGCGGTGCTGTTCGAGCGGCGTGCCCGAGGTATGGTGTTGAGCGAGGCGGGGATACGCCTGGCGGCCTATGCGCGCAAATCCCAGCTCGAAGCCGAGCAGGTGGTACTGGAAATCACCGAATTGCACGGCTTGCAGCGCGGTCATGTCCGCATTGCCTGTTCCGAAGGCTTCGCCCTGGAATTTCTGCCCAAGGCCATCGCGCTGTTTCGCCGGACCTATCAAGGCATCCATTTTTCACTGGAAGTCTGCGCACCGGCCCAGGCCACGGAAAAGGTACGCTCCGGCGATGCTGACCTTGGCCTGACGTTCAGCCTGACGCCGCAAAAGGAGATCAAGGTCGAATACATCCATACCGGAGCCATCTGCGCGGTGGTGAGCAACCACCATCCTCTGGCAGAACGCCCGGAAGTCTCGCTGGCAGAGCTTCAGCCTTATGCCATCGCCTTGACCAATACCGATACGACACTGCGTCAGTTGTTCGATATCTGCTGCGGCGTACAGGGCCTGCTGTTCGATCCGGTGCTGACCAGCAATTACATAGGCGCGCTGTTGCGCTTTGTCCGGGAGGAGGGCGGCATCAGTCTGTCCAGTGAAATGACGCTGGACAGGCGTCTGCTTGGCAAGGAGTTGCGCTCTCTGCCGATCAGCGACGAAGGCATGAAAGCCCGACGCATCGAGTTGCAGAGCATGGCCGGGCGCAACCTGCCCGCGGCGGTCAGTGCGTTTCGGGACTTCCTGATCGAGGAGCTGGCGAAAACCTGAGGCGCAATACCCGAGGAGGCATGTCTGGTTCTCTGGTTGCTAATGTTATAGTGTATCAATATTGGCTGGCGTAGAACGTTGCCCATATCGCTTACATCATGCTTCGCCCGTGGTGGCGGAGCAGGCCAACGAGATGAACTACAGAAATGAATAACCCCCTCCCTGACGTTGCCCTGACGGAAGTTTCCAAAGTCCTGATTCCCCTTGACTGGGTAGGCATGCAAGGTGTCGAAGTCCCGATTCAGTTGGGCGAACCCGGTGTGGCGCATCCGATACATGCCTATGTGGATCTGCAGGTCGACCTGGCGGATCCCGGCGTCAAGGGTATTCATATGTCGCGCCTTTATACCTTGCTCGACAGCTTTGCCGAACATCAGCCATTCATTCCTGGCACCCTGGCGGCGCTGCTTGAAGCCATGGTCACCAGCCATGCCGATTGCCATTCCAGCCGCGCCCGGCTCAAGGTGAATTTCAATCTGTTGTGTCGCCGACCGGCATTGAAAACCCCAGGCCTGAGTGGCTGGAAATCCTATCCAGTGACATTGAGTGCGGTCTGGGCAGGAGGGCGGTTATCCCTCGATGCCTCGGTGGATGTCACGTATTCCTCGACCTGCCCGTGTTCGGCAGCCTTGTCGCGCCAGTTGGTGGAAGAGGCGTTTCTGGCGCGCTTTGCCGGTCAGGAAGCATTGAGTCCTGCTCATGCGGCGGTCTGGCTGCGTGAAAATGCTTCCTTCGCAACACCTCATAGCCAGCGCAGTGTGGCAACGGTTCAGGTACGCATCTCGGAGCAGGCCACCGCGCTTGGCCTGATGGCATTGATCGATGCCACCGAAAGCGCCCTGGGCACTCCGGTGCAAACTGCCGTCAAACGCGCCGACGAGCAGGCCTTTGCCCGGCTCAATGGCCAGAATCTGATGTACGTCGAAGACGCTGCACGCAAGATCCAGCAGGCACTGGAAGGGCTGTTTGCCGCATCCAGTGTCAGCGTGCGTCACCTGGAAAGCCTGCACCCCCACGATGCCGTGGCCTATACCTCCAACTATACGTCCTGAGGACTACCACCGTGATCCGCAAGAACCCTTCCGGCCATCTGCCGGTCATTGCCGAGTCAGCCTATATCGATAAAACCGCGATCATCTGCGGCAAGGTCATCATCAAGGACAACGTCTTTGTCGGTCCCTATGCCGTGATCCGGGCCGACGAGGTCAACGCCAATGGCGATATGGACCCGATCATCATCGGTGCCAATTCCAATATTCAGGATGGCGTGGTGATCCACTCCAAGTCCGGTGCGGCAGTGACCATCGGCGAATATACGTCCATTGCTCACCGCTCCATCGTCCACGGCCCCTGCACGGTGGGCGACCGGGTTTTCGTCGGCTTCAACAGCGTGCTGTTCAACTGTCAGGTGGGGAATGGCAGTGTCGTGCGCCATAACTCGGTGGTGGATGGTCGCGATCTGCCGGAAAGTTTCTACGTGCCGTCCACCACCCGCATCGGCCCGAACACCGATCTTTCGCAGTTCCCGCCGGTGAGTATTTCGGCCTCGGAGTTCTCGGAAGATGTGGCACACACCAATATCGATCTGGTTCGCGGCTACAAGGCCTTGCAGAACGAGTTCTGAAATATGGCACTGTCATGGGCAAGCCTGACTGCGGCACAATGCGCCCGGCGTTTTGTGTGAGCGAGGCTTGCCCGCACGTTTGAAGCATCATGCACCTGTTACAGCCCTCAACGGACAAGAACCTTCCATGACAACAGCTGTTCCCTCGACTCCTGCGCCGTCCTCACGGTTGCGATCGATCGACGCCCTGCGCGGGTTGATCATTCTTTTCATGTTGCTGGACCATGTGCGGGAAACCTTCTTCCTGCACCGTCAGGTCAGTGATCCGATGGATGTCGCCACGACTGCGCCGGAACTGTTCTTCAGCCGCTTGCTGGCCCACGTGTGTGCGCCCTTGTTCGTGCTGTTGACCGGGCTTTCGGCCTATCTGTATGGCGAAAAGTACAGTGGCAGAACTGACGTTTCGGCCTTTCTGCTCAAGCGCGGCCTGTTCCTGATTGCCCTGGAGTTCACGCTGGTCAGCTTCGCCTGGACCTTCAAATTCCCGCCCACCATTATTTACCTTCAAGTCATCTGGGCTATCGGTCTGAGCATGGTTGCCTTGTCGGTGATGGTGTTTCTGCCGCGCTGGGCGCTGGTGGTGATCGGGCTGGTAATCGTTGCCGGGCATAACCTGCTGGACTCGCTGCATTTCGGTGTCGAGTCGGCCATGCATATTCCGTGGGCGATTCTGCATGATCGCGGCTGGATCGAAGTCAGTGACACCCTGCGTTTGCGCACCTCTTATCCGTTGCTGCCCTGGATCGGTGTCATCGCTCTGGGCTATGCCGCCGGCCCCTGGTTTTCGTCGGCTATGGATGCTGTTGCGCGCCGTACTCGCTTGCTGGTCTGGGGGCTGGGCGCGCTGGTGGGTTTCATGGTCCTGCGCGTCATCAACGGCTATGGCGAAAAGCCCTGGAGCGTTGGTGAAACCGGCGTGCAGACGCTGATGAGCTTTTTCAATATCACCAAATACCCGCCGTCACTGCTGTTCATCAGCCTGACACTGGGCGTTGGCCTGCTGGTGCTGATCTGGTTCGAGCGTATTCAGGATAAGGGCTGGTTGAAACCGCTGGTGACCCTGGGCGCAGCACCGATGTTCTTCTACTTGCTGCACCTGTATGTGCTGAAGTTCCTGTACCTGATTGCTGTAGCGATCTGGGGCAAGAATCAGGGCGATTACTTCGGTTTCGATGCGATGTGGGGCGTATGGCTGAGTTCAGTGCTGCTGGCGGTGGTGTTGTTCCCGGCAGTGCGCTGGTTTGCGGGGCTGAAAGCGCGGCGGCGTGATATTACCTGGTTGAAATACCTGTAACGCCGACCTGCAGGAGCGGACTTGTCCGCTCCTGCAGATTTTGTTGCATCAATCGTGATGCGCTTCCCCCACGAAGGTCAGCGAGGTAAACAGGCCTCGCGCTTCGATATCGGCATCGTTGCTGACCGGCAGCGTGACTTCGGCGGCAATCACATTCAATCCCTCGTTACGCACGACTACATTGGCGCGACCTTCAGCATCGGTTTCGGCACTCACCACGTCCGGAGCGCTGCGGTAATCCCCGAACAGCTTGATACCCGCCGCAGGCTTGCCATCCACCAGCACACGCACCGGCAACGGTTTGCCCGGCCCGACTGTCAGCGGGTCGACCTGAGGCACGATCACGAACTTCAGTTTGTCGAATGACGGCAGGCGAGCGCCTTCCTCATAAATCGCCAGGCTGTACTTGAAGGTATGGATCGACTCGGTGCCGCCCGGTACTTTGCTGCGGCCTTCGTTGATCCACTTCTTGTCCTTGTTTCTGGTCCACATGCCGTTGTCCAGCGCGACAGACATCACCGCCACCGGCTTCAGGGGGTGCAGGCGTGCATGGTCGTCCAGACGCTGCACCGTGACCGGAACCCTCCGGCCAGCAAGATCATAGGCCCAGGCTCCGCTGACCTTTTGCGCCTTGAAGGCGTTGTCTTCTGCGCCATGGCCGTAGACCACTTCGATATTGCCGCGACGCTGTTCGGTCCACAGACCGTGAGCGCTCGCATGGCCCGCGAAAAGGGCGCCCAGCAGGCTCAAGGCCAGAACTGATGGTTTGCAAATCATGATGCGTCCTTTTTTCCGGTCAGAGGTTGAGGGTCAGGCTGACAGTGAAGTTACGTGGCTCGCCCGGTGCGACCCAGTAATTGCTGTAGGAGCGCTCGAAGTATTTCTCGTCAAACAGGTTGTTGAGGTTCAGGCCAACGGTCACGTTCTCAGTGGCCTTGTAATGGGCGAGCAGGTCTACGGTATGGTAAGCCGGCAGCTCGAAACGGGTCCCGGCTTCGCCGGAGCGATCCCCGACATAGGTGAACGCGGCGCCCACATCAGAGCCTCGCAATACGCCTTCCTGGAATTCATAAACGCCCAGCAGGCTGCCACTGCGCTTGGCGACACCGAGAATCCGGCTGCCGGTCGGAATGGTCCGGTCACCCTTGGTCACTTCGGCATCGATATAGGCAAAGGCCCCGATCACACGGATGGCATCGGTGACTTGACCCGTCAGTTGCAGATCCACGCCCTGACTGCGAGCCTCACCGATGGCACGGTTGCTGTCGGTGGAAGGATCGAGGGCCAGCACGTTTTCCTTCTCGATATGGAAGGCGGCGAGGGTGGTGCTCAAGCGATCGTCGAACAGCTCGCTCTTGATCCCGATCTCGTAACCGACACCTTCTTCCGGATCGAAGGTTTTACCTGAGGCATCCAGACCGTTATTGGGTTTGAATGAGGTCGAGGCGTTGGCGAACAGGCCGACTTGTGGCGTCAGTTGATACAGCAGGCCGGCGCGCTGGGTGAAGGCGTCATGGCGCTGTCTTGAGGTCGGGTTGGTTGCGGTAGGGGTGTAGTCATCGATCTGCTGATCGAAATGCTCGTAGCGAGCACCGATCATGCCGCGCAACTTGTCGGTGAAAACGATCTGATCCTGCAGGTTCAGGGCTCGGCTTTCGACATGCTCGAAGAAGTCCGTACCGGTGCGGGCACCATTGGGTTTGGCCTGGCCATAGACCGGGTTGTAGATATTGATGGCATAGTTGCTGCCGCCAATATTGGTAACCCGCTCGTTCTTGCGGTAGTTCTCGTATTCGGTGCCGATCAGCACCTCATGCTCCAGCCCCACGGCGTCGAAACGGCCGCGCAGTTCCAGTTGGGTGATGCTGTCATGCCAGTTCATGTCGCGTTCGCGATAGCGGCGGTTGACGGTTTGCGAGTTGGCGCTCAGCGCCCGGGATTCACTGGCGTAGCCCGACAGTTCGCCTTCCTTGTAATGGCTGGCCAGACGCAGCGACCAGGCATCATTGAGGTGATGATCCAGCGCGACCTGAATCATGTTGTTGTCGTTATCGATATCGTCGTCCGGCTCGCCCAGAAAGGTGGAACGGGACATGCCGCTCCACTTGTTGTTCGGCGCGACGATGCCACGGTCGAAAGTGGACTTGTGGCGTACGAACTCGGTTTCCACCAACAGGCTGGTGTCGGGATTCAACTGCCAACTGAAAGACGGGGCCACGAACACGCGATTGCTCTCGACGTGATCGCGGAAACTGTTGTTGTCCTCGACCGCCAGATTGACCCGCGACAGGACATTGCCTTCTTCATCCAGAGGCGTGTTTACGTCCAGCGCCGTGCGATAACGATCCCAACTGCCAGCACTGGTTTGCAGCGTGGTGAACGCCTCGCGTTGCGGCTTCTTGGTCACGATATTGACCGTACCGCCGGGATCGCCACGGCCATACAGGCTGGCCGCCGGGCCTTTCAAGACCTCGATACGCTCTATATTGGCGGTGTCCGGCGTCGTCGGGTAACCACGGTTGGCGCTGAAGCCATCCTTGTAGAACTCGGAAGTGGTAAAGCCGCGAATGCTGTACTCGTAAAGGGTCAGACCGCCGAAGTTATTCTGCTTCGACACACCACCGGCATAGTCCAGGGCGCGTTCGACACTGTTGCTGCCCAGGTCCTTGAGTACCGAGGCCGGAACCACGCTGATGGATTGCGGAATGTCCTTGATGGCGGTGTCGGTCTTGGTCGCCGTTGCCGAGCGCGTGGCCCGATAACCCTGAACCGGGCTGGTGGCCGTCTCATAGTGGTAATCGGAGGAAATGTTGACGCTGTCCAGTTCGAGGGTTTGCGGCAGTTCTTCAGCGAAACTGACATTGCCCAGCACTCCGATTGCCAGGCTGGTCAGAGACGCGATTTTACGAGACGACATGGAGGACTTCCTGATAGTTATCGATACAATATAACATCTCCATTGAGAATTATTACTGAGTGTGAATGTAACTGGATGTAAATTTTTTGCTCTGCCGATGCCCGTCGCCATGGCTTGCCGGCAGCGAGGACCGATCACGCAGGTCCCACCGATGTCTGCGATGAGGAAATCCTGATCTGCGCTGGAGGTGGGGAGTGCATCGTCAGTGGTAAGGATGTTCAGTTGATCCACTTGTATTTATATTGGCCAAGCTGTTTTGAGAGCAGAAGAGGGCTGACTCCTGGCCGTGTGTACCTGCAGAAACTCTATTGGGGTGATTTTATGAGTACGTTGTATTCGCTGCGCTCGTTTGTGAAAACAGAGGGGTCTGACGCCGAGCCCGTTGTCAGAGAGCACTTGGAGCTTCTGGTGCAACTCAGTGAAGCAAAGGCCGATTATTTCAAGATCAAAACGGCTTCTGACTTGCGTGTGTCGGGAACCACGGACAATGCTCAAGTCCCCATTGAAAGCATTCTGGAAACAGACTCCAGGGTATTTGCAGTGACAAGGATCGAAGGCGATACGATAAAAAATACCGTCGAGCCACTGATGGAAAAAATATCTCCGGGCGTGGGGAGCGGGGGTAAGAAAGCTATCAATGCCATGGTGACAAACATCGTGTCCGGCTTTCTGGGGAATTCGCCAGCCTTTGGAAATACCGAAGAATATTACATTGTCTACGCTGAGCATAATGCGCTCATAAGGCTTGATATCCACCTGTGGAATCAGAAGGTGAATTTTTCAGGGGAGGTGAAGAAAGAGTTAAATGGCCTGTTGGTAATGACCTACTCGAAATCGGCCATCGACGTGCAAAAACTTAAACTGAATACATTCATTGCTCTGTATCAGCGCCAGCTTTCTTCGATAAACCTCAAGATTGACATTGATGAGATATCCCGGATCAAAAGCATTTATAGCTTGCTTCATGACGCCTGATTCCCAAAAAAAGGTCGGTTGAAGTCAGCACTCAATTCATCCAGAGGGCGCTTGTGAGGCGCCCTTTACGTTTCACTTTTCAAGCCGCATCGATCTTTACCCTGACCGGCTGTTCACCCGCCAACTCAATGCATTTCAACGCAAGAATCGTTGTGGGATCGACCAGCGCGACGGTGTGATCCTTTATCTGAAACACCTCGCTGTGGGCGAGTACCAATGGCAATTCCGTGCAGCCGAGAATCAACACTTCAGCGCCCAGTTCACACAGGTGCTCCGCCGCCAGCAGCAATTGCTCCTTGCAGAGACCCTCCGTGAATCCGGCCTTGATGCCGCGCTCGCCGTAGATGGCTTCCATGACCATGTGCTGGTAATCGAGCCCCGGCGTGATGATCTGTAGCCCTGCGCGGTTTGCCGCTTCGTGGTAGACCTGACTTTGAACCGTACCGGACGTGGCCAGGAGGCCGACGTTCTTGCCTGAGCCGTATTGCTGCACGATCCACTCCACCGTTTCGGTCAGCATGTTGACGATGGGTACCCGCAAATGAGGCTGGATGCGTCCGACAAAAGCGTGAGCGGTGTTGCAGGGGATTGCGATGGCGTTTGCACCAGCGCTTTCCAGGCGTTTGCAGGTTGCGTACATCGCCATGGTCGGGTCGGTTTCGTCATGCAGCAAGCTGGCGGTGCGATCAGGGATCTGCGGATTCTGCTCGACCACCATCTTGATGTGTTCCTGATCCTTTCCCGCTGGAGTATGGGCAACCACTTTGCCCATGAAGTCCACGGTGGCGGCAGGCCCTACGCCGCCTACGATGCCAAGTTTGAAAGGCGGGCGTGCAGACTGGCCTTTTTCCAGCGTCGCAAAGCTGGCGTAGATTTCGTTGATATCCAGAACCGATACCCCGCGGCGCTGAAGCTCTGGGCAAACCAGTGATAGCTCCGTCATACCGGGGAGCACCACCGCAGCCCCTTGCGCCTGCAAGGAGAGACACGCCTCATGGACCGTTTTCAGAGGCGCGCCTTCAAGGTGGCCGTCCTTGATGCCGTTAACGCCGTACATCGCGTCCATCAGCGCAGACTGCGCTTCTGGATCGGGGTAAACGATCCTGAAATCCTGGCCCAGATACCGCTCGAACAGCCCTGAATGAGCGACGAAATCCGAAGCAATCACGCCCAGCGTCGTTCCGGGTTTGATCCTGAGACGAATGTGCCGTACCAGCGCCTGCATCATGTCCAGCACCGGAATGCCCAGTTCCTCCTGAATTTCGGCGCGGAACGTATGGCTGGCAAAGCAGGGAAGCATCACCGCATCGACACCGCTTTCCTCGAACGACTTGCACACCTGGAACACATAGAACTTGCGCGACGTCATGTTGGCTTCCTTGTCCAGCGGCAGCCGCACGTCCTTGAACGGGTGCTGCTCGAACAGGAAGTGGTAGCGGCCCTGATCCTCAAGCACCGCCCTGGATTTGACCAGCTTGTAGAAGAGGTCACCACCGGCCAGCGAGCCCAGCCCTCCAACAATACCCAGCTTGCGAACAAAGGCACCCTTGCTGGCCGACCTGGATTTTCTCTTCATGACCCTGCTCCTCAGGCGACCGAAACCGGGTGTCCGGGTTGGGCGTGTACATCTGCGTTATCCGCTGTTTCATCGGGCTCTTCGTGTGGCTCGGATTTCGCGACCACGGCTGTGGCGATGCTGTTGCCCACGACGTTGGTGGCGGTACGCGCCATGTCCAGAAACTGGTCGATGCCGATGATCAACAGCAGCCCGGCTTCCGGCAGGTTGAACATCGGCAGGGTTGCGGCGACCACGACCACCGAAGCACGTGCCACGCCTGCCATGCCTTTGCTGGTGATCATCAGCGTCAACAGGATCAACAGTTGCTGGGTGAAGCTCAGGTCAATGTTGTAGGCCTGGGCGATGAACATGATGGCGAAGGCCTGGTACATCATCGAACCATCGAGGTTGAACGAATACCCCAGCGGCAATACGAAACTGGACACCCGCTTGGGCGCACCGAATTTCTCCAGGGCTTCCATGGTTTTCGGGTAGGCGGATTCGCTGCTGGCTGTCGAAAACGCCAGCAGAATGGGTTCGCGAATCAGCTTGCCCAGCGTGAAAACGGAACGCCCGAGGAACAGATAGCCAGCACCGAACAGCACGCCCCAAAGGACCGCAATCCCCAGATAGAACTCGGCGATCAGCTTGCCGTAATCGACCAGCAGACCCAGCCCCTGAGTCGTGATCGCCGAAGCGATGGCCGCAAACACACCGATTGGTGCCAGGGCCATGACGTAATCGGTGATCTTGAACATCACCTTGGCCAGCTCATCGATGGTGTCGGTGATCCGTGTGTAACCGGCGCGCTTGACGCCAGCCAGCGCAAAGCCGAAGAACAGTGAGAACACCACGATCTGCAGAATCTCGTTATTGGCCATGGCCTCGGCAATGCTGCGGGGAAACACGTGGCTGATGAACACCTTGAGGCTGAAGTCGCCGGTATTGACCGGCACCGCCGCCGTCGCATGCTGGGTGACGTCCATATTGAGCCCGGCTCCGGGCTGAAACAGGTTGACCAGCCCCATGCCGATTGTCAGCGAGATCACCGAAGCGGTCACGAACCAGGCCATGGCGCGCATGCCGATGCGCCCGACCGATCGTGAGTTCCCCAGGCTGGCAATGCCGCCGACCAGCGTGGCGAATACCAGCGGTGCGATGATCATCTTGATCATGCGCAGGAAAATATCGGTGATCATCGAAAAGTACGAAGCAATCTGCCTGGCATTCTGCTCGTTCCCTGCGAAATGGTGACACGCCCAACCCACCAGCACGCCCAGTGCAATACCAATGGCGATTTGCCGTGGAAGTCTGTTTTTCTTCACGAAGCTGTCCTCAAGTGGTTTTTTGATTTTTTTATCCGGCAGGAGACCAATCAGATTCGCCCAATGGCTCTTGTGGCCCTGGTGCTAGCGGCGATTCTAGGGAAGCGCTTGTCAGCGATGATGAGTAATCATGCTAAACCCATGCGTTTTTGGAATAGTTGCTCAAATGGCAGCGATAGGGCTGCGAAGTCGACGTAAAATGCACCTCTCACAGCGGGAGATGCGGGTATGCAAATCAAATGGCTGGACGATCTTCTGGCTATCGCCGAATGGAAAAACTTTTCCCGTGCGGCCGAAGTTCGTTGCGTGACCCAATCGGCCCTGTCGCGACGGATTCGCTCACTTGAAGAGTGGGTGGGCGTCGAGCTGGTTGACCGTGGCACCTATCCCGTGCGACTTACCGCTGCCGGAAGCGCCTTCTGTGAAGAGAGCCGTGAAGTGTTGGCAGGCTTGCTGAGGCTGCGCTCAACCTTGCGCGAAGTGGAACGCATGCCTGGGCGTTCCATTCAGGTCACGGCCGGGCACAGCCTGTCGATGACGTTTCTGCCCAAGTGGCTTTCGCAGTTTCAGCAACAGAACGAGCAATTCAACGCACGGGTTGTCGCCGCCAACATCCATGATGCCGTGATTGCTCTGGAGGAGGGCAGTTGCGACCTGATGATCGTCTACCACCATCCCCTTGCGCCCATCATGCTGAATGCCGAACGCTTCGGCAGCCTGGCCTTGGGGCATGACGCTTTCATCCCCTTGTGCGCCCCGGACAAGAAAGGCCAGCCGTTGTACCGCTTGCCGGGCAGCGCCGCAAAACCCGTCCCGCACCTTGCCTACACCGCAACGACGTTTCTGGGGCGTGTCGCTGATATCGTCACCAAGAATGGCCCGACTCCCCTCAATCTGGAGCGCTGCTACGAAGCGGACATGGCCATGCTCCTGATGCGCATGGCCATCGAAGGCTACGGCGTGGCCTGGTTGCCACAAAGCGCGGTTGTTGACGAGCTTGAACGAGGGTTACTGGTAAGAGCCGGTGGCGAAGAGTGGAGTACTCGTCTGGAAATCCGTTCTTACTGCGCGATAGCCAATCAGAACCCGACCATGCGCAAACTCTGGAAAACGCTGGAAGGGGCTTCGCGGCTGAATCAGTAAATGCTGTGAGCAAATGATGGCTAAGCGTATCGCTAATGGAAACTCCCCAATTTCTGCCCAATGTTGCTCACGGATTGCAGAAGGTGATCAACTGGTTTCGGACTTGCGTGTCCGGCTTGCAGGCATGGAAGCAGTAGAAGAAAAAAGACGGCAATTCGATATGAATATCCGGAAGAAAATCGAGCAGGCGGCTGACGATGCGATAGAAAACTATGCCCGCTCGCAAAAGTACGAACGGGTAGTGGGTAGCGACTCCAGCATCGTGTACAACGAGAAAAAGGTCGTGCTGGATATCACCGAGGCGGTTATCGAGTCGATCAAAAATCGATAGTGAAATGCAGTCTTTCATGAGTGCGCTTTGCGAATGAATTCGCTCACTCAAGGAGCGAATTCATTCGCGAAGACGATCAAACCACGCCATACACCTGCTGCAACCGGTCACGATAGAAATCAAACGCCGCCCGTGCCCCGGCAATCACTTCCTTGTCCTGTTCTTCAGTCAGTTCCAGTGCATCCAGTTGCTGGACGAAGGCGCGCCAGTGCAGGGCGCGGCCGTCTTCGTGGGCGGCAAGGTGGCGGGCGCCGTGGGTTTCGTTCAGGTCGAGCTGGCGAGTGTGTTTGAACAGGATGGCAGCGCCCAGGTTCGAGCCTTCGCTGCAATACAGCCAGCCCAGTGCATGATAGACCGAGCCGATGGCGGCCGGTGCCGGGGTGTGCGGCGTGGGGATCTGCAGATCGTTCAGGTCCGCTTCGACGGCCGGGAAGCGGTCGAGCTGGCTCAGGCCTGGCAGCAATTCGTTCAGGTTTTCATTGAGGTAGACCGGTTGCAGCGCACCATGAAAACCATGTTGCAGGCGCAGGAAGTTGCCGTAGTTTTCAATGCTCTGAAAGGGCGCGTTGCGCATGACCAGATCGTTGATGTTGTCGTGTTCGGTATGAGTCCCGGCTTTCAGTCGTTTGGCGCGTGATAGCGGTTCTGCAAGGGTGGCGGTGGACATGTCGGACTCCAGCGTGAAAGTAGAAATGCACGATAGAGTCCGCGTCAGTTGCCAACAATCGCGGGTCCATTAAGAGTTGTTAAGGTCAGAATGCGGCTTCGCGAATCAATACGGCGACCACATTCTGCCAGGCGTAAAGCAGCGGGCTGCGCGTCTCGGCGTCGATGCTGACGCTGCCTCTGAGGACCTGTTCGATGTTCTGCGATGCTCCGCGCGGTTGCAGCAGAACCCGATACACCGCCTGTTCCGGGACGGGTTCGTGTTCCTTGTTCAGACGGGTGGCGATGCCGCCCTGATAATCCGAAGCCAGTTCGGGAGCCGAAGCCAGTTTGCGCACGGCGGTTTGCTCGACTCGGGTTACCAGCAGCTCGATGCGCGGACGAGACAAGTCCTCGGGGTAGAACCAGGCGCGATTGTCTGCGGCGATGCGGTGCATGTCCTGTTCACTGACGAAAGCCTCGATCAATGCGCTGCCCGGCGCGGCGAGGGTCGCCAGCCATTCTCCGGGCGGCAGCCATTGGCCGACAGCCAGGGGCTCGGCCATATCGACAAGGGTGCCGTCGAAGGGTGCACGAATCTGCAATTGATCGATCTGGCTGCGCAAGGCGTTGTAGCGCTCCTGAGCGGTGTCGAGTTCACGCTGCACCACCGGCAAGCGGGTGGCGGCGTCCTTGTCCATGCGCTGGAAGCTCAGTTGCCAGCTCAGGGTCTTGATCTGGAGTTCAAGGTTGCTCAGTTCATGAGTCAGCGTCGGTGCTTCAAGGCGAAACATCGGTTGATCGCGCTCGATAATCTGACCGGGCCGCACATTGATGCTTTGCAGCCGGGCACCGTTGGGCACCAGCAAGGGTGCCTGCTGGCTGGCGCGCAATAGCGCCGGAGCCTGGACGCTGCTGCGCCATGGCAGGCAGACGCCCAGTAGCAGAGCAGCGAGTACAGCGCAGGTGATCAGGGTATTGCGGTTCATGCGGTAGTCCTTGCGGCGTCCGGCCCAGTGTTGCAACTCGCGAAAGATCGGCATCAGGATAAAAACGCCGATCTCGACGGCGAACAGCAGCAGCCCCAGCAACTTGAATGCGAAGTGATAGACCAGCAGGGCAATGCCCAAAAACAGGAAAAAGCGGTAGATCCAGGTGCCGAAGGCGTAGAGCAGCAGCGTACGTTCCAGCCACGGCTCGAACACTTCCGGGCGCGGGTCGTCCAGGCCGAACAGCCACTCGCGCAGACGCCAGCGGGCCAGCGCAAAACCACGGCTTTGCAGATTGGGAACGTCCAGCGCATCGGACAGCAGAAAGTAGCCATCGAAACGCATCAAGGGACTTAGGTTGATGGCCAGGGTCAGAATCCAGGTGGTGGTCGCCAGCATGAAGGCCGCACTGCGCAACGGGCCGTCAGGCAAGAAACTCCAGAGCAGGGTCGCCCAGGCGGCCAGTGACAGCTCCACCAGCATGCCTGCCGCGCCAATCGCCAGGCGCTGGCGGCGTGCAGTCAGGCGCCAGGCCCCGGTGGTGTCGGTGTACAGCACCGGCCACATCACCAGCAAGGCCACGCCCATACTGGCTACCCTGCAACCGAAACGCTTGCAGGTGTAAGCATGTCCCAGTTCGTGAAGCACCTTGGTACAACCCAGGGTCATGGCTGCCAGCAGCGCGCCTTCAAGGCTGAAGAAGTGCAGGAAGGTATGCACGAAGACGTCCCACTGACGGGCAACCAGGATCAGTCCGGTCAGGGCTGCCATCAATGTCAGAAGGGCAAAGCCGCGACTCATCAACGGTCGCACCCACGGCAATGTACGCTCCAGAAACGCATCGGGATTGACCAGCGGAATACGCACGAACAGGTAGTTGTGCATTAGCCAGCCGGCCCAGCCATGTTTGTTCTGCTGGCTGATCTTGAGCAGCCTGTCGTTGCCTTCCGGCCCTTGGACCTGGACCAGTTGCAGGTTGCCGAGAAACGCCGCAAAGCCTTTGATGTCCTGAATATCCAGGGTCAGGGATGTCTGGGTGTTGACCGCATCCAGCACCTTTTGGCTGTTGCCGGTTTCCCAGCGGGCCAGCATTTCCACTTCGGCCCAGCCAAGCCGGAAGAACTGCCCGCGAGCAGGGTCTTCAAGGGTCCAGCTGGGCGAGCCGTCGCGCAGTCTTGGGCCGCGATGCAGTTTCAGTTCCTGGCGCAGTTGTGGCAGGTCCATGCTTGAAGGGCTGTGCATCACTTACAGCCCCACATGGATACGCAAGGCTGCCAGAGGTCGGCGCAACAGGTAGTAGAACAACACCGTGGGTTCGGCATACAGCTTGGCACTGCCCTTGAGGCCGATGCGGATACGTGGGTCCTGGGTATCGAAGGTGCCTTTCAGTCGATAGGCCATCACGCCATCGGGGTTGACGCTGGCGCGGTAGCCGATGCGTTGCAAGGTCGCATCCAGTGGCGCCGTGGGGTCGGTGTTCAGGAACAGCTTCACCGGTGTCTGCGCTTGCAGGGCAATGGCATCAGCGACGGGGAGCTGGATTTCCAGATCGGCATCCTGAGGTTCGGCGATCAGCATGATGCGTTCTCCCAGATTGACGGGACGACCGATCCAGTCACTGGGATCATCGAAAATCGCGATGCCGTCACGGGGAGCTTCAATGCGCAGGCGATTGAGGTTGGCGGTGTAGAACTCGACATCGTTTCTGGCCTGCTCGCGTCGTCCTTGCAGGGTGGCCAGTGTGGCTTTACTGCGTTCGTCGAACAGCGCCTGTTGCTGAGCCTGACGCAGTTCGGCATCGGCCACGGCGTAGGCCTGTCGAGCCGACTCCAGATGATTGCTTTGCTCGCGGGTATCGAGTTGTACCAGCGGTTGGCCTGCGGTGACTCGCTGGTTCGGCTGAACCAGAATGCGGTCCACTACCGCAGCCAGCGGCGCACGCAGCACGGCCGGGTCCCGTGCAACGATTTCCGCCGGAGCCAATACCGACTGTCGCACCGGTAGCATCAATAATGCGGCTACGGCCAATCCGGCAGCCCACCACAGGCGTTTGCGTCTGCGCAGTGGCTGGCGTTGCGGACGATGCCTCAACAGGCTGCTCCAGGCGTGGCCATAGCAATCCAGCAGCAAGGGCGCCAACAGCCGTTCGGTGTCGCGCAGCGGGACATCGCGACTCAAGAGCAACGCGCCCAGAAGCGGGCCGCCCGCCTTTTGCAACGGCAGCCAGATCAGGCGCTGTGCGCAATACTCGCTCCATTGCGGCTGGTCTTCGGTGGCCACCGTCGAAGCGGTCAGTTCATGGATATGCCGGGCATTGTCGGTCTGTTCCCAGCGACGGCACTGGCGGTTCAGCCAGGTCACCATGGGAGCCTGCTGCTCCACGACGGCCAGCCCCGAGAAGCCTTGTACGGTCTGGGTGTCGCAGCGCCAGAGGATGGCTTGCCGGTATTCGAGCAGCGAGTGGCTGTCGTTGAGCAGAATGAAGCCCAACGCTTGCAGGCTCTCGGCAGCGCGGACTTGCTGCTCCAGTTGGACCAGCAAGGTCAGGTGTTCCATGGAGCGGCTTTGCGCCTGAATCATGACTCACCCGGAGCCGTCAGTTTCGCCACGCCGCTCATGCCCGGCAGCAGGCTTTCATCGCTCTGGGTGATGCGCCCGAATACTTTCACCGACTGGCTGACCGGGTCGATGATCGCGCCGATCCGGCTGATCTGCGCCGGATAGTCCTTGCCGCTTTCGTCCAGATGCACGCTGAAGTTCTGGCCCGGTTTGAGCCAGCGCAACCAGTTGGACGGCACGATCAGTTCCAGCTCATAGGCGCTGTCATCGTAGATGCTCAGCAGCTCCTTGCCTTCCGCGACGTACTCCCAGCGTTGCGCCTTGCGTGCCGCGACTCGCCCCGAGAAGGGCGCAGTGATTGCGCAGCGTCCCAGAATCGCCTGGTTGATACCGCTTTCGGCCCTGGCAACTGCCATGGCCGCCTGGGCCTGGGTCACATCGGCGACGCTGATGGAGTTGAGCTTGTCGAGGCGGTTGGCGACTTCAAGCTTCTTGCGTGCGCCTTCCTGCACGGCGGCGGTACGATTCAACTGCGCCTGATAGACACTGCAATCGAACGCCACCAGCCGGTCGCCTTTCTTGAATCGCTCACCTTCCTTGATGGACAGTTCGGTGATCTTCCCGGCGACTTCGCTGGACAGCGTGGTCTGGGCAATGGCGCTCAGTTGCACGCGCAACACTGGCTGGGTATCAGCAGCATGCGCCATGTTGGCGGCAACGCTGATCAGAATCGCCAGCCAGACTCGCGAATGCTGTCTGATGGAGGCTGGTTCAGCGTGCATTTGTCGTGCTTCCCTGTTCCTTGAGCTCAACGCCTTGCAGCGAACCCAGACTGTCGAACATATCGACCCTGGCAATCGGCGCGATGGCGACCGGGCTGACAGGGGCCGGGCGGCTTTGGGCTGCGGTATTCAGCGGTGTTTCAAAACGCGGGATATGCACCTGACCGCTTGCCAGGTCAACTGCATTGCGGGCGATGGCCTGAGTCAGTTCGGCAATGCTTTCGCCTGCCAGACGCTGGGGCAGGGGATCGAGCCCGGCAGCCTGCTGAATGGCGCCGTAGGTGGCTTGCAGCTCTGCGAAGCTGCGATCACGGGTGCGTTTCGCCAACACGGTTTCGGTTTCGATCCGTACCTTCTCCAGCAGGCTCTGAGCCTGGCTGCTATAGGCACTTTCACTTTGCGCCAGAATGCCGTCCTGCAAGCGTTGCAGCTCGTTGGAACGCTCGAACAACTGGTGGGCGCGCTGGTATTGCTGCCAGGCCACGTTGACCTGGGTCAGCACCGCCATGCGCACCGCCTGACGACGCAGTTCGGCCACGGCTTCGCGGTTTTCGCCAGTCTTCTTGATCGACGAATAGGACAGCACGCTCATCAGGTTCCAGCTGATCTGCATGCCGGCGTCGGCCCATTGTTCATTGACCAGATAGCTGTTGCTGTCACGGTTCAGGCCTGCGAACAGATTGACGCCGGGCAACAGCTTGAGCATTGCCATGCGGGTTTCCAGCACCGCATTGCGGGCCTGATAGGTTTCTTCGCGGATTTCCGGGCGTTGGGTCATGGCCAGGGTTTCCAGATCGTCCAGGCTGTAGGCCACGGCGGGCGCAGTCATGCTGGCATCGTCCGGGACGGCCAAGGTGTACTGGCTGGCAGGCGGAATGTTCATCAAGCCTGCAAGACGTGCCTTGGCCAGCGCCAGTTCCCCATCCAGCACTTCCAGCTGACGAATCATTTCCACCAGGCTTTTCTGGTAGCGCAGCGAGTCGATAGGCGTGAGCAGACGCTCGCGTTCGGTGACACGAGCCTGATCCAGCGCGGCGCGGGCCTGAACCAGTGTGGATTGCACCTGCGGCTTGAGGCGTTGCGCCGTGGCAGCATCCCAGTAAGCGGTACGTACTTGCTGGATGATGTCGGCAATCACCCGGCGACGACGTTCTTCAGCCGCCAGACTCTTGTTGGCCTGGACCTTGGCGCCGAAGTAGCTGATACCGAAATCCAGCACGTTCCACGACAACTGCAAGTCAGCCGTATGGCCGGAACGATCAGAACTGGTGGAAGGCTCAAGGGATTGTGTCCGGGTGCGGACCGATTCACTGGAGGACCCGGCGACATTGTCCCGGCCACGCCAGCCTGCGCGAGCGGCCAGTTGCGGCAGCATCGACAGGTTCTGGGTATCGAGCAGACCTTCTTCCATGGCCTGTTCCATCAGGCCGAGGCGTTGTTGCAGGTTGTATTTCACCGCTCGCGCCATGGCTTCGTTGAGGCTGACCGGTCGGCTCAGGGGCTCTTGCCGGTCGAACATCTTGCTGCGGTCGGCACTGGCCTGGGCCAGTTGCTGGTCCAGGCTGACAGGTTCGGGTTTGACCGCACAGGCGCTCAGGCCGGCAATGATGCAGCCGATGGTCAGGCACAGGACGGTCTTGCGCAGCACAAGGCCTGGCAGTCGCTGTTCTTGGGTGATTCTGGACATTGTTGCGTTTCCCCTGAAAAAGATCATGCGACGCGCTGGTCGTCTTGGGTCGCTGCGTTGGCGACGGTTTCGTTGGATTCGTTGTCCACGATCGAGAGCAGGCTTTCCAACAGGCTCTGGGCCTGATGAGCCAGGTTCAGGCTCGGCGCGCTGTCTTGCAGTCGGGCGCGCAAGGCCTGTTCCGGTATGGGCGCTTGTGGAGTGTTTGCAGGTGTTGGCCGGGTGGCTGCATCCTGAGGCCGTTCACCGGCCTCGATCTGGACGGGTGTGCGTTGTTCCTGACCGGAGCGGTCGCGGGTGATCAGCACCAGGTTCAGGCGTTGCGCGGCAGTCAACTGGCGGTTATCGACAATCAGTTTGCCGCTGCGCGGGTCGAATCGAACCCAGCTTGGCAAGGGCAAACCATTACTCATGCGCAGTTGCGGGCTGCTCTGGTTGTTGGCGAGCAACGACAGCGGCAGTTGCACTTCGCTGTTCCCGCTGCTGGCAGCATTGACCTGCATCTGCCAGGTTTCGCCCGGACGTGCCGACTGGCTGGAGGCCAGGGTGTCGCTGAGGATGCTGCTACTGCCGAGCAGTTGCTCGGTGACGCTGCGCTGACTCGATTCCAACCCCGTGGCGTCGGGCAGGACAGTGTTCAGCGTGCTGTTTATCTCTGCTGGCAAGCCGAGCGGGCTGATGCCCGGTGGCAAGGACGTTTCTGTTTGCCGGACTTCATTGAACCCGCTTGGGCGCAGCCCCATCAGCGGCGCGGATTGCGTTGCAACGATAACCGGCTCGGTGACGTTGGTTGTCGGGGTGCTGCTGCCGGTATCCACGTCGGTTGGCGGCGGTGTAATGACGGTACCGCCGTCTGTATCTGGCGGCGTTACTACAGGAGGTGCTACGACTGGCGGTGTCACTACAGGCAGTTCCACGACAGGAGGCGTCACCACTGGCGGCGTTATGACGGGCGTGCTGGTTGCCGTGATTGCGATGGTAAAACTCGCGCTGTTCGAGTCCAGCAGCCCATCGTTGATACTGGCCGCCAGTTGCACCTGCGCAGGCGGTGTGTCGGCGCTGTTGAGGTAGGTCAGGTGTTGCAGCACCGACTGCGCCTGTGCCTGGCTGATATCGCCGGTAAAGGTGATGGTCAGGCGGCCAGCGCTCTGGCTGAACGTGGCGATGGCGGTGTCGTTGAGCAGGATCTGGCTGCCATCGCTGGACAGGGTAAGCGTTGCAGAATCTTGCAGGCCAAAGCGGTCTTCGGCGCTGGCACCGTCCTGGCGCGCCACGGTGAGGGTGGCCCCTTTGTAATTGCCTGTGCCCTCGTTCAATGCATCCAGCTCGGCATCGCTGACAAGCCCGTTAGGCGCGAGCAGTACGGCATCGCCACCCTGAGTGAAGTGCGGGGCGCTGGTCGGGCTGCTCAAGATCACCACATCCGAACCTGACCACTCGCTGCCCAAGGCATACAGGCTGCCATCTGTGGCGCTGACGAGGTTGTTGAAGCCTGTCGATGACGAATAGGCACGAACAAAGGTCAAGGCACCGCTGGTGGCGTCTCGGCTGTACACCAGCAGGCTCGGATCACTGCCTTCGTGGGCAAGATAAAAAGCGCTGCCATCGGCACTGAGGGTTATATCCGCCAGTGAATAGACACTTCTCAGCCCGTCCCTGAGGGTGCTGGTCAGCGTCAGGGTGCCATCGGCGTTGCGGCTGAAAACCCGGATCGAGTTGCTGTTCTTGTCCGAGACATAAAGAAAGTCGCCCGCGCTGGACAGGGCAAGCCCGCCGATCGAACTGAGGTTTTGACCGTTGCCCAGTGCTGTCAGTGAACCCACAAAGCTGAGTGCGCCGGTGGTTGTGTCGCGGCTGAATATAGCGATGCCACTGTCCCAGCTATTGCTGACATAGACCGAGCGGCCGTCGCTGGAAATCACCACGTCCGAGCTTTGGCCAATACCGTCCGACAGATGCCCGGATTGAGTCAGGCCTCCCTGAGCATTGATGGTGAAGGTCGTGATGCCGCTGTTTGAGCTGTCGGCGCTGACGGCATACAACGACCTTCCATCGGCGGACACCACCATTTGCCCAAAATAGTTACTGCTTGTGGCGTTGCTGGCGGCAATGCCCATATAACTGAGCGCCCCGGTGGTGACGTCGCGCTGATACAGGGTGATGGTCGAAAGCGCACCTGTCTCGGAAGTAGCCTCGAAACCGGCCACATACAGAAACCTTCCATCCACCGACAGCGTGACCGAGGATACCCGGTCCATACCTTCCAGGAAGACGTCCCGGTCGCTGAAATACTGGTCGTCGCTGAAGCTGCCTTGCTCGACCAGGCCGTCTGCTGTTCTGGCGTAGATCGTCAGGGTCTTGCCGGCCACGATATAGACGAACTTGCCATCACTGGAAGTGGCCATGGCTGAAGGTGCCGAGTCCACGCTGCCCGGTGTCAGTTGGGTGGGTTGGGTCGGGTCGGTGATGGCGGGTGAGGTCAGCACCGTTCCCGGATTCGGGTTGCTGATGCCGGGTGCGGTATTGGCAGTGACATTCACTGTGGAGGCAATGTTCAGGTCGCTGACGTCAGTTCCGCCATCCAGCGTGCCGCCGCTGTCCTGAATGCTCACCAGCGTTACGGTACGGCTGCCCAGGGTCGGTGCCAGGCTGGCATTGCTGTAACGGATGCCGTCTATCAGGGTTTGCGCCGCTTCAGTGCTGATGCCGCTGACCGGGGTGATAGTCAGCGTGGCCGTGTCTGTCGACAGGCTGACGGTGTAGGTGTAATCGCCGACCGTTTGCGTGCCGTTCACCAGTTCCACAAGGGTGCCATTGATGTTCAGGCGTTCCTGGCTGCCATCGCTCAGGCCGGTTATTTCCAGACGCAACACTATGATGGATTGACCCTGTTCCACCGTGGAAATCTGCGTGTCGCTGAACAGCGCCGTGTTATTGCCAAAACTCAGGGTCGGGTCGAGGGCACTGGCGGTCAACTCTGGCGCGTCGTTGATTTCGGTCACGGTGATGGCAATGGTATGTACGGTCGATGTCAGACCGTCGCCATCGTTGATCGACAGGTTCAGGCTGACCTGGCTGCCTGGATCGCTGTTTTCATTGGCATAGGTAATCTGCTTGAGAACCTGATTGGCATCGGCGGCGCTGACCGGCTGGCTGGCCGTGAAGGTCAGCACCAGTGCGCCGTCTGTCAGGTTGAAGCTGGCAATGACGTTGCCGTCCTTGAGCACTTGCTGGCCATCGGCGGACAGCGTAAAGCCGTTGCCTTCCTGAAAACCGAAGATATCGGCTGCGTTGGCACCTTCGCTGCGCACGATACGGATGCTGGCGTCGCGGTAATCGCCATCGCTGTCCAGTTCGACATCGCTGAAGCCTGTGTCTGCGAGCAGTGAAATCGCTGCCGCTTTTTCGGTGTAGGCCAGGTTTGTCGGTACGTCACTGAGCAGCGGTGCGCTGTTATCGCGCATGGTCACGGTGGAGGTCAGGTTCAGCGCTGTGCTGTCGATGCCGCCATTGGCTGTTGTGCCGTTGTCGCGAATCAGTGTCAGGCCGACCACCCGATCAACGCCGGTGATGGTGGTGCTGTCGTTGTAATAGCCGATGCCGTTTACCAGCGCCTGCGCATTGGTCACGCTGAGGTTGCCGCCACTCAAACCGATACTGGCGGTTGTGCCGCTGACGCTGACCACATAACTCAGGCCACTGCGGGTGGTGCCGGTATTGCCTTGGGTGAGGGTGATGCGTGTGCCGTCAACGACCAGCACTTCGTTGGTACCGTCCTGTATGTCGGTGACGCTCAGGTCCAGGCCGCTGACCGACTGGGCTCTTTCGCCGGTATCGATGACAGTGTCCTGAAACACAGCGACCGGGTTGCCTTGGGCGGAGTATCTGGGATCGGTGGCGGTGGTGGTCAGAGTGGGGGCGTTGTTGATGTCCACCAGACGCACTTCCACGTTCAGTGAGGTGCTGGCGCCCTGGCCGTTGTCGAACGCCATTACCATGACCGCCAGGCTTCCGGCATCCGAACTGGTGTTGCTGTAGCCGACCTGCTGGAGTACCTGATTGGCCAGCGCGGTGCTGACCTGGCCGGTAAAGGTGATGCTCAGGCTGGAGCCATTGACTGTCAGGTTGGCGATGGCCGTGCCGCCGTTCAGGATTTGCGAACCGTCACTGCTCAAGGTCAGGCTGCCGGTGGGGATAAAGCTCAAGGTGTCTTCGGCGTTGTCACCGCGTTGCGGCGTGACGCTGAAGCTTGCGCCGTTATAGTCACCATTACCGTTGTCGAGGGCGTCCAGGGTTGAGTCGCTGACCACTGCATCGCTCAGCTTTTGTGCGGTCGTGCCTTCCAGGTAGCGGGTGCTGGCTTCTTGCAGAACGCTGATGCCCGAGCCCGTGACAATCACGCCGCCATCGGCGCTGACCTGAATCGCGCTGGCGTCGCTCTGGCCACCGGCTGTGCTATTGAGCAGCACCAGACCTGACGTCGTGGCGCTGTAGCGATTGATGGTGCCGTCGCTGAGAGTGGCATAAAGCGTACTGCCGTTACTGCTCAGGGCCGTTGAAGTGATATTGGCCTGGCTTATCGAGTTCTGGACGACAAAGGACTGGCCTTCGACCCGGAACGTGACAATGCCTTCAGAGGTGGTTACGTAGAGGTTCTGGCCATCGGGCGAGACATTGATCTGGCTCGGCGCCTTGAGCGAAACCGTCGTGCCGGCGCTGTCCTGCTGACCATCGCGAATGTAGAACGGCGAGCCCAGGTTGCCATCGGCATCGCGTTGATAGGCGATCAGGGTATGGGGTGGGGAGAAGGTCTGGGTTGTTACGAATACGTAATCTCCCCGGCTCTCCATGGCCGATATGGCGAACATGTAAGGTGGGCTCCATGACGTGTTCTCGACCAGATTCAGTCGCGTCAGACTGCCGCTGGCGGTATCACGGCTGAAGACATAGATCCCTTCGTTGCCGCTATCGACGGCATATACCGACTTACCGTCGTCCGAGATTTCCAGTGTTTCTATCGTGAGGATGTAATGGCTTTCAAGGAAGACAAGGCTTCCTGTGGCTGGATCGCGGTTGAATACGGCAAGCGTGTCCGAATAGGACCTGCCGTTTGCACCGCTCATAAGGAGCGTTTCGCCATCCGGGCTGATCTTCAGATCAATGATTAAAGTCAGCTGAGTGTCGCTGGCCGTCAGGGTGTTGCTTAGCGTCAACGCGCCAGTCTCGGTGTCACGGCTGAAGATCGCCAGCTCACCTGTACTGCTGGCTGCGTACAGGGTCTTGCCATCACTGGACAGTTCGGTTTGCGCAATATTGCTCAGGCCGCTGATCGTGTTCAGGGTTTCCAGGCTTGTCAGAGCGTCCAGACTCAGGTGGGCACCGTTATCGGTCGCCAGCGCTGTGGTGCGCTGGCTTGTGGTGGCGTTTTCCTGATCATTGCCTGAAGTGCTGCTGTTCTCATGAGCAATGCTGGTCGTGGAGTTGTCTGCCGTTTTATCTGCTGCCGGACTGGCGCTCTGGGTTTCGCTTGCAGCAGCGACTTCCGTCGCCGTGGCGACCGCCGCTGCATCGAACATCATCCGGGGTTCGAGCGCCAGATAGAGTCGCTGGAGGCGGGGACGGGCAGGGGAACGCTCAGTCATTGGGACAGTCCTTTGGGGCGTAGACGGAAATAGGGAGGCGCATCATTCAACCAGCAGCACGCGATTGGCCTGGCTCTTGAGTTCATTGGCGATGCTGTCGAAAGCGGCCTTCAGATCACCGGGGGTGTCCGATGAGTTGCCTTCGATGACATGCAGGCGTTGGCCGCCGCCGGTGCAGGGATTCAGCCAGTCGGCAGGTGTCACGTAGTGGCCGCCGGGGCTGTTGATGTCTGTGGTATTGCGAACCACGGCGTAGAAAACGATTCCGTTGTCGCTGAAGGATTGGCAGGTGTCGAGGTAGTTGCGCAGGGTTTCCTTTTCCTCACGCCACGCAGAACCTGCATTCCAGTTCATCAACAAGACAATGGCCTTGCGATTGGGACCGCTGCCATCGGCGTTGAAGTCCAGCGGGTATGTGCTGTCGCCCCAGCCGTTGCCGCCACGCCAGTTGGGTGACAGGGTACTGCCTGCCCATACCAGCCCGGGCAGGGGATGGATCTGCCAGTCCCCTCTGATCTCGCGCACGCGCGTTTCGATCTTGCTTCTGCTGGCTTCCAGAGGCAGCAAGGGGGCATTGGGGATGGTGTGGTCGGTCATGATCGTCTGATCGGCACCGTCTGCATCCACTGTGCTGAGTGAGAACATGCGGCGCTCGGAAACGACGGGACGATTGTCTTCCGGGTTCAGGTACATCATGTTCGCGTTCAGACGCATCCTTGACTCGGCAGGCGAGGCAATCCAGTCATAGGTCTTGTCCCGGTAGTTGTCTCCCCTGTAGAAACTCTGGCGCCTGGCTCTGCGGTCCGGAAACATGATATTGCTCAAGTCGCCGTACTGCCGGTAGAAGCCCCGGGTGCGCAGGCTCGGGATCGGATCTTCAGTGGTCAGTGCATCCGGAGTCGTCCACTCCTTGAGCCGTGGTTGACTGTTTCGGCTGTGATCGGGGTCGTACAGATTGACATCGTTGCTGAAGGGAATAATGGCTACCCGCAGGTTTTCTTTCTCCTCGCGGGTATTGCCATTGCTGTCCTGGCCGAACAGTTCGCCCAGAAAGTGTTCCGTTGCGTCCATGTGCAACTGTGCGTCCGGGCTGATACCGGAGAATATCGAGGCAAAGTTGACAGACGAATCAATCGCCAACGCCACCTCCAGCGGCTTGCTGATCAACTCTGCCGTGGAATGCACGGTCAGGTCCTGACTGGCATTACCGCTGACTTGTGGGTCGTGACGGGACGTCGCGGTTACCCGGTAGGTGGGATTGCTGTCGGCGCTGCGTCCTTCTTCGACGGTGACTTCGCCCAGGTTATCCAGAAGCTGCGCATCCATGCCCAGGTTCTGGCGCACATAGGCGGTGGCAAAACCGGTGGGGGCCTTGCTGACGTTTTCATCGCCGTCGGCATTGGCCCGGCCGACGGCCAGGGCGGCGGCGTCGGTCGCGCGCTTGAGTTGCGAGGCGTTGCCGGTCATGCGCGTCACGTCTATCGCGTAGGCACTGGCCAGTAACAGGCCGCCAGTGGCAAGG
Source organism: Pseudomonas cichorii (assembly GCF_018343775.1). NCBI lineage: Bacteria > Pseudomonadati > Pseudomonadota > Gammaproteobacteria > Pseudomonadales > Pseudomonadaceae > Pseudomonas > Pseudomonas cichorii. The sequence goes on from NZ_CP074349.1 coordinate 2,277,717, forward strand.
ATCATGAAGGGCGCGACGTTACCGCGCTGAAGCCTGCGATTGAGCATGAAGCGGTCATTCCTGAGGGGATCAACAGGCCGCTATGACAGCAGCCTTGAGGTTTATACAAGAATAAGAATCTTTCCCAACTAGCAGCAAGGCTGGCTCCATTAAGAAGGCTTAATCAACTCTGGTCCGTGTCCAGACCGGCCTCCTGCGCCAGATCTTCAGCCAGTTGCAGGTCGCTGTTCTGCATGCGGTCCAGAGCGACGCTTTGCAGGATTCTGCCGCCAAACAGGTCGCTGCTCATGGCCAGTTCGGTACTGGCCTGGCAGGTCTGCACGATCAGCATCGAGACCGTGTCTTGCTGTGGCTCTTCGGAGGAAGATGGTGTGGGGCTGCTTTCGGGCAGCTCGCCGCTGTACTGGCTGCTGGCGAAAGGGTCATCGCACAGCCCGGTGGCATTGCCCCGTTGCAGATGCCAGACCACTTCACCGCTGCGTCGGACCTGAGCGATGAAAATCTGATAGTTGTCCTTACGCGGGCCACGTATGTTCTCGATCAGCTGTTCGAGGCCGCCACGGGTCAGCCGATCCTGAATCGACAGGATCGAGGAGAGCGTCGAGGTGCTGCGCTCCATGTCGGTTTTGGCACGGCTGAGGTTGTAAAGGTCGGCGCAGATAAAACCCGTGCCCAGGATGATCGGCAGGGCCAGTGCAGTTTCCAGCAGGGCGCTGCCGCGTTGCTGCGTACGCTTGATCATTGCTCGTTACCAATCAGGGCGGTGTTATAGAGGTTGCCCAGCACCTGCCGGTACTCATAGGTAAAACGGTCGGGCAGGGCGAGCAGTTTGGGCAGGGCGGTGATGTAGGCTTGTTGCAAGGCCACCTTGACGACAATCACCGGCTGGCTGCCGTCGGGCAATTCAGTGCCGGACTCATCGGCGTTGGCATCGTCCCCGCCCATGACTTGCAAGGCGCTGTAGGACGTTGCATCGACCTGGATTTCGTTGGCCTTGAGGTAGCCGTAGGACGCCAGCAGAATCCGCTCGGTGATCAAAGGCTGAAGCTGTTCGGTGGCCATCAGGTCGATTTTCTCCCTGCGCAGGCCGCCCAGCGCCGAGTCCAGCGCCAGATTGCCTATGATCACCACCAGCGCGATGCGCGCCAGCTCGAAGAACATCATCAGGCCGATCAGGATCACCGGCATGATCAGCGCGGTCTCCACCGCCGTTACGCCGCGTTGGCTGTAGGGGCCTGCCCGCTTCACTGCGGTGTGCCCAGTGCCAGCGGACGCTGGCTGGCAGCGAGCAGTTCGGTTGCGGCAGGGGAGCCGGCATGGATGCGGGCGACACTGGCCTGCAAGGCTTGCAGCAGATCTTCGGTATTGGCATCGGGCAGGTTGCGGCTCAGGGTCTGACGCGCCTGATCGTTATCGCCCTTGAGCAGATGCGCCAAGGCCAGGTTCAGCACCAGGCTGGGTGTGGCATTGAGGCTGGCGCCTTGCAGAAGAGTGATGGCCTGCTGAGGCTGGTTGCTGCTCAGGTAGGTCATGGCCAGATTGTTCAGCGCGGGCTGGTTGGACGGGTCGATCTCCAGTACGTGTTGAAACAGCTTCTGAGCCTGCTCGGTCTGGCCAAGGCTGTTGCTGGCCACGCCCAGACCATTGAGGCCTTCGGTGCTGTCCGGCTGGGCCTTGAGCGCGCAATTGAAATCCTTCACCGAAGCCTGAAGCTGATTCAGTGCCAGACGCGCACGGCCCATGCCCAGGCAGGTAATCAGGCTTTCGGACGGGCTGAGATTGTCGGCACCGCCAAGGGCGTGTCGGGCACGGCCGTAGAGTTCCAGTGATTGCTGCGGCTTGCGCACCAACGCCGCAACACTGGCGTATTCCAGCAGTTCCCGGGGGCTGAGTTGCTGGCGCTGGTCCATCTTGGCGTAGACCTCGGTGGCCGCTTCGATACGCCCGTTATCGCGCAGCACGCGGGCCAGCCTCAGTGCTTCGGCGCTTTCCTTTTTGCTCAGGGGGGCGTTGGTCTGTGGCTGGGCATTGTCACGGTCGATGCCGGGCAGGCTGGAGCAGCCGCTTGCGCCGATGATCAGCAGCGAAAGCAGGGCGAGGCGTGAAAGGGACAGAGGTGAGGACACGGTATTCTCCAGAGACAAGGCAGGCATCAGTTTTGCGCCAGAGCGCGGACCAGGCGGATCATCGCCGGGGCGCCCATGACCGCGATGATCGGTGGCAGGATCAGGACCATCAGTGGCACGCTCATTTGCGCGGGCAGCTTTCCGGCTTTTTCTTCAAGGCCCAGCACCAGGGTCTTGCGACTTTCATCGGCGATGGTGCGCAGTGCCTGGGACAGGGGAGTGCCGTAGCGCTCGGCCTGGATCAGGGTTCCCACCATGCTTTCGATTTCCCGGACGCCCGTGCGCTCGGCGAGGTTGAGCAATGCCCGTGAGCGGTCACTGACGATTTGCAGTTCGGCGAAGGTGTAGCGCAATTCATCCGCCAGTTCGGGAGCCGACAGCGCCAGTTCCCTGGCCACCACTTGCATGATGCGGCCCAGCGGCAGGCCGGCTTCGGCGCAGATCACCATCAGGTCCAGGCCATCGGGAACCGAACGGGCCATGCGCCCGCCGCGCCGCGCCGCCCGCCATTTCAGCCAGGCTTCGGGCAGGGTGGTGCCGACAAACAGGGCGATCAGGCCCATGGCCAGACCCTTGAGGCCGAAGCGGCTCTGGGCATCCAGAACACCAAACAGAACGATGCCCAGAAACAGCAGGCCGTTGGCATATTTGGCGACCATCAACAGACCCAGGCTGGCCTGGGCACGAAAGCCCGCCATGCTCAGCAGGCGGTTGAGGTGTTGGCGATCCTGTGCCGTGCCCGCCAGATGCTCGCCGGCCGAAGCCAGTGGCAGCAGTAGACGTTTGGCATTGGCGGACAGAGCCAGTTGGTCGGTGCGCAGGATGTTGGCCTGGACCTGTTGCTGGCGATTGTCCTCGCTGCGGCCCAGGCGCAGGTCCAGGCTTTTCTCCGAAAGACCCAGGTACCAGCCGAGCAGGCCCAGGCCGGTGCCGGTCAACATCACCCCCAGGGCGAGCAGAATGAGCGTTTCGTGGGTCATGGCTGTTGTTCTCCGCAAAAGCGAGCGTTCATCCGACTCGGCTCACCATCAGGTGGTTGATGACCAGCCCCAGCGTGACGCTGGCAAGGGCGTAGAACAGCACCATGTTGCCGGTGGGGTCGTTGAGCAGAAAGCGGAAGTCCTGAGGGGCATTGATGTACATGTAGCCCAGCATGGCGGGCACCAGCGATGACACGATCTTGGAAGAGGCCCGTGCTTCGGAGGTCTTGGACAGAATCTTCAATTGCAGCTCGTGACGGTCGCGCAGGGTGGTCGAGAGCCGGTCCAGGGTTTCGCCCAGACGGCCACCGGCTTCCTGGTTGATGATCAGGATCACCGCGAAAAACCGGTACTCGGCCAGTGGCACGCGCAGGGTCGAATCCTGCATGACCCGCCGCAGCGGCACACCCAGGCGCAGCCAGTGATCGATAATCGCGAATTCCACGCTCAACGGCCCGCTCAGATGATCGGCGACCAGCGCGAAGGCATTGCTGATCGGTACGCCTGCACGGCAGGTGCGGGTGATGGAGTCGATGGCTTCGGGCAGTGACTGGCGCAGTTGCTTGTGGTACTTGGCCAGAGCCTGGCGATAGAACAGCGTGAACAGGGCGATGGCGGCGAATACCGCAATCAGGCTGCCGAACAGCAAGGGGATGGGCGTGTCGCGACCAATCAGCACCCCGGCGAAAAAGCCGCCGATGCCGAAGGCAATGACCCGTCCCTTGAGGGTCTTGCGCCAGCCCAGCAGGTTCAGGTTGATCCACAGGTGAGTGATGTGGGTGCCGAGCACGGGAATGTGGCCCAGGGGGGCGCTCTGCATTTCCCGCATGATGCTTTCAACTTCGGTTTTAGGTGCATTCACCGTCACCTTGTCGCGCAGCAATTGTTCCAGACGCGCCGCGCTTTCGGCGGCTCGCTGGCGGCGTTTGCTCAGGCTCAGCAGCCCATAGAAGGCGAACATCACGCAGGCGAAGACCAGCAGTGTGAGTAAATCGAGGACAGCTTGCATGGGGTGTCCTCTTAAAGATCGCCAAACAGATGGGCATGCTGGTTGTAGAACTCGGGCCGTTGGCCGCTACTCACGTAGTCGCCCACAATCTTGCCTTGGCTGTCGGTGGAGCGGACCTTGAAGCCGAACAGCTCCTGAGTCTGGATGACGTCGTTTTCCATGCCGCAGACTTCAGTGATCGAGACAACACGTCGTCCGCCGTCACGCTGGCGTTCGACCTGAACCACCAGGTTCACGGCACTGGCGATCTGGCGTCGAATGGCTTCCATCGGCAGTTGCATGCTTGCCATCATCACCATGTTTTCCAGGCGCATGATGGCGTCGCGAGGGGTGTTGGCGTGGACGGTACAGAGCGAGCCGTCATGCCCGGTATTCATGGCCTGCAACATGTCGAAGGCTTCACCGCCGCGTACTTCACCGAGGATGATCCGGTCTGGCCGCATCCGCAGGGCGTTGCGCACCAGATCGCGCTGATCGACCTTGCCGGTGCCTTCGGCACTGACCGGCCGTGTTTCAAGACGCACCACATGGATCTGTTGCAGTTGCAGCTCTGCGGCATCTTCGATGGTCAGGATACGATCGTCTTCGCTGATCTTTTGCGACAACGCATTGAGCAGCGTGGTCTTGCCCGCACCCGTACCGCCGGACACCACGATATTGAGCTTGGCAATCATTGCGCGGTTGAGCACCTGGACCATTTCCATCGACATGGCGTTACGTGCCGCGAGGGATTCCAGCGTCAGGTTGCGGCGCATGAATTTACGGATGGAGATGGTGGTGCCGTCGATGGCCAGCGGGTAAGTAATGACGTTGACCCGGCTGCCGTCAGCCAGCCGTGCATCGACCATGGGGTTGGCTTCGTCGATGCGTCGTCCTACACCGGCCGCGATACGCTGGGCAGTGTTGAACACATGCTCTTCGTCCAGAAACGTGATGGTCGACAGCTCCAGCTTGCCGAAGCGCTCGACGAACACCTGACCCGCGCCATTGACCAGAATATCGTTGACCGTGTCGTCGGCCAGCAGCGGCTGGATCGGCCCGATACCCAGCATCTCGTCCAGCATTTCGCTGGCGATCTGCTCTTCTTCGGGGCGAGACAGTTGCAGGCGGTTTTCATCGCAGATGCGTCGTATCTGGCTTTCAATCTGCTGACGCAGCTTGTCACGCCCCATGGCCGCAGCCTTGAGCGGGTCGATCTGGTCATAGAGGAAACCGCGGATCAGGCGTCGGTTCAGGTTGGCGCCGCTGTCGGCATGCTTGCTGGCAGGGTTTGCCTTGGTCGTGTTGACCTTCTGCATCTCGATGACCGACTCGCCGCTTTCCTGCACGGGCAATGTTGCCGGAGCGGGGGCAGGGGTTCTGGGCTTGCGTATCAGCATGATCCGGCTCCTTGTGTCAGGCCGCGTTACGACGGGTCAGGGCGCCTTTGAGGCGGGCCAGCACCGACGGCGCTACGAGGGCATTGCCCGGTTTGCGGCCACAGGCCAGGTCTGCCAGATTCAGCAGGGCCTGACGAAAGGCCGGTGCAGCTTCCAGACGCAGAGGCCCGCTCAACAGGCTGTCGCTCAGGGCATGCCCGGCGTAAGGCAGCACCAAGTCCACGCGCCTGCCGACAAAGGCCTCGAACTGTTCGCGGGCGACTGTCTGGTGAGTGCCGTGGTTCTGGTTGACGACCAGCAGCAGTTGCTGGCCCTCGCTTTCGTCACCGATCTCTTCAAGCAGGCGCTGGGTATTGCGGGCGCCTTGAATGGTGAATTCGCTGAGCAGGATGCGGGTTTCGACGTGGCGCAACACCTCCAGCGCACCTTGAGGGTGGCCGGATGGCAAGTCCCATACGACCTGATTGAACAAGCGGCACAGGTTGGCGCCCAGTTCAAGCAGGTGATCGGTATCGATAGGCGCGAAATGGTCGGCCGAAGGTTCCTGGGCCAGCAGATGCAGGCGGTCATCCAGACGAGTCATGGCCCGTTGCAGAAAACGGGCATCGATCTCGCTGCTGCTCAAGGCTGCGGCCAGTCCGCAATCGCCCTGAGCCCCCAGCAGCAGGGACAGGTCTGCGTTGTGCCGATCGTAATCCACGGCGGCCACTGGCATATGCCGTTCGTGTGACAGCAACAGGCTCAGCCCGGCGCTGACCGTGCTGGTGCCCAGCCCGCCGGAGCAAGCCGTCACGGCAATGCTGCGGCCGGTACGCACCTGGCGGGTCTGGGGTTGCTGATGGATATTGCGCGCACGCTCCAGGCTGCTGGCCAGCAAGTCCAGTGGTACGGGTTTGCACAGGTAATCCACCACGCCGCTGTGGGTCAGGGCGCGATACAGGTCCACATTCTGCTGGCTGCCGATGGCCAGAATCGCACAACCCGGATCGCACAGGCTCGACAGTTCAGAAATGGCCTGCAAGGGCAATTGCTCGCCATCCAGGTCCACCAGCAGCAGGCTGGCCCGCTGTTCGGCACACCAAGCCTTGGCCGCTTCGATTCCGCCGCTCAGGACCAGCGCCTCGGGCTGGCCCAGGCGCTGCAACTGTTCGGCGAAGCTGCGCTGGTCAGCCGTACTGGCGGCAAACAGGACCGGTGCCAGAAAGGTTTTGTCGCCGCTGGGCAGTACAGTGTTGGTCTTGTCGTTCATGGCGGCGTCCTCAGTCGTCCTGGGAGAAGTCGATGTTCATCAGTTCGGTGGTCTTGCTTTCCTGATAACGCTGCACGGCATTGTTGGCCTGATTGCCATCGGCGCTGTCCAGAGTGCGTGGGCGGACCAGGTCGCGAGGGTCGCTGACCATCCGCGCAATGTTGGCCCGGTTGGCACAACCAAGGGTGCCGACTGCCTGATAAGGGGTCATGGTCCAGGCATCGGCGTTGGCGATCCGGCAGTCGGGGATTTGCGCGACCATGGCCTCGGAAATCACCTGCAGGTCCCACCCGCCGGACTGTTCGGCAGCCTTGAGCTGGACCGGCGCCAGGATGATGCGGTCGGCATCCGCGCCGCGTTCGCTCAGCACCCGTACCAGGCGTTTGGCCATCTGCTCACCCGCAGGAGTGAAGGGTTGCAGGGTCAGGCTCTGATTTTTCAGACGGCCCTGATTGCTCAGCATCGTGTTGAGGTTTTCCAGGGATTCGGCGGTCAGCCCCTTACCCTGATTGACCGTATTGAGGGAAACGCTCAGGGCGCTGGGGTTCACCTGCGTGACCGGCATCGGCGTGTTGGCAAAGCGCTTGGCGCGCAGTTCGTTGTACTGCGCGGTACAGCCCGCCATGAACAAGGGCAGGCAGACCAGCAGTGCGAGGCGGAAAGTGGCAGGCTTCATTTTCAAGGTCTCCATCAGTACAGGTACCCTGCGCTGGCCTGGCGCGGCATCTGCGCATCCATGCCTGGCAGGCCGCGGCCCGGGGTTTGCAATTCACCTTCGGTGACGGGGTCTACGACATAAGCGGTCGCCAGAATCACCAGTTCGGTGTCCTCTTGTGTGCTGGTTTCACCCTCGAACAGGCGGCCGAGCAACGGCACGCCCTTGAGACCCGGCAGGCCGCTGACTTGCTGGGCAACGTTGCTGCGCAGCATGCCCGCGAGGGCGAAGCTCTGGCCGCTGGCCAGTTCCACCGTGGTGTCGGCGCGACGAACCTTGAAGGCCGGAATGGTCGAGCCGCCATCGGGCAGGGTCACTGCGCCGTCATCGGACAGATCACTGACTTCCGGTGCGATATGCAGGCTGATGCGGTTGGGCGAGAGCAGGGTGGGCGTCATGCGCAGGATCACGCCGTAGGATTTGTAGGTGATGCTGACGTTGTTGTTGGTGATCACCACAATCGGCACTTCACCACCGGCGGCGAAGCCTGCGGTTTCGCCGGACATGGCCGTCAGGTTGGGCTCGGCCAGGACCGAGGCCATGCCTTCCACCGACAGGGCGTTGATCAGCCCGGTCAGGTTGCCGTCGGTGAATCCAATGGTGTTGGCCGTGCGGATCAACTGACCGGCCTGGGTCGCGCCAGCGATGGTGCCTGCCGATGAGGCCGCGTTGGCGGCGTTGAACAGGCTGGTCGAAGAACCGGTCGCCAGACGGAACTTGCCGCTGTTCATGACCGAGTCCCAGTTCAGGCCCAGCGTGTGGCTGAGGTTGCGGGACACTTCGACGACCCGAACCCGGATGTTGACCTGTGCCGACAACTCGACCTTGAGCTGATTGATGACCCGCGGTGCAGCCGGGCCTCCACCACCGGGCGCACCGGCTGGAGCGCCGCCACCCGGTCCGCCTGCCGCGCTGTCATTGGCGCCGACGGCGGCCTTGACGCTGGCCATGACCTGACGGGCTTCGAGGGGGGTACGAACATGTCCACGAACGATCAGGCCATCGCCTGCCGCGGGTACGAAACTGACTTGTGAACCCGCCACTTCATTTTCGATCTGCTGGCGCAGGCCTTCCAGGTCGAAGCCTGCGACCAGTCGCATGGCTGCGATCACATTGTCGTTGGCGTCCAGTGCATAAAGGGTCGTGGCGCCTGACCGCTGGGCGAATACGAAGACACTGCTTGGCGACGGCATCTGGAAACTGGCCACTTCCGGGTCGGCCAACAGCACTTTTGCCGCGGCGCGAGGCAGTTGCAGCAGACGGCCCTGGCGCACGGTCAGGTTGACCGTCTGGGTTTCACTGATCTGTTGCAACTGGGCACGTGTGATGACTGGCGTGACCGGGGTTTTCGCCGGCATGTCGTAGTTGTCCACGGTCGCCTGTTCGGCCATGACAACTGACGGGCTGACCAGGGTGGCGCTCAAGCCGAGGCCGGCGAGCAGCAAGGAGAGTCCGTTCCGGCCCGAAGCCAGAGGTTGCGCTGTGCGTTTCATGCTGTTTTTTCCGTAAGGGCGTCTGCCAGCGCTACACAGGCCGGCAGACGCAACTGATCAGTGTTTCGCCAGGTCCAGAACTTCGGTGGCCTTGCCCCTGAAGAGCTGCACAGTGGTGGCCGGCCCTGATTTGCCCGCGCTTTTCTGCGAGGGATAAATGCTGGTGGTCTTGTTCAGGGTGGTGACTTCACTGCTGGTCAGCAGCTCGTCTTCGGTCTGCTCGACCGATGAGCGGATGGCCAGTTGCAGGTTGCCAATCTCCTTGGCGACTGCCAGTTGTTCGGCCGCCGACGGCGCGACTTCCAGCGTCACGGTTTCAAAGCTCTGACGGCTGCTGGTGTTCTTGGCGTTGGGCGTGGCTTCCAGATCCCTGCGTACATTCAGGTCGCTGCGGGTGCTGTTATTCATCGCCAGCACGCGGATATCGTGAAGGATGGTCTGGGCCGCCAGAAACGGCGCGGCATTGGCGGTGGCGTCCGGCGCCTGGGTTTCCTGTTCGCGCTTGAGGCTCAGGATCACATCCACGCGATCACCGGCGGCCACCAGGCCGAAGTTGCTTTCCACTGCGCTGGTCGGCACGGATACGGCGCGCATGCCGGGCTTGATGACCGAGGCCAGAAAGCCTGGTTCGCCGGGGCGCACGACCACGCTGCTGGTCAGTGGCTGACCGGCTTCGACCGGTTGACGCACAGTGGCGCCCAGCAAGGAGTCCTGTTTGTCCTGGCCTTCGATGAAATACAGGGAGCGCGTCATTTGTGCGGTTGCCGGTTGCCAGTCCAGGCTGCCTGCATCGATGAAGTCGCCCGGTTGCAGGTTGCGCGAAGCGACCAGCACCTGGCGAGTGGCTTCCTTGGGTGCGGCAGGTTGAACCTGTGCCTTGACTTCAGGTGGCTTTGGCGGTGCCAGCAAAGCCCGTGCGAGCAGGGCGGAACCACTGGCGAGGACAATGGCCCCAGTCAGCAGAATGAGCGAATTCTTTTTCATCGAGTACGGCTACTGTGGGTTCAGGTGTGGATGGGAAACAACAAGGTGAACAGCGCACCTGCTGCGATGGCCAGACCGTAGGGGATACCTGCGGGGCGTTGGGCGTCATAGATGATCGGTACGGCGATGGTGTCTTGCGGCATGCGTCTGATCAGCCACATCACGCCCCTTGCAAGCGCCGCTTCAAGCATTTCCAGGGTAGGTAGCACCAGCGCCAGGATGCCGCCAGCCAGCGAGGTGATGATCAGGAACGTGATCAGGTCTTCGCTGCCGATCCACAGGCTCAGCACGGTCATCAGCTTGACGTCGCCGCCGCCGACCCGTTCGATCATGTAGAGGCCGTAACCGACCAGCAGGACCAGTGCCGCGCCTGCTGTGGACCAGCCCATGGCGGAAATGACCTGCCAGGTCCCCAAACCTGCAAAAGGGCCGACATTCAGGGGCGCCAGCAGCGGCAATGCAAGCCATCCCGCCAGCAAGGCCAGCACCAGTCGGTTATGGATCTTGCGATACAACAGGTCCGTGACCACGACCCAGCACAAGGCGGGCAACAGCAGAACGACGACAAGGCTGGTCATGGACGGGAATCCTGCGGGGTAACGTCAGTTGCTGCCGGTGCTGTTGTTGGTGGACCTGATCTGGTCGGCGATACCGCCGAAACGCTCTTTGAGCGCGCCGATGAACTGGCCGTCCGAGCCGAAGATGTAGCCGATGGCTGCCGCCATGGAGGCAGCCAGAATGCCGTATTCGATGGCGGTCACGCCGCTTTCGTCGTTAAGGAATTTCTTGAAGGAGTTGAGCATGGCGCAGCCTGTATGAAATGTCGGAAAAGGGAGCCCCGACCGCAGTGAACAGCGGTTTGGGACGGTTCAACAAGGTGAAACGATACTAAGATTTATTCTCATTAAGCGGCAAGGCGGAGATCATTAAGAAGCCTTAAGGAATCGCCCGGCTCAACTGCAATTCGACACGCAGGCCGGGCTGGTTGTCGCTCAGCCGCAGGGAGCCGCCATGCAGTTCACTGATGGCCTTGACGAGTGTCAGGCCGAGCCCGTTGCCGGGAATGTCGCCGGAGGTATGCAGGCGATGGAAACGTTCCACCACCTGTTCCGTTGCAGAAGCCGGAATGCCTTCGCCGTGATCCGCCACGCCAAGGGTGGCGAAGAGAGGGCGATGCCGGGCAAAGAGCGTGATGGTGGAATTGCGCGGCGCATATTTCAGTGCGTTGTCCACCAGATTGGCCATGGCCTGGAACAGCAGGGCACGGTCGCCCCAGATCTTGCAGCCAGGGTCTATGCTCAGCACCAGCGGCGAGTTGCGCTCATCGGCCAGGGGCAAGTAATACTCGCGCAGATCGTTGAGCAGATCCTGGGCTGGAAACTCCTCGAAAAGATGGGCGCAACGCCCGGTTTCCACTTCCCCGACCCGCATGACCGCCCGAAACAGGCTCTGGATGCGTTCGCTTTCGTCGGCGGCCATCCACAGTGCTTCGCGCACATCACCCGTGGCGATTTCGGCTGCGCTGACCAGACGATTCTGCAATCGCGTCAGCGGCGTGCGCAGTTCGTGGGCGATATGGCTGGTCACGCCCTTGACCTCGGCCATCAGCTTGTTGATCCGCTCCAGGTTGCGATAGATCTCGGTGGCCAGCCGGTCAAGCTCGTCGCCGCTGCGGTCATGGGGCGGAAAGGCTTGATGATCGCCACTGGCAAAGCGTTTCAGTGCGTCATGAATACGTTCTATGCGGTACAGCTTGCGCAGGCTGTAACGCAGGCTGAAGATCAGGCTGCCCAATAGCACCAGAAACAGACCCGCGCCGGCCATCAGCGGAATGATCTGGGTGCGTTCCAGCATCGGTTGCAGGTCGTAGGCGCTGAAATAGCGACCGCCGTCGCGCAGCTCGATCACCAGCCCCATGATCTGCCGCTCTTTGTTACGAATGTTTCGCCAGTTATCCGGGCATCTGGACGCGATGCAGTCCATGACTTCGTGCATCGTCGCATCGCCGGTCAGGACCTTGCCCTGTGGGTCCAGCAACAGAGAATGACGCTCGCTGCGCCGGTCATAGAGGTCCCGCTGCCTGAGCAGTTCGGCGACCTGATGGCTGCTGCGGCTCTGGGTCAGTTCATGCATGGTGCGTACGTCGGCGAGGATCATTTCCCGCACGTGGCTGCGCATGACGCTTTCGAGCACGCAACCACTGCCGATGACCGACAGCAAGGCCACCAGCAGACAGGCAAATGCCATGGTGGCGGCTTGTTGGAAGTTGCTGGTTTCAAGGATGTGACGCAGCTCGAAGCGACTAGCCGAGTTCATAGCCGATTGCACGAATGGTCCTCAGCAGGCTGCGCTCAAACCCTTTGTCGATCTTGGTCCGCAGCTTGGAGATATGGACGTCGATCAGGTTGGTCTGCGGGTCGAAGTGATAGCCCCAGACCTTTTCCAGCAGCATGGTACGGGTGACCGTCTGGCCCGGATGTTCGGCGAGCACTTGCAGCAGGCGGAACTCCTTGTCGGTCAGGTCAATATTGCGCCCGGCCCGACATGCACTGCGCTGGCCCAGGTCGATGCGTAAATCTTCTATGTAGATCACTTCTTCCATAGCGGTTTGATTGTGCCGGCGAGCCAGCACCTCCAGGCGCAACAGCAGTTCGGTGAAGTCGAAAGGCTTGCCCAGATAGTCGTCCGCACCGGCACGCAAACCTTCGACACGGTCACTGGTCTGGTCGTTTGCCGACAGGATCAGCACGGGAGGGCGGGAGCGGCCATGGAGCCGGTTGAGCAGTTCGATGCCATCCATCCTGGGCAACATGCGGTCTAGCACTACGACGTCGAACGCTTCCTGCGTAAGAATCTCCAGCGCGCCTTCACCGTCATGGGTCAACTTGCAGTTATGGCCGAACGCATGGAGTTTGCTGCCAAGCCAGTGGCTGACCGATATGTCGTCTTCTACCACTAATACACGCATGGTGGTGCCGCTCCCTTCTTCTGGTGGCAGTCATCTTCAAACGGAAAGCCAGATTGTAACAATTAAGATTCATTAATGTTAGTAAATGCTAATCATTATCATTATTGTGCTATCAATACGGCATTGATGTATAGGGGGGAGTGAAAAGCAGGGGTAAGCCGCAAGCGATAAGCTGCAAGCTGTAAGCGGCGAGATACAAATGGGGTCAGGCTTTCTTTGTTGCTCTTGTCGGGCGTTTGCCCTTGCTTGCAGTGGCTCCGGCCGCCTTGCGCGTACCGGTCTTGCGTTTTTTCTTCCAGGGCGCTGCGCCACCGGCCGGGCTGGCGGGGCCGCTGATGGTCATCCGCAGGCCGACGCAACGGCTGACCTGCTTGCTCATCCAGGCGGCCTGTTTGGCGACGAATTCCTCCAGGCTCATTTCACCGTTTTGCACCATGTCCAGCGCCTGTTCCCAAATGGCGGTGGTGCCGGGGTCGGCGATGGCGCGAGGGACGGCATCGATCAGGCTGAATGCTGCGGCAGTGGCAGACAAGGCCTTGCCTTGCTTGATCAGATAACCCCGGTCGATCAGGCCCTGAATGATGCCGGCGCGGGTGGCTTCGGTACCGATCCCGGTGGTGTCCTTGAGCTTCTGCTTGAGCAGCGGGTCTTCCACCAGCTTGGCGACATTCTTCATGGCCTTGATCAGGTCGCCTTCGGTGAAAGGCTTGGGCGGCTGAGTCCACAGGTCCTTGAGGATGACATCGCTCACCGGGCAGTCGCAGCCCTGAAACAGCGCGGGCAGGTTTTGCGGGGGAGGGGCTTCGCGCCCTTTGGCTGGCGCCAGCGCTTCGGGCATGGCACGTTTCCAGCCTGGCTCGATGATCTGTTTGCCGACAGCCCGTAAGGCCTGCCCGGCGCAGTCGAAGTCGGCCTGGGTCCGGTCGTATTCGTGATTGGGCAGGAACTGCGCCAGATAGCGCGCCCTGATCAGGGTGTAGACCGCTCGCGGCTTGCCGGTCAGACGCTCGATGCCTCGGGCGGCAGCGGTGGGGATGATGCCGTGGTGGGCGCTGACCTTGGCGTCGTTCCAGGCCCGTGAGCGACGTTGCGGGTCCAGATGCCTGAGCAGTTCGCTCAGTGCAGGGTCTGATTGGCCCAGCGCGGCAATGATGCCCGCAGCCTCGCCATGCTGGCTCATGGGCAGATAACCGCAATCGCTGCGCGGGTAGGTGATGACCTTGTGGGTTTCATACAGGGCCTGGGCGATATCCAGGGTTTCCTGAGCGCCAAGGCCGAGCTTTTTCGAGCAGATTTCCTGCAAGGTGCCCAGGTCGAAAGGCAAGGGCGCAGCTTCGCGAATCCGTTCGGTGCGCAGTTTTACGACCTTGGCGCTGGCGGCATTGCGAATCGCCTCTGCGGCCTGTTGCGCCAGTGGCTGGTTCAGGCAGCGGTCCTGATCGTCACAGGCATCTGAGGGGGCTCGCCACTGGGCAATGAAGGCCTGACCGTCATGCAGCAGTTTGACGTCGATGGCCCAGTAAGGCACGGGGACGAAGTCGGCGATGCTGCGGTCGCGATCCACCACCAGCCGCAGGGTTGGCGTTTGCACACGGCCCACCGGCAGCACGCCCTGATACCCGGACTGGCGACCGAGCAGGGTGAACAGGCGGCTCATGTTCATGCCGATCAGCCAGTCGGCGCGGGAGCGGCCCAGTGCCGAATGATAGAGGCTGAAGGTATCGGCACCGGGCTTGAGGGACGCCAGCGCCTTGCGGATCGAAGCGTCATCCAGGGCCGAGAGCCACAAGCGCTGTATCGGACCACGATAGCGACAATGTTCAACCAGTTCGCGAGCAATCATCTCGCCTTCGCGGTCGGCGTCGGTGGCGATGATCAGTTCCCGAGCTTCGCCCAGCAGGCGTTTTACGGCCTTGAACTGGCTGGCGGTGCGGGGTTTGACCAGCATCTTCCATTTGTCCGGGACAATCGGCAGGTCTTCCAGCACCCAGCGTTTGTAACGGGCATCGTAGGCATCCGGTGGCGCGGTTTCCAGCAGGTGGCCGATGCACCAGGTCACGGTGGCGTTGGGGCCTGTCCAGCAGCCGTCCCCACGCCGGGTCGCGCCGAGGACGGCGGCGATATCTTTGGCCTGTGAGGGTTTTTCGCAGAGAAACAGCCGCATAACCACCGCTTGCATTGATGGGGTTTGAATGCGGTAAGGATGAACACTGAAAGCGTTGTGAGCAAGGTTTATCTGTATGGATATACAGATAAACCTTGTAGGACTTGCCCAACGGCAGGCTAAACCGCGATTTCCACCTGCTCGCCATTCAGGCGCACCGGCCAGACTTCGAGTTGTTGCTCCGGGTATTCCACGCAGGTGCCGTCGTGCAGGCGGAAGTGCTGCTTGTACAGCGGCGACGCGATGACCAGTTCCCCGCCAAGCTGCCCTATGAGGCCGCGGCCGATGACATTTGCACCGGATTTGGGATCGCGGTTTTCGATGGCAAAGAGCTTTTCGCCTTCCTCGGTTTCAGGCAGATAGAACAGCGCGACCTGCGCGCCATCGAGCCAGGCCACCACGCCTGAGTTGGCAACCAGATCCTTGCGCGAGCACAGCGTCTGCCATTGTGTGCTCATGGCAGGCGCGAGTGTTTTTTCGGCATAGGCCATGTTGGACTGGCTCATCAGACCACCTCCTTGAACGGGATAAGGGCGATTTCTTCAGGTTTTGCAGGGCGGCGTTGCTCACGTTCCTTGACGAAGTGGACATCCGGGTCGCTGCGCTTGTCGTTGACGAAGGTGCGGAAGCGCTTGAGCTTTTCCGGGTCCTTGAGGGCATTGGCCCATTCGCATTCATAGCGATCGACCACCAGTTGCATCTGCGCTTCCAGCTCGTCGGCCAGCCCCAGGCTGTCGTCGATGATCACGGCCTTGAGGTAATCCAGGCCGCCTTCCAGCGACTCGCGCCAGACCGAGGTGCGTTGCAGCTTGTCGGCGGTGCGGATGTAGAGCATCAGGAAACGGTCGATGTAACGGATCAGGGTTTCGTCATCCAGGTCAGTGGCGAACAGTTCCGCATGGCGTGGGCGCATGCCGCCGTTGCCGCTTACATAGAGGTTCCAGCCGTTTTCGGTGGCGATGACACCCACATCCTTGCTTTGTGCTTCCGCGCATTCGCGGGTACAGCCAGAAACGGCGAACTTGAGTTTGTGTGGCGAGCGCAGGCCCTTGTAGCGGTCTTCGATACGCAAGGCCATGGCCACGCTGTCCTGTACGCCATAGCGGCACCAGGTACTGCCCACGCAGGATTTCACGGTCCGCGTCGATTTGCCGTAGGCATGGCCAGTCTCGAAACCGGCTTCGATCAATTCGCTCCAGATATCCGGCAGTTCGTGGAGTTGTGCGCCGAACAGGTCGATACGCTGACCGCCGGTGATCTTGGTGTACAGGTCGTATTTCTTGGCCACGGCACCGATGGCAATCAGGCCGTCCGGTGTGATCTCGCCACCGGGAATGCGCGGCACCACCGAGTAAGTGCCGTTTTTCTGCATGTTGGCCATGAAGGTGTCGTTGGTGTCTTGCAGTGGCACCAGCGAAGGCTCGGTAATCTGCCGGTTCCAGCAGGACGCGAGAATCGAGCCGACGGCAGGTTTGCAGATGTCGCAGCCATGGGCGCCCTTGCCGTGGCGGGTCAGCAGTTCCTCGAAGGTTTCGATGCCTTCGACGCGGACCATCGAATACAGCTCCTGACGGGTGTAGGCGAAGTGTTCGCACAGGCTCTTGTCGACGCTGACGCCACGGGCGATCAGTTCATGCTCGAAAACCTGCTTGAGCAAGGCTGCGCAGCCACCACAGCCGGTGCAGGCCTTGGTCTGGGTCTTGATGCCGGCCAGATCGGTACAGCCTGCATCGATGGCCGAGCAGATCGAGCCTTTGCTGACGTTATGGCAGGAGCAGATGGTCGCCGTGGCGGGCAGGGCATCGGCCCCCAGGGTCGGCGCGCCTTCGCCACGGGGCAGGATCAGGCTGGAAGGATCGGCGGGCAGGGGAATGCCGTTCTGGGCGTATTGCAGCAGGGTGTCGTAATAACTGTTGTCGCCCACCAGCACCGCGCCCAGCACTTGCTTGCCATCGGCCGACACCACCAGACGGCGATAGCTGGAAGTGGCTTCATCGATAAAGCGATAGCTGACCGCACCCGCCAGTGCGCCATGGGCATCGCCAATGGAGCCTACATCCACGCCCAGCAGTTTGAGCTTGGTGGACATGTCGGCACCAAAGAAGGCATCGGCGTCCTGACCGCAAAGCTGGGCGGCCACGCTACGGGCCATCTGATAGCCCGGCGCAACCAGGCCGAAGACACTGCCGTTCCAGGCCGCGCATTCGCCAATGGCATAGATATCCGCATCGCTGGTGCGGCAGTGTTCATCGATTGCGATACCGCCCCGAGGGCCGAGTTCCAGTTCGCATTGGCGAGCCAGTGCATCCTGAGGACGAATACCGGCAGAGAACACGATCAGATCGGTTTCCAGAAACTCGTCGTTGGCGAAGTTCATGCGATAGCGGTACTGCTTGCCGTCGCTGATCGACTGTGTGGCACGGGACAGGTGCACACCAACGCCAAGCGCTTCGATGCGGGCCTTGAGGGCCGCGCCGCCAAGATCGTCCAGTTGCACCGGCATCAGTCGTGGCGCGAACTCCACCACATGGGCTTCTAGCCCCAGGGATTTCAGGGCGTTGGCCGCTTCCAGTCCCAGCAGGCCGCCACCTACGACTACACCGCGACGAGCCTTGCTGGCGGCGTAACGAATGGTGTCCAGGTCTTCGAGGGTGCGGTAGACCAGACGTGAGTCGCCTTGGGCACCTTCGATTGGCGGTACGAACGGGAACGAGCCCGTGGCCATGATCAGCTTGTCATAAGTGAAGCAGCCTTCAGCGGTGATGATCTCGCGACGATCCCGGTCGATCTCCAGCACTGGAACACCCAGGTGCAGGGTCAGCCCGGCTTGCTGATAGAGGGCCGCATCACTCATGGCCAGGGATTCGGCATCGCGGCCAGTGAAGTACTCTGAAAGATGCACGCGGTCGTAGGCACGCTGGCGTTCTTCGCCGAAGACATGAATGCGATAGCGATCAAGGGCGCCGCCTGCGATCAACTGCTCGACGCAATGATGACCGACCATGCCATTGCCGACGACGATAAGGGTCTGTACATCGCTGAAGGGTAAGACTGTGGTGTTCATAGCAAGTCCCGGCCTAGGCCAATCAGGTTTTTCAAAGCCAAAAAAAAGACGCCCGGAACCTTTCGGTTCCAGGCGCCTTTGCCTGTTATTCATAAAGTTTTGTGGGTGACATCGGACGACGTTGCCGGATGCACCGCCCGACCACATTCATGGTGGGGTTATCACAGACTATGCAGGGGGTGTGCCAGCTTGCTTAAAAGGCTGTTTTCAGCAGGTTATGACGTGAGGGCGTGTTCCAACCCGCTTTGCATTGGTGCGTCATGGGGCGGCGATGCTGTAAATCTGTGCATGAACCTTCGGTACAAGCGCATTCATTCGTGACTAAATTCGCCCCGAAATTGTATTACCCTGCGCTACCCCACCCAGGTCAGTTGCCATGAACATCACCATCACTGAAGTCCAGCCTGCCGACATTCCCCGCACCATCGACTTTGTCATGGCGGCCCGTGCCGAAATATTTCCCATGCTCGATGCCAGCGTCGTTCCGGCTGATCTGGCCGACTTTGAACAGGTCTATCTGGACGCGGAGGACGGCAGGTTCCTGATCGCCTGCTGCGAAGGCGAGATCATCGCTGCCATCGGTTATCTGCCTTACGACCATCGCTTTGCCCAACTGAACTACGCAGGCCGCAGAGCGGTGGAAATTGTGCGCCTGTTCGTCAGCCACGAATTCAGAGGTGCCGGGCTGGCAGGGCAGTTGTACGAAGCGCTCAAGGTGCAGGCCGATGCCAGTGGCGTGGAGGTGTTGTACCTGCACACCCACCCGTTTCTGCCGGGTGCGATCCGCTTCTGGGAAAAGCAGGGTTTTGTAACGGTCGATGTGGAGGACGATCCCGTCTGGCAGACAACGCATATGCATTGTCTGCGCTGAGGGACAGTCAGGCGTTCAGGGCGGGGTAATCGGTATAGCCGCGTTCTTCACCCTGGTAGAACGTCGCCTGATCTGGAGTATTGAGCGTGGCCCCCTGTCGGATTCGTTCAACCAGATCCGGGTTGGCCAGAAAAGGTGTGCCGAACGACACCAGTTCAGCGTCGCCAGCCTGAATGGTCGCCTCTGCCCGATCGGCATCAAAGCCGCCATTGGCTATATAGGTTCCGCCAAATTGCTGTTTCAGTTTCACGAAGTCAAAGTGGCCTTCGCCAAACTGCACAACATGCAGGTAGGCCAGGCCGTAACCGCTCAGGGTTTTTACGGCGTGCTCAAAGGTCGACTGTGGCGTGCTGTCGCTGACCGAGAAAATATTGAGGTTGGGTGAGAGGCGTACACCGGTGCGATCTGCACCAAAAACCGGGATCACCGCTTCTACCACTTCCTTGAGGAAGCGAACGCGATTTTCGGCAGAGCCGCCATATTCATCGGTGCGCAGATTGGCGCCATCGCGCAGGAACTGATCGATCAGGTAACCATTGGCGCCATGGATTTCCACACCGTCAAAGCCTGCAAGCTTTGCATGCTCGGCCCCTTGGCGAAACTGCGCGACAACCCCCGGGATTTCATCCAGCGCAAGGGCCCTGGGTGTTTCATAGGGCTTGAGCCCTTGCGGGGTATACAGCTCACCTTCGGGCTTGATGGCTGAGGGCGCTACAGGTAACTCCCCGTTGGCTTGAACCAGTGGGTGGGAGAGTCGCCCGACATGCCACAGTTGCAGGAATATACGTCCTCCTGCCGAGTGTACTGCGTCGGTCACCTGCTTCCAGCCCGCAATTTGTGCTTGCGTGAAAATGCCAGCCGTTCGCGGATAGCCTTTCGCCTGGGCCGAAACCTGTGAACCTTCAGTGATGATCAGGCCGGCACTTGCCCGCTGACGGTAATATTCAGCGACGAGAGGCGTAGCAGCATCTCCTTCGCCCGCACGGCTGCGGGTCATCGGTGCCACCACCAGACGATTCTTCAAGGGCAGGGGGCCGAGTTGGAAAGGCGATAGCAAGGCTTCGTGATTGCTCATGGATATTTCTCTGACAGGTAGGGCCTGGGGTCGGCCTGAAAGTGATTTCGGTGCGAAGAAGATAAAAGGCCCCCTGTCTGTTTACTAGATGGATGGATTGTATTTAACTCGTCCATATTTCAATGGAATGGGCCAGATGCTTGATCTCAATGATGTCGCGCTCTTCGTTCAGGTCGTGCGTTACGGCAGCTTTGCCGAGGCCGCGAGGCGCATGGGGATTCCGTCCAATACGGTGAGCCGTCGCGTCCAGCAGCTTGAGGCGCAATTGGGTTCCAGGCTGTTGCAGCGCTCGACGCGCAAGCTCACCCTGACCGATGCCGGGAGGACCTTTCACGAACGCTGTGCCGGTGCCGTGGATGATCTGGCCGATGCCGGTCAGGCATTGATGATGGGCAGTCAGGAGTCCAGCGGGCTGATGCGTGTGGCAGTGCCTGCCGATTTCTTCGATGTCTTTCAGATGGAGTGGGTCGCCGAATTCATGGCGTTGTACCCGAAGATGCGGCTCGAATTCGTGCTCAGTGATGACAAGGCTGACCTGATCGCCGATCAGATCGATGTTGCGTTTCGGGGTGGGCCGCTTAACGATCTGGCTTATGTCAGTCGGCAGATTCTAGGCACCAGCAACAGTGTACTTGTGGCCAGCCCTGGCTATATCACTCGACATGGTCAACCCGAAACCTTGCAGGAGGTGGCGGGGCTGGACTGTATAGGTTTTGCCCATCCCAGCGGTTTTGCCACATGGCGTCTCGACGGGCCTGACGGTGTCGAGGAAGAGGTTCAGGTGACGTGCCGGTTCATCGGCAATACCGCGCAATCACTGCGCAAGGCCTCAGTGGCCGGGCTTGGCATAACCTTGCTTCCCACCACGCTTACCCACTTGGATCTGCAGGCCGGCCGACTTGTAGAGGTGCTCCCGCAATACCAGCGCGTGGGGCCTGGCCTGAATGCACTTTACCCGAGCCGCAAACATCTTCCTGCTGCGGTGTCTGCGTTCATGGATCTGGTCAAGGAGAAGGTATGCCAGACTTTCTGCTGTCAGGCCGGGTGACGTTCTGCTCTTTGACAAAGTCCACAAATGCCCTGAGCGGGGAAGGCAGGTAGCGGCGACCGGGATAGTAGAGATAAGGCCCGGAAAACTCCTGCCACCAGGTTTCCATCACCGGTTCCAGTGCTCCGCTTTGCAGATGCGGTTGAATCCACTCCTCGAACAGATAAACGATGCCCAGGCCATCGATTGCCGCCTGGACCGCCAGGTCGGAAGCCCCTCCAGCCCTGACCAGTAAAGGGCCGGTGGGGTCTACGCAAACGGTTTCGCCATCACGTTCGTACTCCCAGAGCGGCATGGCGCCACTGGCGAATTTACCCCGTATGCATGAGTGTTGCAGAAGGTCTTGCGGATGCTCTGGGCGACCATGGGTCTTGAGATAGGCGGGTGACGCTGCCGTCGCCATGCGCTGGAGTCTCGGGCCGATGGGGATGGCAATCATGTCTTTTTCAAGACGTTCATCGTAACGAATCCCGGCGTCACAACCTTCCTTGAGCATGTCGACAAAGCTTTCTTCGATGACCACTTCCAGACGGATGTCGGGGTAGGCTTGCAGAAAGGGCGTGATGATTGCGGGCAGTACCAGTCTGGCCGCGCTGGCAGGTACGTTCAGCTTCAGTGTGCCGGAAGGGCCGTCGCGGAAGTCATTCACCACATCCAGGGATGTCTCGACCTCGGCAAGGGCTGGAACGATCCGCTCCATCAAGCGCGCACCCGCCTCGGTGGGCATTACGCTGCGCGTAGTGCGATTGAGCAGACGCACGCCGAGCCTTGCTTCGATGCGCCGCACGGCATCGCTGAGGCTGGAGGCGGATTTGCCGCTGGCCCTGGCGCCCTCACGAAAGCCTCCGGCTTTTACGACAATCACATAGGACAGCAAGTCCTGGATATCTGCGGGCACTGTTCTCTCCGGCGTACAACCTGTGCGGATTGCACTGCATTATCAGTGGAGCCGTCAATGCCTATAGTGGCCTGAACACATTTCCCGAGGTGGACGACATGAGCAATGCACGCAAGGCAGGTTCTTTCTTGTTGGGCGACCGTACGGTCAATCGCATGGGCTATGGCGCGATGCAATTGGCCGGTCCCAATGTCTTCGGCCCACCCAAAGACCCGAAAGCGGCAGTTGCTGTTTTGCAGGAAGCACTGGCATCGGGTGTCAACCATATCGATACCGCGGACTTCTACGGCCCGCATGTGACCAACCAGTTGATCCGCGAAGCCTTGCAGCCATACCCGGACAATCTGGTGATCGTGACCAAGGTCGGCGCCCTGCGCGGTGCAGATGGTTCATGGAACCCGGCACCGAGCCCTGCCGAGCTGACCCATGCGGTGCATGACAACTTGCGCCACCTGGGGCGCGATGTGCTGGATGTTGTGAACCTGCGGGCCTGGGGCAGCCAGCAGGCTCCCGAAGAGGGGCCGATCGAGGAGGCGTTCACGACCCTGGCCGAATTGCAGCAACAAGGGTTGATTCGTCATCTGGGCCTAAGCAATGTCACGGCGTCGCAGATCAAACAGGCTCAAGGAATCGCCAGGGTTGTCTGCGTGCAGAACCATTACAACCTGTCTCACCGGGCAGATGAACAGCTTATCCAAGAGCTGAGCCAGCAAGGCATTGCCTACGTGCCGTTCTTTCCCCTCGGTGGCTTCAGCCCGTTGCAATCGACAACCCTGTCTCGCGTCGCGACTCGCCTGGGTGCCTCGCCTCTGAACGTGGCGCTGGCCTGGCTGCTGCAACGCTCGCCCAATATCCTGCTGATTCCGGGGACCTCTTCGGTTGCGCACCTGCGCGAAAACCTCTCTGCCAGTGAGCTGGTGATCGAGCCGGGTCTGCTGGCCGAGCTTGAAGAGTTGGCATGAGCCCTTTACGAGACTTTATATAAAGAGCAGGCGAGTGATGGTCAGCTACAAAACCTCACTCGCCGACCGGTATCCGGTCACCAGAGGGCAATCTCGTAGGTGATGTAGATCCGGTTGCTGTCACGGCCTCGGGCGTAATCCGAACGGTAGACATAGTTACGCAGCTTCATGCCCAGCCCTTTGAAGGTCCCGCCTTGCAGCACATAGGCCAGTTCGGCATCGCGCTCCCACTCGTGCAGCCTTGCCGAGCCGGACTTGCCATTGTCGCCACTCAGGTAGCGGGTCGAAAATGTCAGGCCCGGCACACCGCTGCGAGCGAAGTCATAGCCATAGGCGAGCATCCAGGTCTTTTCATCCTCCTCGATAAACTTGCCGATCCCGACATTACTGAATGAGTACACGGTTGCGCCGCTGATATAAGGCAAGCCTGCCTCCCCGCTCAGTGTCTGATAACCACCACCGAAGCTGTGTCCGGCCAATGCATAGGTCAACTGGCCGCTGAACATATCGTTATCGATCTTGCCTCCTCGCGCGGTGCCGGCATCCACGCTATGGAAATAACGCAGATCGCTGGTCAGCACGCCTTTGCCAATCGGCAGGTCGTGCTGGATCGAGGCGAAGTTCTGGCGGTAGAAATCCTCAAGCTCGCCATGGAAATAGCTGAGGCGAATGTTCTTGCCGAGCTTGTAGTCCCCGCCGATATAAGAGAAGTCCGAGCCTTTGCCGGTAAAGCCATCGGGAACAATCGAGCGGCTGTCCGAAGAGTCGCGCAACTTGAATTGATCCAGATGGCCGCCGGTGAGGGTCAGGTTGTCGATGTCGTTGCTGGTGAACTGCGTGCCCTGATAAGTCTGTGGCAGCAGGCGAGCATCGTTGTAAATCAGCACCGGGGTTTTGGGCAGCAACGAGCCGTATTTGACGGTGGTCTTGGCCAGACGCATTTTTGCGGCTGCGCCCAGGCTGGCAAACTCATCCGCCGCACGCCCGTCGCCATGCACCGGTAGCAGTCCGGTGCCGCTACGGCCCTTGCCGGAGTCGAGCTTTACGCCCATCAGCCCGAGTGTATCGAGGCCAAAACCCAGAGTCCCCTGAGTAAAGCCGGACTGATAGTCGAGCAGGAAGCCTTGTGCCCACTCGGTGCGCTCGCTTTTGGCTGTACTCGCCGCACGGGCGCTCAGGCCGTTCTCGTCCCGGAAGTTTTCATTGAAGTAGACGTTGCGCAGTTGCAGCTTCAGCTTGCTGTCTTCAACGAAGCCCGCAGCGCCGACACTGGCGCAGGGCAGGGCGCCCAACACGGAAAAAAGGGCTCCACGCTTGAAAAACATACTCATGCTCAATACTCGTTGTTGTTATTGGAGGTGCAGTGATCCGCAGGTCCTTTTCAGGACCCGTGAGTAGTCGTGTTACGGGGTGGGTGACGTCAGACGAACAGCGTCAGGGCGCCGGTCAGCAGAGCCAGGGCCGTGACCACAAGGGAGGTCAGCACCGCCCATTTCAAGGTGGCTTTCTGGAACTCACCGATGTCGCGGTCGATCATGCCGACCAGCAAGAGGGTCGAGGCCACCAACGGGCTCATCAGATGCACCGGCTGGCCCAGAATCGAAGCCCTGGCAATTTCCAGCGGGCTGATGCCATAGGCGGCTGCGGCATTGGCAAGGATCGGTACCACGCCGAAGTAATAAGCGTCGTTGGACAGCACAAAAGTCAGCGGCATGCTGGTCAGGGCGACGACCAGCGGGAACAGATGCCCCCATTGCGGTGGAATCCAGTCCACCAGGGTCTGCGCCAGGGCGTCGACCATCTTGGTGCCGGAGAAGATCCCGGCGAAAACCCCGGCGGCGAAGACCAGCAGAACCACGGTCATGGCATTGCCGGAGTGGGCGAGGATGCGTTCCTTCTGAATATCCAGTTGCGGGTAGTTGATCATCAGCGCGACGACGAAACCGATCAGGAACAGCACGGCTGAGTGCATCAGGCCCGTTACCAGCGCAATCATCACGGCAATGACCAGCGCCAGATTGACGTAGGCCAGTTTGGGGCGTTTGTGCGGCGTATTGCCCAGTATTTCGTCGATATAGCAGTCACCGCCGCCGCTCTGCAACTGCACGTTGCCGATGCGTTTGCGCTCGGAACGGCCCAACAGAAAGGCAGTGAACACCACCCAGGCGGCGCCGCCGATCATGGTGGGCAGCAACGGAATGAAATACTCGCCTGCATCCAGGCCCAGCGCGGCAATGGCTCGGGTTGCAGGGCCGCCCCATGGCGTCATGCCGCTCATGATGCTCAGGGAAAGCATCGATATGATGCCGAGGATCATCGGATTCATGCCAATGCGTTTGTACAGCGGCAGCATGGCTGCGCAGGTAATCATGTAAGTGGTCGTGCCATCACCGTCGAGGGCGACAGTCAGTGACAAGAGCGCCGTGCCCACCGCGATTTTCATCGGGTCGCCATTGACCCGCTTGAGGATCTTGCGGATCAGCGGGTCGAACAGGCCGGAGTCGATCATCAGGCCAAAGAACAGGATGGCGAACAGCAGGAGGGCCGCGGAGGGCGCGACCATTTTCAGGCCGTCGAGCATCATTTTGCCGGTGGTGCCGCCAAAGCCGCCAATGATTGCGAAAACGATGGGGACCAGGGTCAGCGCGACAATCGGAGACAAGCGTTTGGACATGATCAGGTAGGTGAACACCACGACCATGGCCAGGCCAAGAAAGGCAAGCATATGGATATTCTCTTGTTGTTATTCATGGGCAAGCGAATGCCGCCGGGCCTGCAGGGCATCGCATGAACGATGCCTTGCCTGCTCGAATGGATATCGATTGATGTGTGTAGGTGTGTGTCAGGTGCGCTCGGCAGCCTGGGGTGTGCTTTCCCATTGCGGGGTTTCAGGCGTGGCGGCGATGGCTTTCCCGTCGAGGCGTTGCATGAGGACCTGGCGGTCACATGCGTTTTCCGACAGGGAGATCACCACCGTCGCGACGGCGTTACTGGCCAGGCTGGTCAGCGCCCGGGCTTCGGACATGAAACGGTCGATACCGATCAGCAATGCCAGGCCTGCCAGCGGAATATCGTGGATGACCGTAAGGGTCGATGCCAGGGCGACGAAGCCGCTGCCGGTCACGCCCGCCGCGCCCTTGGATGACAGCAACATGATTGCCAGCATGGTCAGGGTCTGCGTCATGCTCAGTTCGATATTGCACGCCTGGGCAATGAAAATGGCGGCCAGGGAAAGATAGATTGCTGTGCCGTCCAGATTGAAGGAGTACCCCGTTGGCAGTACCAGGCCGACAACGCCTTTCTTGCAACCCAGGGCTTGAAGTTTCTCCAGCATGCGCGGCATGACAGGCTCGGTTGACGAAGTGCCGAGCACCACCAGGAACTCTTCGCGAAAGTAGCGCAGCAGTTTCCAGAGGCTGAAGCCGTGAGCGCGGCAGATTCCGCCCAGCACTACGAACACGAAGAAGCCGCAGGCGATGTACAAGGTCATGATGAGCTTGGCCAGCGAGCCGAGGGAAGTGATGCCGTACTGGCCCACGGTAAATGCCAGGGCACCAAAGGCACCGATCGGAGCGAAGCGCATCAGGTACGAGAAGATCTTGAAGACCATGTGCGAGGCCGATTCCAGCACATTGAGCACCGGTTTGCCGCGCTCGCCCAAGGATGACAGTGCGAACCCGGACAATACCGCGATAAACAGCACCGGCAAGACTTCACCCTTGTTGAACGCGCCAATGAAGGTGTCCGGGATGATGTGCATGAAAAAGTCCACGACACCCAGTTTCGCAGCGGAGTCCGTGTACTGGCTCAAACCGGCAGTGCTCAGTTTCGCCGGATCGATGTTCATACCGACGCCCGGCTGGATCACATAAACCGCGATCAGGCCGATGAACAGGCTGACCACCGTCAGGGCGAGGAACAGCAGCATGGTCTTGCTCATCAGGCGCCCGAGAGAGCGCTTGTCGCTCATACCGGCAATGCCGGTGACGATGGTGCAGAACACCACCGGTGCGATCATCATTTTGATCAGCTTGATGAACGCATCGCCCAAAGGCTTGAGGGCGATGGCTTGCTGGGCCCAGAAGTGACCGACCAGGACCCCGAGGACCACGGCGCAGATAATCTGAAAGTAGAGCGATTTAGCGATTTTCATGTTGCATCACCCATTATTGGAGTTGTTCTGATGCGGTACTCAGTATCAGGCAGAGCAGTGTGCAGTGATAAACAATGTCAGCCCGCCAGCCGTTGCGCGACAGGGGCGTAGACCTCCCCGGAGAAGAGTCGACGTGCCGTGCGCACCACCGAAGCCCGGATGGTCTGTCCGTTTTCCCCTACGTAGGCCAGGGCGACCTGGATCGAACCGCTCGGATGTTCGATCCGGACTTCTTGCAGGCGCGGAGTCTGGGCATTACCCAGCAGTTGGGCAACCACGGTGTCTTCACTGACACAGGCTGTAGCCAGGCCGATGGAGCCAGTGATCGCCAGGGCCTTATGACAGTTATGCGGCATGAAATAGCGAACCTTGAGGGTGCCGCCTGCATCGGGCCGCGAAACCAGTACGGGTTTGGGAATCACTTTGTCGCTCACATCGCCCAGCCCCATGGCCATTCCCGCGCGCAAGCGTAAAGCTTCGAGCTTGCGCAGAAAATCCTTGTCGGCGTCCAGTTCGGCAGGCGTCTCATCGCCACGCTTGCCCAGCAGAGACGCTTCGATGATGACCATGGGCATCGCCATGTCGATGCAGGTCACAGGTACGCCATCAAAGATGTCAGTCTGTTGGCCGGTGGGGAACAGCTTGCCGGTCTTGCTGCCTGCTGCGTCCAGGAAAGTCAGTTGCACTGGAGCTGCCGTGCCCGGTACTCCGTCGATGCTGGTTTGGCCTTCGTAGCTGACGTGGCCGCCAGGGGTGCGGACATCGGCGCAGACGAAGGTGCCGGTGTTGAGGTTGCGAATCCGCACTTGAGTGACGTCGCCACTGGCCTCGACCAGACCTTGTTCCACTGCAAACGGGCCGACGGCGCAGAGCATGTTGCCGCAGTTGGGCGCGGTATCGACGCGGCGCTGGGAAACCATGACCTGTACGAACAGGTAATCCACATCGGCATCTTCATGAGTCGATGGGCTGACGATTGCCACTTTGCTGGTCTGCGGGCTGCCACCACCGATTCCGTCGATTTCCAGCTCATGACCAGAGCCCATGAGGGCCAGCAGCAGTTCATCGCGCTCAGCGGTCGAAGAGGGTAAATCACTGGCGAGAAAAACCGGCCCTTTGGAAGTGCCGCCGCGCATCAGGACGCAGGGAATCGGTTGCATAATTTTTGGACTCTTGTTGATCAATTGAGGTAATTGATGTGTTGGAAGCAAGAGTCCCATGGATTTTTAAGCGTATCCAATGCAAAGATCGTAGATATTATTCCACTTCAGGCAATAATTCTCCGCTGGTCTTGAAGGCCCATCGCAATCCACCAAAAGGAAAATAATGTGGAATATGAGCTGCAAGATATTCGATCGTTCGTGAAAATCGCTGAACTTGGAAGCTTCCATGAAGCCGCCGAAGTGCTGCATATTTCCCAGCCTGCCCTCACTCGGCGAATCAAGAAGCTTGAGCAGGGCCTAGGCACCTCATTGCTGGATCGCACCACTCGCCGGGTCAGCCTGACCAGCGTCGGCCGCGATTTTTTTCCCAAGGCGCGACGGCTTCTGGATGATTTCGAGGACTCGATTCTCAATATCCGGGAATTGGCAGAACGCCAGATTGGCCAGGTGACCCTTGCCTGTATTCCCACGGCCGCGTTCTACTTTTTGCCTTCCGTGATCCGCCTGTACAACGAGCGATACCCCAAGATCCGCATCCGGCTGCTGGACCTCAGTGCCAATGAGGGGCTGGAAGCCGTGTTGCGAGGGGAGGCCGATTTCGGCATCAACATGATGAGCGGGCAACACCCGGATATCGAGTTCGTGCCCCTTGTCAAAGAGCCTTTCGTGCTCGCCTGCCGACGCGACCATGAGCTGGCAAAGCGGGAGTCGGTTGCCTGGATCGAACTCAGTGAATATCGCCTGATCGGCGTTGGCCGCCTGAGCGGCAACCGGATGATTCTCGACCATGCGCTGGCCGGCCTGAGCTGGCGACCCAAGTGGTTCTATGAAGTGCAGCACCTGTCGACATCGCTGGGTATGGTCGAAGCCGGGCTGGGCATATCCGCCATGCCCAGCCTGGCCATGCCGGCCGAAGGGCATCCGACGCTGGTCAGCGTTCCGCTGGTAGATCCGGTGGTGGATCGAACCCTGGGGCTGGTTTCCCGGCGCGGCGCGTCACTGTCGCCTGCTGCCGAAAAGTTCGTAGCGATGTTGCTGGAGCAATGGCCTCAGTAAGACCGCAGACGCAGTATCCGTGCACCATCGAACGGATCGGTCAGCCAGTGGGCCCTGACGCCGAAAGTGCTATGCAGGCGCTCAGGTGTCAGCACATCCACAGGTTTGCCGAGTGCGACCATCTGGCCGTTTTCCATCACCGCCACACGGTCACATTCCAGCGCCTGATTGAGGTCGTGCAGAGCAATGACGGTGGTGACAGGCAACGACTTGATCAGCCCCAGAATCGACAGTTGATGCTGGATATCCAGATGGTTGGTCGGCTCGTCCAGTAACAGGATCTGCGGGCGTTGCGCCAGTGCCCGGGCAATATGGGTACGCTGGCGTTCGCCGCCGGACAGGGTATGCCAGGCGCGCTTGATCAGGTGCAGCATCCCGACATCCTGCAAGGCCTGGCGGACTATGGCGTCGTCGCGGTCGCTCCAGGGTTCCAGGGCAGACAGCCAGGGGGTACGGCCCAGTTCGACGGCGTCCAGTACGGTGATTGCGTCGCTGGTTTCGGCCTGTTGTTCGACCACCGCCAACAGTTGGGCGATATCGCGGCGCTTCATGCTGGCCAGTGCCTGCCCATTGAGCTGCACCTGACCGCTGGACGGCGATTGAAGGCCTGACAGCAGCTTGAGCAGTGTCGACTTCCCCGAACCGTTGGGACCGACAATGCCAAGGGTTTCACCCGGCGCAATGCTCAGATTCACGTCCTTGAGCAGGGTCTTGTCCTTGAGCGAATAACCAAGACCCAAGCAACTGAGTGCCGGGGTGTCGACGATGGGCGAAAAGGCGTTCATCGTGTGGTTTTCCCTCGAATGAGAATCAGCGCAAAGACCGGTGCGCCGATCAGTGCGGTGATGACGCCAATCGGCAAGACCTGGCCCTTGATCAGGGTGCGGGACAGGATGTCGGCGGCAATCAGGAACAGCGCGCCGCACAAGGCGCTGAGCGGCACCAGCCGGGCATGGCGGACTCCGGCGACCATGCGCACGGCATGGGGAATCACCAGCCCGACAAAGCCGATGGAGCCGACAATGGATACCATCACTGCCGTGACCAGCGCTGCAGAAGCGATCAGCACGATTTGCACGCGTCGTACCGGGATGCCGAGGGATGCCGCCGAATCACTGCCGAAGGTGAAGGCATCCAGGGCGCGCCGATGCCACAGGCAGACCAGCAAACCCACCACGACCACTGGCACTGCCAGCCATACCGAATGCCAGCGCACGCCACTGAGATTGCCCAGCAGCCAGAACATGATGCCCCGTGCCTGCTCGGCGCTGGCGGATTTGGTGATGAGAAACGAGGTCAGGGCATTGAACAGCTGCGACCCGGCGATCCCGGCCAGAATGATATGCCCGGCTGCTGTCGGGCCGTGGGAAGAGCGTGCGAGCAGGGCGACCAGCGAGAAGGCCGCCACCGCTCCGGCGAAGGCTCCCGCCGACATGGAAATGGCTCCGGCGCCCAGGCCCAGAATCGCCACCAGCACAGCGCCCGTCGAGGCGCCGGCGGAGATGCCCAGCAGGTATGGATCGGCCAGCGGATTACGCAGCAACGATTGCAGCACCACACCGGAAATCGCCAGCCCCGCGCCACAGGCCGCTGCCACGATGGAGCGGGTCAGGCGATAGTTCCAGACAATCCCCTCATCGATGGGGTCGAGCACGTACCCGGCCGCCCACAGTTTGTTCGCCAGCACCTGGAAGACCACCGGCAGGCTGATGCTGGTTTCACCGATGGCAGCGCCCGCCACGATGGCCAGCAGCAGAACTGCTGTCACCCATAGTATGTGGCCGAGCGCAGTGGCCAGCTTCATTGAGCGGCGTTGTAGCGATTGGCGGCTTCGGCCAGTTCTTCGATGCCAGTAAACAGCCGGATGCTGGCCTGCATGGCATCGGCATCGATGATCACGATACGGTCATGCTTGACCGCGTCCATATTGCGGGTCACCGGGTCGGACTTGAGGAATTCGAGTTTCCTGCGGTAGTCGTCGGCCGGAAAACGACGGCGATCCATACGTGCGATCACCAGAATGTCGGGATTGGCCTTGGCGATGGTTTCCCAGCCCACGGTCGGCCACTCTTCATCGGACTCGACGATATTGCGCATGCCCAGGTTATTGAGCATGAAGTCCGGAATGCCTTTGCGGCCTGCCACATAAGGGTCGATATCGATGTCTGCGCTGGAGAACCAGAACACTGCGGACACATCCCGCTCCTTGTTCTGTTTGACGTTGGCGACTGCATGGGCCAGACGACTGCGCAGCTCTGCAACCAGTTGCTGGCCGCGATCCTGTACGTCGAATATCTGGGCGAGCTGTTCGATGCTCTTGTAGATGGTGTCGATGCGGAAGGGCTCCAGGCGTGTGCCATCAGCGCCTACCAGGTTGTCCTTGCCTTCGCAGTCGGACGGCATGATGTAGGTCGGGATCTTCAAGTCATGAAACTGCTGGCGGGTACCGACCACGCCCTGGGCTCCGACCATCCATTCAAGCTGGACGGCCACCAGTTCCGGGCGCTTGCCGATGACGGCCTCGAAACTCGGGTCGTTGTCCGCCAGACGTTCGACCTTGTCGTTCTGCGCCTTGAAGCGCGGCAGCACATCGTTGAACCACAGCGAAGTGCCTACCAGCGTGTCGCCCAGCCCCAGTTCGTGAAGCATTTCGGTCCCGGACTGGCCGATGGTCACTGCCTTGCGCGGCGCATGCTCGAACGTCAGCTTCATGCCACAGTTTTCGACAGTGAGCGGGTATTGAGTGGGAGCGGCAAGGCTCAGGGTGGACAGGCTCAGACCGGCGATGAGGGCGGCAAGGCGGGGCAGTGACATGTAATGCGATCTCCGTTTCGTACGTGCAGGGCGCAATGTACAGACAGGAAACACATCCCCGGCACTGCGCCGAAGGCAGGGCAAGGCAGCCATGAACCGGCGCGCGGATGTCCTTCCCGGACACCCCGCCGGTCAGTGAAGTTGCAGGTCGGCAGGTCTCCTGACTGGCATTTCATCACCTGACTCCAGCCTTCCCGGGAATGAACTACCCAGTGGCCATGATGGAGTTGGCTCGATGCCTACAGTTGCGGGGGCAGTTTCGTTTGAGCTGCGCAGGTGCGAGGCCCTCGAATTCCCTGTTAGTTCCTCTCGGAAACCGACGGGGCGCGATGGTAAACGATAAGCCTTTTAGTGGCTAATCCTTTGCGCGAAGGCGTTGCAGGCAGTTGATCAGGTGCAGGCGCATCGCCGCCCTGGCCGCATCGCGATCCTGATGGGCGATAGCCGAGTAGATCTGCTCCTGTTCGCGCTGCTGGATGTGCGGGTCATCCATGAGCCGAGTCGTCGGCACATTGCCGAAACCGATCCGTGCCCTGGGCAGAATGCTGTTGCCCAGTTGGGTCATGACATCGGTAAAGAAGCTGTTGGCGGTGCATTGCACGATACTGCGGTGAAACTCGAAATCGGCCTGGGTCGTATCGGTTTCGTTCCGGTCGCAGCGATGCAACTCGTCTAGCGCCTTGCGTATGGCTTCCAGTTGCTCCGGCGTGCGCCGTTGTGCGGCGAGAGCGGCGGATTCCGGTTCAAGGCTCAGGCGCAGTTCGATGATGGCCGCTGCATCGGGAGGGCTGCCGGACAGGGTTTCCGGGATCTGGAAATCCCGTGGACGCGAAGCATCGACCACAAAGGTCCCGATGCCATGGCGGGTTTCCACCAGCCCTTCGGCCTGCAGGCGCGACATCGCCTCGCGAACCACCGTACGGCTGACACCCGTTTCCCGGATGATGACCTGCTCGGTCGGCAGCTTTTCACCACTTTTGATCTCGCCCTCGCGGATCTTGCGCGAGAACTCGGCGACCAGTTGCTGGGTCAGGCTGGAGCGGCGTCCTGTAGGGGATGACGGGTGTTCCATAGGCGGGCTGATCGGGTCCGTGTCGGGTTGCTGAGTATAACCGCAGTCATGGTGTGTTTTGTGTCGGTATCGCAGCCTATACTGTGGCATTCGATCGAATTGAGGCTGCAATGTCGGACAACGTCCTTTCTTCGCAGAAAAACCATCGTCGTCTTGCCGAAACACTGGTCGACCGCTTTGCCCAGCGGATGCGCGATGGTGTGCTCCAGCGTGGCGAGAAGCTGCCTTCTGAAATCCATATCATGGAGGCCGAGGGCGTCAGCCGCACAGTGGTTCGCGATGCACTCTCGCGGATGCAGGCCGCCGGGCTTGTGGAGACGCGCCATGGGGTCGGCACCTTTGTGCTGGATATGCCGCCACCTGAAGGTTTTTCGGTTGGGCCGGCGACCATTGCGACCTTGTCCGATGTGCTGAATCTGCTGGAGTTTCGCATCAGCCTGGAGGTCGAAGCGGCGGGGCTGGCTGCGCAACGTCGCAGCCCTGAAACCTTGCTGGAACTCAAGCGGGCCTTTGATGCGCTGCTCGAAGGGCCGGAAAAATCCGGGACCACGATCAATGCCGACTTCCAGTTCCACCTCAAGATCGCCAAGGCTTCGGGCAATGCGTACCTGATCGACATCATGAAACACCTGGGCACCAAGCTGATTCCGCGTACCCGCATGAATTCCGCCTACACCGGGCAAAGTGATCGCAGTGCTTATCTGGCCGGGATCAATGCCGAACATCGACAGATCTACAACGCGATTGCCGAAGGTAATGTGGATGCGGCCCGTTCGGCCATGTACCTGCACCTCAACGGCAGCCGCATCCGGTTGCGGCGTACTCATAGCGAGTAGGGCTTGTTCGCGACTGAAGTCGCTCCTGCGAGGAGCGACTTCAGTCGCGAAAGGATGATGAAGCAATCACATAAAGTTGTATTGAATCCCGACCCGTAATCTCAACTGGCGTTTGTCATCCTCGGAATCGACCTTGATATCGCCGATCTCGAAGAACGGCACCCATTGTTTGCTCCAGCGATATTTGAATGCCGCATTCTGTTCGTAATCGCTGGTGCCGTTGTCGTAGCGGATATAGTCCGCATCGAAATAGGTGAGCTGGTACTCGTAAGTCCATGGCCCCTTGGTCGAGTAGTTGATCCAGATGTCATAGCGGTTGATCGACTGGTTATCCATCGCGTTGTCGGGCATGGATTCGTTGATCTTGTCACGGTCGAGCTTGATCGAGTCATAGCGGTAACGGCCTGAAATGCTCAGCGCATCGTTCACCTTGTAACCGACCTTGATGCCCGTCTTGTAAGACGTGGACTTCTCGATGCTTTCCAGTGCCAGGGAAGGCGTTACAGTCCATCTGTCGTTGAGTTTGTGCTGATAGCTGATCGTCAGCTCATGGCCGTTGCCGACGGTATTGTCGAAGGCCACATCCTGACGGTCACCCGCAGTCTTGTACTTCAGCTCACCTTCAAACCCCCAGCCACTGTCCAGGCGTGTGCCGAACTTGACCCGGTCGGAGTGCATGCGGGTGCTTTCCGCGTATTGATGTCGATAGTTGATATAGCCGCTGTCGGCATAGCTCCAGGCAGATGGCAACAGGGCGGACAGGGAGAGCAGAGCGATTGATTTTTTCATTTTTTTATTCTTGTTTGATTGAAGTTCTGGGTGTGTTGGAGCAAATCGCAGGCAGCCGAATCCCGTAGCCGTCATGGCCTGGGGTCACGCTGTCAGCGGGGTTCGGTTTTTCAGGCCGTCAGGCGACGACCGCTCAGCCGGTGAGGCGCACGTCCATGTCGCGGCTGGCCTGGATCAATAATCGGGAGTACTCGTGCTGCGCCTGATTGTTGACCAACTGGCTGCTGTCGAGGGTTTCCAGCACCTGGCCTTGCTGCATCACGGCAACCCGGTCGCACAGGTGCGCCACGACGCCCAGGTCGTGCGTCACCATCAGGTAGGTGAGGCCTTGTTGCTGTCGCAGGTCGGCCAGCAGATTGAGGATTTCGGCCTGAACGGAAACGTCCAGCGCCGAGGTGGGTTCATCCAGCAGCAGGACGCGGGGTTCCAGGATCAATGCCCGGGCGATGGCGACACGCTGGCGCTGACCACCGGACAGTTGATGCGGATAGCGAAAGCGGAAGCTTTCATTGAGACCAACCCGTGACAGCACTTCGCAGACTCTTTTGTCGCGCTCGCCGATGCGATGGATGCTCAGGGGCTCCTTGAGCGCTGCATCGATGGTGTGGCGCGGGTGCAGCGAAGCATAGGGGTCCTGAAAGACCATCTGCACGGTCCGGTAATGACTGGCGTCCAGATGACGGCTTACCGCCCGGCCGGCCACGCTCAGGCTGCCGGTCCAGTGCTGGTATTGCCCGGCCAGGCAGCGCAGGACCGTAGTCTTGCCCGAACCCGACTCGCCAACCAGCCCGAACGACTGGCCCTCTGCGACATGCAGGTTAACGTCACGCAGCACCTGATTCAGTCCTGGACCAGTACCAAAACTCAGGTTCAGTGAATCGACTCTGATCATTGCCATGGGATCATTCTCAGTGGGTGAGCCAAAGGGGATCGCGTTGCAGGACCGGCAGGCTGGCGCGCGGACGATCCAGGCTGGGCAGGGCGGCGAGCAGGCCCTGGGTGTACGGGTGGCGGGCGTGGTCCAGTTCGCTGGCGTCCAGGGATTCCACCACCCGTCCGGCGTACATCACCAGCACCCGGTCGCAGAAGTGCCGCACCAGATTCAGGTCATGGCTGATGAAAATCAGCCCCAGGTCACGTTCGCTGACCAGTTCTTCCAGCACGTTGAGCACCTGGCGGCGGACCGAGACATCCAGTGCCGAGGTGGGTTCGTCGGCGATGATTACCTGCGGATCGGTGATCACCATCATGGCAATCATGATCCGCTGCCCCATGCCGCCGGAAACCTCGTGGGGGTAGAGATCGTAAACCCGTGCCGGGTCGCGGATATGCACCTTGGCCAGCATGTCCAGCGTGCGCTCGCGGGCCTCCTGTGCTGAAACCTTGTGATGGGCCAGATAGGCCTCGGCAATCTGTTCGCCGACCTTGATCACCGGGTTCAGCGAGTATTTAGGGTCTTGCATGATCATCGACATGCGCCGGCCACGAATGCCCTGGATCTGTTTCTCGCTGCAACTGAGCAGGTCGATA
The DNA here is from genome assembly GCF_018343775.1 of Pseudomonas cichorii. Taxonomy (NCBI): domain Bacteria; kingdom Pseudomonadati; phylum Pseudomonadota; class Gammaproteobacteria; order Pseudomonadales; family Pseudomonadaceae; genus Pseudomonas; species Pseudomonas cichorii. The sequence goes on from NZ_CP074349.1 coordinate 2,314,115, forward strand.
TCACCGAAGCGCAGGGTCTTGGCGGTGATGCGGGCGCTCGACGGGTGCAGACGCAACAGGCTGCGCCCCACCGTGGATTTTCCGGAGCCGGACTCGCCGACGATGGCCAGTTTTTCCCGACCCAGATTGAACGAAACATCGCGTACCGCCGCCGTTGTCTTGCCAGCATTGGTGAATTCGACGCGCAAGTCTTCTACCGCAAGCTTTATCTGTGACATGGCTTTTACCTTGTTTTTGTTATTCGCTGCGTGGGTCCAGAACATCGCGCAGGCCATCACCCAGCAGGTTGAATGCCAGGCTGACCAGCATGATCGTTGCGCCGGGTGCTGCCACCAGCCACCAGCTTTCCAGCATGTAACGTCGGCCGCTGGAGATCATCGCGCCCCATTCCGGCAGTGGCGCCTGTGCGCCCAGACCGAGGAAGCCCAGTGCCGCGGCGGTGAGGATGATGCTGGCCATGTTCATGGTCAGGCGGATGATCACCGAGGACAGGCACATGGGGATGATGTGGCGACCAATGATGCGCAGCGCCGATGCGCCCTGCAGCTTGACCGCCACCACGAAGTCGGCGTTGCGCAGCGACAGGGTTTCGGCCCGCGCCAGGCGTGCAATGGGCGGCCATGCGGTCAGGGCAATGGCAATCACCGCATGTTCCAGGCCAGGGCCGAGAGCGGCGATGAACGCCAGTGCCAGAACCAGGCTGGGAAACGAGATGAAGATGTCGGTGATACGCATGAACAGGCTGTCGACCCAGCCGCCAAAGTAGCCTGACACGGTGCCGATCAGCAGCCCGATCGGGCCGACGATCACGGTCACCAGCATCACGATGTACAGGGTGATGCGTGAGCCATACACCAGGCGGCTGAACACGTCCCGGCCATATTCATCGGTACCGAACCAGTTCTGTGCGCCTGGCGTGCGCAGGGCGGCTGACAGGTCCTGGGCGAGTGGGTCGTGAGTGGCAATCCAGGGCGCGAAGAGGGCGACCACCATCAACGTGCTGATCACGATCAGGCCCGCCAGCGTCATCGGGTTGCGCAGCAGAAAGCGCAACAGGCGTGAGCAACTGCCGGTGAAGGCCGCGAAGCTTGAAGTGGGTGCCTGGATCATGGGTTTGGCGCTGCTTGCAATGGACGTATTCATCAGCGGGTTCTCGGATCGAAGACTTTATAGAGGGCATCGCTGATCTGGTTCAGGATCACAAAGATCAGACCGATCAGCAGCACGCAGGCCATCACCGCATTCATGTCGCCCAGCAACAGGCTGCTGGTCAGGTACTGGCCGAAGCCCGGCCAGGCAAAGACCGTTTCGATCAGCACCGCCCCTTCAAGCAGGCCGCCGTAGGCCAGGGCGACGATGGTCAGCAACTGCACGCGAATGTTGCGGAAGGCATGGCCCCAGACGATTCGCCGTTGCGACAGACCCTTGACCCGCGCCGTGATGATGTACTCCTGCGACAGTTGTTCGAGCATGAAGCTGCGGGTCATGCGGCTGATGTAAGCCACCGAGTTGAAACTCAGGATCACCGCTGGCAGCAGGATGTGGCGCAGCGCGCTGCGAAAGGCCTCCCAGTCGCCGGACAGGGCCGTATCGATCAGCAGCAGCCCGGAGCGGGTTTCGATCAGGCCGTCATAGGCCAGGCCGATACGCCCGACACCGCCGGCCCAGCCCAGCCAGGCGTAAAACACCAGGAACGCCATCATGCCCAGCCAGAAGATCGGCGTGGAGTAACCGAACAGCGTGATGACACGGGCAATGTGGTCGCCGGTACGGCCTTGATGAGTCGCGGCATACACGCCCAGCGGCAGGCCGATCAGCACGCCGAACAGAATCGCCAGGGTCGCCAGTTCCAGGGTGGCCGGGAATACCCGGGCGATGTCTTCGATGACCGGATGGCCAGTGAGCAACGCCTTGCCCAGATCCCCATGCAGCAGGTCCTTGAGGTACAGGCCGAACTGGGTCCAGAGCGGCTTGTCCAGACCCAGTTCCTGATAGGCCTGAGCGTAGGCGGCTGCATCGGCGTCAGGTCCGACGATGGCCAGCACCGGGTCCAGCGGCATGACCCGACCGATGAAGAAAGTGAGCAAAAGCAGTCCGAACAGGGTCGCCGCCACTGATCCGCCGCGCCGGGTGCCGTTGGCGACCCGACTGCTCAAAAGTGAAAATGATGCACTCGACATAATGATTCCTGCCTTCGTTGAACCCATGAGGTCAGCGTTGCTTGTAGACGTCCCGCAGGCGCGTGGTGGCAGCGCTGTGGCCCAGGTATTGGCGGACATCGGCGTGGATCACCACTTCATCGGTCATTTGCGAGACCGGCATGATGGGGCCTGCCTTCTGGTCGTAGAGGGTCTGGATGCGCTGGTACAGGCTGAGCTGTCTGGCGGCATCGCGTTCCTGCTCGGCCTGCTCGATCAACTGGTTGATCTCGGCGTTGTAGAACGAGGTGCGCCAGCCTTGAAAATTGCTCAGTTTGGCCTGCTCGCGGTTGTCCGGGTTGTAGATCAGCGCCCGCAGGCTGGAATGGGGATGGCGTTCGGCGCCACCGCCACCGCGCCCGACCAGAATGTCGAAGCGTCGATCCCGCATGGCGCCATAGATCTGGTTGCCGGTGCCGGTGATGATCGTGGCCTGGATGCCTGCCTGGGCAAGGGTGGATTGCAGGCTGGTGGCGATGTTGATGAACGGGGAATCGGTGAGTGAGCGAATGGTGATCTTGAAGCCATCGGGATGTCCGGCCTCGGCCAGCAAGCGTTTGGCTTGTGTGACGTTGAGCGTGTAGCCCGGATCGTCCAGTCGCGCCGCCAGCCCCAGTTGCAGAGGGCGCTGATTGATCAGGCCGTAATGAGGCATCACCACGTTATTGATGCCCTGATAGTCGATCAGCGAACGAATGGCCTGGCGAACCCGTATGTCCTGAAACAACGGCTGCTCCATGCTCAGGGCCACGTAATAGAGCGTGCCGCGAGGGATGGTCTGTACGCTGACTTCTTCAGAGCGGGTCAGGGCCTTGATATCGGTGGCGGCCATGCCGCGTGCCACATCCAGATCGCCGCGTTCGACCATCAGGCGCAAGGCCTGGGACTCGGTCATGTTGCGCATGATCACCCGGCGCATCTTGGCCGGCCCGCGCCAGTACTGGTCGAAGCGGGTCATGAGGATCACGTCGTTGGCACGCCAGATATCCAGCTTGAAGGCACCGGAACCTGCAGTGTGCGTCGTGAGCCAGGCTGCGCCCTGATCGTCACCCTGGGCATTTTGCAGGGCTGTGACGCGATCGATGACAAAGGCGCTAGGTGAGGTCGCCAGGGTATTGAGCACCAGCAGCGGGTCGGTGGCTTTTGGCAAGTCGAGAACGAAAGTTGACGGTCCTTCGGCGCGCATCAGTTGAGTGACGTTCTGCGCTGTATAGCCATAGGCTTTCCAGGTGGAGGCGAGGGCTTTATTGAGGGTGACCACACGCTGCAGAGACCAGGCGACATCCTGGGCGGTCAGCGGGTTGCCGGAGTGAAAGACCACGCCAGGGCGCAGGTGAAAGGTGAGGCGCATGCGGTCCGGGCTGATTTCCCAGCGTTCGGCCAGTGACGGAATCAACTGGTCCGGGCGTGCGGCGTCCTGTTCCAGCAGCATGTCGTAGACATTGGAGTTGACCTCCGACACCTCAAGGCCGGTTGCGCCTGCGGGGTCCAGGGACAGGAGGTTGATCATGCTCATGCCGATCACCAGTTGATCGACAGGTGTTTCTCCGCGTGCGGTGGCAGGCGGGGTGTGCAGAAATGTCGCCGTGAGGGCGAGGCATAGCAGCCAGGGCAGGCGCTTGGGCCAGAGTTTCATGGGGGCGGTCCTTTTTTATATTTATAAAGACACTTTGACGAGGGGCGCTCTGATCGCCCCTCGTGGTACAGCCGGTTCAGTAACGTTGCAGGGTATGAGTCTCGATATAACTGAAGTTGATGTCTTCGCCCAGTCCCGGCTTCTGGGAAAGATGCACGTAACCGTCGCTGTCCATGGGGTCGACCAGGGTATTGAGGTAGGCCGGTACTTCATCGTATTCAAGGAAAGGGTGCAGCAGGCCGCGCTCGTACCAGCGACAGTTGCTGATTGCGCCGACCACACTCAGGTTGGCTGCGCCGTTGCCGTGGACTTCGCAGTCCATGCCGAACGACTCGGCCAGGTGCGCGACTTTCAGGCATGGCCCGATACCGCCAACACCTGCCACACCGGCGCGCAGGATGTCACAGGCCTTGTTGCTGACCCAACTGGCGCGGCTGTGGTACTTGCCGGCAATGCTTTCAGGGCCGAGTACCGGAATGTCCAGATTCGCAGCGAGCCAGGCATAGGATTCGCTGGAGTCTTCCATCATCGGTTCTTCAAACCAGGCAAAGTCGAGCTTCTGTAGTTCGCGGCCTATGTAAAGGGCGTCGGTGCGGCTGTACCAGTGATAGCCGTCGAGCATCAGGGCGATATCCGGGCCTACGGCTTCGCGCACGGCGGCGCAGGCCTGGACATCCATCTGCGGGTTGGGGGCGAAGGAAATCGGCGGCATCCAGGTGTGCAGCTTGATGCCTTTATAGCCGCGCTGAACCAGCTTCTCGGCGAACTGGGCGTATTCATCCGGCGTGGACAGGCCGCCCGGCAGGTCATCGCCGCACATGGTCGAACCGTAGGCCAGCACCTTGTCGCGATAGCCGCCCAGCAATTTGTACACGGGCAGTTTCAGGGCGCGTCCGGCCAGATCCCACAGGGCTTGTTCCACCAGCGCCAGGGCACGATCAGTGAACTGGCTGGCACTGCCGCGTTGCCAGTGAGCCAGCTCCTGCCAGATTTTTTCCCGGTTCATGGGGTTTTGGCCGATCAGCACCTTCTTCACGAATGACTCGATGATATGCGGGCGGATCAACTCGGGCGCGCCAAAGGAAAAGCCTTCGCTGCCATCGTCGCAGGCGATGCGCAGCATGCCCATTTTGACCGGTTTCTCTTCGCCGGGATGGGCGTGGCCGGCGCTGTCTACAGCGCGCCGCGAAGGGTAGGAAAAGACATCGACACTGACAGAGATGATTTTCATGGTGGCCTTCATTGGTCTTGTATTTATAAGGAGGTTATTCGTATGTCGTCATACAACGTTAGGGCGATTATTTACAGATATCGGGAGGCTGGTCAATAGTGGTGTGATGACTATTTTGATTATTCGTGATTTTTATGGGGTATTATGGAGGTCGTCATACAGATAAAGAGATGGCTTCCTTCTTGTTGTCATACTTCTGTGGCGGGGTAGGCGCGGGTTCATCCGCGAAACGTCACTGAAGAAGGCGATGCATTTTTTTGGGATGTGCCGGCCCTTCGCGAATGAGTTCACTTCTACAAAATTATTGCCTTGCGTTTTTTTCAGGCGACGCCGGGAGCAGAGGCTCCCGGTTTTTTGAGGCAGGGTCAGGCGAGGGAGGGTTTGGCGTGCAGCGGACTGCCGGCCTGCAGATTCAAGCTGCGCTGGAAGAGGCTTGCAACGCTGGGCTGATGACTGATGCCGATCACCAGCGTGTCAGGCAGTTCCTGTCGCAGGACGTTGAGCAGATGGCAGGCGCTCTGGTCATCCAGTTGATTGGTCGCTTCGTCCAGATACAGCGTCTGCGGTGCATTCAGCAAGGCGCGGGCCAGGCCCAGGCGTTGCTGTTCGCCACCGGACAGTTCCCGTGTCCACTCGGTTTGCTGGTCCAGGCGATGTTCCAGCTTCGACAGGCCAACCTGATGCAACATCTGCACCAGGCGCGCATCGGATGGGCATTCGGTGGCCGGGTAGGTCAGTAACTGGCGCAACGGCATTTCCGGCAGATAAGGCTGTTGCGGAATCAGCAGGCTCGATCCACCCGGCAACTCCCAGCTTCCCCGGTAGTAGGGCCACAGGCCTTGCAGGGTGCGCAGCAGAGTGGATTTGCCCAGACCGCTGCGACCTTCGATGCGCAGCCATTCGCCTGCCGTGGCACTGGCATTGATGCTGTCCAGCAGGACGCTGCCATCGGGACGGTGGATTTGCAGGTTATCGATCCGCAAGGCCACAGTGCGTTCGATATCGCGAACCTGACCGCGTGTGGCCTCGATGGCCTGCTGAAACTGGCCAAGTCGTTCTACCGTGGCGCTCCATGCAGCGAGCCGTGGGTAGACGTCGATAAACCAGCTGAGCGAGCCTTGCACCGCCGTGAAGGCGCTGCGGATCTGCATCAGGCCACCGAGTGTGATGGTCTTGGCCAGAAAGGCGGGCAGGGCGGCGAAGACCGGGATGATGCGGCTGACCCGGTCATAACTCACGGTAAAGAATTGCAGCTTGCGCATCCGCTCCATGAGTTGCCACCAGTTGCCGGCGATGTACTCGAAACGTTCGCCCAGTTGGCGCTTCTCGACGGCTTCGCCGCCATACAGCGCGATCTGCTCGGCATGGTCGCGCTTGCGCAGCAGGCTGGCGCGAAAGTCAGCTTCGTAACGCTGCTGCTGAAAATTGAGCGGCTGCAACGGGCTCCCGAGAAAGTGGGTGAACGCCGTGCCGAGCACCGTATAGATCACGGCCGCCCACAACAGATAGCCATGGATGGTGATGTCATGGCCCAGCACCTGGAAGTTCAGGACCCCCGAGAGGTTCCACAACACCCCGGCAAAAGCCAGCACCTGAGCCAGGTTGATGATGAACGATGCCAGCAGCTCGACGCTGCGATCCACCAGCAGGTCCACGTCCTCGGCAATCCGCTGGTCCGGGTTGTCCGGCTCGCCGGTCAGCCCCAGCCGATAGTAGGCCTGGCCCTGCATCCAGGCGTCGATGGTGGTTTTTGTCATCGCCCGGCGCCAGCGCAGCACCAATGCCTTGCGCAGCCATTCCAGGTAGACAACGATCACCACGTAGCCCGCGATGTACAGGCAGTACTGGCCCATCAGCGAGTACAGCGCTTCGGTCTTGAACTCGCCCAGGGTGTCGTAGAACGTCTTGCTCCAGGCGTTGATCCAGACGTTGATCTGCACCACCAGCAAGCCCATGCCGATCACGCTGAGCAACAACACCCATGACAGCCATTGCCTGCGGTCCAGCCAGTAAGGGCTGGCCAGGGCATAGAAGGTTTTCAGGGTTTTCATTGACCGGCTACCGCCTCTTTCGGCGCAGGCAGCAGGCGGAACTGGACCAGGTTCTGCTGACCGAACAGCTCACCGGCCAGACGCTTGAGTGCCGGAACTGTCAGGGCGTCGAGCAATTGTTGTTGCTGGCTCAGGTAGCGCGGATCACCCCAATAGCGATCACTGAGAATCAGGCGGCGCATCTGGGTCTGTGGATCGTCGCGGCGCAGTTTTTCCTGATGTATCAGGTTCTTGCGGGCGGCCACGATGTCTTTTTCGCTGATGGTCTTCGACAGCCCGGCAAGCGTGGTCCTGGCCAGTTGCCAGAGTTCTTCGACACGAGCCGGATCGGTACTGAAGTTCAGGCTGGTTTCGATGCGTTGGGTCTGCTGATTGAGCGTGCTGTCGAAGTTCAGTCGATAGACTCCCGAGGCTTCGCCCCGCAGTTGCTGTTTGAGGGCGGCGAGGGCAATGTCCCGTAAGGTCGCGACTCGTGCAGCGTCCACTGGTGTCCAGGTGCGCGGGTGATAGCTGAAGGCTTGCAGCACGGCACGAGGTTCGATGCCGATGGCCAGTTCCTGTGCGTGATAGCCGCTGCGTTGCTGTTGCTGGCTGGTTTTCAGGGCCTTGCCGCGAGGAGTGCCGGCCAGTTCCTGTTCCACAAGAGGCTGGAGAACGCTGGCGTCTACATCGGCCATCAGGTAGTAAGTCACCGGTGCCTGGCTCAGGCGTTTCCAGTCCTTATCCAGCTCTTCAGGCTGCACGTGCTGCAATTGGGCGATGGTGGGCGACTGCCAGTTGTCCTGGCCGTATTGCAGCTTGCGCAGGGCCTTGTCCTGTAGCTCTCGGACATTGTCGGTATTGCGCGACAGACGCTCGATCAGTTCGTCTCGCGCCTCCTCGAAAGCGTCGCTGTCGATGCCCGCTGGCGACTGGCTCAGGCGGTAGGCCTGCAGCATGGCCTGAAGGCGTTGTTGTGCGGGAAGGTCCTTTTTGGCGTCGATCGTCGAGAGGTCCAGTTGCAGGCGATCGGCTTCCTGATCGAGGGATAAATTCACCCCTTGCTCGCTGCGCCAGCGGTGGATCTGCGCTTCGGTCCAGCCTTGTGGAGCGCTTTGGCCAGTCAATTGCACCGCCATCTGGCTGCGCCAGGCTGGAATCTCGGCGGTCATGAACCCTGCGCTGGAGTCTGCTTTCATCAGCAGCCGGTCATTGTCGGCATTGCGTTTGAGCCAGACCAGACGGTCGCCGTTGCTCAACTGCCAGTATTCGACTTTCTGCTCGGCGAATGCCTTGCGTTTCACGATCTGCCCCTTGGCCGTGGCCGCAGGCAAGGCGGGCAGGGCGTCGGGTTCTGTCGAGACGGTGGCCGCTTCGGTTTGCGGAGCGTCCAGCGGGCTGCTCTGGATCTGTGCCAACAGGCTGTTTACAGCCTCAGCCGTGGGCAAGGTCAGCGGTTTCAGGCCGGGAGCCGAGAGTTGCAGAACCCGGTCCGGGCTGTCGGTCCAGCTTTTCAGGCGTTGATTGAGATCCTTGAGGTCGATGCTGTCCAGTGCTTCCAGGTACTGCGAAGCAATGTCGTGTCGGGTGAGTACGACGCGACTCTGATTCGCGGCATCATTGAGATCGGTCACCCATTTCTCGAAGTTGCGTGGCTCGTTGTTTGCCAGCATCTTTTGCGCGATGGCCCGCAGTTCCTTTCTTTCACGGTTCAGGTCGGTATCGCGCAGGCCAAAGCGCCGGACACGCTCGATTTCCGTCAGCAGTTGCTTAAGAGCAACTTGATGAGCGTCACTTTCCACACCGGCAGCAATGCCCAGCACGCTGGAGTAGTCGCCGATCAGGCTTTTCTGCACGGTCAGGCTGCGCACGCCGGTTTCCTTGGGCTGGATGCGCAACTGTTCAAGCAGGGCTGACAGGGTGATGCGATCGATCAGGCGTTCGCGCAGGCCGTCCTGGGTCGGAGCGCGACTGGCAGGCTCATGCAGGCGGAACAGCAGAGACACTTGATTGGTGCCACTCTGGCTGTCCTGCAAACGGACGACTTTCAGCCGGTTGTCGAGAGGCAACTCCCGATAGCTTTTCTCGGGGAGTTCTCCTGCTTTGGCCTTGCCGAACCAGTGCTCGATACGGTTGGGCAGGGTCGCGGGGTCGATATCGCCGACAATGGTCAGCACCATATTGTTGGGCACATACCAGCGTTGTCCGAAGCGCTTGAGTTCAGTCAGCGTGGCCGAGCGAATCGCGGCTTCGTTGCCGATGGTGCGATGCCCAGGGTAGCGTGAACCGATACGTTGCGAGGCGGTGCGCTGATCGTTCATGCGCTGGGCGACCCCCAGGCCGCCGCGCCATTCTTCGATGACGACCGGACGCTCCTGCTCCAGATTGTCAGCGGTGTAGTCATGGGCCAGGGTCAGGGTCGAAAGCGCCTGCAAGGCCTGTTCGGTCTGGGCCGCACCGCCGGTAGGGCTGAGCATGTACAGGGTGCGGTCGTAGTTGGTCATTGCGTTGTAGTTACGCCCCTGAGCCCAGCCCCACTGATTCATGAGCGTGCGGATGTTCGCGTCCTGACCGGCACGGTTATAGAAGTTCAGGTGCTCGACCATATGGGCGACACCCACTTGATCATCCTCTTCGTCTACGGAGCCGGCCTTGACCGTCAGGCGCGCATCGATGCGGCCGCGCTGGCTGGCTTCACGCACCAGACGGTATTCCAGGCCATTGCTCAACTGGCCGCGTATGACCTGTGGGTCCCAGGTCTGGGGTTGCGAGCTGTCTGGAAACTGTGCGCAGGCGCTTAGCATCAGCAAACCCGACAGGCTCATGATCATTTTTTTCATCAGGAATCTCGGTTAAAGCGTTTGGGGCGTATTGGTTATTGCAGGCTCAGAAGCGGTAGCCGACTTCGAGCCAGTACTGGCGACCGGTTTCATAGGTGGTGCGGGCACTGTTGCTGACTATCGGATTGACCTTGTCGGCAACGTTGGTCACGTCCACGGCAACGAATGCGGCCTGATCCTTGCCGGTGGGTAGTTCCCAGTCCAGGCGCATGTCCCAGGTAGGGGCTGCCTTGACGGTGGCTGTTTCGTACACGGAGTAGTCTTTGCCATCAATGGTCACGTCATCGCCTGTACTGATGATCTGGTCGTAGCCACCGCGGTAGCGAAAGAAGTTGCTCCAGGTCAGGTTCAGTTGCGGTATCTCGGTGATAGTGGTCATGCGAGCTGTCCAGGGCCGGTTGAAGTCACTGGCAGGCAACTCGTTGTATTTCATCTGTTTGCCGTCATAGATCACATCTTCGTTGGTATACAACTCGGAGTTGATGGCATCGTCATAGTTGCCATAGGCATCACGAGTACGGGACCAGTCGAAGGCCATCTGCACGCTGGTCCGGGTGCCCTGGAACTTGAGTTCATGCAAAGGGGTGACGCTCAGCGTGATGTTGTCGCTTTCGCTCATCCCTTCGTTGGTGTAGGTGAAGTATTCGGTCGCATAGCCGTTCTCGGCTGCCAATCCCTGGACACGAGCCGATGAGCGATTGATCTTGTCTCTGCCCTTGCGGTTGACATATTTCAGACGAAAGTCGGTATCCAGCCAGCGCTGATCGATGCCCAGAGTCAGTTCGTCGTCATAAGGAACATCAAGGGAGGTGAACTTGCTGGTGCTGGCCTGCCGGGTTCCTACCCAGGCGCCGGTCTGGGTTTCGCGGGCATAACTGGTATTGAGCGTGCCGCGTCCGTCTGCCAGCCGATACTTGAACAGGTTGCGGCCGTAGTAACGGTTGGCACCAAAGACCAGCACGGTGCTGCGGTCGCCGAACAGGTCGTAGTCGCCGGAAAAGCGCGGAGCAATGGTCTTCTTCTCCATATAGTCGTCGCCCTCAAAGCGCACGCCTGGACGCAGGGTCAGTTTGCCGATTTCAATCTTGTCCTGAACGAAGAACGCATATTTGTTTTCCGTCAGTTCAATTTTTCCTGCTTCATAGGTGGTCATCCGGGTGGCGTATTGGCGGATGTTGCCGTTGAGCTGCCTGCCTATCGAGCACAGTGAATCGTTGCCCGCGCAGGTGGCGACATTGTCCCTGCGGAACGTGGTTGCGGAGGTCACGTCATCAAGCCGTTCCCAGGTAGCGATCTGATGCGACAGTTCCATGCCCGTCGTGAAGCTGTGAGTGGTGCCTGCAATCTGGATCGGGAACCAGTCGGCCTTGGTGTTATAGGTGATGCCGCGCTGTGTCTGTTCGAGCGACCCGGACGAGCCCTCGGCGCTACGGGCTGTGTTGCTGTTGGGGTTGCCCCAGTTCTTTACCGTCGAGTAATACCAGTTGATGTATTCGTCCGATTCCGCATCCCGTGAGCTGTTCAGGTTGGTAAGCGCCAGCTTGTTGGTCCAGACGGCATTGTCGCCTTGCCATTTGGTGGTGATCGCACCCTGAAAACCACCGCCTTCGGTGGTGAAGCCGGAGTTGATTCGGTTGGCCCGGAAGTAATAGTTTTCCTGTGGCGCATAGGTCAGGGAGGTATCGACTGTCAGTCGTTCACTGGCGTTCCAGTAGGTCTTGAGCAGATAGTTGTCGATGCGGCGTGTCTGGTCTTTGCTGTTCGGACTGGTATCACTTCTATAGCCATTGTCGTAGACATTCAGCGGGATGGTGGCACGCTTCTGGGAGAAGTTGAGGATGGCTCCGAAGTCTTCTGTCAGATGGCCTTCCAGTGTTCCTCGCACCGTGGTTTTTTCGAACTGCGGCTGGTATTGCTCGTCGGTGGAGGTCTGGAAACCTTCCTGATCCTCGCCACTGATGTGGTACTTGGTCCATTCGGAACGTGACATCGAAGCCGAGATCTTGCCGTGCATCTCTTTGGTGGGTTTGCGGGTAATGGCATCCACCACGCCACCGTTGAAACCACCGTATTCGGCAGGCACGTTGCTGTCGTAGACCCGGACTTCTTCCAGCAGGTCCGCATCCAGCGCAATACCGTGAGAGCGGCTGGGTGCCGAGTCGAACTGACGAATCGAGTTGTAATCGTGCTCGCCCGGATCCAGGTCGTTATTGATCGAGATGCCATCGATCATGAAGTTGTTCTGGTAGAACTTGGCACCGTTGATGCTGACATCCGCCGGGTCGATTTCACCGGGGGCGTTGGAGCTCTGCTGGGCATTGTTGAACTGCACGTTGGGGTGCATGCGCAGCAGGGTCGTGATGTCACCGTTGGCACCGGGGAAGGCTTCGATGGCCTTGCGACCGATGACGGTCTGCCCCTGAAAACTGTTCTCTTGCGGCTCACCCAGTACCACCGTACTCTGCAACTCCATCGCTGCATCGAAACCACCGGTCCGGGTCTTGTGAAACACCAGGCTGCCTTGTTCATAGCCCCAGCCAATGCCGGTGCCATGCAGCAGTTTTGCCAGCGCCTGTTCACTGCTCATCTGGCCCTGGACGGCTTGTGAGTAAAGGCCGCCCAGCAAGGACGGGTCGACGCTCACTTGCAGGTTGCTCTGCTGGCCGAAGCTGATCAGTGCGGCCGAGAGTTCTTGTACCGAGATATCAAAACTATGGCGGGTTTGCAGGATTTGCTCACGCTCGCTCAGCGGTTCGCTGGCCATGACGTTCTGGCTGCTGATCATCCAGCACAGGCTCAAGGCGCTGAGTTGTGTGGCGTGATTCAGGTGTTTGCGAATCGCTGTGCCCAGGCTTCGCGATGGCTGAGTGTTCGGTGTCATCCCACGTCCCCGTACGGGCTTAAAACCCGCATTTTTGAATGAGAATTGATCTCAATGTTATGTGCGAGTCAAAGGACGGGGCAGCGCGGGAAATTTTCAGAAAATAATTAAAAAAACTTCATGAAGGGCAGGCGTGGGCCATTTTCAGGTCGTTTTCAGTCGAAATTGAACAGTCGCTGGATCAGTTTCGGTGTGCTGCCGGTCCAGCGTTTGAAGGAGCGGCGGAAGTTGGCGGGGTCGTTGAAATTCAGGTATTCGGCGACTGCTTCATTGCTCAGGCCCTTGATCTGATACAGGTGCAGGGCCACGTGTTTGCGGGCCAGATCGTGCTGGGCCTGGAAACTGGTGCCGTGTTTCTGCAGTTTGCGCTTGAGGGTCGCCGGGCTCATGGCGAAAGCCTGGGCGACCTGATCCAGGTTCGGTGCTTCACGCACGTTATCGCGCAGATAACGGTAGATCCGGTCCAGCAGGCTGGCGTACATGCCCAGCGTTTCCAGTTGTGCGCTGGCTTCCTGCTGAGCGACTTGCCCGGCAATCGGAGACGCGCCCGGCCATGGACGGGTCAGGCATTCTCTGGGAAGGCGCATCATGTCCAGTGGTCGCCCGAACGAGGTGTTTTCCCCCAGATGAACCCAGTACTGCTCGACGTAGCGTGGCTCGTCATGACAGAAACTGCATTCCCAGGGCAGACGCTCACCGCCCAGCAGATGACTCATCGCGATCAGCGCGGTCATGCCGGCTTCCAGCACAAACCGCTGCTGCTCGCCTGCGCCGCAACTGTCCAGCCAGTAGAGATAGGCATAGTGCTCGTCCAGTTCCAGGCGCGGCGTCAGCAGCGGGCTGAGCAGTGCCTGCTGCTGGATCAGGATTTCCAGGGCTTGATGCAGATTCCGGGCATGGCGCAAGGCATGACTGGCAGCGCCGTAATGGCCTGGAAACAGGCGCTGGCCAAACAGGAAACTGGTGTCATCGGCAGCCATCTGCCGCTGGGCATTGCCGATCAGGGCGAAGAATTGCTGCGGGCTCAGGCGCGTCTTGCCCGCAATGATGTCCTCGTAGAACAGGCCGGTGCCTTTGAGCAGGCGGTGGCTGTCGATAGAGCGTGACAACGCCAGGTCGATCAGGGCTGCCGGCTGGTAGTGGCCGGGAATGAATCGGCTGTCGGTTTCGTACCAGTCGCTCTTGATGGTCACGGCAGGCCTCAGGCTATTCGCGGCAGAGGCTACCGGGCGCGAGCAAGCGAAAGATTGAGACGCTTGAGCAGGTTTTCGGGCGTCTCGTCCATGGCCATTACCGCAGCAGTGCTGGCTGACAGGTGAAGCCGCTCGCCCTGTTGCCGGGTCTTGTGGGCCAGTCCGGCAACGGCTTGCTGCAACTCCAGAGCAAACAGTTTTGCCTGGCTTTCGCCGGTATTGGGCAGCAGCACGACAAACCGGTCACCCGCCAGACGACAGAGCAGATCCTGTCGACGCAGGTTCAGCACCAGCAGATGACTGAGGGCCGACAGCACTTCATCGCCTTCGGCATGACCGAACGCCTGATTGATGGCGCTGAAATTGTCGATATCCACCGCCACCAGCGACAGAGGTTGCTGCTGACGCTGACTCTGTTCCAGGCTGAGCGCCAACTGGCGCTTGAGGTAATCGGCGCTCCCCAGCGGGGTGAGTTTGTCGAACAGCCGATGCTCGCGAAAACCGCGCTCACGCTTTTCCATCTGGGCGCTGATTGCCAGTTGTTCCCGGTGCCAGTGATAGATGCCGATGGTCAACAGAATCAAACCCACCGGCATCGGACCGGACTCCAGCCAATGGTCCCAGTTGATGTCTTTGGGCAGGCGGATGAATTCGTCCAGCGCATCGATCCACCAGGAAAAAAACACACAGCTCAGGCCCACGGACAGGTAATTGGTGACCCGACCGGCCGGGCGGCTCTTGAACACCAGAAACAGCCAGATCAGTGCCAGAACCGCGGAGCCGCCTTCACCGATGATATCCAGCCATTTCCACTCGCTGACGTATTTGATATCCCCGAAAGCCAGGAATGCGAGCAGCCCCATATTGGCCGCGACCATCAGCAGGGCGAGTTTCCCGCGGTGGGGTTTGAGGATGCTGAACATGGCCTGACGGGCTCCCGGAGCACTGAATGTCGGCCAGCAGAACAGATGACTGTGACAGTTGGGTGACGGCGCAAAGGGTCGAATCAGCTCATGGGAGGTACATGTTTTTCGCGAATGAATTCGCCCTACAGCCCCGGTAGGGACGAATTCATTCGCGAAGCTCCAAAGACTCCCCACAACCCAAAGTCAAATCAGCTCATTTCACCTCTGAAACCCTCAATTTCAGGGGGGTTCGGCGTTATCTGTCACAGAATCGTCACGCCTCGACTCTAGCTTGCGCCTCCAGTTGCCGGGTCATTTGCCTGGTCCATCGTGAAGCCTGGAGAGGACAGACATGTACAAGCGCCGCAGCAGGGCACAACTGGTCGGCTACGCACTCAGCGCACTGGCCCTGGCGATTGCCAACGAGCGGCTTCAGGCTGCCGAAGTCAATGCCACCGAGCATGTCGAGGTGGTGGGGCAGGCGGCAAGTATCGATCAGGCCCTCAAGGAACAGCGCTCCTCGGACAGTATCAAGAGCGTGGTGCATGCCGATGGCGTGGCCCAATTGCCGGACCAGAACGTTGCCGAAGCGGTGCAGCGCCTGCCGGGCATCAGCGTTGAGCGTGATCAGGGCGAAGGCCGTTTCGTGACGGTGCGAGGCCTGGCCCCGGACCTGAACAGCGTGACCATCAATGGCACACTTGTGCCGGCACCGGAAAGTGATCGTCGCGCAGTGGCGCTGGATGTCTTGCCCTCGGAGCTGGTGCAGTCACTGTCTGTCATCAAGACCCTGACGCCGGACATGGATGCCAACTCCCTGGGCGGCACGGTGGATGTCGAGAGCCTTTCGGCGTTCGATCACAAGGGGGTGTTCTATACCGGCAGCAGCGAAGCCAGTTATGACAAGAACAGCGGCCAGACCAGCCCGAAGTTTTCCGGCGCGGCCAGCAATCGCTTTAGCCTGGGTGATGGCATCGACAACTTCGGTGTCGCGGCGGCTCTCAGCTGGCAGAAGCGCGACTTCGGTTCTGACAACGTCGAAACGGGCGGTGCCTGGGATGGCCGGAGCCTGCAAGAGTTCGAGCAGCGCAACTATGACATCAGCCGCGAGCGTGCTGGCGGCGGTCTGAACTTCGATTACAAGCCGGATGATGTCAGCAGTTTCTACCTGCGAACCTTGTACAGCCGCTTCAAGGACGATGAAGTCCGTACCACCAATGGTTTCGAGTTCGCCGATGCGCAAAGCGCCGGTACGCTGGGCGATGCCGAAGGCACCCGCAAGCTCAAGGCGCGCACTGAAACCCAGGAGATCAAATCCTTTGTGTTCGGCGGTGAGCGCATGTACGACCTGTGGACTGTCAGCGGTCAGGCCGGTTATAGCGAGTCCAGCGAAGACAGCCCTGGCCATATCGCAGGCGCCACGTTCGTGGGCAACAATGACTTCGCCAACACCGGTTTCTACGACACTGAAACGCCGCGCCCGATTGTCGGCTCCGCTTTTTACGATGCCTCGAACTTCACTCTCGACAAGGTGGACTGGGAAAAGCAGAACACCAGGGACAAGGAAAAGAACCTGCGTCTGGACCTGGCCCGGGATTACGACTTAAAGGGGTATGCCTCGCAATTCAAGTTCGGTGGCAAGGTCAGCCGGCGTGACAAGACCAACGATCTGGAGGTCTGGAAATACGAGGACTTCGATACGCTGGGTTTCACTTCCAGTGATTTGAATCTGACGCAATTCCAGAAAGGCACAATCGATTACCGGCTGGGTAATTTCGGTAACGGCATCAGTCCCGGCGCCATCAAAGGGTTGCTGGGTGGCCTGAATGCTGCGGACTTCTACGATGAGTCGGAGTCGCGGGCCAATGACTTCACGATCAGTGAAGACATCAACGCCGGTTACTTCATGAACACCATCGATATCGATAAATGGCGCTTCATTGCCGGCCTTCGCTACGAAGGCACCGAGATGGAAGCCAAGGGAACCGGCGTACGCGACGGGGTGTTCGAGTCGAGCCAGACCCGACGCGATTACCACCACTGGCTGCCGGGCCTGCATGCACGCTATCAGATCGACAAGAACACCCAGTTGCGCGCCGCCTGGACCAAAAGCGTTGTGCGTCCGACCTTTGGGCAACTGGCTCCGGGTTTTGTGATCGATGATGACGAAGCGACATTCGGCAACCCGGACCTCAAGCCACTGGAGTCCAGCAACCTGGACCTGGGCATTGAGCACTTCATGGGGCGTGCCGGCACGGTGTCGGCCTTCGTGTTCTACAAGGACATCCAGAACTTCGTTTACAACACCGATCTGGCGGGTACGGGGCAGTGGGCGAGTTTTTCCGAGGCCAACACCTACGCCAATGGCGACAAGGCCAAGCTGTATGGCCTTGAACTGGCGTACTCGCAGAAGCTCGACTGGTTGCCTGCACCCTGGAATGGCCTGCTGTTGGGCGCCAACGCTACTTTCAGTCGCTCGGACGCCAGCATCAAGGGTTTCGACCAGAGCACGGGAACCAACCGCAAGCGCGATATCGATCTGCCGAGCCAGTCCGATACGGTCGGCAACCTGATGCTGGGCTGGGAAAACGACACGCTCAGCCTGCGCCTGTCGGCCAACTACAAGTCGGCCTATCTGTATGAGCTGGCTGCCATTGGCGACAAGGACCATGACCTGTACGTCGACGGCCAGACCTTCATCGATTTCAGCGCTCGCTACTCGCTGACCAAGAACCTGAAAGTCAGTTTCGAGGCGCAAAACCTCACCGATCAGCCGTACTTCGTCTATGCCGGCCATCGCTCCCTCAACAGCCAATACGAAGAGTACGGCCCGACCTACAAGATCGGCCTGACGTTCACCCATTTCTGATCGATACCGGCAGCCCTTCACCCGTGCTGCCGGATAACCTTGTGCAAGGATTCAAGTGTTCATGAAGATTTCGTTGCCACGTAAAGCGGGTTGCCTGTCGCTGTTGATCGGCCTGATGGCCGGGGCCGTACAGGCCGCGCCCACTCCCGAGATGAGCCTTGGGCGCTGGGCCGAAAGCGAGCCGTTCAAGGCCCAGTCCGTGGGTTTTCTGCCTGGCAGTGACGGGGCGAAACGCCTGGCCGCCAGTGTCAAATCCGGCCTGTTGCTGCTCGATGACAAAGGGCGCCAACTGGCCCGGCTGCCGGGTTCCTATCAGGCGCTGGATAGTCGCCAGAGCGGTGAAACGGTATGGGTTGCGACACTGGACAATCTGCGTCAGCAACCGATGCTGAGCCACATCGATCCGGCAAAGAACCAATGGTCAAAGCCTGTTTACCTGCCAGCACGGGATTACTCGGTCACCGGCCTGTGCCTGTATCGCGATGAGGCCAGCAACCTGTTCCTGTTTCTGGTCGGCGACGAGGGCAAGGGTGAGCAATGGCTGGTCGGCAGCGGGGAGCATCTCAGCGAACAGCCGCGCCTGGTGCGCAACCTGCCGCTGCCGCCCAATGCGGAGTTCTGTCAGGTTGACGACGCGGCACATCGCTTGTTCGTCAATGAGGAGAACATCGGGTGGTGGGCTTACCCGGCGCATCCCGAAGCGGATGTAGCCCGAACCCCCGTTGCCTTGCGTGAGCCGTTTGGTGCAATCAGGCAGGCGGCGGGTGCCATGGCGGTCGTCCCCGGTGGTTTGCTGGCGCTCGATCCCAAGGGCAAGGCTTTGCATCTCTATCAACAGCAAAGCGACAGCGAGAGTTGGTCATCGGTGGCCGAACTGTCGTTGATGAACCTGAAAAAACCTGAAGGCCTGTCGATTCATGAAGGCTCGAGTGGCCTGCAATTGCTGCTCAACGATAACGACGGTGACCGCCTGTTTGAGGGAGAACTGAGCTGGAAGCCGAAACCGGTCGCTCTGGCTGCGCCGCTGCCCGGCGTGGCGGCTGTCGCTCAGAGTCAGCCGGTAGCACGCCAGGGCGATGCTGCGGACGATCCCGCGATCTGGATTCATCCGAAAAATCCGGCCCAAAGTCGCGTGCTGGGCACCAACAAGAAGCAGGGGCTGCTGGTTTATGACCTGAAGGGCAAGCAGCTTCAGGAACTGGCCGTCGGACGTCTGAACAACGTCGATGTACGGCCCGGCTTCATGCTGGGCAAGCAGAAGGTCGATCTGGCGGTGGCCAGCAATCGTGATCGCAACAGCCTGAGCCTGTTCAGCATCGACCGTAACAGTGGCGCGCTTCGCGAGGCGGGCGAAATTCCCACGCCGCTGGCGCAGATCTATGGCATCTGCCTGTTCCAGCCGGCCAGTGGCGAGCTCTATGCCTTTGCCAACGGCAAGGATGGCAGCTTCCTCCAATACCGGATCAGCGCGCCTGACGGCAAGGCCAGGGGAGAACTGGTGCGTAGCTTCAAGGTGGACAGCCAGCCGGAAGGCTGCGTGGCCGACGATCAGCGCCAGCGGCTGTTTCTTGGCGAGGAGGACGTGGGTGTCTGGGCGGTGGATGCCCGTGCCGATCAGCCCGCAACACTGTCCAGCGTGATCAAAGTCGGCGATGTGGTGCATGCCGATGTCGAGGGGCTGGCGCTGTATCAGAGCGAGCAGCATGACTATCTGGTGATCTCCAGCCAGGGCAATGACAGCTATGTGGTGGTGGATGCCGAACCGCCTTATGCGCTGCGCGGCGCATTTCGTGTGGGCCTCAATGCCCGGCTCGGGATCGATGGGACTTCTGAAACCGATGGCCTGGAAGTGACCTCGGCCAACCTCGGCGGCCCATGGAGCAAAGGCATGCTGGTGGTGCAGGACGGCCGCAAGCGCATGCCCGAACAGGCGCAGAACTTCAAATTCATCCCTTGGGCCGACGTGGTTAAAACCCTGGCTTTGCCGTAAGTCGTTTGTCATCAAGCGGTGATAAACAATCGATTCATACAGGCACTGACCTTGACCGGAAGGTGCCATACATCAGGAACTCAACGATGCACGCCACGCTAGAACACATGACCCTCTGGGGGCTGATCAGCAATGCCAGCGTACTGGTCCAGGCTGTGATGCTGACCTTGTTGATGGCTTCGCTGACCAGTTGGTATCTGATCATTCAACGCAGCCTTGCCTTGCGTCACGACGAACATTCCATGGACGCTTTCCAGCAGCGCTTTCGTCGCGAACCGGAACTGTCGCCGCTGTACGGCGAGGCCACTGAAGCCCGTGATCGAGCCAACGGCATCCAGCAGATTTTCCAGGCAGGTTATGCCGAGTATCAGCAGCTCAGGCATCGTCCTGATATTGAGCCCGATGCCGTGTTGTCCGGCGTCGAGCGCTCGCTTCAGGTGGCGATCAGCGAGCAGGAACTGCAACTGGAAAAGGGGCTGCAGTTTCTTGCCACGGTGGGTTCGGTCAGCCCGTATATCGGCCTGTTCGGTACGGTCTGGGGCATCATGAATGCTTTTATTGGCCTGTCTCAGGTGCAGCAAGCCACGCTGTCCACGGTCGCGCCCGGTATTGCCGAAGCCTTGATTGCGACCGCCATCGGCCTGTTCGCCGCCATTCCTGCCGTGATTGCCTACAACCGCTTTGCCGCACGCGGCCAGACCCTTGCGGCTCGCTACTACAGCTTCGGCAACGAATTGCAGGTGCGTCTGAACCGGACCCTGCAAGGCCTGACTCGCAACATGGCCGCTGCGGCCTGAGGGACTTTCCATGCTGGTCAAACCTCAACGCAAACATGGTCCGAAAGCCGAAATGAACGTCGTGCCCTATATCGACGTCATGCTGGTGCTGCTGGTGATTTTCATGGTGACCGCGCCGATGCTGACCCAGGGCGTGAAGATCGAACTGCCGAAAGTTGCCAGTGAGGCGCTGCTCACCGACACCAAGCAGCGCATCGTGACCTTGTCGGTCAAGGCTGAAGGCGGTTACTACTGGAACCTCGGGGAAAACGTCGACACCCATTCGCAGACCGATACCGCTGCCAGTCTGGAAGACATGCAAGACCGCATTGCCCGACTGGTGGCCGAACGTGCAGATACCCAGGTGTTCATCCGCGCAGATGACAAGGCCGATTACGGGCGGGTGGTTGCCGCCATGGCCGCTTTGCAGCACAGCGGCGTGACTCATCTGGGACTGGTGACCGAGGCCCCGCAATGACCACCATGACACTGGAACTCGAGTCTCGTGGCTCCAGGGCCATGGACTGGAGAAAGCTATGCCAGAACGGACTGGCGGCCGCCATTGCTTTTGGCCTGCATGGCGCGGTACTGGGCGCATTGCTGTTCGGCTGGAGCCTTCAGGAAAAACCAGCCGAACCCGTCAGAACGATGGCTACTCAGCTGTTCATCCTGCCACCCGAACCGGCACCTGCACCTGCACCTGCGATGATTGCGCCTGCGCCCGTCATTGAGCCTGTGGTCGCCAAACCCATCGAGGCGCCCAGGCCACAGGTCGATACTCAACGCCAGGCCCGCCAGCTCGAGCAGGCCGCACTGGCGCGCAAGCGCGTCGAAGAGCAAAAGCGCGAGCAGCGGCAACACGCTCAGGAAGTCGAGCAGCAGCGTGTGGCGCAGCAGCAGGCCGAGCACCAACGCCAGGCCGAGCAGGCCAGGCAAACCGCCGAACGTGCCCGTCAGGTCCAACAACAAACGGCGGCTGCCGCCGACAGCAGCCAATACCAACCTCTGAGCAAGGAAGCTCCCGACTATCCCCAGCGTGCACTGGACAAAGGTATCGAAGGCGACTGCACCGTCATCTACGACGTTTCACCTCAGGGGCGCGTGGTCAATCCACAGGTCCAGGGCACCTGTCATCCACTGTTTATCAGGCCATCAATGACTGCGGCTGAAACCTTCCGGTATCAGCCGCGAATTGTGGAGGGAAGGGCGGTGACTGTTTCGGGGGTGAAGAACACGTTTCATTACCGGATCAGTCAGTAAAGCGGTGTTCCGTTTCAAGCCTACCGCGTAATCACCAGCACCCAAGGCCCCCAGCCTTCGACCTTCGCCCCATGGGGTTGCGCCATTGCGCGCAATGCGGCTTCGGGGTTGCTGGTGTCATAAACGCCGGTAATACGTTTATCGGCCAGTTGCAGGTCTTTGATCCAGAGGGTTCCGGGCAGGTAGCGGCGCAGTTCGTCCACCACGTCGGCCATGCGGGCGTTGTCTGCGATGAGCTGGCCGTTGCGCCAGGTGGCGATGCGGTTGGCAGGCAGGGTTATCAGTTTGATCTGGCCGTTGCTGCGGTTGAAGTCCAGTTGCTGACCTGCGGTCAGGCCTGGATTGAGGATCCGGTTCGAGCCATGTTCGGTGACTTTTACCGATCCGTGCTGCACGCCCACTTCGATGTTCTTCTTTTCCAGGTCGACATTGAAGGCTGTACCGGTCACGGTCACATCAAGGTCTTGTGCGCGTACATTGAAGGGCTTGCTGCGATCAGGCTTGACCTCGAAAAAGGCTTGTCCGCACAGCAGGCGAATATCGCGGCGGGTGGCCGTGAACTCAAAGGCAATGGCGCTGTTGCTGTCGAGCACGGCACGGCTGCCATCCGGGAGCTGGATTTCGCGGCGTTCGCTGGCGGTCTGGAAGTCCGCCTGCAAGGCTGTGTTTAAACTGGGAGCCACGGCAGCCACCAGGCAGGCGGCCAGAGCCCCGCCAACAGCCCAGCTCAAGGTACGTCGGCGTCTTGGGCGGGCGGCGAGATGAGCTTGTGGTGCAGGAGCTGTCGCTACAGGTGGAACCGGAGGCCATTTATGGGCTGTTGCCGGAGCAAGCTGGCCGGTCAGGCCCCAGACGCGCTCGGCCTTTAGCAAGGCTTCGGCATTTTCCGGTGCGGCCTGTAGCCAGTCCTGAAGTTCAGTCTGCAAGCCGGCATCGTCGGGCGCCTCTCGGACACGCATCAGCCAATCCAGGGCAATATCCAGACGAGCTTGGCGAGGTTCGGCTTGCGGCATGTCCGGCAAGACTCCAGCGGTAGAAAAGGCGTGGGAGGGTCGCACACTATGGCTCCCTTCTGCAAAAGACGTTTGGCTCGTGTTTTTTTTCAGATTTTCCTGAAAATTCTTTGAACGGGGCTCAGCCATTGCCTCGCTCCAGCCAGGCTGCGCAATGACTCAAGGCATCATGTACCAACTGGTGAGTCAGCCCGACCGAGATACCCAGAGCTGCTGCGATCTGTTGCAGGGTGTAGCCACCGAGACGATGCATCTCGAAAGCCATGCGGGTTCGCTCCGGCAATTGTGCCAGGGCATCGGAGACTTGTTGCAGCTCATCATGGCTGACCGCTTCCTGCTCGGGGGACGCAGTAGCGGCTGGTAGCTCCGCCAGCAGGGTGTCGCCGTCGGGCTGGCGTTTTTCGGTCGCAATACTGCGTGTCAGGTCCAGGGCCAGGTTTCGTACGATTCGATACAGATAGCCGACCGGATGGTCGATGGTGGTGTCTTGATTGGGGCGACCATTGAAACGCAGCCAGGCTTCCTGGACCACATCTTCGGCGCGAGCACGGCAGCCTACGATGGGCGCGGCATAGTCCACCAGGGCAGAGCGATGCGCCATATAAAGGTCGAGTTTGCTGGCGGACGAATCCACGGAGGTTAGTGCTCGTATCGCGTGGGGAGGTGCGACATGTCCTGCCCGAAAGTGGGCATGCTACCTGTTTTCGATAATCATTATCAAATGCGATTTATGTCTTTCTGCCACTGCATTGTCAGGGGCGCAGCCTTGCACTGAGCCCCTGATTCCGGACTTCAGAAGATATAGTCGGTGGTCAGGAAGCTGGACTCCCGGTTACGGATGATGTCGCTGATCAGTGTCTTGTTGCTGTCCTGGAACTTGGTCGCTACCAGCGTACGGATCGAGAACACGCGCAAGGCATCGTGAACCGACAGGGTGCCCTCGGCGGAATTCTTGCGGCCATTGAACGGGTACTGGTCCGGGCCTCGCTGGCATTGGGCGTTGATATTGATCCGGCCCACCTGATTGGCAAAGGCATCCACCAGTCGTCCGACCTGGGTTGAGTCATTGCCGAATATGCTCAGTTGCTGGCCGAAGTCGGAGTCGAGCACATAGTCGATCACGGTTTGCAGATCCCGATAAGCGACTACCGGCACGACCGGGCCGAACTGTTCTTCGTGGTAGACGCGCATGTCCGGTGTCACGGGGTACAGCAGGGCAGGGTAGAAGAAGGTTTCGCTGACGTCTGCGCCGCCTTCATTGACGACTCGGGCACCCTTTGCAGTGGCGTCGACAACCAGGCCTTGCAGGTAGTCAGTCTTGCCTGGCTCCGGCAGTGGCGTAAGGGACACGCCAGGCTCCCAAGGCATGCCGGGCTTCAACTGTGCCAGCTTCTGCTGGAACTTCTCCAGAAAACCATCCACCACATCCTCATGAACGAAGAGGATCTTCAGGGCTGTGCAACGTTGACCATTGAAAGACAGCGAACCGGTCACCGCTTCGTTGACGGCGTTATCCAGATCCACATCGGGCAGCACGATGCCGGGATTTTTTGCATCCAGCCCCAGCGCGGCACGAAGGCGGTGAGGGCGGGGATGCAGCTTTTTCAGGTCGCTGGCGGCCTTGTTGGTGCCGATAAAGGCAAAGATGTCGATCTTGCCGGTGGCCATCAAGGCACTGACCGTTTCCCTGCCGCGCCCGTAGATCACATTGATGACCCCGGCCGGAAAGCTGTCCCGAAAGGCTTCAAGCAGCGGACGAATCAGCAGCACGCCGAACTTTGCGGGCTTGAAGACCACGGTATTGCCCATGATCAGGGCCGGAATGAGGGTGGTGAAGGTTTCGTTGAGCGGATAATTGTAAGGCCCCATGCACAGCGTCACGCCAAGCGGTACACGACGGATCTGGCCAAGGGTGTCCTGTTCCAGCTCGAAACGACTGGAGCGGCGGTCCAGTTCTTTCAGGGCATTGATGGTGTCGACGATGTAATCGCAGGTACGGTCGAACTCCTTTTCCGAGTCCTTGAGGTTCTTGCCGATCTCCCACATCAGCAGATTCACCACGGCCTGGCGTTGTTCACGCATGCGTTTGAGGAACGACTCTACATGCTGAATGCGCTCCACCACACGCATTGTCGGCCAGCGACCCTGGCCACGATCATAAGCCTGAACCGCAGCATCGAGTGCCGTCATGGCCGTTTCTGCATCCAGCAGCGGCGTACTGCCCAGAATCACCGACTCAAGCCCCGTTTCACTTCTCAGACAAACCGGACTGCGCACTGGGGCCAGTGGCCCTTGCCATGATTGCAGGACGCCATTGACCAGATATTCCCGTTGCTCGATTGCCGGGCCTGTACGGTACTGTTCCGGGATGTCGTCAGCGGTAGGGAACAGCGTTTCAAGACGGTTGGCCTGGGTCATCTCGTTCTCCTTTCTGTGATAAGCGTGCGGGGCAAGCGAACACACTACGCCACAGCAAACCCGCGACGAAACCCTGCGCCTGCAAATGACTGTTTATGCTCAATATTTTTTCAAGGGGATGCTTGACTTACCTATTTTAATCAGTAAGATAGCCCTCATTCCGCGATAGCTCAGTTGGTAGAGCAAGTGACTGTTAATCACTGGGTCCCTGGTTCGAGTCCAGGTCGTGGAGCCAGAATTTCAGGATGTAAATCAAGGTCTTGCGTCGTTTCTGCTGAAAGCGCATACCAATGACGGCTGATACGTCATTGGGCTTTCAGAAGTGAAAACGTCCAAGACCTTGTTTTTTTACATCCGGAAACAAAGTCGCACTCCCTATTTTGACGATCCGGCGCCGTCTCTAATCAATCGATTTAGAGGCTTGCATCATGAGAATCGTATCCATCTTCAGGTGCTTTACGCTATCGGCCCCCCTCGCAAAGGCAAGTCCTGCAGGGGATTGGCGTTTGCTTTCTGATTCGCTTTTCAGCCATCGCTTCAAATGATGCTTCGGCCTTTTCTGTATTTTTTGGGGTGTGGTCACCGTTCCGGCCGAGGATCCCCCAGTTGCGTGTTGTTGCAGCTCTTCCGGTAATGCATGCACACGGCCCGCATGGTTTCACGTGCCATAAGCACTGAGAAACCTTCATCAACTCTAACTGACACCCTGGGGCTGAAATATCTAAAAACACATTTTCTTGAGAAGTGTTGTACGACGTCTAATAAGTTGTGTTCGACTGCTGTCGATCCAACAAAAACAATAATGGAGACATCCTCTATGGCAAGCATTCCTTCCGTCGAAGGTCAGGCATCCGGGCGCGCGCAAAATCGTTTTACACGAATGCTGAAACTACTGGGCCCCGGCATCATTGCCGTACTGTCCTGGCTAGGTGCAGGTGACCTGATTACGTCGTCTGTCGCAGGAGCGAATTACGGTTACGCGATGATGTGGGTGTTGGCGGTTTCTCTGCTGCTCAGATATCTGATCGTAAACATCATTGCTCGCTTCCAGTTGTGCAACAACCAAGGCATGACAATCCTTCAGGGCTATGCGCAACTGAATCCCTTTTTTGCCTGGTTCATGCTTGTTTATGCCTTGCTGATGGGGCATTTGATGAATGCCTACATGATCAAAGGGGCAGGTGAGTCGCTGGCGATGCTGTTCAAGATCGACCACCCATTGCTCTGTTCGGTTGCGGTGGTGCTGGCTGTCTGGATGCTGGTCGGTCGTAACATCTATTCAATGATCGAAGGCGTGATGAAGCTGTTGCTGGCGGTCATGACCCTGGCCTTTATCGCCCTGGCTGTCATGTCCGGCCCGGATGTTGTGGGTATCGTCAAAGGCACCATCGGTTTCAGTATCCCGCCGGATGAAGGTGTGCATGGTGCGCTGTTGGTTGCGGTGTCGGTGATCGGCGCGGTTGCAGGTTCCATTGCAAACTTCGTGCATCCCTATGTCATGCGCCAGAAGGGCTGGGTAGGGCCGCAGCACAAGCGTGTTCAACGTAACGATTTATTGTTTGCCGTGTGCGTCGGGATCGTCATTAACCTGGCCATCTGGATTGTCGGAGCGGAAATTCTGCGACCAAACGGTATCGAGGTGAAGACTCTGGGGGACTTGGGCAAGGCGCTGGAAATGTTCTTTGGCCCCGCTGGTTGGTATGTGTTCTTTATCGGCGTATTCGCGACCCTGTTCGCCAGTATTTCAGGAAAAACCACTGCATTCCCGATGTTGATTACCGATGCGCTCCAGCATGTTCTTCCTGCACGTCGCGAGAAGTACGGTAAAGAGTTTCACCATGACCCCATGCACAAGTGGTTCATGCTGTTCATTCTGGTGACGCCATTGATCTGGTCGCTGCCAGGCATGCCGGATTTCGTGACCTTGACCATCGGGGTCAGTGCGCTGAATATCATTGGTTTGCCGGTCATTTCGCTGGGCCTGCTGATCATGTCCAACCAGAAGTCGCTGCTGGATAAGAAATATCGCAATAACCTGTTTGAAAATATCGCATTGCTCTTCGCAACATGCCTGGCGCTCTGGGTCGCTTTCCAGTTGGGTGTCGATCTGTTTGCCTGATACCGAGTTGCCGAGGAGGCTGATTGCCTCTTCGGTTCTCGGCTTCTCGTTCTTGGAGTTTCGTCAGGGGCTGAGCTTGCAATGTGCGGATACTGGCCCAGGCTTCTGACTGGTGCAGAAGCCTGGGTCTTCAGGGCTCAGACCTGAAACTTGGCCACTTCCCGTTGCAGGCCCGTCGCGAGGTTGTCCAGGTTGCTGCTGGTCTTGAGCAGTTCCTGAATCGATTGGTTGTTCTGTTCGGCCATTTGCGCCGAGCGTTCTACGCTTCGGGCCACGTCCTGGCTGGCGGCAGTCTGTTCGCGAAGGGCGAAGGAAATCTGATCGACTACATGCAGTACTTTGCTGGAGCTGTCGCGGATTTCGATGATGGCCTGGCCGGCAGTTCCGGCCATGGTCACGCCCTGGTTCACTTCCTCTACGCCATTGCGCATGGTTTCTACCGTTTCGCGAACCCCAGCCTGAATCTTCTCGATCATGCCTGCGATTTCCTTGGTCGACTTGCCGGTGTTCTGTGCCAGCAGGCGCACCTCATCGGCAACCACTGCGAAACCGCGACCTTGTTCTCCGGCACGGGCTGCTTCGATGGCGGCATTGAGTGCCAGGAGGTTGGTCTGGTCTGCGATGCCTTGAATCACGCCGATAATCGACGAAATGTGTTCCGAATGCTGACCAAGATCGGCGACCTGGGCAGATGAATGCTGTACCGTCTTGGCTATGCCGCTCATGCTGGAAAGCGTGTTTTCGATGACGTGTGCACCTTCCCTGGATTGCTGTCCCGAATGGCTGGCGATCTGGTGGGCTTCATCGGCGTTTTCGGAAACATGATGGATGCTTACGGTCAGCTCTTCGATGGTGGCGGCCATCATCGAGGCTGATGTCGATTGTTCCTGAATGGCTCCGGACAATTGTGTGGAGGCACCTGAAATCTGTTGCACGGCAACGACCAGTTGATTCGCCGCCTGGTTTATCTGCTGGATCGTTTCGCGCAAGCGATTCTGCATGCGATCGAAGGCTTTCGGCAGTTCGTCATGACTGCTGGTGTCGATGGCTGTATCCAGCTTGCCATTGGCAATTGCGGTGGCAGCATCGATGGCCATTTGCAGGCGCGCCGTGGTGCTGCGCCCTAGGGTGGCAGCCAGAAAAAGAGAGAGTGCGACGGCGGCAAGGCCTCCCCAGATCAGGATCATGAGGGCAAGCTCCTTCGAGCTCTTCATGTGCTGGCTTCTTTTTTCCAGCAGTTGGTTCTCTGCTCCTTTGATCTCGGCCAGGGTGGCGCGCATGCTGTCCATCTTGGCTTTGTCGGCACCTGACGTAATGCGCTTGTCCAGTTCATCGTCGGGCATGTCGCGTGCTGTCAGGTCCTTGCGCAGCGCAATGATTGGATTGATATCTTCGTTTATCCAGCGTTTTTGGGTTTCCTCCAGCAGGGCGAGGCGCCGTTGCTGATCCGGATTGTCAGCTGTCAGCTGTTTGAGTGACTGAAGCTTTTCAGAGAAGCTTTTTTCTCCCACGATCAACGGTTCCAGAAACGAATCCTTTGAAGAGATGACGAAGCCTCGCATGCCGGTTTCGATGTTGACCAGTTGTTCAAGGGCCAGTTGCGTATCGCTGAGGACCTGATAGGTGTGAATATTGCTGTTCGTGGCATCCTGGACTTGCTCAAAACCCCGATAGGCACCCACCACCAATATGGAAATAATGACGCTGACAGTAGCGAAACTTAAGTAAAGTTTCTGAGAAATGCTGAGTTTTTTAAACATGGGCTACTCCTGAGTTAGCCATTGTTGGTGGGGGTGCTTGGTTTTTTCATTAATTTGATGGTGGGGGGGCGGGCAACGACTTATTATCGTCTGTCTGGCTGTTAACTTTAGAGCAGGAATGGAGGGATTTTGTATTGTCCCAGGAGTTGGGGGCATAAGGATTAAAACAAGAATTTTAGTTTTTATTCAATAAGTCATTGATTTATGGTGGTTGTGGAGTGGGTGTCGCTTGCTGAAGAGAAAGTTTGCGGCATTCATTTGGCTTGATATCAGGGCATGGTCTTTTTAATTTTCCTTCAATTAGATCGAGCAATACCTTGTCGACTTGCTCGTACTTCCTTGTCTCGTGCACTAACCGGTTTCTCCGTAAGTTATATATGCTCGGTTCTGGTGCGCCAACTTAGTTGTCAGTTATCGGCTGTCTGCGGTGCTGAAGATGGGTTGGCTTGAGTGGTAGCTGGTTTGATGATTTTTTCCGGTCAGGATTTTGTGCTGTTTTTATGTTTTTATGTTTTTATTTTTGTCAAGTAAAATATTATTCATGTGTCTCTGTATATAAATATTCATGATTCCGAGGATACATTCTCCCACGGCAGCCAGCTCTGCCAGCAAGAAAACAAAAAGCCTTACTCGCATCAACTCAATATCAAGCTATCGAGAGGAAGCATCATGAATCGAGTAACAGGTAAGTCCGTATTGAAAAAGCTCATGGTCACTACCGCAGCCGTGATCGGTTTGCAAGGAATGGCGTTTGCTGCTGTCAGTCAGCAACCTGTTTCTGTCCAGGAAGGTAAATATGCCCAGGTCCAGGCTCGGGATGCGGCCAAGGCCGGAGTCAGGAGCTCCACGGCGATGCCGCTGCAGGTCGCCAGTCGCCTGAGCAGCAGTGGTTTGCGCATCAACAAGGCGTGCGATGATACCGGGCTGCCTTGCCGCTGAAATGTCGTAATGGAAGCTGCAGTCGCGCGCTGAATGTGTGCGGCTGCAGCAAGATCTGTCATTTGCGTGATGGTCTGCGTCACGTGCCTTGCACCCGTCCCTCAACCAGCTCAATCAACAACCTCACCGGCTCGCTCAAGCTCTCTCTGGTCCGATGCACCAACCCCACATCGCGATGAAACGTATGCGCGCCTAAATCCAGCGCCCGCACTTCGGCAGGCCATTGCCTGTGATCGGCTGTTTGCGGAACCAGTGCCACGCCTAGGCCATTGGCGACCAGTTTGATGATGGCTTCCAGTTCGTCCAGCTCGCAGGCTTCGCGCAGGGTGAAGTGCATCTGGCGCAGGAAGCGGTCGACCTGTCGGCCGCCGAACGAGGTGCGGTCGTAGCGGATCAGGGGCTGGGTGGACAGCAGTTCGGCCCAGTCATCGCCGGGTAGGTGGCTCGGGGCGATCAGGCGATAGGGTTCGCTGGCCAGGGCGGTCCAGCGCAGGTCGCTTTGCAGTGCGAACGGTGGACGGATGATGGCGGTCATGTCGATCTCGCCAGCATCCACCAGGTTAAGCAGTTGCATGGAGACGCCGGGTATCACGCGGGTGCGGCACTGTGGCCATTGGCGGTGAAAGGCTGCCAGTGCGTCGGGGAGCAGTGAGCGCTGGACCGAGGCAATTGCGCCGATGTTGACCAGTACGCTCTCGGGTTGTCCGCTGGCTGTCGAGCCAAGGTTGTTGTAGAGGCGGATCAGTTCCTGGGCTTGCAGGAGGGTCTGATGTCCCATTCGATTGAGCTGTGCCGAGCGGCCCTTGCGGTCGAATAGCTGATAGCCAAGTTCGGTTTCGAGACGTTGCATCTGTGCGCTGACGGCGGCCTGAGTCAGGCCTATGCGGTTTCCGGCGGCGGCGAAGGTGCCTTCCTGTGCGACTGCGACAAGGGTCTTCAGCTCACGAATCATTGATAAATCTCTTTTGTATATCTGAGAAATATATATTGATTTTATTGTTGGGTCGCTACTTCTATGATTTCTCCAGTACATAAACAACGGGAAGCAAAACCTTCCGGTTGATAAAAACCAAGAGCCTGGAGTTTCTGATGAGTCTTTCTCCCTTTCACCTTGCGATCCCCGTTTACGATCTTGCGGCTGCGCGTTCCTTCTATGGTCAGGTTTTTGGTCTGGAAGAAGGGCGCTCCAGCGATCATTGGGTCGATTTCAATTTCTATGGCCACCAACTGGTGATTCACGAAGCGCCGAAGAACGCGGTGCAGGAAAGTGCGCATAGCAATCCGGTGGACGGACATGACGTGCCTGTTCCGCACTTTGGCATCGTATTGCAGTGGGAGCAGTGGGAAGCGCTTGCCGAGCGTTTGAGGTCGTTCGAGACTCGTTTCGTGATCGAGCCTTACATCCGGTTCAAGGGGCAGGTGGGTGAGCAGGCGACGATGTTTCTGCTGGACCCTTGTGGCAACGCACTGGAGTTCAAGGCGTTCAAGGATATGGGGCAGTTGTTCGCGAAGTAGGAGTCAGGAGGGAAGGTAGGGGAGGCGGTAAAGCGGTATTTCCCGGCTGCAGAAAAAAGCCCCATCAAACCAGGTTTGATGGGGCTTTGGCATTACAGCGCCATATCAGTCGCTGCGTTGCTTTCGCGTGGCTTGGCAGGTGTTGCTGCCGGAGCCGGTGCTGCAGCGCCAACAGCTGGAGGTGCTGGAAGTTGCAGGATTTCGCTGGTGTAAGCCCATTCCTTGGCAACCTGATCAGGATGATCGTTCAGCTTGGTGCCGTAGCTTGGGATGATCTGGTGCAGCTTTTCCTGCCAGGCAGGGGTTGCAACCTTGTCTTTGAAGACCTTCTCGAGAACGCCCAGCATGATCGGAGCTGCGGTCGATGCACCTGGCGATGCACCCAGCAGGCCGGCAAGGCTGTTGTCCTTGGCGCTGACAATCTCGGTACCCAGTTTCAGGACGCCGCCTTTCTCTTCATCACGCTTGATGATCTGAACGCGCTGACCTGCCTGCCACAGACGCCAGTCTTCTTTCTTGGCGTTAGGGAAGTATTCTTTCAGGGCTGCGAAGCGATCGTCATCGGACTGCATCAACTGGCCGGCAAGGTACTCAACCAGTGGGTATTCCTTGATGCCGACTCGGGTCATTGGCCAGACGTTGTGCAGGGTGGTGCTGGTCAGCAGGTCCAGGTAAGAGCCTTCTTTCAGGAACTTCGTGGAGAAGGTCGCGAATGGGCCAAACAGGATAACGCGCTTGCCATCCAGTACGCGGGTGTCCAGGTGAGGAACCGACATCGGAGGTGCGCCAACCGAAGCCTGACCATAGGCCTTGGCCATGTGCAGGTCAGCGATCTGTGGGTTTTCGGTCACGAGGAATGAACCGCCGACAGGGAAGGCACCGTATTCCTTGGCTTCAGGAATACCGGACTTTTGCAGCAGGTGCAGTGCACCGCCGCCCGCGCCGATGAATACGAACTTGGCGTCGGTTTCGGTTTCTTTACCGTCTTTCAGGTTCTTGTAGGACACGCGCCACGAGCCATCAGCATTACGCTTGATGTCTTCGACTTCGCTCGACAGTTGCAGATTGAAGTTAGGCTGGTTTTTCAGATGGCCCACGAACTGGCGAGTGATTTCGCCGAAGTTCACGTCGGTACCGATCGGAGTCCAGGTCGCCGCGATTTTCTGGTTCGGGTCACGCCCTTCCATCATCAGCGGAACCCACTTCTTGATCTGCTCCTGATCTTCGGAGTACTGCATGGCGCTGAAGAGAGGGTTGACCTTCAGGGCGTCATAGCGGCGTTTCAGGAACGAGATGTTCTTTTCGCCCCACAGGAAGCTCATGTGCGGGGTGTAGTTGATGAACGAACGCGGGTTTTTCAACACACCGTTCTTGACCTGCCACGCCCAGAACTGGCGGGAGATCTGGAAGGATTCGTTGATTTCGATGGCCTTGGAGACGTCGATCTTGCCGTCTTTTTCTGGCGTGTAGTTCAGCTCGGCCAGGGCAGAGTGACCCGTACCGGCGTTGTTCCAGCCGTTCGAGCTTTCCTGGGCTACACCATCAAGACGTTCAACCATTTCGATCGACCAGCCTGGCTCCAGCTCATTGAGCCAGATACCCAGGGTCGAACTCATTATTCCTCCCCCGATGAGCAAAACGTCTACTTTTTTTGCTTCAGCCGCATGCAAGGGCATGAGACCCATCGACATAGCCAGCCCCAGCAGAGCCGTGTTCATTTTCTTCAACATACTGTGATCCATATGATAAACGCCATCCGCCCTCAGGTTCTGTAGCAGGAGCTTTGGCGTGTCGCATGCTATGCCGCATGCGACAAACTCTCGCACCCACAAGGACTAGAGGTGGACATACAAGGCCAATACAATAACGCTTTAGACCTCACTTTCTATGTCCTCCTGCGCTGACTTCTTATCATCATTGGCTTCAGCGGCTTGAGTGACACATAGTTCTGTTGGTATGGCTCCATGCGCAGCGAAGACATCCTCCCTGCACGCGCAAGCCATGCCCATCAGCTTCCTCACGGAGTTCCGACACGGAGTCGGTATTCATAGACACGTCTGTGGTGTCTTGTCCGTCATCAAGGCTGCTGCGACATGCTACGGTGACCTGCGTGTCATAAGCTCATCATCGTCAGACTCGGCGAGGGCGCGCATGCTGCCATGTT
Organism: Pseudomonas cichorii; assembly: GCF_018343775.1. NCBI lineage: Bacteria > Pseudomonadati > Pseudomonadota > Gammaproteobacteria > Pseudomonadales > Pseudomonadaceae > Pseudomonas > Pseudomonas cichorii. The sequence continues at coordinate 2,347,852 of NZ_CP074349.1, forward strand.
CTGGCTGGCGCTCCAAGTCGGCGATGACGCTGCATTTTCGCATAATGTGAACCTCTGGCGCGAGGTGCCATCACGTTCTAGAGCCTTATCCTGCCTACTCTGTCGTGCCTGATGTCATCCAGAAACTGCTTTTTGCGCGCCGTTCACGTAACGATCAGTACGTTTTCCTGCTATCGATAGCACGCTAAATATTACTGAATGTATCCAGTATTGCGGTCTGATCGGCGATTGGCCGGGCACACAAAGGCGTTTTTTTGCCCTTTGCGGCGTCTGAAAGCGCCTGTCTTTCTTGTTTCGGCCTGTCTGGTCCGAAGTTTAGGGCTGTTTTCTTCGCCGTGACGCGCTGACTGATGACGCAGGTTATCTGGGGTCGGTCAGGGTCAGCCCGTTGGGTGGCAGTGGCAACGCCGTTTTGTAAAGCACCTGCTTGAGAGCGAAGCTGGAACGGATATTCGCGACCCCCGGAATCTTCGACAGGTGATCCAGGATGAAACGTTCCAGGTCCTGAATATTGGCCACCAGAATGCGCAGCAGATAATCGGCATCTCCGGTCATCAGATAGCATTCCATCACTTCCGGGCGGTCGGCCACAGCCTGCTCGAACAAGCGCAAGGCATTTTCGACCTGTTTTTCCAGGCTGACATGGATGAATACATTGAGATGCAGGCCCAATACCTGAGGGTCCAGCAGCGTCACCTGGCCTTTGATCAGGCCCGCTTCCTCCATGGCCTTGACCCGGTTGAAGCAGGGCGTGGGCGAGAGGTTGACCGAGCGTCCCAGATCCGCATTGGTGATCCCGGCGTCCTGCTGCAGCGTGTTCAGAATGCTTATATCGGTTCGATCCAGTTTTTTCAAAAGAATAAACCTCTGCAAAATCGTGATTTGGCAGAGATTACATCTTTGATCTGATGGATTGATAGCCAAGAAGGGAGAAACTTTCTCCCGATACGCCAGTTAAAATTTTTCCCTCGAAGCACTCGTTCAGAAGAGGGAAACCATGTCAGACGCAAGCAAGCACAGTGCCCTGGTGAACGACCCGGCTCATGCGCAGGGCCTGGTGTCTTCGCCCAAGGCCAAGGGTGTGCTTTTGCTGATCATGGCGATCCTGATCTGGGGTGCCAACTGGCCGGTCATGAAGGCGGGCCTTGAGCACATCACGCCGGTCTGGTTTTCGACCCTGCGCTTTGCGAGCGGTGCAGCCTGTCTGCTGGCATTGCAACTGGTGACCGGCAAGCTGCGGCTGCCCACCCGGCAGGATCTGCCGCTGATCCTGAGTGTCGGTCTGCTGCAAATGCTGACCTTTACCGTGCTGGGCGCGATTGCCATGACTCAGGTGCCGGCCGGGCGCTCTGCCGTCCTGGCCTACACCACGCCCTTGTGGGTGACGCCGATTGCCGTCATGTTCCTGCGTGAAAAACTGTCCACGCGGCAACTGATCGGCACACTGCTGGGCGGCGTCGGTGTCTGTGTCCTGTTCAATCCCCTGACGCTGGACTGGGGCAACGGAGCCCTGGTGAAAGCCAATCTGATGCTGCTGGCGGCTTCATTCTGCTGGGCAATGTGCATCCTGCATCTGCGCTACTCAAAGAACACCGCCAGTGCTTACCAACTGGCCCCTTGGCAGATGCTGGTTGCCACCATTCCCCTGATCGCGCTGGCTTACTTCACGGAAGGGCCATTCACTGGCGATGGCTCGAGAACCCTGTGGGAGATCCTGATTTTCATGGGGCCTCTGGCAACAGCGTTCTGCTTTTGTGCGGTCAATGCGGCCAGCATGTGGCTTTCCAGCACCAGCATGTCGACGGCTATGCTCGGTGTACCGGTCGTGGGGTTGTTGATGTCGGTGGTCTTCATGGGCGAGCAACTGACGATGACGTTGATTGTCGGGATCATGGCGATCATCGGCGGCATCCTGATCGTGACGGTCAAACGTTCCAGCGCAGCCTGATTCACCGATTAATGAAACTGGCTCATGGCGGTTAGCGGATTCAGCCGACTAATCACTGTCTCTTGAGGTTGATAGATTGGGCGTGTCGTGTCACCGCAAAGGGATTCGGCACACTCGACGCAGCCGCTTACAGAGTGGGCATGAGCCAGGCACTCTCTGATTGAAGTCCCTCATGCCCCGCGGAGCGCTCATCCATATAGATGGAGGACTGTCTTTGAAGACGCTCGCAGCAACAGCACTTTCCCTTTCTCTTCTGGCTGCCGAGGCCCATAGCGAGACGAGTCCGGTTGTGACTGTCACTCAAAACGGCTCTCAGCCTTCGGCCAAGGGGCCAACGGATTACTTCACCGGCCAGGTGCGCGTGGATGCTCCTTTCAAGGGCACAGGCGATGCACGCGTCAGTGGTGCGACAGTCACCTTCGAGCCGGGCGCTCGCACGGCATGGCATACCCATCCACTGGGTCAGACCCTGATCGTCACTGCAGGTACGGGGCTGGTCCAGCAGCAGGGGCAGCCGATCAGGACCATCCGGCCTGGCGATACGGTATGGATTCCACCTCATACCCGGCACTGGCATGGCGCGACGGCGAAAACCGGCATGACCCACATCGCGATTGCCGAGGTTCTGGATGGCAAGGTCGTGGACTGGATGCAACAGGTCAGCGATCAGGAATACGCTCAGGCGACTGCGCTGGATAAGTGATTATCGAGCGTTTGGAAGATCCTGCCGAATCTGTTCCGGCGTATCAACGTCGCGCACGGTGCCGGGATCATCGGTTGCCATGAGGTCGCAAACCGAGGCATTGGCTGTCAGCAGTTTTCTGGCACCCTGATCGCCTTCGAGCAGCAGCAGTTCTGGCCATAATTGACGACCGATGATCACCGGATGGCCGCGCTGTCCTGCATACACCGGCTGTGCGATCCGCTGCGGGTCGGCCAGTTGCACAAGGCTTCGCAGGGTCGCCGTTTGCAGCCAGGGCATGTCGGCAAGCAGGATGGCGACTGCGATGGCGGGCGAGGGCATCAGTGCTTCGATGCCGCTGGCCAGGCTGTGTCCCATCCCCAGATCGGCCTGTTCGCTGCGCACGATGCCGACATCGGGCACAATCCCCAGCGCTTGCGCATCGTCATCGTCGCGCAGCACCACCCAGACCTCATTGAAGGACTGTCTGGCAGTGTCGATGCTGGCTTGCAGCATGCTGCGCCCGTCGGGCAGCAGCGCCCGGCGCTTGTCGTCCGCAAAGCGTCGGCTGCGTCCGGCAGCCAATATGAGGCCGATTACGTGGGGTGCAGACTCATTCATCCGGAGTCCTTGAGAGCAGGAACAGAGTTGAACAGGCATCATAGAAGACGCACAGGGATTCATTAAGCCCGCAAGCGGGATGCTGTCATGAGCTGTTTTCATGAATAGGCAGATGGTTTTGTATGGACAGTGTGGCCGTTCTGTCTGAAAGATGGAAATTCATGACCAAATCACAATATAGTCACTATTTATCAATCAAGGTCACGCAAGCCAGGCTGGAAAAATGACTGAAAAACAGAATGTATCCCCTTCGCGTGGTCCTTTGGATCATAACGTTCGTGACCAGATCGTCGAAGCCGCCACCGAGCACTTCGGCCATTATGGTTACGAGAAAACCACGGTGTCCGACCTGGCCCGTGCCATCGGCTTTTCCAAGGCCTATATCTACAAGTTCTTCGATTCCAAACAGGCTATCGGTGAGGTGATTTGTACCAATCGTCTGGCCGCCATCATGGAAATCGTCAATGCCGCCGTGGTGGATGCGCCGACCGCTTCCGAAAAGCTGCGACGAATGCTCAAGGCCTTGGTGGAGGCGGGCAGCAGCCTGTTTTTTCATGATCGCAAGCTCTTTGACATTGCCGCTGTTTCGGCCAGGGATCAGTGGCCTTCGGCGCGTGGGCATGAAGTGCGGCTGCGGCAGTTGATCGAGCAGATTGTCCGGGAAGGCCGGGAAGCGGGCGAGTTCGAGCGCAAGACGCCGCTGGATGAGGTGAGCAATGCCATTTATCTGGTGATGTGGCCCTACATCAACCCCGTGTTGTTGCAGTACAGCCTTGATCGTGCCGAGGAGACAACCGTCCATCTGTCGGCATTGATATTGCGCAGCATGGCGCCTTAGCTTGAAGTTGTGACTATTGACTTAATTGGTCACTAGAATGAGAATCTGGCTCTGGATCATCTATCTGAGCCCGTGCCCTCATGTCCCGTCGCCGATCTGCTGTCGTTGCCTTTTGTTTGCTGCCGCTCTTCCTGACAGGGTGTGGCGACTCCTCCGTCGCCCCTGATCCACGCCTTCAAGCGCCGCTGGTCAGGGTCGCTGCGGTTCAGGAATCAACGGATATTTCGCGTTCCTTTACCGGCACCGTTGCGGCGCGGATTCAGAGCGATCTGGGTTTTCGTGTCTCGGGCAAGGTGCTTGAGCGCCTGGTCGATACCGGCCAGAGCGTCCGGCAAGGTCAGCCGCTGATGCGTATCGACCCGGTAGACCTCGGCCTGCAGGCCAAGGCACAGCAAGACGCGGTCACTGCCGCGCAAGCAGTGGCCAGGCAGGCGGTCGACGACGAAGCGCGGTATCGGAATCTGGTCGCTACCGGCGCCGTTTCGGCTTCTACCTACGCCCAGATAAAAGCGGCGGCGGATTCGGCCAAGGCGCAACTCAGTGCTGCCCAAGCCCAGGCCAATGTGGCCCGCAACGCCACCAGCTATGCCGTTCTGCTGGCTGACGCCGATGGCGTCGTGGTGGAAACCCTGGCCGAGCCAGGTCAGGTTGTCAGTGCCGGGCAACCGGTGGTGAGGCTGGCGCGGGCGGGGCAGCGTGAGGCCATCGTGCACTTGCCCGAAACCCTGCGCCCGGCTGTGGGCTCCGTGGCACAAGCCACTCTGTATGGCAGCAGTCTCGGTGCAGTGCCTGCGAAATTGCGTCTGCTCTCCAACGCCGCCGATCCCGTGACCCGTACTTTCGAGGCGAGGTATGTGCTTGAGGGCGCGATGGCCAGCGCACCGCTGGGGGCGACGGTCAGTCTGCAGATCGCTTATGGCGCAGCGTCCGCTCAAGCTCTTCAAATCCCCATGGGTGCACTTTACGATCCGGGCACCGGCACCGGCGTGTGGACCATCTCCGGCAAGCCTTTGAAGGTGAGCTGGCAACCCGTTCAGGTGCTTGCCCTGCATGACGATGTGGTACGGATAACCGGCAATCTCAAGGCCGGCGAGCAAGTGGTGGCATTGGGAGCCCATCTGCTGCATGACGGCGATCAGGTCCGGCTGAGCGAAACACTGGATACCAGAGTCGTCGGGAGCCAGCCATGAGCGAGGGGCGTTTCAATCTGTCGGCGCTCGCCGTTCGCGAGCGCTCTATCACGCTGTTCCTGATCTTTCTGATTTCCGCTGCCGGGATCCTGGCCTTCTTCGGCCTGGGACGTGCGGAAGACCCGCCGTTCACGGTCAAGCAGATGACGGTGATCACCGTATGGCCGGGTGCGACGGCGCAGGAAATGCAGGATCAGGTCGCCGAGCCGCTGGAAAAGCGCCTGCAGGAACTGCGCTGGTACGATCGGTCGGAAACCTACACGCGCCCGGGCATGGCTTTCACCATGCTGTCGCTGCTCGACAGCACGCCACCTTCGCAAGTGCAGGAAGAGTTCTATCAGGCGCGCAAGAAGATCGGTGACGAAGCCAGGCTCTTGCCGACAGGTGTCATCGGTCCCATGGTCAATGACGAATTTTCCGATGTGACCTTCGCGCTGTTTGCCCTCAAAGCCAAAGGCGAGCCGCAACGGCTGTTGGTGCGCGATGCCGAGTCGCTGCGCCAGCGTCTGCTGCACGTGCCGGGCGTGAAAAAGGTCAACATCATTGGGGAGCAGGCCGAGCGCATCTTTGTGTCCTTCTCCCATGATCGCCTCGCGACGCTGGGCATTTCTCCTCAGGAGATTTTCTCAGCCCTGAACAGCCAGAACGTGCTCACCCCGGCCGGTTCGATTGAAACACTGGGGCCGCAGGTCTTTCTGCGCCTGGACGGCGCTTTCGACAGGCTGAAAAAGATTCGTGACACACCGGTTTCGGTGCAGGGCCGCACCCTGAAGCTGTCGGACGTAGCGACGGTCGAGCGCGGTTATGAAGACCCGGCGACCTTCCAGGTACGCAATAACGGAGAGCCAGCCTTGTTGCTGGGCGTCGTGATGCGCGAAGGCTGGAACGGCCTGGACCTGGGCAAGGCCCTGGACGCGGAAACCACGAAAATCAATGACGGCATGCCGCTGGGCATGACCTTGAGCAAGGTGACCGACCAATCGGTGAACATCAGTTCATCGGTCGATGAGTTCATGGTCAAGTTCTTCATCGCCTTGCTGGTGGTGATGCTGGTCTGTTTCCTCAGCATGGGCTGGCGCGTGGGTGTCGTGGTGGCGGCTGCCGTGCCTTTGACGCTGGCGGTGGTATTCGTGGTGATGGCGGCCACCGGCAAGAATTTCGACCGTATCACCCTGGGCTCGCTGATCCTGGCGCTGGGTTTGCTGGTGGACGACGCAATCATCGCAATCGAAATGATGGTGGTGAAAATGGAGGAGGGCTACAGCCGCATGGCCGCATCGGCCTATGCCTGGAGCCATACCGCGGCGCCCATGCTCTCCGGCACGCTGGTGACCGCCATCGGCTTCATGCCCAACGGTTTTGCCCAGTCCACGGCTGGTGAATACACCAGCAACATGTTCTGGATCGTCGGCATTGCGCTTATTGCGTCCTGGGTTGTCGCCGTGGTGTTCACGCCTTACCTGGGTGTGAAGCTGCTGCCGGAGCTCAAGCAGGTGGAGGGCGGTCATGAGGCGATCTACAACACGCCCAACTACAACCGTTTTCGCGGCTTCCTGAGAAACGTCATTGCGCGTAAATGGCTGGTCGCCGGTACGGTAATCGGGGCCTTTGTGGTGGCGATTGTCGGTATGGGGCTGGTCAAGAAACAGTTCTTCCCGACTTCCGACCGGCCGGAAGTGCTGATCGAAGTGCAGATGCCATACGGCACCTCCATCGAGCAGACCAGCGCTGCTGTTGCCAAGGTCGAAGCCTGGCTGCAAAAGCAGAAGGAAGCCCGGATCGTCACGTCTTATATCGGCCAGGGCGCGCCGCGTTTCTATCTGGCCATGGCGCCGGAACTGCCTGATCCATCCTTTGCCAAGATTGTGGTCCTGACGGACAGCCAGGACGCACGTGAAGCCCTCAAGTTCCGTATCCGTGAGGCGGCTGCCGAAGGGCTGGCGCCTGAGGCGCAGGTCCGCGTGACTCAACTGGTGTTTGGTCCGTATTCGCCGTTCCCCGTGGCCTATCGCGTGATGGGGCCTGACCCCTTGAAGTTGCGCGAAATCGCTGGCCAGGTTCAGAAGGTATTGCAGGCGAGCCCTATGATGAGGACCGTCAATACCGACTGGGGACCGTTGGTGCCGGTGCTGCATTTTTCGCTGGATCAGGACCGCCTGCAGGCCGTGGGTCTGACGTCGAATGCTGTCGCGCAGCAATTGCAGTTTCTGCTCACGGGTGTACCCATCACGGCGGTTCGGGAAGATATCCGCTCGGTGCAGGTGGTAGGTCGCGCAGCGGGTGACATTCGCCTCGATCCCGCGAAGATTGCCGGTTTCACCCTGGTGGGTTCGGCCGGGCAGCGTATTCCGCTGTCGCAGGTGGGCGATGTCGATGTGCGGATGGAGGACCCCATTCTGCGACGCCGGGATCGCACGCCCACCATCACGGTGCGCGGCGACATCGCCGAGGGCCTGCAACCGCCTGATGTGTCCAGCGTTGTCCTGAAACAGCTGCAACCGGTCATCGACACGCTGCCCGATGGCTACCGGATCGTGGAGGCAGGTTCGAGCGAAGAGTCGGCCAAGGCCAGCAAGGCGATGCTGCCGCTGTTCCCGATCATGATTGCACTGACCTTGCTGATCATCATCCTTCAGGTGCGGTCGATCTCGGCCATGATCATGGTGTTTTTCACCGCACCGCTGGGGTTGATCGGCGTGGTGCCGACTCTGCTGCTTTTCCAGCAACCCTTTGGCATCAACGCCCTGGTGGGCCTGATCGCGCTGTCGGGGATCCTGATGCGCAATACCCTGATCCTGATCGGCCAGATTCAGGACAACAAGGCCCAGGGGCTCGACCCTTTCCGTGCCGTGGTGGAAGCCACCGTGCAGCGTGCCCGTCCAGTGCTGCTGACGGCGCTGGCGGCAATCCTGGCTTTCATCCCGCTGACCCATTCGGTGTTCTGGGGAACGCTGGCCTACACCCTGATCGGCGGCACCTTTGGCGGCACCATCATGACGTTGGTGTTCCTGCCTGCCATGTACGCCATCTGGTTCAGGATCCGTCCTGATACCGGGCCAACCGAAAAGACAGCATGACCCGTGTCTTGCTGCCGATTGTGTAATGAAGAGGTTTTGAATGACTGATTTCACGGCTCAAAAACGAATCGTAGTGACGGGTGTCGGGATTGTCGGACCACTGGGATGTGGCGTGCAGGCGGTCTGGGAAAGGCTGCTGGCCGGACAGTCCGGTATTCGCAATCTTGCCCGGGACATCACCGAGGGCACGGGCGTAGCGGTAGGCGGGCAAGTGCCGTCGCTGGAAGAAGACGCTATTGCGGGTTATGACCCGGACCGTCTCATTTCGGCCAAGGACCGCAAGAAGATGGATCGCTTCATCGAGTTTGCACTGGTGGCCGCCCATGAGGCGCTGGAGCAGGCAAACTGGCATCCGGTCGATGAAGACGCGCAGCAGCGCACTGCGACCATCATTGCATCGGGCGTGGGCGGTTTCGGTGTCATTGCCGAGGCCGTGCGGACCACCGATGCCCGTGGCCCGCGCAGGCTGTCGCCATTCACCGCGCCGTCCTTCCTGGCCAACATGGCGGCCGGGCATATTTCCATCAAGCACGGTTTCAAGGGCCCGCTCGGTGCTCCGGTGACCGCTTGCGCAGCCGGTGTACAAGCCATTGGCGACGCCGCCAGGCTCATCAGAAGCGGTGAGGCCGATATTGCGGTGTGCGGTGGGACGGAGGCTGCGATTGACCGAGTGACCCTGGGTTGCTTTGCTGCTGCTCGTGCCCTGTCCACCGGGTTTGCCGAGCGACCTCAGGAGGCCTCGCGCCCCTTTGATCGTGACCGTGATGGCTTTGTCATGGCCGAAGGTGCGGGGATATTGGTCATCGAGTCCCTTGAACACGCTTTGGCCCGTGGCGCCACGCCGCTGGCGGAACTGGTGGGCTACGGCACCAGCGCCGATGCCTATCACCTGACGGCTGGCCCCGAGGATGGCGGCGGAGCCCGGCGCGCCATGCAGCAGGCCTTGCGACAGGCCGGTCTGAACCCGGACGAGATTCAGCACATCAACGCCCACGCCACCTCGACTCAAGTGGGCGACAAGGGCGAGCTGGCCGCCATCCGCTCGGTGTTTGGTGCAGGCTCAAGTGTGGCAATCACCTCGACCAAGTCCGCTACCGGGCATCTGCTGGGTGCGGCGGGTGGCATTGAAGCCATCTTTACGGTAATGGCGCTGCGCGACCAGATCGTGCCGCCCACGCTGAACCTGAATAACCCTGACGAAGCGGCAGAAGGGCTGGACCTTGTCGGCCTGACCGCCCGTAAACTGCCGCTGACCCATGCGCTGTCCAACGGCTTCGGTTTTGGTGGTGTGAATGCCAGCGTCGTTTTCCGTCGTTGGGAGTCGGCATCCTGAGAATGGGCAAGGTTAGCGATTAGTCCTACAGAAATACTCCTTAGTCAGTAGAATGCGCCCTTTGCGCTTGCCCGATCTGAAGGAGTTTTCGTGGATAACCGTATTCGCCCAGTCGATCTGGAGAAGGCCTACAGACTGATCAATCACGGTCCTGCCGTGCTGGTTTCCTCCAGCCATGGCGGGACGCATAACGTCATGTCGGCTTCATGGGCCTGTGCCCTGGACTTTTCTCCGCCCAAGGTTACGGTGGTCATCGACAAGATGACCAAAACCCGTGGGCTTGTCGAAAAGAGCGGTTACTTCGCTCTGCAGGTGCCGACGGTGGAGCAGGTGCAACAGGTCTATGACGTAGGCACGCAAAGCCTGACCTTTATGCCGGACAAGCTGGAAAAATCAGGCGTCGAGCTGTTTCGTATTGAAGGGCACGAGATGCCACTGGTGGCGGGTTGCTCGGCCTGGCTGATTTGCAAGCTCATACCCGAGCCCCACAACCAGCAGACCTATGACCTGTTCATCGGTGAAGTGGTGGCGGCCTGGGCCGATGAGCGAGCGTTCAAGGATGGCCATTGGGCATTTGAGACGACCGATCCGCGCTGGCGTAGCCTGCACTACATCGCTGGCGGGACTTTTTACGCCATCGGCGATCTGGTGCGGGTTGAAAGTGACGAGGAATAACTGGCGGTAGAAAGGGGAGCGCAAGGCTAATGCCGATCAGTTAAGGCACAAACAAAACCTGTGGGAGGCAGCTTGCTGGCGAGAGGGCCTTTGAAACTGGCAGATATTCTGCGTCTGCCAAAGTCGCCAGCAAGCTGCCTCCCACAAAGTGATTCATTGACCTTAACTGATCGACATTAGAGCGCAAGGCTCCCCTGAATCCATCAGCGGCGATCCAGCCAGACGGTTTTCGCGTTGCAGAACTCACGCACCCCGAAGTGTGAAAGCTCACGACCAAAGCCGCTTTTCTTCACGCCGCCAAAGGCCACGCGTGGGTCGGAGGCGCAATAGCCATTGATGAACACGCCGCCTGTTTCCAGCTCGTCAGCCAGTTGTTCAGCCAGTTCGACATTACGGCTATAGATGGTCGAGGTCAGACCGAACTCGCTATCGTTGGCCAGCTCCAGTGCATGCCTGGCATCGCGGGCGGTGATGATCGACGCCACCGGGCCGAACAATTCCTCTCTGAAAGACGTCATCTGATCGGTGACATCGCTCAGCACGGTGGGCTCATAGAAGTTGCCAGCGCCTTCGGCCTTTTTACCGCCCAGCAGCAAGGTCGCTCCTTCGGCGAGAGTCGCTTGCACCTGCTGGTCCAGTTCGTCACGCAAATCGAAACGGGCCATGGGGCCGATGTACGTCTCCGGGCTCGATGGGTCGCCCATCGCCAGCAGGCGAGTGGCGTCGACGAACTTGCGGGTGAAGTCTTCGACAACGCCCTGTTCGACGATCAGGCGTTTGGCGGCTGCACAGACCTGACCGGTATTCTGATAACGACCGATCACGGCGGCTTTCACCGCTTCGTCCAGATCGGCATCGTTGAGCACGATAAAGGGATCGGAGCCGCCCAGTTCCAGTACGCATTTCTTCAAGGCAGCACCTGCCTGTGCGCCAATCGCAGTCCCGGCCCGTACGCTGCCGGTCAGGGTCACGGCGGCAATGCGCGGGTCGGCAATGGCGCGTGATACGCCTTCCTGAGCTACGTTGATCACTTCAAACACACCTTGCGGGAAACCGGCCTGTTGCAGTGCATCGCGTATCAGGTAAGCGCAGCCCATCACGTTGGGCGCATGTTTGAGCACGTAAGTGTTGCCGGCAAGCAGGACCGGAACGGCACCGCGCAGCACCTGCCAGACCGGGAAGTTCCATGGCATGACGGCCAGGATCGGGCCAAGCGGGCGGTATTCGATACGCGCCTTGTTGTTTTCGACCAGCGTCGGTTCCGGAGCAAGCATGGCCGGGCCATGGCTGGCGTACCACTCGCAGAGCTGCGCGCATTTCTCGATTTCGCCACGGGCCTGGGCGATGGGCTTGCCCATTTCCCGGGTGATCATCTGCGCCATGGACGTTGTGTTGTCGCGTAATGCCTTGCCCAGCGCAATCAGCAGTTGGGCGCGTTCATCGACCGTCTTGCGTTTCCACAGCGCATAACCGTCAGCCGCGCGGGAAAGTGCAGCTTCCAGTGCCGAGTCAGACTCGAATGCATAATGGCCGACCTGCTCACCATTGGCCGGGTTGATCGAGATTGCATGGGTGTGGCTGGAAATCTGTGTCATGACGCCATCCTCTTGTGGGTGGGAATGGGGCCAGAGTATCGTCGTGCTATGCTTTGCGAAACTGAATAATAATGATCATATCGTTCACGTTTGGAGAATGAATTGGATCTCGTCCAGCTTGAAATATTCAAGGCTGTCGCCGAGCAGGGCAGCATCAGCGCCGCTGCGCAGCACATCCATCGGGTGCCCTCGAACCTGACCACGCGCATCAAGCAACTGGAACTCGACCTGGGCGTCGAGCTGTTCATTCGCGAGAAGCACCGTTTGCGCCTGTCACCGGCTGGCTGGAATTTTCTGGACTATGCCCGGCGCATCCTGGCACTGGTGGATGAGGCGCGCATGGCCATTTCCGGCGAAGAGCCCCAAGGGCCATTCTCCCTCGGCTCGCTGGAGAGTACGGCAGCGGTGCGTATTCCGGCGCTGTTGGCGGCCTATAACCAGCAATACGCCAAGGTCGAACTGGACCTGTCCACGGGGCCGTCCGGCACCATGATCGATGGTGTGTTGTCTGGACGTCTGGTGGCGGCGTTCGTGGATGGGCCGGTGCTGCATCCGGCGCTGGAAGGTGTACCGGTTTTCGAGGAAGAGATGGTGATCATCGCGCCGCTCAACCATGCGCCTGTTACGCGGGGGCTGGATGTGAATGGCGAAAGCATCTACGCCTTTCGCGCCAACTGCTCATACCGCCATCACTTCGAGAGCTGGTTCACCGACGACGCCGCAGTGCCGGGCAAGATCTACGAAATGGAGTCCTATCACGGCATGCTGGCGTGCGTCAGTGCGGGCGCGGGCCTGGCGCTGATGCCACGCAGCATGCTTGAAAGCATGCCGGGCTGCACCACCGTCAGCATCTGGCCGTTGTCCGAGCAATTCCGCTTTCTGCAAACCTGGCTGGTGTGGCGCAGGGGCACGGTTTCCCAGAGTCTGACGCGGTTTGTGGAGTTGCTGGAAGCGCGGGGTGGGCCTACTCGTAACGAGCCGCTTCAATGATGTGCCGAATGAGGTTCGGAAGATGTCATGTATGAGTATTTTTCTTTTGCTCCAGGAGAGCCACGTTGGCGTGCAATAACATTCCTCTCGTTCTTTTGCCCGGTTTGCTGAACGATGAGCGACTTTGGGCTCATCAGGTGGCGGCTTTCGAGTCTGCACGCAGGGTTTTCGTTGCGGATCTTTCCCAGGACGACAGCATCGCGCAAATGGCCCGGCGCACGCTGGAACAGGCGCCGCCGTTCTTTGCCCTGGCGGCCTTGTCCATGGGCGGGTATGTGGCGATGGAAATCATGCGTCAGGCTCCCGAGCGGGTGGTGGCACTGGCCTTGTTCGACACCATGGTCCGGCCAGACAGCGAGGATCGGGCCAGGGTTCGGCGTGGCCTGCTGGAACTGGCGAAGCTGGGCAAGTTCATGGGCGTGACGCCTCACTTGCTGCCCCGGATCATTCATGCTCGTTGCATAGGCACTGCCGCAGCACAGCAGGTCATGGACATGGCGCAGGCCATTGGCAGGGAAGGTTTCATCCGTCAGCAGCAAGCGATCATCGAGCGTCAGGACTACAGTTCGCTTCTGGAGGCGATCAGCGTACCGACCTTGATCGTCGTCGGGGAAAACGATGAGATCACGCCGGTAGAAGAGTCTGCATTCACTCAGCAAGGCATTGCCGGTTCGCGTCTGGTGGTTCTGCCCGAATGCGGCCATCTACCGCCTCTGGAGTACCCTGAACGCACCACCGAGCTGTTGCAGGAATGGCTGAACGCGGTGTGACCCTGTGAACTTGCTGTTTGAGAACAATGCACTGTGGGAGAGGGCCTGCCTGCGACGAGGCAAGTTATTTACATCCCAGACCTATGCAGGGAGAAACCATGCTTATCGATCATCTGGACCACCTGGTCCTCACGACTTGCGACGCGGCAGCCTGTGAGGATTTCTATACCCGCATCATGGGCATGAGCCTGGAAACCTTCGGCAATGGCCGTGTTGCCTTTCGCTTCGGCAATCAGAAGATCAACCTGCATGTGCGAGGCCACGAATTTGAGCCCAAGGCGCATCTGCCCGTGCCCGGTGCGCTGGATCTCTGCTTTATCGCCGCCGGGCCTCTGGATGAAGTGATCGCCCATCTTCGGCAGCAGAACTGGCCGATAATCGAGGGGCCTGTGCAGCGAACCGGTGCCGCGGGGCCGATCCGTTCGGTGTATGTTCGCGATCCTGACTTGAATTTGATCGAGATCTCCGAGTATTTGTGATTGGCAGGGCTAATAGCCTTGGGCTATTTTGTCAGCCGAACTTCACCCAGGGTGCCTGCCGATGTCATGTCCGCAAGTCTGTGCCGGAGCCACGTTGCAATGCAGTTTCGGCGCTGCGCCTACCGTATTGAACGTATTGCCGACCAATCGCGTGCTGACCAGCAGCATGCCGGCGGCGACCATCATGGATCACATCCCGTTGGTCAATATTCCCACCTTCGGAATGTGCATGAGCACGGCCAACCCCATGGTGATCGCGGCCACGGCAGCAGCATTGGGGGTGCTTACGCCAATGCCTTGCATTCCCGCAACAGCCTCGCCATGGATTCCGGGCGGTGCGCCAACGGTGTTATTGGGTGGCATGCCGGCAATCGACTCCAACAGCATGCTGATGTGCAACTGGGCCGGGGTGATCAAGATCGTGATGCCGGGTCAGGTGCAGATGTTGATTCCTTAGTTTGATAAAAACGCTTTTCTGCAAGGACGATATGGATGGGTGTGCTGTTCTCGATTGCTTTCAGTACGTTATCTCTGGTTCTGGCTTCCCGGATCATGAATGTCGGGCTAGGTATTATTCCGGCGCTACTGATCGTTGTTTTTCTTCAGGTGATGGGCGCCGCTCTTGAAGGTACTGAAAAGCTTCTATATGCGTTTATCGTCATCATCAGCTTGCTGATCTACTTTGCGGGGTTGAAGCGATTTACTGGCGAAAGTACCTGGACGCTGATCAAGCTGACGATAGTCTGGATGATTCTGGCGGTTGTTATCGCGCAGGTCTTCTTCGAGTTACTCGGACTGTCCTTTGCGTTTTATCTGAGATCCTGATCAGGACTGTGCAGGTGACACAGTATTCATCCACCACCAGCGCAGCCGTGAAACCGGTTTGCCCTTGGCGTCCAGCGGGCGGCCGTCATCGGCGAATTGTTGTTCCTGATCCAGCAACTGGCCGTTCAGGTAGCGGGCTTTGAAGGAGGCTTGGCCGTTGGTGTGGAAACGCTGATACAGCCCGTCGCGTACACCGTCCTTGTAGTGCTCCAGTTCCGCCAGTTGTCCGTCAGGGTAATGAATGCTGGCCTCGCCGTGCAGCAGGCCCATTCGGTAGGTGGCCCGGCGTTGCAACAGCCCTTCGGGCGAATAGAAATTCGCGACGCCATGCAGCTTGTCGTTCACATAAGGCAACTGTGCGGAAACCCGGCCATTGGGATGGTAGGTGAGGCTCATGCCCTGTAACTCGCCCTGGCTGTAATTCAGGTTGGCCAGCGGGCGGTCGTTTTTTTCGATCCGCAACGGCCCGTCCAGTTGGCCGTTGTTGAGACGCCCAGCCAGCTGTGCATCGCCACTTTGTACATCCACAGTTTCTGTCTTGGCCATGCTCAGAATCTCAATTGACTTGTACCAGGCCGCCCTTGATGGTCAGCATGCCGCCACCATCCACGGTCTGTGACGCTGCGGCCTTGTTGGTCAGGCTGATGCCCGCGTCATTGGTCATGGTGGTGCCTGCCTTGTTTTCCAGCGATGTGCCCGCCTGATTGGTCAGGGCCGTTCCGGCTTTCTGGGTGATTGAGGTACTGGCCTGTACTGCCAGATCGGCACCGCTCTTGATCGTGAAACTGCCGCCGCTTTCCAGGGTGATGGTGCCGCTGACCTTGAGGGTCAGGTTGCCGTCCACGGTCAGGCTGTAATTGCCTGTGACCTTGTCGGTGTAGTTGCCGCCGGTGCTGTGGGTCTGGTCGCCGCCGACCTTGACGGTGCGAGTGTCCTTCACGTCCAGCGTGTCGCTACCGGTCTGGATGGTGACGCTGCGCTTGCCCTTTTCCAGCGTGACGGTTTCATCGCCTTCCTTGACGGTGCGGGTGCGGGCGTTCTGTACGGTCAGGGTTTCATCGTGGCCGACGGTGACTGTAGTGTCGTTGAGCACATTGGTCTTGAAGTCCTTCTGGGCTTGCAGAAAGACTTCCTCAGCGTCCTTCTTGTCCTCGAAACGCAACTCGTTGAAACCGCCGCCGCCCTTGGAGGAATTGGTCTTGATCCCCGATTGCGTCTGGTTGGCGGGCAAGGCATAGGGTAGGGCGTTGTCGCCGTTGTACACGCAACCGCTGACCAATGGCCGGTCCGGGTCGCCGTCGATAAAGGTGACGATCACTTCCTGACCGATACGCGGCACAAACTGCATGCCGAACCCCTTGCCGGTCCAGGGCAGTACCACGCGCACCCAGCAGGAGCTGGTTTCGTCGCTCTTGCCGTCGCGGTCCCACGGGAACTGGATCTTGATCCGGCCATATTCGTCGGTCCAGATTTCCTCGCCGGATTTGCCGACCACGGTGGCCGTCTGGGTGTGCATGCGCGGTTTGGATGTCACCCGCGCTGGGCGATAAGTCGTTGCCTTTGGGATAGCCTCGAAGCGGTTGCGATAGCCTTCATGACTGGCTTCGTGGGTAACCGCCGTTACTACCCAGTCGATATTCAGCGTCGCATCGTCATGGCCGCTCAGGGTGAAATAGTGCCCCGGCACCAGCCAGCGGCAGTCGCTTTCACCGATAAAGCGTTTCTCCTGACTGCGCAGGCCATCGACCCGTTGCTTGGTCAATGCATCGCCCCGTGCCTTGGCGATATAACCACCCGGATGCTCATACATCGACAACGGCCCGGCCTTGGCTTCGGCCTTGCTGTACAGCGAAGTGGTGGGCGTGGTGAATTCGTAATCCGACGCCGAATACACCCCGGAAACCGCTTGCAACACCAGTTGCCCGGAACGAATCCCGTGCAGCTCCCGATTGCCCATTCCCTGACCCAGATACTTCACCGCCGGCCCGTTGGGAATCGCCGGAAACGCATCGTTGTTGTCCGCCAACACCAGCGTGTGCTTGCCTTCCTCATGGGTGAAAAACCAGAAAATCCCTTCCTCTTCCAGCAGGCGCGACACAAACGCAAAATCGGTTTCACCGTACTGCACGCAATACTCGCGGGGCGTGTAACTGCCGGTCAGCGACAGCTTGTGATCACTGAAACCATGGTCAGTGAAGATCGATGTCACAATGTCCGATGTGGAGAGGTTCTGAAACACCCGGTTATTGCTCGCCAGCGTCAACCACCACAACCATGGGCGCAACAACACCTGATACCGATCTGCCGTGGCGTCTGCCGGAAGCTGCCGGATCTCCGCAACCAGTGCATCCATCGGCCGCAGCATCGCGTCGTTATGCAACGTCGCGGTAACGTGAGTGGCGATGGCAGAAGTCAGCGTCAATGCGGTATCCGCCTGACCATGCAGGAAATACTGCCCCATAGTATTGAGGGATTCCTCACCGCTGATGGAGTCAGGGTACAGCTCGGTGAGGGCTGAGCCGGTCAGGGAGAGGCTGGTGGTGGTGTCGGTGGAGCGGGGCATGATTGCCTCAATGAATTAAAGGGCTGTGCAAGTGTAGATAACCGGAAAGTGATCACTTCTCATTAAAACGTTATCGCATAGCCTCTGTGTGGAGGTAACTCCTAAAACTGCCGAAGTGTGGACGGCCACTGAGCCGTGACAGACAGCTTGCCAATCACTTGTATTGTGTACAAATGCATAATCCAAAAATCGATTTGTCACTACAACACTCTCATGTGTTTCACTGCCTTCGTGGACAGAATACTGACGATCAAAATGAGCATCGACATACGCAAATGCGGTGTCTAACTCTTGTAGCCTTGTTGTGATTTTGAGGACACGGGCTTTGCTTTTTTGTGTGGTTGTCGGTGCTTTGAGGATGTTTTTTTTCTCTTCTGTCAAATTTCCGTAGTGGCTGTTGAATGCCCGTGCCAAACCGTGCCGGTTGATCAACCCTTCATACCGTCTGGCCACGTCGAGGTGGAGGGTCTTGGTCTCGACTAACGTAAATTTACTGTGAGTGTATCCTACGCCGACGGGACCCAGCTTTTTAAGGTGCCCTATTGAGTCGTTCATGCTGTAGTAGTCATGGTTAAGATCGCCTCCAAAAAAAATCAAGTCATCTCCGACTTCTTGATGGATGAACTGGATGGCGTCTCTGATATGACCGAATGAAGTATTTTCATTGGCATTGGCATGATAAAACGCAAGGTACTTGCCAGTTTGATGTTTTAGTATGACCGGAGCGCGCCGCTCCTGGTCTCCCAATACGTATTCAAAGTCAGGCAGTCCTACCTGTCCTTTTTTGTCTTCGCGAACAAATGTGCTGATGCCCAGTGTGGTGTTTTTTGTGAAGCCACCTTCTTGAGTGAGGTGGACGACAGGTACAAAGTTCCCGGGAAGGTTGTACACTTCGCTGGTCAGGCTTTGATTGATGTTTCCGGTCTTTCCTGTTTCCAGGAAGACCAATATGTCGATGTCGCTTTGTTGGGCGAGGTATTGTTTCAGGAAGTCCCGTTTTTCTGTAAAGGCCTGGGAGTGAGTCGAACTGGACTGGTTGTCGAAATGCTGTGCATTCCACACCATTATTTTTAATGCCATATCTTTTCCTGGTTTATCCCATGGCTGTCTTCGGCGTTGGGTACACTGACGCCTGATTCATGTCGTCGAGGTGATGTAAGTTTCACTCCAACACCCACTCCGCCAACTTCCCCGTCACCTGTTTCATCAATACATTCTCAATATCCCTCGCCCCGGCCCCGCTGCATTTCGCCAGTACGGCCTTGACAATCCCGTTATCAAAATCAAATTGCTTGCCCGTCGCGGCCTTGTACCGGCCACGCAATTTCTCCAGTTTGGCCAGCACGATTCCTTCCAGCGTCGCTTCATCCAGCGGGCGATAAGGCACCACGGTCATGCGGGCGAGGAAGGCGGGGCGGAAGGCTTGTAGCAGGACTTTGTGCAGGCGTTCGTTGAACGGGTCTGTGTCGAGTTCGGCGCTAGGGGTGTCGAGAATCAGTTCGGCACCGACGTTGCTGGTGGCGAGCATGACGGTGTTCTTGAAGTCCACCACCAGGCCGGTGCCGTCTTCCATGACACCTTTGTCGAACACGTTGTAGAACGCTTCCAGTACGTCCGGGTGGGCTTTTTCGATTTCGTCCAGCAGCACCACGGAATAGGGTTTGCGGCGTACCGCTTCGGTCAGCACACCACCGGTGCCGTAACCGACGTAGCCGGGTGGCGCGCCTTTGAGTTGGCTGACGGTGTGGGCTTCCTGGTATTCGGAAAGGTTGATGCTGATCAGGTTGCGCTCGCCACCGTATAACGCGTCGGCCAGGGCGTAGGCGGTTTCGGTCTTGCCGACACCGGTAGGGCCGGGGAGCAGGAACACACCCACCGGTTTCTGCGGGTCGGTCAGGCCGGCGCGGTAGGCTTGCAGGCGTTGGGCGATGGTGTCGAGGGCGGCTTTCTGGCCCATGACTCGCTGACCCATGCGCTGCCCCAGGGTCCGTACGGCATGGGCCTCGTCGGCGAGCATCTTGCCGACCGGGATGCCGGTCCAGCCTGCAATCACGGCGGCGACGGTCTTGGAGTCGACCTGTTCCGGCACCAGCGGATCGTCCTGGCGAATGGCGTCCAGACCGGCTTCCAGACGCACCAGTTCCGAGGCCAGGTAGTCGATGCGGCTGTCGGTGTCCGGGTCGCGTTTGGCGAGGTCAGTATTGGCGTCCACGCGCTCGCTCAGGGCCAGCAGTTCGCGGCGGGTTTCCAGCAGTTCGCGCACGGCTTCCCGCTCTTCGCCCCAGCGCACTTCCAGTTCACGGATAGCTTGCAGGTTGCTGGTGGATTCGCTTTCCAGTGTGGTGATGCGTTCCCGGTGATCGAGGCCTGTGGCCTGTTCGCGACGCAGGCGTTCGAGTTCTTCTTTCAGGCTTTGCTGGCGATGGCGCAGGCTTTCAAGTGGCGGTGGCACGTCGTGTTGGCCGAGTGCGACACGGGCACAGGCGGTGTCGAGGATGCTGATGGCCTTGTCCGGCAGTTGCCGCCCGGATATGTAGCGGTGTGAGAGTTTCACCGCATCGTGAATCGCTGCATCCAGCACTTGTACGCCATGGTGCTGTTCCAGTTTGGTGGCCACGCCCCGAAGCATTTCTACGGCTGTGGCTTCGTCCGGTTCTTCCACCTGTACCAACTGGAAACGCCGGGCCAGGGCCGGGTCTTTCTCGAAATACTTCTTGTATTCCATCCAGGTGGTGGCGGCCAGGGTGCGCAGTTCGCCGCGGGCCAGAGCGGGTTTGAGCAGGTTGGCGGCGTCGCTGCCGCCTTCCGCGCCACCGGCACCGATCAGGGTGTGGGCTTCGTCGATAAACAGGATGATCGGCTTCTCGGCACTGCGCACCGCATCAATCACCCCTTTGAGACGCTGCTCGAATTCGCCTTTTACACCAGCACCGGCTTGCAGCAGGCCAAGGTCGAGCACCCGCAGGCTGACATCCTGCAAGGACGGCGGCACATCGCCCGCGGCAATACGCAAGGCCAGGCCTTCGACCACGGCGGTTTTACCCACACCCGGCGCGCCCACCAGAATCGGGTTGTTCTGGCGACGGCGCAGCAGGATGTCGATGCACTGGCGGATTTCCCCGTCGCGGCCGACGATGGG
This sequence comes from Pseudomonas cichorii, assembly GCF_018343775.1. NCBI lineage: Bacteria > Pseudomonadati > Pseudomonadota > Gammaproteobacteria > Pseudomonadales > Pseudomonadaceae > Pseudomonas > Pseudomonas cichorii. Next base: position 2,368,577 of record NZ_CP074349.1, read on the forward strand.
GTCGATGCGCCCGGCGTGGGCATCGGCAGTCAGGTCCTGGGTGTATTGGTCGAGAGTCGAGCCTTCGACGGTCTTCGCCGCAGCCTTGCCCGGTTGGCCGGGTGCGGCGATAGCGATATGTTCGCGAGAAGGCTGCGCCCATTCCTGCAAATTATTGCGCAGCACATCCGGGGGAATGCACAGCAACGAGGATGCACTGTTGAGCAGCAGGCTGCGATGTTCATCCCGGTCCAGCAAGGCCAGCAGCAACAGCCCTGAACGAATGCTTGGCTGGCCCATGACGCTGGCCTGCACCACGGTGTCTTCTAAAAGGCCGATGGTCTGCGCGGACAATGCCGGTGTGCGGGTGCTGCCGGATTTGAACAGCTCCAGCGCCTTGTTGATTTCTGCGCTCAGCGCATCGCGCTCCAGGCCGAAACGCGGCAGCAGGCAAGCCAGGTCGCCGCCTTCGATATCCAGCAGTTCCAGCAGCAGGTGCTCGATTTCAACGTAGTGATGACCCCGTTGCAGGCAGCGCTGCGCGGCACGTTCCAGGGCGCGGCGGCTGTCGGCGTTGAGGCGTGCTATCAGGCTGCCGAGTTCCATATTCAGGCCATCTCCGCTTGGCGCAGCCGGGTATCGATGCGCTGCACGTCTTGGTTGGGTTTTCTACGCAAGCCACCGTTCCAGTTCAGGGTTGGTGGATTCTCGCGATTCATGACCATCGGTTCTGCGCCTGACACCAGCAGGGTCAGCGAGCAGTCCAGATCGGGGCCGAAATACAGCGCAGCCATGCTTGCCAGTTGCTGATGGGCTTCGCCGTCGGGCAGCAGGCGTCTGGCCTGTTCGTTTTGCAACGGGCCGATCGTCAGGCGAATGCCGGCATGCTCATCCCAGACGCGGGTCCCGGCAATGGCGGTGCTGCCCAGTTTCAGGTTGCGGCCACCGGGTTTCAGGAGGCTGCGACTGGCTGGCGGAATGCTGCGCCATGCGCCTTCGTAGGCGCTGATCTGTACCGGCAGCCCGAAATGCTGGCGCACGATGGCGGCGAAACCGGCAATTGAACGACGACCACCCGAGTACAAGGCGCTGCGTGCCATGATCGCAGCGTCGGGCAGTGCCTGGCGTTCCTGCAATGATTTGGGCAGCAAGCCGGTCAGTGCGCGTAGCTGCGCTTGCACCGGGCTGGCCGAAGGCACCGAGAACCCCAGCGCCACGCGATGCTTGCGCAGCACCCGATAGAGCAGGCTGAGCAGGCGATGCTGGAACAGGTCGAGAAATTCGCCTGGCGCATGATCCTTGGCGCGGGCACGTTGTTGCAGCCATTCCTGAAAGGCGTACGGCAAAGGACCGTCGGGCCCGCCCAAACCAAAGATCGGCGTCGTCAGTACCGGTTGCTGACCGGGTTCCTGTGTCAGGTTCTCGACTTCGCTGGAGGCAAACAAGGGCGTCAGCGGGCCGCGCAGGCGGATGGCTTCGGCCTGGGGCGAGGTGCCAGTGCCCAATGGCGAAGCCTGCGGGTGCTCGCGCTCCAGAATCAGCAAGGCCTGCAACAGCTCGAAAGCCTGTGGCTCCTTGCGCAAGACCTCGCTTAGAGGGACAGGGGCATGCCGGCCTGGGGTTGCCATGTCTTGACCTCCTTGTCCGAGTTGACCAGCACCGTACGCACGAAGCGGTTGGCCGTGGCGTAAAGCGAGAAGAATTGCGCCAGCACTGCCGAGAACAGCACGGCGCTATTGCCGACGAAGTGTTCCGGGTCCAGTTGCAGGCTGACTTCCAGCCCGTTGCGCCAGCCGCGCCAGGCATCTTCACCGACTTGGGCGATGACCCGTTCACAGGTTATTTTTTGCAGGCCTTCGATCTGCCGACGGGCACTGGCCTCGTCGCGCAGGTTATGCAGGCTGAGGATTTCCTTGAGGGCTTCCAGCGCCTTGGGACCTTCCACCAGCGACAGATGGTTGAGGTTCAGTTGCGAAATCAGCCGCCAGCGCGATTCACCACCCAGTTGAGGGATGCTTTGTGAGCTTGGTGGGTTGATCAGGCTGGCCCTGGCCACCGGGCCGGGTCGCTCGAAACTCAGTGGAGTACCTGCGCTCAGGCTTTGGGCCAGATGGCGATTGGTGCAAAGCAGTTCGGCTGTCAGGCTGTAGTCGGGCGCATCGAGCAGCGGGTCGAAGCGGGTGTCGACCAGACTGAGCATCAGGTCGCTGCCCAGTCGGTTGGGCGTCAGACCGCTGATGCGTCGGGCATGCCAGTAGAGGTTGCTGTCACCCAGGCTGTGCTGGCTGCCGTAATAGGCGGGCACCGGGCGTACACCCTGGGGCGAAGCGGCGCGCATGCCACGGATGCTGTGGATCTCGACGCTGTTCTCGCGATGGCTGTCGGCAATCAGGCGATATTCGCTTTGTGTACCGTCCGGGCGCAGCGGTTCGGAAGTTCGCGGGAACAGATTGATTGCCGGAGTACAGCCCAAGGCGAGATCGCTGGCTTGCAAGTGCAGGCGTGCCTGAGGGGCGCGATCAAAGACGATATACAGATAGAGCGTTCGCCCCTCGACATGGACCGTGTTCAACGGGATATCGAAGAAGTGGAATTTTTCCGGGAATGCAAAGTACTCGGCGAGCAGGCGCATGCCGGGATGTACGCCATCTTCTTCCGGCAGCAGGGCTTCGTCGTTGGCGAAACCGGCAATTTCCGGCAGGTCGCCATGGGCAACTGGCTGAGTGCCAGGCGCGCCGCTCAAGACCTTGACGGCATTTGCCCCCAGCAAGTCGTAAAGCGCGGCATTCACTACCGGCGAGGCGTCCAGATGCAGGCGCAGGTGTTCAATGCTCAGTTGTGCCCAGTCTGTGGTTTCACCCAGGCATTCCAGCGTCAGACGCAAGGCCGAGCGGGCCTGGAAGATGCCCGTCAGTGACTGGGCTTCCTCTGCATTGAGTAGCACGGCTTCGCTGATCTGAATGGGCCACAAGGTCACTTCGGCACTGGTGCGAAAGTGGATGCTTTCACCTTTGGTCGTGGTCACAAACAAGGGCGTGTCCCGGGGCAATGGATAGCCCGCTGCCAGATTGCCTTTGCTCGGGTCCGGCTCGAACCGCACGATGCTGCACGAGGGCAGGGGCCTGATGGCCAGCGGGTAAAGCTGTTCCAGCAGGGCGTTGCTGAATTCGTCGTAGTCGTCATCGAGGCGCCGTTGCAGGCGCGCAGCAAGCAGGGCGAAACCTTCCAGCAGGCGCTCGACATGCGGGTCCTGGCTTTCGCCGGGAGACAGTTCCAGGCGTTTGGCGACTTTGGGGTAGCGATTGGCGAATACACTGCCGGCATGTCTGAGCCAGGTCAGTTCGCGCTGGTAATAGTCGAGCAGTTGCGGGTCAATCGAATCGCTCATGCCTGACCTCCAGCCCGGCTTCCGAGGTCTGCACCGCGAATGCCACGGGCCATTCCTGACGGTCATGGCGCAGGGTGCCGCTCAGGCGTATATCCAGTTGCCGAGGGCGTCCGGTTACGGCTTGTACGTCCACACCGCTGAGGTGCAGTCGTGGCTCGAAATGAGTGATTGCTGCGCGGATTTCCCGTGTGATGCGGCGTCGGTCATCGCTGTTGCTGGCTTGCAGGGCACTCCAGTCGGCAATGCCGTAGTCGAGCAGGGTCGGTGGCGTGGTCATGTTCCCTGAAGCACGGCGGGTATTGAGCAGACGCACCAGTTCGGTTCGGACCGAGTCGGCCAGAGCCTGTCGGTCGAAAAACCTCGTGTGCTGCGTCTGCTCCTCGCTGAAAGCCAGGCGCTCGAATAGCGGCGGACGAATGCCTGTGCCTGGCATGGCGAGTTACCTTTCTCAGCTGGCTTTCTTGTTGGCGGCCAGGTCCCAGCTGGTGCCTGCCACGCCTTCCTTGGTGCCATCGTCTTTCTGGGCTGTCAGTTCCCATTTGATCTTGGTGAAGTTCAGCGAGATGGTTTCCACCGGCTTGCCGCCAGCACCGCCGCTGACGCTGACGTTGGACAGCACCACGTTGTCCAGGGTGTAGACAATGAACGGCATGATCTGACCGCTGCCTTCCGAGGCGTTGCGGCCAATGGTGATCTTGGCGGTGGTGATCGGCTTGCCCGCACAGCAGTAGCTGTTGAGGTTGGGCGTCGAGCTGTCGACGAACTTGGTCAGGGTGAACTCACCGACATGGGGTTTACCCGAAGTACGCTCCGAGTTGCTGACGTCGTTGGTCACTTGCATGGCAACGTTATGGCTGTAGGACATGATTTCGATCTTGTCCGTGAAGCCTTCCAGCATGCTGTCGCCTTTAATATCGTCACCCAGATCCAGAATGATCGCATCCATCGGGTGTAACTCCTGCAAATTGTCAAAAAGAAAGTGGGGGAGACGTCCTGCGAGCCAGGCCCGCAGGACTCAGGGTCAGGCTGCTACCGGCGGTGGCAGACTGGCGACCAGACGGATCGAGGCGGTCAGTTCTTCCAGTTGGAAGTGCGGACGCAGGAACACCGTGGCACGGTAGGCGCCAGGCTTGCCGGGAACCTCGGTGATGTCCACGCGCGCTTCACGCAGCGGGTACTGGGCCTTTATTTCCTGGGGCGCGTTGTCGTTGATCAGTACGTAATCTGCGATCCAGTTGTTCAGGTAGGTCTGAACGTTATCGCGGGTCATGAAGCTGCCGACCTTGTCGCGCATGATCACTTTCAGGTAGTGAGCGAAACGCGAGGCGGCGAGCACGTACGGCAACATCGCAGAAATCCGGGCGTTGGCGTTGGCTTCGTTGGTGTTGTAGAGCTTGGGCTTGTTGGTGGTCTGGCCGCCGAAGAACACAGCGACATCGCTGTTCTTCTTGTGGCAGAGCGAGATGAAACCCAGGTCATTGAGTTCTTTCTCGCGACGGTCGGTAATCGCCACTTCGGTCGGACACTTGAGTGAGATATCGCCCGAGGACGTGCGGAAGGTATGCGCTGGCAAGCCTTCAACCGCGCCACCGCCTTCAGCACCTCGAATCGCTGCGCACCAGCCGTATTTGGCGTAGGCCTCGGTGATGCGCTGGGACAGAGCCCAGGCCGCATTGCCCCACAGGTATTTGCTGTGGTCGGTGCCGGTGACGTCTTCCACGAAGTTCATGCCTTCCACCGGGCTGGTGTCCGGGCCGTAAGGCAGACGCAGCAGGAAGTTCGGCAGTACCAGCGAGACATAGCGCGAATCTTCGCTTTCGCGGAAGGAGCGCCACTTGATCAGTTCCTGGCTCTCGAACACTTTGGCCAGGTCACGAGGCACGGCCAGTTCGGTGAAGCTGCTCATGTCGAACAGGCGCGGGCTGGCGGCGGCAATGAACGGCGCGTGGGCGGCGGCTGCAACGTTGGACAGCTTCTCCAGCAGGCCGATGTCCTGCGGGTGACGGCCAAAGGTGTAGTCGCCCACCAGGACGCTGAACGGATGGCCACCGAAGGTGCCGTATTCTTCTTCGTAGATTTTCTTGAACAGCGCGCTCTGGTCGAACTCGACAGCCTTCTCCAGATCCGTCTGCAGTTCTTTCTGCGAGACGTTGAGCAGGCGCAGTTTCAGGCGGGTGCTGGTTTCGGTGTTCTGCACCAGTGAGTGCAGGCCGCGCCATGATGCTTCGAGCTTTTGCAGGTCCTCGTGATGGAGGATCTCGTTGAGCTGGTCGCTGATCAGCGAGTCGATCTGGCTGATGCGGTCGTTGATCATGGCGACGGTGTCTTTATCGATCGCCATGCCTTCATCAAGGACCTGGGTGGCGAACTCGGCAAGCATGTCGCGAGCGTAACCTTGCTGGCTGTCGTCATGCGCCATGCGGCCTTCGGCGATGATCTTGTCCAGCAGGGACAATGTCTGGGTTGAGCCTTCGCTGCCTTGATTCTCAGCGCTGGTTGATGTGGCCATGGTTAATCCTCAGCGAATGGGTGGGCAATGACAATCAGGCTTGCGGCTCGGCAGGCGACTCTTCGGCTGTGCCGGTACCTGCTTGTGGCGCTCCCGTTTCGCTTTCAGGACGGGCTGATTTGATCTGTTGCAGACCTTCGGTATTGGCGACGACTTCCTGAAGCAGCTTGTCCAGATCGTCATTGCCGTCGAGCTTGGTCAGCAGGTCACGAAGACGCTGACGGGCTTCGAGCAGGCGACGCAGAGGCGTGACTTGCTTGACCAGGTTGATGGGATCGAAATCGTCGATATGGCCGAAGCGCAGTTCGACGTTGAGCTTGCTGTCGTCGCCGCTGAGGGTGTTGTCGACCTGGATGGCCGCACGTGGAGCGATGGAGGCGAGCACTTCGTTGAAGTTGTCGCGATCGATTTCAACGAAACGTCGATCGATCAGTTTTGCAGGAGGAGCATCAGGTTTGCCTGACAGGTCGGCCAGAATGCCGACTACAAGTGGCAGTTCCTTTTTCTCGATGGCATTACCGATTTCTACGTCGTAGGTGATCTGAACACGAGGCGGGCGAACCCTGTCTAGCTTGTGCTGAGTACTCTCGGCCATGGTGGCTGAACTCCGATGCATAAGGCGGGCGCAATGCAACGGTTTCCCAATGCTCGCATTCCCTTGCTTGACCGCAGAACAGATCCGCACGGATCTATTTCTGCAATCGTCTAAATTCGTCATGGTGGCGAATTGGCCTTGATGCTATAACAGGAACGCCCAAAAGCAATACAAAATTTTTCTTGGACAATCATGATCGTAAAACAGTTCAAATACCGACAATGGATTGCCGTATTGATGGCTGTTTTCACGCTCACGGGTTGTTCGTTTTTGGATCCAAAAGTAAGTGTCGACTCACTCGTCCTGGACGTAGCCCTGCGCGCCAACGATGACTCGCCTGTCGCTGTCGATTTCATCTCCGTCAATGACCCCGACCTGCTCAATAAACTGTCCGGCCTGACCGCCAGCCAGTGGTTCAGCGAGCGTGAACAATACCGCCGCGATTACCGCCAGCTCATGGCTGTCTGGGGCATGGAGCTGGTGCCGGGGCAACTGATCGAATCGGGTACTTTCCCGCTGGACGGTAAGCCCTCCATGGGGCTGCTGGTTTTTGCCAATTACAATACGCCCGGCGCGCACCGCCTGCGGCTCGATGGTCAGCGCAGGATATGGCTGAAATTCGATAGCCGGGAAATGACGCTGTTCGACGAAAATGTTCATTGAGTATTGCGTCGCACTGACCATGCGCCACACACAGGATGTCAAGGAAACTTTATGAGCGTGCTACCTGATGCAGTCTGCTGGCACGAAGGCATGCAATTGCTGCCCCAGCATTTTCAGTTGCAAGGCTTGCGGTCCGAAGCGCTGGCAGCCCATCTGGCCCAGGCATCGAACCCTTGGTACTGGGGTGTTTCGAATCTTGATCTGGATCCTTCGGCCCTGTTTGCCGGGCAGGTTCGCATCCTGGCGCTGGACGCCACCTTGCCTGATGGCATGCCCCTGAGCATTCGTGCCGGATCCGGGCCGATGGTGGAACTTGATATCAATGAGGCGGCTGCAGCATCCGCCACTTCGACCGTGATGGTCTATCTGGCGATCAGCCCCTTGTGGCGCGCCGGTCAGTTGTTGCCGCTCAAGGGCCGCCTGCAATCGGTGCTCGGCGATTCGCTGCCGGATCTGGCCAGTGGCGAGAACCCGGAAACCATCACTGTCTGGCGACCCAATCCACGGTTGGTCACCGAGGCCAACAGGGCCGACTCCATCTGCCTGCCTCTGCTGCATGTGCGTAAAGAAGGTGGCGGTTTCGTTCAATTGCCCTATGTCGCGCCGACACCGTTGATCCTGCCTGAGTCCTTGTTGGGGCGTCGCGTGGCCGAGTTGTGCGCCCGCACCCGTGAAAAATGCATGTTTCTGGCCGGACGTTTGCGTCAGGCCCAGCAGGCGGGTAATCAGGACGATGCCGAGGAAATCCGTCTGCAATCCGCTGCGCTCTGGGCCAGATTGCCCGAGGTGGAAGGTGCCTTGAGCAGCCGGGTCGCCACGGCCCAGGGGCTGCATGGGCTGTTGCTCGGAATGACCGGTAGCTGGTCGGTACTGGACCCGGTTTCGGGTGTGCCTGCTTATGCGCCGCTGGACTTTCTCGATCTGTATCGCGGCTACGATCAGGTGCTGACCTGGCTGGAGCGCACTCTGGAGCAGGTGCGAGTCGGCTTTCGCAGCGTGCCTTTCGAGCAGGCCGACCATGTCTTTTCCATTACGCTGCCCGAGCAGAAACCTCGCCAAAGACTGGTGGTCGGCTTGCGCATGCCGGCCGGTGCGGCTGCGCAGGCAGCAACCGACTGGCTGGGCAGGGCAATCATCGCTTCCGGGCCGCACATTCCGGTGCTGGCACGCCAGCGCATGAGCGGTTTGTCCCATCAGGCGATGAGTCGTCAGGAACAGGTTGCCTACAGCATGGGCGATGACACGCGGCTGTTTGTCATCCAGGCCAGTGGCGAGTGGTTCGACCCGACGCAGCCGTTACACATCGTTTCATCCATTTCAGGAGGCGCGGTCAGCCCCTGGCAAGTCGTTCTGTTCATCGACAAAACCACCAACGAATCCGCCTGAGTACGGTAGGGAAATCGTATGCCTGAAGGGAATGCCGTTTCGCGGGTGCGTGCCATGCAGGATGCGCCGTTGAGTAGCGCTTTTCGTGAGGCGTGGCAGCAATGGCTGACCGCCTGGAACGAACTGGACAAGAGTGGCGAAGATACCCCGAAGCTGGTCGAGACCGTGGCCGAACTGTCGACCCGGATCACGCGCCTACTGTGGCGCAATGCATTCTCCAATGTAGGGGATTCCGCGACTCAGCAAATGAAAGCCATGGTTTATGCCTTTGTCGCACTGGTGGATGAAACCCTGCTGTACGCTGACTGGTCAGGGCAGAGCGCCTGGCAGGAAAAGCCCCTTGAATCGCGCCTGTATTCAAGTCGCCAGGCCGGTCAGCGACTGCCACTGGAAATCAAGCGCTTGCTCGATGAGCAGGTTTCCACCAATCGGGATCTGGGCAACGTTTACCTGCTGTGCCTGATCCTCGGTTTTCACGGGCACTTGCGTGGGGAGCGCGGTCAGGCGCTGCACGAAAAATGGCGTCACGCGCTGTTTACCTTCACCCGCCAGCGCGAGCCGGATTACGCCAACGTCAGCCAGTTGCTGGCCGAACCTTCCAGCGTCGCGCCGCGCCAGTTGCCGTTGCGTAAATCATTGCCTGACGGCTTGCGTCTGGGGCTGGTGATTCTGGCGTTCACACTGTTGTTTATCGGTATCGGTCAATTGTTCTGGCATGACATCGGCCAGCGTCTGGAGCCGGTTCTGCATCTGGCGACACCTTTTGTGGTTGTGGAGAACCTGTCATGACGCTGGCCATGCTGGGCTGGGTGATCGGCATCGTTGTCGTCCTGCTGATTGTGCTGTTGTGCATCGGGTGGCTGCGTACCCGTGGCGGTGCGGCGATTCGCAGTTTCCATTTTGCCGTGCGCCAGATGGAGAAGGACCAGGGCGTGCGCGATCACTACCAGACTTCCTGGCTGTTGATGGTGGGCGATGAGGCTCAGGGCTCCCAGTTGTGCTCGGCCTGGAATCTTTCGCCAACGGACAAGCCCGCATGGTTTGGCCGTTGGTGGTCCGATCCCGAAGGCGCGGTGCTGGTTGTGCCGCAGTCGCTGTTCATGCCCGAAGAAGGCATGAAGCTTCAGGGTAACGGCTGGGCGAGCCTGCTGGGCCTGTTGCTGCGCATCCGTGGTCAGCGCCCGCTGGACGGGGTGATCTGGAACATCAGCGCAGCCGATCTTCTGGATGGCGAGCGTGCGGCCTCGCTTGGGCTGGCGGCGCGTCGGCGCTTTATCGATCTGCTGCAACGCCTTGGGCTCAGTGTGCCGGTGTATGTCGTGATCAACGGCATGGACGAGATTCCCGGCTTTCAGGATCTGGTCATGGCCTTGCCGCAGGACACCCGCCAGCAGATTCTGGGCTGGAGTTCGCCTTATGACCCGGAAATGGTCTGGCAATCCCAGTGGAGCGATACTGCGCTCGATTCCGTGGTGCAGGCACTTTCGGAAGCCATTGTTCAGGTGGGTGCGTTGTCGGGCCACTTGAGTGGTGAGCTGAGTTTCCTGCCCGAGCGTCTGAAGGATTTGCGCCGCTCTCTGCAAATGCTGCTGGAGCCGGTCTTTCAGGGCAATGCCCAGGGCGAGGCGGTATGTTTTCGGGGGCTGTACTTCACCGCGGATCAGGCATCGGCTCCGGGTCATGAAACTCTGTCGGCAACCGATGCGCCGCTCATGCAGAGCGTCTTCGCCTCAATGCTCTGGCAGCATCGCATCAATGCCGAGCGCGGCCTTGCGCAACCTGTGCCGCGCCTTTTGCATCTGCGTCGGCGCTGGCAGCGGGTCACGGCCATTGGTGCGCTGATCTTTGGCGTGATCTGGGTCATTTCCATGCTTTGGGTCTGGCGTTATTCGATCGATGAAGCCGACGAGCTGTCCCGCCTGTTGCAGGAAGCTCAGCGCAATTACGTGCAGGTCAACGATGACGCGCACCGTCAGGAACTGACCCGCAGCAATGTGCAGGCATTCTGGAATGTTCTGCAGAACGCGCCGCGTTGGCATTTCGCTTCTCCGGTTTATCCAAGCTCCTGGTTTTCCTCGCTGGATACCCGTCTGGACGGGGTATTGCGGCACATGTCCATGAGCCACATGCGCCAGCCTTTGCATGACTTGCTGCTGGCCCAGACCAACGAATTGCTGGCGATCACCGACAGTGACCGGCGCTCCGCTCAAGAGGGCGATGACCCAGCGCTATGGCAGAGTTACGTCAAAGCCAGGGATCTGGTAGAGCGGGCAACACGTCTGGAGCAGATGAGCAATCTGTACAGCCTGTCCTTCAGCAACCAGAAAACCCCGCTGGAAGAACTGGTGCCCCTGAGCAATAGCGCCTTGGGCCTGAATCTCAATGCGGGCACCTTGCATCGCGAGTCGTTCTACAACCGGCTGATGGTGGAGAAGGGCGCTTCATCTCTGCAACCGCTGGACCTTCTGGCTCATCGCAAGGAAGTGACCACCAACTTCACCAAGCTCATGGAGAAGTGGCTGGTTCAATATTACCGGGCGGACAACTTCATCACCGCCGCTGGTTATCTCAAGCTGCATCTGGAGCGTCTGGAGTCGAGTACCGAGAATGATCTTGAAGAACTGGAGCGCATCAAGGACCTGATTGACGATTTGCAGGCAGTCATCGACCTGACCAACGCCACCTGGAGCCGTGGCAAGGGGCAGGAACTGGTGCCTGGTTATCTGGCGATGATGGACAGTGTCAGGCAAAGCAAGTTGCTGGGGCCGCAGGTGGCCCAGGAGCTTGAAAGCCAGGCGGCCCAGTTGCAGCACAGTTTCAAGGGGCAATGGATCGCTCAGGGCGCCGCAAGCAATAGTCTGCTGACCCAGAGTGGCAGTGGGCAACTGACCTTGCAGGAGCGGGTTTCGCAACTGCATGCGGCCATCAATTCGTTGCTGCGCCGCGACTTCGTGGCCAGCGCGTTGCGTCAGGACGGCCGTGGTGAAAACGGGCCGGCGCAGCATATCGATAACGACGGCCTGAGCATCGCCCTGAATCACTACAACAGCTACAAGCTGTATGCCCGTGAAGAACTGCCGAATATTCCGGCCATGTATCGCCCGGCCATGTTGAGCACCGCCGAAGAGGCTGCCGCCGATTCCATGTGGTCGAGCCTGAGTACCCATGCGTCTTCGTCGGGATCTGAGGAGGACGCCCGGCTTTTCGATATCCGCACCGATCAGGCACTGGCGCTGCACAAGGCCTTTATCGAGCTCAAGCATCCCCAGCTCGCTATCAGCCTTCAGAACTACCTGAACCGGGTCGCACTGGCGGATATCTCGACGGCGACCGACATGGTGCTTGAACAACCGCTGTTCCGGGATCGTGCTGACATCAGTGAATGGGATGGCGGTAAGAACTTTGGTCTGCAATTGTTGCGAGCCACGGATGCCCAGGATCTCAAACGCGGTCTGGACCAGCAGTTCGCAGTGATCTCCAAGATCACCGAGCAACATGCACCGGCCGTGGAATGGCTGAAGACTCAGTTGCAGAACCTGCCTATGGTCAGCGTCGAGGAAGTGACCCGGTTTGCCTCTCTGAGTGAGGAAATGAACAAGTACAAGGCGCAGAACCCGTCGAGTTCTCCAGCCTTGATCACTCAGTTGCTCAGTCGTGACTTCAACGACATGGACGAGAACACTTGCCTGGGCATCTTGCAGTCGGCCAATGTGCCGGTCAGTACCGGGCAGTTGACTCAGCGTTGGCTGACCTTGCAACAAGGGGCTCTGCGCCGTTGCCAGCTCTTGCAACAGCAGCAGGGCACCGCCGCCTGGAACGCACTGGCCAGTTACTTCAATCAATACCTGTCGGGGCGTTTCCCCTTCGCCCATGACTTGAGCGCGGCGGATGCCGACCCGGCGCGTGTTCAGCACTTCCTGACCCTGATCGACGAGCGATTGCCTCAGGCTCAGGACGGGCTCAAGAATGCCCAGTCCCGCGACCGCGCGGCGGCTGCCGAGTTTCTTGAACGCCTGAAGCTGGCCCGACCCTGGCTTGGTGCTCTGCTGCTGCGCGACAAGGCCGGTCTGGTGGGCGCGGACATGGAAATCCAGTGGCGCACCGATCGTGACAGTGAGCGTGGTGCCGATCAGGTCATCAGCTGGAAACTGGTTTCAGGGAACCGTGAAATCAGCTATCCGGGCCAGGCGCAGCAGGTCCTGCACTGGAATGTCGGTCAGCCGCTGAGCCTGATCCTGCGCTGGGCCCGGGATGGCACTCAGCGTCCGGTCAACGATCCATTGCAGCCCGACTTGCGTGTCAGCGGGCTGGAAGCCGAGTGGCAATACCTTGGGCCGTGGTCGTTGCTGCGCCTGATGAGCGCCCATGTGTCGGTGCAACGTCAGCCCAACGTCGATTACACGGAATTCCCGCTGTCGCTTGAAGTGCCGGTCCATGCGCCGGCCAATGAAGAAAACCAGACCCTGATGTTCGTGCGCCTGTCGTTGATGAGCCAGGGCGGCAAGGCCCCGTTGTCGATTCAACCCTTGCCGGTGCAGGCACCTCGCTCGCCATTCGGCTCGGCCCCTCGTTCTGTAGTTGATGCTGGAGTGTATCGATGAGTCAGCTTTCGTCACGGGTCAGCGAACTGCTGGAGCCCCTGTTTGGTCACTCGCCCTGCGGCGTAAACCTGCGCCACGAGCCTATCTACGATCGCTTGCGACAGTTGCGTCGCGAAGACGATGCAAGTTTGCCGATGGGCGTCTGGCAGGCGGACATCAAACGGGCCGACTGGGGGCAGGTGGAATCCATTGCGACCTCGGTACTGCTCAAGGAAAGCAAGGACCTGATGATCGCCGCCTGGCTGGGCGAAGCCTGGCTGCACAAGGATGCCAGGCCGGGAATCATTGATGCGTTGAGCCTGCTGATCGGCTTGTGCGAGCGCTATCCGCAGGAGTTGCACCCACAACCCGCCGATGGTGACTTGTCATGGCGAGCGACGCCCCTTGAGTGGATCGTGCGTCGCTATACCGAACTGCTGCGCACGCAATTCCAGTTGTTCGAGAGTCGGGAAGGCGAGTTTACCGGTTATGTTCTGAGTGACTGGCAGCAACTGCAACGCAACCGAGTGCAGGTCAACGACAGCAAGGCATCCAAAATAGCGGCCGAAAACGCTGCCGGCGACCAGGCCCGAATCAATGAACGGGTACGTGCCACGCCGGTTGCCTGGTGGTTGAGCAGCTTTGAAGTCACCCAGGCGGCGTTGCAGAAACTGGAGGCGCTGGACAACTGGAGCACTCAGTACTTTGCCGAGGATGGCCCGTCGTACGCGCCCCTGAAACAGACGCTGGTATCCCTGGCGTCACTGTTCAAGGAATTCATCGCCATGCACCCCCCGCAACCCTTGCCGCCGGAAACCGAAGAGGCCCCAGCCGACATGACGCTTGATACCCCGCTTGAGTCGAACGCCGGAGCACGAGCCTTCAGCGAGCCACGCAATCGTGAAGAGGCCTATCGGCAATTACTGTTGATTGCCGATTATCTGGCCCGCAACGAACCCCACAGCCCGGTGCCTTACCTGATCCGCAAAGGCGTGGAGTGGGGCAACAAACCCCTCAAGGAACTGCTTTCGGAACTGATTACATCCGATGCCGAGGCAAGAAGGGTCTGGGCGTTGTTGGGGGTGCTTTAGAGGCGGGGCGATAAACGCTGTATTCGTGGAGCAGTCCGTTTCCAGTATGCGTTGACGTGTTCATCGTCTTGTCCGTATGCCCGGACTGTTCATGCGTTCGAGTGCCTGGCTGTTTCGAGAAACGTGCAGCAGTCTGCTCAGTAGGGACTGAATTTATAGCTTTTTTTCTTTATGCGGCCGGTGCCACGAATGATGCCATATAGGGATTTGCTGTCATCATCGTTTATCCGTGCGCGCTTGTCGCTGTTGTGCTTGGCGCTGATGAGCATGGCGTTGCTATAGGAGGCGGCTCCGCTGGCAGACTTGGGAATCACGTGATCGACCTGAGGCGTCAGGTCATGCCCGCCTTCGACCAGCAGACCCAGTGGCTGGCCCGGTATGCGATATCTGTCGGTGTGTACAGGGTCGTTCGGTGAGTCGCTTATCAGGAATCCGTCATTGAGTACGCGATTGACTGCGCGGATGGTTGCGATCTGTGAGCTTGTGAATTCTGAGGCCTGAGCCAGTATTAGGCCGTTGTTCCAATGCTCAAGCGCTTGCGGGTAGTCCTTGACGGCTTTCCACTCTGCATAATCGAGGAAGGCGTATGGCTTGGCTGCGGTGGGGAATAGGGGCATGCGTCGATAGGAAGGAAAATCTGCGGTACTGAGATAGTCCTTGATATCCCAGCCCAGATTTGTCATTTCGGCAATAAGCGCCAGATATTCAGCCTTCTTGATCGGGTCGGCACCGCTGACGACCGGTACCGGTTTGGTGTGAGTAATAGGCCATGTGTGGGTGCGTCCCGTCTGCAGGCCATTCATGACTCTCACTGTGATCATAAACATTGTGGGCACACGCTGATCCTCGGCAGGATCAATGGCGTAATCGCAGACGATGGTGACTTCGCAGTTGCCACCGGCGGCGTTGACCCATATTTCGAGCTCACGTTCAAATTGGCGCCAGATACCGCCAGAGTTGAACGCCCCATACATCGGGACCAGATTTCCCGAGTGTTCGGGGCCGCCAAACTCCAGGGCGATCAAATGGCCGCGGTGACAGTCCTGATGTCGAGTGTCTGAAATGCCTGCCTCATACATTGAAAGAGGCAAGACATTATTGTCTCGTAGAGTCGGGGTATGCGGTTTGAACCCCGGGGACATCTCTGCGACGAGTCGCTTTACTCGCTGGCGCGTCCCTGCCTTGAAGTTCTCTGGCAGGGCACTGATGAAGTTGACGAAACGCATGATCCTTCCTTGGGTGAGCGGATTGCCGAGAGAGTGATGGCAAATCGTACATGTCGCATGGAGAGCGAAGCAAGACAGACTTGCCCGGGCATTGCCTGCCTCAATACGAAAAATCCCCGCCCAACTCTTCCTGCATCCACTCCAGAAATCGTTTCACCCTTGGAAAATTGGCATGTGCCTTGGGGAATACCAGATGGTGAGCGGTAATCGGCGCGCTCAGTGCCTCTGGTGATACAACCACCAGATCGCCTCTGGCCAGATACTTCTGGGCCAGCAGGGTGCTTTCCAGGGCAAAGCCAAGACCCTGGCTGGCGGCTTCGAGGGCCATGTAGGAGCGGTCGAAACTCAGCGGGTAGGGCTTTTCCGGGCGGGAAAGGCCGTGCCGGGCAAACCATTGTGGCCATTTGATAAGCGTTGCTTCGGACAGAATCAGCGGGCTGCCGCGCAGGTCTGCTGCACTATGGATGGGACTCCTGTGCAGCAGGGCAGGTGAGGCCATGACCGCGATCTGTTCGTTGCGCACCGTGCGCACTTCCAGCGTTGGCCAGTCGGGCAGCCCATGGCGAATGTCCACATCGATCTTGTCGCGGCTGAAATGCAGGGATTCGTAGGAACACGACAGATTCAACTGAATATCGGGGTTACTCTGGCGAAACTTTTCCAGGCGCGGCATCAACCACAGAAAGCCGAAGCTGGGTGCTGAATGCAGCCGCAGGCAGTCCAGGCTGATATCACTGGCAGCCCGTTCGGTGGCCACGGCGAAGCTGTGCAGTATCCCTGAAATTTCCGACAGGTATTGTTCGCCCACAGGTGTCAGGCTTACGCCTCTTGCCGTGCGCAGGAACAACTGGCGACCGATCATCGATTCCAGTTTGGCCAGTTGATGGCTCACAGCCGAGGGCGTCAGGTTGAGCTGTTCGGCGGCTCGCGCCACATTGCCGAAGCGGGCAGTCTGTTCAAAGGCTTGAATGGCCTTGAGCGGTGGCAGATTGAGTGAAGGGTCGCCTGGGGTATGCATGCTGTTTCCGGCCTTGCTCAGCTTTTCTTTGCACTCAAATATCACTCATTCATTTCCCGAGTGCTGATTTTTTTTCAGCACTTGCTGAAAGTCGCGTTATTGCTCAGCTCCGGGGTGGGGCACAAGCTGGGCCATCGATTCGACACGGGTCGATCCAATAAAAACAATTCAGGAGAACCCTGCCCATGATTCTTCAAGACAAGATTGCAATCATTACCGGCGCCGCCTCTGCACGCGGCATTGGTCGAGCCACTGCTGTCACGTTCGCCCAACAGGGCGCCCGCGTGGTCATTCTGGATCTGGATGAGTCTGCCGCCCGTGACGCTGCCGCCTCTCTGGGCGAAGGCCATCTGGGGCTGGCCGCCAACGTGGCGGACGAAGCCCATGTCTCTCAGGCCGTTGCCCGCGTTCTGGAACACTTCGGCCGCATCGACGTGCTGGTCAACAACGCTGGCATCACTCAGCCACTCAAGACCCTCGACATCGGTCGCAGCGATTACGACAAGGTGCTGGATGTCAGCCTGCGTGGCACATTGCTCATGTCCCAGGCCGTGATCCCGGCCATGCGCAAGCAGGCCAGCGGCAGCATTGTGTGCATGTCTTCGGTTTCCGCCCAGCGTGGCGGCGGTATCTTTGGCGGTCCTCACTACAGCGCAGCCAAGGCCGGTGTGCTGGGGCTGGCCAAGGCCATGGCACGGGAGCTTGGGCCGGACAATGTGCGGGTCAACTCCATTGCGCCGGGCCTGATCCATACGGACATCACCGGCGGTCTGATGCAGGATGAGCGTCGCCACGCGATTATCGACGGCATTCCCCTCGGACGTCTGGGCGTGGCTCAGGATGTGGCCAATGCGGCACTGTTCCTGGCCAGCGATCTGTCTTCGTACCTGACCGGCATTACCCTGGATGTGAATGGCGGCATGCTGATTCACTAAACCGGGCGGGCCAATCCTGCCCGTACTGTTCTGTATCGATGATACCGCCGGGTCACGAGCCTGGCGGTCAATAAAAACAAGAGATCAGACCATCATGACAACGACCACCCTGTCTGCGGACGCGGTCACCACCGTGCGCTCCAACGCTTATCGCAAGACCGCCTGGCGACTGATGCCATTCCTGATGCTGTGCTACCTGTGCGCCTATCTGGATCGGGTCAACGTCGGCTTTGCCAAATTGCAGATGATGAACGACCTGGCCCTCAGTGAGGCGGTCTATGGCCTGGGTGCCGGCATGTTCTTCATCGGCTACTTCCTGTGCGAGGTGCCCAGCAACATCATCCTGCACCGTGTCGGCGCCCGGATCTGGATTGCCCGGATCATGATTACCTGGGGCATCATTTCGGGGCTTTTTGCCTTTGTGGAAACGGCCTGGCAGTTCTATGTCCTGCGTTTCTTGCTGGGGGTTGCCGAAGCGGGCCTGGCTCCCGGCCTGTTGCTGTACCTGACCTACTGGTTTCCGTCCTATCGTCGTGCGCGCATGACGGTGCTGTGGTTTGTCGCCATTCCGCTGTCGGGAATGATCGGCGGGCCGCTGTCGGGCTGGATCATGAACAGCTTTGCCGGTTACCAGGGTTGGGCTGGCTGGCAATGGATGTTCGTCATTGAGGCCATTCCCACCGTTGTGGTCGGCTTGATGGTACTGGGCTATCTCAAGGACGGCGTGCATCAGGCCACCTGGCTCAATGACGATGAAAAAGCGCTGGTGCTGCGCGAGCTTGAAGAAGACAACAGCCAGAAAGTCGTCCATGAATCCACAGGTGCCTTTATTCGCGACCGGCGTCTGTGGTTGCTGGCGGGCATCTACTTCTGCGTGGTCATGGGCCAGTACGCGATCACGTTCTGGTTGCCGACGCTGGTGCGTAATGCCGGGGTGTCCGACCCGTTGCACATCGGCCTGCTGAGCAGCGTGCCTTACATCTGCGCCATCTTCGCGATGCTGCTGATGGGGCGCAGCGGTGACAAGCACCGCGAGCGGCGCTGGCATCTGGTGATCCCGATGATCGCGGGTGCGGCTGGCTTGAGTCTGGCGGCCGTAATGGGCGGCAACCTGCTGTTGTCGATCATGAGCCTGTGCTTGGCCGCTGCCGGAATTCTGTCCGCGTCGTCGATGTTCTGGATGCTGCCCACCACCTTGCTGGGTGGCGTATCGGCGGCGGCAGGCATCGCGGCGGTCAACAGCTTTGCCAACCTTGCCGGCTTCTGTTCCCCCTATCTGATCGGCTGGATCACGACCACTACAGGCTCCAGTGCCATTGGCATGTACCTGATTACAGGCGTGCTGGTCTTTGGTGCCTTTCTGGTGCTGCGTGTCCCGGCTGCACTGGTCAACCGCTAAGTTGAGGAGTTTTTCTGATGACTGCTACTGATTTACAAACCGGCACCCTGACACTGGCGCAGCGTGCCCACAACATTCGTCGCAATGCCTTGCGCATGGGGCAGGTTCAAGGCCAGGGCTATGTCGGCCAGGCGCTCGGCGCTGCCGACCTGCTGGCGGTGTCCTACTTCCATTCCATGAACCATCGGCCCGAAGATCCGGAGTGGGAGGGCAGGGACCGTTTTTACCTGTCCATCGGCCACTATGCGATTGCCTTGTATGCCGCATTGATCGAGGCCGGAATCATTCCTGCCGATGAGCTGGAAACCTACGGCTCCGATGACAGCCGACTGCCCATGTCAGGCATGGCGGCCTATACACCGGGCATGGAAATCACCGGTGGCTCACTGGGCCACGGGCTGGGTATCGCTGTGGGAGCCTGCCTGGGGCTCAAGCGCAAGGAGTCGTCTTCTTTCGTCTACAACCTGCTGTCCGACGGCGAACTGAATGAAGGTTCCACCTGGGAAGCGGTGATGTCCGCCTCCCACTGGAAGCTCGATAACCTGATTGCCATTGTCGATGTGAACAACCAGCAGGCCGACGGCCATTCCAGCGAAATCCTGGCGTTTGAGCCCATCGTCGACCGCTGGCAGGCCTTTGGCTGGTTTACCCAGCGGGTCGATGGCAATGACCTGGAGGCGCTGGTCAAGGCCTTCGATGCGGCGCGCAACCATAGCGCAGCACAGCCGCGGGTCATCATTTGCGATACCCGCATGGGCAAGGGCGTTCCGTTTCTGGAAACCCGTGAAAAGACCCACTTCATTCGTGTCGATGAGCACGAGTGGGATGTCGCACTGGACAATCTGGACGCTGGGAGAACCGTATGAGCACTTTGAAAAACAACGCGCCTAGCAGCGAAGCGCCGAAGAAACGCCTCACCACTTCGGCCATGATCGCCTCGATTGCCTCCGAAGGGCAGGCGACCCGTTCGGCTCCCTTTGGTCATGCCCTGGCGGCTCTGGCCGATCAGCGTCAGGACATTGTCGGGCTGTCTGCCGACCTGTCGAAATACACGGACCTGCATATCTTCGCCAAGGCCCATCCCGAGCGTTTCTACCAGATGGGCATGGCCGAACAGTTGCTGATGAGCGCCGCAGCGGGTATGGCCCGGGAAGGCTTCGTGCCGTTTGCGACTACCTATGCGGTGTTCGCCTCGCGTCGTGCCTATGACTTTATCTGCATGGCGATTGCCGAAGAGAACCTGAACGTCAAGATCGTCTGTGGCTTGCCGGGCCTGACCACTGGCTACGGCCCAAGCCATCAGGCCACCGATGATCTGGCGATCTTTCGCGCCATGCCGAACCTGATGATCGTCGACCCTTGCGATGCACTGGAAATCGAACAGGCCGTACCCGCCATTGCCGCCCACCAAGGCCCGGTCTATATGCGCCTGCTGCGTGGCAACGTGCCTCTGGTGCTGGACGAGTACGGCTATACCTTCGAGCTGGGCAAGGCGAAAACCCTCAGGACCGGTAACGATGTGCTGATCATTTCCACGGGCCTGATGACCATGCGCGCCCTTGAGGCTGCCAAACAGCTTCAGGCCGATGGCGTGGACGTGGCGGTATTGCATGTCCCGACCATCAAGCCGCTGGATGAACAGACCATCCTGGCCGAGGCACGCAAACCGGGCCGACTGGTGGTGACGGCTGAAAACCACTCGATCATCGGTGGCCTGGGCGAAGCAGTGGCGGGTGTGCTGCTGCGCAACGGCGTAACCCCGACCTTCCGGCAGATTGCCCTGCCGGATGCCTTCCTGGATGCCGGAGCCTTGCCGACGCTTCATGACCGTTACGGAATTTCAACCAACGCGGTGAGCCAGCAGATAAAGGCCTGGCTCTAGGCAAGCAGCGCGCTTGCCCGGGGCAGGCGCGCTTTACAGGCTGGCATGCCGATGCAAAGGTCGGTTGCCACCCAGCTTGCGCATCGCGACATAGAACACCGGGGTCAGTAAAAGCCCGAAGAACGTCACGCCAATCATCCCCGCAAACACCGTAACCCCCATGACATAGCGAACTTCTGAACCCGCACCTGTCGAGTAAAGCAACGGCAATACGCCCATGATGAATGCCACGGATGTCATGAGAATCGGGCGCAATCGCAGGCGGCAGGATTCGATGGCGGCCTGGAGTGGTGAGCGGCCATTGAATTCAAGTTCCCGAGCGAACTCCACGATCAGAATGGCATTTTTCGCTGAAAGCCCTACCAGAACCATCAGGCCGATCTGCGTGAAGATATTGTTGTCGCCCTCTGTCAGCCACACTCCGGTGAGTGCCGACAAGAGCGCCATGGGCACGATGAGGATAATTGCCATCGGCAAGGCCAGACTTTCATAAAGCGCGGCCAGTACCAGGAACACCAGCAGGACAGCCAGCGGGAACAGCCACCAGCCGCTGCTGCCCGCAAGAATTTCCTGATAGGTGAGGTCGGTCCACTCGAACGCTATGCCTGGCGGTAGCGTCTGGGCGGCAACTCTTTCCACGGCCTCGCGAGCCTGGCTGCTTGAATAACCAGCAGCGGCGGCTCCACTGACATCGGCGCTGGGGTAACCGTTGTAGCGCATTGCCCGTTCCGGCCCATAGCCGGGCTGGATCGACAGCAAGGTTTCCAGAGGAATCATTTCACCGCTTTGCGACCGCACCCGCAGTGCTCCGACATCCTCTGCCTGGGCGCGGAACTCGCCATCGGCTTGGGCGCGAACCGTGTAAGTGCGACCGAATTGAGTGAAGTCGTTTACGTAGAGGCTGCCCAGGTATATCTGCAATGTGCTGAAGATTTCATTGACCGGCACCCCCAGTTGCCTGGCCTTGACGCGGTCCACCTCCGCCCGCAATTGCGGAACGTTTACCTGAAAGCTCGAGAACATGCCGGTCAGTTCGGGCGCCTGAGAAGCTGCGGCGATGAAGCGCTTGGAGGCTTCGTCAAGCGCGGCATACCCGAGTGCTGCACGGTCCTCAAGCTGAAGCCTGAATCCGCCCGTCGTTCCGAGACCACGAACGGGAGGCGGGTTGAAAAGAATGATACGGGCCTCTTTGATTGCCGAAAACTCGCGGGCCAGCGCAGCAGAAATTGCCCTGGCGCTATGGGCTTCACCTACACGTTCGTCGAAGGGCTTGAGGTTGATAAAGGCAATGCCCGCATTGGAGCTGTTCGTGAAGCCGTTCACCGACATGCCGGGAAAGGCCAGCGATGCGCGAACATCCGGGTGGCGCAAGGCAATGTCGCTGGCTTGCCTCACGACTTTCTCTGTACGGTCCAGGGTTGCGCCATCGGGCAACTGGATAACCGCAAGCAGATAGGTCCTGTCCTGAGCCGGCACAAAACCGGCTGGCACGGTGCGAAACAGCAGCACGGTGACGCCCACAAGCAGCATGTAGATCAGCAGAAGCGATCCCTTGTGTGTCAGAGCTGTACGCACACTAGTGCCATAACCTTGCGCACCTCTGCTGAACAGCCGGTTGAACCCATGGAAGAATCGACCGAGAAATCGGTCCATGACCCGTGTCAGCCAGTCCTTGGGTGCATCATGGGACTTGAGCAGCAGGGCGGCCATGGCCGGAGACAATGTCAGGGAATTGAAGGCCGAAATCACCGTCGATATGGCGATTGTCAGGGCGAACTGACGATAGAACTGGCCGCTGAGCCCACTACTGAAAGCCAGGGGCACGAATACCGCACACAGCACCAGTGCGATGGCAATGATCGGGCCCGAGACTTCACGCATGGCCTGATAACTGGCCTCCTTGGGCGTCAGGCCTGCTTCAATGTTGCGCTCCACGTTTTCCACGACGACGATTGCATCATCCACCACTATGCCAATGGCCAGCACCAGGCCGAACAGCGTCAGGGTGTTGATCGAGAAGCCAAAGGCCTGCATCACGGCAAAGGTGCCGATCACTGACACCGGAACGGCCAGCAAGGGAATGATGGAGGCACGCCATGTCTGGAGAAAGAGGATCACCACGAGCACCACCAGTGCGACCGCTTCCAGCAATGTGGTGGTTACAGCCTCGATGGAAGCGGTGACGAACTGCGTGGGGTCGAAAATAATCCGGTAGTCCACACCTTCAGGCATCTGCTGTTTCAGTTCGGCCATGATCCGTCGTACTTCGTTGCCGATTTCGACGGTGTTGGAGCCGGGAGCCTGTGTCACTAACAGCGCCGCAGCGGGCTGATTATCCATCAGTGCCCTGGCGGCATATTCGGCGCTGCCCAGTTCGATCCGGGCGATATCGCGCAGGTGAGTCACGGCACCGGTGGGGCTGGTGCGCACCACGATATTGCCGAACTCCTGAGTATCCTTGAGACGCCCCTGCACACTGATCGACATCTGTGTAACGACATCGCTCGGGCTGGGACTGGCACCGATGATGCCTGCCGCCGCCTGAAGGTTTTCCTGACGGATCGCGGTCACGACATCGCTTGGCGCCAGCCCGCGTTCACTCAGCTTCTGAGGGTCCAGCCAGATGCGCATTGCATATTCGCCAGCTCCACGCACCTGGATGCTTCCGACACCCTGAATACGGGTGAGCCGGTCGCGCACATTGAGGATCGCATAGTTGTTCAGGTAGGCCATGTCGTAGCGTTCACCCGGCGAATACAGGTGTACCACCATCGTCAGGTCGGGCGTGCTTTTTATGGTGGTTACGCCGAGCCGCTGGACCTCTTCGGGCAATCGGGTTTCCGCTTGCAGGACCCGGTTCTGAACCAGTTGCTGAGCCAGATTCGGGTCCGTTCCCAGCTGGAAGTTCACCGTCAGCGTCAGCAGGCCATCGGTTGTCGCCTGGCTGCTCATGTAGAGCATGTTCTCGACGCCGTTGATGGCTTCTTCCAGTGGCATGGCCACTGTCTGTGCAATGACTTCCGGGCTCGCACCCGGAAACCGGGCACTGACCACCACGGTCGGCGGGGCAACTTCCGGGTATTCGGACACCGGTAGCAATGGAATCGCGACCAGGCCTGCTACGACCACCAATATCGAAAGGACGGCGGCGAAGATGGGACGGTCGATGAAAAATCTTGAAATATTCATCTGGGCTTCAGATCTTGTTGGAGGCGAGGGATGAGCCGTTATCGATAACGGGTTGAGGCGTTACAAGCGCTCCGGGACGCACACGTTGCATACCATCGACAATGATGCGGTCGCCTTCAGCCAGCCCCGAGGTCACGATGCGTTGCGTATCGACCCGCGCTCCAAGCGAGATCTGCCTATAACTGACCTTGTTCTGGTCATCAAGGATAAGTACGTAACGTCGATCCTGATCCGTACCAATTGATCGTTCCTCTACCAGAATGGCCTCACGGGCTTGCACCTGTCCCATTTGCAAGCGGGCGAACTGGCCAGGCACAAGCTGCCCGTCTGGATTTGCCAGCACGGCGCGCATACGCACCGTGCCGCTTTGTGGGTCGATCTGGTTGTCGAGTAACTGCAAGCGGCCTTCGGTGGCCTGGAAGCCTTGGCCGGTGACGCGCACGGGAACATTGGCCAGTTGATCGCGCTGGGAGAATGTATCGAGCGCTCGCACGACCGCCTGTTCGTCTGCGTCAAAGCTCAGGTAAATCGGATCTACCGATACCAGAGTCGTCAGCACAGGACCTTCCGGGCCTGCGGCTACCAGATTCCCCGTAGTGACTTCGCGACGTCCGATCCGACCCGAAATAGGTGCTCGTACCTCGGTGTAGCCGAGGTTTATCTGCGCCAGCCGCAGGTTGGCCTGAGCGGCCTTCAACTGTGCATCAGCCTCCAGCGCCTCGTTTTCGCGCTGCTCCAGAATGTTCTGGGCAATGGCCCGGGCAGGCCACAGTTTTCGTGCTCGCTCGGCCTCACCCGAGGTGTAGAGCTTGCGTGCTCTGGCGGAGGCGACCTGAGCTTCTGCCTGTGCAACTGCGGCGGCATAGACCGCGGCGTCAATGGTCAGCAAAACATCCCCTTGCTTGACCAGTTGACCTTCTTGAAAACGGATTTCCTTGATCTGGCCAGCCACTTGAGGACGTATGAGCACGCGATCAACGGCTTCCAGGCGCCCTGAAAAATCGTCCCAGGTCCGTATCGTGTTCTTTTTTACCTGCATCATGGCGACAGCTACCGGAGCAGCCGCCGCTGCCGGCGGTGTGCTGGAGCCTGACAGCATCGGGGTGTACCAGACTGCAATACCTGCACTTGAAGCAAGGGCGATGAACAACAGGAGCCTGGGTACTCTCGCAACTCGAATGCTCATGGATATAGCTCCGTTGAGGGATTCATGGGACAGGGGGATTAAGGGGAAAAGCGGTAGCGGCGTGCGGATAGCGAACGGGGTATCAACTTCCTCTATTTCTTTCGATCGAACGGCTTTTGAATGGCAAGGGGTGAGTACGGCTGCCCATCGCGTTGACGATGGCATTACACAAGGCCCGCACGAAGGGTACGTAACTCACCTGGCCAGGCTGGCAGGCATTGAGGTCTTGATCGGCATCTATCAGGTGTACCGCGATTTGCCTGGGTAACAAGGACACGAGCGGCCAGCTATTGCGACTGGCATCCACCGGGTATGGGTGACTTGTGGTCGGGCCGATATCGCATGACGTCACAAGCGCTACGCCCATCAGGCAAGCGCCTTCAAGCTGTGAGCGCATGCGTCCTGGACTTTCAAGCGGGCCGAGGTCAGCAGCAATCACAGCTTCATGAATGATCAAGCGACCCTCATCACTCACCTCTACATCGAGTACCACCGCCATGTATGTCGATGAGTCGTAGTGTGCGGCGATGCCCTGTGCTCTTCCTTTTCGTGAAAGCTTGCCCCAGTGGCCTTTGTCCGCCGCTTCAGTGATGACATGGCGAAGTCGATCGGCATCGAAGGTCGATGGCTTCGATGCCTTGTCGATCAAGGCAAGCAGATAGTCTTTCTGATCGATATTGCCGCAAGCTGTCCTCTCTGCAACCGTGCGCTGCTCGGCAAATACGGACAGCAGAAAATTCTTCCTGCCCGGGTTACTGTCGGGCATGGATTGCCATTGGAATGAGGCAAGGACGCTGTCGTAGGTATCAGGGTGGCTCATGTGCGTTTCTCCTTCCGGCTGATGGCAAGAGGTTCTGCCAGACGCGACGCCCGTCACTGGCTCTGATAGCGCGTTGTTCACGCAGGCATCAGAGCAGCAATCGTGGGCTTACTTTAGAGAGGAGGAACTGACGTCAGAGTGACTGGCGGCTGACAGGAACATGTCAAACGCCAGTCTGATCAGACCCGTGAACAGGGTCAGGCGGGGGCGACTCTTGAGGTTGGCGGGTCAATCATTACCGAGAAACCGAAGGTATTGAGGCCGTTTTCACTTCGGGCAAAAACGCTGCCGCCATGCATGGACGCCACAGCGCGGACAATGGAGAGCCCCAGGCCGTGATGCGAGTCACTTCGGGCGCGGGCGGCATCGGCCCGATAGAAACGCTCGAACAGGCGCTGCAGATGCGTATTGTCAATGTGCTCGCCCACGTTGGAGACGCTGATCTCGACATGTTTTTCCTTGCGGGCGAGATGGATGGTCAGTGTGCTGGAAACCGGGGCATAGCGTGCTGCGTTTTGCAGGAGGTTGGCCAGGGAGCGGTGAAACAGGCGCTTGTCTACCTGAATCCGCATGTCACCGTGAATGGCGAGAACCAGATTCTTTTCTATCAGCACCGGCTCCAGATACTCGACGGTCTTGGACGACTCTTCCTGAAGAGAAACCTCACTCAGTTCGGTGATTCTCTCGCCGCTCTCGGCACCGGCCAGAAACAGCATGTCGTTCACGATACCGCCCATGCGCTCCAGCTCTTCCAGGTTGGACTGAAGAAGATCCTGAAGCTCATTGATGTCACGGTCATGGGCCAGTGCGACCTGGGTCTGGCCTATCAGGTTGGTCAGAGGCGTACGCAGCTCGTGGGCCACATTCGCATTGAAGCCTTCCAGTTGTTGCCAGGCCGCTTCCTGCCGACTCAATGCACCATTGAACGAGGTCGCAAGCTCTTGCAGTTCATTGGGCAGCGCCGTGGTGTCCAGGCGTTTTTTCGAGTCGCCGGGAGGCAGGTTGTTGGCTTGCTGGCTGAGCCTGCGCACCGGTGTCAGACCTGCACGTGCTACCCAGTAACCGACCAGTGCCGCCAGAAGCATTGCCCAGGCCGACGTCATGATCAGGGTTTCGGTGAACTCCCTCAGCGTGGCGCGGAAGGGGGCGTAGTCCAGGCCGATGATAAAGCGTAGTTCCGGACGAATCGCCGAGCCCGGAATGGTCTTGATCATCAGGAACATCGGGCTCTTGTCAGCAATGTTCATCACCGCTGTACCATCGGGGTGCCTGGACCAGTCCTGGCCATCCGGCATGGGGTCGCCATAGCTGAAATAGGTATCACCGGCCAGGACCCAGTGGCGCACACGTTTGTCCGACGGCGTAAGGTCGTCCAGTTTTTTGTGCAGGCCAATCCAGTCTGCGCGGCTCTCGTACTTGGCGACAGCGGGGTCCAGCATGAAATGGCGCAGAGCCAGTTCATTGCGGATCTGGCCTTGAAGCGACTCTTTCAGGGAGTTGCGCAGCAGGACCGCGCTGACCGACATGATGAGCGCCATGGCCAGAGCAAACAGCAGTGCCAGCCGTTTCGAGATCGATAGTTTCATGGTGTGATGCTACTTTTGATGCTTGGGGTTTCGCGCTTTTCCAGTACATAGCCCATGCCGCGCACGGTATGCAGCAACTTGTCTGGATAAGGCGCGTCGATTTTGGCCCGCACTCGCTTGATTGCTACTTCGACGACATTGGCGTCGCTGTCGAAGTTCATGTCCCATACCTGCTCGGCGATCATCAACTTGGAGAGAATTTCGCCTTGATGCCGAGCCAGCAGGCTCAGCAGGGCGAACTCCTTGGCGGTAAGGTCCAGGCGAACGCCACCGCGCATGACCTTGCGGGCTTGCAGGTCCACTTCCAGATCGTCGATATGGATATGCGTCAGGTCTATCGCATCGCTGCTGCGACGTATCAGCGCCTGGATACGGGCGACCAGTTCGGCGAAGGAAAAGGGTTTGCCCAGGTAGTCATCGGCACCTTCCCTGAGCCCTCGGACCCGGTCATCTACAGTGCCCCGCGCGGACAGCATGATGACCGGTGTTTTCTTCTTCTGGCGCAGGCCTTCCAGAACACCGTAGCCATCTTTGCCGGGCAGCATGATGTCGAGAATGATGACGTCGTAATCGATCTCCACGGCCAGATGCAGGCCGTCGATGCCATTGCTGGCAATGTCGACGGTATAGCCCAGCTCGCTCAGACCGCGATGAACATAGGAGGATGTCTTTTCTTCATCCTCAACCATCAGCAGACGCATTCTGTACTCCTGGTGCGCAGCCTTGCATGGCAATCGGCTGCTTCAAATAGGGGAATTATCAGCATTACAGGGTAGAGGGGATGCATGTCTACAGCCTGACCGCTACCTGACATTTTTGTCAGGAATGGCCAGCCAGCCAGAAAACAGCTTTGTCGGTTTGCCGTCAGTTACCTGTCACCTTGCTGTCAACGACGGGATCATAAATTCGGGCTTCAATATTTACCCGGTTGAATCGAGTTGTCAGCGAGTCATGGAGTTCTATGAGAAGTCTTGGAAGTAAACGCCCTCGTCATTGCCTGGTACTCGTCAGCGGGCTTCTTGCCTTGATTGCACCGCCCTCATTTGCAAAAAACGCTCCGAATGCCGGCCAACAGCCGCCCAGCACTTCTCGCCCATTTTCCGTAACGCCCGTTGCTGCATTCAGGGAACCCTGGGCCATTGCGTTCTTGCCTGACTCTCGGCTGCTTGTCACCGAAAAGGCAGGTCGTCTGTTTATGACCACCCAGGACGGCGTAAAAAAGGAGGTCGAGGGTGTTCCGCAGGTTCAATACGGCGGACAAAACGGGTTGCTCGACGTCGCGGTGTCACCCACGTTTGACCAGGATTCCAGCGTCTACCTGAGTTTTGTTGAGCCGGTAGCGGGAGGCAGCGGACTTGCCTTGGCCCGAGGTCGGCTGGATGAGACTGAGCAGGGCGCTGCGCTGAAGGACCTCACGGTCATCTGGCGGCAGGAGCCCAAAGCCATGGGTAGTCAGCCGGGCGGGGTCATCGCATTCTCTCCTGACGGCCAACACCTTTTTCTGACCTCAGGTGACAGACGCCACCCCGACTCGGCCCAGGACCTGAACTCTGCATTGGGGAAAGTGCTGCGTCTTAACCTCGACGGCACGACACCGGCTGACAATCCCATGGCGAGCCGGGGCGGGGTAAGGGCTCAGCTCTGGACCAGCGGGCACCGGAACCCTTACGGACTGGCTTTTTCAGCGGATGGAAAGCTCTGGCAGCATGAAATGGGACCCCAGGGCGGTGATGAACTCAACCTGCTGCAAGCAGGGAGAAACTACGGCTGGCCGGTAGTCTCGAACGGTGACAACTACGGCGGCTCGCCAATACCGGACCATGATCAGGAGCGACGTCCGGAGTTCGCCGCCCCGGCGCTATTCTGGACACCGGTCATATCTCCGGCAGGCATGAGTTTTTACAGCGGCCCGTTGTTCCCTGACTGGAACGGCTCTGCGCTGATCGGATCGTTGTCGGCCACCGGCCTTATCCGTGTTTCCGTTGATCCGCGTGGTATGGCCAGACAAGAAGACCGCTGGAACCTCGGCAAGCGAATCCGGGATGTCGCCATTGCGCCTGACGGGGCTGTCTGGCTGGTAGAGGATGGGGCTGGAGGGATGCTGGTCAATCTCAGGCCCGATCATCTTTGACGTGTTGAGGACGGTGCTGCGCAGGGGCTGCCGTGCACTGGATGAACGAGTGCAGATTGGCTATATCTTCCATGTGCGAGGCATGAGTTGACTCGTCGGTTTGGGCAGTCTGCCGCCTTTGAAATAACTTGTAATCTTTGTTGTTTTTCGGAGCAGGTGAGTAAAACTCCGTTGAATCGAGCAATCAATAGCGCCGATCAGGCAATCGGTCATGGCCTTCAGCGCAGGATACTGCGTCAGGCTGCACGGGATCTGAGTTTATGCTGAGTGATCCTGGCCCCAAAGACTGCCTTTTGGAGACCGCTCATGAGCTTTTCAACTCACGATTCCCTGTTCAGTCAGTTCGTGGAATTCATCGTCGATCCGCTTCATGCTCAGGATCTGGCGGCGGCATTGATTGCTCGCACTGAACGTTTTACCTGTTTTTATCCGGGATTCATCAGTGCTCAGGTCAATGTCAGTGAGGCGGGCGACAGAGTGCTCATGCAGTTTCTGTGGTCCTCTGTAAGTCAGGGCCAGCAAGCGATTGAGAAAGCTCAAGCCATAGAGCCGGACCTGTTTCAACTGGCCCGCCAACACCACTCCCGCGCGTTGTTGTTCAGCGCTTTCAATACGGTTGCGCGAGTGCAGGCGCAGCCGGTGTTGCCTTGAGTGCCCACATGACCCGTAGAGGATCTTTCGCCATGTCTCTTGTTATTCATTCACCCGTTTCAGCGGTGGGTAACCGGTTTTGATACCTGCCAAGGCATTCAAATGGACAAACGTCCAGCCGTCCGAGCGAGCGGCGCTGTTGCTGGGGTTCGCGTTTCATTTCTGTGTCCTGGCCAGCTATTACCTGGTGCGCCCTCTGCGTGATGCTTTGGGGCTGGAGGGCGGTGCCGACAAACTGCAATGGCTGTTTACGGCGACCTTCCTGGTGATGCTGCTGATGGTCCCGTTATTTGGTGCATTGGTTTCCCGCCTGCCTGCGAAGCGTTTCGTGCCTTTGATCTATCGGCTCGTTGCGTTGACGATGCTGATATTCGGTGTGCTGATTGCCAACCGGGTTGCGCCAGTCAGAGTCGGGCAGGTGTTTTTTGTCTGGATCAGCGTCTACAACCTGTTCATCGTCTCCATTTTCTGGAGTGTGCTGGTTGATCGATTCTCCAGCGAGCAAGGTCGACGACTGTTCGGCTTCGTGGCGGCGGGAGGAACCCTGGGGACTTTCGTCGGCCCATTACTCGCGGCGGGAATGGCAACCAGGCTGGGGCCGCTGGCATTGACCTTTGCAGCGGCGTTGCTGCTTGAACTGTCCGTGCGTTGCTATCGGGGGCTTCTGTCTCGCACCGAGGCGCAATCCATAAGCCCGTTACAAAGCGAGCGAAGCATGGGCGGCAGTGTGCTGGCGGGTATCACGCTGATTTCGCGCTCACCTTATCTGCTGGGGCTGGTCTTGTTCATGCTCTTGCATACCACGGCAGCCACTTTCCTGTATTTCGAGCAGGGCCGGATTGTTGCCGGCAGTTACTCGGATGTGGGCAGCAGAACGCGGTTCTTTGCCATCATTGATCTGGTCGTGTCAGCGCTGACCCTGATTTTCCAGCTCTTGCTGACGGGGCCGCTGATCCGGCTGGTCGGCGTCGGTGGCGCGCTGATCTCGCTGCCGCTGGCGACCATCGTGGCGTTTACCGCCATGGCCATGGCTCCCGTTCCTGCGACCGTTGCGTTGGCGCAGGGCTTGCGTCGCGCCATCGAATTCGCCGTGGTGCGTCCTGCCCGTGAAGTGCTCTGGACCGTCGTCACCCGTGAGGAAAAGTACAAGGCAAAGAATGTGATCGAAACCCTGGTGTACCGGGGAGGCGACGCGGCCAGTGGCTGGTTGTCCGTTGGCTTGACGGCGTTGGGTGCAGGTTTTGGCGCTCTGGCCATCGTCATCGTGCCCGTCGCTGGTCTGTGGGGGGCGTTGTGCCTCTGGCTATCCAGACGGCACCGGGAAAGGGCGTCTGTCGACACGCAGGTAACCCATGAAAAACCTTGATTTTCAGGTCGTGCAGCACGCCTTGAAATGGCTTGAGCAAGACCCGGCATACATTGTCCGCAGTGCTGAGGGGGGTGTTCGTGGCCAGTTATAGACCTGATAGTGCCAAGGAGTCGAACGTGCAGTCTTCTTTCGAAAACAATCAGACCAGCAGCGATACCAGCCAGCTTGCCCACGTGGTGAGCCAGCTGCTGCGCAGTGAAGGGGACCTGGTCACCGCGATTCCCGGCCTGAGCCTGCATCGGCGCAAGGCCGCTACGTTGCCAGTGCATTGTATTTACGGTCTGGGGATCGGTGTGACGTTACAAGGCGGCAAGCAGGCCATTGTCGGCGATGAGGTGCTCGCCTATGACCCTGGCCAGTCGATGGTGACCAGCATCGATTTGCCGGTGTTCTCGAATGTCACCAAGGCCAGCGTTGCCAAACCGTTCTTGGGCATGATGCTGACCTTCGACAGTGCCACGGTCATGCAGGTGGCCGAGCGCATGCAGTTGTCGCCGCGCATGAAAGACGACGAGTTTCGTCCGATTACCGTACAGGCGCTGGACGCCGGCGTACTCGATGCGTTGAGACGTCTGGTCGATCTGCTTGGTGAGCCGGATTTACTGGCGTCCATTGCTCCGCTGATCAAGGAAGAGATCATCACTCGTCTTCTGAATGGCGCGCATGGCCCGCAATTGCTGCATATCGTGGCTGCCGGTTCACCCAGAAATCACATCGCCAGAACGGTTGCCTGGCTGAAGCTGAATTTTCGGGAAACCCTGCGTATGGACGATCTGGCGGAACATGCCCATATGAGCCCATCGACTTTTCGCCAGCACTTTCGGGCCGTCACGGGGATGAGCCCGTTGCAGTACCAGAAGCAATTGCGGCTGCAAGCGGCCCGGCAGTTGATGCTGAGCCAGAATATCGATGCGAGCCGCGCCAGCGGGTTGGTGGGTTATGAAAGCTCGTCGCAGTTCAGTCGTGAATACAGCCGATTGTTTGGTGCGCCGCCCCAGAGGGATATCAAGCGGATGCGTGTGTGATGCTAGGGTGCGCCATCCAGTAGCCACTGCGCGATCGACTTCAGATCGGCATCGGAAACTTGGGCTTGCGGGGGCATCGACATCGGTCCCCACTTGCCGGTGCTGCCCGATTTGATACTGGCGGCTATTTGCTCTGCTGTCGTGCTGCCGTCGCTATACTTTTGCGCGATTTCCTTCCAGGACGGGCCAACGACCCTTGCAGCGGGCTGGTGGCAGGCGGTGCAGACATAGCGCTGGGCCAACGCCTGGCTGGCTTGGGCCTGTGCTGGCAACAGGAGGCTGGCAAATGCCCCTAGAGACATGACCAGTGCGGCAATCATGACGCCTTGCGGTTTGTGCGCAGATTTCGGGTTCAGGTAGTAGGTCAATTGGTTTTCTCTCTATTGATCAGCATTCGCTTACGCGAGTTTGAAAGGCAGCTCACGCAGCGGTTTGCCAGTGAGCCGGGCAATGGCGTTGGCGAAAGCCGGTGCGAGAGGGGGGAGGCCAGGCTCACCGATTCCTGTCGGCGGCTCGGCGCTCGGCACGACATGTACAGCGAACTCAGGCATGTCAGTGATGCGTGGCACGCTGAAGTCTGCAAAATTGCTTTGCTGCACTTCTCCGTCTTTCAGCGTGATTGCGCCGCCTGGCAAGCACATCGACAGGCCCATGACGGCTGCACCTTGTACCTGGGCTTCCACGCTGCGCGGGTTGACCGCGAGGTTGCAGTGCACACCGGCCGTGACATGGTGCAGCACCGGTTGCCCGTCACGTACCGAGGCTTGTACTACGTAGGCGACAATCGAACTGAAGGACTCATGCACGGCCACTCCCCAGGCACGGCCTGCGGGTAGCTGCGCCTTGCCATAGCCGCTTTTTTCCACCGCCAGTTGCAGGGCGGCACGGTGGCGTGGGTTTTGATCGGCGAACAGGCGCATCCGATAGTCCACAGGGTCCTGGCCGGTTGTCCGTGCGATTTCATCAATCAGTGTTTCCATCACGAAGGCGGTGTGAGTGGAGCCCACACTGCGCCACCATAAAACCGGAACGTTGAGTTTCGGATGGTGCACGGTCAGGCGCATGGGGAACGGATAGGGATCACGCATGCCTTCCGTTGCGGTCCTGTCGATGCCGTTCTTTACCATGCCGCTGAACATGGTATCGCTGGTGATGGACTGCCCGACCAGAACATGGTCCCAGGCCAGCACGTTGCCTTTGTCGTCAAAACCGATATGTGCGCGGTGCAAATGCATGGGGCGGTAGTAGCCACCCTTTATATCGTCCTCGCGACTCCAGAGCGTACGCACTGGTACATTCAGACCTGCTGTCCGGGCTGCCTTGGCCACTTCACACGCGAGTACAACGATGTCGCAACTGTGCAGGCCACGCCGACCGAAGCCACCGCCAGCGATCTGTACATTCACGTTTACCTGCTCAGGCTTGAGGTCAAGAGCGCGTGCGGCAGCCGCATTGTCTGTGCCGGGAAACTGGGTGCCCACCCAAAGCTCGGCGCGCTTTTCAGAAAGCTGGACGGTACAGTTCAACGGCTCCATGGGCGCGTGGGCCAGGTACGGGAACACAAACTCCGCCTGCAATTGATGCGGCGCTGTTGCCAGCGGCGTCATGTCGGCCTCGAAGCTTCGCGGGCCGGGGCGCTCTGCCAGCTCCCGGTAAGAAGCCAACTGCTTTTCGCTGTCTACCTTTTCGAGGTTTGCGGTATCCCATTGCAGCTTGAGTGCATCGCGTCCCTGTCTGGCTTGCCAGTAACCGTCAGCCACCACCGCCACGCCTTCTGCGCCGCGATCGAGCGGAATACGCAGCACGGCTTTTACGCCTTTCACTGCACGAGCTGCACTGTCATCCACCGAGCTAAGCCGGGCACCAAAGATCGGTGGGCGCGCGACCACGGCGGTGAGTTGTCCAGGCAGGCGCATGTCGATGCCAAAATCCTGCTGGCCACTGCTTTTGGCCTTGGCGTCGATACGTGTTGTTGCACGGCCGATGATTCTGAAATCCTTGGGGTCCTTGAGCGTGACTGTTTCCGGTACGGGCAATGCCATTGCGGCTTCGGCCAGCTCACCGTAGCTCGCCTTGCGGCCACCTGGCCCGATGACCATTCCTGACTGTGTGCGCAGGCTTGTCACGTTTACCTTCCAGCGTGTGGCTGCTGCCGTGAGCAACATGGCGCGTGCCCGTGCGCCCAGTTCGCGATACTGGAGGTAGCTGTTCTTGATTGAGTTTGAGCCGCCGGTAAGGTGCATGCCGAAAGACGGGTCTTGATAGGCTGCGTCGCTGTTGCCGTTGCGACTGCGCACCAGGCTCCAGTCAGCATCGAGTTCTTCGGCCAGAATCATTGGCAGGCCGGTTTGTACGCCCTGGCCAAACTCCAGCCGGTTGATGGTCACCGTCACTTCACCGTTGGAGGCAATCTGCACAAAGGCCGACGGCTGTTGCGAAGGCTTGAGAGGTGCCGGGCCAGTGCTGCCGCTTTCTGCCATGGCCCAGTGGGGAAAGGCACCGATGGCCAGCCCGCCGATACCGGCCATTTTCAGGAAATTGCGGCGCGCCAGCATGACCGGTTCGCGCTTCTGGTCACGTTCAAGCAGGTGTTGCAACGCACGTGGCAACTCATCCGGGACGGTTTCGTTGAACATGATGAAAGCTCCAGTCAGGCAAGAGTTTGAGCAGCGTCGGCCACGGCTGCGCGTATGCGGGCATAGGTACCGCAGCGGCAGATGTTGCCGACCATGGCGGAGTCGATTTCCTCAGGTGTCGGTTGCCTGCCCTTGGGCTGGGCCTTGAGAAAGGCGGTCGCACTCATGATCTGCCCGCTCTGGCAGTAACCGCATTGCGCTACGTCGTGCTTGACCCAGGCGGCATGGACCGCTGCACCTATGGGGTCGTGGCCATCGGTTGCGCTTTCGATCGTGACGATTTTCTTGCCTGCGACTGCCGATATCGGCGTCACGCAGGAGCGTATGGCCTGTCCGTCCAGATGCACTGTGCAAGCACCGCAAAGCGCCATTCCGCAGCCGAACTTGGTGCCGCTCAACCCCAGAGTGTCGCGCAAGACCCAGAGGACAGGCGTTGCGGGGTCTACATCGACTACGTGGTCTTTGCCGTTGATATTGAGGGCGCTCATGGTGGGTCAGCTCTCAGTGATTGGATGGGGGCGAGTCTTTCAAACGTGCAGGTGCTCAGGTGCCCGCAGGCAAACCCAGCAACTGGCGCAACTCAACGGCATCGGTATTGGCCCTGAACCCAGGGCCACCCCGTTGAAAGGTGCGGGCCGTGGCCAGGTTGCCGGTGATGACCGGCTCGCAGCCAATGTCACGGGCCAGCCGGGCTGCCACTTCCAGTGCCTGCGAGTCATTACTGGCGATGGGGACGCCGAGTTTCGGTCCCTGTCCACGTGCAGAGGCACTGACAGAGGTCGCATCGACAGCGCTGAAAGCACGAACCAGTCGGGTACCGGGCAAGTATCTGGCTGAGGTTTCGCCTACGCCATTGGCATAGGCTTCGCGGGACAAGGCGTTGCCTTCATCGGGAGGCGGGTTGGTGGCATCCAGGACTATTTTGCCGCGCAGGGCAGGGGTCAGATCCTGTCCCAGTTGCACGAGGGCGTTATAAGGCACGGCAAAAAACACCACGGTGCCGAACTCTGCCGCCTGCTGCGGGGTGCCTGTCGACGCTCGCGGCCCCAGCTGTTTGACCATCGGCTCAAGTTCTGACGGAGTGCGCGACGAAAACATGACCTCGTAACCCGCTTGTACCCAGAGCCGACCGAGAGTCCCGCCATGTGAGCCGGCACCGATCACCCCGATTCGCATCCTGGGCTCGGCATGACTTGTGGCAGGGAAGAGCCACAGTGTTGATAAAACCATAATGGCCATCAGAACAGCGCGACGAATAGTTGGCATGAAAACGATCCTCAAAGGTCTATGGCGGCCATTCCTTCTACGCTATGGCGCTCGCCTGCAGCAGGCGTGAGATTGTTCAGGCGATGGATTTGCCCGGCACTGAGCTCAAGCTGATCCGCCGCTGTGTTTTCCTCGACTCGCGACAAGTTTTTGGTGCCTGGAATCGGTGCAATGTCGTCACCCTGAGCCAGCAACCACGCCAGCGCCACTTGAGCCGGGGTCGCATCTGACTCGTCAGCCACAGCCTTTACCTGCTCAACGATGCGCAGGTTGCGCTGGAAGTTTTCGCCGATAAAACGTGGGTTGGTCTTGCGCCAGTCATCGTCACCAATCTGCTCGGGAGAACGGATTGCGCCGGTGAGGAAACCGTGGCCCAGTGGTGAATACGGCACAAAACCGATGCCCAGTTCTCGCAGCAATGGCAGTAATACCGCCTCGGGATCACGGCTCCACAAAGAGTATTCCGTTTGCAGGGCGCTGATCGGGTGTATGGCGTGAGCACGGCGGATTGTGGACGGCGAAGCCTCGGACAGGCCGATATGGCGAATCTTTCCCTCTTTGACGAGGTCAGCCAGTGTCGCAACGGTCTCTTCGATCGGGGTACCCGGATCGACACGGTGCTGGTAGTACAAATCGATGTAATCGGTACCTAGGCGTTTCAGCGAACCTTCGACGGCGGTGCGGATATTCGACGGGCTGCTGTCGAGCACTCCAGGCCCACCGTTCGAGTGGGAAACAATCCCGAATTTGCTGGCCAGCACGACCTTGTCCCGACGCCCTTTGATGGCCCGACCCACCAGTTCTTCATTGATATAGGGGCCATAGATTTCGGCGGTGTCCAGGTGAGTGACCCCTAACTCAAGCGCCCTGTGAAGGGTCCTGACGGAGTCATCGTCGTTGGCTGTCCCGATGTCATAAAAGGCCGACATTGACATTGCGCCGAGCCCTATACGGGAAACTTCGAGCCCACCGATGGATATATATTTCATCGTTCAGTTTCTCAAACGGGTGTGAGCATGAGGCCCACAAAGGTGATGAACCGCGACAGGGTTCCTGTGAGGAACTATAGGGCGCGGCACATTTCCCGAATTACCCATTACGCTCGAATCATTGCCTAAAGAAGCGAGAGTGCGAGAGGTGTGTCGGCATGTGTGCGGGGGGGAAGTATCGGGCGGGTATCAGCAGGCATAGAGCCCGATCTGGTCGGGCTCTATGGGGCGGAGGGATGAATCGAAGGTGTCATTGACGGCCAGGTGTCAGCCGATCAACTGCAAGCTTCCGCATGAAGATATTCAGCAGTGGAGTCACGAATGATCGGCCCCATGCTGCTGACAGGGTGCGATTGTTCCATGATCTCAAGCGTTGCACCGGTGCCCACCAGATTCACCGTGCGGTTCTGGCAGTCATAGACGCGCTTTGAGTAGATCACGCCCAGGAAACCTTCACGTTTGGTGACGATGACACGCTGTCCGGCTGTGCCGCTTTTTTTCACCACAGCGTAAGCACCGGTCGGGTCACCGGGAACTGAAATGGCTCTCTCGGAGGCATTGGCCGAGAATACGGGGATCAGTAGAGCCAACAAACAAGCCTGAATTCTCATCGATGCTCCTGCGGATGAATTGCGCTAGCCATTGGATCCAAAATCTACTCCTACACTATCGTTCTGAATAGCGGAGGAACGTGCCTTTCGTCGTTTTGATGGGGGATATGACGTGCCGTTCGTCGTCTTGGTGTTTTTTGATTGAGCAGAAACTAAAAGCCCCGGAGAACCGGGGCTGGTGGATGCATCAGCGATAAATTACAACGCAGCCTGCGGACTACGCCCCAGCACACGGCTGTATTCGGCCTGTGCTGTTGCTTCGGTAAACTCGCCCGACCATTTGGAAACCACCACGGTTGCGACGCTATTGCCAATGGTGTTGCAGGTGGCGATGGCCATGGACATGAAGCGGTAGACCCCGAACAGCAGCGCCAGGCCTTCGGCTGGCAGTACGCCGATGGCGGTCACGGTCGCAGCGAATACCACAAAGCTGCCTCCCGACACGGCGGCGGCGCCTTTGGAGGTCACCAGCATCAGGGCGATGATGCCCAGTTGTTGCTCCCAGCTCAGCGGCACGCCGTAGGCATTGGCGATGAACAGCACGCACAGCGACATGTAGATGGACGTGCCGTCCAGGTTGAAGGCATAGCCGGTAGGCAGTACAAGGCCCACGCTCTGCTTGGAACAGCCGAACTTCTCCAGCTTTTGCAGCAGGCGTGGCAGGGCGCTTTCCGAGGAAGCCGTTCCCAGAACGATGAAGATTTCATCCTTGATGTACTTCAGGAAGCGCCACAGGCTGAACCCGGAAATACGGCACACCACGCCCAGCACTACAAAGATGAAGAAGGCCACGCAGACGTAGAACATCAGCACCAGGTTGGCCAGCGACATCAATACCGCCGTGCCGTTGCTGCCGACGGCGTAGGCCACCGAGCCGAATGCACCCAGAGGCGCGAACTTCATGATCAGGTTGATGAACTCGAAGAAGCACTCGGAGATGCGGTTCAGGCCATCCTCGATGACTTCCCGGCGTTCCGGCTTGAGCGCCAGCAGTGCAAAGCCGAAGAACACCGAGATCACCAGCACTTGCAGCAGTTGACCGCCGGAGAAGGCACCGATGAAGTTGTCCGGGAAAATCCCGTAGATGAAGTCCAGCGTCGAGGTCGGTGCGTGGCCCTTGGCGATTGCCGCACTGGCCGCTGCCGAGGTGTTGCTGCTCGGGTGTGCGTCATGCATACCTGAGCCGATCTGCAACAGGTTGCCCCACAGCAGACCCAGCGCCAGAGCAATGGTGGATACGATCTCGAAATAGATAAGGGCGCGCAGGCCTACCTTGCCGACCCGCTTGATATCGCCGGCCGAGGCGATGCCATGCACCACGGTGAAAAACACCAGTGGTGCAACGGCGGTCTTGATCAGCTTGAGGAAGATATCGCCGAGGATCTTGAACTTGGCCGCCAGCTCCGGAGCCATGAAGCCGAAGGCGATACCCAGCACCATCGCAGCGATGACCTGAAAGGTCAGGTCCTTGTAGAACGGTTTCTTGGTGGTCGTGGACATGATTGCAATCTCATTGTTTTTATTGGCAAGCAAAGGCAATGACCCGGCCTTGACCGGGCCTTCGGAGGATCAGCGTTTGACGGAGCCCTCTCGGGCCAGGGCGATATCGACCATCTGCGGGGCCAGGCCCAGATAGTTGGCCGGATCGGTCAGGCGCTTGAGTTCCTCGATGTCCAGTTGCGCGGTGGCTTCACCTTGGGCGAGAAGGGCGTCGAGCAGGCTGATGCCCTGATCGTTGGCCATGCGGCAGGCGGTATACACCACGTCATGGGCGACCTGGCGACCCAATGCCGGAGCCAGCCCCATCATCACGGCTTCGGCCACGATCAGGCCTTGGGTCATGTCCAGGTTCTTGCGCATGCGCTCGGGACGTACTTCAAGCCCGGCGAGCATGAAGGTCGCCTGGCCCAGGGACGCGGCGCTCAAGGCGAAGGCTTCGGGAATGGCGATCCATTCGGCCTGCCATGGGCCGGTGGAGCGCTCGAAATCCTGAATCATGGCGTCGAGCATCAGGCCTGCTTGCTGGCGCACACCCTTGGCGGCGGCATACATCAGCTCGCAGGAAATCGGGTTGCGTTTTTGCGGCATGGTGCTGCTGGCACCACGTCCCTTGACGAAGGGCTCGTACGCTTCGCCCAGTTCGCTGGTCATCATCATCATGATGTCCAGCGCGATCTTGCCCAGAGAGCCGGTGACCAGCCCAAGGAAGTTCAAGGTTTCGGCCAGCCCGTCACGAGCGACATGCCAGGTCGCCTGAGGGACGCCAAGGCCCAGCTCGGCCATCAAGGCTTCCTGTACTTCCAGGCCCTTGTCGCCCAGCGAGGCCAGGGTGCCTGCGGCCCCTGCGAACTGCCCGACTTCCACCCGCGGGCGCAGTTCCACCAGACGCTCGGCGTGGCGGTCGAACATGCTCAGCCAGACGGCGCATTTGTAGCCGAAGGTGATCGGCAGGGCATGCTGCAAATGAGTCCGGCCAGCCATCGGGGTATCGCGATAACGCTGGGCCAGACCGGCCAGCAGGTTGCGCACGCTCTGGATATCACGTTCGACGATGGCCAGGGCTGCGCGTACCTGCAACACCACAGCGGTGTCCATGATGTCCTGGGTGGTCGCGCCCCAATGCACATAGCGTCCGGCTTCGCCGCAGGTTTTGGACAGTTGTTCGACCAGAGGCAGGATCGGGTAACCGACGATTTCGGTTTCGTGCTGCATGAGCGCCAGATCCAGCGACGAGTAAGTGGCCAGTTCGGCGATCTGCTCGGCCGCCTTGGCGGGGATCACGCCACATCGGGCTTCTGCACGAGCGAGGGCTACCTCGACTTCGATATAGCGTTCGATCAGGGCTTTGTCGGAAAACACGGCGCGCATCTCGGCGGTGCCGAACATATCGCGAAAGAGGGCGGAGTCGAAAACGGTGCTGGACATGAAGAGGTACCTGATATGTTGTTATTGGTCGGACATATTTAAAATGTACGTACATAATTCTTGCCCGCTCGCTGATACACTGTCAACTCGCAGAAAGACCGGGACTGATGAAAGGTATGAACCAGACGCGCTATGCGGTTGTTGCAAAGGACCTGTTGGAGGGCATTGCCAGCGGCCGCTACCCGGTGGGGAGCCTGTTACCCACCGAGTTCGAGTTATGTGAGCTTTATGACGTGAGCCGCCATACCGTGCGTGCGGCCATCACCCAGTTGCAGAATCAGGGCCTGGTATCACGACGCAAGCGGGTGGGGACGCGGGTCGAAGCCAGCTCGCCGAGAGGCGGCTACTCGCATTCATTGGCATCGGTGTCGGATCTGGTTCATCTGGCCGAGACGCAGGTGCGCAGCATCCAGAACGTTCGTCATTTCGTTGCGGATATCGCCGAAGCCCGGCGTCTGGGGCTTGAGCCGGGGGAACACTACTTTTGCGTGTCGAGCATTCGGGTCGACCAGCAGAACATCAATGCGCCTTTGTGCTGGACGGATGTCTACGCGCAGGATGGCTACTCGGCCGTGATCGAACTGGCCGAGCAGCACCCCGACGAACTGATCGCGGCACTGATCGAGCAGCATTTCGGTCGCCATATCGACGTGGTGGACCAGCAGGTGCGAGCGGTGCTCCTGACCCCGGAAATCGCCAGGACCCTCAATGCCGAGACGGGCTCGCCCGGCCTGAAGATCATTCGCCAGTATCGAGACGATTCAGGGGCCTTGATGGTGGTGTCCGAAACCATTCACCCGGATGACCGCTTCACACTGGTGGTGCAGATGAAACGCGAGAAGAGTACTGGCGCCGGCTAGCCTGACATTCTTTCCAGACCTCGCCGATCAGTTGTTTGAGCAACAGCGCCTCGGCCCAGCGGTCGGTGATATCACGTCCGTCCGGGCCGGTGATTGCATAGGGCGGCGGGCCGAGTTCGCAGGTAAATGACAGGCTGCCGGTTTCGCCGAGCGGGCGGTTCAGCCAGTCCTCGATGCCGTAGCGCCAGAGCTTGAGAAAGTAGTCCAGCCAGGGCCGATGCTGGGCAAAGGTGATGGGTATTTGCACCTGTTCACTGTTGGCGACCCGGCCATGGAAACCCCAGCTATGGCGCAGAATGGTCTGCAAATGCTCTTCGTCTTGCGAGGCCGCAGGCAAGGGCAGTTCCCGGCCC
The DNA here is from genome assembly GCF_018343775.1 of Pseudomonas cichorii. NCBI lineage: Bacteria > Pseudomonadati > Pseudomonadota > Gammaproteobacteria > Pseudomonadales > Pseudomonadaceae > Pseudomonas > Pseudomonas cichorii. The sequence goes on from NZ_CP074349.1 coordinate 2,410,825, forward strand.
ACGACGTAATGGGACAGATCGGCCAGAAGCTTGAGGTCCGGCATCTCGGCGAGGATATCCAGGGTGAACAACAAGTCGCTGGTGATGCGATAGCGATGGGTTTCCAGCAGGATCGGAAACGCTGCCTGCTCGGCCAGTCGCTGCCAGCCCTCGATCAGGTCGATGGCCTGGCGCACTGTTCGTGGTTGCGCATCCGCTTGCAGGGTGAGGTGGTGGCAACCGTAAGGTGAAATCACATCGATGGCTCTGGCCAGATCGTCCACGGTGCGGGGAAACAACTGGCCTTCGATCTGCAAGCCCTGAGCGTTGGCAGCAGAGGCTAGCCGCTTCACATGTCCCGGGACCCAGAAGTGATCGGTGATCCCATCAAACCCGGCTGCCGCGATTTTCTCCAGTTGCGCCTCAAGAGAGAGGTCGCACTGCCCCTGATGATCGAGCATTGCCCAGAGTGACTGGAAGATCAGGAATTCACGCATGTCAGCTCCTCAACAGTTGCTTGAGTGGCCTGTCGGGGTTGGCCAGTTGCCCCGCATCCAGGCGGATCTGACTGCCGATCAGCCGTTCGCAGAGCTTGATGTCCTTGGCGACGCTGTTACCCGGTCCCCAGCCGCAGGCGCCGATCAGGCGGTGCTGCGGGTCGAGGTAAAACAGCACGAAGCCGTCCGCCGAGGTGACACGTGTGGCATCAGGCTCGCTATTTGAAACCTGCCCTACGGTTTGCAGCCCCCAATCGTACTGATCGCTCCAGAAGCCGGGTACCTCGTTGAATGGCTGCCTGGCACCCAGCATATTCAAGGCTGCATGTCGCCCCTGGGCTTCGGCATTGCGCCAGGTTTCCTGACGTTGAAAGTCATCCTCGGGGTGCAGGCGAAACTCGCAGACATCCCCGGCGGCAAAGATATCCGGGGCGCTGGTACGCAATTGCTCATCGACACGAATGCCTTGGCCGACCTCAAGACCTGCCTCTCTGGCCAGTTCGATATTGGGTTGCATGCCAATACCTGCGACCACCAGGTCACAGGCAAACAGCTCGCCGTTGACCAGTTGCACGGATTCGACACGGGGCGCGCCCTGCAAGGTTTCAATGGCTGCATTCAGGCGCACGTTCACGCCGTTGCGTACATGCAGTGCCAGCAGGGCGGCGGACACAGGACCTGGCAGGACTCGACCCGCCAGACGCGGCCCGGCCTCCAGCAAGGTCACCTGGCAATCCAGGGCTCGTGCAGTGGCCGCGACCTCCAGGCCGATGAAACCGCCACCGATCACCACCAGGCGAGTGCCCGGCTTGAGCGACGTTCGCAAGGCAATGGCTTCGTCATGGGTCCGAAGGTAAAGCAGGTTGGCGGGCCGATGTGCAGCGATGGGCAACTGCCGAGCCCGGCCACCGGTGGCAATCAGCAGGCGGGCATAATCCAGCCAGTTTCCGTCTGCCAGTTGCAGGCGATGGCGGGACGGGTCCAGAGCTGTCACCGGGTTGCCCGACAAATGCTCGATATTCAGTTCGGCCAGTCGGGCCTCATCGCAGAGGCTGCATGCAGCAAGGTCCATCGTGCCCTTGAGCAATTCCTTGGACAGTGGCGGACGTTCGTAGGGCAGGTGCCTTTCATCACCGATCAGCACCAGACGACCGCTGTAACCCTCGGCCCGCAGAGTCAGGGCCGCACGGCCACCGGCATGCCCGGCGCCGATGATCACCAGTGGAGCGTCATGAGCAGGCATGGCGATTCCCCCTTTCATGAGGTGAGGCCGAGCAGGACACGTCCCGCTTCGACCCGGACCCGGTAGGTCTTGAGATTGACGCAGACCGGAGCCCCCAAGGCCTGGCCGGAGCGGTAATCGAAGCGTCCATTGTGTTTGGGGCACTCGATCACATGCGCCATCACCAGCCCGTCGGCCAGGTGAATGGCCTCATGGGAGCACAGGCCGTCGGTGGCGAAAAACTCACTGTCGGCAGAGCGGTAAACCGCATAGGTGCGCTGGGCATGGTCGAAACGAATGACGTCTTCTTCGTCTATGTCGTCCACAGCGCATACGTCGATCCATTGGTCGGTCATGGCAATCTCTCTTGTTGTTTTTCGTGGGATCCAGCGAGGGGCCGTTCAGGACTCGGCAAGTGCCTGTTCACTGCTTTCCCGTAACGGGCGGCGAACGAAGTAGGTCGGGTCCTTGCGCTGTTTCCAGACCGTTGGAAAAATTTCTCTGAAAGCCTCGAACAGGCTGCGATAAGGCGGCGGGCAATCGTCGATTATTTCCGCGTGAAGTTGCGGCAGGGCGTGATAAGGCACCATGGGAAACATATGATGTTCCAGGTGATAGTTCATGTTCATGTAGAGGAACCGAAGCACAGGGTTCATATAAATGGTTCGGCAGTTAGTGCGGTGGTCCAATGTATCTTCGGCCAGCCCTACATGTTGTGTAATACCGAAAAGATAGGAAAGCCAGCCGCCATAAAGTGCCGGTAGACCGATAAACATCAAAGGCAGCCAACTGTGCAGATAGAGTGCGGTCATGAGGGTCAGGGCATAAATCACCAGCCAGATCCGCGCCGCACGAAAGACCTTGGGCAGCTCGGATTCAGGGATGAAATCCCGTTCTTCATCACTCGCATGGCCCTGGGCATGGCGCAGGACACCGCGAAAGGTGTCCAGTGCGCGGGGCAGGCTGCACAGGTTCAGAAACATCTTCAACAGACTGGGTGGACGCGGTTCGACGATCTCCGGGTCCCGACCGACAATGATGGTATCGGTGTGGTGCCTGGCATGACTCCAGCGCCAGACATGGGGTTCAAACAGGCACATGAAGCTGGCGACATGATAAACGGCATCGTTCATCCAGCGGGTCTTGAAGGCCGTGCCATGCCCGGTTTCATGCCAGCGGGCATTGGAGGCGCTGCCATAGAGCACGCCATAGACAATGAAGAACGGCACGCAGGCCCAGCTTCCCCAGAACCAGTAGCCACCCCAACCGGACAGCCCCAGCGTCAGAAACCACAGCGCGGTATCACGCAGGGCCGGACCATCGCGGCGTTGCATCAACTCTTTCATGCGCTTGCGAGAGACAGGGCATTGATACCAGGTTGCCGATACCAGACCTTTTTGCGCGGCACGTGCTGCCTCTGGGCCGGTCAGTCGATAATCCCGACGCGTGTATTGAATACCCTGTTCAAAGGCTGAATCGTGTTCAGGCATTTTATTATTCTCCGCAAGCATGTTTATTGTTGGAACTTGCCGCGATGTTTGTTTGATTGCATCGCTGGAGAAAAGAGTAGGCAGTTGCAATAAATCGCTCAATCCCTTGAATACATTCTCTATCAAGCTATCATCCAGAGCCTGAGTGGCATGATAGTTTTCTATCAAGGGATCAACTATGAATAACAAGAAACGTCCTACGATTGCCACGGTGGCCGAACGCGCCGGCTTGAGTGTGGCCACCGTGGACCGGGTGCTCAACGACAGGGCTCCGGTCAGCCCGCAAACCGCCGAACAGGTGTTGCAGGCCGCCGAAGCGGTCGGTTATTTCGCCGCCCGCCTGATCGGCCAGCGACTGCGCGAGCGTCGCCCTCACTATCGTTTCGGCATTCTGCTGCTGGGCACTGCGCAGGAGTTCTACGCCAACCTTGCAGCGGCCATCAACGAAGCCGCCCGAGCCTGGACCGATGCCAATCTCAGCTGCCACTTCGAGTACATCACCGACCGTACCCCGGCCGTGATTGCCGGACAGATCGAACAACTGGCGGTGAAATATGACGGGCTGGGTGTCGTCAGTTTCGCTCATCCGCTGATCAACCAGACCATCCTGCAGATACGCGCCGCCGGGGTGCCGATAGTGGCCTTGCTGTCGGACTTCCACGAGACCCCGCAAGGGCCTTATGTCGGCCAGGACAACCATGCATTCGGGCGCACCATGGGCTGGCTGGTCGCCCATATCTCGGGTGCCCGCGAAGGATGCGTCGGGGTGCTGATGGGCGGCCATCGCTTTCTCGGGCATCAGGCCCGCGTCGACGGCCTGCGCAGCTACCTCACGCAACACGCACCGCACCTGCGCCTGCTGGAGCCGCTGGTGAACATGGATAACGACGACATCACCGAAGAAGCCACCCTCGACCTGCTGGCCCGCCATGACGACCTGCGCGGACTGTGCGTAGTAGGTGGGGGTGGCGACGGCATTATCAAAGCACTGGCCCAGTTACCCGAGCGGCCGTCGATCTGCAGCATCCTGCTGGAATCGACGTCCAGCTCGCATCAGGCGCTTGAGCAGGGCGTAGTCAGTCTGGTGATCGATTCGCAGCCACTGCTGATCGGCACTTCCCTGATCCGGCTGCTGGTCGAGTTGCAGGCAGCGCCAGTCTTTGATCCAAAGCGGCATTGTGTGCATGTGCCTTTGCAGATTGTGACGAGTGAGAATAGTGGGGCTTTGGGCTGTTGAGGTATGGCCGATGCTTTTGGCTTTTGGAGTGGCATCCCTGCGCCTTGCTGAATTTCATTACTACTTTCCCTGTGCTTGTAGCCGTGCAATAGCCCTGGATTCTTCAGATGTTTAGGGTAGGCAGTTTTAGGGCGGTGGGTTTCCTGTGTCAATGTTTGCTGAATATTGTTGTTGGCCAAGGGTGGCTTTGGGGTGGGTGCTGTGAGTTGCGATTGGCAGAAATCGGCCACCAGCAGTCTCTCGAACGCATCCAGCTAGAAGGATTCAATGCTTCAAGTATCCATCGCCTACGTAACCAGGAGATACAAAATTTATTGGCGTCTTATCTATGGTAATTATGGTTGCAATAGGGTGGCTTTCGGGCTCTCGTGGAAAATAAACAACCAATGCTTTATCTTCAAAAACTGTTAGAACTGACCATTTCTTTTTGCTGATATCCACTAAAGGAAGATTTTCTCCATAGTTCCGCATCACCTCAATTGCTCTAGCCTCACCCTTTAAGGAAGATGCTGAGTAAAAAATCATGACTGTAGAAGCGACTATTATCACCCCCCAAAACCTATTACTTAGAAAATCTTTGTATCTAACCACGATAACTGCGACACCCAGTCCGATCACGTAGGTCGACGGGGCTAAAATCATGTTTAATAAATACATTGCTTCAGATGCTAGCTGATAGATTTTTGTACGCATAACATATGTAGTCATGATTATAAGCGCTAGATATGTTAATATTATAAAGCTCACCACCTTGTCAAACAAAGAAGACGAAATGATTTTTATCGAGATTCCGAAGGCTAGACTCATAAGCATGATGCCGCTCATTGTCGCTGCTGAGTGCATAGAAAAATAGCTGGTTGGTAAAAATGGTGTATACCATTTCAACCCGAACGCTGTGTAATAAGTTTGTATTTCAAGAAAGCCATAAACGAAGGATGCCAAATAAACTAATGCTGCTGCTCCGCCTAGTTCAGCCACTTTACCTAATATATTTGCTTCGGCGCTCATGCTACTTAGACCTTATCGTTTGAGATGCGCACACTAAAATGTGCTTTTTGATTTTCGCGAAAATCTTAAGTCAATTTTTTATGCGCTTAAAATGACTGGCTCAGCGTAGAAAAGCTATACGGCATTAACGATCCTCTCAATTCGCCTAGTTAATTCAAAAACTTCAACCGATAGGAGATTATACTCATCTGTAACAGGTCTGCGTTTTGGCAAGAGAATATATGGCTTCGAGCTGAATTAGTCGCGCCTGTAAATGGGGTCAAGGCTCTGGCATTAGAAACTCCAGTCGCTAAGTTTGATCCTGTAGTTTTCCTCAAGAAAAGCTGGTAGGTCTTTATGCTCAAGTGTCTGGAAAATTTGATGATTATCAATATCAAAAACAGAGAACTTCAAATTAATTTCTGTTCGATCAAATTTTTTGCCAATCGCAGAGTACAAAACTTCAAAAAGAACGAAAGGCCAGCCTTGAGTACTGAATACATGCTTTGAATCACCTTCCTGACTGCTCCCATAATAAACTTTTCCGTCACTTACCCAAACAGTCCAAGAAGCGCCTTGAGACCGAGATTGGCCATCACCTGTTGAATTAATAAAGCATGACATTCCTGGGTTCGAGGAAGTATGCTTTTGCGATAGCTTATGAGTGAAAGCGTTTCTCTGGGAATAAAGAAATTTAAGCTTTAGCTTATATAGCTTTTCTTCGCTAGTTACTGGCATGGTCGGATATATCGTGTTTTTATTTTCAGGCTTCAGAGATTCTGGGTCGCGTTTGGAAACGCTGACTGACGCGAGCAGATGAGCTAATGCGCTAGGAGGGAGATTTTCAACTCCAGCATGAAATGCTCTAGTTACCCCATAAATCTTATTATAATGCTCATGAAGTGCTTTTGCGCTTTCTACAAACGCATCAGATTCAAAGGCTAGGCTTTCAATCGCATCCCTATGCTCTGAGAGAATTTCGGTTTTTTTGCTGGAAAGCCACTCATAAAATGTGATGAATTCTCGTGACTGCCCTAGTAAGTCGAAGCAAGTAAGCAGAAGATAAACGACAAGTGCTTCACGCTCGTGTCGTGAGTGATGAACGAAGTTTTCGGCTTGATCCACGGAATAACCTTCAGCACCAGGGAGTGCGTCAGACTCCTCCAAGATTTCTTGTGCTAAATTTAATCTGGCGAGGATCAATTTATCTTTGTCCATATTTTAGCCTTTTAGTGGGTGACCAATACAAATTAGCAATGTGGTTTTATAGATTTAATTAGTGCTCTTTCTCTAATGTCAATCGCGTGGTTTTAGCTCCGGTTCTTTACTAGAATATTATCTGAGCGGAGCGAGTAAATTGTATCAAATTCTAGCAAAAACAGCATCCTAAGTACCCATCCCTCATTAGCTGTTCCATGTAGGTAGAAAACGATATGCCAGCCCTCTCGATCTGACAGTCTTTGCCTGACCTCTAGCTACGTCCGTTAAGGGTAGTGACAGGCTGCTTCTGAAGCCTTGTTTGATAGGTGCTGCTAAAAACCCCTTTGCCGGGAATTTCTGGTAAGAGGTTTAGCGTTCCGTCCCCCATATAGTCGTACAACCTTTTTAGGAGCAAAAAGTCGGCTCTTTTTGTAAAGTTATTCAAGCTCTCTAATGGTATAAACCCATAAAGCGCTGCGTCGATATTGTTTTTAGCACCTCTAGCTGTGACGCCGATTACTTCCATTGAGTCGTTGAACATAGGGCCTCCACTGTTTCCCTCCATTAGCGTAAAATCTACCAGCCAAAGGTCTAGGTCAACCTGTCGTCGCCGTTGGGTAGTATTACCTTTCGCAATGTAGTGTGCTGTACCGTCTCGATGTTTAGGAAAGCCGATAGATAGAACTGGATCGGTGGGGCGAATAATAGTCTTTTCGCATTTTTGCAGGGCAGGTATGTTTTTAAAATCCACATTGGGATGAAAAATAGCCAAGTCTGCTTTCTTGTCCGAAAGTATAAGCTCTGCGGAGTATTCTTTCGGGTCACCGGCACGGTGGAATGAAATGGAGTGACGGGCGATAGTTTTGGATATCCCGGTCACGACGTGTTCGTTGGTCACTATGCCGACCCCCTCCAGAAGGAAGGCTGTTCCTTGGCTTTCATCAATGATATTGTTCACGACAAAAATTGAGTTTCCTAAAATTTCTTCTGGTGATTTTTTGAACTCAGTATTTTCTTTGCCTATTGCTACTGTAAACTCGTAAGCCAATCGACGATATATGTTGTCACCTCGCCCTCGAACCATCTGGATGTAGTTCAGTCGTCCTCTGACCACCTTGATATAAAAATCGCCAACATTGTCCTTTGTCCGCAGAATTTGTCGAGGCTGCAGTGACTGATTTTCGCCCTTGAGGATCTCCAGATATCTGGCTTCTGCCAGCTCAGGCCCGTAGCGCTTGAGGGCATTGATCATTGAGCTCGTTAAACGGATAAACTCTCTCGTGACGTTCGGCATATCGTTAACGACAAGCCCGGTTACCATTTGTCGCTGCGTTCGGTGCTGAAGACGCGTTTTTTCAGGATTTATGATAAATCCATTGGATTTGATGATTTCTTCCAGCTCGCGCCCAAGTATCGCTCTGCCGTCATCGGAAATCTCGACAATATCCTTAGGCAGATGTTTTGCGGTGCTGGTAAACGAAAATGTGATGTCGTCAGCATACCTGGTGAAGTGACATTTGCCTGACTTTGCTAACGCCTGCAGTTGTGAGTCAAGCTTGCGGCATATCATGTTAGATATCAGCGGTGACGTAGGGGCGCCCTGAGCTAATTTCCCATCGCTGCAACAGATTTGTGCCATGACCGTCGCAACATTATGGGGTGCATTAAATGGATGAGCCATGAATAGGTTTCTGATTCGTCCGAAGTGAATGCTTTCAAAAAAATCTTTCAGATCAATATTGAATACATATCTCTTTCTGGCGTGGATCTGAGCATTTGTCTTAATGTTTCTGCCCTTGACGAAGCCGTGGCTGGAAGATTTTGGAGAATAATATTTTTCCAGATGCGGCAATAGTGCATGCTGAATTGTTTTCATCACCCGTTTTGGGGCTTTGATGGTGCGATGAGTTTTGTTTTTCTTTAAAATGGAAAAGCTTACGTAATGGCTGCCTTTCCTTTTGTAAAGAAAACTCAGTAGTTTGTTCTGATCAACCTTTAGTAACTGGCAAAATCCATCAAGGCTGTTGAAACCGGGGCCAAACAAATTCTTGAAAATTTCGTCGATATCCATTCGTAGTACCGGGTCTCGGGGCTATTTTCTCTTCTACCAGCGCCATCGATAACGTCAACGTATAGCGCGAACAGGCAAAGCTACCCTTGCAGTGGCCACCGCATATAGTCAGTGGAAAGTTAAATCGCGCCCCGAGCCCGATGGTAAATTGATATCATGGCGCGCATTGCTGGTCAACGTGCACTGGGAGAATCATCAGGCCGGTGTCAGACAATCATGCTAAAAGCGACATTTTTTGGCCGCTAGCTGCCCTCTGCCGAGGGCGGTATCCACTCGAAACGGTTCAACCAACTCCCAGCGGATACCGTGCGGTGTTTCTATATAACAAACTTCAGGCATGCGAACCCGGTCTTGATTTGCAGTTGTTGAATGGGTTCGATGTTTTCCTGGTCGCCGACTTTCTTGATGACGCCTAGGCCACAGAAATGTTGCTCGCGGTTGAAGATCGGAAGAATGCTTGCCTGGGGCTTGCTCCAGAAGCCTTGAGTCAAGGTATAGGTGGCGCCATTGCCAGCCTTGAGGCGAGTCGTTGCAGAGGGGGCTTCGCTCCTAATCACATTTTCAGTCTTTGCTCTCTTACCCCAGCCTTGCCAGGCATTGGTTCGGTGTCTTTAAGATTTGCTGTACGGACCGGAAACATTTTCGTCGTCGGACCGGATAAGCAGCGCATTACCTAATCCGGTCCCACACTTTCACTACAGCTTCAACGCAGCTCCACCCGCTCCAACGATCGATCCAGTTCAGTCCTGGCCATGCCGATCAGATGCACGACTGAAAAAGCCAGATCACGTTTCGGTCCATTGAGGCTGTCGCCGGATTCGTAGGCGGTGGCGGCTGCGCAGCGCAGCAGTTCGGAGATATGCAGCAGGGATTCTTCGAGGGAAGGAACAGGTGGGTCGGGGGTTACTTTTTTCACGGTCGAGTTACCTATATCGGGCCACCTTTCACTCGCTGCTAAACGATAGAGGGGTGGCGACTTTGACGCGGGTTAGCAGACCGGTAACTCAACCAAAACCGGCGCACCCGAAGGTGCCCCACGCAAAGCCGCCATATAGGCGTGACTCTTGCGTGGTTGAGCTATGCAGGCTGCTAAACCCGATCACTGATGAGCAGTGACCGGCACAGCCTAGAGAGCCAAAAACACCCACGCAAGGGGATGGGATTTTCTAGGAAACTTCGTGCGGATGATAGGGACGGGTCCGTAAGAAATGCCCTGCAAGCAGGGCATTTTCGTTAGTTTAAGTAACACCGAGGCCGGTCTTGAATGCCATATTCAACCCCATCACGGAATCTTGAACCGCGCACTGACCTTGGTCTTGCCATCCGCCAGAGTCAGCAGGGCGCTGACCCGCGAGCCTGACTGGTAACTCACGCCCTTGCTTTGCAGTTGATTGCCGCTGAGCGCGACGATGTCGGTTTTAACCCGTTTATGGCGGGTGGTAATGGTCAGCACGCCGGTGACGTTGTCGGCACTGACCGGCTGATCGTGATCGGTCAGGTACAGGTCCACGGTATCGCCGTTGGCGACCATTTCGATGGCTACCAGCCCGGCATCTTCGATCAGGCCGCCATGCTGCGGCTGAGGAACGCCATGGGCATTGGCCTGGTTCATGAACAGGGCACAGGCAACTAGCAGGCAATGGAAAACAGCTTTCATTGACAGGTTCCCCTCAATTACTTCTTGTTCAGACGAGCGATTTCCGACGCTGGCAGCGTTGATTCTGCGCGGGGCAGAGGTGCCAGACCGCTCGCCTTGTGGAACGAGAGCGACGAGCTGTAGGCCAGGATGTCGTATTTTTCCTTGTTGCCATCAAGGCCGACACGTTCTCCACCCGCCGAGCGGTCGCGGTATTCGATACCCAGCACATAGGTGCCTTTCCAGGGCAGCTTGAAGCTGACCTTGCCTTCGCCATCGGTATTGGCAAGCCGCACCCAGCCGGAGCCCGAAGACAGGGTCACGGGAACATTGCCCAACGGGTCTTGCAGGTGAAAGACCTGGAACTCCACTTCATCGCCCTTTACGACGCCTGTCGGTACGATATCCAGGTCCAGCTCTGGCTCGCGGGCACGAAAGTCGCTGACCCAGCGGGTGGCTGGCGTCCAGTAGGCGCTGACGGTCTTGCCTTCGTCCTTGACCTGAAAGATCGGGTACTGCTTGTCGAAGGCCAGCCATGAATCATTCTTGCCGGGCTTCTGAGCAACCGAAAAGTGGTCGCGCTCGAGTTTCATTTTCAGCGGAGTCGTTCCTGATGCGCTTGTCCACTGAGCTTCCAGGGCCTTGAAGCGATCCATGCCGCCAGGAGTGACCTCCAGCATATTGTTGTCATATTCGCCGTAGTAGAACGTCATGCTGCGGTCCGGGGCTTGCTCGAACCAGATCTGGTGAGCCTGTACTGAGGGGGCTGCAAGCAGGATTGCCGAAGCGGTAAGCAAGGTGCTCAGGGTTTTCTTCATGACGGTTTCATATCCATTGGGCCAAGCCGGCCAGAATACCCAGCGAAAGCTTCTGTGTCAGGCTTGTGCGAGCTTCTTCAGAGCTAAGGTCATGATCTGGCCGTTAATTTTTTTCGTATGAGCCCCAAAGCTTTTTCCGTTCAGGGCCGGAACACGTCTACTGTTTCAATACGGAATATGGACAAGGGAAGCGAGCAAATCTTGGAAATGATGGCAAAAGAATGGTACAGGGTTGGTGCACATCATGAGTGCGCAGGTTCAATGATGAATCCGTGTACGTCGAACATGTTTTCAACCTGCCTTGGAGGCTGCCTTTGAAGAGTGATCTTCGTCTTGCCTCATTGCTGATTTTTGTTGTGTGCCTGTGCGTCGTGTTACTGACGGTATGGCAGATAGTGACGGTGCGCCAGAATACGCTGGTGAGTATCGAAACCAATACCGTCAACCTCACCAGTGCCCTGAGCAACTACACCGAGGGCATGTTCAGGCAGAGTGAGCTGATGCTGGTCGGCCTTATCGAAAGGGTCGAGAAAGAGGGCGTGGGTGAAAAGCAGATCGAACGCCTGAGGTCGGTGGTTGCCCTGGAAATGGCTACACTGAAACCCTTGAACAGCGTGGTGCTGTATGACGCGGACGGCAGTGGGGTATTCCTGAGTAACCGGCATATTCCGAGGATGGGGGGGGAAGATCGAGAGTTCTTCATGTACCACAAGGAAAATCGCGACCGTGGAGTGTTCATCGGGCCTGCCTTTCGCAGCCGAGTCACCAATGCCTGGCTGGTTTCGATCAGTCGGCGGATCGATAATCCTGACTCGAGCTTTGGCGGGGTCATGCTGATCACCATCAGCATCGATCATTTGCTCAACTTCTATTCCAATATCGATGTCGGGCATACCGGGGTCATCAGCCTGAGTTCGTCTCAGGGACGGTTGCTGGTCAGGTATCCCTTCCGCGAGGCGGATATCAACCGCGACCTTTCCTCGGCACCGATTTTTGCCATTACCCGTAAAAATTTGTCCGGTACGGCCGAGTTCATTTCCAATGTGGACGGGGTTGATCGTCTCTACGCTTTCAAGAGAAGCGAGCATTACCCGTTGGTGACCACAGTTGCGGTTGGCCGGGAAGAGGCCATGCAAATCTGGTGGAACCAGGCCCGCCAGTCGATAGTGGTGGTGCTGGTGCTATTGGGGTTGCTGGTTGGATTGGGGATTCGCCTGATTGGCCATATCCACCGCCGCATACGGGCCGAAAGCGAGCTGCTGGTTTCCCAGGCCGCACTGATCGAACTGAACCAGAGCCTGGAACTTCTGGCTTCTCAGGACAAACTGACGGGCCTGGCCAACCGCAGGCGCTTCGATCAGTTTCTGGATATCGAATTCAAGCGGGCCAAGCGCGAGCGACGGGCCTTGTCGCTCATCCTTATCGATGTGGATTATTTCAAGCTCTATAACGACCATTACGGTCATCTGGCGGGTGACGAGTGCCTGAAGACCATCAGCCGGATCATCGAGCAATGCATCAGACGCCCCGGAGACATGGCGGCCCGCTATGGCGGTGAGGAGTTTGCGGTGGTCATTCCCGATACTGACGAGGCGGGTGCCCGCGCGGTCGCCGAGGCGATTCTGGAGCGCATCCGCACTCAATGCATCGAGCATATATCCAGCCCCTTCAACATCGTGACCATCAGCCTGGGTGTTGCAACGCTTGCGCAGCGCAATGAGCCGGTGAATCAGGAAGGGTTGATCGAACTGGCTGACCGGGCACTCTATTCGGCCAAGTCACAGGGCAAGAATCAGGTGAGCATGGCGTCGAAGTTCCTCCTCGACGCCAGCCCGGCCTGGTCACAGATCACGGCAAAAAATAATCCGTAGCGAATTCATTCGCGAATGAATTCGCTCCAGTACAGATTGCTGAGCTCTGCCTACTCCTGTTCGACTGGATGGGGCTTGCGACGCAATACCGACAGCACCCATACGAAGAAGATCGGTACCAGAATCACCCCCAGCAGTGTCGCGCTGAGCATGCCGCCGATCACGCCTGTACCGATGGCACGCTGGCTGGCAGCGCCAGCACCGGTGGCGATGGTCAACGGGACGACACCCAGGATAAAGGCCAGCGAGGTCATGACGATCGGGCGGAAGCGCAGGCGTGCTGCCTGGAGAGCCGAATCGCGCAGGGAATGCCCCTGTTCCCACAGTTCCTTGGCAAACTCGACGATCAGAATCGCGTTTTTCGCCGCCAGACCGATAATCGTGATCAGGCCAACCTTGAAGTACACATCGTTGGGCATGTCGACCGCGGTTACAGCCAGCACGGCTCCCAGGGCTCCGACCGGCACGATCAGCATGACCACCAGCGGAATCGCCCAGCTCTCATAAAGCGCAACCAGCAACAGGAACACGACCACCAGCGCCAGTGCGAACAACACCGTCGCCTGACCACTGGCCACTTTCTCCTGATAGGAGAGGCCGGTCCACTCGTAACCAATGCCCGGTGGCAGCTCGGAAACAATCCGCTCGATCTCGGCCATCGCCTCGCCGGTACTGACACCCGGTGGTGCATCGCCCGAAATCTTGAACGCCGGGTAGCCGTTGTAGCGGGCGATCTGCACCGGGCCTTCTTCCCAGTGAGTGGTGACGAACGCACCCAGCGGAACCAGTGTGCCGCTGCTGTTGGGAACATGGAGTTTCAGAACGCTTTCCGGTGTCATCCGCGAGTCCTGATCGGCCTGAACCACGACTCGTTGCTGTCTACCGGCGTTGGCAAAGTCACTGATGACCGAGGAACCAAATGCCGTGGACAGGGCATTGTTGATCGACTCGAAACTCACCCCCAGTGCGCGGGCTTTTTCCCGGTCGATACTCAGACGCAGTTGTGGCGCTTCGGCCAGGCCTTCCATCATGGCGTAGAGGATTTTCGGGTTGCCATTGGCCTTGCCCAGCAATTCATTACGTGCTGCCAGCAGTGCTTCGCGACCCAGACCGGCTCGGTCCTGCAAGCGCAATGCGAAGCCGCCCGAAGTGCCGAGGCCTTCGATAGGCGGTGGCGTGACCGCCATGACCGTACCGTCGCTCAGGCCGGCGAAATGCTGGTTGAACGCTGCCGCTTCGTCGGCGGCCGATTGCCCTTTGCCGCGCTCGGACCAGTCCTTCAGGGTCGGGAAAGCCAGACCGGCGTTTTCGCCCATGCCGGAGAAACTGAAACCCAGCAGCATCGTCACCGAGTCGGTGCTCTCGCGGGACATCAGGTACTTTTCCAGTAACTGTGCCGTTTCATCGGTCCGCGCACGGGTCGCACCGGGCGGCAGTTGCACGTCGACGATCAGGTAGCCCTGGTCTTCGACCGGCACGAAGGATTCCGGCAGGCGCAGATAAAAGAAGCCCAGCAGGCCGACGATGCCGACATACACCAGCATGTAGCGGCCCGCACGTTGCAGCATGCTCGAACTCAGTCGCTCGTAGCGGTGTGTCAGCTTTTCGAACAGGCGGTTGAAGCCGCCGAAGAAACCGCGTTTTTCGTGATGCCCGGCCGGAATAGGCTTGAGCAGGGTGGCGCACAGCGCGGGTGTGAACGTCAGGGCCAGGAAGCCCGAGAACAGGATCGACACCGCCAGCGACAGCGAGAACTGCTGGTAGATCACGCCGACCGAACCGCCCATGAAGGCCAGCGGCAGGAACACGGCAGCCAGCACCAGAGTGATGCCCAGAATCGCACCCGACACCTGACCCATCGCCTTGACCGTCGCGGCCGCCGGGGACAAGCCTTCTTCGGCCATGATCCGCTCGACGTTCTCCACCACCACAATGGCGTCGTCTACCAGGATACCGATGGCCAGGACCATGCCGAACATGGTCATCATGTTCACCGAGAAGCCCAGCAGGTACATGATCGCCAGCGTACCCGCCAGACAGACCGGCACCACGATGGTCGGGATCAGGGTATAGCGGATGTTCTGCAGGAACAGGAACATCACCAGAAACACCAGCACCATGGCTTCGATCAGGGTGTAGATCACCTTGTCGATGGCCACATCCACAAAGCGCGAGGTGTCATAGGGTACGGAGAACTCGACGTCGTCCGGGAAATTGACCGACAGCTCGGTCAGGCGTTGCTTGACGGCCTTTACCGTCTCGATGGCGTTGGCGCCCGGCGAGAGCTGGATGGCGGCTGCCACGGCACGCTTGCCGTTCAGGCGCGACTCGAAGTTGTAATCCTGGCTGCCCACGGCAAGGCGTGCGACATCGGCCAGATGCACGGTGGAGCCATCCTGATTGGCGCGCAGCACGATGCGCCCGAACTCTTCGGGATTATCCAGCGTGCCCTTGACCGCCAGGGTTGCGGTCAGCTCTTGCAGTGATGAGCCAGGCGTACTGCCGAAGCTGCCGGCAGGCACCTGAACGTTCTGGCCACGAATCGCCGTATTCACGTCATCGATGGACAGGCCGAAACCCACCAGTTTCTGTGGGTCGATCCACACGCGCATGGCCGCTTCTGCGGCAAAGAACTGCAGCTTGCCGACGCCGTTCACACGGCTGATTTCATTGTTGACGTTACGCGCCGCATAGTCGGCCAGGGCAACGGTGTCCTTGTTGGTCGAATCGCCCTTGTAGCTCAGGGCGAAAATCATCAGGAACCCGGAGCTGGCCTGTTCCACCTGCAAACCCTGGCTCAGCACCGGCTGCGGCAGGCGCGCTTCGGCTTTCTTGATGCGGTTCTGCACTTCGACCTGAGCCATGTCCGGGTTGGTCCCCGGATTGAAGGTCACGTTGATTTCGGCAGAACCGGTGGAGTTGCTGGTCGACTCGTAATACAGCATCCCCTTGGCGCCGTTGAGTTCGTCCTCG
Source organism: Pseudomonas cichorii (assembly GCF_018343775.1). NCBI lineage: Bacteria > Pseudomonadati > Pseudomonadota > Gammaproteobacteria > Pseudomonadales > Pseudomonadaceae > Pseudomonas > Pseudomonas cichorii. The sequence goes on from NZ_CP074349.1 coordinate 2,426,806, forward strand.
ATGACGCTGGTGACCGAGTCCACCAGCACCTTGGCGGAAGCGCCGGGGTAGGTGGCGGTGATGGTGATCTGCGGCGGCGCCACGACCGGGTATTGCGCCACCGGCAGCGACGGCAGCGCCATCAGGCCCGCCAGCAGGATGAACAAGGCAACGACCCACGCGAAGTTGGGGCGCTTGATAAAGAACAGTGACATAGAAAGTTATCCTTGATCGCGCTGAAGTCGGCCTTACTGAGCCTTGGCCTGCTGTTGAGCGGGTTGCGATTTGGGGACGACCTTGTCACCAGGATTGAGGCCGGTCATGTTGCCGACGATGATCTGCTCGCCTGCGCTCAACCCTTCGGTGATCTGCCAGCGCGAGTCCTGCATCGCTCCGGTTTTCACCGGTCTGGCTTCCACCGTTCCATCCTTGCCGATGACCAGCACCTGGGCTGCGCCGTCGCTGGAACGCTTGATGGCACGCTGAGGAATCAGGATCGCGTTATCGCTTGTGCTCTGTGGCGTGCGAACCCGCACATACATGCCGGGCAACAAGATGCCTTCGGGGTTGGCGAAGCGGGCGCGCAGGGAAACCTGACTGGTGGTGCGGTCTACCTCGATGTCGGTGAACAGCAGGGTGCCACGGCTCTGGTAGTCGGTCCCCTCGACGCTCAGGGAAAGGGCATCTTCACCACCTTTGGGCAGGCTGCCGTTCTGGATGGCGGTACGCATGCGCAAGGCATCGGCCACCGGCTGGGTGAAGTCGGCATACACCGGGTCCAGTTGCTGGATGGTTGCCATCAGCGTGGTTTCGCCCTGGCCGACCAGCGCACCTTCGGTGACGGTGGCTCGGCCGATACGACCGGAGATGGGCGCCTTGACCGTGGCATAACCCAGATCCAGCCGAGCCGTTTCGACGTCGGCCTGGGCCGAGCGCCTGGCAGCGCTGGCGTTCTGCAGTGCGGCTTTGGCGGTGTCGTAATCCTGCTGGCTGACCGCTTCGATTTTCACCAGGGGTTCATAGCGTTTGACGGTGGCCTGGGTTTCGTAAAGCGTTGCTTCGGTGCGCGCCAGCTCACCCTGGGCTTTGGAAAGGGCGGCCTTGAAAGGGGCAGGGTCGATCTGGAACAAGATATCGCCAGCCTTTACATCGGCGCCTTCCACGAAGTTGCGACTGAGTACGATACCCGCGACCCGGGCGCGTACCTGGGCGACCCTGACCGGCTCGATACGGCCGGGCAGCTCGTTGATCAGGGTGAAAGCCTCGGTCTTGACGGCAACAGAGTCGACCTCCCGTGGTGCGCCTGACGCTCCCCAGCCTTGTTGGGCTTTTTGATCACAACCTGCCAGGCCCAATGCGGCCAGCAGCGTCACAACCGGAATAACACGCCATTCGCGCAACGTACTCATGCTTTCACCCGGGCAACGCCCATTAATCGCTAAAGTTGCGAATGATCTGTTTTGTACTAAGGTGAGTCAATATTGACTCATATGAATCTTTTGTGAGCAATTGTTAATGTTCTTTGAGGAAATGGGCTTTTTCTGCACAATGCCCGCCATGCCATTTTGACGAGTGAAAGACCACCCAATGGATTTACCCGCTGCTGATGAAAAACTCCTGAAAGCTCTGGCTATCGCGCTTGTCGAACATCCGGCAGGCACGTTCAAGGACATCGCCGAGGCTGCCGGCGTGAGCAAGGCTACCCTCAATCGCTTTTGCGGGACCCGCAGCAATCTCATCGAAATGTTGCTCAACCATGGCTCGTCGCTGATGAACCAGGTCATTGAAGCCTCGGACCTGGAGCATGCTGCACCGCTGGATGCATTGAGCCGTCTGATCGAAGGGCACCTGACCCATCGTGAAGTGTTGGTGTTCCTGTGCTTTCAATGGCGCCCGGATTCCATGGACGAACGCTGTGGCGGCACCCGCTGGATGCCGTATTCGGATGCCCTGGATGCCTTCTTCCTGCGTGGTCAGCGTGAAGGTGTTTTCCGGATCGACATCGGCGCACCGGTACTGACGGAAATCTTCGCTTCCCAGCTGTTCGGGCTGGTGGATGCAGAACGGCGCGGCCGGGTGGCGCGTTCGGGTATGGCAGCATTGTTGATGCAGTTCTTTTTGCAGGGCGCGGCAGTGGTGAAGTAACCATTCGTAGCGGATTTATCCGCGAAGGGGCTGATGTGGCCGCCTTCGCGAATGAATTCGCTACCCTTGCAAAGCCTCGCGCATGGTCTGCATCTTCAGATCACTCTCCCGATACTCGCTCTCCGGCTCAGACTCACTGACCAGCCCGCACCCTGCAAACAGGGTCGCTCTGTTGCCGTCCAGCAAGGCAGAGCGCAGGGCGACGGCAAATTCGCCGCTGCCGCGATCATCCAGCCAGCCTACCGGCCCGGCGTACCAGCCACGATCCAGATGCTCGTGATTGCGTATGTAGTCCAGTGCCTGATTACGAGGCAAACCGCCTACCGCCGGAGTCGGGTGCAGGCTTTCGACCATTGCCAGCAAGCGGGCGTCTGGCGCGAGTGTGCCCTGGACCGGCGTCAGCAGGTGCTGGATATGCGGCAGTTTGTGCAGCCGTGGCTGGCAAGCGATATCCAGTTCCAGGCAGTGCCGGCTCAGGCACTCCTTGAGGCTGGCGACCACCATCGCATGCTCGGCGTTATCCTTGCGGCTGGCGAGCAATTGCTCTCCCAACCGCGCATCGTCAGCGCTGTTCTGGCCGCGTGGTGCTGTGCCCGCCAGGGCCATGGTCCGAAACGCCTTGCCTTGTACGGTCAGCAGGCATTCAGGTGACGCGCCGATAAAGCAACTGTCCTGCCGAGCGAATGCAAACAGATAGGCATTGGGTTGTTTGTGCAGCAGACGTTGCATGACCTGATGCAAGGGCTGCGCAGCCGGTACGTTTTGCGAACGGGCCAGCACGACCTTTTCCAGGTCGCTGCGCTGGATCCAGCTCACAGCATTACTTACATCCTGCTTCCACAAGTGCGCCATGGACAGGCGCACATAGTTGTCGACGGGCGCAGCCTTGACGGGTACCGGTCTGGCGAGAACGGTCGCCCACTCGTTGACAAGGCTGTCGGCCAGTTGCTCACAGACGGTGCCTTGCGCCACCAGCACATTGACGATCAGGCGTGTCTGGCCCTCGTTCTCATGCAGCTCGAAGCGCGGCAGGGTCAGCGCAGCATCGGGAAAATCACGCCATAACCGGGTTCTGTGATGGTGCCTGTCGAAGGCGAAACCACCGAACAGCGCCGGACGATGCGGGCCATGGACGACGGCGTCGGCTGCCAGGCTTTGCCAGCGATCTTCAAGCAGTTGCCAACTGTCGGTGCTGCGGGCATTGAACTCATGAGCAAGGCCCAGCCCCAGGCGATATTGCGCCTGAGCCTTGACGTGCCACAGGCTGGCCGGTTGCAGATGTTCCCGGTTGGCGCTGAACAGCGTCAGTGGCTCGACCTCCGGCGATGGCGTCGAGAATGACGCCAGCACAAAAGGCCGCTTCGGGCTGACCCGCTGCCGGGCTTCGTCCAGGCATTTCAGAAGCCCGTCGAACGATGGGAGTGGGTTCATTGTTCACAAGCCTCCGGATGCAGGGTGCGCCAGTGATTGATCTGCTGATTGATGAACCAGTGAATCAGGTCCTTGAAGAAATCCTCGGTCTGATCCACAGGCAGCCCCGCCTCGGCGGCCCATTGGCGCCGTTCTTCGAGCATGGCCACGACCCGCTCCGGGGCGGGAATGCTGTGTTCGTTGGCCTTGAAACGGGTAGCGGCCTTTACATAGGTCAAGCGTCGGGCAAGCAGACTGACGATCTGCTGATCAATGCTGTCGATGCCTTGGCGTATGTCGCCCAGGTTCTGGCAGTCAGGCGCGGACTTGATGGCACTCATGGAAAACTCCGGATTCACTGAGCCATGACGGCGAGTTGGCGTTTGTCTATCTTGCCCACGGCGGTCAATGGCCAGGCCGCGACCCACTCGAACTGATCGGGCAGCTTGTCTTCGCCCAACCCGCATTCGCGCAACTGGTCACGCACCTGTTGGGCTGCGCCCGCAGGTTGTTCCCCGAGAATGAAGGCGCAGATGCGCTCGCCCAGCAGGCTGTCCGGCACGGCAACCACAACGGCCGCCTCGACTTCAGGCAGGGTATTGAGGTGGGATTCGATCAATGCGGCCGAAATCTTTTCACCGCTGCGCTGGATCTGTTCCTTGATCCGGCCTTCGACGATCAGGTTACCGTCCGGCGTCCAGCGTGCCAGATCGCCGCTGCGGTAAAAGCCATCCGGGGTGAAGCTGACCGCGTTATGGGCTTCGGCCCGGTAATAACCGGCGATGGTGTAGGGGCCACGGGTCAGAAGTTCGCCCGTCTCGCCCGGCGCGACGTCCTGCAAGTCAGCGTCCACCAGCCGTACTTCATCGAAGGGCGATAGCGGCCTGCCTTGGGTGTTGAGCACGGTATCCAGAGCGTCGGACGGCCGGGTGTAGCACAGCAGGCCTTCGGCCATGCCGAATACCTGTTGCAGGCGACAGCCCAGGGCGTCCAGCAGTTGTTGCGCCAGAACCGGGTCGAGTCGCGAGCCGCCCACTTGCAATAACTTCAGGCTCGACAGGTCGCTGTCTTCCCATTCCCGGCCTTGCGCCCAGAGCTGCGCCAAGGGTGGAACCAGCGCCACATGGGTGACACGTTCGCGCTCAATCAACGGCATCGCCTGATCGCAGCTTGCGCTTTCGCCCAGAATGACCGTCGCCCCCGCCGCCAGGCTGCCCAGTATGCCGGGGCAGGCCAGGGTGAAGTTATGGGCGGTCGGCAGCACGGCGAGGTACACGCTGCTGCTGTCGATTTCGCACAGTTTGGCCGAGAGAGAAAAGTTATAGGCGTAGGCCGCGTGGCTGCGCGGAATCAGTTTGGGTGTTCCGGTGGTACCGCCAGAAAGTAGCAGCAATGCCGTATCGAGTGGATTGATGACTGGCCATGCCGGGCAGGGTGCATCCAGGGATGACAGTGCCGTGAAGGCTCCTGGTTCGCCATCGACAATCACATGGCGCAACGAGTGCTGGCGTTCGACGATGCCTGCTGCCATTTCCCGGTAGTCGAAGTCGCGGATACGGTCGGGAATCAGGTAGGCCACCGGTTCGGCCAGTTGGCACAGCGCTTCGATATCCTGGGCGCGTTGTGTGGGCATGGTCAGGACCGGCAGTGCGCCGATGCGCATCACGGCGAAAAAGGCGCTGACAAAGGCCATGCTGTTGGGCAGTTGCAGCATTACCCGGTCACCGGCCACGATGCCCAGCGCCGCCAGCCCGCCTGCGAGGCGTTCGACCCGTTGCTGGAGTTGCGTGTAGCTCATGCGCAGTTCGCCCGAAACCAGAGCGGTGCGCGAACCCTTGGCCTGAGCCCAGTGTTGCAGGCGCTGGGGCAGCGTCAGGTCGAGGTAAGGTTGCAGCGGGTCATTGGGCAAGGTGTGTTGTGTGTTCATGTCCGGCTCCCGTTAATGATGGAAAGGGCTGATGCTGTTCTCGATGAAACCGAGAACACGGGCCGCAAAGGCCCTGGGACGCTGAGTCAGATAAAAGTGATCGCCTGCCATGGCGTGTTGCTGGTGATCGCCACACAGCCACTGGCTCCAGGCCGCCACTTCCTCGGCATCGGCCTCGGGGTCGTGACTGCCGTGCAGCAGGAGGGTCGGGGTGTGCAGTTGCTGGCGCTGGGGATCAAGCAGGCGGTGGTAGCTTTCGGTGGCCTGGAAGTCCGCGCGCAGCAAGGGCATGAACAGCATCAGCAGGTCGCGGTCTGCCAACAGCGCCTCGCTGCAACCGCCAATGGCGACCAGTTGCTCGATAAAACGCTGGTCATCCAGATGGCTGAGCAGGCGTCTGCCACTCAGGTGCGGCGCATGGCAGGCAGACAACACCAGCCCGGCGGGCGGTTTACCGGCCTGTTCCAGCAGCAGGCAGGTCTCGAAAGCCACCTGAGCGCCCATGCTGTGCCCGGCCAGGATCAGCTTCTGGCGCTGTGGGTTGGTCAGCGCCTGAATTTCAGCGGCAAGGCTTTCGGCCAGTGGCTGGACCTGACGCACGCAAGGTTCGTGCATGCGCTGGTCGCGTCCCGGATAGATTGCCAGCGAAAGGTCCAGCCCCAGCTCGTCCAGGCCGCGCCAGCTCTGGAATGCACCGCCGCTGGCTCCGGCGAACGGGCAGAGCAGCACATGGGTGTCGCAGTGGTCGGCCTGGAGATAAGGTCGCAGCATGCCCATGGACTCAGACCTCCGCTCGCAGTTGGTCGGCATCGATGATGCGCGGCGGCGTGGCCGAACGCTGCTCGGCAGGGCCGGCACAGCGCAGGGTTTCCTGCCAGAGCCGGGCCAGGGCGAGTTGGTAGTCGCTGCTCAGGCTTGCAGCGACAGGTTCGCCCTGAATGCAGGCTTTCAGGTGTTGCAATAGCCAGGTGACGCCCGCAGGACCTTCGATTTCATGGGCGCTGCGCCAGTGGCTGGCTGCCGGGTGCAGGGGCAATGCCGTGGCTCGCTCAAGATAGTGGGCGGTGCTGGCGTAGAGCGTCTGCCGATCGTCGTTGTGGGTATCGGCATGCAGCGCGGGCGTCCAGTTGACCGGGCCATAACTGGCGTCCAGCGACAGGTATCCGCTGCTCCAGGCCAGGTTCAACTGATGCATGACCAGGCTGTGCAGGTCGGGATCGTCGGGGTCCATCCAGCTTTGCAGGCGCAGCAGCACACGGCTGCCCGGCAGAGTGAGCGACAGGGTGTGAAAGTCCGTGTCGCGATCCACCAGGCTCACGCTGGCCTGTGCCGCCAGCTCGCAGCCCAAGGCTTGCAGCAGCAGGTCCAGGCTCGAATAGAGCAACTGGCGGCTGGTGGTCAGTTGCGCCAGTTGCGGCTTCTGACCGTCCAGCAACTGGCTGACACGTTGCGCTGCACCGGTCCAGCAACGACCGGCTTCGGTATGCGGGTAGAAACTGTTGACGATGTAATGCAACCCCGACTGTGCGGCCAGTGATTGATGACGGGCGATTTCATCCGGGTGAACCGGGTGCTCCTGAATGACGTGCAGGCCACGGCGCAGCAGCTTTTCCGTGAGCTGCCCGCCGACACCGCCAACGATGGCCGATCGCACCACGACACAGGCAATGTCCAGGTCGCCGGGCACTTGCTCGATGTCGGTGTAGAGCGGGATGCCGAAGGCATTGGCCAGCGCTCTGGAGCGCGGGCTGCCAGTGGCCAGCAGGCCAGCCAGTTGCAGGCCGGGTTGCTCGTCCAGAAAACTGTTGAGGTACAGCTCGCCGAATTTGGCCCCGACGATCAGGACTTTCAAAGGCGTACTCATTGTTGATGCTCCTTGTCAGTGGCGGCCAGCCAGTCATTGATGACGGCAGCGGTACGTTCGACCTGTTGCGGATCGAGCAACAATTGCCAGTGATCGCAGGCCATGGATTGGCGCCTGGCCTGTGCAGCCCAGTCCTGCCAGTCCTGTTCGGCGGGTTGCCAGTGCTGCGGGCGACCTTCGGCGGTCAGCCACAGGCACGGCAGGTCCAGGTGGTGCGGGCGTGAGTGGCGGGTCAGCAGCTTCATCAAGTGCTCGATGCGTTCCAGCCACTGTCGGGCCTGCTCCGGTTCCGGCGGGTTTTTCAGGACGCCGGCACGGGTGGCATTGCCCATGAACACTTCCAGTTGCCGGGATGCGGAAAGTTGTTCCAGATCGTCGGGCAACTCGACGGTCTTCGCGCCCTGGGCCATCAGGCGCAACAGGCCCGAACGGTTCTCGACGTGGAAGTCTTCACGGCAGACCGGGTCGAGCAGGATCAGACGCACCTGCTGACCATCGCGCTGCAACAGATGAGCAGCCGCTTCGGCCACGAATGTCCCGTAGGACCAGCCCAGCAGCACATACGGCCCGCTGGCCTGTTGGCGGCGAATGGCGCGAACGTAATGCGCTGCCAGCTCTTGCAAAGACTGAATACCCGGCGCATCGGCGGCCTGCAGGCCGAAGACCTGCAGATCCAGCGCCTGAGCCAGCGGCAGGTAAGAGCCTATTTCGCCATCGGATGCATGGAACACAAACATTGGCAGCGTGTTGCGGCCACGGGCCAGCGCCAGCGGGTTGTCGTCGGCGCGGGCCTCGGTGGTCTGCAATGTGGCGCAGAAGTCGCCCAGACGCGGGTTGTCGAACAGATTGCGCAGGCTGCTGCCGGGGTAACCCATGCGGTTGAGGCGCGCGATCATGCGGGTCGCTATCAGGCTGTCACCGCCACTCTGGAAGAAGTCGCTCTCGGCATCCAGGCTTTGCCCGAGCAATTCCTGCCATAGCCGGGCGACGGCATCCAGTGTTGCCGGGTTCACGACTGCTGCGGGACGCGACTCGGTGCTGGCTGCTTCGGCACGCTGGGTTTCAGTCGCGCTCAACAAGTGTTCGACCTGACGCAATGCCAGTGGCCAGTGTGTCTGCTGTTCAATCTCAGCCTGCACAGCCGCCAGATCCAGATGCGTGTGGCCTTCGGCGCGGGCCAGCATGAAGTGCTGACGCATGCTGTCCTGAGCCTGTTGCGGCCAGTTCATCACCCAACTGAAGCCCGAAGCCTGCACGGCAGTGCGCCAGCGCGGCAGGTCCAGCATGGCCTTGTCGTCTTCGCTGCGCTCGTCTTCAAAGTTGCTCAGGCCTTCGATGAACCCGATGCTCGCCAGTTGCAGCGCGCTGTCGCGTTCGGTGGCCTCCAGCAACAGCAAATGCCCGCCGCTGCGTAACAGACGATGCAAGCGTTTGAGTGAACGGGTCACATGGGACGCATCGTGCATCACGTTGACCGCCACGATCAGGTCGTAGCCTTGTGCCGGATGCTGGCTGAAGTCCACGGGCTGGTTCAGGTCCAGAATCGAGCTGGTCAGTTGCGGCCAGGCTGCGAAGCGTTCCTGGGCCTGCTTGAGGAACAGGCTGGAAACATCGGTAAAGCGGTATTCACTCAGATGGCTTTCCAGCATCGGCAGCAAATGGTTGGTGGTGGCACCGGTACCGGCGCCCACTTCCAGCACCCGCAGGTCACGACGTTTTCCGGCCAGCGCCTTGGCGGTCTGTGCGAGTGCGCTGTTCAGGCAATGCAGGACCGGGTTGTTGCTGTACAGGGCTTTCACGACTTCGTCGCTGTTACCGAACAGCAGGCTCAGCGGCGAGCGATCACCTCGCAGCAACTCTCCATGCAACTCGATGCAGGCATCCAGATAGGTGGAAAGTGTCTGGCTCCAGTCGGCATCGGGCAGTGTCTGCGCTGTCGCCGGGGCACCTTCTGGCGCCAGGGTCAGGTAGCGTTGCCCGTCCTGTTGTACCCAGCCTTGCTGGCAGAGCATGGCCAGCCATTGGCGCAGCAGGCCGCCAAATTGCGGCAATGCTCCCAGACGGGTCATCACCTGAGCCAGGTCATGGCTCTGACCGGCTTCAGTGAACAGCCCGTGCTTTTGCAGCGTGGCGAGGATGCCCTGGCGGGCACGGCTTTCGAGCGCTTGCCAGGTCAGGTCCACTTCCTGACGCTGGGCATCGCTCAGGTCCGGCAACTCGTTCAGTGCCAGTGGCAGCGGAGCGAGAAGGGTGTCATCAAGGGCTGCCGGTTCTCTGGCGACCAGTTCACCCAGCAAGGTACGGCCATCGGTATCGACGCTGATTCTTGCCGCCTGAACGCCTTGCGCACGGCGCAACTGTGCCTCAAGGGCTTGCGGATCGAAGCGCTCGCCGTCCAGATTGACTGACCAGTCGTGGCGTGGCAGATCCGGCAGGCCATCGAAGCCTTGAGGATGGCTTGCCAGTTTCTGCAACAATTCGCCATAGGCCTGGAACAGGCTGTCGATCAAACCGTCGGCCAGCACGTCCTCCATGCAGTACCAACTGAACACCAGCTCCCCGTCGATCTCCATGACCTGATGATCGAGCCAGACCTGCGGCGTCTGGGTGAAGACATGCACCGGGTCGCCGAGGGTCGAGGTCATGGCCTGATCGATGGCTTTACCGTCCAGCGACATGCCCAGCATGCTGGTGAACACCACCGGCATGGTTGGTTGACGGCTCTGGCCCTGACGACGCCCGAGTTCGCGCATCAGTTCCACGCCATTGACGTTGGTGTGGGTGAGGCGTTGCCAGAGACGTGCCTGGGTACTTTCCATGACCTGACGCAGGCTGTCGCCGCGTCCCAGTTGGAAGTCGATCAACAGCACCGAAGTGAAGTCGCCGATCAACTGCTGGACCTGCGGATGCAGTGGGCGGCGGTTGAAGTAAGTCAGGTTGAGGGTGAAGTCCGGCGTGCGGCTGACGCTTTCCAGCGTCTGGGCAAACAGCGCCAGCAAGGCCGCAGAGGCGGTGACGCCAGACTGTTGGCATTGCGTCTTGAAGCTGCTCCAGTGCTCGGCACCCAGCGTGGCCTGCAAAGTGCGGAAACGTGGCTGGCCCTGTTGCGGCACGGCGGCCATCGGCAACTGCGGTGCGGCCGGCAGGTGCGCCAGTGTTTCCTGCCAGTAGCGCCAGGATTGGCGCCATTGCAGGCTGTCGCGCTGGGCCAGATCGGTCAGTACATAGTCGCGGAAGGTCAATTGCAGAGGCGCGAGGTCCTGACCGGCATAGGCCGTGGCCAGATCGTCCATCATCACCTTGAAACTCTGCACATCGAACAGCAGCAGATCGAGGTTCATGTGCAGGCGGCAATGTCCGGCATCCAGTTCGCTGACCGTGACCTCGAACAGAGGCCAGCGGTCGGCGGGCAGGACCCGATACGACATTTCTTCGCGAATGCCCAGCAAGCGCTGTTGTTGCTGTTCCTCAGGCAAGTCGCGCAGGTCATCGCGTGGCAGCTTGTACCAGGGCGTCTGTTCAAGGATGCGTTGCCGACCGTCGCTGTCCACCACCATGCGCAGCATGTCATGGCGTGCGATCAGCGCATTCCAGGCCCGCTCGAAACGGCTCAGGTCAAAATCGGCATAGGCCTTGTCCCACTCGAACAACACATGACAGGCCACACCGCCGTATTCGATCAGGTCGGTGCGTCCCAGCCAGTAGGCGTGCTGAATCGGTGTCAACGGGAACGGCTCGAAGCGCGCCTTTGGATCAGGCACGATCTGCTGATCGTTCGCGGCCACCGGCGTTTTCCCGGCATCGGCCAGCAACAGGGCGCTCAGGCCGCGGATGCTCAGGTCGCGATAGGCCTGTTCGGCGTCCAGACGGATGCCCAGTTGGCGCTGGATATCGCTGCTCAGTTCCAGGAACAGCAGGGAATCCAGGCCCAGTTGCATCAGGTCCTGATTTTCCGCAGGCGCAGAATCGGAGCCCAGGCGCAATTGTCGGCAGATCGATGCGCTCAGCCAGTGGCTCAGGGCCTGACGATCAGCCTTTGCTTCGCCGGTCAGCACCGGTGCCGTGATAGCATCGGTCTGCCGAGTGTTCTTGGCCTGAGGTCGGGCGGCAGGTTGTTCGGCCTGTTGTGCGAACAGGCGACGACGCGGGTCGATACGCTCATGATCCACGCGCATTGCCAGGTGCCATGGCGCACCGCGCATGACGGCTTGCTCCAGATGCCAGAGACCTTCGCCTGTTTGCAGCGTGCCCATTCCGCCCTGAGCCAGTCTGGCATGCAGGTTGTCTTCGGCAGCCCGGCCGATCTCACCCCAGGCGCCCCAGGCAATGCTGATGGTGCGTAGGCTGGCGCGAGGATTGGCTTCGGCCAGACCGTCCAGATAGGCACTGGCCAGCGCATGGGCACCCTGGCCCGATGCGCCGAGGCTGGCAGCGGCCGAAGAGTAGAGCAGCAGATAGCGGCCCTGACCGGCCAGTGCGGTCTGAAGCTGGCTGGCCGCCGAGCATTTGACCTGCAACAGCGGTTGCATGCGTTCAGTGTCGAGGTTGGCCAGCGGCGTATCGTCCAGCAGCCCGGCGCTATGAACCGCACCCATCAGGCCGCCATCCAGTTGCAAGTCTTCCAGGCACATGCCCAGCGCAGCCGGGTCGCTGACATCGCAGTCGAACCAGCGCAATTCGCAGCCGTGTTCCTGTTGCAGGCGGGCGAACCACTGCCCGACGTCTTCAGGGCCGCGAGGGGCGAGCAGGGCAATACGACGGGCACCTTGATGAGCCAGCCACTCGACGCTCAAACGACCCAGCCCGCCAAAGGCGCCGGTTACCACATGCCAGCCGTTGCCGGTAAAGCTGTGCGCGGGCAGGTTGGCGGTGCTGTGGGGTTGGGCAGCCAGTGCCTGGATCTGTACCTGACCATTGCGTACCGCGATCCAGCGTTCGCCGCTTTGTGCGGCGCTCAAACCCGGCAACATCTGTTGCCATTCGTCACTGCCATTCAGGTCGATAGCCGCCAGCGCCCGCTCTGGTTGCTCGGCACTGGCAACCTTTAGCAAGCCCCAGATTGCACGTTGTTCCGGGTTTACGGCGGTATCGCCAGCCGGTGCCCAGGCATTGCGGGTGACCACCAGTAAAGGTTGATCCGTGTTGCGGGTCAGGGCATTGAGCACGTCGTGGGTGATGGCTTGCAGCTCGCCGTTTTCCACGACCAGCAGGCAGGCCTTGGCGTCAGGGTCATGAGCAATGCCCACTTCGGCCAGTGCGGATCGTGCGCTGGCCGGCTCAATGCGCAATGCGGGGACCGCGGCGTCCTGCACGTTCAGTGCCTGCCACTGCCAGGCGTAATGAGTGCCAGGCGCTGCCTTCAGTGCGGGCAGAGAAGCGTTGGCCACTGGCTGGTTATCGGCGCTGCCGAGCAATAGCCATTGCCCTTGGTCATTGCGCTGCTTGAGTGTCACACGGGCGACGCCGAACGGGCTGGCACACCATTCCAGCGACAAACCGTCCAGCCGTTCGGGCAACGCGACAGGCTGCGTGAATACCGGCACCTGACGTGTGTCGCCATGCCGTGATGCCAATTCGTTGCATGCCTGTTGAAGACGCGCCTGCCAGCGTTGCGCCTGGCCGGAGCAGTCTCGCCAGTCGGGTTGATAGAGGCTTTCGCCCAGTTGTCGACCCAGAACGGCACTGCCACTGTCGTGACCGGCACTGGCAGGGTTGGCGGTGACGTTCGACGCCTGGGTGCGGGCCAGCAGAATATGCTCGCTGATGTTTGCGGTCACGCTGCCATCGTCCGGCAACCAGTCCAGGCGCTCGAAACCGCTTTCCCGGCATTGCTGCTGCCAGTGTTCGGTGGACAGGAACAACTCGCCGCCACGGGCCTGTTCATCATGCAGCGGCAGTACCAGCGGGCCGAACACGAAGTCGAAAAGACGCATCGGGCGAGTGATTTCGCGCATCAACAGGCCACCACCGGGCTTGAGCAACGGACGCAGGTTTTGCAGCGTCTGGCCCACATGCTGGGTGGCGTGGATCACGTTGGCGGCGACGATCAGGTCATATTGCCCGGCCAGGAAGCCTTGCTCGCCGGCCGGTTTCTGCAGGTCGAACTGGGCGTAATCGACAAAGTCGTATTCGCTGAATTTTTCTTCGGCACGGCGGCTGAACAGGGCGGAAATATCGGTAAAGCAATAACGCACATCCGCCACGTCCTTGAGCTCGGGCAACAGCCAGGCGGTGGTGCCGCCTGTACCGCCACCGACTTCCAGAATGCGCAGCGGGCTACCACCGTTCTGCCGGTTCTGGTTGACCAGCCCGGATATCACGCCTGCGGCAATCTGGTTGAAGTAACGACCGAAACTGAATTGCTGATACAGCACTTCCACGCCGCTCGACGCGCTTTCCGGGAAGATCACCGCCACGGGCTCCACGGAGCCGTTCATCATGGCGAAAAGCTGCTCGCCAGCGCGTTCGACCGTTTCGGCGATCACGTCCAGGCCTTCGCAGCAGTCGCGCAGTTCCTTGAGCAGGGCTGCGCGCTGCTCGTAAGGCACCGGAATCGCGGTGCGATAGATACCGTGTTCCTGCGCGTAGTAGCCATCCTCGACACAGGCATTGAGCAGGCGCACCAGCAATTGCCGGTGACGCGGCAGCAGACGCCCGCCACGCAGGATGTCCAGCGCCGGAGCACCGGTATCGATGCGCTCGCCCACGCACTGGCGAACCATCTGGTCGACATAGATTGCATGCAGCTTGGTCACGCACACATAGAGGCGTTCCAGACGCGGCAGATCCAGGCTTGCGCCTTCTTGAATGACGGCCTGGCGACCGGCTTCCAGCAACGGATCCTGCTGAGTCACCGCGAGCGTTTGACGTGGCGTATCGCACCAGTAGCGTTGTTCATCAAAGGCATAAAGTGGCGCCTGGATGCGTTGCCCGCTGCTGGGCAGCAACTCGCGCCATGGCAGGTTGGCGCCCGCGGCGAACAGGCGCAGCAGGCTGTCTTGCAATACAACTTGCGCGGGCTTTTGACGTCGGGCGCTGGCAATCCAGTGCACGCCCGGTTGTTGCAGGCGAGTGCCAATGCCGGTCAGCGGCGCATCGGGACCCAGTTCCAGGCTGATGCCGACGCTGGTTTGCAGGGCTTGTTGCAAGGCCTGATGGAAGCGTACTGGCTCGCGCATGTGTCGGCGCCAGTAATCACCGCTTTCCAGCTCGGCCTGAGTCAGCGGCTGGCCGGTCAGGGTCGAGATCAGCGGGATTTTCCCGGGGTTGGCATGCAGGCGGGCGCAGGCTTGCTGAAACTCGTCGAGGATTGGGTCGAGCAGACGAGAATGCGCTGCACCGGCCACGCTCAGGCGGTTATGGCGGATCTGCCGGTCTTGCAGTGTTTGCACCAGCGCCTCGATGCCGTCACGGCTGCCCGAAGCCACCAGATGCTGTTCGGCGTTATGCACGGCAATCTCGACGCCATGCTGGCGGGCCAGAGGCTCAAGGGTTGCGGCGTTGCAGAACACCGCGAGCATCGTGCCTTCGGCGGCGCTCTGGTTCATCAGGCGACCACGGGTAATGACCAGTGGCAGCACGTCTTCCAGGCGGTAGATCCCGGCGATCACCACGGCCGCGAACTCACCGACCGAATGACCGATCAGCAGGTCCGGCGTCAGGCCTTGTTCGCGCCAGTGGGCGGCCATGGCCACGGCAAAGGCCACGATGGCCGGTTGCGCATAATCCATGCGGTCGATCAGCGCGTCATGCTCGCCGAACATCACCGATTGCAGGGACGGCTGAAGGTGGGCAGCGCAGGCGGCGAAGCTGCGGTCCAGGCTTTCGGTAAATGCCTTGGCTTGGCCGTAGAGATTTTTGCCCATGCCTGCCCACTGGCTGCCCTGGCCGCTGCACAACCAGAGCTGCGCGGCCTGTTGTGCATGGCCGTCATGCAGCAGTGCATCGCTGTTGCCCTGGGCAAAGGCTTCAAGTGCCGGTGCCGTTTCTTCATGCAGTGGCACCGCCAGGCGATAAGGCAGGTCGAGTTGTCGACCGTGTAACGCGGTATGTGCCAGGTTGGCCGCAGCGTTGCTGTTCTTGAGTTGCAGGGCGTAGCGACCGGCCAGTTGTTGCAGCGATGCCTGGCTTGCGGCACTGAGCAACAGAGCGCTGGACTCAGGTTTGGGGCTGGTGCTGCGCAAGGTATCGGGTAGGGCTTCGACGATTACATGGCAGTTGGTGCCGCCGATTCCGAAGGAGGAAACGCCCGCGCGGCGCGGCCCGGCTGGCCAGTCACGTGGCTGGGTCGGGACCCTGAACGGGCTGTTTTCCAGTTGCAGCGCGGGATTGGCCTGCTCGAAGTTGATACTTGGCGGAATCCGCCCATGGCTGACGGCAAGCACCGTTTTGATCAGGCTGGCGATGCCGGCTGCGGTATCCAGATGCCCCAGGTTGCCCTTGACCGAGCCCAGCGCACAGCCGCCGATGTCGCTGCGCTGGGCGAAGACATCGCGCAGCGCCTGCACTTCGATGGGGTCGCCCAGTGGCGTGCCGGTGCCATGAGCCTCGATCATGCCGATGCTGGAGCATTCGATATCGGCCAGCAGCAGGGCATCGCTGATGACCTCACGCTGACCGACCACCGATGGCGCGGTATAGCCGACCTTGTGATGACCGTCGTTATTGATCGCACTGCCGCGCAGTACGGCAAGAATCGGATCGCCATCGCGCAAGGCATCTTCAAGGCGACGCAAGGTCACGGCACCGACGCCGTTGCCGGCAAAGGTGCCCTGGGCACTGGCGTCGAACGGGCGGCAGCGTCCGTCCGGCGAGAAAATCATGCCCGGCTGATAGAGGTAACCCGCCTGTTGCGGAAACGACACCGCAACGCCACCCGCCACGGCCATGGAGCATTCGCCGCTGCGCAGGCTTTCACAGGCCATGTGCACGGCGACCAGCGAACTGGAACAGGCCGTCTGCACCGTCATGGCCGGGCCGCGAAGGTTGAGCTTGTAAGCGGCGCGGCTGGCCAGGTAATCCTTGTCGTTGCCCATCAAGGCTTGCAGTCCCTTGACCTGAGCCACTTCGGTAACGCGGATGTTGTCGCGGCCCGGATAGGTGCTCATGCGTCCGGAGGCGAATACACCGGTCTTGTGAACAACGTCGCGTGGCGCAAAACCCGCATGCTCCAGAGCGTGCCAGACGGTTTGCAGGAACAGTCGTTGTTGCGGATCGATGGACTCGGCTTCCTGACGCGAATAGCCGAACAGCGCGGCATCGAACCGGTCAGGGTTATCGATGGTCGAGGCCACATTGACGAAATCGGGGTTGTCGATCAGCGCCGGGTCCAACCCGGCGGCCAGCAGTTCTTCACGGCTGAAACGGCGGCTGCATTCGCGGCCATTCAGTAAATTCTGCCAGTACTCGTTACTGTCGCTGGCGCCGGGGAAGCGGCAAGCCAGACCAATGACGGCGATGGGTTCACTGGTGCCGTAGAACTCTTCAAAGGTGTGCATGAATGACCTCTTGGGCAGGAGCGTTAGACGAAGTGGATGAAGCGCGTTCAAGGCGGCGACGCAGCCGCAACGCAGGCCATAGAGAAAGGCAGGCAATGGCCGCCAGAATGGCCAGCAACGCTGGATAGCCCAGGTGATGGGCGACTTGCAGGGCGGCCATGGAACCGAGCATGGCAATGGCAGCATCCACCGATTGCAGCAGGGCATAGTCCGAGGCCGGTTGGTGCGCTCGTACGACGCCCATCAACAGGTTGTAGAGCGTGACAAAGCTGATGGCCGCCGCGACATTGACCAGCGCGAACAGCGCCAGCCAGGCCGTGAGGCTGTAGAGCGTGGCGCCCAGCGCCGCCGCCACGGCAATCGCGGCGTGGATGGCCATGGCGGGCAGCAGGCAACGCCAGGCGCCGAAACGCTTGGCCAGCCAGCCGCCGAGGAATACGCCAAGAGCGCTGGCGAGGGTGCCGTACAACGTTGTTACAAAACCCAGGTCCGCGAGACTCAAGCCTTGATCCAGCAAGAGCACGGTTTGTACGGTCATCAGGCCGCGCATTGCCAGGTAGTAGATGGCGGTCAGGCAGAGCGCAGGCCACAGGGCCGTGAAGCTGCTGAGGTCCAGCCTTGGAGGTCGCGTTGGTTCAGTGCTGACCGTGCTGGCCGGTAGCAGGCTCACCGGCAATAACAGCAACAGTGAAACCGCCGCCATCCCGGTAAAGCCCGCACGCCAGCCCCAGTGCTCGGCCAGGTACAGAAACACGAACGAGCCGAACACCACGCCCAGATAACTGCCGCCCACTTGCGCGGTATTGGCGAACGGACGACTGGCTGCATCGCAAGTGGTAATGGTGATGCCGTCGGCATAGATGTCATGACTGGCCGAGAGCAACGCCAGCAACATCAGGCCGGCCATGATCGGGTAGATCGAATGCTCCGGTGCCAGAAAGCCGAGCGTCAGCAGGGTCACCGCCATGCACAGTTGCAGGATCACCAGGCTGCCCAGGTAGCGATTGCCGCGCAGGGGGATGCTGTGGCGTTCGCACCAGGGTGCCCAGAGAAACTTGCCGACCCAGGGCAGGAACGTCAGCGACAGCAAACTGAGGCTGGCAAGGTCCAGCCCCTTATGACGGAAGTAGCCGACCACCCCTTGCAGCATCAAGGCCGTGAGCATGCCTTGATGCAGGTAGTAACACCAATAAGGCAGATAGCGGCTCATGAAGCACTCCCGATGCGACGTAAGCGCCTGGCATTGCGCTGGGTCAACTGGGTACGACGCGCCTGTTCCAGGTCTTCGCTGACTGGCGCTGTCTGGCTCAGGTGCAAGGCCAGCGCATGGGCATTGGGGTAGCCGAACAGATCCGTGACTTGCAGTTGCGGATAGCCCGATTGAGTCAGACGGATATGCAACTGCACCAGCTTCAGGGAGCTGGCGCCCGCATCGAAGAAGTTCTGCCGGGCGTCGTGCAGTTTCAGCCCCATCACTTCACTGAAGCTCTGGCGGATCTGCTCGACGATCTGCTCATCGACCTGGCTGCCGGTGTCCACCGGCGTCGGTACTGGCAGTGCGCGGGGCAGGGTGGCGATTGAGGCCCCTGCCTGTTTGCGCGCCACCAGTTGCTCCAGCGGCAAGGCCCATGCCTGCGGTTGTTCGGCCAACTGATGCAACAGGGCAACATACTGGGTGAACATGGCGCGCAGCATGGCGGGCTCGAACAGCGCTTCGACCGCATCCCAGTTCAGGCACAGGTCGCCCTCCGACTCGTAGACCTGATGATCCAGCCAGATCTGTGGCGTCTGGGAAATGCCCCAGACCGGTTTGAGCCAGGACGACTCGGCCATGAAGCGGCCTTTGTCGAAGCCCAGCGCGCTGGTGAACACCACCGGCATCTGCGCGGCAGCCATACCGTTGCGCCTGGCCAGCTCACGCATCACCCGGATGGCCGAGTGATCCCGCTGGGCCAGGTCGCGCCAGAGCCGCTGTTGCAGGCGTTGAGCGCTGCCGAGCCACTGGCCGGTCGGTTGCCAGGCCAGCAACAGCAATGACGTGAAGTCGCCCAGTACCCGGTCGATGTGCGGGTGCAACGGCTGACGGTCGAACAGCGTCAGGGTCAGTTCACGCTCGCTGCTCCAGGCCGAAAGCACGGCGGCGAATGCACTGAGCAGCAGGCCTGAAGGCGTCAACTGGTGCTGGTGTGCCTGGGCTTTCAGGCGTTCCCAGGTGTCTGCCGGAATCCGTTCGGCCAGACGCACGAAGCGTGGCGTGCCGACTTCGCTCGGGTCCTGGCGCAATGGCAGGCGCGGCGCGGACGGCAGACTGTCCAGACGGCGCTGCCAGTAGGCCTGGGCGTTGACGGCCTCGCGTTGCTCGGCACGCAGGCACTGGTAATCCCTGAAGCCGATATCGATAGGCTCCAGTTCGCGGTCGGGTTGCTGATACAGCACTTCCAGTTCGGCCAGCAGAATCTGCATGCTCATACCGTCGAGCAACAGGTTGTCCAGGCTGATGAACACGCTGCTGTGCGTGCCGCCATCCTCGGCGATTTGCACATCGAACAATGGCCATTGTTCCGGGTTCAGCACTTGATGCGACAGGCGATCACGCAGCGCCAGGGTTTCCGGGGCCTGCAGCGAGCTGACGCGGTGACGTTGCGGCACAAAGGCGGGAACCTGCTCCAGCACTTGCATGCGCCCGTCACGCACCACTGCGCGCAGTGTGTCGTGGCGGTCGATCAACTGCTGCCAGACCGACTCGAAGCGCTGGATATCCAGTTGCTCGACGTTGAACTCGACAAAGAAATGCGCACCTACGCCGCCCAGTACGAAACCGGGCTGGCGACCCACCAGGTAGGCTTCCTGCACATCGCTCAAGGCAAAAGGTTGATAGCGGCCAGCGGGATCATGTTGCAGGGTTGTCGCAGGCGCGCTGTTGTCGGCGACCAGAGTGGCCGCGAACGCTTGCAGACCCGGGAAGTTGAACAGGTCATCGAGCCGGGCGCGATAGCCATGCTTGCCCAGTTCGCCGATCAGTCGGGTGGCCAGCAGAGAGTCGCCGCCCAGCTGGAAGAACTGGCTTTGGCAATGGACCGGACCGGTCTGCAACAGCTCTTCCCAGAGACGGGCCAGCAATTGCTCGCGGTCGGTGCTCGGGGCCTGAGTGTCGTCGAGGATTTCGACGGCAGGCTTGCAGAGCTGGGCTAGAGTCTTGTGGTCGATCTTGCCATTGGCTGTCAGGGGCAGGGCGTCGAGAAAGTACAGGCGCTGGGGGATCATATAGCCGGGCAGTTCGCCGGCCAGTGCCTTGGCCAGTCGTGCCGCGTCCGGTTTTTGCAGAGTGTCGCTGGCGCGCAGCACCAGACGTTGCACATCGCCCAGGCGATCGGCATGACCGCTGCTCAATCCGGCCTGAGCCAGCAGGGTTTGCCAGTGGGCCGTATCGTGCAGTTGTTGCGCGGCGCTCTGACCTTCGCTGAGCAGGTCGGCACTGACCAGGGCCAGCGGGGAAGCCTGCGCCAGTTCCAGCACACAGACAGCGGCGCCCGGCGCACAGAGTTTCAGCCAGCGTTGGAGTGCCAGCTCCGGCTGGTCGATGCGGTGCAACTGGTTATTGATCAACAAGACATCGGCGCTGTGGCGCAGGGTCTGGAGTTCGGCATCGGTGTCGCGACAGGCTTTGCCATGGGCAAAGCGGGCCAGACGTTCCCGGGCTTTGAGGACCAGCGCCTGGGACTCATCGATAGCCGTGTATTGCACCTGGGTGGCGCTCAGACGCTCCAGCAGATGAACGGCGGCCACGGCGCTGCGGGCACCGGCTTCGATCAGTCGCACGGGGCGTTGCAGACGCTGGCTCAGGCGGGCAATGGAGGTCGCCAGTTGTTCGAGGGCGGCGCTGCTGCCAGCGCTTTGCATCAACAGATGTTCGGGGGACCAGTAAGGGTGATCGAGCAAGGTCCGGGCATTGCGTTGGCCGCGCAGGATATCGCTGAGTGCGTCGTGGTGAGCGTTCAACGCTTCCTTGAGGGCGTAAGTCGAATCGTTGTCGGCGTTGCTGACCGATTCGGCGCTGTGTGTGCGCTGCCATTGTCCATCGGCATTGCAGTGCAGGCGGCCCTGGGTGCTCAACTCGTCCAGCCAGCGGCCCAACAGCGCCCGCCATTGTTCCTGAGCGCCATAGGTTTGCAGGGCCGCGTCGAGGCTGACCGGCGTGCTGAAGTCCAGGCCGTTGAGGGCCAGGTGCTGGATCAGAAAGTCAGCCAGCAGAGCATCTTGCGAGGTCGATAGCTCAGCAAGGCAAGGAGACGTCAGCCAGTCGCAATAGTCGGTCGGTGTGTGCGGGTCGGCTTCGACCGGGCTGCACAGGCTTGAACCCTGCGGCACGACAAAGGCCACCAGACTTTTTTCCCGTTCGCCCAGTGCCATGCTGATGGCACTCTTGACGCCTTCCAGACGGTTGAACGCTGCGTCGATCTCGCCCAGTTCGATGCGATAGCCGCCGACCTTGACCTGCTTGTCGCGACGGCCGAGGAATTCCAGGGTACCGTCGGGCCAGTAGCAGCCCATGTCGCCGGTGCGATACCAGCGTGCGCCGTCCACTTCGACGAATTGACGGGCGCTGCGCTCGATGTCGTTGAAGTAGCCTTGTGCGACGCCGATACCGCCGATCCACAGCTCCCCCGCAACCCAGTCGGGGCAGTCGCGGCCCAGCTCATCCACCACGCGATAGCTCTGGTTGGCCAGCGGCTGGCCGTAGGGAATCGAGCGCCAATTCGGCTCGACACGCGCCACGGTGCAGGTGTTGGACCAGATCGCCGCTTCCGTCGCACCGCCCATGGCCACGAACTCGCCGTCGGCGCGGTACTGGTGATAGCGCTCGGGCAGGTCCAGGCCGATCCAGTCGCCGGACAGCATGACCACCCGCAGATGCGCCGGGCTGTTCAGCTCGAAGCCTTCGCTGTAGGTCAGCAGCATGTCGAACAGGGCAGGTACGCTGTTCCATAGCGTGATGCCGTGTTTCACGATCAGGTCGCACCACAGCGCAGGATCACGGCGCTGCTGCTCGTTGACCAACACCACCGAAGCGCCTGAACCGAGCACGCCGAAGATGTCGTAGACCGACAGGTCGAAATGCAGCGCCGAGAGGGCCAGTACCCGGTCGTTTTCGTCGACTTGATGGCGCTGGCTGATATCCACGCAGGTGTTCAGGGCGCTCTGATGGCTGATGACCACGCCTTTGGGTTCGCCGGTGGAACCTGAGGTGTAGATGATGTAGGCCGGTTGTTGCACATCCACGGCCACTTGCTGAAACAGCGGTTCACCGAGGATTGCCTGCTGCCAGTCGAGACGGTTGTCGATTTCGTTTTCGCGAGGTTCGTCCGCGCTGGTCAGCACGCACTTGACCCCGGCACCTTTATAGATTCCCAGACGTCGCGCCAGCGGTTGATCAGGCGGCACGGGAACGTAAATGGCTCCGGCCTTGAGAATGCCCAGTACGGCAATGATCTGGCCGATATCCTTGAACATGCTGACCGCGACCGTATCGCCTGCGCTCACGCCTCGGGCTTGCAGGCTGCCGGCAAGGCGACTGGCCTGATCGATCAACTGGGCAAAACTCAACTGACGCTCGCCCTGAATCAGCGCGATGGCATCTGGACGGTGTACGGCCTGGGCGAAAACAGCGTCGTGCAGCAGGCCGGCAGGCACAGGACGCGCCGTGGCGTTCGCCAGCTCGCGGACCACGCGCTGGGTGGCAGGCATCAGTTCCGGCAGCGGACGTGACCAGCCGCTCGGGTCAGCAATCAAGGCCAGCACCTGCTCGAAATAGACCTCGAACAGCGTGTCGGTCAGCCCTTTGGGGAACAGGTCGTTGTTGCTGTCCCATTGCAGCATGATCTGGCCACGGTGCTCGAACGCCAGGTGGTCGATCCACACCTGCGGGGTCTGGGAAATGCCCCAGCCCGGTTCGCCGATGGAGCTTGCTTCGGCTTCGCCATACAGCGGGCGTCCCAGATTGCTGGTGAACACCAACGGCGCACCGTGGGGGTGGCGCTGGTGTTTCTTGAGTTCGCGCAGCACCTCGACGCCGGACCAGGCGCTGTGCTCATGGACCTCGGCAAACGTCCGCTGGTTGGCCAGTGCCAGTTCGGCAAAGGTCTGCCCGTCACATTCCACCGGTAACGGCAGGATATTGGTGAAGTCGGCAATCATGCCGGACACAGCCGGATGCAGTGGCTGACGGTCGAACAGGGTCAGGTTCAGCAGCAGTTTCTGTTGCCCGCTCCAGCGGCCCAGCACCGCGCTGAACAATGTGGCCAGCGCCATGGTCGGGGTTACGCCGTGGTTGCCGGCGTGCTCCTTGAAAACCTGCCATTGCCCGGCGTCCAGTTGTCCGCGGCGGCGGCTGATACGGACCTGTTCGATACGCTCGGGTTCTTGCGCCAAGGGCAGGATCGGGGCCAGCGGCAAATCGTCCAGACGTGCCATCCACCAGGCTTTGGCCTGTTCGATACGTGCCTGATCGTTGCGCTCGACCTGTGTCAGGTAACTGCAAAAGTCGTAATCGGTGGGCGAGGGTGGCAGCGGCTGGTCCGCTATCAGGGCAATCAGTTCCTCGAACAGCTGGTTGAAGCTGGCGGCATCGCAGACCAGCAGGTCGATATTGACCAGCAGCCGGTGTTTGCCTTCAGGCAGCAGGCACAACTGGAAGTCGAAGGTTTCACCGATCTCGACCTGCAGGCGACGATGGCCCAGTTGCTCACGCAATTGCAGGAGGGTTTGCTGGCGCGAAGCCTGGTCGTGCTGACGCAGGTCATGAACCTTCAGGCCCGGCCATGAGGCGTGTGGTTGCCATTGCTGGCGACCGTTGGCCAGAAAGCGGGTCTTGAGCATCGGATGGCGTTCGATCAGTTGATAGATCGCAGGCTCCAGCACCTGTGCTGTCAGCCCATGGCCATCGAATTCCTGATACAGATGGCAACCCACGCCGCCCAGTGGCTGCTCGCTGGAGCGGCCGACCAGATAAGCGTGCTGCACGGCGGTCAGCGGGAATGGCTGGCCATCGCTCATGCGCGGTAGCGGCTCTGTCGTTTGTGGTACAGCGGCACCCGGAGCTTTGGCGCGGGCATTGGTCAGCAGGTTTTGCCAGCCTTCCAGCGTCGGGTGGTCATAAAGCTCGCTCAAGGTCACCTTGAAGCCCAGGCGACGAAAGCGATTGAGCCAGGCCATCAGGTGCATTGAATCAAGGCCCAGCCGTAGAAGGTTGGCATCGCCTGGTAGCTGTTCGACGGGCAAGCGAAGTTGCTTGGCGATTTCATCAACCAGTGTTGCAGGGTCGAAGTCTTCAAGCGTTGTGCCGCGCGTAGTCGAGGCTTTTCTGGTCGATGTGTACATGGTAAGACTCCATCCAGACAAGTACTCGTGCCGCGCAGGATTTGCGCGGCGCGTAGGGTTCAGGTGTTCAGGTTCCAGTGCCGTGCCCGGCTCTGCTGATTCCATAAATGTGCGTAAAGACCGTTCAGCTCCAGAAGCTCGTCGTGACGGCCCTGTTCGACGATGCGCCCGCGATCCATGACCAGAATCTGGTCGGCGTGCTGAATGTTGTGCAGACGGTGAGCGATGACCAGCACGGTGCGGTCACGCACCAGCGCATCCAGTCCCAGTTGAATAGCGGCTTCCGAGGACGGATCGACGCTGGAAGTGGCTTCATCGAGTAACAGGATCGGGCTGTTCTTGAGCAGGGCGCGGGCAATCGAAAGGCGCTGGCGTTCACCCCCTGAAAGCCTGCCGCCGTTTTCGCCGATTCGTGTGGCGTAACCGTCTGGCAGGGCTTCGATAAAATCGTGGGCCTGGGCAAGGCGTGCGGCGTGGATGACTTCCTGCTCGCTTGCGTCGGGCTTGCCGACCAGCAGGTTGTCGAGCACGGTGCCGGAGAACAGCGTGACGTCCTGGAAGACCATGGCGATGTGTTCTTGCAGGCAATGGCTGCCAATCTCACGGGCCTCGATGCCGCCAATCTGCAATTGGCCGCTGTCGATGTCCCAGAGCCTTGCGACCAGATGCGCCAGGGTGCTTTTGCCTGCTCCGCTCGGGCCGACCAGTGCGGTCAGGGTGCCCGCTGGCAGGTGGCAGGAAATACCGTCGATCACCGTCGATTCACGCTCGGCGTAGCTGAAGCGCACATTCTTGAGTTCGATGTCGAAGTGCCGGGGTTTGCGTGGCGTGGACGGCTCCGGCATCGGCGCCTGTTCCAGCAACTGCTCGGTGCGGGTCAGCGCCAGATGGCCGAAGCGCAGCAGCAGGGTGGAGAAACCCAGGTCGATGGCCTGGCGATACAGCGGCAGGGACAGCACGGTAAAGATGAGCAGGTTTTCGATACTCAACTGCCCTTTGAGCAGCAGGTTGCAGCCCAGCAGCACCATCAGGATGAAACCGGCTTCGATCACCAGCCCGAACAGCCCGACCCAGGGTGCCGGTTTCAGTTCGATGCTGACCATTGCCTGATGTTGCGCATCCATCACTTTGTTCAAGCGTTGCAGGGCGCTGCCGAACCGGCCGAAGCTGCGGATCACCGCAATGCCTTGAATGTATTCCTGCAACGCTGCCTGGGTGCGGTTGTTATTGGTGAGCATGCGGTCGGCATGCACCAGGGTCTTGCGGATCGCCACATAGATGGCCAGGCAGGCCAATGGCAGCATGGCCAGTACGGCGCAGGCCAGCACGGGTTCCAGCCAGAACAGGAAGATCAGGAGAAAGGCCAGCTTCGCAAGCGACAGGGCGAAGACGCCGAGAAAGTGTGACCAGAGATGCTCTACCAGTGCCAGGTCACCGGTGACCCGAGCGCTGATTTCGCCGCTGTGGGTCTTGCCGAACCAGCCAAGAGGCAGCTTTTGCAGATGGTCCACAAGGCGAATGCGGGCGTTGGCCATCATGGCGTAGGCACCCGTGAAGATCAGCGGGGTGCCGATTGCACCGGTGACGATTCGGGCAATCAGGCAGGCGAGCATCGCCAGTGCCAGCCCGATCACGCTCAAGGTGGTGGCCGTGCCTTTGAGCAGGCTGTCGAGCAACCCGTACAACAAAGGGTAAGGCGCAGCGCTCAGCAGGCCTTCCAGCACTGCAAGGCGCAGGCCCTGATTCAGATGAGGGTCACGCTGGCCGGCCAGGCGTTCACCGGCTCGCATCAGATTGGCGATCATGCCGATACTCCTGTACTGCTCAGTTGCCATTGGCGAATACGTGTGTGGTCTTGCCAGAGCTGTCGATACAACGCGCAGTTTTCAAGCAGCTCTTCATGACGACCGGCGCCGCGCACTTGCCCTTGATCCAGCACGACGATGCGCTGGGCGGCAATCACGGTATGCAGGCGGTGGGCGATCATCAGCACCGTGCGGCCTCGACACAGATTGGCCAGTGCTTCCTGGATCAGCGCTTCGTTTTCGCTGTCGGCATAGGCGGTGGCTTCATCAAGAATCAGCACCGGAGCGTTCTTGAGCAGGGCGCGTGCGATGGACAGCCGCTGGCGTTCGCCACCGGACAGTTGCGCGCCGCCTTCGCCGATCCGGGTCTGATAGCCCTGTGGCAGACGCTGAATGAAATCGTGAGCGCAGGCGGCGCGGGTTGCGGCCTCGACGCTGGCCTGATCGGCATCGGGCCTGGCCAGCAGCAGGTTGTCGAGCACTGTGCCGTCGAACAGGTGAACCTGCTGGAATACCGACGCGACCCGTTCGAGCAAGGCTTCCAGCGGCCAGTCACGCAGGTCCGTTCCGCCCAGAGTGATACTGCCGCTGTCGGCATCGAACAGGCGGCAAACCAGTTGCGCTATGGTGCTCTTGCCGGAGCCGCTGGGGCCGACCAGCGCTGTCAACTGGCCCGCCTGGGCGCTGAAGCTGACCTGGTTCAGGGCTTTTCTTTCGCCATAGGCGTGGGAGACGTTTTCCAGACGCAGGTCCAGTGGCGCATCGGGGATGCGGGCGTCCGGGTTTTCGCTCATCGCCGGGCTGAGCAACACCGCGTTGATACGGGCCAGTGCCGCATTGCGCTGTACCTGATCGCCGAGCATGTAGGTCAGGCGCAGCAGTGGCATCAGTACGGCGGGAGCGAGAAGCAGAAACAACAGCAATGTTTCCAGGGTGATCTTGCCTGCCAGCAGCAGCCAGGCACCCAGCGGCGCCACGATGATCAGGTTGGCGCTGAGCAGGCCCGAGAACACCACCCAGAACAGCGAACTCTTGCGGGCAAACCCGGCCACCCACTCAGCGGCACCGCGAATGTCCTTGCTCAGTGTGCCGAAGCGCAGGCTGGTCAGGCCGAAGCTTTTCACGACCTGGATACCTTGCAGGTACTCGCTGAAGCTCTGGGAAATCTGCTGTTGCAGGCTTTGCCATTTGGCCATGCGTTCGGCCGAGCCCTTGACCATCAGCATCTGCGCCATAAAGGCCAGGGGCAGCGGGGCAATACAGGCCAGTGCCAGTCGCCAGTCGATGCAAAGCAGCACGATCAGGGTCAGCGGCGGCATTACGGCGGCGGCTATGGAGTCGGGGAGTGAGTGAGCAAAAAAGCCTTCAAGAGAGCCGACGTCGTCGTTGATGGTGCGACGCAGGTCCGTGCTGCTGTTCTTGTTGAAGAAGCTCAAGGGGACTTCGCCCAGATGCCGGGCGATACGGCTGCGCAACTGGCGTAATAGCTCGAAGGCCGCCAGGTGGGCGGTTACATGGCTGACGGTCATGATCAGCCAGCGCAGCAGAACGGCAAAAAGCGCTGCCAGCCCCCAGCCCAGGGCGGCTTCGGCATTGGGGGCGGTATTGAGCAGCATCTGCGCAATCTTGTAGATACACCACAGCGGCACCAGGCTGAGCAGGGTCGAGGCCACGGCGCAACCGATGGCGATGGCAAACAGTGTGGGTGCCAGTTTCAGTAGCCCGGTATGGCTCAAGGGCTCGGTTGTGGTCGTGCCGACAGTGTCGTGTTGTGGGCTCATTCAGAACTCCTGTGGGTTTCTGTGCTTTTCAGGAGGGTGCACGGGGCCAGGCTGACGGCTGAAGGGCCGTGGCCACGGGTTATTCCGTTGAAAGAGCGAAGCGCTTGTCGGCTTCGCTCGTTACACCTTTCCCGACGTGTCTCGCGTCAGAAGGTTATTTTGGTGCTCACGCCCAGTTCGCGGCCTTGGCCGGGTTGACTGAACTGGGCGCCGGAGGTGATGTAGGAGTAGGTGCGATAGTCCTTGTCCCCCAGGTTGTTGCCGTACAGCGCCAGTTCCAGGTCCGGTTTGGGCAGCCAGGAAAGGCGGGCGTCCACCAGGCTGTAACCGCCTTGCGAGACTTCGTTGTCCACATCGAAGTAGTGCTGGCCGGTGTAGCTGATGCCGACACTCGGGCGCAGCTCGCCCAGCAGGTTATCGAAGTAGAAACTGCGTTCTGCCGAGGCACGCAAGGTGCGTCCGGGCGTGTAGGTCAGGCTGTTGCCCTGACGGTCGGAGTCCAGCAGGCGGTTACGGTTGACGGTGCCGGCCAGACGAATCAGGGTGGCTTCGTCGGCGCGCCAGTCCAGAGACATTTCCGCGCCTTCGCTGCGGGCCTTGCCGATGTTGCTCAAGGCCTGGGTACCGGTGCCTGCGGCGCCGATGAACTGCTGCACATCGTCGATATCGATGCGGTACAGCGCCGCATTCAGCCAGAGACGCTTGTCCAGCAGGCTGGATTTGACGCCGACTTCCATGTTCAGCGATTTTTCCGGCGAGTACGCCACCGAGTCGGAAGTGATCGAGCCAATGCGGTTGTAGCCACCGGCCTTGAAGCCTTTGCTGACCGATGCGTACAGGCGGGTATCGGGCGTTACCTGGAAGCCCAGCGCCACTTTGGGCGTGGTGCTGGTGAAGGTGTCGTTGCCTTTATAGACGAAGCCCGGTGTGAACAGCGCGTCCACCTGGTTGTAGGTGGTTTCGGCCTTTTCCTCGCTGTGACGGGCGCCCAGGGTCAGGTCCCAGCGCGGCGCCAGGTGCCAGATGAACTCGCCGAACACGGCTTTTTCGGTGTTCTCGATGCGGCTGTCGGCTGCGCCATACACGCCGAACAGCGGGGCGCCAGCGTCTGGAGTCCGTTCTGAATGGCTGCGGCTCTTCTGCCAGTACAGGCCGCCGACCGCATCCCAGGCACGGTCTTCACCCTGTGTGGAAAGGCGCAGTTCCTGGCTGACGGTGCGCTGAGCTTCCGGCCAGAGAAAACCCATGTCGCCGAACAGACGCTCGTGACGGTAATTCTGCAGGGACGTGATGGACGTCAATTTCAGCGAGTCGCTGAGGTTCCAGTCAATGCTTGCGCTGCTGGTTTCCACCCGGCGCACGTAGACCGATTCCATCAACGGCACGCTGGCCCGGCGCTTCTCATAGGTTTCGTCGGCCAGATATTGCTCGTTGTAGGACGTTAGCCGGTCACGGGCATAGGCCAGTTTCAGACTGAAGTCTTCGTTGGGCCTGAAGGTCAGTGCGACATTGCCGCCACCGTTGTCGCTGTCGCCATGATGTTCGCTGCGGGTCAGCTCGCCATCGGTATCATCGTGGTAGACCGTGCCCTGGATGAACAGCTTGTCCGCAACCAGTGGTGCCGAGCCGCTGACGGCGACTTGTTGGTGCAGGTTGCTGAAGCGGCTTTGTATCGTCGCCGTCGGTGTGTTGTCCGGCTGGCGGGTAATGATGTTTAGCGCACCGGCATGGGCGTTGCGTCCGTACAGGGTGCCTTGCGGCCCTTTGAGCAGTTCGATGTGTTCGACGTCGAGTAGTTGCTGATTGAAGGTGCCCAGGTATTGCGGGACGCCATCGACGT
Organism: Pseudomonas cichorii; assembly: GCF_018343775.1. Taxonomy (NCBI): domain Bacteria; kingdom Pseudomonadati; phylum Pseudomonadota; class Gammaproteobacteria; order Pseudomonadales; family Pseudomonadaceae; genus Pseudomonas; species Pseudomonas cichorii. The sequence goes on from NZ_CP074349.1 coordinate 2,456,431, forward strand.
AGATTGCCACTGGCGCGTTGTAAGGGTCCGAAGACGAAATGCCGCGCATGCTCAGGCTCGGGAACACGCCGGCACCGGTATTACGCACCAGCAGTTCGGGGAATACTCTTTCCAGCTCGCCGCTGTTATAGACGTTGGCACGCTCAAGGTCAGTCTCACTGGCAACCGAAAGCGCCAGATCGGTCTGATCCTGGGCCTGGGTTCGCTTGCTGGCAGTCACTTGCATTTCCGGCAAGTTCAGAACATCGTCCGCCAGAACCTGGCCGGATAGGGCGAGCGTGATCGCCAGACTGAGGGTAGAGCGCTGCATGGGAAGACTCGGCTGGTAAGTGGAAGCCGCTATCTTCTGGTTATGGTTATGTTGTTGCGCGTGCGATCGGGGTATAAATGCGCGCAATCGGCACTATAGTTGATAAGTGTTATCATTTGAGTCTGATTCCCAAAAGAGTGTGTGCCCATGAGCCTTAATCATTACCGCGCTGATTATGAATTGCCCAAGGTGCTCACCGAGGAGGTGGGGGACGAACTCGACATCCGCCTGATCGAATGGCAGGTCGATGAAGACCGGCATCTGGATGCCTCTTGCGAGGCATCGCTGACAGTGTCTTATCACGCCAATTGCGCGGGCTGGCGAAGTTTTGCCGATACCTCACCCTTGAGTTGGCGCGAGGATCACTGTTGTCTGTTTCACTCTACGGTGCCGCTGCAGGGCGTGGGCTTTGTTCCGGCGGGGACGCGCTGGCGCGGGGTGAATATCAGCTTCGCCGCTCACCGGCTGGGCATGCTGGACCTGGCCACGCAACTGTTCGAGTACGACGGCCCATGGGAGAAAACCCGCACGGTGGACAGCGCAGCACGCCTGGCACAGTTTCCGGCACCTCACGTCGTCAGGCGTATCGGCCAGGAAATGCTGGGCTGTCGGCTGGAGGGCGTTGCCAGGGACTTGCTGTTGCGGGGCAAGGCCTATGAAATGCTCGGGCAACTGACTGCACATATCCAGGACCTTGCGCGGTTCACCGGGCTCAGTGCCGGTGGCCGTGATCTGGCCCGTGTGGAGCGTGCGCGCAAGCTGCTTGAGGCTCATCCGGAACAGGACTGGACCATCGAGTCACTGGCTCAGTGTGTGGAACTCAATACCAAGAAACTCAAGCAGGGCTTTCGTGACGTCTATGACAGCGGCGTGTACGGCTATCTGCAGAAAGTCCGTATCGAGCGGGCCGCGCAATTGCTCAAGCAGCGGGGATCGGTCAGCGAAGTGGCGGCGGCAGTCGGGTATTCCAACGCCAGCCACTTCGCCAAGGTTTTTCGCCGCTACTACGGCATCAACCCGCTGCACTTCAGCACGCTGGCTGCCAATGGCATTGATGAGGTGGCGATCCGGGCCGGTGTCGATCCATTCTGATCCGCAAGACGTGCTTCAGAAGTCATAAGCGATCTTGCTGTACCAGAACCCGCCACCCGGATAGAACGGCGGGTTGCTGTAGAGGTTCAGACCATTGGCCGAAGGGATTGCGTTCTTGTCCGGGCGCACATTGAAAATGTTCGTGCCGCCCAGGCTGACCGTGATGTTTTCCTGGAGGGTATAGGACAGGTCCAGATCGGTAATCCATTTGGCGCCGAAGCTGCGGTCGCCACTCTCCAGTTGCTGCAGCGTCTTGACCTTGCCGTAACGGGTGGTCTGCAGGTTCACGCCCAGGTCGCCGAGGGTCCAGTTGGCACCCAGCACCCATTTGGTTTTTGGTTGCGCGTCGGTCAGATCGCCTTCCCGGGCACGGCCGACCCAGGTCAGGCTGCCGCCGGTGTTGTCGCCCAGGCCCTGTAAGGCTGAGGGCTCGCTCTTGACGTCGGTGATGATGGTCTTGTTGTAGTTGAATCCTGCGCTCCAGCGCACATCACCCAAGGCACCATAACGGCTGGAATGATCGAGCACGATATCCAGGCCGCGGGTGCGGGTGTCGAAAGCGTTGGCGTAATACGAGGTCCAGGTGCTGGTGTCGACGTTCTGGGCGGTGAGAATCGGCGCCAGTGCCGGGCCATACAGGCTTTCGGTGCGTGCGATGCGGTCGGCAATCTCGATCCAGTACGCATCGACCGTCAGGCTGGTGCGCGGCGCCGGTTGCCAGGTCACGCCCAGGCCCAGGTTGCGGGACTTTTCCGGGTCCAGAGGTGTGGCGCCCAGCGCCTGGGCCAGGGACGAATTGACCGGCGCGATGCGGGTCACGGCGGGCACGACGGTACCGTCAGGGGCTGTACCCACCCGGTTATCGGAGATGCTGTAGCCGATCTGGGTCAGGGAGGGAGCCCGAAAGCCTGTGCCGATTGTGCCGCGCACCGCAAAAGTGTCGGTGAATTCGTAGCGGGAGTTGAGCTTGGCACTGAGGGTGTTGCCCGAGTCGTCATCGAAGTGCTCTGCGCGCAGGGCCAGGTCAATGAACAGTGGCTCGATGGGCGTGATGCCGAAGTCCACATAGGCTGCATAGTTGTTGCGTTTGATGCTGGTTGCATCCTGAGGCGAGATGACCGCCGCAGCCTGTGCGGCAATCGACGCCAACTGGCCTGCCAGCGGATTGGGCTGGCCATTGGGCAGCGAGGCCGGGAAACGATAGCCACCCACTTGATAGGCCTGTGCATCACCGGCGAAGGTCCGGAAGCGCTCCCAGCGATGTTCGAGCCCTGCGGAAACCTGCAACGGCACACCGAACACGCCGTCAAAGGCGCGGGTGATATCCAGGTTGTTGACCCACTGCTCGAAGCGATAGGTCGCCAGGTCATCGAACGAAGTCGGTGAAGCCGGACCCAGTGACGGGTTGATGGTCAGGTCACTGTATTGATGATTGTTGTTGCGTCCGTAGGTGGTGCTCAGGTCCCAGTTCCAGCCCAGGGATTCGCCTTTGGCACCGATCAGGTACTGGTAGTCGGTGTCGTCCAGATTGTTCAGCGGGTAGTAGCCGTCGGGGAACAGTTCCGGGATGTTGGCGTTGCCATTGGGGTAGCGGAAGTAGTTATTGATGATGGCGTCGCGTTGGCCATAGGTGCCGTAGGAATACAGCTTTGTCTGATCATCCAGTGGCAGTTCGGCGTTGTAGGCCAGGTTGAAGGCCTTGATCTGCGGGTCGCCGTTCTTGACGCCTACCCGGTCCCAGGTCGCTTCCCGAGGGTCGCCGGGGAAATAGGCAGTATTGGTAGCCTTTTCATTCCAGCTGGCATCGCCGCGTTTGCGCGCATCGGCGGACAGGTGCAGGAAACCTCCATCCCCCAGCTTAAAGCCCTTGTCGCCCTCAAACTTGGTCACTTCGCCTTCGCCACTGTAGAGCTTTCCGTAGGTCACGCCCAGGTGGCCGCCCTGGGCGCTGGACTTGAGGATCACGTTGATCACGCCCGCAATGGCATCGGAGCCATATTGAGCGGCGGCGCTGTCCTTGAGGACTTCGATGCGCTCCACCGCGCTGACGGGGATCATGTCAATGTCCACCGAGTTGGCGCCGCTGCTGTCGGTGGAACCGTTGGCGGGCAGGGCGCTGTTATGGCGTCGCTTGCCGTTCACCAGCACCAATGTATAAGCCGGTGCCAGGCTGCGGTTGGACAAGGGGCGGATAGTGGAGTTGTAGCCGGCGACGTTGGTGCCGTAGTTGAACGAAGGCAGCAGCTTGGCGATGGCTTCGGTCAGATCGGCGCGGCCGGTCTTGAGCAGTTGTTCGCTGGTAACGATATCGATGGGCGCCGGGCTGTTGGTCACCGTGCGTTCGGTGCCGCGAATCCCGGTGGAGATGACCGTGACCTTGTCCAGGCGTGTGTCATTGCCGGTTTCTTCTGCTGCTTGCACGGGCGTTATCAAGCCCAGGCCGGCAAAGGCGATGCCTTTCAACAGATGAGGGGGCAGGGGCTTTCTGGCTGCGCGAGCAGTGGAGGCCATGGGGAGTGATCCTTGTCAGTTTCGAGAAGTTTTTCTGAGCCTCCACGGGTAAGGGTCGGTCTGTAAGCGGGAATATATGGTTATGAAACAGTCCTGTGAAAGTTCTTTTCGGTATAAGCTAATTATGAATTATTTGAATTTAAATATTGTTTATAGATAAATAAATTGCATTTTGTTCGAGGGGAATGAACCGTTCTCGAGCGGTCCTGGCATCCCTGTTGTGCTGCCTGCGCCACTTTGTCGCACCTCGGGTTGTGGCCCGTAACCGCACGCTTCATGCCTTTGCCTGCATGCCGTCCGTGGATTCGCGGTGTTCGACAGAGCGTGAGAGTGGTAGATTCGCCGCCATGAAATTCGTCCGAACTCACCGCTCGCTCATTGCCTGGATGCTGTATGGCTTCATCCTGTTCAATGGGTTCATGTGCAGCATCAGCCATGGGCAGATGCTGGGGACGTTTTCCTCTGTAGCAGCCGCCGATATCTGTGGCGATAACCCGGACACTTCCATGTCGATGGAAGGCCCGGACGAGGCCAGGCATTCACTGGTCATGCAACTGGCCATGCTGGACTGCACTTTTGCCGGCAAGCTGACCGGTTTCGTGGTGTTCTTCATCGGACTGGGCTGGCTGCTGCGCTCGCGCAATGTCAGGCTGCGTATCCCGCCGGGCCTGATGCGCGAGTCCTCCCGTCACACTTCGCCGGGGCTGGTGCCGCAGGCGCCCTGAAACCCCGTCTTGCGTTCACTGGTTGTCTGCAGCGCATCCGTTATGTGACGTGCTGCATGCCTTGCCTGTTTTCCTTCAAAGGACCGTAATGCATGACTCAATACCTGACCCGTCGCGAAGTGGTCGCGGGCCTCTCCTTGCTGAGCCTTGGCGTTCTGACCGGTTGCAATAACTCCAATGCCTTGCCGTTCAAGTACGGCAAGGATCTGAGCAACAAGATCATCGGGCGCAACTTCAGGCTGCGCAACACTCATGGCGACGTGCTGACCCTGTCGAATTTCCGGGGTTACATGCCGATGGTGTTCTTCGGCTTCACCCAATGTCCGGCGGTCTGCCCGACTGCGCTGGCCCGTGCCGCGCAGATCAAGAAGCTGATGGGCGCCGATGCCGATACCTTCCAGGTGGTGTTCATCACCCTGGACCCGGAGCGTGACACGCCGCAAGTCATCGAATCCTATGTAAAGGCTTTCGATCCAAGCTTTGTGGCACTGTCCGGCACCCTGGAAGAAACCGCGGCCACGGCCAAGGAATTCGGCGTGTTCTACGAGAAGGTGCCGCTGGGCGACACTTATACGATTTCCCACACCTCCACCAGCTATGTGTTCGATACCCGTGGCGTGTTGCGCCTTGGCCTGTCTCACTCGCTGTCCGCGCAGCAATGCGCAGAAGATTTGCTCACTTTGATGGAAGTATGCTGATGACTACTCTGATCCGTAATGCCCTGATCGCTACCCCGTGCAAAAGCCTGCTGCTGGCTCTGTCCATGCTGGGTGTCAGCCTTCAGGCCCATGCGCAGACCACCGTGGACGATGCCTGGGTGCGTGCCACGGTTGCCGGGCAGCCAGCGACCGGCGCTTTCATGAACATCACGTCGAGCACGGGCGGCAAGCTGGTTGAGGTCAGTTCGCCTGCTGCGAAAGACGTGCAGATCCATCAGATGAGCATGAAGAACGATGTGATGAACATGCAGCAGGTCAAATCCATCGACCTGCCGGCTGGCAAGACGGTTGTGCTGGACTCCAACGGCTATCACGTGATGCTCATGGGCCTGGTGGCTCAGGTGAAGGAGGGTGATCAGGTGCCGCTGACCCTGACCGTCGAGGACGAAAAGGGCGTCAAGGAGTCGATCAAGGTCAGCGCGCCTGTCAGGGCCCTGACGGCTCAGGGGCATTCCGGCCATGGCGATCATAGCGGTCATTGATTGAGGTTTACCCCAGTCTGCTCCAGGCCCCGCCATGTTCGTGCATGCCGGGGCTTTTTGATGGGTGAGGTTTTATATTCAATTTATGAATAACAGGAGAACTAAATATTCTTTTCAGGAACAAGCGCGATCATGGATGATTGCCCGGCGCTACCAAATTGGAAAGGTGACTGATACCAACAGAACCTGGATTTTTACTGAAAAAATGCAGGAGTGTATCAATGGGCAATGTCCAGACCGCAGCCAGTGCACATGAAGTGCCTTGGCGCCAAACGCCGAGCGGCGAATTGGTCGATCTGGGGCGTCCTTTTCGGGGACCCTTGGCGCAATCGCGGTTGCAGCGCACGCCCAAGCCTGTTCTGGGACGTCGGGAAGGCATTCTGCTGGGTGCATTTGCCTTGGTGCTGCATGGTGCAGTGATTTACTGGCTGAGCCAGACTCCAACCCCTGTTCTGCCGATCGTCCCGCCGGAAATTCCGCCGATGACCATCGAATTTTCCCAGCCCGCGCCGCCCGTGGTTGAAACGCCGCCACCGCCGCCCGAGCCAATCGTTCAACCTGTGGTCGAGCCGCCGCCTCCCGTTGAGGATGAGCTGGCCGTCAAGCCACCGCCCAAGCCAAAACCCAAGCCGGTCGTCAAACCGCCGACTCCAAAGCCTGTTGCCAAGCCCGTTGAGCAGCCGCCCGCACCACCTGCACCGCCACAACCGATTGCAGCGCCTGCGCCACCGGCACCGCCTGCGCCAGCACCCGTGACGCCGGCTTCGGCCAGCGCCGGTTACCTGCGCAATCCGGCTCCGGAATATCCATCGCTGGCCATGCGCCGCGGTTGGGAAGGGACGGTCCTGTTGCGAGTGCATGTACTGGCCAGCGGCAAACCGGGCGAGATTCAGATTCAGAAAAGCAGTGGTCGTGATTCGCTCGACGAAGCCGCAGTAACGGCAGTCAAGCGCTGGAGCTTCGTTCCCGCCAAGCAGGGCGATGTCGCCCAGGATGGCTGGGTCAGCGTGCCCATCGACTTCAAGATCAAATAAATAACGGTTTCAACGCTTCAATGCGAGCCACCTGACAAAAGGAGCATCGCAACACCAGAACCTGACGTATCAGCACAGCACGAGAGTACAGATCATGAATCTACTGGCATCCCCTTTTGAATCCATCGAACACGCCGTCATCTGGCTGCTGGTGGTCTTTTCCGTCGCGACCTGGGGCCTGGCCTTGCTCAAGGGCGTACAGTTTTCACGTCTGAAATCCCAGGATCGCAAGTTCCACAAGCAGTTCTGGGCGGCCTCCAGCCTGGATTCGGCCGCTGAACTGGCTCAGCAACAGCCTGGTGCTGCCGCTCGTGTTGCCCAGGCCGGTTATGCCGCCATCCAGGTTCATGAAGGCGGTCAGCAGACCGACCTGAGCCAGTCGATCAATCATCAGGATCGCCTGGAGCGCGCCTTGCGCCAGCAGATCGTGCGTGAACGTCGCTCGCTGGAAACCGGCCTGGCTGTTCTGGCCAGTATCGGCAGCACCTCGCCCTTCATCGGCCTGTTCGGTACGGTGTGGGGCATCATGACTGCACTTCAGGGCATCAGCGCAGCGGGTTCCGCCAGCCTGGAAACGGTGGCCGGTCCTATCGGTGCTGCACTGGTCGCTACCGGTGTCGGTATCGCGGTCGCGGTACCTGCGGTACTGGTTTACAACTACTTCCTGCGTCGCCTGAAACTGACTGCCGCCGACCTGGACGACTTTGCCCATGACTTCTACAGCCTGGCGCAGAAAAACTCTTTCCGTGTCCTGCTGCACCCGGTTCTGACCAAGAATGGCGCCGGTGCCAGCCAGAAAGTGAAGGAGGCGTCCTGATATGGCCTTCTCCACTCAAGACAATGATGAAGTGCTCAGCGAAATCAACGTAACGCCTCTGGTGGACGTGATGCTGGTACTGCTGGTGGTGTTCATCGTGACCGCGCCGCTGCTGACCAACTCGATCCCGATCAACCTGCCCAAGACCGAAGCGGTCGCTCCGGCAGAGCAGAAGGACCCGCTGGTAGTGAGCATTGACGGACAAGGCAAGGTGTTCATCAACAAGGACGAGATTCAGGCAGACCTGCTGGAAACCAACCTTCAGGCCGCCAAGGCCAAGGATGCGCAGGTTCGTGTGCAACTTCAGGCAGACAACGGCGTGAACTACGGCGAAGTAGCCCGCGCCATGGCCTCGATCGAACGTGCAGGCATCACCAAGTTGTCGGTGATTACTGCCAAATAGAGCAATACCCTTCAAGACAGTGAAGCCTTTAAGGTCGTACCCTCAGGTAGGTACGGCCTTTTTTTTGTGTGGTATTCAATGGTCTTTCGCGAATGAATTCGCTCCCGCACGGCGCGAATTCATTCGCGAAAGGGGTAGGACTCAATGAGCCCCAGCCGCCTTGTTCAGGTCGCTTTCTGCCCATTGGGTGTAGATACAGGCATCGGCTGTGGCCCAGCGGACGCGGACGGTATCACCGGCTTTCAGTTGCAAGCCGGTGGCTGAAAGCGCCTTGACGGTCATGGCGGTACCGCCTGAAGTGACGACCGCACAGGTCTGGCTTTCGCCCAGGAACAAGACTTCCGTCACCTTTGCCGTGACTTCGTTCCAGCCATGCTCCAGTGGGGTGGCTTCGGCCTGTTGAGTGCTCAGGGCCTGAGCTTTCTCCGGACGTATCATCAGCAACACGTCCTGATCGGTTTTCAGGCCTGAAGTCAGACGGATCGACAGGGGATTGCCTTCAAACGTCGCCACCGCATTGCCCTGTGCCTTGAGCTTCAGGAAGTTCGAGTTGCCCAGGAACGAGGCGACAAAGGCATTGGGCGGGTTCTGATAAAGGTCATAGCCGGTGCCCAGGCCGACGATCTTGCCATGGCTGAAGATCGCGATGCGCTGAGACAGGCGCATGGCTTCTTCCTGGTCGTGGGTCACGTAGACAATGGTGATGCCCAGGCGACGATGCAGTTGCCGCAGTTCATCCTGCAGGTCTTCACGCAGTTTCTTGTCCAGAGCGCCCAGAGGTTCGTCCATCAGCAGAATGCGTGGTTCGTAAACCAGCGCCCGGGCAATGGCCACACGTTGCTGCTGGCCGCCGGACAGTTGCGAAGGGCGGCGATGGGCGAATTGTTCCAGTTGCACCAGCTTGAGCATGGCGTCCACACGCTTGTCGCGCTCGGCCGCCGGCAGTTTGCGGATGGCCAGCGGGAAGGCGATGTTGTCGCGTACCGACAGGTGCGGAAACAGCGAATAGCGCTGGAACACCATGCCGATATCCCGCTTGTGGGGCGGCACGTTCACCAGGGATTTGCCACCTACCAGGATTTCTCCCGAGCTGGGTGTTTCAAACCCTGCCAGCATCGACAGTGTGGTGCTCTTGCCCGAGCCGCTGGAGCCCAGGAAGGTCAGGAACTCGCCGTCCTGGATATCCAGGTCGATATTGTCCACTGCAGCGAAATCGCCGTAATGCTTGTTCAGGTTGCACAGGCTGACCAGGGTTTTCGGGTCGTGTTGTGCGCTGTCTTTGATCACTGCACTCATGAGGTACTCCTGGCTTCGTTGCGGCGACGCAGGGTCGCGGCGATGAACATGACCAGCACCGACAGGGCGATCAGCAGCGTCGAAGCGACTGCAATGACCGGGGTCAGATCCTGACGCAAAGTGGTCCACATTTTGACGGGTAGGGTTTGCAGGGTCGGGCTGGCCATCATCACGCTCAGGACCACCTCGTCCCACGACACCAGGAACGCGAACAACGCGCCGGCGATCATGCCGGGACGAATGGCCGGAAAGGTGACCTTGATCACTGCCTGGATTCGCGATGCGCCGCAGATCACGGCGGCATCCTCGATGGACTGGTCAAACAGTTTCAGCGAGTTGATGATCGAGATGATGGTAAATGGCAGCGCCACGATCACATGGCTGACCACGAAGGAAAACAGCGTGCCGGTGTAGCCAAGCTTGAGAAACAGCGCATACACGGCCACGGCAATGATCACCAGCGGCACGATCATCGGCAGGGTAAAGATGCCGTACAGCATGTCACGGCCCGGAAAACGTCCACGCACCAGCGCAAAGGCTGTGGGCAGGCCCAGAGCGACGGCGCTGATGGTGGTCAGTACGGCGACCTTGAAGCTTGACATCGCCGCCTGCATCCATTCCGGATTGGAGAAGAACTGCTGATACCACTTCAGGGTCCAGCCCGGTGGCGGGAAGACCAGCCACTGGGATGAGCCGAACGAAAGCAGCACGATGAACAGGATCGGCAGCAACAGAAACAGCGCGATCACCCCGGTGGTCAGGTACAGACCGACCCGCAGGCGCGTGCTCATGGCATTGGGAGTCAGGAGCATGGCTTACCTCGCATTGCTGGCGCCGACCGGGGATTCCGGCTGGAGCTTGAGATAGAAGTAGAACAGCACCAGAGTAATCAGGATCAGCAGTGCGGCTGCGGCACTGGCCAGTCCCCAGTTCAGGAAGGACTGCACCTGCTGGACGATGAACTCGGGCAGCATCATGTTCTGTGCGCCACCCAGCAGAGCGGGGGTGACGTAGTAACCCAGGGACATCACAAACACCATCAGACCACCGGAAAACAGCCCCGAGCGGCACAGTGGCAGGAACACCCTGAAGAAGTTGGTCCACGGGCTTGCACCGCAGATGGAGCCGGCCTGCAACACCATCGGGTCAATGGCCTGCATGGTCGCCTGCAACGGCAGCACGATGAACGGAATCATGATGTAGCTCATGCCGATCACCACGCCTGTGAGGTTATGCACCATCTCCAGCGGCTGATCGATGATGCCCATGGCCATCAGTGTCTTGTTGATGACCCCTGAAGCCTGGAGCAATACCAGCCAGGAGTAGGTGCGGGCCAGCAGGCTGGTCCACATCGACAGCAGCACGATATTGAGAATCCAGCGGCCCCAGCCGCGTGGCACAAGGGTGATCGCCCAGGCCAGCGGGAAACCCAGCAGCACACTGAACAGGGTGACCAGACCCGCCACCGAGAACGTGTTGAACAACACCCTGGCGTAGGCGGAGTTGGCGAACAGTTGTTCGTAGTTGCCCAGGCCCGGAGTGGGTTCCAGCACACCGCGAAGCAACAGGCCTATCAGTGGTGCGAAGAAAAAAAGCCCCAGAAAGAGCAGTGCCGGGAGCAGGTTGCGACTGCCGCGCCAGCGTTGTGACAAAGACGTTTTTGGCTGCATCTTCACTGCCTTGGTGCAAGCCGCGCCAGCGGTGCTTGACGCACCACCGGCCGGGTTGGGTTGACGGGAAGCAATAGCCGTCATTTTTACTTGACCAGCCATTCGTTCCACCGTGTCGCAATGTCAGAGCCGTTCTTGGCCCAGTATGCGAAGTCGAGAGTGATCTGGTCTGATGCATAGGCGGTCGGCAGGTTCGGCGCCAGCGTCGAATCCAGGCGCGGTATGCTGTCCAGGTTGACCGGTGCATAGGCGCTCAGGTTCGAGAAGTCGGCCTGGCCTTTGGGGCTGGTCGCTTCGGCGATGAACTTCATGGCAGCTTCCTTGTTCTTGGCGCCTTTGGGGACGACCAGGAAATCAGCCATGACCAGGTTCTGCTTCCAGCTCACACCCACTGGAGCGCCATCCTGTTGCAGGGCGTAGACGCGACCGTTCCACATCTGGCCCATGGACGCTTCACCCGAAGCCAGCAGTTGCTGGGATTGAGCGCCGCCGCCCCACCAGACGATGTCTTTCTTGATGGTGTCGAGTTTCTTGAAGGCGCGGTCCAGATCCAGCGGGTAGAGCTTGTCAGGGGCTACGCCATCGGCCAGCAGTGCCAGCTCAAGTACGCCGGGGCTCGGCCATTTGTACAGGGCGCGTTTGCCGGGGTAGGTCTTGGTGTCGAACATGGCAGACCAGTCTTGCGGGGTTTTGGCGCCTACCTTGCTTTCGTTGTAGCCCAGTACGAAGGAGAAGAAGAACGAGCCGGCGCCGTGGTCAGACACAAAGCGAGGGTCGATCCGGTCACGCTTGATGGTGGTGAAATCGAGGGGTTCAAGCAGGCCTTCGCTGGCGGCACGCAGGGCGAAGTCGGCTTCCACATCCACGACATCCCATTGCACGTTGCCGCTTTCAACCATGGCCTTCAGTTTGCCGTAGTCGGTAGGGCCATCCAGCACAACGTTGATACCGCTGGCTTTGGTGAAAGGCGTTGCCCAGGCCTGCTTCTGTGCGTCCTGGGTAGAACCACCCCAACTGACGAAGTTGACGCTTTCAGCGGCCATGGCTGTGAGACTCGAGATAGCCAAAATGCCGGCAGCAAGAGCTGCAGTTGCTCGTTTGTTCAACACCATTTTCACGCCCTCATTTGTTGTGTTTTGAGCGGGCTTTTTTTGCCCGCGTATTCGGGAGCAGTAGGTCCAGAGGACCGGAGAAACTGGCGACCGTGTCGGGCACTGTTGTTAGCCTTATCCCTTGGCGGGGGCACCTGACAAAACCTTCGGTCTACGGAATGTCATATTATGGTATTCCAAACTTTGTGCAAGTATTTTGCCCTGTCGGAACCTGTTCATTTTGCTTTTTTTACCGGTGAAAACCTTGTTTTACGGGGGTGAACGTCTCTTCTTCAGCGTTGTTGCCTGCCTCCTTTCAGCACTGAAATCAGCCAGTAAAGGGAATACTTTCAACCACTTCCAGATCGTATCCGGTCAGTCCTGCGTATTTGAGAGGAGGGCCCAGATGGCGTAGTTTGCCCACGCCAAGGTCTTGCAGAATCTGTGCGCCAGTGCCGACTTCAGAATAAATGCGCGACTGGGAACGGGTGTACTGACGCGGCGGCTGGGTAAGTTGCGGGATACGCTCCAGCAGTGCCTGGGAGGACTCGTGATTGGCCAGTACCACGACCACGCCGCGACCTTCTTCGGCGACTTTCTGCAGGGCGGCCCACAGGGTCCAGTTCGCTGGGCCCGTGTACTCGGCACCTACCAGGTCGCGCAGTGGATCAACCACGTGTACTCGCACCAAGGTCGGGTAATCGCGCTGGATGTCGCCCATGACCATGGCCATGTGTACACCACCTTCGATCCGGTCCTCGTAGCTGAACAGGCGGAAGGTTCCATGAACCGTGGGCAACTCGCGTTCGCCGATGCGTACCACAGTGTGTTCGGTGCTCAGGCGGTAATGGATCAGGTCGGCAATGGTGCCGATGCGGATACCATGTTTTTCGGCGAACAGTTCCAGATCGGGGCGGCGGGCCATGGTGCCGTCATCGTTCATGACTTCCACGATCACTGACGCAGGCGTCAGGCCTGCCAGACGGGCCAGGTCACAGCCGGCTTCGGTGTGACCGGCGCGGGTCAGCACGCCGCCTTCGCGGGCGCGCAGCGGGAAAATATGGCCGGGCTGTACCAGGTCGTCGGCACAGGCTTCTGGGTTGACGGCAGCCTGGACGGTGCGGGCTCGGTCGGCGGCAGAAATACCGGTGCTGACGCCTGTTGCGGCTTCGATGGAAACCGTGAACGCCGTGGCGAATACGCTGCCATTGCTGGGCACCATCTGCTCCAGCCCCAGGCGCTGACAATGTTCGTCGGTCAGGGTAAGGCAGATCAGGCCGCGTGCTTCGCGGGCCATGAAGCTGATGGCCTGAGGTGTGCAGAGGTCGGCAGCAAGCAGCAGGTCACCTTCGTTTTCCCGGTCTTCGTCGTCCACCAGCAGGACCATCTTGCCCTGACGGTAGTCTTCAATGATGTCTTCGATGCGATCGAACGCCATACTCAGGATCTCGGTGTTATGGATGAAAAATCGTGGTATACCATAAGACAGAATATTTCACAGATTCCCTATCATTGAAACAGTGAGATCGCGATGAAGGCTTATTGGATTGCAAACGTGGACGTAACCGACCCTAAGCAGTACAGCGAATATACCCAGCGAGCGCCAGCGGCATTTGAATTATTTGGTGGCAAATTCATGGCTCGTGGTGGGCGTTCCGAAGCCGTCGAAGGCCGCGACACGCCGCAACGCACGGTTGTGATTGAGTTTGAATCGTATGAGCAGGCTTTGGCCTGTTATCGCTCGGCCGAGTATCAGGAAGCGATGAGGCATCGCCTGGGTGTGGCGAAGGCCGAGATCGTGATTGTCGAAGGGGTTTGATGTTGTGACTTGTGTGGGGGGCGAATTTATTCGCAAAGAGCCGTTTCGCGAATAAATTCGCTCACTCAGAGGCAATTCACCGAATGAAATGCACCTTGCCGGTGTCGTCATTGCCCATGTACAGGCCATACACCCCGGCCTGACACTCGGCGATATAACGTTCGAGGATTTGCCGGATGGCAGGGTAGTAGATGCTGTCCCACGGGATGTCTTCGGGGGCGAAGAATTTGTAATCCAGGGTCTCCGGCCCGAACTGGCCGGTGATTTCCAGGGCTATGGCGCGGAAGACGATATACACCTCGCTGATCTTCGGCACGCTGAAGATGGAGTAGGGCGAGATGATTTCTGCGCGTACGCCGCTTTCTTCCCAGACTTCCCGCAGGGCGGCCTGTTCGGTGGTTTCGCCACTCTCCATGAAACCGGCCGGTAGCGTCCAGGTGCCGGGGCGTGGCGCGATTGCCCGCTGGCACAGCAGGTATTTGCCTTCCTGCTCGATGATGCAGCCGGCAATGATCTTCGGATTGACGTAATGAATGTAATTGCAACTGCCGCACATCAGCCGCGCATGGGTATCGCCCGGTGGGATGCGCTGATCGAGATCGGCACTGCCACATTGCGGACAAAAGCGCGGTGCGGGCATGTCAGCGTCCTATTCGGGGTTCTTTGATGGCAATCGGAGCAATGATGTCGCGGACCTTGGCGTCATCGTCCTGCTTGGATTTCAGGTATTCCAGCGCCACAGCGGCAGCGTTGCGCACGTGATCGACGGAAGCCTTGTGGGCCGCCAGCGGGTCGCCGCTCTTGATGGCTTCGACGATGTGTTCCATTTCCTTGCTGCTGGCACCGCGGCGGTTGATCTGTGACACCGAGGTGGCCCGCAGGTAGCTGATGCGAGCCTGCAACTGACGCAACTGGGTGGCGGCGATGTGATTGCCAGACCCTTCGAGCAGTACATCGTAGAAACTTTGTACCGAATCGATGACCTGTTGCAACTCGCCATCGTCGAGGGCCTTGCGGTTCTCTTCGAGGGCCTTTTCCAGGGCACGGATATCTTTCGCCTTGGCTCGCAGGGTGAAAAGCTGCACGATCAGCCCTTCGAGCACGCAACGCAGCTCATAGATATCGCAGGCATCTTCCAGCGTGATGATCGCGACCCGCGGCCCCTTGGCGTCGGCGAACTCCACCAGACCTTCGGACTCCAGATGGCGCAAGGCTTCACGCACCGAGGTCCGGCTGACCCCGAGACGATCACACAGATCTCGCTCGACCAGACGATCACCCGGCAGAAGCTGGAAGTTCATGATTGCGCTGCGCAGTTTGTCCAGCACGATTTCGCGCAGGGTAACGGGATTGCGATTGACCTTGAAGTTGTCGTCGAGTGGCAGGCGTTTCATCGGGTGTGCTCGGAGTGGGGCTGTCTATGTGAAAAACACGGCCAGAACAAGGCGGTCGCGTTCATGGCGTCAGCCTGAAAACCGGCCTGGCTGACGCATGACCGGGCCTGCATCGCCCGGATAGACGCCGAGTTTATCACGCCGTTGCTCTTGACTACCAAGAACCCCGTCTCATGCAAAAGGTGGCAGAGCCCCCAGTTTGCCGCGGTAGTAGAGCATCGGTGTAGCAGGTGTTTCCGGCAGGATCAGGTTTTTCACCGCGCCGACGATGATGGCGTGATCGCCGCCGTCATATTCGCGCCACAGTTCGCACTCGATGATCGCCGTCGCCTTGCTCAGCAACGGGTTGCCGAGCTCGCTCAGGTGCCATTCGATACCCTTGGTCTTGTCCTTGCCCTTGCTGGCGAACGCATAGGCTTCAGCCTGCTGCTCGGCAGAGAGCAAATGGATCGCGAACTTTTTACTGTCGCGCAGCACAGGGTAAGTGTCGCTGGCGTAGTTCGGGCAGAACAGCACCAGTGCCGGGTCGATGGATAGCGCGCTGAAAGCGCTGGCGGTGATGCCTACCAGACCGCCTTCGGCGTCCAGTGTGGTGACGATGGTCACGCCCGAAGGAAAGGACGCCATGACTTCTTTATAAATGCCGGGTTCTATCATTGCCGCCGCCTCACTCAACGCATTACAAAAGGATCAGGCATGGGGGCCTGCGATAGATTGATCCATACCGTTTTCAGTTCGGTATAGGCCAGGACCGAGTCAATGCCGCTCTCACGGCCATAGCCGCTGTTCTTGAACCCGCCGATGGGGGCCATGGCAGATACGGCTCGATAGGTGTTGACCCAGATGATACCTGAACGGATGTCCCGTGCCAGACGGTGTGCGCGGCCAAGATCCCGGGTCCAGATTCCTGCTGCAAGGCCGAACTGCGAGTCGTTGGCAATCGCCAGGGCTTCGGCTTCATCCTTGAAACGGATCACCGACGCGACAGGACCGAAGACCTCTTCCTGCATGATCTTCATGGAGTTGCGGTCGCACTCGAACAGGGTCGGCTCGTAGAACCAGCCTTCGCTGGCCATTTCGGGCCGCTTGCCACCCAGTCGCAGGCGTGCGCCTTCGGCCAGTGCATCAGCCACCAGACCTTCGACCACGGCCAGTTGCTGGGCAGTGGCCATGGGGCCCATTTCAGTGGTTTCGTCCTGAGGATTGCCGATGCGGATACGGCTGGCGCGTTCGGCCAGGCGCTCGACGAATTCGTCGTAGATCTCGTCCTGGACCAGCAGTCGCGAGCCCGACACACAGCTTTGCCCCGAAGCGGCATAGATACCAGCGACCGCGCCATTGATGGCGCTGTCCAGATCGGCGTCGGCAAAGATGATGTTGGGAGATTTGCCTCCCAGTTCCAGGGACAGCTTGGCGAAGTTTTCGGCGCTGCTGCGCACCACATGGCGCGCAGTCGCGGCGCCGCCGGTAAAGGCGATCTTGCGCACCAGCGGATGACGGGTCAGGGCGGCGCCGGTACTCGGGCCGTACCCGGTCACGACATTGACCACGCCCGGCGGAATACCGGCTTCCAGCGCCAGACGCGCCAGTTCCAGAATGGTGGCCGAGGCGTGTTCGGAAGGCTTGAGTACGATGGTGTTGCCCGCTGCCAGTGCCGGAGCCAGTTTGATGGCTGTCAGGTACAGCGGGCTGTTCCAGGGAATGATCCCGGCGACCACGCCCATGGGTTCATGGACCGTGTAGGCAAACAGATCGGGCTTGTCGAGGGGCAGGGTGCCGCCTTCGAGTTTGTCCGCAAGGCCGGCCGTGTAGTGGAAAAATTCCGGCAGATAGCTCACCTGACCACGGGTTTCGCGGATCAGCTTGCCGTTGTCGCGGCTTTCCAGTTGGGCCAGTTGTTCCTTGTTCTCGGCGATCAGGTCGCCCAGCCTGCGCAGCAGCTTGCCTCGTGCCGTGGCTGTCAGCCCGCGCCAGGATTTGTCTTCAAAGGCCTTTTGTGCGGCCTGGACGGCGCGCTCCACGTCCGCCTCATCGGCGTCGGGCAACTGCGCCCAGGGTTCGGCCAATGCAGGGTTGAGACTGTCGAAGGTCTTGCCGGAAAGTGCGTCGACCCATTGGCCGTCTATGCACATCTGAAAGCGCGTGAGAGTCATGCAACGATTCCCTTTGCCGGATTATGTAGAGCTGCCGACTTGTCGAGAAAGTCCAGCAACACCTGATTGACCAGACGCGGCGATTCCACCGGCATCATGTGCCGCTGCTCGGGCAGTATCGCAACCTCTGCACCATGGATACGCATCGCCAGTTGACGGGCCATGTCCGGTGTCGAACCGGGGTCCAGCTCGCCGGTGGCAATCAGCGTCGGTGCGCGAATATCGCCCAGATCTTCGGCGCGGTACATATCCTGTGTGGCAAACAGCTTGTAAGTGGTCAGGTAGCCCTGTGGGTCGTTGCTGGCCAGGTTCTGCCGGATGGCTGCGATCTGTGCAGGGTTGGCCGCCTGGTATTCCCTGCTGAACCAGCGCGACAAGGCCTCTGCGGCATTGGCGTCCGGCCCGTGTTCGGCGGCCTGGCTGGTGCGTGCGATGACACCGGCACGTTGCTCGGGCGTGCGATTGAACACGCTGTTGAGGATGACCATGCCGGACAGGTGCTGCGGGAAGTGCAGGGCAAAGGCCCGCGCAACCAGCCCACCCATGGAGAAGCCGATGATCGTGGCCTGAGGCAGGCCCAGATGGTCGAGCAATTCTCGCAGTTGTTCTGCATAACCGGGCAGGCCGGTATCCGGGTCCGGGCGCGGACTCGAACCATGACCCAGCATGTCGTAGGCAATGACTCGGTAATGCGGGGCCAGGCCGACAATCTGGCCGCCCCACATTTCTTTGTTCAGACCCACCCCGTGAATCAACACCACAGGGTGGCCCTGGCCGGTGGCCAGATAACTGGTTCCGGCCGGGGTGCGTTCAGCGGTGAGCTGAATCATGGATCGCTCCTGCGCAGGCATTCATTATTGTTGGGAGGGGATTACTGAGCCTTTTCGGCAGCCAGCTCTTCCAGGTCGATATAACGGTTGCCGATGCGCGGGTGCAGACGGCCACCGTTGGCAGCGCCCAGCACGACGATGATTTCGTCGGCGCGTGGTGCGTCTTCGATCTGCATTTCCAGGGTGATGTAGTGCGAGCGCAGGCCTTCGTCATCCTTGTGCATCATCGGGATCTGGATGGAAGTGCCCGGGCCGCCGCGCTTGTTGGTGAAGCTCAGGTAGCTCTTGGCCTTGACCGCTTCACGGTAGTGGTTGCCGAAGCGCAGGGTGTGAATCACCGCTGAAGCGTGTTCGATCTCGCCTTCGGCGCCGACCACTGCGGCCTTGCCGTAGGCTTCGATCTTGTCTGCACCGCCGATGGCGGTCGTCAGGCGCTTGACCATCAGTTCGCCCAGCTCGGAGCAGTTTGCGCGGATTTCAGGCTTGAGGTCTTCGACAAAACCACGACCGAGCCAAGGGTTCTTGATCACGACAGCCAGGCCGACCATGGTCACCGGTTTGTCGGTCGCCTTGCCGCCTTCGATGAAGGTCTCTTCGGTGTAATTGACGATCTTGCGAATTTCAAAGCTCATGTAGGACTCCCGGATCGAGCACTGTTGTATTTCGTATGATGGTATACCATAAGATTGTGTGTGCAAGTGCTTTATTCGAGCGGGTTGCAAAAACCTTCCTCGACGACCATTCGTCAGTGGTGTCCTGTGGTTCTTTGAACGTTGTCCGGCGCTGACAGGCCAGATATTTCATGGGCCATGGACGGTTTTCGTTTCCTCCAGCCCACTACAGGAGAAAGAAATGACTGACTACCCAAGACCTCCTTTCCCGCAACAGGCGCAATCGGTGCCTGGTTCGCAAGCGAAGATGGAGCCCTATCCCGATTGCGGCGAGCAGAGCTACCGTGGCTCTGAGCGACTGCAAGACAGAATTGCCCTGATCACCGGCGGGGACAGCGGCATTGGCCGCGCAGTGGCCATTGCCTTTGCGCGAGAGGGTGCTGACGTCGCGCTCTCTTATCTCGATGAGCATGAGGATGCTCAGGAAACCGCTCGCTGGGTCGAGCAGGCTGGCAGGCAGTGTTTGTTGCTGCCGGGCGATCTTGCTCAGAAAGAGCAGTGCCGCCACATTGTGGAAGAAACCGTCGGGCGCTTTGGCCGTATCGATGTGCTGGTCAACAACGCAGCCTTCCAGATGACTCACGAAACCTTTGAAGAAATCCCCGATGAAGAATGGGTGAGGACCTTCGATATCAATATCACGGCGATATTCCGCATCTGTCAGGCGGCAGTGCCACACATGGCTGCAGGCAGTTCGATCATCAACACCAGTTCGGTGAACGCCGACATGCCCAAGCCGACCCTGCTGCCTTATGCCTCCACCAAAGGCGCCATTGCCAATTTTTCCGGCGGCCTGGCGCAACTGCTGGGCGAACGTGGAATCCGGGTCAACAGTGTCGCTCCGGGCCCGATCTGGACACCCTTGATCGTGTCGACCATGACGGACGAAGAAGTCCGCAACTTCGGCAGCCAGACGCCGCTGGGGCGTCCGGGCCAGCCTGTTGAGGTGGCACCGATTTATGTGCTGCTGGCTTCAGACCAGTCCAGCTATACCTCCGGTGCGCTCTATAGCGTGACGGGCGGCAAGCCGATTTTGTAGCGAACATTCTGCTTTGGCTGCACTCCCATACAGTGACGGCCTGTCGATGAGGTGCTGGCAGGTCGTTACTGTTTGCATCTGTCATTCATTCTTGACTGTGCCTTGACTCTTACGGGTATATCCCCGTAAGTTGGTCGACTCAGTCATGCATCAACTTCAGGAGAAATGCCATGTATCCCGATGTTCAGCTCTATATCGATGGCCAATGGCGTGCAAGCCGCGATGGCCGCACCTTGTCGGTCATCGATCCTGCCACCGGCCAGTCGCTGGGAACGGTGGCCCATGCCAGCATTCCCGATCTGGACGAAGCCCTGGCGGCAGCTGAACGTGGTTTTGCAACCTGGCGCGCCACTTCGGCCTATGATCGCTACAAGATCATGCAAAAGGCTGCGCAATTGCTGCGCGAGCGCGCCGACAGCATTGCCCGCATCATGACTCAGGAACAGGGCAAGCCGCTGGCCGAAGCGCGTATGGAAACCCAGTCCGCTGCCGATATCATCGACTGGCTGGCCGAGGAGGGGCGTCGCAGCTATGGCCGTCTCGTGCCGTCGCGCAATCCTTCCATCGAGCAGAAGGTGATCAAGGAGCCGGTCGGTCCCGTTGCCGCGTTCACGCCCTGGAACTTCCCGATCAACCAGGTGGTGCGCAAGCTGTCGTCGGCACTGGCCGCCGGTTGCTCGATCATCATCAAGGCCCCGGAAGAAACTCCGGCATCGCCTGCTGAACTGGTCCGTGCCTTTGCCGATGCCGGTGTGCCGGCTGGCGTGATTGGGCTGGTATACGGCGTGCCTGCCGAGATCTCCAATTACCTGATCCCGCATCCGGTGATCCGCAAAGTGACCTTCACCGGCTCCACTCCAGTAGGCAAGCAACTGGCGGCCTTGGCTGGCCAGCACATGAAGCGCGCCACCATGGAGCTGGGCGGCCATGCGCCTGCACTGGTCTTCGACGACGCCGATCTGGATCTGGCTGCGCGAGTGCTGTCCACCGCCAAGTTCCGCAATGCCGGTCAGGTCTGTGTTTCACCGACGCGGATTCTGGTACAGCGCAAGGTATTCGAGGCTTTCACCGAGAAATTCGTGGGGCTGACCCGGGAAGTCAAGGTTGGCAATGGCCTGGAAGCGGGCACGACCATGGGGCCGGTGGCCAATGAACGCCGCATTCCGGCGCTGACGGATCTGATCGAAGATGCAGTGGGTGCCGGTGCGAAGCTGGAAACGGGCGGCAAGGCCGTTGAAGGGGCAGGCTATTTCTTCGAGCCAACCGTATTGAGCGGTCTGACCCGTGAAATGCGCATCATGAACGAAGAGCCTTTCGGTCCTGTTGCGTTGTTGGTGCCGTTCGACACGCTGGAAGAGGTTATCGCCGAGTCCAACCGTGTGCCGTTTGGTCTGGCGTCCTATGCCTTCACCACTTCGATGAAGACTGCCCAGGCGCTGAGCAATGGTATCGAGGCAGGTATGCTGTCGATCAACCATCAGGGTATTGGCCTGCCTGAGATTCCGTTTGGCGGGATCAAGGACTCAGGCTACGGCTCCGAAGGCGGCACCGAAGCCATCGAGGCCTACCTCAATACCAAGCTCGTGACGCAGTTCAACTAAACCTGCCCCGGTAGGAGCGAATTCATTCGCGAAGGAAGCCCCTAAGGGCCTTTTCGCGGATAAATCCGCTCCTGCGCAGATGGGGGGTTATTCCCGCGCCTGCTGAATACCGTTCTGCTTCATCACCAGATTCTTTTCCTTCTTGTACTGCAAGGCGACTTCCGGCGCAGGACCGCTCTCGCCGGTTTCCATCCAGCGGCGCAGGCGGCTGGCATCGGCGAAGTGGGTGTATTTGCCGAAGGCGTCGAGAATCACCACGGAAACCTGACGGTTAGCCATGGTGGTCAGCAGCACCAGGCAGTGACCTGCCTGATTGGTGAAACCGGTCTTGGTCAGCTTGATGTCCCAGTTGTCCTTGCGCACCAGGTGATCCGTGTTGCTGAAGCCCAGGTTGTAAGTGGGCTTGCGGAAGGTCACGGTCTTTTCCGCAGTGGTGCTCAGCTCAGTGATCATCGGGTATTTGCGAGCAGCCATGATCAGCTTGGTGAGGTCGCGAGCCGTGGAAACGTTATAGACCGACAGCCCGGTAGGCTCGACATAGGCCGTATGCTTCATGCCCAGCGCCTTGGCCTTTGCATTCATGGCCAGGATGAAGGCCGGATAGCCGCCCGGGTAACTGTGGGCCAGGCTCGCGGCGGCACGGTTTTCCGAAGACATCAGCGTGATCAGCAGCATGTCCTTGCGATTCATTTCGCTGCCCAGCTTGACGCGGGAGAACACGCCTTTCATTTCCGGGGTCTGGGAAATGTTGACTGGAATGACTTCGTCCATCGACTGTTTGGCGTCCAGCACGACCATGGCGGTCATGAGTTTGGTGACCGAAGCGATGGGGACGATAACGTCAGGGTTGTGTGAATACAGGACCTTGTCGGTTTGCACATCAATGACCAGTGTGCTGCCGGAAGCCAGATGAAGTTTTGATGGGTCCCGGTTCAGGGCCGCGATTTCGTTTGCAGTGGCGTTGATGGAAACTACAGGGCCCGTAAGTGCAAATAAAAGACCCAGAAGTGGCAGACGAATTTTCAAGAACAGGGCTCACTCGATAAATGTGCAGTTTTGCACGTGGATATAGGAAAAACGCTGCATTTTAGGAGCGGACTTTGCCCAAAGTCGATGGGGTGAGCAGGGCGATTCGTCAATTAATTCAGGAATCGTGGTTTTATTAAGTTGCTGTTAAGTAGGAAAGCCACGAATGGGGGGTGTGTTTTCAATATTCGTGGTGTCCACGGCTCGCACCGATTAGCATTCACGCCATCAAGGCTCATCGATTTAAGGAAGCGTTCAATGCTCAAGGGGTTTATCAGCAAGGATTACGTTGTTCTGGTGATCGCTGCATCTCTGGTCGCGGTCGTACTGCTTGTCAGCGGTTTTTTTTCACGGCCTGCCGACTGGGCCGGCTGGGTTCAGGCCACCGGGCTGATCGTCGGCATGATGGTCGCTGTGGGGGTTCCGGGTATCCAGCGCAAGCAGGAAGCGGCAGTGGCCCACAAGCAACTGCGTGAACGCGAAACCGGTTATGCCCGCCGTATTCAATACCTGTGCGGCGAGTTGACCGAGCTGCAGGCCAGAACCAGTCTGAATCTTACCCATTTGCGCGCCAGCGACCGGCATCGCCTGAAATATACGCTGCAGGATTATCTGCACCGCTTGTTCGAGTCCCATAAACAGGATTTGAATGATGATCGTGTAGTTCTGGCTTATGAACTGCGTCAGGTGGCCAACGACCTGATCGATGAACTGGACAGCGGTCGTACCGATCGTGTCGTGTTCCTCGCTCTGGAAAAGCGCCTGCAAAAACTGGCTCATCGCTGCCAGGTCAATGCGGCAATGGCCGAGCGCGTCTGAGACTTTTTCGAGCCCATAAAAAAGCCCACATCAAAGGATGTGGGCAAGGGGATGTGCGGAGCAAACGCACGAAGACTGTGAAACCGGGCACTGCACTCAGCCGTTGAGCTTGTGGCTTTCCAGCTTGTCGGAGCTGGCCTGTGCTGCTGGCAATGAAGCGAAAGGGCCGCTGACGGGCTCGCCGTTGTGCATCAGATACCAGCAAGCCAGAAAACCGCGTTCTCTGAGTGTGGCCGGAACGGCGCTGCCAACTACTGACATGATCTGAACCTTGTTCATGGCTGTCTCCATCAATCGATGGCGCTACTTTACTCAGCCATCGTCTCTGGCAGAAATCATCGTTCTCGATAGTGGTCATTGATAATCACGAGGGTTGTGCGTCTTGACGGGCAACCTCCGTTTGATAGCAAAGCAACGAAAAGCCCCGCACCAGGCGGGGCTTTTGTCGGTTACCAGTGGCCGCGTGGCGGGCCATAGTAGGCGGGTGGCGGCGCATAACGACGGTAGTAGACCGGTGGCGGAGCCGGGTAACGTTCCACAACCTCATAAGCCGGCGCCGGCTGGTAGTAAACCACTGGTGGAGGAGGCGGCGCGTAGTAGACCGGCTGCGGTTGAACATAGACCGGCTGGCGTTCTACATACACTGTCCTGTCACGGCTGGACGAAACTGCGGCTCCAACCACGGCAGCGCCGACGATTGCACCCAGTACGGCTGGCCCACCCCAGCCACGATCAGCGTTGGCCTGGCCTGCCAATGCCAAGGCACCTATAAACAAGGCAATTTTGGGGATATGACGAATCATGACTGTTCCTCGCTCTCAACCCGTTGTCGCGGGCCTGCATTACGCTCAAGCACTGCCACGGGATAACTCTAAGACATCGTAATTTGAGAAAACGGCGAAGCCGTTAGGTAAATTTTGTGTAAGGGGGCCGGCGATGTTTGTGCCGCCTGTTCATCGTTTGGGCTCGGAGCAGATTTTACGCTTGCTCCGAGGGGTTAATCCAATACCGTTTGGTAGGAAAGGTGTAGATGAAGTGCAAGACTGAAGGATTAAAAGAACTTGCCCAAGCCAAGGCGTCTAAAGCGCCACAGTGGTATAAAACCAAAGAAAGCAAGGGCGAGTCCTGAAGAAAGCTTACGACCCAGACTGGCGTGTTGTCATTAGCCAGGTGTCGATCTGTGCAGGGGGGCACGCGCGCCTTGGCGACGCTGAGCGAGCAGGGGGAGTTGAGTCATACGCAAACTCACTCCAGCCTCGCCAGCCGCTCTTCAAGCGCCGCAATCCTTGCTTCCAGCTCATCAATTCTCTCGCTCGATGCGGATGCCGACTGCCGCTCCGGCTGGTTTTGCCGGGCTGCAAGGAGGTCTTGCAGGTCTGCCGGGTCGCCCAGCGAATGCATGTAGCGATCTTCGCGCTGACCGGGCTGGCGTGGCAGCAGGGTTGCCAGGCCTCGGGCGATGAGGCGGTCCAATTGGTGGACGACTTGTTCGCTGTCTTCAAAATCGTGCATGCGGTTGCTGCGGGTCAGCAGTTCGTTGCTGGTTTGCGGGCCGCGCAGCAGTAGCAGGCCGGTCAGGATCATCTGGGCTGGCACCAGCTCCAGGTGCTTGTCGACCTTGTGTTCCCAGCGGTCGGCGCGGCTGCCCATGACCAGGCGGGCGAGGCCCCGATTTTCCAGGGCGCGCAGGCTTTGGCCAACCTGGCCCTGAGTCAGATTCATCACCGGGTCGCGGCTGGTTTTCTGGTTACAGGCAATGACCAGTGCATTGAGTGTCAGAGGGTAGGTTTCCGGGCTGGTGGCCTGTTTTTCGATCAGGCAGCCGAGAATGCGCACTTCGGTGCTGTTGAGTTGCAACGATTCGGTGTCATCGGCCGATTCGGTTGAAGAATGTTCGGTGGTCATTACGCTTTCCCTGAGCGATGGCGGGGTGTCAGCCTAGGGGCTGCGCTGAATTATTGCCAGTGCGCCGATGATTCGCGTCATGGTATGGAGAAAAGACTCGCCATCTTTCCTGAAGAGCATGTCTATAATTCCCGACTTTCACTTTCAGGATTTGTCATGTCTATTTCCCTGTACGCCGCTTCCGTTCCTGTATTCCAGCAAATGCTCAACGCGCTGAATGACGTTCTGGTCAAGGCCGAGGCCCACGCGACCGAGAAGAAAATCCAGCCTGAAGCCCTGTTGCAGGCGCGCCTGTTCCCGGACATGCTGCCTTTCACTCGTCAGATTCAGATTGCCGTGGATTTCGCCAAAGGCGCTTCGGCCCGTCTGGCAGGCGTCGAGATTCCAAAGTACGAAGACACCGAAACCACCTTTGCCGATCTGCAAGCCCTGATCGCCAAGACTCTGGCCTTCATCGCCAGCATCAAGCCGGAAGATGTCGACGGCAAGGAAGGCATCGAGATCGTTCTGCGTCCTGGCACCGACAAGGAGAAACGCCTCAACGGCCAGGCTTACCTGCTCAGCTATGCCTTGCCGCAGTTCTTTTTCCATGTCACCACAGCCTATGACCTGCTACGTCACAATGGCGTGGAAATCGGCAAGCGCGATTACATGGGCAAGTTCTAAGCTCAGTCGGTAAACAGCTTGTTTCGGGCACTCTCGGTAATGGCGACAATACCGGGGTGCCTGACCTTTCGTTCGACGGTAATGGCATAGAACGATTCGGTCACCGATTCGGTCTGGCCGATGATTTTCACGTCATATTGGCTCTGTACTTCATCGGCGATCACGCTGGGCGCGACGAATACGCCGCTGCCGGATTTGCCAAAAGCTTTCATCAGGGCGCTGTCATCGAACTCCCCGATAATCCGCGGCTGGATTTTCTGTTCGGCGAACCAGCGCATCAACCTGCCACGAACCACGGTGTCCTGCCCGGGAATCAATAGTGGTGCTCCATGCATGCACTGCGGAAAGTCACCCCACAGACTTTCAGCCACGCCCTGGGTCGCGAAGAAGCTGACGCCACACTCTCCCAGTTTCTGGTTGTAGCCTTTAATGTCCAAATGTGGTGGCATAGGGCTGTCAGATATCACCATGTCCAGTCTCTGGATTGCCAGGTCGGCCAGCAGGCGTTCGAGCTTGTCTTCGCGGCAGGTGATACGGATCGATTCATCGAGCTCCATGGTGGGCGCGATCAGTCGATAGACGATGGATTTGGGCACGACATCGGCCACACCGATGCGAAACAGGAGCTGTTGTTCGTCGGGCTGTGAGCGCAGCATGGTTTCCAGCTCATTGCCCAACTGGAACATCTGTTCGGCATAGGGCAGTGCCAGGCGACCGGCTTCAGTCAGCTCCAGTTGCCGGCCTACACGGCGGAAGAGATCGACGCCCAGGGTTTCCTCGAACAGGCTGATCTGGCCGCTGATGGTCTGGGGGGTGAGGTTCAATTGTTCGCAGGCGCGTACAATGCTGCCGGTTTTGGCCACGACCCAGAAATAGTGGAGTTGACGATAATTGAGCATAAAGATTGTCGATTCGGTAAAACCGAAGTATACACCTTGAAAAAGCGAATTTTTCTGATGTTTCCATGTCTCTAGAATGCTTCGCTGACGCCGGACCAAAGGTGATGTCCGGCCTTGCATATCGAGGGAAACATGATCAAACCCGTTTACGCCGCATTGCTGGCATGTTCGCTGGTTGTAATGGCTGGCTGTGACCAGGTAGAAACATCGACCAAGCAAATCCTGGACACGGCTGCCAATACAGCCAAACAGGCGATTGACGATACCCATGAAGCTGCAACCAAGGCGCTGGAAGATACCCGCAAGGATCTTTCGGTACTTGAACCCAAAAAACAGCCCGAGTCTCCCGAAGAGAAGTCTGGTAAAGAAATCTAACGCTCAACATTGGCTCAAGCAGGACACGATCTATGGAATACCTTTTGGAACTCGCTACAAGTCCCGCCGCCTGGATTGCCTTGGCCACGCTGGTGGTTATGGAAGTCGTGTTGGGTATCGATAACCTGATCTTCATTTCCATTCTGACCAACAAGTTGCCGGAGCATCAGCGTGCCAAGGCCCGTCGTCTGGGTATCAGTGCGGCCTTGATCATGCGTCTGGGCCTGCTCAGCACCGTGGCTTTCATCGTCCAGTTGACCGAACCTGTGCTCGACGTGTTCGGCCAGGCGTTCTCCTGGAAAGACATGATCCTGATCGCGGGTGGCTTGTTCCTGGTCTGGAAGGCGACCACGGAAATCCATCACAGCATGGACAGCAAGGCTGAGCAGGAAAAGACCATCGGGTCCGCTGTGACGCTGAGCATGGGCGCGGCAATCTTCCAGATCCTGCTGCTGGACCTGGTGTTCTCCATCGACAGTATCATCACTGCGGTGGGCATGACTGAGCACTTGCCGATCATGATTATCGCGGTAGTGTCTGCTGTGATCGTGATGATGGTGGCTGCCAACCCGCTGGCCAAGTTCATCAATGACAACCCGACGGTGGTGATGCTGGCGCTGGGCTTCCTGATCATGATCGGTATGACACTGATCGCTGAAGGTTTTGGTGCCCATGTACCTAAAGGCTACATCTACGCCGCCATGACGTTCTCGGCAGCGGTTGAGATCCTCAACATCCTGGCTCGCAAGGCCAAGCGTAAAAAGACTGCTGCTGAAGCTGCCAAAGCCTGATCTCTCGATCAGTGAAGCAAAAAAATGGTCGGCCCTGTAATGGGGCCGACCATTTTGCATTTCATGAGCGCTGATCAGTGAGCGACTGCAGGCTGTCTTTTTTCCAGCCGGACCACTGGGGTCGGTCGTACGACGCGCGGTTGGTGACGACGGGAAACTCTCAGTACTCCCCAAAGCATGGCGCCTGCAACCATCAGCCATGCCACGATCAGCATCACGATTGTCATTTCCAGGCTCATAAGTGCCTCCGTATTTACCGCATCTTCTTGCTGTCTGAATAAGTGACAGTCTAGTCCCTCACATGTTTCGATTAATTGACGGCTATGACCAATTTGATCTATCCAGTCACTCTGACTGTGTCAGAAGGCTATACCCAGGCGCTGTGCGGCTCTATGATCGGTGTCCGAGTCAGGTCGTGTGTTGCCTGACACCCGTTGAAGTGAGTGAAAATGCTGCCGGTATCTTTCTTGTTCAACGCCGCCAGGACCCGGCGGCCGTGGTGGGTGATGGTCCTGGCCTTGAGCCTGACCGCCTGCGCTTCTATGGTTACGCCAGAAATTCAGCGCTTGCCGGACCGGGTTGAACTCAACTCTGTGCCGTTCTTCCGTGGCAACGCGTATCAAAGCGGACCTGGCGCATTGGCGGGCATGCTGGCCAACCGTCAGGTGCTGATTACACCCGGGCTCCTCGATAAGCCCCTGCAATTGCCGGGCGGCGAGGGGAAGCTTGAAAGCAATATGCAGAATGCGGCGCGCCAATACGGTTTCATGGTTTACCCACTCGATGGCGAACTGCACGCTTTGCTGGAGCAGGTTTCGGCGGGTTATCCGGTGATGCTGCGGCTGTCCGAAGGCTCGGCCTGGTGGAAAGGGCCTCGTTATGGCGTGCTGGTGGGCTATAACCGCATCAAGCAGACCGTTCTGCTGCAGGTGGGCATGAATCGTCGGCAGATGATGAGCTTTGGCAGCTTCAGCTCTGCCTGGAAGGATGCAGGCAGTTGGGCGGTCCTGATTCAGGGGCCACGGCAACTGCCTGCCAATGTGGATCAGCAGCGCTGGCTGAAAGCTGCCAATGAACTGTCTCAGGCCGGACAGGAGCAGGCTGCCGGTGAAGCAGTGAAGGCATTGGCCCGTCAGGGTGTTAAATAAGTTTGGTCTGAAGCAGTGAAAACCCCGATCTACAGGGTTTTCACGCTATCCATCAAAAGCCCAGTCTGTCGCGCAGGCTGTAATACCAGGCGCCCAGTGCTGTAAGCGGCGTGCGCAGCAACTGGCCGCCAGGGAATGGGTAGTGGGGCAGGTCGGCGAATGCATCGAAACGCTCGGCCTGGCCACGCAAGGCTTCGCAAAGCACCTTGCCTGCCAGATGGGTATAGGTCACGCCATGCCCGCTGCAACCCTGAGAGTAATAGATGTTGTCGCCCAGGCGCCCGACCTGCGGAAGTCGTGACAGGGTCAGCAGGAAATTGCCGGTCCAGGCGTAATCGATCTTCACATCCTTGAGTTGCGGGAAGGCCTTGAGCATCTTGGGACGAATGATGGCTTCGATATTGGCCGGGTCGCGGGCGCCATAGACCACGCCACCACCAAAGATCAGGCGCTTGTCGGCGCTGAGGCGGTAGTAGTCCAGCAGGTAATTACAGTCCTCGACGCAGTAATCCTGAGGCAGCAGGGATTTGGCCAGCTCTTCGGTCAGCGGTTCGGTGGTGATCACCTGAGTGCCGCATGGCATCGACTTGGCCGCCAGTTCCGGCACCAGATTGCCCAGATAGGCATTGCCGGCCACGATGATGAATCTGGCCCGGACTTTCCCTTGTGCCGTATGCACGACCGGGTTGGCGCCACGTTCGATACGGATCGCCGCCGATTGTTCATGGATGACACCGCCCAGCGATTCCACGGCAGTCGCTTCGCCCAGCGCCAGGTTCAGTGGATGGATATGGCCGCCGGTCATGTCCAGCATGCCGCCGATATATTGCTCGCAGGCAACGACTTCGCGGATGCGGTTTTTATCCATCAGCTCCAGATGCGAATGCCCATAGCGTTCCCACAAACGCTTCTGAGCTTCCAGATGCGCCATCTGCTTGTTGGTCAGGGCTGCGAATACGCCGCCGTCCTTCAGGTCGCATTGAATACCGTAACGGGAAACACGATCTCGAATGATCGCCGCGCCCTCGAATGCCATCTGCCCCAGCAGTTGCGCCTGTTTGGGGCCTACGCTGCGCTCGATGACATCGATATCGCGGCTATAGCTGTTGACGATCTGCCCGCCGTTACGGCCCGAGGCGCCAAAGCCGACCTTCGCGGCCTCCAGCACGGTGACTCTGAAGCCATGCTCAAGCAGGAAGAGGGCGCTGGACAACCCTGTATAGCCTGCGCCGATGACGCATACGTCCGTCTCCACTTCACCCTGCAAGGCAGGACGTTCCGGGACCGGATTGGCTGATGCGGCGTAGTAGGACTGCGGATAGAGCGTGTTCGCCATCCTGAAGCTCCGTTTAAAATTCTTGACGAGTGCCGTGATCCTACCCCAGTTAAAAAACCTCTGCCAGCCACGGGATAAAACATATTTACCTGCGCAGCACCTAAAAGCGTTGCGAATTCATAGGCTTAGCTGAAAAAGAGATTGACAGGCCAGCCAATGTCCGTAGAATGCGCACCCACAGCAGGCACGTAGCTCAGTTGGTTAGAGCACCACCTTGACATGGTGGGGGTCGTTGGTTCGAGTCCAATCGCGCCTACCAGACAAATCCGCTCTGCTGGGCGGTGAAGAAGGGCGATCCGAAAGGGTCGCCCTTTTTTCGTTCGACCGTGAAGTGCATGATGCCGGTTGTCTATGGGTATTGCGCCAGAGCTTTATGTCTAGAGTCGGATTACAACATATATGGTGCTCTCCTTCTGAATGTTGTAATCGCTCAGGCTTCTCTGATCTTCAAGCTGTTTCCCGGCAAAGATAAGCCTCTGTGCTTCGGGGGAAATGCCAGATTTATCCTGAATCTTGCATTTCACGTTACTGATCGTATCTGAGGGTTCAACATCCAGTTCCCAGAGTTCTCCGGTCAATTTCTTTGCATAAATAATCATTTCGTCACCTGGCGTGAATGGCATAGGAGACGCGAACAGGAGTGCCTTGAACGTGTTCGTGCAGATAGCTACATTCGCTTGCGCGCGTGCGTACAGATTAAAAGTGGGGGGGAATGACGGGAACTGACAGAACTGTCAGCGCCGTGCGCTTTCAGACAGTTGGCTTGATGCCCTTGCCGGAGCTTGCGTCTGATGGCATGTACTGAATTCAGAGCTAAAAATTTGAATATATCAGTGGGTTACTGCAAAAATCCGTTGACACCTTTTTCAATATCCGTAGAATGCGCTCCCACAGCAGGCACGTAGCTCAGTTGGTTAGAGCACCACCTTGACATGGTGGGGGTCGTTGGTTCGAGTCCAATCGCGCCTACCAAACAAAATCCGCTCTGCTGGGCGGTGAAGAAGGGCGATCCGAAAGGGTCGCCCTTTTTTCGTTTGCGCAGATTGAAACCCGACCCTATTTGGGCCGGGCAAACGATTTGACGATGGATTTGGTCGCTGTGCTTGCCTTGAGGTCGCTGATGTTTCCAGTCGCGAGCCATTTGCAGGCGGCAATCTCGTTCCGTGGCGAGGGCTCGCTGGAGGAGGGGATCACGGCTGTGAATATGTGGTGAATGACCCGATCCTTTTCGTATTCATCCACATACATGAGGTCCAGGTTTTCAAGGCCCGTTTCCTCACTCAGTTCGCGCACGGCTGCCTGGGCTGGCGTTTCTCCCGCTTCGATCCTGCCGCCGGGCAATGCCCATTTCGATTTTGGTTTGCGAACGTAGAGGATCTGGTCGTCACGCTTGCAGATGACTGTTGCTCGTTCTTTCATCTTTCCACCTGTTAACGTCCAGTCATTCTTGATATCTGCACGCTTGCCCTGAAACTTGAATCTGTTGAGATAACAGATATCAATGTCATAAAAATGTAATAAAAAGTTAATCTTTCACCAAGCACAATCGGTGCCAGAACGCTTGTTGAAAAAGGATAGCCGGGCCATAACGAAAGAGCCCGGCGCAGGGCCGGGTTCTTGTCACGCAGTGGGGGCTGTTACATGAAGTCGGACACAGGGATATCCTGCGCCATTTTTCGGTAGGTGTTTTCATCGGTGGCGGCGAGCAGGCTCCTGCCGTCCTTGAGCGTTGCTACAAAGGTTATCTCTTTCTCTTCGCTCGCCAGGAACATGCCGGCGGCAGCTCCCACGGGGCCTAACATCAATGCACCTGCAAGACCGAACCCGATAGTGTCATCCATTTTCCTGTTTGATGCTTTGCTGGCAATTTCCATTGACTTGATTTCGTCCTGTTTGAAACAGATTCCAGGCCATGGAAAGAGGGGGGTTACAAGAGTAATGGTGCCAGCACGGTATTCCCCATTACCTTGAAGAAAATCACCCGCTAAAACATTGATCTTAGCCATGTGCATTTCCCCATCGTTTCATCCAATACCCATTGCGCGCCCCATTACAGGGCGTGTCAACAGGCTGGAGGGGCGGATAAGGGCTTTATGACGAATGGTTTGACAAAGCGTGCAGTTATTTGCGGCAAGATATTTCAATGATGAGGTTTGTTGTTTAAAGGCGCTGAATCGAGACTTTTTGTCATATGGCCCTGACGATAAAACAGGCTGCCCGATCCTGCCGGACAGCCTGAATGTTCGCTATCAGGCCGCAGAAGCCTCCTGTTTCAGCGTGGCCATATCAATCACGAAGCGATATTTCACGTCACCCTTGAGCATGCGCTCGTAGGCCTCGTTGATATCTCGCATCGCGATGATTTCGATATCCGAAACAATGCCGTGTTCGGCACAGAAATCCAGCATCTCCTGGGTTTCCTGGATGCCGCCTATCAATGAACCGGCCAGGCTGCGACGCTTGAAGATCAGCCCGAACACGGCCGGTGATGGGTGAGGCTCGGCAGGTGCGCCAACCAGCGTCATGGTGCCGTCACGCTTGAGCAATCCCAGGAAGGCATCGAGGTCGTGGGGCGCGGCGACTGTATTGAGGATGAAGTCCAGGCTGTTGGCCTGTGCTGCCATTTCGGCAGGGTCTTTGGAAACCACGACTTCATCAGCGCCCAGGCGCAGGCCATCTTCACGCTTGTTGGGCGAGGTGGTGAACAGCACCACATGCGCGCCCATGGCGTGGGCAATCTTCACGGCCATATGACCCAGCCCGCCAAGGCCGACGACACCGACCCGTTTTCCTGGCCCGACTTTCCAGTGGCGCAGCGGTGAGTAGGTGGTAATGCCTGCACAGAGCAACGGAGCGACAGCAGCCAGATTGTCGCTGTGGGAGATGCGCAGGACGAATTTCTCCTTGACTACGATATTGTCGGAGTAACCGCCAAAGGTGTTTTCGCCACCAAAGACCGGGCCGTTATAGGTGCCGGTAAAACCGTTCTCACAGTATTGCTCTTCACCTTCGGCGCAGGAGGCGCAGTGTTGGCAACTGTCGACCATGCAGCCGACGCCTGCCAGGTCTCCCACCTTGAAGTGCTTGACGTCGGCGCCCACAGCGGTGACCCGGCCGACGATTTCATGGCCCGGTACCGAAGGGTAGAGCGTGTTGTGCCATTCGTTACGGGCGGTGTGCAGGTCCGAGTGGCAGACGCCGCAGTACAGAATGTCTATCTGTACATCGTCGGCACCGGGAGTGCGGCGTTCAAAACGATAAGGTTTCAGGGTGTCGGTCGGTTTCTGGGCGGCGTAACTGTAAGTCTTGACCATTGCGATCACCTTTTGCGAAGGGTTGAAAGAAGTCGTAAGCCAGCATAGCGGTTGAACAGGCTTCGATTATTACAACGTGACCCGATTCGACCTGCTCAAGAACCGGATAGTGCCGACTGAGTGTCAGCTTTTCTGTCGTAAGGAGTGCTTGATGCACTTCGTAATACACACTTTCTTGCCTTCAATCACATATCCTGCTTGCCACCCTCGGGCGCTGCCGCCGAAGATAGCCGCAGCCAGTTACAGGATTTGGTGTTTTTCATGCAGGTTCCTCCTTTTTCCCCGGCCTTGAACCAATCCACCGATGATTGCGCTGCATCGCCTGCGCTTTCCAGTGAAGCGCTCATGGAAACCTTGCTGCGCGAGGCGCGCATCAGCATGCCCGATGTGGTCTGGGCGGCTTACGGTGCCGGTACGCACAAGCGCCTGCTGGGGAGTGGATCTGCACAGGCCGATTGGCTGGGCGAGATTCCCTGTGACGGTTTCGATGACTTCTGCAACAAGCGCCAGTTGCATCGCTGGGTCGTGGGCATGGGCGAAACCCCGCTGGGCTGGCTGCTGGCACCCAAGGCCGAATCAGCCAATCCGGCCCTGGCCGACCTGGCCTTGCGACTGGGCTATCTGTTGCAAAGTGTCGCACTGGTAAGAGCGCAGAATACTCAGCGGGTGCTCTATGAAATCAGTCATCTGGCCAGCTCGACACGGGATCGCAGCACCTTCCTCAAGGGCATCCACAAGCAACTGGCGACGCTGATCGATGCCGAGAACTTCTATCTGGCGCTTTATGACGATCAGAGAGAAAAGATCACTTATCCCTATTACATCGACGTAGCCGATCACGAGGCGATGGAGCCGGAAAGCTTCGAGTACCTCGACCGCTCGCGGCTGAGCATGACGGGCTATGTGCTGACCACGGGCCAGCCGTTGTTCGTCGATGCCACGGCTATAAAGCAGGCTCAGGCTCAGGGGCTGTTCTTCTGTGAGGGCCGTCCTTCCGAGTTCTGGATGGGCGCACCGCTGAAGAAATCATCCGACGAAGTCTTCGGCATGCTGGCCATGCAGGTATACGACGTCTCGCGCATCTATAGCGTCGAAGACCGCGCGCTGTTTCTGGTGGTTGCCCGGCATGTGGCGATGGCGCTGGACCGGATTCTGCACCGGGCCGACCTTGAGCATACCGTGCTGCTGCGCACCCAGCAGTTGTCTGCTGCCAACGACGCCCTGAGGCAAGAGGTGGCCGATCGCGAACGGGCGGAGCACCTGCAGAGTGCGCTGTTCCAGATTACCGAGCTGTCCAGCCAGCCGGGTGACATGGCGGAACTGTTCCATAGCCTGCACATGATCGTCGGCGAGTTGCTGGTGGCCTACAACTTCTATATCGCCCTTTATGACGGCTCCACCGAAGAAGTGACGTTCCCCTATTACAGCGATGAACGACTGGCCACGCCGCCCAGGTCACGGCGTGGTCAGCGTGGCTTTACCGAGTATGTCATCCGCCAGCGCCGTCCTTGCCTGATTGATCGTGAAGATGCTTACAGGCTGGAAAGGGAAGGCGAGATCGAGACCCAGAATGACTCCAATCGGTCCTCATCCTGGCTGGGCATACCTTTGTTCGAGGGGGATGATGTCCGGGGCGTGCTGGCGGTGCAGAGCTATTCGCAGAATGTGAGTTACACCCTGCGGGATCAGGAACTGTTGACCTTCGTCTCCCGGCACATCGACACGGCTCTGTCCCGGCGAAGCGCCGCCGAAGCGATCCATACCGCCAATCTTCGGCTGGAGGCGCGGGTTCAGGACCGTACCCGTGAGCTGGATCTGGCCAATGCCCGGCTTCAGCATGAAAACTCCCATGACTCGCTCACCAGCCTGCCCAATCGCAGCCAGTTGCAGCAGCGTCTGAAAGAGGCCTGGCAGGCTTTCAATCAACATGACCAGCAATTGGTGGTCATGTTTATTGACCTGGACCGGTTCAAGGTCGTCAACGACAGCCTGGGTCATCACTTTGGCGATATCCTGTTGGTCCAGGCGGCTGCGCGGTTGCGCAGTTGTATCCGCGATTGCGATCTGCTTGCGCGTCTGGGGGGCGATGAGTTTGCTGTGCTGGGGATCGGTGCGCCGCTGGCTGTCGGGGTCGGGATTGCCGAGCGCATTCTTGAAGCGTTCGACCTGCCGTTCTTTATCAGCGGCCATTCGGTCTTTTCTTCGTGCAGCATCGGTGTGGTCGGGGCTGATCGTCAGTTTCATCAGGAGCCAGCCGAGTTGCTGCGCGATGCCGACACGGCCATGTACCGGGCCAAGAATGGCGGTCGTGACAGCTTTGTGGTGTTCAATCAGGAGTTGCGCCGTGAGGTTTCCGATCAGGTCGAGCGTGAGGGCGCACTGCGCAAGGCGCTCAAGCACACCAATGAGCTGATTCCGTATTTTCAGCCGATTATCTGCGTCAATACTGGCAAGCTGTTTGCCCTTGAAGCCCTGATTCGCTGGCGTCAGCCCGATGGCCGGGTCATCGCTCCCGGCAGTTTTCTACCGGCTCTGGAAGGTTTGCGCCTTATCGGTCGCCTGGACATTTACATGTTGCAGCGCGTCATTGCCATTCTGGCCGATCCGGCCAATGCCCACTGGCCGCCGGTGCATGTGAACTGCTCCAGTTACAGCATCACTCGCCCTGAATTTGCCGCAGAGGTGCTGAACCTGCTGACGGAATATGGTGTTGCGCCTTCGCGCCTGTGCCTTGAACTCACCGAGGGGGCGCTGGTGGCCGATCCGGCGCAGGCGCGTGAGTCCATGAAGCAGTTGGCCGACAAGGGCATGTCGGTGGTGCTCGACGACTTCGGTGCAGGTTTCTCGTCGCTCAGCTATGTGCATCAGTATCACTTCAGCGGCCTGAAGATCGACAAGTCCTTTGTTCTGGAACTGACGACCAGCGCCAGAAGCCGGGCGATTGTGCGTGCCATCGTGCGGATGGCCGAGTCTCTTGATCTGACCGTGGTAGCGGAAGGCGTTGAGGATCATGCGACTCTGGAATTGCTGCGGGGCATGGGGGCGGGCCAGGCTCAGGGCTATTATTTCGCAATGCCGTTACCCCTTGAACAGCTCGATCTGAGCAAAGATATCGAGTTGGGCCTGCACTGGACCCAGGCCGGCAATGACTTGCCATGATCGGCAGTGTTTCTCCGTTTTCTTCCGGTCGTTGTTCGTGGTTCCTTTTTAAAGCCTTTTGAAAACAGTGGGTTGAAGGTTTTTGATACGGCTGGCACTGGTTTTGCTGCGTAAGGGTCGCACCCACCGCAGGAGGTGAAAGATGATTATCAACAACGGCACGCTCGAAGGTCTGGTTTCCAGATTCGTCGGGCGCAAGACAGTGGATGAAGTTTCCCAGAACTCATTCAGTACTGTTGCGGCTGCTGAGAGTCTGGTTCCGGCTGTTAATCCGGTGACCGCCAGGGCTGACAGTTCCGCGTCCCAGGACAGTACCAAGAGCAACAATGGCTATGACGAATCCTTTGCCCGGATGATGTTCAACATCAAGACCCTGGCCGAGAAAACCCTGTCCGAGAAAACCGCCGACAGCGACAATGGTGTGATCGCATCGAACGGGGCGGGCAGCACGACCAGCACCGGTAGTTCGACCAGCTCGATTCAGCAGGAATTCATGGATTACATGAAGCAGACTGCCGAAGAGAAAATGCGTGAAAAACTCACGGGTGTCAGCAAGGCTGAATATGAGGCCATGAGCCCTGAAGAGAAGCTGGCCGTGGACAAGAAAGTCCAGGAAGCCCTCAAGGGGCATCAGACTGCGGCTGTTGATGACATCAATGCGAGAATCAATGGCATCAAGGCCGGGATGCTTGCGTAGCGCTCTTTCGCGAATGAATTCGCTCCTTCAACCCGCGTAGGAGCGACTTCAGTCGCGAAAATCACGCCAGCTGATGCCGATACGGCAGATCCGGTCCCACCCTGGTGCAGGTCAGCGCCGCCGCCCTGACGGCAAAGCCGAGCATTTCATCCAGGGCTTCCCGTGTCAGTGATTCAAGACTTTGCGGCGTATCCAGCTGGCGCTCGCTGAGAAAGGTCAGCAAGGCCGCCTGGAACGTATCGCCTGCGCCCACCGTGTCCACGGTCTTGACGCTTTGCGCCGCCACCGACCAGCTCCCGTGTTGCCGGGTAAAAATGCTGGCACCTTCCGAACCCCGGGTCAGAACCACCAACTGGCAGCGTTTGCTCAGCCATTCTTGCGCAATGCTTTGCGGATCGCTGTCCGGGTAGAGCAGGTGCAGGTCTTCATCGCTGACCTTGATGATATGCGCGTGTTCGGCAAAGGCGCGGATCTGAGCGCGCCAGCGTTCTATGTCCGGCTCCGGGTTGAGCCGCACGTTGGGGTCCAGGCTGATAAGCCGGTTGTTGCTCTCCCGGGCGACCAGCGCCAGCACGGTATCGGCAATCGGCTGCACAACCAGCGAAAACGAGCCGACATGAATGCCGCGCACTTTCTCATCCAGAACGGGCAGGTGCTCCAGCCGCAACTGCCGGTCGGCACAACCCTCGCCACGAAAACTGTAGGTGGGCGAGCCATCGGCACCGACCGCCACCATGGCCAGTGTCGTAGGCGCTTCAACGTCGATCAGGTAAGCGGGGCTGACCGCTTCCTGATCAAGTACGGCACGCAAGCGGCGACCCAGGTAGTCGGTGGACAGCCCGGCGAAAAAAGCGGCCTCGACCCCGAGGCGGCGCAAACCGATCGCCACGTTGAAAGGTGAACCCCCGGCAACGGCTTCAAGGCCCAGCCTGTTGAGCGAACCGTTGTCGTCCGCTCGGGTGAAAATATCGAAAAGAGCTTCGCCGCAGACAAGAAACATAAGTGCTCCGTGAAATGGCAGGGATCAGACTGCCCGCAATTGATCCTGATAACGTGCGTAGACGCGCTCGTAAGCGGCCACATTTTCTGCGACAGGGTAGGTTTCGCTGTCGGGGTCGAGCCTGACGCAGCGTTCGCAAAGTGTGTGCAGATCCGTTGCTTGCCCATTCTCGCCAGAACTGCACCAG
Source organism: Pseudomonas cichorii (assembly GCF_018343775.1). Classification (NCBI taxonomy): domain Bacteria; kingdom Pseudomonadati; phylum Pseudomonadota; class Gammaproteobacteria; order Pseudomonadales; family Pseudomonadaceae; genus Pseudomonas; species Pseudomonas cichorii. The sequence goes on from NZ_CP074349.1 coordinate 2,495,410, forward strand.
GCCGCCTGAATAGCAGCGCCCAGGGCCGCCGCTTCGGCGTACTCGGTGCAAATGACTGGAGTATCCATGATGTCGGCAATCATCTGCCGCCAGATGGCGCTTTTCGAGCCGCCACCGATCAGGCGGATGGTCTGGCTCTTGATACCGCTGGCCCTCAGCAGGTCCAGCCCGTAGCGTAATCCGAGGCTGGTTCCTTCAACCACGGCCCGGCACAGATTGGCCTGGGTCAGGTTGGTGCTGTTGAGGCCCAGAATGCTGCCGGTGGCATCGGGCAGGGCGGGGACTCGTTCGCCGTTGAGAAACGGCAGCATGAGCACACCTTCCGCTCCGATGGGTGATTGGGTGACGGCCTGATTGAAACCGTCGATATCCAGCGTGAACAACTCGCGAATGGCACTAGTGGCGTTGGTCAGGTTCATGGTGCAGATCAGCGGCAGCCAGCCATCGGACGAAGAACAGAAGGTTGCCACCGACGCTTGCTCGCTGACAAAGGGCTGATCGGCAAAGGCATACACGGTGCCTGATGACCCAAGGCTCATGGTGATCAGGCCGGGCTTGATATTGCCGGTGCCGATGGCCCCCATCATGTTGTCGCCACCGCCGCTGGACACCACCGCGTCAGGGTTCAGGCCCAGCAGGCTGGCGATTTCGCCTCGAATCGTGCCGACTTTGTGCTGTGCCGGCAGCAACTCAGGAAGCGCCTTGCCCAGACGACCAGTCGGATCGATATGCGCCAGCAATGGCAAGTCCCATTCCCGGGTGCGCACATTGAAGTAACCGGTCCCCGACGCATCGCCATAGTCCGTGCAGCAACGCCCGGTCAGCCAGTAATTGAGGTAATCGTGAGGCAGCAGGATCCTGTCGATACGCTCGAACAGTTCCGGGTGCTGCTCCTTGGTCCACAACAGCTTGGAAACCGTATAGCCCGGCGCAATGACCAGCCCCAAACGTTGCAGCGAACCTTGCTCGCCCCCCAGATAATCCAGCAGGCGCTGGTTCTCGGGTGTGGTTTCGGTGTCGCACCATAATTTGGCCGGGCGCAGCACCTGGCCCTGAGCGTCCAGCAGCACCAGGCCGTGCTGCTGACCGGAAACGCCGATGCCCCTGATCTGCTGGCCTGAAATACCAGCCTTGGCCAGCGCACTGCGGGTCGCCAGCGCCAGCGCGTCCAGCCACTGCTGCACATCCTGTTCGCGTCGGCCATGGGCGTTGCTGATCAGACTGTGAGGGGCAGAACCTTCGCCCAGTACCTGACCGCTATCAGCATCCAGAATGATCGCTTTTGTACCTTGGGTCCCGCAATCGATTCCAAGAAACATGGTTGCCTCTCAAAGGCCGTTGGCCAGGATTTTTTCCAGTGTACCGCTGACTCCCAGGTCCCGCAGATTATTGACGTTCTGCTCGAAAGCAGCGACGAATTCGGCAGAGCGCGGGATTGCCAGGCCAAAGATTTCTTCCACGCCGAGCAACCGCTGGGTCAGCAACGCATCGTCGGCCACCAGGGCCTGACAGAAGTCAGCCCGTGGGTCGGGAATCCGGTAGGGGGTGCCGTTTTCGTCCACGCCCTTGAGGTACAAGGCCCAGGCAGCCACCACCAGTGAAGCGCGCTCCAGATTGCCTTGGTCGAGAATCAGCCGGTTGATGGTCGGAATCGTGAACTTGGGAAATTTCGAGGAGCCGTCCGAACACACCCGCTCCAGCTGGTCGGCAATCGCCTGATTGGAGAAGCGCTCGATCAGGGTGTCCTTGTAGCCCTCCAGATCGATACCCGGTACCGAGGCCAGTTGCGGGGTGACATCCAGGTCCATGTAGGTGCGGATATAGCGCACGAACAGCGGATCGTTCATGGTTTCGTGAACGAAGCGATAGCCTTTCAGGAAGCCCAGATAGGTCAGGGCCAGATGGCTGCCGTTGAGCAGCTTGATCTTCATTTCTTCGTAGGGGGTCACGTCGTCGGTGAACTGCACGCCGACCTTTTCCCAGGCCGGGCGACCATTGACGAACTTGTCTTCCAGTACCCATTGCACGAAAGGCTCGCACACCACTGGCCAGGCGTCGTCGATATGTTTTTCATCGGCCAGTTTCAGGCGATGGGCCGAGCTGGTCATGGGCGTGATGCGGTCGACCATGGCATTGGGGAAGCTGACGTTTTCGGCAATCCAGTCATGCAGGTCGGCGTCGCGCAGGGCGGCAAAGGCCAGCAGCGCCTTGCGGGTCACGGCGCCGTTGTGGGGCAGGTTGTCGCAGGACATCAGGGTAAAGGCCGGTATGCCGGCTGCACGCCGACGGGCCAGCGCAGCACACAGAAAGCCGAATACTGTGCCGGGAGTATTGGGGTGGGTCAGGTCGTGGCGGATCTGCGGCAGGTGCGCCATGAACTGGCCGTTGCTGTCATCGATGCAGTAGCCGCCTTCGGTGATGGTCAGCGAAACGATGCGGATGTCCGGGCTGGCCAGTTTGTCGATCAGGGCCTGGGGATCGTCTTCGGCCAGCAGCATGCCGCTGATGGACGCGATGATCCGGGTTTCGGTGTCCGGTGTGTCGCCCAGCTCATACAGGGTGTAGAGATAGTCCTGGCCGGCCAGTGCATCGCGCACGCTTCGGTCTTCGGGACGCAGGCCGACGCCGCAGATGCTCCAGTCCAGCCCTTCGCCGCTGTTCATCAGCGCATCGGTGTAAAACGCCTGATGCGCCCGGTGAAAGCCACCGACGCCGATATGGGCGATGCCGTGGCGGGTTTCGCTGGCCGAGTAGGCGGGGCGGGCAATATCGGCGCCCAGTTGTGACAGGTTCTGTTTGTTCAGTTTCATGTCAGAGGCTCTCCAATACGTTAAGCAGCGACCGCTACGGCCTTGGCAATCACCAGTCCCTGTTCATCGAACAGATGGCAATGGGCGCTATCGAGATGCAGGTTCAGGGTTTCGCCGTACTGGCTAGCCAGATCGCCACGGATACGCATGGTCAGGGCTTCGCCCGAGCGGGTACGGACATGGCAATAGGTATCGCTGCCCAGGCGTTCACTGACATCGGCGGTGACCTGCAACTGACACTCGCCACTCTGGGCAATGTTCAGATGCTCGGGACGGATACCCAGCGTGACCGGAGCCCCGACACTCAAGCCGGCACGGCTTACCGGCAGGGTGATGCGTGTACCGGCATCCAGTTCGACTTCGCACTCATGGCTGTCGACCTGGCTGAGCCGGCCCTTGAGGAAGCCCATTTTCGGCGTGCCGAGAAAACCTGCGACAAACAGGTTGGCCGGGTAGTGATACAGCTCCAGTGGCGAGCCCACCTGTTCCACCTTGCCGCCATTGAGTACCACCACCTTGTCGGCCAGGGTCATGGCCTCGACCTGATCGTGAGTGACGTAAATCATCGTGGCCTGCAGCTCCTTGTGCAGGCGCGACAGCTCCAGCCGGGTCTGCACCCGCAAGGCGGCGTCGAGGTTGGAGAGGGGTTCGTCGAACAGGAAGATTTTCGGGTTGCGCACGATGGCCCGGCCAATGGCGACCCGCTGGCGCTGGCCACCTGAAAGTTGCTTGGGTTTACGCTCCAGCAGTGGCCCAAGCTCCAGGATGCGTGCGGCTTCATCCACTTTCTTCTTGATCTCGGCCTTATCACCGCCCGCCAGGTCCAGGGCAAAGGACAGATTCTTGCCCACGGTCATGTGCGGGTATAGGGCGTAGGTCTGGAACACCATGGCCAGGTCGCGCTTGGCCGGTGTGACCTGGGTGATCTCGCGGCCATCGAGTTCGATGCTCCCCGAGGTGACTTCCTCAAGCCCGGCAATCAGGCGCAGCAGGGTGGACTTGCCGCAACCCGACGGGCCGACAAAGACCACGAACTCGCGGTCCTTCACATCGAGGTCGATGCCTTTGATGATCTGATGGCCGTCGAAGCCTTTTTGCAGATTTCTGATACTGAGATTAGCCATGCTTGACTCCGTTTTTATTCTTGAATTCGGGCTATTTGACTGCGCCGAACGACAGGCCGCGGACCAGTTGTTTCTGGCTGATCCAGCCGAAAATCAGGATCGGTGCGCAGGCCAGGGTCGAGACGGCCGAGAGCTTGGCCCAGAACAACCCTTCAGGGCTTGAGTACGAGGCGATGAGTGCAGTGAGCGGCGCGGCGTTGGACGAGGTGAGGTTCAGGGACCAGAAGGCCTCGTTCCAGCACAGGATCAAGGACAGCAGCGCCGTCGAGGCCAGGCCGCCCTTGCAGATCGGCATCAGCACCCGGAATATTTCCTGGCGCGTGCTGGCACCGTCCAGACGCGAGGCTTCGAGGATTTCTCCCGGAATGTCCTTGAAGTAGGTGTAAATCATCCAGACCACGATCGGCAGGTTGATCAGCGTGTAGATGATGATCAGCGCCAGACGCGAATCCAGCAGGCCGAAGGTCTTGGCCAGCAGGTAGATCGGCATCAGCACGCCCACCGGCGGCAACATCTTGGTGGAGAGCATCCACAGCAGCGTGCTCTTGGTGCGCTTGGTTTCAAAGAAGGCCATGGAGTAGGCCGCCGGGATTGCCACCAGCATGGACAGGATCGTGGCACTGAACGAGATCAGCACCGAGTTCCAGGCAAAGTGGAAGTAATCGCTGCGCTCCTGAATGTGCAGGTAGTTTTCCAGCGTCGGCGTGAAGAACAGTTGCGGCGGCGTTGCGAAGGCGTCGATCTCGGTCTTGAAGCTGGTCAGCACCATCCAGAAAATCGGGAAGAATATCAGTGCGGCGATAAGCCAGGACAAGGCCCCGAGCAGCAGGCTTTGCAGGCGTCGTGATTGTTTGAGCGTCATCATGGCAAGGCCCTCATGACTTGTCGGTGAGGTTTTTGCCGATCATCCGGATCAGGATGATCGCCGCGATATTGGCAATGACGACCGCGATCAGGCCGCCCGCCGAGGCCATGCCGACATCGAACTGCAGCAATGCCTGGATGTAGATCAGGTACGCCAGGTTGGTCGAAGCGAAGCCCGGGCCACCATTGGTGGTGGTGAATATTTCGGCAAACACTGAGAGCAGGAAAATCGTCTCGATCATCACCACTACGGCAATCGGCCGGGCCAGGTGGGGCAGGGTCAGGTGCCAGAAAATCGCAATCGGGCCAGCGCCATCGAGTCGCGCCGCTTCCTTCTGCTCCTGGTCCAGCGACTGCATGGCGGTCATCAGGATCAGGATGGCGAACGGCAGCCATTGCCAGGAGACGATGATAATGATCGACAGCATCGGGTAATGGGCGAACCAGTCGACGGGTTCTGCACCGAAGAAGCGCCACACGGCGGCCAGCACACCAGACACCGGGTGAAAGATCAGGTTCTTCCAGATCAGGGCGCTGACGGTGGGCATGATGAAGAACGGCGAGATCAACAGCACCCGTACGATGCCGCGGCCGAAAAACTCGCTGGCTTCCAGCAGGGCGGAAATCAATACGCCGAGGATCACGCTGATCGCCAGTACGCTGCCCACCAGCAACAAGGTATTACCGGCACCGGGCAGAAAACCGCTGTCGGTGACGAAGTACGTGAAGTTTTCCAGCCCGACGAATTCGTTTTCACCGGGGCTCAACAGGTTGTAGCGAATCAGCGAGAAGTAGATGGTCATGCCCAGTGGCACGATCATCCAGACCAGCAAGAGCGCCACGGAAGGGCTGACCAGAAACCATCCGGGTTTGAACCGGCTGTTTCTGGCCTTTGGGGTCTCGCCGGATAAATCCGGACGAGCAGGAGTGGCTGAGGTCTTCATGGGGAACTCCGAACCGGGATTTGCCTGTCAGCGGGAGTCGAGGGGCTGGCGCCCCCCGGCTTGAGTCACGCGGTCTACTTTTTCGGGTAGCCGGCTCTTTTCATGTCGCGCTCGGTGGAGTTCTGCGCCATTTTCAAGGCGTTCTCCACGGTCGACTGGCCGATCAGGGCTGCCGAGAACTGCTGGCCGACACTGGTGCCGATGGCCTGGAACTCGGGAATGGTCACCAACTGGATGCCCACGTAAGGCACCGGCTTGAGGGTCGGGGTCTTGGGTGTCACAGCCATCAGGGACTTGAGGGTGATATCGGCGAACGGTGCGGCTTTCTTGTATTCATCGGTGTAGGTCGATGCACGTGTGCCTGGTGGCACGTTGGAAACGCCATCCTTCTCGGCAACCAGCGCGGCATATTCCCTGGACGTTGCCCACTGAGTGAAGGTCTGTGCGTCCTTGGTGTTCTTGGCGCTGGTCGGAATCGCCAGCGACCAGGAGTACAGCCACGACGAGCCTTTTTCCGTCACTTGATGAGGTGCATAGGTGAAGCCGACATGGTCTGCCACCTTGCTCTGGCTCTTGTCGGTGACAAAGGAGCCTGCCACGCTGGCATCGACCCACATGGCGCACTTGCCGCTGTTGAACAGCGCCAGGTTTTCGTTGAAACCGTTGCTCGATGCGCCCGGTGGCCCGGATTGCTTCATGGTGTTGACGTAGAAGTTGAGGGCGTCTTTCCATTCCGGCTGATCGAACTGGGGTTTCCATTGTTCATCGAACCAGCGTGCACCGTAGGCGTTGGCCACTGTGGTAATCAGCGCCATGTTCTCGCCCCAGCCAGCCTTGCCGCGCAGGCAGATGCCGTATTGCTCCTTGGATTTGTCCGTCAGCTTGCCCGCGAACTCGGCAATCTGGGTCCAGGTCGGACGCTCCGGCATGGTCAGGCCGGCGTTCTGGAACAGATCCTTGCGGTAGTAGGTGATCGAGCTTTCCGCATAGAACGGCAGGGCGAACAGCTTGCCATCCACCGACAGCCCGTCGCGCACGGAAGGGAATACATCATCGAGCTGGTAGCTGGCAGGCAGGTCTTTCATTTCCTGCAGCCAGCCCTTGGCGCCCCAGAGTGAGGCTTCGTACATGCCGATGGTCAGCACATCGAACTGGCCGCCCTTGGTGGCAATGTCGGTGGTCAGGCGCTGGCGCAGGACGTTTTCTTCCAGCACGACCCAGTTGAGCTTGATGTCGGGATGCTGTTCTTCAAAGGTCTTGGAGAGGCGTTGCATGCGGATCATGTCGCTGTTGTTGACCGTGGCGATGGTCACGGTTCCTGCAGCAGCGGTGCCGCCGAACAGGAAACCGGCGCTGAGGACTGAACTGGCAAGCAGGAATTTTGCTGAGGTCTTCATGGGTCACTCCTCTTCCATGCTCGGAGAGCCTGGAGGGTCGGTTATTGTTTTTGTCTCTTCCGGAGGTAAGGAAGATGTGAGCTGATTACACCGGCCTTGAGGCGCGATGACAAATCCTGCGCCGCACTTCAACTGATACTTTTTTGCATTCGGCAAGGGTGTGAAAACCCACTGCAGCCGCGCCAAGGCAGGCTGCAATGCAGAATCAGCGTAGACGAGATGGCCGCAGGCAGGGTGAATCAGTACAGGTTCTGCTCGGTCAGGCGCTGGACGGCAAGGCGTCGGTAATGGGAGGGCGTCATGCCTTTGAGTTGCTGGAAACGGCGGTTGAAGTTGGAAATGTTGTTGAAACCCGACTCGAAACAGATATCCGTCACCGGCTTGTCGCCGTCGGCCAGCAGCTCGCACGACTTGCTGATGCGCAGGCGATTGACGAACTCCACGAAGCAGCGCCCGGTGGCCTGTTTGAACACCCTGGAAAAGTACGTGGGTTTCATCCCCAGGTACTCGGCGACCTCTTCAAGAGGCAGTTCGCGCCCGTAATGGGCAAAGATATAGTCCACCGCCCGGTTGGTCCGCTCCACGCTGTGCTCGTCGGCCATGTGCGACACCGTGGTCCCCGAGAGCAGTTGAAAATCGTCGCTGGCCGCCAGCAGTTCCAGCAGAATCAGGAAGTGCCCGAGCCGGGTGATACCGCTGGAGTCGGCGATTTTCTGCATCAGCTTCATGGCCTGACGGATCGTGCGTTTGCAGCGAAACTCGATACCGTACTGGGCGCGCTCCAGCAGGGGGGTCAGGCTCTTGAGTTCGGTAAACACCTGATTGCCGCTTTCCAGCAGCTCATCGGTGAAGTTGACCAGCATGTCGCGCTTTGGCACCACTTCATCTTCCTGGATCTGGCTGATCCAGTTGTGCGGCAGGTTAGGCCCGGTGAGAAACAGGCTGCCTGGATTGAAGTTGCCGATATAGTCGCCGACGAATACCTTGCCGGAGCTGGCGACGATCAGGTGCAGTTCGTACTCCTTGTGGAAGTGCCAGCGCACCAGCGGGCAGGGAAAACCGTGTTCGCGATAGATGATCGACAGGCCATTGTGGTCGTCCATCAATTCGTAGGAAGGGTCTGTAATTCTTGCTGTTCTTGTCATGGTCTGACCGCCTTCAGAAGTTGCCAGTCTGCTAATGTGCCTCAATTGTTCTGTTCATGCCCAGTCGTCTAATGTTGTCCGCATCGAAACCGGAGTCATTGCCTGATGAAACAGATCCTTCTGATCGGTATTGGTGCCGGAGATCCCGAACAAATTACAGTGCAGGCCATCAATGCCCTGAACCGCGCCACTGTGTTCTTTCTTCTGGACAAGGGCTATGCCGAGGATGATCTGCTGCGCCTGAGAAAAGACATCTGTCAGCGTTATATCCAGAACGACGACTATCGACTGGTGCAGGTCCGGGACCCGCAGCGCGAAGATGACCCTCAGGGCTATGAGCGCGGCATCGAACATTGGCATGAGCAGCGGGCGGTTCTGTTCGAGCGGCTGATCGGTGATGAGCTGAGAATGGGGGAGGTAGGTGCGTTTCTGGTCTGGGGTGATCCGTCACTGTACGACAGCACCCTCAGGATTCTCGATCGGGTGCTGGCCCGGGGCCGGGAAGTTTTCGACTATCAGGTGATTCCCGGCATCACCAGTGTCCAGGCGCTGGTGGCGCAGCATCGCGTGCCGTTGAACCGGGTTGGCGAGCAGATTCGTATCACCACCGGCAGGCGACTGGCGGGTATGGCGGCAGATGAAGTGGACAATGTGGTGGTGATGCTTGATGCGCACTGTACGTTCGAGCGCTTTGTCGGGCAGGGGCTGGACATCTATTGGGGCGCTTATCTGGGCACGCCGGACGAGATATTGCTGTGCGGCCCGCTCGATCAGGTCGGTGGGCAGATCAGGCGGCTACGCGATGAGGCGCGCAGCCGCAAGGGCTGGATCATGGATACTTATCTGTTGCGCAAGGGCTGATTCAATCCTTGCGATTCTTCGCCTCAATCCACTGCGCCATATATTGGGTACTTTTGTGGTGGTGATGGCGCAGCATCGCGCCGGTGAAGTTGGCGAGGCGATGGCGGGGTAGATCCTGGCGCAGTGTTTCAATGCGTTCGATCAGGCTCGCGCAGTGTTGCTTGTGCTGAAAGCGTGTTTGCAGGATGGTCCGGCCCGCCGCCTGGGCTTCGGTCCATAAGGTTTGATCCTGATACAGGCGCACCGCCGCGCTGGCGATTTCGCTGGCACTGCGAGCGATGGTCCCCGGCCATGGCAGGTCGCCGCTCATGGCTTCGGCGCCCACGGGCGTTGTCACCGAAGGCGTGCCGCTGAGCATGGCATCCATCAGCTTGCCCTTGATACCCGCCCCGAAGCGTAGCGGTGCCAGACAAATACGCGCGCCGGACATCACCAGCAGGGCGTCTTCAGCCCAGTTCATGACATGAAAACCCTGCGCCGCATTATGCAGTGCCGTGGCCTTGGGCGGCGTATAAGCGCCGTAGATATGCAATTGCGCAGTCGGCAACTGTTGGCGAATCAGCGGCCAGATGGCGTTTTTCATCCAGAGGACTGCGTCCCAGTTGGGCGCATGGCGAAAGTTGCCGATGCTGAGAAAGTGCGCCCGCTGCTCGAACGGTGCCACGCTTTCCGGTACGCCATCGAGCATCAGCGGGCACCAGTGCAGCAGGGACTTAGGCACGCCAAACTGGTCGCTCAGCAAGTCGATCTCGACATCCGAAACCATCAGGTTCAGGTCGCAGCGATAGAGCGAGGCCACTTCCCTTTGCGCCAGATCGCTGCTGGCGATCCGGGCAAAGAGCTGCGAGTTATCTATATCGAAAAAACTATTTAAATCATCGGGTTGTGAAGATTCATTCAAGTGCTCTTTAAGCAGTTGATGGCGCGTGTGGCGCAGGCTCTGAAAGTCGCAGGTCTCCAGAATCCGCAAGGCATCGGGGCAATGCTTTTCTACCCGCCAGCCAAACTGTTCCTCGATCAGGAACTGGTCGAACAGCACCACATCAGGCTGAAGCTCGCTGACGAAGGTATCGAAGCTGCTGTTGTTGAGCTCGATGTGGACCTCGTCGATGCCCAGGCTTTGCAGGTCGGCCCGGTGTTCACCCTCGGTGGCCGGGCTGGCAAAGGTGATGTGCCAGTCCTGTTCGAGAAAACACTGGATCAGTTGCATGACATGGCCGCTGGCCGCCGAGGAACGGGGCTCGGGCCATACATAGCCAATGATCAACAGTCGGGTTTTTGCTCGCAGCGGCGTCTGGGCTGGGTGAAGGTCGTTATTAGCCAAGGATGCTTTTTACCTTGTCACGCAGGTCATCGATGGAAAACGGCTTTCCGATCGAGTACATGCCATCCGGGACCTCGATGTTTTCCGAATAGCCGCTGGCAAACAGGATCGGTAGTTGCGGGCGCAGTTGCCGTGTCTGTCGGGCCAGTTCCGTGCCGCGCATGTCAGGCAGGCCCTGATCCGTCATCAACAGGTCGATGTGGGTGGCGTCGTCCTTGATGTGGGCAAGCGCCTCCTGGGCATCCGCAGCTTCAAGCACCTGATACTCCAGTTCTTCAAGCACATCGACGATCAGCATGCGCACGATGCTGTCATCTTCGACTACAAGAATGGTGTTGGCTGTTTCAGGCATGGCAAATTCCTAAAGAATGGTAGTGAAGGCTATGCACCTGGCGCAGCCTGCGGGCTTTTGTACGAAAAGTCACTGCATTTGGATCATGTTGCCTTGAAAACAGGCCAATCTGATCGATAACAATCGACTCTGTGCCCGTGTCTATCCATCAGTAAATAAAACACAACCAGAAGTTCCATCTGATTTTAGTAGGTAGCTATCCTTTGCCAGGAGGCTTTACTTGCTGGAGGTGGCGAGCTTATCGCCGATTTATGTGTGAAATTTCAATCCTCTATGCGAGAAAAGTGAGTCTTTTTCTTGCTGTTACGGCAAACTCTACCGTTTTGATATAACGCCAGGGACTTTTCATGAACCGGACGTCTGTCGTCGATGAGCAGCGCTTTCGCAAATTACTGGTCCGCAACATCAGTCTGCCGCTGGGCGTTGGCGTTTTAAGCGCGCTTTTCTTTGCCATCCTGATCGGCTATCTGCTCTCGGTCATTCAGTGGGTCGAGCATACGGATCGGGTGCTCAACAGCACCAACCGTGCGATGAAGCTCTCCATTGACATGGAAACCGGCATGCGCGGTTTCCTGCTGACCGGGCAGGAAAACTTTCTTGACCCCTATGAAGTCGCGAAACCCTTGCTCAGGGCCGAGTTGAAAAACCTGGAAGAGCTGGTGTTCGATAACCCGACGCAAGTGGACCGTTTCCGCCGGTTGTCCACCTTGCAGGAAGAGTGGGGACATTTCGCTCAGGAAATGATCGAGATGCGCCGTCAGAACGGTGATTTCGTCCTCGCCACTCGTGCCGGGCGCGGCAAGCGCATTACCGATGAAATCCGTACCGAGTACGATCAGGTCATTTCCATGGAGCAGCAGTTGCGACTTGCCCGCAACGCTGACGTGACCCGCACGACCATTGCGTGCGTGGTGCTGTACATGATCTTTGTGCTGGCGGTCAGCGGCATCCTGGCGTATTTCGGAAGGCGTGACCTGCTTTCCCTGTCCACGACTTACAGCTCCAACCTGAACCAGCTTGAAGATAACGCCGAGCGTCTGCAGAAGGTCGCCTGGCTGCGCAATGGCCAGAGCGAACTGGCCGAGCAGGTGCTTGGCCAGTTGACGCTCAATACCCTCGGGCAGCATATCCTGCAGTTCTTCGCCCAGTACCTGGGCGCGGTGGTGGCGGCTGTCTATGTCCGTCAGGAGCACGGTGGCCTGTTGCGTGTCGCTTCTTACGGGTTCTCCCGGGAGCATGAGCAGCAGGAGCAGACAATCTTCAGTGGCGAAGGCGTCATTGGCCAGGCCGCACAGCAGAACCGCATCGTCACCCTGGACGGGTTGCCCGGCGATTACTTCAAATACAGCTCCGGCCTGGGCGAAGGTTTGCCGAGCAGTGTGGTCATCGTGCCGACCAGCAATGACGATCAGGTCAATGGTGTAATCGAACTGGGCTTCATGCGCGCACTCACCGAAAAGGACGTCGAGTTTCTAGAGCTGGTGGCCGCAAATATCGGCACCTCCATTGAAGCGGCGCGTTATCGCCAGCGTCTTCAGGAAGTCCTGACCGAAACCCAGCAGCTCAACGAAGAGTTGCAGGTCCAGCAGGAAGAGCTGCGCACCGCCAACGAAGAACTCGAAGAGCAATCGCGGATCCTCAAGGAGTCCCAGGCCCATCTGGAAACCCAGCAGGCCGAGCTCGAGCAGACCAATACCCAGTTGGCTGAACAGAGCCAGGCCCTGGAAGACCAGCGCGATATCCTGGACAGCAAGAACGAAGAGCTGAGCCTGGCTCAGGTGGAGTTGCAAGCCCGTGCCGATGAGCTGCAGCGCTCCAGCAAGTACAAGTCCGAATTCCTGGCCAACATGTCCCATGAGTTGCGCACGCCGCTCAACAGTTCGTTGATCCTGGCCAAGCTGCTGGCGGAAAACCCGACCGAGAACCTGACTCAGGAGCAGGTCAAGTTTGCCGAATCGATCTACTCGGCCGGCAATGACCTGTTGAACCTGATCAACGACATTCTGGATATCTCCAAGGTCGAGGCGGGCAAGCTGGAAGTCCGTCCCGAGAACAGCAGCGTGTCGCGTCTGGTGGATGGCCTGCGTGGCATGTTCCAGCCATTGGCGACCGAAAAGAATCTGGACTTCGTCGTGGAAGTGCAGCCTGGCACGCCAACCATGCTGTTTACCGACCGTCAGCGTCTGGAGCAGATCCTCAAGAACCTCTTGTCCAACGCCATCAAGTTCACCGAGAGCGGCACCGTGAGCATGATCGTCTCTCGTCAGCCGGGTTCGGGCATTGTGTTTACCGTGCGTGATTCGGGTATCGGTATCGCCCCGGAGCATCAGCAGAGCATTTTCGAGGCCTTCCGCCAGGCCGATGGCACCACCAACCGGCGTTACGGCGGCACCGGTCTGGGGCTGTCGATTTCCCGGGATCTGGCAGCCTTGCTGGGAGGCTCCATCAGCGTCACCAGTGCGCCGGGCCAAGGCAGCATTTTCTCTCTGGTGTTGCCAGAGCAGTACGTCGAGCAGGAGCGCGAAGAGGAGGGCGGCGAACGGTCGGTGATCATTTCGTCGCCTGTTGTCACGTTGCCGGTAGCAAGCCAGCCGGCTATCGAACCCAAGCCGGCAATGCCGGAGTCGGCCTTTGCCGATGATCGCCACAAGGCACCGTTCAGCGGGCGCTGCATTCTGGTCATCGAAGATGAAGTGCGGTTTGCGCAGATCCTTTTCGATCTGGCCCATGAGCTGGGTTACAGCTGTCTGGTCGCCCACGCCGCCGACGAAGGCTTCAACCTGGCCGCGGAGTTCACCCCCGACGCCATCCTGCTGGACATGCGCCTGCCGGACCACTCGGGCCTGACCGTGTTGCAGCGTCTCAAGGAGCTGGCGCCTACCCGGCACATTCCGGTGCACGTGATTTCTGTCGAGGATCGCCAGGAGGCCGCCATGCACATGGGAGCCATCGGTTATGCGGTCAAGCCGACCACCCGTGAGGAACTCAAGGATGTATTCGCCAGGCTTGAAGCCAAGCTGACCCAGAAGGTCAAGCACATCCTGCTGGTCGAGGACGATGCCTTGCAGCGCGACAGCATTGCGCGCCTGATCGGCGACGATGATATTGAAATTACCGCTGTTGGCTTCGCTCAGGAGGCGCTGGATCTGCTGCGCGAAAACATCTATGACTGCATGATCATCGACCTGAAGTTGCCGGACATGCTGGGCAATGAACTGCTCAAGCGCATGTCCACCGAAGACATTCGTTCCTTCCCGCCGGTGATCGTCTACACGGGGCGCAACATGACCCGTGACGAAGAAACCGAACTGATGAAGTACTCGCGTTCGATCATCATCAAGGGCGCCCGCTCGCCGGAGCGCCTGCTGGATGAAGTGACCCTGTTCCTGCACAAGGTCGAGTCGCAGCTCTCCAACGAGCGTCAGAAAATGCTCAAGACTGCCCGCAGCCGTGACAAGGTCTTCGAGGCGCGCAAGATCCTGGTGGTCGATGACGATGTGCGCAATATCTTCGCCCTGACCAGTGCCCTGGAACACAAGGGCGCTGTGGTGGAGATCGCCCGTAACGGCATCGAGGCGATTGCAAAGCTCAATGAGGTCGAAGATATCGATCTGGTGCTGATGGACGTGATGATGCCGGAAATGGACGGCTACGAAGCGACCGTTGAAATCCGCAAGGACCCTCGCTGGCGCAAACTGCCGATCATTGCAGTGACCGCCAAGGCCATGAAGGACGATCAGGAGCGTTGCCTGCAGGCAGGTTCCAACGACTATCTGGCCAAGCCCATCGATCTGGACCGGCTGTTCTCTTTGATTCGGGTCTGGCTGCCGAAAATGGAACGTATTTGAGTGATGGCGGCCCAAACGATTTATTTTCTCAGGTTTATCCATGGCACTTGATCGAAGCGCTGATATCGAGCTGCAACTGCTGATTGATGCGATTTATCTGAAATACAGCTATGACTTTCGGGACTATTCCGGCGCTTCCATCAAGCGCCGGGTGAACCATGCCCTGCGTCAGTTCGATTGCAGCACCATTTCTGCCTTGCAGGAGCGTGTGCTGCACGATCCGGCCGCGTTCATGCAGTTGCTGCAATTGCTGACGATTCCGGTCAGCGAGATGTTTCGCGATCCTTCGCATTTTCTGGCCATTCGCCAGGAAGTGGTGCCGTTGCTCAGGACCTATCCGTCGATCAAGGTCTGGATCGCCGGTTGCAGCACGGGGGAAGAAGTCTATTCGACGGCGATTCTCTTGCGCGAAGAGGGGTTGCTTGAACGCACCATCATTTACGCCACCGATATCAACCCAAGCTCCCTGGAAAAAGCCAAGCAGGGGATCTTCTCCATGGAAAGCGTGCGGGCCTATGCCGAAAACTACCGCAAGGCCGGTGGTCAGCGCGAGCTCTCGGATTACTACACCTCGGCCTATGATTACGCGATCTTCGACAAGACCCTGCGCGAGAATGTCACGTTCGCCGATCATAGCCTGGCCACCGACAGCGTCTTCTCCGAGACGCAGCTCATTTCATGCCGGAACGTGTTGATCTATTTCAACAAGAGTCTTCAGAACCGAACCTTCGGGTTGTTCCATGAGTCATTATGCCATCGCGGATTTCTCGCATTGGGCAGCAAGGAAACTCTGGATTTTTCCGAGTACAGCAATGTTTTTGAAACACTGGTGAAACCGGAACGGATCTACCGGAAAAAATGAAAACGACCTTCAGTGTCGAGTCGGCCGATTGCACTCTGCCGGCAGTGGATGCCATTGTCGTCGGTGCGTCGGCGGGCGGTGTGGAAGCGTTGCTGAAAATATTCGGCATGCTCAGGCCCGGCTTTCCTCTTCCGATCATTGCTGTCCTGCATCTGCCGGAGTCGCGGCGCAGCCAGTTGGCTCATGTATTCCAGAATCGTCTGGCGATACCGGTCAAGGAAGCTGACGACAAGGAGTCGATTGTGCCCGGCACGCTGTATTTTGCGCCTGCCGGTTATCACCTGTCGGTGGAGAACGATCACAGCTTTTCGTTGAGCCAGGAAGAGCGCGTATTTCATTCGCGGCCCAGCATCGATATTTTGTTCGATTCGGCTGCGGATGCCTTTGGCTCACGCCTTGCAGGCGTATTGCTGACCGGCGCCAATAACGATGGGGCACTCGGGTTGGCGCAAATAAACAGATACGGTGGTTTTACCGTGATTCAGGATCCGGATCAGGCCCTGGCGCGCACCATGCCCGAGGCGGCCCTGGCGCTCCATTCGCCTGATTACCTTCTGCCTTTGAATGAAATAGGCCAACTGCTGGTCAAGCTGGAACGAATCACATGCTAAATGAAATCCAGGCAAAACTGCTCATAGTCGACGATTTGCCGGAAAACCTGCTTGCCCTCGAAGCGTTGATCAAGCGTGATGACCGCACCGTATACAAGGCCTTGTCGGCAGACGAAGCCTTGTCCCTGCTGTTGCAGCATGAATTCGCCCTGGCCATTCTCGACGTGCAGATGCCCGGCATGAACGGTTTCGAGCTGGCCGAGATGATGCGCAGCACCGAAAAGACCAAGAACATTCCTATCGTGTTTGTCAGTGCCGCCGGGCGTGAACTCAACTATGCCTTCAAAGGCTACGAAAGCGGAGCCGTGGACTTCCTGCACAAGCCGCTGGATATCCATGCGGTCAAGAGCAAGGTCAACGTCTTCGTCGAGCTGTATCGCCAGCGCAAGGCGGTGAAAATGCAGGTCGAAGCGCTGGAGCAGAGTCGCCACGAACAGGAAATACTGCTCAAGCGTCTGCAGGCGACCCAGGGCGAGCTCGAACATGCCATCCGCATGCGCGACGACTTCATGTCCATCGTCTCCCATGAAGTGCGCACACCGCTCAATGGCCTGATCCTGGAAACCCAGTTGCGCAAGTTGCATCTGGCCAAGGACAACACAGCGGCTTTCACCCTGGACAAGCTGCGGGGCATGGTCGATCGCGACGAGCGTCAGATCCAGAGCCTGATCCGGCTGATCGAGGACATGCTCGATGTGTCTCGTATCCGCACCGGCAAGCTGTCGATCCGGCCAAACGCCTTTGACCTGAGCGAGTTGGTGGGCCAGTTACTGGAAAACTTCGCGGCCCAGATTGCCGCGACCGAATCCACCGTCACCCTGTTTGCCGAAGAGACAGTCATCGGGGTATGGGACGAGTTCCGGATCGAGCAGGTGGTGGCCAACCTGTTGACCAATGCAATGCGCTACGGTGCCCGCAAGCCGATCGAGGTGCATGTGTATTGTGAAAGCGGCGAGGCGCGGGTCGAAGTGATAGATCAGGGGATCGGGATTTCCGAGGAAAACCAGAAGCGCATCTTCCAGCAGTTCGAGCGGGTAACGGCCAAGCATGCCGTGGCCGGCCTGGGGCTTGGGTTGTTCATCTCCGAACAGATCGTTCTGGCCCATGGCGGCCGGATTGTCGTGGAGAGCGAAGAGGGCAAGGGCTCGACATTCCGGGTCTGCCTGCCGTTGTAACATTAATTTTTTTCATTCGTGGGTGGTGCGAAGTTTCAAAAAGATTTGCGCAACCTCTACCAAGCGCTGTGGTCGTATTGGCAGCTATTTACAGAACAAAAGGCAGTTCCATGAGCGCTGATGCAGAAAACGTCGTACTAATCGTCGAAGACGAACCCTTGATCCTGATGCTGCTGGCTGATTATCTGTCGGGCGAGGGCTATCGGGTCTTGCAGGCCTCCAACGGCGAGCAGGCGTTCGAGATTCTGGCGACCAAGCCCCACCTGGACCTGATGATCACCGACTATCGCCTGCCAGGCGGGTTCTCCGGTGTGATGATTGCCGAGCCAGCGGTCAAGCTGCGACCTGAGCTGAAGGTCATCTTTATCAGCGGTTACCCGGCGGAAATCCTCGATTGCGACAGCCCGATCACTCGCAAGGCGCCGATTCTGGCCAAGCCGTTCACCATGGAAACCCTGCACACGCAGATCCAGCGTCTGCTGGCCTGAGGCTTCGGCGGTTCAGGCCTCGATCATCTCTCTCACCTTGGACGTCAGGTGATCGAAGGCAAAGGGCTTGGTGATCATCTGCATGCCGGTATCCAGAAAACCCGAGCGAGCGGCTGCGTGCTCGGCATAGCCGGTGATAAACAGCACTTTCAGCTCAGGCCTTAGCTGCCGGGCTATTTCCGCCAGTTGCCGACCGTTCATGCCGGGCAGGCCGACGTCGCTGATCAGCAGGTCGATACGCTGATCGGACTCCAGGACCGGCACGGCACCTCGTGCGTCGCCTGCCTCTACATAGGCATACCCCAATTCGCTGAGTACCGAGCTGACCAGAGCCCGCACGGAGGGATCGTCTTCGACTATCAGGATCGTTTCGCCTTCTCTGGCGCAGATAGTATTGCCCTGATAGCTCTGTTCGTTTTCGGGCTGATCGCCCTGGAAGCGTGGCAGAAACAACTGCACGGTCGTGCCGCGCCCGACTTCGCTCTGTATGGCGACATGACCGTGAGACTGCTTGCTGAAGCCATAGATCATCGACAACCCGAGGCCGGTACCCTGGCCGATGGGTTTGGTGGTAAAGAACGGGTCGAAGGCACGGCTGACAATGGCTTCGGGCATGCCGCAACCATTGTCGCTGACGTTCAGGACCACATAATCGCCCGGCAAGAGGTTTTCATGGGCGTTGGTGAACGACTTGTCCAGCCGCTGATTGAACGTCTCGATCTGCAACTGCCCCCCATCGGGCATGGCGTCCCGGGCATTGAGCACCAGATTGAGCAGGGCATTTTCCAGTTGGTTGGGATCGGCTTCGGCGGTCCATAGCTCGGCGTTCAGGCGCATGTCCAGGTGAATGCTTTCATTGAGGCTGCGCTGGATCAGTTCCCCCATGGAGCTGACCAACTGGTTCATCTCCACAGGCTTGGAGTCCAGCGACTGGCGTCTGGAAAACGCCAGCAGTCGATGGGTGAGGGAGGCTGCCCGGTTGGCGGAAGTCACGCCCAGATCGATCAGTTTATCCAGGTCGTCGAGTCGGCCTCGCTCCAGGCGGCGCCTGATCATTTCGAGACTGCCGATGATGCCCGTGAGCATGTTGTTGAAATCGTGGGCGATGCCGCCAGTCAATTGGCCGACGGCCTCCATCTTTTGTGACTGGCGCAGGATCTCTTCTTTATGGCGCAGTTGTGAAGTGCGCTCTTCGACCTGCTGTTCAAGGGTTTCGTTGAGGCTTCTGAGCTGGGCTTCGGCCTGCTTGCGCTCAGAGATATCGGAGGTCACTCCGGACAATGCGCTGACCTGGCCGTTCTTGGCCCGTATGGCCCGTGCGCGTACATCGACCCAGTTGACCGAGCCGTCTGGCCAGATGTCCCGGTATTCAATAATGAAATCGACGCCCGTATCCAGGCTGCGCTGCAAGGCTGATTGCATGCGTGGCTGATCTTCGGGGTGAACCGCTTCCAGCCAGTCGTCGTAGGTGAAGTTTTCGTGCTCTTCGCGGCCATAGTGGGATTTGCTGATGGCCGAGCAGGTCAGAACCAGAAATCCGGCTTCCAGTTGCCACGAGCCGAGCCGACCCGCCTTGAGGGCGTTTTGCAAACGCCTCTCACCCTCCACAAGATCCTCCATGCGTGCCCGAGCCTCGTACTGGCGTCGACGGCCGCGTACGGCCGTTGACACCAGGCTGACCAGCGTGATGGGGTGGAAGGGGCGCTCCAGGAACGTGATGTTGCCCAACAGGCTGCCCAGCCGTGCCGAAGGGTTCTGGTCCGGGCCGCCATGGTGAGTGAGCAACACGATAGGCAGGTCGGACCAGGCGGGCTGGTTGGCCAGAAGGCTCACCAGCGGATCGATATCCGCACCGTGCAGTGCCTCATCGGCAATGATCGCGAGTCCCGCTCCGGCAGCCAGCTCCTGGCCAAGTTCGTTGAGGTCGCGGGCAATCGTTGCCCGATAGCCCGCTTCCTCAAGGATCATTACCGCAATCTGACTGTCACGTCCTCTGGGGGCCAGAATGACAGCCCGTTCCGATAGCAATCCGCTGACACTCACTCGTCTTCATCCTTGAGCAGTGGCTTGCTTTCGCCAACGTAATCGGGAGCGCCTCGCAAGACACCCTGAAAGGCTGATAACGGCTCGCCTATTCTCAGGCCGCTCCTGCCGATGCGGTATTCGCGAATCGTCGATTCGTGAGTGCCGGTTCGTTTCTTGATGATGGATATGGCCCTGCGTATCTGGCCGAGCGCTTCAAAGTAGCGCAACAGGATGACGGTGTCTGCCAGATAGGTAATGTCCACTGGCGTTTGCATATCGCCGACCAAGCCGTGTTGAGCCACGGTCATGAAGGTCGAGGCTCCTTGTCGGTTGAGATAAAGCAGAAGTTCATGTACGTGCAGAACCAGTGAATTCTCTTCCGGCATTGCCGCCTGATAGCCGTTGATGCTGTCGATGACAACGGTCTTGATCTGCTTGTCATCCACGCAGCGGCGGACCCGATGGGAAAACTCCCCCGGAGACAATTCGGCAGCGTCCACCTGTTCGATCATCAGGTTGCCCGTGGCCTGCAAGGCCTTGAGGTCGATGCCTATCTTTTTCATCCGGTCAAACAGCAGGCCCAGTTCTTCGTCGAAGATAAACAGGCCGACCCGTTCGCCACGAGAGACGGCTTCTGCGGCGAACACCAGTGCGATCAACGATTTGCCAGTGCCGGCCGGGCCGAGGATCAGCGTACTTGAGCCGCCATCCGTACCCCCGCCGAGCAAGTCGTCGAGTTCCTTGATGCCGCTGCCAAGTTGCGTGCGGATGTAGTCGTTACGGTGTTCGGCCGCGACCAGGCGCGGGAACACATGGATTCCGTCTTCCATGATGGTGAAGTCATGGAAGCCGCCGCGATACTTCTGACCGCGATACTTGACGATCTTGATGCGCCGCCGCTCTGCGCCATAGTTGGGTGTCAGTTCTTCCAGGCGGATGACGCCGTGGGCGACGCTGTGTACGGTCTTGTCCAGAGACTCCGTAGTCAGGTCGTCGAGCAGAATGACGGTTGCGTCATAGCGAGCAAAATAATGCTTGATGGCCAGAATCTGCCGTCTGTAGCGCAACGAACTCTGCGCCAGCAGGCGAATTTCCGAAAGGCTGTCTATGACTACGCGAGTTGGTCTGATGCGTTCCACCACGTCAAAGATCTGCCGTGTTGCTTCCCCCAGCTCAAGGTCAGAGGAGTACAGCAGGCTTTGATGCTGCTCGGTATTGAGCAGGGTTTCAGGAGGCGTCAGCTCGAAAATCTCGATATGTTCATCCAGTTCCCAGCCATGGGAACGCGCTCCCTCACGCAGCTCTCGTTCGGTTTCCGATAGTGTGATGTACAGGCCGACTTCACCCGCTTGCGCACCCGCCAGCAGAAACTGCAGCGCGACGGTGGTCTTGCCGGTTCCGGGTTCCCCTTCGAGAAGGAAAACGTGATTGCGTGAAAGACCTCCTGACAGGATGTCATCCAGACCGTCTATACCGGTTACCGCTTTTGACTTTTCCAAGTATTGCCCTCTTGTTTCCGAATGCAGGCAATGAATCTGGACCCCTTGAGGCCTCGACGGTTCATACTTTTTATATGGCAGGCCATGGAGCATGGCCGATTTGCGGTCCGGGAAATGTCACAAAAGTCGCCTTACGACAGCCGTGAAGGGCTTGGTATAGTCCGCCTCAGACAGACAATAACCACCCTGAGGATAATGCCGTGTCCGACTACCAAACCTTTCTCGTCGAGCTGACTGACCACATCGCTCATGTGCAGCTTAATCGACCGGACAAGGTCAATGCCATGAATGCCGCTTTCTGGACCGAAATCATCGAGATATTCCAGTGGGTCGAGGAAAACGACGAGGTTCGCGTCGTGGTTCTGAGTGGTGCGGGCAAGCACTTTTCCTCAGGGATCGATCTTGCGTTGCTGGCCTCCATCGCCGGTGAAATGGGCAAGGATGTCGGGCGCAATGCGCGTCTGTTGCGGCGCAAAATCCAGCAGATGCAGGCTTCGTTCACTGCCGTGGACAACTGCCGCAAGCCGGTGCTCGCGGCGATTCACGGTTACTGCCTGGGCGGTGCCATCGATCTGGTTTCCGCGTGTGACATGCGTTATGCAGCGGCTGATGCGCAGTTCTCGATCCGCGAAATCGACATGGGCATGGCAGCTGATGTCGGCACCCTGCAACGCCTGCCACGAATCATTGGCGATGGCATGATGCGTGAGCTGGCCTATACCGGGCGCACGGTCGGCGCCGAAGAAGCCCAGCGCATCGGTCTGGTCAACAGCACTTTTGCCGATGCGCCGAGCCTGCTGGAAGCTGTCTTTGCCATCGCCCGTGAAATAGCCGCCAAGTCGCCAATTGCGATAGAAGGCACCAAGCAGATGATCGCCTACATGCGCGATCATCGTATCGATGATGGTCTTGAGCACGTTGCCATCTGGAACTCTGCCATGCTGCAATCGGTCGATCTCAGGGTGGCAATGGCTGCGCACATGAGCAAACAGAAGCCGGTTTTCGACAATTAAGGAGTTCTTGTCATGACACGCCCGGCGCGTTGGACAACTGCAGTTCTGGATACGTCAGCAACAGGTGGCTGGGCCGTGGTTCATGGTGATCAGGGTTTTCTGCTTGACGGTAATGGCGTCATGTTTCCCAGGGAATGGCTAAAGCGCCAGGACCTGCCGGTGCAAAGCGAGCATGGCATCGGCCACTTCGATGGCGAACCGGTCTATGTGCTGGTGCTCGATCGGTCGGTGGAGGTCGAAGGCTGTACCTGGCAGGGGCTGCGCCAGTTCATGTTGCAGGGGGATTTTGCGATCTATCAGAAACTCGGCTATGCGGCGCAGATCAGCACCTGGGCTCGCGAGCATCGATTCTGTGGTGCCTGTGGCCGCCCGACGGTGCAGATTCCCGGTGAGCGGGCGATGTACTGCGAGCATGACAACCTGCGTTTCTACCCGCGCATCTCGCCGAGCATGATCGTGCTGATTACCCGTGGCGATGAAATCCTGCTGGCTCGTTCACCGCGTTTCGTGACCGGTGTCTACAGCACCCTGGCCGGTTTTGCCGAGCCCGGCGAGTCGGCCGAGGATTGCGTGCGTCGGGAGGTGATGGAAGAGGTGCAGATCCGCATCCGCAACATCACCTACATGGGCAGCCAGTGCTGGCCATTCCCGCATTCGATGATGCTGGGTTTCCATGCCGAATATGAGAGCGGTGAAATCGTGCCTCAGGCCGATGAGATCGAAGATGCGCGCTGGTTTCATGTCGATGACCTTCCGCCGTTACCGGCCAGCCGTTCCATTGCGCGCTATCTGATCGAGTCTTACCTGGCCCGTCGTTCAGGCGCCCCCGAACCAGTGTTGCCAGGCTAGGCGCACGGTCAGGCCGAGTACCACGATGATGAATACCGGACGAATGAATTTGGCGCCGCCCTTGATGGCGGTGCCTGCGCCGAAGTAGGCGCCGAGCATCACTGACAGGCCCATGCTCAGGCCGATGACGAAGTCCACCTGGCCCGAAAAGATGAATATCGACAAGGCAACGGCATTGCTGACGAAGTTCATGCTGCGTGCCACGCCGCTGGCCTTTACCAGATCCACCGGGTACATCATCAGCGTGCTGACGGTCCAGAAAGCGCCGGTGCCCGGGCCAGCCACGCCGTCATAGAAGCCCAGTGTCAGGCCCTGAGGCAGTTGCCATTTCTTCCTGATCGGCGCGTTGCTGTCCAGTGGCGCCTTGGGCGTACCGCCGAACAGCAGGTACAGACCGCAACCGAACACAATCACGGGCAGCATCTGATTGATCCATTCGGCAGGCAGGTAATGGGCGATCACCGCGCCGATTGCAGCGCCCACGGCAGTGCCTACCAAGGCATGAGCCCATTGCCGGGGATGGAAAAGCTTGCGGCGGTAGTAGGTGAAGCTGGCGGTTGCAGAACCGAAGGTCGAGCTGAGTTTGTTGGTGCCCAGCACCAGATGCGGCGGCAGGCCGGCCGTCATCAGGGCAGGGGTGGTCAACAGCCCGCCGCCTCCGGCAATGGCATCGATGAATCCGGCAATGAAGGCAACAACGATCAGAATGGCGAGGGTGGCAAGGTCGACACTGAGTTCAAAAGGCATGATCGGTACGGCTTATAGGGCAGGGGGCAGAATGGCTGCCCGAAGGCGCGCATTCTACTCCCCTGTTTGCCCTGTGTCAGACAATGGTCGAAGGCGTTTTTCAGATTTCACCCAGTCCGACCCAGCGCTGTTCGCGTGCTGCGAGACGAATCGCTGCTGCCAGGCGTTCGATCTGCCAGGCCTCTTCAAAGTCAGGCCCTCGCTTGCCAACACCGCACACGGCCTGAATCAGTGAATGCACTTCCAGCGCCTTGAGCTCGTTGTACCCCAGTTGATGGCCGGGCGCCGGGCAGAAGGCGGCATAGCCTGCCTGGGCCGGACCTGCGAGTATCCGCTGGAAACCATCGCGTCCGGTTGCGCCGCTGCGATAGATGCGCAGCTCGTTCAAGCGCTCCTGATCGAAGGTCAGAGTGCCGCGGGTGCCGCTGATTTCAAAGCTCAGATGGTTCTTGTAGCCGTGCTTGAGCCAACTGCTGCTGAAGGTGCCGCGTGCGCCACTGGCAAAGCGCAGCAGGGCATGAGTCTGATCGTCCACCGCAATCGAACGCATCTCGTTACTGCCGCGGGTGGCGGGGCGCTGGCGATGCACGGTGCTTGAATCGGCGCATACCGCTTCGATATCGCCCAGCAGGTAGCGGGCCATGGCCAGCAGATGGCTGCCAAGATCGGCCAGTGCGCCACCGGCATGCTCGGCTTCACAGCGCCAGGACCATGGCGATGCCGGGT
Organism: Pseudomonas cichorii; assembly: GCF_018343775.1. Lineage (NCBI taxonomy): Bacteria > Pseudomonadati > Pseudomonadota > Gammaproteobacteria > Pseudomonadales > Pseudomonadaceae > Pseudomonas > Pseudomonas cichorii. Next base: position 2,520,074 of record NZ_CP074349.1, read on the forward strand.
CGCCCATGAAGTCTTCGCTGAACTCTCCCTGGAAACTGATGATTTCCCCCAGCTCTCCCGCGTCGATCATTTCTCTTGCGAGGTCGATCATCGGGTTGTGCTGATAGTTGTAACCCACTTGCGTCACGACGCCTGCGGCCTCGGCACTACGGCGCATTTCATCCGCCTGGGCCAGGCTGACTGCCAGAGGCTTTTCGCAATACACCGCTTTTCCTGCAGCGATGGCGGCCATGGCCATGGGGAAGTGCAAATGATTGGGCGTGGTGATCGCGACGATCTGTACCTGAGGATCGTCGATCAGTTGTTGCCAGTCACTGTGGCTGCGCTCAAAGCCCCATGCCTGAGCACATTGCCCGGCGCGGGCACTGTCTGCATCGGCGAGGGCTGCGAGGTGAATAGGGGCAGGAAGTTCAAAGGCTGCACTGACATTGCGAAACGCCAGGGCATGGGCGCGGCCCATGAAGCCGGTGCCGATCAGGCCGATACCCAAGGGTGCGGGGAGGGGGTTTTTCCGCATGACAATCTCCGTGATGGATTATTGTTTTCGGAAAATATATTCCACAAATTATAATTATGGAAATTTAATTCTTGTTTTGTTGGTGTGGTCATTCTTCGCGAATGAATTCGCTCTCACGGGGAGTGGGGGATTCATTCGCGAAAGGATCAGGAAAGAAACCCGCCATCCACATTCAGTGCGACCCCGGTCGTGTAGCTCGACGCTTCACTGGCCAGATACAGCACCGCGCCTGCCATTTCGCTGGGAGCAGCCACGCGCTTGAGGGGGATCTGGGCCAGTGCCATGTTGAGGATGGCGTCGTTCTTGACCAGCGCCGAGGCAAATTTGGTGTCGGTGAGGCCCGGCAGCAGGGCATTGCAGCGGATACCGAACGCTGCACATTCCTTGGCGAACACTTTGGTCATATTGATGACCGCCGCCTTGGTTACCGAATAGATGCCCTGGAATTGCCCTGGCGATACGCCATTGATCGAGGCCACATTGATGATGCTGCCGCCACCGTTGTCGCGCATCAGCTTGCCGGCTTCCACCGACATGAAGAAATACCCGCGAATGTTCACGTCCACGGTCTTCTGAAAAGCCCCGAGGTCCGTATCCAGCACATTGCAGAACTGCGGGTTGGTGGCTGCGTTGTTGACCAGCACGTCCAGACGTCCGAACTGTTGGCGAATCTGCTCGAACACGTTTTGAATCTGTTCCATTTCACCGATATGACAGGCGATGGCTGTCGCCTTGCCACCTTCGGCAACAATGGCATCTGCAACCTGCTGGCAGCCCTCGATCTTGCGGCTGGAAACAATCACGTGTGCGCCTTGCTGGGCCAGCAGTCTGGCGATGGCTTCACCAATGCCGCGACTGGCGCCGGAAACGAAGGCGATCTTGCCATCAAGGTCGAATAACTGGGTTCTGGACATGGTGGTTTCCTTGGGTCACTGCACTCAAAGGCTGGATTTTTCGATCACTTGCAGGCTCGTGCGCTCCAGCAGCAGGTTCATCTGGATGAACTGTGCGAAACGTTTGTCCTGAGTCTGGCCGTGGAAGAAACGGTAGTAGATCTGCTGCACGATGCCCGCCAGACGGAACAGGCCATAGGTGTAATAGAAGTCGAAATTATCGATACAAATGCCTGAGCGTTCGGCGTAGTAGTCGACAAACTGCTGACGAGTCAGCATGCCCGGGGCATTGCTGGGCTGGCGACGCATCAGTTGCACGGGCGCAGGGTCGTCGGCCTGAATCCAGTAAGCCAGGGTGTTGCCCAGGTCCATCAGCGGATCGCCCAGCGTGGTCAGTTCCCAATCCAGCACACCGATGATGCGCATCGGGTTTTCGGGGTCGAGAATCACGTTGTCGAAACGGTAATCGTTGTGCACGATGGCCGGTTTCGGATGGTCGGCGGGCATTTTCGCTACCAGCCAGTTCCTGACCTTTTCCCAGGCGGGAGCATCGGGAGTCATGGCTTTCTCGTAGCGCTCGCTCCAGCCCAGAATCTGCCGTTTCACATAACCCTGCGGCTTGCCCAGGTCCGCCAGGCCGCAGGCCTGATAGTCGACCTGATGCAGCTCCACCAGTTTGTCGATGAAGCTTTTGCACAATTCTTCGGTCTGCCCGGCATCCAGGTTCAATTCCGGCGGCAGGTCCGAGCGCAGGATGATGCCCTTGACCCGCTCCATGACATAGAAGTCGGAGCCGATCAGGCTTTCATCGGTGCAGTGTGCATAGGCTTTCGGGCAGTAGGGGAACGCATCCTTGAGGCCGTTGAGAATGCGGTACTCGCGGCCCATGTCGTGAGCCGACCTGGCTTTTTGCCCGAATGGCGGGCGGCGCAGAACGAACTCCTGTCCGGGGTAGCGGACCAGATACGTGAGGTTCGAGGCACCTCCCGGAAACTGGCTGATCTGCGGCAAACCGCTGAGACCGGGAATCCGGGTTTTGAGGTAGGGATCGATGAGATGTGCGTCCAGCTCTTCACCGGGACGAATATCCGTGGACTGGTCGGTTAGCGCCATGCTTATTCCTGCTTATTATGGTCTGCCAGGATCATTGGCTAATCTAATGAACGGCGTGTCTGCGAACAACCTTGGGCGAGCCTTATAGGCTAGCGTGTTGCCCGTCGATCAGCCGGTTTGATTCAGGCGAAAAAAAACCGAAGCCATGAAGCTTCGGTTTTTTGTGCGTCGCAAGAATCAACTCCCTGATCAGACCGGGAATAAATCGCTCAGCTTCATGGCCAGCATCATATCGCCTTCGGCGCGCAGCTTGCCGCCCATGAAAGCCTGCATGCCATCGGTTTCGCCGCTGACGATGCCTTTGAGGGTTTCGCTGTCCATGATCAGGGTCACGTTGGCGTCAGGGTTCTCGCCTTCCTGCAGTTCGCAGGTGCTGTCCTTGACGATCAGGGCGTAGTGCTTGCCTTCGTCAGTGATGTTGAAGCCGAAAACCAGGTCCAGGCCCGCAGCGGCGCTTGGGTTGAACTTGGCTTTCATGGTTTGGACAGCTTCGGCTACTGAGGTCATGGTTTTATCCTTTTATGGTTGGTTCTGGCGCCGGTCAGGGCGCGGTTGGCCGGACTCAGCGGTAAGTGATGAGTTCCGGCACCTTCAGCAGTTGCAGGTGTGTGTCACTGTTGAAGGAAGCCAGGGTCACCTTGCTGCCACTGAATTCCAGCCGGTTCAGCGAGGTGTTGACGATATGCCAGTTAAGCTCGAATGCCTGCTGTGCGGGCATTCCGGTAACAAGGTGCAGCAAGGCCGTAATGGTGCCGCCGGAAGTGAACACGGCGATGCGCTCACGTTTGCCGGCAGTTTCGATGATTCTGTCCAGGCCAGCCTTTACGCCAGAGACGAATGCCAGCCAGCTTTGCATGCCCGGTGTGTCGTGTTTGCCGCCCAGCCAGCGGCTGACGATCTGCGCAAACAGTCGCTGGAACTCGGCCGGGTTATGACCGGCATTGCGCAGGATGTGCAGGGCGTCGGGTTCATCGGGCAGCATCTCGGGTATCAGGGCACGCACGACACCTTCGGCATCGAATTCATTGAAAGCGCTGTCGATTTCCAGTGCGGGCGGTTCAAGACCGGCCTCGGCCAGTTGTGCCAGGGCATTTTGCGCGGTGTCTTTCTGGCGCCGCAGACTGCCGGACAGGCAACGGTCCAGGCGCAGGCCCATCTGTGCCAGATGCGCGCCCAGTACCTGAGCCTGGCGAATGCCGACAGGCGACAGCACGTCGTAATCGTCTGCACCGAATGAAGCCTGGCCATGTCGTATCAGATAAATGCTGCCCACGTCCGTGTCGTCTCGGTACGTTGAAGGTCCGGCGAGGTTATGGGGGATGGCCGGGGCCTGTCAACGAAAAAACATACGCTCGTTTGAAATTGCTGTTTTAACTATTTGCAATATGTAGCGCGCTGGTGAACCTCCTGGCTCGTCGGTATGCTGGAGTCATCGCAGCCCTTGACTGGAAAGGGCGCAACGCAAGTGAGGAGCATCTGTGGATTTTGTCGCTGATTACGCAAGTTTTCTGGCCAAGACGGTTACGCTGGTCATTGCCATCGTCATCGTGCTGGTGGCTATTGCGTCAGTACGTGGAAAAGGCCGTCGCAAGTCGGCAGGACAGCTTCACGTCACCAGGCTCAACGAGTTCTACAAAGGTCTGCGCGAGCATCTGGAACAATCGTTGCTGGATAAGGATCGCCTCAAGGCCTTGCGCAAAGAGCAGGCCAAGGCTCTGAAGAAAGAGAAGAAACAGGCCGAGCCCGAGGTCAAGCCACGGGTCTACGTGCTGGATTTCGATGGCGACATCAAGGCTTCTGCCACCGAAAGCATGCGTCATGAAATCACCGCATTGCTGACCATGGCCACTGAAAAGGACGAAGTGGTCCTGCGCTTGGAAAGCGGCGGCGGCATGGTTCACAGCTATGGCCTGGCTTCATCGCAACTGGCGCGTATCCGTCAGGCGGGGATTCCACTGACCATCTGCATCGACAAGGTCGCGGCCAGCGGCGGTTACATGATGGCTTGCATCGGCAACAAGATCATCAGCGCACCGTTCGCGATCCTCGGTTCCATCGGCGTCGTGGCGCAGTTGCCCAACGTCAACCGTCTGCTGAAAAAGCACGATATCGATTTTGAAGTGCTGACCGCAGGCGAGTACAAGCGCACTCTGACCGTGTTTGGCGAAAACACCGAGAAGGGCCGCGAGAAGTTTCAGCAGGACCTGGACATCACCCATGATCTGTTCAAAGGCTTCGTCGCCAGCTATCGCCCGCAGTTGTCCATCGATGAAGTGGCCACCGGTGAAGTCTGGCTGGGCATGGCGGCTATTGAGAAACAGCTGGTCGATGAGCTGCAGACCAGTGATCAGTATCTGGCCGACCGGGCCAAGGAAGCTGAGGTCTTTCACCTGAACTACGCCCAGCGCAAAAGCCTGCAGGAGCGGGTAGGGCTGGCGGCTGAGTCATCGGTGGATCGACTGGTGACCGGCTGGTGGAGTCGGTTGACCCGGCAGCGGTTCTGGTGATGCCTTCGCGAATGAATGCGCTCCCACGGGAGGAGCGAATTCATTCGCGAAACCTGCCCGTCAGCGACGACGGAACAGCGGCAGAGGCTCGTCGGTTGCAGCCTGGTAGGTTACCGAGAAGTCCTTGAGACCTTCGAGGGCATCGTAAGGGTCTTTATCGGCGCGGACGGCGAAAGCATCGAAGCCGCAGCGACGCAGGTAGAACAACTGGTCGCGCAATACATCGCCAATTGCCCGCAATTCGCCCTTGTAGCCATAGCGATCACGCAGCAGGCGTGCATTGGAGTAGCTACGGCCATCGGTGAACGCCGGGAAGTTCAGGGCAATGACCTGAAACTGGTCGACGTGCTCGCCGATTTCCTCTGCTTCTTCATCGCTGTCCAGCCATACGCCCAGGCCGCCATCGCGAGCCTTGAGTGCATGGCCATGTTCGCGCCACAACGCCAGCGGGACGATCAGGTCATCGCAGTTGGACAGGCTGTCAAAGGTCGTTTCCTTGGGCAGCATGTGCCAGGTTTCGTCGATGACTTCGTTGTTCTTAATGATTCGCTGCATAGACGCGCTCCTTGAAAGGGTCAATGCCAATACGCTGATAGGTGTCGATGAAGCGTTCGTCTTCGGTGCGTTTCTCGACGTAGACGTCAATCAGCTTCTCGATCACGTCCGGCATCACGTCCTGAGCGAAGGACGGGCCGAGGATCTTGCCCAGGCTTGCATCACGGCTGGCACTGCCGCCGAGGGAAACCTGATAGAACTCTTCGCCTTTCTTGTCCACGCCCAGAATGCCGATATGACCGACGTGGTGGTGGCCACAGGCGTTCATGCAGCCGGAAATGTTCAGGTCCAGTTCGCCGATATCGAACAGGTAGTCCAGGTCATCGAAGCGGCGCTGGATGGATTCGGCGATCGGGATCGACTTGGCGTTGGCCAGTGAGCAGAAATCACCGCCAGGGCAGCAGATGATGTCGGTCAGCAGGCCGATGTTCGGTGTGGCGAAGCCGCCTTCACGCAGTTCGTTCCAGAGAGTGAACAACTCCGATTGCTCGACGTCGGCCAGAATGATGTTCTGCTCGTGAGAGGTGCGCAGTTGGCCGAAGCTGTAGCGGTCAGCCAGGTCGGCAACGGCGTCCAGCTGTTTGTCGGTCAGGTCGCCAGGAGCAACGCCGGTTGGCTTGAGCGACAGGGTCACGGCAACGTAGCCCGGCTTTTTATGGGCCAGGACATTGCGGGTACGCCAGCGGGCGAAGCCCGGGTGTTGAGCGTCCAGGGCAGCCAACTCGTCGTGCTGGTCGCTGAGCGCCTTGTACTGCGGATCGACGAAGTGCTTGGCAACGCGCTGCACTTCGGCTTCGGTCAGAGTGGTCTGGCCGCCACGCAGGTGAGCCATTTCGGCGTCGACCTTCTGGGCGAAGACTTCAGGCGTGAGAGCCTTGACCAGAATCTTGATCCGGGCCTTGTACTTGTTGTCGCGACGACCGTAGCGGTTGTAGACCCGCAGGATGGCGTCCAGGTAGCTCAACAGATCCTGCCATGGCAGGAATTCGTTGATGAAGGCACCCACCACCGGAGTACGACCAAGGCCACCGCCGACAAGCACGCGGAAACCCAGCTCGCCAGCAGCGTTGTATACCGGCTCCAGGCCGATATCGTGCACTTCAATGGCGGCGCGGTCGCTTTTCGAGCCGTTGATCGCAATCTTGAACTTGCGCGGCAGGTAGGCGAATTCCGGGTGGAAGGTGGTCCACTGGCGAACGATTTCACACCATGGGCGCGGGTCGATCACTTCGTCGGCGGCAACGCCGGCGAACTGGTCGGTGGTCACGTTGCGCAGGCAGTTGCCGCTGGTCTGGATGGCGTGCATCTGCACGGTAGCCAGTTCGGCCAGAATATCCGGCACGTCTTCCAGGGCTGGCCAGTTGAACTGTACGTTCTGGCGGGTACTGATATGCGCATAGCCCTTGTCATAATCCCGGGCTATCTTGGCCATCATGCGCGTCTGGCGCGACGTCAGTTGGCCGTAAGGCACGGCAACGCGCAGCATCGGCGCGAAACGCTGGACATAAAGACCGTTTTGCAGGCGCAACGGTCGAAACTCTTCTTCGCTCAGTTCGCCCGCCAGATAGCGTCGGGTCTGGTCACGGAACTGCTTGACGCGGTCCTCGATGATCCGCTGATCGTACTCGTCGTATACGTACATATAGGTCCTGTTCTCAGGCTTCGTAATGAAGCAAGGGCTGCTGCGTCAAACACGACTGTTGTCAACACAGTCAGCCTTCGCTGCCAAGCCTTGCGCCACCTAGACAATTCTGCGCGCACGGTCGCGCACTCCCTACGGAGCGCGGCGAAGATAACAGTTTGCTGATATCGGTAAAAGTGATGTTTATATATATGCAAATCGTTAAAAGCGATAAGCAAAATCCGCTGGCCCTATGACCTTGCTTGCCGTGTGGGAAATTATCGACTTTACTCAGTGCCTATCGATGCCTGATGAGGGCGCGACCTGATTTTTTCATATGCAATCACCTATAAAACCGACAAGAGGCGATGCGATGAGCAAGCACCCGAAGACCACCCGGTCCGATAGTCATGTGGATGCCTGGGCTATTTCTTTCATCATTCTATTGGTAGTAGGCGCTGCTGTTTTCTGGGTCAGCGGGCAATAGCCGCCGCCTGACTTTCTGGAAGGTCGATTGCGCAGTTCTCCAGTATTTGCAGAGGACGGCCGATAACCATTCATTGCTTGGTTGCTCCAAGGCTTTGTGAATATGAATGGTTTTATCTGTCGCTGCCTGATCATTCTTGCCAGCACATGGAGCGGTTCGCTTCTGGCCGCTTCAGTCGTTTTTCTAAGCCCGGGCTTTGCGGACGATGGCTACTGGCAAAGCTATGCCCGTGTCATGCAGTCGGCTGCCGAAGGAACCGGCATGTCGCTCAAGGTGTTGTACACCGATCGCGATACCCGGAAATTGCTGTCCATGGCGCGAGAAGCGCTGCAGGGCAATGGCGAACGTCCCGACTATCTGGTGTTTTCCAATGAGCTGAACGTGGCACCTCAGGTGTTGCGTCTTTCCGAGGGCAGTGGCGTCAAGCTGCTGGCCGTCAACAACACGCTGACCGAGGATCAGGTCCGGATTCTCGGTGATCTTCCTACGCGATACCCCAATTTCCTTGGCAGCCTGATCGGTAATGACGAGGAGGGCGGCTATCTGACGGCAAAGCGGCTGATCAGCCTTTATCCCGGGCTCAACACGGGTAAGCCCATCGAGATGCTGGCGTTTTCCGGAACCAACTCCACGCCGGTTTCCCTGGAGCGAGAGCGCGGAATGCGCCGTGCGCTTACCGAGTTTCCTCAGGTTCATCTGCGCCAGATCGTGCTGGGTGGCTGGCGTCGGGACCGGGCGCAGGAACAGGCGCGTGTATTGCTCAAGCGTTACCCGGATATTCGCCTGATCTGGTCTGCCAACGAGCAGATGGCTTTCGGTGCCATCGACGCCTTGCGCGAGCGTGGCGGGGAGCCGGGCAAGGACATCCTTTTCAGTGCCATTAACGGCACGAAGATTTCATTGCAGGCACAGTTGAGTGGTCATCTGAGCGTGGTAGCGACAGGGCATTTCACCATTGGCGGCTGGGCGATGCTTCTGTTGAATGACTATGAGATGGCTGACGCAAAGACCCGCAAGCGAATCGGCGACCGTTGTGTCCGCGTGCTGGAGCTGGTCGAGCGACATGATGCCATGCGTTTTCTGGAGGCGGCGAAAGTCGAGCGCTACTACCTGGACAAACAGGCATTCAGTCGTGAGCCGCTGGGCGATGATTCGCCGTTTGCCCTGAAAAACATGCTGCCGCTGGTTCATCCCGAGGCGAAATAAAGCACCAGTTGCACGATACCGAACAGGGTCAGGGCGAAGAAAACCGTAAACAGCAGGCCCAGCAGCAGGAAGTGGGCCGGCTTGCCGTGGGTGAAGTCGCGCTGGCGATTCCTGTTGCTTTGCACGCCAAAGGCTGCCGCCATGATGCTGTGCAGCATTTGCCAGAAGGTTGGCGGTTTGCCCTGGTCTTTTGGCGAGTCATCGGATGGATCGCCCATAAGCCCTCGCTGACCGGCATTCGAGTGATCGGGTCACTTGCAGCATAGCCAGCGTCGCCTTTCCATGAGCGACGATGCGTCCATGGAAAGGCGGCAGGCGACGAATTACTCGTCGTAACCCAGGTTGGGCGCCAGCCAGCGCTCGGTCACGCTGAGGTCCTGACCTTTGCGAGCGGTGTAGCTTTCGACCTGATCCTTGTCGATCTTGCCCACGGCGAAGTATTGCGCCTGCGGGTGTGCGAAGTACCAGCCACTGACGGCGGCTGCCGGGAACATGGCGTAGTGCTCGGTGAGGAACACGCCGCTTTTGCCTGGAGTATGGATCGGCGTGCCTTCAGGCAGCGGGTCGAGCAGGGCGAACAGGGTGCTTTTCTCGGTGTGATCCGGGCAGGCCGGATATCCAGGAGCAGGCCGGATACCCACGTATTGCTCTTTGATGAGCGCTTCGTTGTCCAGGTGCTCGTCCTTGGCGTAACCCCAATATTCCTTGCGCACCTGCTGGTGCAGCCATTCGGCGCAGGCTTCGGCCAGGCGGTCGGCCAAAGCCTTGACCATGATCGAGTTGTAGTCGTCGCCGTTGTCCTGATAGGCCTTGGCCACTTCTTCGGCACCAATGCCTGCGGTGGTGATGAAGCCACCTACATAGTCGGTGATGCCGCTGTCCTTGGGCGCCACGAAGTCGGCCAGGGAGAAGTTCGGTTTGCCATCGGTCTTGATGATCTGCTGGCGCAGGTGATGCAGTTTCGCCAGTGGCTGACCGTCTTCGCCGTAGACTTCCAGGTCATCGTCATTGACCTGGTTGGCAGGCCAGAAACCGAATACCGCACGGGCGCTGATGAGTTTCTCGTCGATGAGCTTGCGCAGCATCTGCTGGGCATCGGCAAACAGCGTGGTCGCAGCCTCACCCACCACTTCGTCGGTGAGGATGCGCGGGTATTTGCCGGCCAGGTCCCAGGAGATGAAGAATGGCGTCCAGTCGATGTATTCGGCCAGCACGTCCAGGTCGATATCTTCAAGAATGCGGGTGCCGGTGAAGGTTGGTTTGGCCGGCTCGTAGCTGCTCCAGTCGAACTGCGGCTTTTTCGCCACGGCCGCGCCATAGCTCAGGCGTTCGGTGCGAGCGCTGCGGGCCGAGGTGCGTTCGCGGACTTCAACGTACTCGCGGCGAGTCTTTTCGATAAAGCCGGCTTTCAGTTCCTTGGACAGTAACTGGGTGGCAACACCCACGGCACGTGAGGCGTCCGTGACATAGATCACGGCGTCATTGCTGTACTTGGGCTCGATCTTGACGGCGGTGTGGGCCTTGGAAGTGGTGGCGCCGCCGATCATCAGGGGCAGGTGGAAATCCTGGCGCTGCATTTCCCGGGCAACATGGACCATTTCATCCAGCGACGGGGTAATCAGGCCGGACAGGCCGATGATGTCGCACTTCTCGTCGCGGGCTACTTGCAGGATCTTCTCGGCAGGCACCATGACGCCCAGGTCAACGATGTCATAGCCGTTGCAGCCCAGTACCACGCCGACGATGTTCTTTCCGATGTCGTGCACGTCGCCCTTGACCGTGGCCATCAGGATCTTGCCCTTGGCTTCGGGCTTGTCGCCTTTTTCCAGTTCGATGAACGGGATCAGGTGCGCTACGGCCTGTTTCATCACGCGGGCGGATTTCACCACCTGGGGCAGGAACATTTTCCCGGAGCCGAACAGATCGCCCACCACGTTCATGCCGGACATCAGCGGGCCTTCGATCACTTCGATCGGGCGCGAGAAGGACTGGCGTGACTCTTCGGTGTCTTCGACGATATGGGTCGTGATGCCCTTGACCAGCGCATGTTCCAGGCGCTGGTTCACCGGCCAGGTGCGCCACTCTTCGGTTTCGGCTTCTTTTACGCTGCCGTCGCCCTTGAAGCTGTCGGCAATGGCCAGCAGTGCATCGGTGCCTTCGGGGGTGCGATTGAGCACCACGTCTTCGACCCGGTCGCGCAACTCGGTGGGGATCTGGTCGTAGATTTCCAGCTGGCCGGCGTTGACGATACCCATGCTCAGGCCGTTGCGGATCGCATGCAGCAGGAACACCGAGTGAATCGCTTCGCGCACCGGGTTGTTGCCGCGGAACGAGAACGATACGTTGGAAACACCGCCGGACGTCAGAGCGTAGGGCAGTTCGTCACGGATATAGGCACAGGCGTTGATGAAGTCTACGGCGTAGTTGTTGTGTTCTTCGATGCCGGTGGCGATGGCGAAGATGTTCGGGTCGAAGATGATGTCTTCCGGCGGGAAGCCCACTTCGTTGACCAGGATGTCGTAAGAGCGCTTGCAGATTTCCTTCTTGCGCGCTTCGGTGTCGGCCTGACCGGCCTCGTCGAACGCCATGACTACCACTGCCGCGCCATAGCGCTTGCAGAGTTTTGCATGGTGGATGAACTGCTCGACGCCTTCCTTCATGCTGATGGAGTTGACGATGCCCTTGCCCTGGATGCATTTGAGGCCGGCTTCGATCACGTCCCACTTGGAGGAGTCGATCATGATCGGCACACGGGAGATGTCCGGCTCGCCTGCGATCAGGTTGAGGAAGGTCACCATGGCCTTCTTCGAGTCCAGCATCCCTTCGTCCATGTTGATGTCGATCACCTGAGCGCCGGCTTCGACCTGCTGCAGGGCGACTTCCAGGGCTTCGGTGTAGTTGTCTTCACGGATCAGGCGGGCGAAGCGGGCGGAGCCGGTGATGTTAGTGCGCTCGCCGACGTTGACGAACAGCGACTGACGATCGATGGTGAACGGCTCAAGGCCCGACAGGCGGCAGGCCTTCGGAATATCCGGGATCTGGCGCGGCGCGTAGCCCGATACGGCTTCGGCAATTGCCTTGATGTGCGCAGGCGTGGTGCCGCAGCAGCCGCCGACGATGTTCAGGAAGCCGCTCTGGGCGAATTCCTCGATGATTTTTGCTGTCTGGCTGGGCAGTTCGTCGTATTCGCCGAAGGCGTTGGGCAGTCCGGCGTTCGGGTGCGCGGAAACGTGGGTGTTGGCCTTGGTGGACAGTTCCTGCAGATAAGGACGCAGGTCGCTGGCACCCAGAGCGCAGTTCAGGCCGACGGAAATCGGCTTGGCGTGGCTGATCGAGTTCCAGAAGGCTTCGGTGGTCTGGCCCGACAGGGTGCGACCCGACGCATCGGTGATGGTGCCGGAAATCATGATCGGCAGCTCGAAGCCTATTTCCTCGAAGACGCCTTGCACGGCAAAGATCGCTGCCTTGGCGTTGAGGGTGTCGAAGATGGTTTCGATCAGGATCAGGTCGGCGCCGCCTTCGATCAGGCCGCGAGTGGCTTCGGTGTAGTTTTCGACCAGTTCGTCGAAGGTCACGTTGCGGTAGCCGGGGTTGTTCACGTCCGGCGACAGCGAGCAGGTGCGGCTGGTCGGGCCGAGCACGCCAGCGACAAAGCGTGGCCTGTCCGGGGTTTCGAGGGTTTTTGCGTCGGCGACCTTGCGCGCCAGACGTGCACCTTCTACGTTCAGCTCGTAGACCAGCGCTTCCATGCCGTAATCGGCCTGGGAAACCTGGGTGGCGTTGAAGGTGTTGGTTTCCAGGATGTCTGCGCCAGCATCCAGATAAGCCTTCTCGATGGCACCGATGACATCGGGACGTGTCAGGACCAGCAGATCGTTGTTGCCTTTGACATCGCTTGGCCAGTCGGCGAAGCGTTTGCCACGGTAATCCTCTTCCTCGAGCCTGTAGCTCTGGATCATGGTGCCCATGCCGCCATCGAGGATCAGGATCCTCTGTTTCAGAGCGTTGAGAAAGGCTTGATGGCGGGCGCTGCGGTCAGACATGGGATTACCTTGGAAAGGTCGATACAGAAAGGTCGAGATAATACCAAACCGGAGCGCTTTTGGTGTTGGTGGCGGCTTTGCATGAAAATAGCTCATGTTGGCGCCCGCTATCCGCTGTAGAATTGCGCGTTTTTTCCTTTCAAGGCCCCGGATATGCCGTACCGCTCGTTGCCAAGTCTCGTGTTGCTGTTGTGGTGCTGCGCTGTCCAGGCTCAGGGGGTGCCTGCATCACCTGTGCCGAATATTTCCTATGTGCGGGATATCCAGCCGATCCTGACCCAGAAGTGCGTGGCCTGCCATGCCTGTAACGACGCCCCTTGTCAGTTGAACCTGGGCAGCGGCGAAGGCATGAGTCGCGGGGCCAACAAGACGCCGGTCTATCAGGGCGAGCGCAGCGCTGCGATGACGCCAACCCGTTTGTTTTACGACGCCAGCGGCACTGATGCCTGGCGGCGCAAGGACTTCTATTCGGTGCTCGATGCCCAAGGCAGCCAGGCTTCCCTGATGGCACGCATGCTGGAGTTGGGCCACAGTGCGCCATTGCCTCCCAACAGCAAGATCCCCGACGATATCGTGCTGGGTTTGAACCGGGAAAACCTCTGCCCGCTGCCGGGCGAGTTCCCGGCCTATGCCCAGGCGCATCCCACCGGTGGCATGCCGCTGGCAGTGGCCGGGCTGAGCGATGCCGAGTATCAGACCCTGCAACGCTGGCTGGCTGCTGGTGCGCCGGTGGAGCAACAGCCCATCATGCCCAATGTCGCCGAAGCGGCGCAGATTGCCGAATGGGAAGCCTTGCTCAATCGTCGGGGCTCCAGAGAAGCGCTGGTGGGTCGCTGGCTGTACGAGCACCTGTTTCTGGCACACGTCTATTTTGAAGGCGGCGATACCGGGCATTTCTTCCAGTGGGTTCGCTCGCGCACCCCGAGCGGCAAGCCTGTGGATCTGATTGCCACCCGGCGCCCCAACGACGATCCGGGCAATGACTTCTATTACCGGTTGATTCCCGTCCAGGGCGTGATCGTTCACAAGACCCATATCACTTACCCGATGAGCCCCCAGAAGCTCAAACGGGTCAAGGAACTGTTTTACAGCTCTAACTGGAGCGTGAATGCAATGCCGGGCTACGGCCCGGGGCATCGTGCCAATCCGTTTCTGACCTTCGAGGCGATTCCGGCGCAGGCGCGTTATCAGTTCATGCTTGATAACGCCGAATACTTCGTACGCACCTTCATCCGCGGGCCGGTTTGCCGTGGTCAGATTGCGACCGACGTGATCCGCGACCATTTCTGGGTGCTGTTCCAGGAGCCGGGGCATGATCGTTACATCACCGATGCCCAGTATCGTGGGCAGGCTACGCCTTTGCTGGCCATGCCGGGGCAGAACGATCAGGTCGGCAGTATTCTGAGTTTGTGGCTTTCCTACCGGGACCGCCGCAACGCCTATGAAGACCTGCGTCGCGACAGCTACGCCAGCATGACGCCACCGAGCTGGTCGACGCTGTGGGCCGGCAACGATAACTCGCTGCTGACGGTCTTCCGCCATTTCGACAGCGCCTCGGTGACCAAAGGGCTGATTGGCGATGTGCCGCATTCGCTGTGGTTATTCGACTATCCGCTGCTGGAGCGCACCTATTATCAACTGGCGGTGAACTTCGACGTTTACGGCAACATTTCCCATCAGGCCCAGACCCGGCTTTATTTCGACCTGATTCGCAATGGCGCAGAAATCAACTTCCTGCGACTGATGCCGGCCGACAAGCGCGAGAAGATGCTGGGCGACCTGTATCAGGACTCCGGCAAGTTCAAGATGTGGCTGGACTACCAGCGTATCGATGACGATACGGCCAGCGGCCTGAGGCTCGATGGGCATCATCCTCGTCAGGACTTCGCACGTCAGTTGATTCAGCGCTCCGGCACGCTCAATGCCGCGCCGGACCCGATCAACCGCTGCCAGGGCGCCTATTGCTCACGGCCTGGTATAGGCCCCGTTTTTGCCCAGGCAGAGCAATCCCTCAGTCGACTGGTTTCACGGCCTGCTGCGGGCCTCAAGGTTATCGATCAGTTGCCCGAAGCGACCATGTTGCGCGTGGAAGACGCCAGTGGCAAACGCATGATGTACAGCATGCTGCGCAACCGTGCCCACAGTAACGTGGCCTTCCTGTTGGGTGAGTCCTATCGCTATCAACCGGGTCTGGACACCCTGACCATTTACCCGGGCGTGCTCAGCAGCTATCCGAACTTCATATTCAACATACCGGCTGGCGAAGTACCCGCTTTCGTCGATGCCATGCAACAGGTCAAGGATCAGGCCGGGTTTGAGAAAATCGTGGAGCGCTGGGGCGTCAGGCGTACTCATCCGTTGTTCTGGACCTACTTCCACGACATCAATCGCTATATTCAGGAGACCGAGCCGCGAGAGGGTGGTGTGCTGGATATGAACCGCTACGAAAACCTCTAGGAGTCGTTGCAGGTCACGTAAATCGTGGCCTGCGGCCACTACTGTTTCCTGAACGAAGCAGGATTTTCCTGATCTTTTTTGTCATCTCACTGTCCGACCCCATGCGCGTCCGGCTCCCTTCGAGTGTCGGGCTTGGTTGAAAAGGCAGGTGACAAGAGGTTTTGTGGATGTTGATTTCGGTTCAGGCTTTACGGGCTTTCGCCGCGTGGGTTGTTGTGTGTCATCACTTCATGCAGATTTTTTTCGATTTCAAGGCCAGCGGTCCCGTTGGCGAATTCTTTGTTTCAAAGGGCGCAGTGGGCGTCGATATCTTTTTTGTCATCAGCGGGCTGGTGATCTACCTCTCGACCCATAACAGCGACATGCCCGCCGGGCGTTTCATCCTGCACCGTCTGATCCGTATCGTTCCTGCCTACTGGCTGTACACCGCCGCCATGGGGTTGTTGCTGCTGGTTGCGGCTCCCTGGTTGCCTCATCAGGTGATCGGCTGGCAGAACTTCCTGCTTTCGCTGTTTTTCATTCCCTCGGAAAACCCCGGCGGTTACGGCCTGTATCCCACGTTGAACGTCGGCTGGACCCTGAACTACGAGATGCTGTTTTACGTACTGTTCTCCATGGTGTTTCTGTTCGAGCAGCGCCATAGGCCCTTGATCATCGCGGCAGCACTCTTTGCCGTGACCGAAATTCTGGCTCGCAGCGGCTTGATCAGCCGGTTCTACGGTAACGACATTGTCTACGAGTTCCTGTTGGGGATCGGCATCGGCATGCTCTATCGTCGTGGCTGGATCAAGGAAGGGTTGTGGATGCCATTGGCGGGGATAGTGGCTGCCATGCTGGTGATTCATCACCTGACCAACGAGCAGCGCCTGTTGAACTGGGGGCTGCCAAGCGCATTGATCGTGTTCTGCGCCATCTCCCTTGAACCCTACTTGCGCGGCAACCGCTTGCTCAAAACCCTGGGCGATTGTTCCTATTCGGTCTATCTGCTGCATGTGCTGGTGCTTTACGGTGGCCTGCTCATGGCTCAGCGCTTTGCCTTGAACCCGTATCTGGTATTTGCCTTCTGCGTGCCGATCATCGCCATTGGAGCATGGTGCAGTTACGAGTGGATCGAGAAGGGCTTGTATCACCGGATGCGTCGCAGTCTGGATGCTCGTCAGGAAGGAAGAGGCGTCGTTGCGCTTTCCTGACAAAAACACTAGGACTTTGTATGCGCATCCGATTGGCGTAAACTGCCGGCAAGTCTGCGAGGAACGTTCATGACCGCTATCACTATTACCGATGCTGCCCACGATTATCTGGCCGATCTGCTGGAAAAGCAGAACACTCCAGGTATCGGCATCCGCGTGTTTATCACCCAGCCTGGCACTCAGTACGCTGAAACCTGCATTGCCTACTGCAAGCCGGGCGAAGAAAAACCTGAAGACAAGGCCATTGGCCTCAAGAGCTTCACGGCCTGGATCGATGGTTTCAGCGAAGCCTTTCTGGATGACGCCGTGGTCGATTACGCCACTGATCGCATGGGCGGCCAACTGACCATCAAGGCACCAAACGCCAAAGTGCCGATGGTCAATGCCGACAGCCCGATCAACGAGCGCATCAACTATTACCTGCAAACCGAGATCAACCCGGGGCTCGCCAGCCACGGCGGTCAGGTGACCCTGATCGACGTGATCGAGGAAGAAGAGCGCAATATCGCCGTCCTGCAGTTCGGCGGTGGTTGCCAGGGTTGCGGCCAGGCCGATGTGACCTTGAAGGAAGGTATCGAGCGTACCTTGCTGGAGCGTATCCCTGAGCTGTCGGGTGTGCGTGATGTGACTGACCATACGCAGAAAGAAAACGCTTATTACTGAGTCGTTTTCTTCGCGCGTCCATTCGCGAATAAATTCGCTCCTGCCGTGGGAGCGAATTCATTCGCGAACATCATCAGGGCCTGAACAAATGTGCATGCCCGGCGCGATACAGCGATGACTCGCCAAACGTATCGTCAGCCAGTACACGACCGACCAGAATCAGTGCCGTACGTTTGAATCCCTTCTCCAGTACCTTGTCGTGAATGTCGGCCAGGGTGCCTATAACCCAGTCCTGATCCGGCCAGCTTGCGCGATGGACCACTGCTATCGGGCAGTCCGCGCCGTAATGCGGTATCAGTTCTTCCACGATTTTCTGCAGATTGTTGACCCCCAGGTGAATGGCCATGGTGGTGCGATGCTGGGCCAGGCTTGTCAGCTCTTCGCCTGCCGGCATCGACGTCTTGTCGGCGTAGCGGGTCAGGATCACGCTCTGGGAAATGTCCGGCAGTGTCAGTTCGGTGCCCAGCAAGGCTGCGCAGGCCGCCGTGGCCGTTACGCCGGGGATGATTTCAAAGGGAATGCCCAGCTCACGCAGGCGGCGAATCTGTTCGCCAATCGCGCCATACAGGCTTGGGTCGCCGGAGTGAATCCTGGCCACATCCCGGCCCTGTTCATGAGCGGATTTCATCAAGGAGATGATCTGTTCCAGGTGCAACTTGGCACTGTTGACCACCTGAACGGCACGATTGCCATCCAGCACTGCCACTGGCACCAGTGAGCCAGCATAAATGATGACCGGACAGCTATGGATCAGTCGCTGCCCCTTGACGGTGATCAGGTCCGGATCGCCAGGGCCTGCGCCGATGAAAAAGACGGTCAATGGAATCTCCTGAGTCAAGCGGTATTAATGAGCGGCGTATTATCGACACTGCTTGCCAGGGCAAAGGTTGCCCGGGCGTTTTTCTGGCGTTGGATCACCAGTGTTACCGGGCTTTTGCCCAATTGGCTGGCCAGTGCCAGCGCTGCGCTTTCGGCAACCCCGTGACAGCCCGTGTGCTGGAACGCCTTTGGCGAGCGGTGGGTCAGTTGCGGTTCGTATTCTGCCAGTTGTGACGCGCTGAAGAATATCAGCGGAACGGACAGCTGTTTGGCCAATTCCAGCAAGCCCGGTTCGTCCTGCTTGAGGTCGATGGAGGCGAGGGCAGTGATGGCCCCGATTTCCAGGTCGTGGGCTTTCAGGCTGCTTTCGATCAGTTCCAGCAGGCTCGCTGCCGGGCAGCCGCGCTGGCAACCCAGGCCTGCCACAAGGGCAGGGCCGGATTGCCCGGTGCCGTGATCAGGCGTGCAGGTCGGCATTGTTGCGACGGAACAGCCAGGCGCTGATCAGGCCCAGAGCGACCCAGAACAATGCGTTGGTCAGCAACGAAGCCAGGATGAACTGCGATTCCAGAGCTTCGGGAGCCAGGCTCTCATGAGTCAATGGCTGTGGCGCGCCAATCAGATGCGGCACAACCAAAATAGCCGCGCCCAGCACCTTGAGCAGCCAGTTCTGGCCGAAAGCGATCAAGGCCAGACCCGCCGCCGTTGAGGCCGCAGTCCCGATCCACCAGTACTGGCGCAGGTTCAGGTCGGCAGCCGCTGTCCCCGGCAATTCCGGTGGCAGGCCCAGTGTCGGCGCCAGGACGAAGACCGCAAAACCGGCCAGCCCCCACAATGCGCCCTGAGAGGTGCGACCCGGTGCGCGTAGCGTGTAGAGCGCCACCAGCATCAAGGCAAAACCTACCGCGACCACCAGATTGCCGCCGGTCGTGGAGAGAATACGCTGCCAGCCGTCTTCCGGCTCCCAGGCTTCTTCGTCGTGGCTGTGCCCTGCGGCGGAAGCATCGGCGTGGTCATGTTCATGCACGTGTTCGGCGGGTGCCTTTTCAAAGGTTTCGGCCTGAAGAATCAGGGGCGAAACCCAAAAGCTTTGCAGCAGGGTCAGCAGCAATGCCGCCAGCAGACCGCTGAAACCTGCCGTCTGAATGATTCGCTTGAACATGGCGTCAGGTCTCAATGGCAAGGGAAGGCGGCGCTGTGGCGGGTGTCGTGGGCCGCGTTGTGAACGGCGGCAATGTGCGAGAAACCGGCGAAGTACACCAGGCAGGCGCCCAGAATCGCAGCGCTGATGGCGGCGGTCAGGCGTTGGGCCTGGGTGGACGTGGTGGTGCTCGACTGGCTGCTGCTGATGGTGGACATGGCGCTTCCCTCTGGTTTCGACAGGCGGGCATGCGCACAGGAACCTGCTGACGGAGGTCAGAAGGCTTCAACTGCGCCCGCCCACCGCGGGTGTGTCATTGAGTCAGTATCGGGCCGGTCTCCGGGCTCGCGAGGGGTGTCGATATTCAGCCTCGACGCCTTCAGGATCACCTTCCCATGCCGTGGCACAGTGGTTCTGATCCTCTCTCGCTTACCGTTGCGGGGGCAGCACCGGACTGACTCATGGACAAATGAGCGCACCGGTTTCCCGTTTCACCCCGTGAGGGGCACCCGTAACAAGTTGTGTAGGAGAGCATGGCGGCCCGTGAACGTCAATCTGAACGATTGACCTGCCTTCGACCTCTGCGTAGCCTTGCGCACTTGAGGTTCTCGACCTTGTGCAAAAGGTCGGGCTAAGACGGGAATGCGGTTCAAGCCGCAGCTGCCCCCGCAACTGTAAACGGTGATTTCATTGCATGGCCACTGCGCGAGCGGGAAGGCGCGATGAATGCCTGTCCTGCCGACACGCCGCCGTAAGCCAGGAGACCTGCCTCGAACCGGGCCACAGGCCCACGAATTCTCACTACAACCGGGCGGGGTGATCCGGTGGCGAATCGATCCGTGCGCAGTGCACGGATCTCGTCCTGCTTGCCCGCCGTATTGCCAAAGGGCATCCGATGAAAACACTGGCCAAACTTCCCGTCACCATCGTTACCGGCTTCCTGGGCTCGGGTAAAACCACCTTGTTGCGGCACATGCTCGATAACGCCGAAGGGCGTCGTATCGCGGTGATCGTCAACGAGTTCGGCGAGCTGGGCATCGACGGCGAAATCCTCAAGCAATGCACCATCGGTTGCAGCGAAGAGGAAGCTGTTGGCCGGGTGTATGAGCTGGCCAACGGTTGCCTGTGCTGCACGGTGCAGGAAGAGTTCTTCCCGGTGATGCGCGAACTGGTGTCGCGTCGCGCCGACCTGGACCACATCCTTATCGAAACCTCGGGTCTGGCGTTGCCAAAACCGCTGGTCCAGGCTTTCCAGTGGCCGGAAATCCGCAACGCCTGCACCGTCGATGCGGTCATAACAGTGGTCGACAGCCCGGCCGTTGCAGCAGGTACTTTCGCGGCTTTCCCGGATCAAGTGGACGCCCAGCGCAAGCTCGACCCGAACCTTGACCACGAATCCCCGCTACATGAACTGTTCGCTGACCAGCTGGCCAGCGCTGATCTGGTGATCCTCAACAAGGCCGACATGATCGACGCCGAAGGCCTGGCGGCGGTACGTGCCGAAGTCGCCGAAGAACTGCCGCCAGCGGTCAAGGTCATCGAAGCCAGCAGTGGCCGTCTGCCAATCAACGTGTTGCTGGGCATCGGTGCCGAGTCGGAACTGCACATCGATGGTCGCAAGACTCACCATGACCATCACGACGATGAAGATCATGACGACCACGATCACGATGCTTTCGATTCGATTTCCATCAAACTGCCACAGGCCGACGAAAGCGTGCTGCTCGATGCCCTGACGCAACTGGTGGTCAAGCACGGCATTCTGCGGGTCAAAGGTTTCGCCGCGATTCCAGGCAAGCCGATGCGCCTGCTGATCCAGGGCGTGGGCACACGCTTCGACAAGCATTTCGACCGCGCCTGGCGTGCCGATGAGGAGCGCATCACCAATCTGGTGCTGATCGGCCAGGAGCTGGATGCCGTGGCGCTGGAAGCGCAACTCAATGCTGCGATTGCTGGCTGATCCATGCATTTACTGAGAACCCAGCCGGGCGGTTTCGTACCCGACGACAGCATTGCCGACCTGGGACAGACGCCGGCCGAGCTGGTGATTCTCTGCAGCGGCGATTCGAGCCTGGCGTTACTGGCCGAAGCCGCTCAGCAACTGCCCGACGACTACCCGAGCCTGCGTCTGGCCAATCCGATGCAGGTGCAGAATCACGCCTCGGTGGACTTGTACGTCGATGAGGTGTTGCGCCACGCCAGGGTCATTCTGATTTCCCTGCATGGCGGCATTGGCTACTGGCGCTACGGTGTCGAGCGCTTGATGGAGCTGGCAGCTCGTGGTGTGCAGGTGATTCTGGTGCCGGGGGATGATCGTCCCGATCCAGAGCTGAGCGATCTGAGCACTGTGCCTGCCGAGGAGCGTGACCGGCTATGGCAGTTCTTGCGCCAGGGCGGCTTGCAGAATGCGCTGGATCTTTATCGTTGCATGGCCAGCAGCTGGCTTGAGCGCGATTACCCATGGGCCGAGCCTCAGCCACTGCCACGCACGGCCATCTATCATCCGCGCAAAGCGACGGCCACGCTGCCGGACTGGCAGGCAGACTGGATACCGGGGCATCCGGTGGTTGCGCTGCTGTTCTACCGCTCCCACTTGCAGGCGGCCAATACCGGTTTCATCGATGTGTTCTGCGAGCGCTTGCAGGCTCAAGGGCTCAATCCCTTGCCGATTGCGCTGGCCAGTCTCAAGGAGCCGGGTTGCCTGACCATGGTCGAGGACTGGCTGGATGAAGTCGAAGCCGGGCTGATCCTCAATACCACGGGCTTTGCCCAGTCCAGCCCGGAAGCGCCGCATCTGCGACCGTTTCGCCGCAATGTGCCCGTGATCCAGGCCATCTGCGCTCAGGACAACCAGCCCGCCTGGCAGGCCAGCGAGCAAGGTCTTGGGGCGCGGGATCTGGCGATGCACATTGCCTTGCCGGAACTGGACGGGCGGATCATCAGCCGGCCCATCAGCTTCAAGGATCTGGCTTGGCGCAGCGAGCGCAGCCAGTCGGACGTGGTGTGCTATCGCGCCCATCCCGAGCGCATGGACTTCGTCGCGCAACTGGCACGACGCTGGATCGAACTGGCGCTACTGCCCAATGCCAGCAAGCGGGTAGCGCTGATCCTGGCCAACTACCCGACCCGCGATGGCCGGATCGGCAACGGGGTAGGGCTCGACACACCTGCAGCGGCGCTGAATATACTGCGCGCCATGCAGGACGAGGGCTATCCGCTGGCACCGTTGCCCGAAAGCGGCACCGCGCTGATTCAGCAATTGCTGGGTGGCGTCACCAACGATCTGGACAGCATCGACCTGCGTCCTTGCCAGCAAAGCATGGCGCTGGACGAGTACCTTGATGCCTTCGATGACTTGCCCCAGGCCAGTCGCGATGCGGTAAATGCACGCTGGGGCGCGCCACAGAACGACCCGATGTTCCGCAGCGGGCGGATGATGATTGCCGGTATCCGCTTTAGCCTGACCTTTGTCGGCATTCAGCCTGCCCGTGGTTATCAGGTGGACCCCAGTGCGGTCTATCACGACCCCGATCTGGTGCCGCCTCACGGTTATCTCGCGTTCTACTTCTGGCTGCGCAAGGCGTATGGCGCTCATGCGGTGCTGCATGTGGGCAAGCATGGCAACCTGGAGTGGCTGCCGGGCAAGGGCGTCGGTCTGTCTCAAGACTGCTGGCCTGATGCAGTGCTGGGCGCGATGCCGAATATCTACCCGTTTATCGTCAACGATCCAGGCGAGGGTGCCCAGGCCAAGCGCCGTACCCAGGCGGTCATCATCGACCACCTGATGCCGCCCCTGACCCGTGCCGAAACCTACGGCCCGCTGCGCAATCTTGAGCGGCTGGCTGACGAATACTACGAGGCGCAACTGCTCGACCCGCGCCGGGCGCAGGAACTGCAACGGGACATTCTCAAGCTGGTGCGTGAAACCCGTATTGACCGTGAACTGGCGCTGGACGACGCCATCGACAGCGACGCCGACGCCGCAATCTGGCTGCCGCGTCTGGACACCTATCTGTGTGACTTGAAGGAGTCGCAGATCCGCGATGGCCTGCATGTTTTCGGTCAATCCCCCCAAGGCCGTCTGCGTATCGACACGCTGCTGGCACTGCTGCGCATTCCCCGTGGCGATGGCCGTGGTGCGCAGTCGAGTGTGCTGCGGGTGCTGGCCAAGGCTCTGGCGCTGGATTTCGACCCGCTGGATTGCGAGCTGGCCGAGCCCTGGAACGGTCCGCGTCCGTCCGTCTTGCTGGTAGTGAGTGACGACCCATGGCGCACCACGGGCGATACCCGGGAGCGGCTTGAGCTGTATGCCGCGATTCTGATCGAACGCATCGTGAACGAAGAGGCGATTGACGATCTGCCGGATCATCCTGAACTGACACTGGTTCTCGAAAGCCTTCGCAATGTGGTCGCCCCGCGTCTGGATGCCTGCGGTCCCGAAGAGATGCGCGGTCTGCTGGATGCCCTGAGTGGCCGATTCGTGCCAGCCGGCCCGAGCGGTGCGCCGAGTCGCGGGCGGCTGGACGTGCTGCCCACGGGCCGCAACTTCTTTACCGTGGATGTGCGCAACCTGCCGACTACCACGGCCTGGCGAATCGGTTTTCAATCGGCCAACCTGTTGCTGGAGCGCCATCTTCAGGATCATGGCGACCACTTGCGCCAGCTCGGCCTGTCGGTCTGGGGCACGGCCACCATGCGCACCGGTGGCGACGATATTGCCCAGGCCATGGCCCTGATGGGCGTGCGTCCGGTCTGGGCGACGGGTAGCCAGCGGGTCGATGATTTCGAGATTCTGCCCCTGAGCCTGCTGGACCGGCCTCGTGTGGATGTGACCTTGCGAGTATCCGGGTTCTTCCGTGATGCCTTTGCCAACCTGATCCGCCTGTTTGATGCCGCTGTGCAGGCCGTTGCTGCTCTGGATGAGCCGGACGATCAGAATCCGCTGGCGGCCCGTGTCCGTGAAGAGCGCCGCAGCTTTCAGGAGTCCGGGCTGAGCGAAGACGAAGCGGCGCGTCAGGCGGGTTGGCGCATTTTCGGCGCCAAGCCCGGCGCCTATGGCGCGGGTGTGCAGGGTGCCATCGACGGACGTCTGTGGCAGAGCCGCGACGATCTGGCCGAGGTCTATCTGAACTGGGGCGGCTATGCCTACGGCGCGGCTGATGAAGGCACGCCGGCTCGCCAGCAGTTCGCGCATCGGCTGACGCAGGTTCAGGCGGTGTTGCAGAATCAGGATAACCGCGAGCATGACCTGCTGGATTCCAACGATTACTACCAGTTTCAGGGTGGCATGCTGGCGGCCGCCGAAAGCCTGAGCGGCCAGAAAACCGCCAGTTACCATGGCGACAACAGCCAGCCGGATCTACCCAGGATTCGCACCCTCAAGGAAGAACTGAACCGGGTGGTCCGCAGTCGTGCGGCCAATCCGAAGTGGATCGAAGGCGTCAAGCGTCATGGCTATAAAGGTGCGTTCGAAATGGCTGCGACCGTGGACTTTCTGTTTGCGTTCGATGCCACCACTGAACTGATCGACGACCACCAATATGCACTGCTGGCCGATGCCTACCTGCTTGATCCGTCGACCCGCGACTTCATCCGCGAGCACAACCCCGATGCCCTGCGCGACATGACCGAGCGTATGCTCGAAGCCCAGCAGCGCGGCCTCTGGCAGGAGCCGGGTGACTATCGTGAAGCGCTGGAAGACCTGTTGCTGGACATAGAAGAGAGCTGATGACAAGCATGACCGATACCCCGCATTTTCCCCTGGCAGCAGTGGTCGGCGCCGAGGACTTGAAGCTGGCGCTGTGCCTGACGGCCATCGACCCGAAAATCGGCGGTGTACTGATCGAAGGGCCGCGTGGCATGGCCAAGTCGACCCTGGCCCGTGGGCTGGCGGACTTGCTGGCCAGCGGTCAGTTTGTCACCTTGCCGTTGGGCGCTACCGAAGAGCGGCTGGTCGGCACCCTGGATCTGGATGCGGCGCTGTCCGAAGGTCGTGCGCAGTTTTCCCCCGGCGTACTGGCCAAGGCAGACGGTGGCGTGCTGTATGTGGATGAGGTCAACCTGCTGGCCGATCATCTGGTAGATCTGCTGCTGGATGTTGCTGCCAGTGGCACCAATCTGGTGGAGCGCGATGGCATTTCCCACCGTCATGCGGCGCGCTTCGTGCTGATCGGCACCATGAATCCTGAAGAGGGCGAGTTGCGTCCGCAACTGCTGGACCGTTTCGGTTTGAATGTGGCCCTGAGTGGGCAGACGTTGCCGACCGAGCGCAGCCAGATCATCCGCCGTCGTCTGGATTTCGATGCCGACCCCCAGGCTTTTTGTCTGGCGTGGCAAGGTCAGCAGCAGGCTTTGCAGCAACGTTGCGAGCAGGCCCGTGCGCTGTTGTCTGCCATCGAGCTTGATGATCGTTCGCTGGGGCTTGTGACGGAGCGCTGTTTTGCGGCAGGTGTCGATGGCATGCGCGCTGATCTGGTCTGGCTGCGTGCTGCGCGAGCCCATGCTGCATGGCGTGGTGCCAGTGAGATCGAAGAGCAGGATATCGACGCGGTGGCCGAGTTTGCCTTGCGTCATCGGCGTCGCGATCCTGCGCCCTCGGCACAGAATCCAGAACCGCCAGCGCCCAGCCAGGGCACACCTCAGGAACCTCAGCCTCAGAACGGGCAGGGCAACTGGGGGGAATTGCCTGCCCGGCCTGTGCCCACCGGTGCGCGCCGCGAAGTGCCGAGCTGGCCAAAAAAGCCCTAGGCATCCGCCCTCGTTCGGCAAAGGGGGCGGATGCCAGTCCCCGTCCTGGCAGCCTGACTTCCGGGCGTCATGGTGCAGCGCGTTCAGGCATCGATGGTGCGATTGCCTGGCTGCCGACGCTGTTGCGTGGTCGTCCACAAAGCCGCCACGATCTGGTACGCCAGCCTCGCAGCAGTCGGTCGACCGAGTTGTTGCTGGTCATTGTTGATGCCTCGGCCTCGACACGTCGTCATCAGGCGCTCAGTCAGGCCAAGGGCGTGCTGGCTCAGATCTTCGACGAGGCCTATCGCCGTCGTGCCAGACTGGCGCTGCTGACTGCCAGCGGCAATGTTCCCCAGTGGAAACATCAAGGCCTCAAGGCTTCGGCGGCATTACGGCCATGGCTGGATGCGTTGGGGGCGGGCGGAGGAACGCCGTTGTTCGCAGCCATCGAGCAGGCAAAAGACTGGTTGAAAATGCGACACCAGCGTTATCCCGCTGAACATTTGCGTGTGCTGATCCTCACCGATGGCCGGGTCAAGGATATGCCGCCGTGTTCAGGGTTCGACTGCGAGAGTCTGCTGATCGATATCGAGAAAGGGCCTATCCGGCTGGGCCGGGCGCGGGAACTGGCGCTAAGGCTGGGAGCCGGTTACCGGCATCTTGAAGAGCTTCGCGAATGAATGCGCTCCGGAGCGCATTCATTCGCGATAAGGATCACCCTATCAGGCCGGCATGGTCCACGGCTGAAGGCTGTAACCTTCATTGCTGATTTCTTCGCGAGCTTCTTTCAGAACACTGGCAAGTTGCGCTGGGTCGGAGTAAGCGCTGCTCGGGATTTGTTTATGACCGATACGTGCGCAGGTGCGGTCGATCACTGTAAGGCTCAGTTCTCCGCTTCCGGCCTGGGCTGCCCAGGCAACACACTGGAAAGGTGCAAAAGCGTTTCCAGCGATCAGAAGTGCATCGTTGAAGCGCAGTGGGGCGTTCATTTTCAATTCCTCAAAATGCCCATATCAGTCCAGGCACGTCGGCGGGCTTTACCGTTCGGCTGGTTACCTGTGTTGATGCCGAACAGGGTGGGGTGAGTCACACCGCTTGCCGGATATTTTAAATTTTTTTACATCCGTGCCGTATTCGGCTTGATCTGAGGCAACTTTTACGGTGTTCGGTTCAATGACCGGCAGAATTTTCTGACTCTCAAAACGTTACAACCTGTTTAATTACTTTTCGTTATGAGCGATATATTTAAACGGTACAAGGGTGTGTCAAATATTTGCTAACGTAACATTCGGGCTCGTCAACTTACTGTTTATAAAAAGATTTTAATAACTCCACTCCATGTCGGGCGCCAAGGGAATCTACTATGCATGAAGCGGCCCAAACACGACGTTTATTGATTGTTGACCCCAGTGATGATTGTCATCAGTTGATCCCTGTCTTGCAGGCTGCCGGCTGGGCGGTGGACAGTAATACGCTGGAAGCGGCGCTCAACCAGCGTTGCGATGTTGGTCTGATTCGTCTCATGCCTGAGCATTTCGAGCACCCCGAAGTGGTCAAGGAACTGATTACCCGCAGCAACACACAATGGATCGCCGTGCTTGCACCCAATGATTTGCGGCGCGAGAAAATCGGCGATTTTGTCTGCGAATGGTTCTTCGATTTTCATACCTTGCCTTTCGATGTGGCTCGCATGCAGGTCACTCTCGGGCGGGCTTATGGCATGGCGCGTCTGCGTGCGCAGGGTGCTAACCAAGTGTCCAGCGGCGATCACGAGATGCTGGGCGAGAGTCGTCCTATCCGGGAGCTGCGTCGGCTGCTGGGCAAGCTGGCACCTACCGAATCGCCGGTATTGATCCGCGGCGAACGTGGCACAGGCAAAGAACTGGTGGCGCGTACCCTGCACATGCAGTCGCAGCGCCGGAACAAACCGTTCGTTGCGGTCAATTGCGGAGCCATTGCCGAGCATCTGTTGCACACCGAGCTGTTCGGCTATGAGAAAGGTGCGTTCAATGGTGCTCTCGAGCGCAAGATCGGCCGCATCGAAGCTGCGAATGGCGGGACGCTGTTTCTGGACGATATTGGTGATCTGCCCATGGAAACCCAGGCCCATCTGCTACGCCTGTTGCAGGACCGGCATATCGAGCGGTTCGGTGGCAGCGAAGCGATTCCCGTGGATGTGCGGGTGCTGGCCGCGACCCATGTGGACCTTGAAACCGCCATCCGTAAAAAGCGCTTCCGTGAAGATTTGTACTACCGCCTGAATGTCTTGCAGGTTGGCACTGCGCCTCTGCGTGAACGCCATGGTGATCTGGCCATGCTGGCCAATCATTTTGCGCATTTCTACAGTCAGGAAACCGGTCGACGCGCCCGCAACTTCAGTCAGGACGCGCTGATCGCCATGGGCAAGCATGACTGGCCCGGCAATGTGCGGGAACTGGCCAACCGGGTGCGGCGCGGTTTGGTGCTGGCCGAAGGGCGGCAGATCGAAGCGGCGGATCTGGGGCTGCTCGGTGAAGAAGACATTGCCAGCAGCATGGGGACGCTGGATGACTACAAGTCACGGGCCGAGCGTCAGGCGTTGTGCGATGTATTGACTCGCCACAGTGACAACCTCAGCGTTGCGGCCAAGGTTTTAGGTATTTCGCGGCCGACTTTCTACCGGCTGCTGCACAAGCATCAAATCCGCTGAGTCATCAGTAGCTGCGTGACGGCCTCCAGTGCCTGCTCGCGGCGTGCCTCCCAGTTACCTCCGATAACCTGATAGTTCTGTCCATGGTGTTCCAGCCATTGTCGACTGTCCTCGAAGAATGCCTGACGCTCGCTCAGTTGCGGCTGGCAGCGCTGTCCGTCACTGATCCAGTCGACACCTTCAGGGGAAAGCAGCAGATGCAGGTCATAGTGCCTGCTGAGCAATTGCTGCTCGATCCACAGCGGGCAATCACCGAACAAGGTCTTGCTCCAGAGCATATTGCTCAGCAGATGGGTGTCGAGAATCAGCAGCGGTGGGGCGGTAGCGCGGGCCGTGTCCTCCCAGGCCAGTTGGCCTTGGGCAATGTCGGGAATATCGCTGTAGACAGTGTCGCGACCTTGCTGCTCGATGAAATGGCGCACGTACTCGCCCACCACCAGACCGCCGAAGCGTTTGTGTATTTCGCCGGACAACCAGCTTTTGCCGCTGGATTCGGGACCTGCCAGGACCAGGATTTTCATCGCGCCAGCGCCAGATCGTTGCGCCATTCACGCCAGCCTTGCACGGCCAGCAGGGTAAAGAGCCCATACAGCGCCGCGGTCAGGTACAACCCTTTGTAAACGAAAAGGCCGACGAAGATGATGTCCAGCACGATCCACAAGGGCCAGCACTGGAGCCGCTTTTGCGCCATCCACACCTGAGCCACGAGGCTGAAGCCGGTGAGTGCCGCATCGAGCCAGGGCTGCGCAGCATCAGTCAGGTGAGCCATGAAAGCGCCGAGCACCAGGCTGATCACAGCGCCGATTGCCAGGCCACTCAAGACCGGAGCGCCCGGCAGAACCGTGACCGCCCGTACCGGCAGGCCATTGCCGTGGCGGGTCCATTGCAGCCAGCCATACACCTGCAGGCCGGCGTAGATCACTTGCAGCAGCATGTCCGAGTAGAGCTTTACGTCGAAGAAGATCCAGATATAGATCACCACCATCACTAGGCCGATTGGCCAGCACCAGGGGTTCTGCTTCACTGTAAGCCAGACTGCTATCACGCCGAGGGCGGCAGCGAAGAGTTCAAGTCCGGACATGGCGGCTCCCTGAGAGTGGTCGAGATGAGTGGGCGCGCGATTGTAAGCGCTTCTGTGCAAGACAGGGAGCCTCATCGACAAGTCGCGTGAGGCTTTACCTGCGCAGGTCTGCTAGCATCTCGGCGCTTTTACGCATCCTCTTCAAGAATTGTTCAGGTTCGGGTGCCCATAGTTACAACCTTTTTGCAAAACAACACGAATGAGCGAGCCACTGGCAGCGCTTTATGGGGGAATGATGGATCTTTGGACCGCCACTCAGGCGTTGATATTGGGTATTGTCGAGGGGCTGACGGAGTTTCTGCCGATTTCCAGTACGGGGCATCAGATCATCGTCGCCGACTTGATCGGCTTTGGTGGCGAACGGGCCATGGCGTTCAATATCATCATCCAGCTCGGTGCCATTCTGGCCGTGGTCTGGGAGTTTCGGCGCAAGATCATCGACGTGGTCGTGGGCCTGCCCAAACAGCAACAGGCGCAGCGTTTCACCATCAACCTGCTGATCGCTTTCCTGCCGGCCGTGGTGTT
Source organism: Pseudomonas cichorii (assembly GCF_018343775.1). Taxonomy (NCBI): domain Bacteria; kingdom Pseudomonadati; phylum Pseudomonadota; class Gammaproteobacteria; order Pseudomonadales; family Pseudomonadaceae; genus Pseudomonas; species Pseudomonas cichorii. The sequence continues at coordinate 2,550,310 of NZ_CP074349.1, forward strand.
GGGGGTGATTTTTGCCGACCTGATTCACCACTATCTGTTCAACCCCATCACCGTCGCGACTGCTCTGGTGATTGGCGGTGTGATCATGCTCTGGGCCGAGCGTCGCCAGCATGTGATACGTGCTGAAACAGTCGACGACATGACCTGGCGTGATGCCTTGAAAGTGGGCTGCGCGCAGTGTCTGGCAATGATTCCAGGGACTTCACGCTCGGGCTCGACCATTATCGGCGGCCTGCTGTTCGGTCTCTCGCGCAAGGCCGCGACCGAGTTCTCGTTCTTCCTGGCCATGCCGACCATGGTCGGTGCTGCCGTGTATTCGGGCTACAAGTACCGTGAGCTGTTCCGCCCTGAAGACTTTGCAGTGTTCGCGGTAGGTTTCGTTGTCTCGTTCATCTTTGCCATGATCGCCGTGCGCGGCCTGCTCAAGTTCATCGCCACCCACAGCTATGCCGTGTTCGCCTGGTATCGCATCGTCTTTGGCCTGCTGATCCTTGCCACATGGCAGTTTGGCTGGATCGACTGGGCTGCTGCCAAGGCATGACCTTGCCACGGCAGCGTTCATCGACTCAGAAACCGAACCGGGGCAGGGCGCCGGTTCAGGGGCTGAATCTCAAGGTCTTTATCCTTGCGCTGTTGTGTGTGATGCCTGCCTATGGCGCAGGCATTTCCTGGTTCCAGTCAGGCATGCCTCTGGTGCTTGCGGCTTATGTGCTCGTCAGCCTGCTGGCATTTCTGCTTTACCGGCATGACAAGCGTCAGGCCGGTAACGGTGGCTGGCGTACTCCCGAGAACGTTCTGCACCTGACAGAACTGTTGGGTGGCTGGCCCGGTGCTTTGCTGGGCCAACAGGTGTTCCGGCACAAGACGCGCAAGGTGTCGTTCCAATTGGTGTTCTGGCTGATCGTGCTGGGGCATCAGTTGTTCTGGATCGATCAGCTGTTTCTCGACAGTGGCTGGTTCAAACCCTGGTTTTCACAGCTTGAGCGCTACTTGCAGGCGCTTCGGTAGTTTACTGACCACCAGTTGATGGGAGCGGGTCAGCAAGTCCCTGATTTCTTCGTCGCTCAAGGCATGGGGTTGCTGGACACTGATCCAGTAGGCCCTGGCCAGATAAGGTGCCGGGCGAATCCCCGGACGATCCACATAGCCCAGGAACAGATCCTGGTTGACCTTGAACGACAGGCCCTGGCCTGCAAGGTTTATGATCGCGAACATCTTCTTCTCGGCAACGGAAAACACGTGCATGCCGCCCCATTTGTAGTCTTCACGGGCGCCCGGCAAGCTCAGGCAGAAACGGGCGATCTCTTCGTTTTGCATGGTTTCGGCAGCCTCCCTTTCTAAATTGTTCGATAGTCGCACGAATAATCCCCGAGCGGATTGTTTGACCGTGCGTCTGTGTCTACTGTGCATCTTTTGTCTATCAGGAGCCTGGAATGTCTGCCGTGCAACTCGCTGAAGGTGAGCTCAATTATCTGCTGGAAGGCCCGGCCGATGCGCCGGTGCTGGTGTTGTCCAACTCTCTGGGCACTGACTTGCACATGTGGGATGCGCAGGTTCCGACATTTATCCGGCATTTTCGCGTATTGCGCTACGACACTCGCGGCCATGGTCGTTCGCTGGTCAGCGAAGGCCCTTACAGTATCGAGCGCAATGGCCGTGATGTGCTGGCGCTGCTGGATGCGCTGCACATCGACAAGGTTTATTTCTGCGGCCTGTCCATGGGCGGCCTGATCGGCCAATGGCTGGCGCTCAATGCCCCCGAACGTCTTGAGCGGGTGGTACTGTGCAACACCGCCTCGAAGATCGGTACGCCGGAGGTGTGGAACCCGCGCATCGAAACCGTACTGCGCGATGGCAAGGACGCCATGGTCGCGCTGCGGGATGCCTCGATTGCGCGCTGGTTCACGCCTGATTTCGCTGTGGCCGAGCCTGCAAAAGTCGAAAGCATCGTTGGCATGCTCGCGCAGACCTCGCCCCAGGGTTATGCTGCCAACTGCGCCGCTGTGCGCGATGCCGATTTCCGTGACCGGATTGCCTCCATCAACCTGCCGGTTCTCGTGGTGTGTGGCACTCATGATGCCGTGACCACACCGGCGGACGGGCGCTTCATGATCGAGCGTATTCAGGGCGCGCAGATGATCGAGCTGCATGCGGCGCATCTGTCGAACGTCGAAGCGGGGGAGTTGTTCACGCAGCCCGTGCTGGCATTTCTGACTGGCGAATGACTCACGCTGTCCCGCCCCCCGTAGCGCTGCCATAATCGCCACTCAGAATGCGAGGGTGGCGCGGTGTTTGATCTCAATGATCTGTTCTATTTCGTTCAGGTGGTCGAGTGCCAGGGGTTTGCGGCGGCCAGTCGCAAGCTGGGTATTCCCAAATCCAAGCTCAGTCGCCGGGTGGCAGGGCTTGAAGAGCGCCTTGGGGTCAGATTGATTCAGCGCTCCACACGCAAGTTTGCCGTCACCGAAAGCGGTCGTGATTACTACGGCCACTGTGTCGCGATGATGGTCGAGGCCGAGGCCGCTGAAGAAGCTATTGCCCGTTCCATGGCCGAGCCTCAAGGGCGAGTGACCATCAGTTGCCCTCCGGGGCTGGCAGCCATGGGCGTCAGTGAAACCATCGCCCGCTTCATGGTGGCCCATCCGAAGGTTCAGGTGCATGTCGAAAGCTCCAATCGGCGTGTCGATCCCTTGACGGAAAACATCGATATCGCCTTGCGCGTGCGCTTTCCGCCTCTGGAGGATGACGGCTTGGTGGTCAAGATTCTCGGGCACAGTGCCCAGCGGCTGGTTGCGCATCCGGCACTGGCCAGCCAGTTGTCCGCCACGCCCACTTTTGAAGAGCTGTCGGCCATGCCCAGCCTTGATTTTCCGTCATCGACTCACGAGCATCGCTGGGTACTGAGCACCGGAGATGGTGAGTATGCCGAGGTGCGGCACAGGCCCAAACTGATCTGTTCCGACCTCACAACCATTCGCCAGGCTGCGTTACACGGAGTGGGTGTTGCGCAACTTCCGGAAATTCTTGTACGAGAGGCTTTGCAGGATGCTCGGCTGGTGGAGCTGTTCGCCGGGTCCCCGCCCAAGTGCGGCATCGTGCACGCCGTATTCGCCTCGCGCCGTGGCTTGCTCCCGGCAGTCAGAGCGTTGCTGGACACCCTGGGTGAAACTTTCAAGACGTTCGAGACCGATCCGGCAGATGTTCATTGTTCTGAAAATGGAACGAAGCATCATATTTTTGCCGACTAATTGATGATTGGAATTGTGTATAGGATGCTCGCTATTGATCGCCTGATGGCGATTCTCATTTAGGGAAGTCCGTTATGACCGTTCTGCACATCGATTCCAGCATTCTTGGCGACCATTCTGCCTCACGTCAGCTCAGCCGTAGTGTTGCCCAGGCTTATCAGGCCATCAATGTCGATAGCCAGGTGATCTACCGCGACCTGGCCAGCGATGCCCTGAGCCATTTCTCGGCTGGCACTCTGGCTGCTGCAGGCACTCCGGCTGAAAGCCGTGATGCCGCACAACAGCAGGAAGTGGATGCAAACGAGGCGATCTTGCAGGAGTTTCTGGCCGCGGATGTGTTGATTCTGGGCGCACCGATGTACAACTTCACCATTCCCAGCCAACTCAAGGCCTGGATCGACCGGATCACCGTTGCCGGTCGCACTTTTCGCTACAGCGAGGCCGGCCCCGAAGGCCTGTGCGCCGGCAAGAAAGTTATCGTCGTTTCCACCTCCGGTGGCTTGCATGTCGGCCAGCCAACGGGCGTTGGTCATGAAGAGCTGCTCAAGGCCCTGTTCGCATTCATCGGTGTGACCGATCTGCAATTCGTACGCGCCCATGGCCTGGCTTATGGCGAAGAGCCTCGCGCCAATGCCATGAGTGCCGCACAACAGCACATTGAAGAGAGCCTGTTCGCAGCGGCCTGATCGCCACGACTTCTGCTTTTGAACCCGACAGCCCGGCGCATTGATGTGTGCCGGGCTGTCGGGTTTTTGCTGTCTATACGCCGCAACCTGAAACCTTGACAGCTTCCTTACAGGTAAGCGGACCTGTCCGGCAGTAACATGGCCCTCAGTCGGAACGCAGACGTCCGATAAAATAGTCTGGCCCGGCTTATGCACTATTTAGTGTTTAAAGACTCTCATTTTCTGTGAGAGCCGGGTGGCCGGGGCATGAAGCTCGATATCGGCGCAGAAATGGAATGTTCGGGACTACAAAGGATGAGTCTTCAAATGGTACGTCTTTGTGCAGCGATGCTGGTTATTCTGCTCAATGGCCTGATTTCAGTGCAGGCGCAGGCAGATGAGGAGTGGAGCGCAGGCTTTCATGAGCTGAGCTTTCCCGACCCTCTGGACTCGCAACTGATGCAGGCTTTTGCCTTCTACCCGTCCACGGGTTCGGAGCAGGTGAGCGTGCTGCAGGGTTACCGGGTTGAAGCCGGTGAAGATGCACCGATTGCCATGGGGCGCTTCCCCTTGCTCCTGTTGTCCCACGGCAACACCGGTAATCCGCTGGCACTGCACGATCTGGCAACGTCTCTGGCCCGTCAGGGTTTTGTGGTGGTGGCCGTGATGCATCCCGGCGATAACTATCGCGATCACAGCCGTCTTGGCAGCCTGAGCAACCTTTACGGTCGTCCGCTGCAGATTTCCGAAGCCATCAGCGCAGCTTTGCTTGACCCCATGCTGTCGCCTTATCTCAACTCACGTCAGGTCGGTGTGATCGGTTATTCGGCCGGTGGCGAAACAGCGTTGATACTGGCCGGAGCCCAGCCCGACCTCAAGCGTCTGCGCCAGTACTGCGTGGAGCGTCCCGACGATCGCGATGCCTGCAAGACCCAGGGGGAACTGGTGGCTGACCGGGATGACCTGCATGCCCAGGCCGATCCGCGAGTGGGTGCGCTGATGCTCATGGCGCCACTGAGCCTGATGTTCGGCCGTCACACCTTGAGTGATGTGCATGTGCCGGTGCTGATGTATGCCGGGGATGACGACCAGTTGCTGCCCATCGACAAGAATGCCGAGGCGCTGGCGCGCAAACTGCCGCAAGTCTCGGATTACAAACTGCTGGCGGGTGCAGGACACTTCGTGTTCATGGCCCCGTGCAGCGATGAGCAGCGGGCAACCATGCCGCTGCTGTGCACCGACCGTGAAGGCGTGGATCGCGAAGATATCCATCGCACCCTCAGTGCCGAAGCCGTACGGTTTTTCAGCAGCTCGCTGGGCTCATCCGACGAGGATCGTTCCGGTATGCAGACAGCCCATCATCAATGGCCCGACTCGCTGCTGCCTTCTGCCAACGACTTCAGGTAGTCGCCAAAACCGCCGCTGGCCCGTGGATCGAGGCGAGTACTGGTGGTGACTCTTGGCCTGCAGCTCCAGGCGATGCGGGCACCGCTGAGTTCCAGTTGCCGTACAAGGTGAACATCTTCATGGCAGGTCAGCAAGGGGAATCCTCCGGCCCGTAAATAGGCCGCAGCACTCACACCCAGGTTGGCACCATGAATGTGCCGATGTCCGTCGCGATGCTGATAGTGCTGTTCAAACAGCGTCTGCACGGCGGCTGACAGGCCGTTTTCCTGCATGGGGAGTGTGATGGTGCCACAGACGGCGTCGGCATCCAGGGCCAGTTGTTCCACCAGCCAGTCGGCGGCCACGTTGCTGTCGCCATCGGTGCTGGCCAGCCAGCGGGCACCTTTTTCCAGCAGATAGCCTGCGCCTGCCGCGCGTGCCTGTCCGACATTGCGTGCAGCCACATCCAGGGTGATGACGCCGTACTCCAGCGCGATATCGGCCGAGTGATCGGTGCAACTGTCCAGTACCACCAGAATGGTGACCTGCTCACCATTCAGGCCCGGGTGCCTGCTGGCCTGGAGCAGGCTCTCAAGGCAGGCTCCGAGCAGTTTCTCTTCGTTGTGCACCGGGATCAGAATACCAATCAACGGAGATTTTCCCGAGTGGCCACTGAAGCTGGATCGTGACTCCAGAGATCCAGCAGAAAGTCATCTTCGTGATGACTGAGCAAGCGAGGCATCTTCAAGCGCTCGTCCAGCACCTCATGAACCCGCTTGGCATCCAGAGGGCAGTCCTTGATTTCGGGTCGCCAGTGGCAGGCCAGTAGCTGGCCGTCGGGTTTGAGGGAGGCCAGCGCACAGTCGATCCAGCGCTGCAGGTCTTCGAGATCCAGGTAGTAGCCCAGTTCGCTGAATACGATCAGGTCGAACTGCCCCTCTGGCCATTGTTGCGGAAGCCGGGCGTGCAGCACGCGAGCGTGCTTGAAAGGTGCAAGGCGTTCACGGGCAAGGTCCACGGCCAGGGCCGAGGTATCGCAACACAGTAAATGGTCGCAACGCTCGGCCAGTCCGGCGCTCAGTTCGCCATTGGCGCAACCGGGCTCGAAAATCGCGGCATATCGCTCGCGGGGCAGGGCGGCCAGGGTCAGGGCGCGCTTGCGGCGCTCATACCAGCGCTGTTTGAAAGCCCAGGGGTCGTTGTTGTCCCTGAAAATCTCATCGAAATACTGCTCCGTGACACTCATATGAAAACCACCTCGAAAGGTTGCAGCAATCGTTCAAGAATCCCGGCAGGCAATATCGGCGAAAGACCGATGTCCGGATCTCCCTGCAACTGGCTGGCAAAGGCATGGGCCGCATGGCGCTTGCGGGCTATGGTCATGGGGTCCAGCAAGACCTTGCGGGCACGCTCCCAGGGCAGGCGGTCATCCTCTGGACTTGCCCAGTGCCAGGCCCAGACTGGTACTTCATTGAGTCTGGCGCCGACCGTGGCGCAGGCCCGTGCGCAGGCCCGACCGACCGCCTCATGATCAGGGTGACCATCTTCGGCCCAGGTGGTGAACACCACATCGGTGGGCAACAGATAGCGTTCGATGAACTTCTCCAGTTTCTCCTCCTGAATGGCGACAGCACCGTCAGGGAAGCCGCCACGAATCCATTGCAGGCGATGCAGTGGCAAGTCGAGACGGCGCAAGGCTTCGGCGCTTTCCTGAGGGCGGATCACGCTCAGGCGCTCTGTGGGCCACAGTTGCGAGCCGGGATGGCTGGCACTGCCGTCGGTGACCGACAGCAGTTTCAGGCTCCGCTCCAGTTGCGCCAGTTGGCACATCAGGCCACCGCAGCCCAGGACTTCATCATCCGGGTGAGGCGCGACAATGACGGCCCGTGAGTGGGGCGGTACCAGCAGATCGGCACTGATGACGGGTACTGCGGCCAGTTTCTGTGAGGCATTCCAGGCTTTGAGGCTGGTGCCGCGACCGGCAATCAGTTTTTTCTTCATGGCTACCAGGCTGCACCCCATGGGCTGTTCAATGTCTTGCCTGCCAGTTGCCCCAGCACTGCCAGGTCTTTCTCGGCGTGGCTCTGGCGCAGGAAGACCGGGAGGTCGGCCATCAGGCGGGCGAAATGGGCGTCCTTGCAGTAGGGCGTTGCCCCCAGCGCCCGCCCTACATGATGGATGACCTGTTCGGCGGTGTTTTCGACATGGGCACGACAACGTCGGGCCAGTTGTTCGGCATGCTCGGCAGGTGCCCGATCCAGGCTTGCAGCTGCTGCCTCAAGGAGCTGAGCTGCACTGTACAACGCCACATCCACCGCACCCAGATGGGCGAGGGCATGGGGTTCTTCCTTGCCGGCCTGTGATAAAAGCCGCTGCGCCAGTGCGCCCGAAGCGCCATACCAGCAAGCCGCAATGCCGATGCCTCCCTGCCAGAAGCCTGGACGTGACAGGTACTCACCGGGCGTGCCGACCAGCGATACCCTGGCATGCTCGAATTGAACGTCGATACTGCCCGTTGCCCCCATGCCGACGGCGCGCCATCCGGCGGCCGCGATATGAATGCCGGGTTGATCGAGAGCAACGGCAACCAGTTGCTGACGATTGTCCTCATCCCAGGCGGTGATCAGGGCGTGGCTCAATACCGCAGCGCCCGAACACCAGGCCTTGCGTCCATCAAGGCGCAGCGAATCGGCCTTGCCGCTGAGGTTGACCCTGGCGTTGGGCGGCTCGGCAGCCCACATGCCCCAGGTCGTTCCGGGCCCGGGCGGCTCGGCACCCAGTTCTTGCATGATCGCCAGGGCATCGGTATGGCCTTCGTAGAGTTTGCACAACCCCAGATCATGAGCGGCTACACCCGCCAGCGCATGCCAGCGCTCCAGGGTCCTGCCACTGGCGGGCATCGGCAGACGATCGAGACCTTCGTTCACCAATGCCCGCAGGCACTCGCCCAGCGCCTGCGTATCGGCATAGCCGTGCCTGCGCCAGTCGAGAAACTCCTTGAGTGCCTGGGTCATGACTGATCTTCACGTTGCAGCTCGAACAGCAGCAGTGAGCGTGGCGTTACGGTGTAGTGGGAGCCGAAGTCGAACTGCTCCTTGCTGCGCAAGTCCTCCTGATTGGTATCGATCAGGCAGGTGAAATGCGTGCCTTCGGGGACCTGCGGGAAGGTGAAGTCCACACCTTCATGGTGAGCGTTGACCACCAGCAGCAGGGTGGCATCGGCACCTGGGCGACGAATGCCGGTTTCCTGGGCGCGGCCATCCATCAGCATGCCCAGGCAGCGGGCGTTGCTGTCATGCCATTGTTCGACGCTCATTTCATTGCCGTCCGGCGCCAGCCAGGTGACATCCTTGACCCCGATTTCCTCGTTGTAGTCACCCACCAGGAAGCGGCTGCGGCGCAGGATCGGATAGCTCTGGCGCAGCTTGATCACACGCTTGACGAACTTGAGCAGGGCCTTGCCATCGGAATCCAGGTCCCAGTTGACCCAGCCGATCTCGCTGTCCTGGCAGTAGGCATTGTTGTTGCCGTGCTGGGTGCGGGCGAACTCGTCGCCGGCGACCATCATCGGCGTGCCCTGGGCCAGCAGCAGAGTGGCGAAGAAGTTGCGCATCTGGCGCAGGCGCAACTGGTTGATTTCAGGGTTGTCCGTCGGGCCTTCAACGCCGTGGTTCCAGGACAGGTTGTTATTGCTGCCGTCCTGATTGTTCTCGTCGTTGGCTTCGTTGTGCTTGTCGTTGTAGGACACCAGGTCATGCAGGGTGAAGCCGTCGTGGGCGGTGATGAAATTCACCGAGGCCTGAGGGCGACGTCCGCGCTGATTGAACATATTTCCCGAGGCGGTCATGCGCCCGGCGAAGTCGGCAAGTTGATTGTCGTCGCCTTTCCAGAAGGCCCGCACGGTATCGCGGAATTTGTCGTTCCACTCCATCCAGCCCGGCGGGAAGCCACCCACCTGATAACCGCCGGGGCCACAGTCCCAGGGCTCGGCTATGAGTTTGACCTGACGCAGGACCGGGTCCTGGCGACAGGCGACCAGGAAGCTGTGGCGCTCATCGAAACCGTCGTGGTAGCGGCCCAGAATGGTCGCCAGGTCGAAGCGGAAACCGTCGACATGCATCTCCGACGCCCAGTAGCGCAAGGAGTCGGTGACCATCTGCAAGACGCAAGGATGGCTCAGGTCCAGAGTGTTGCCCGTGCCTGAATCGTTGATGTAGAAACGCTTGTCGTCCGGCATCAATCGGTAATACGAGGCGTTGTCGATGCCGCGCATGGACAGGGTCGGCCCCAGCTCATTGCCTTCTGCGGTGTGGTTGTAGACCACATCGAGAATCACCTCCAGCCCTGCATGGTGCATGTGGGCGATCATTTCCTTGAACTCGGCGATCTTGCCGTGTGCCAAGTATCGCGGGTCCGGGGCGAAGAAGGCGATGCTGTTGTAGCCCCAGTAGTTGGTCATGCCTTTGTGCAGCAGGTGCTGGTCATTGACGAAGGCATGCACCGGCAGAAGCTCGACCGCAGTCACACCCAGCTTGCGCACGTGATCGATGACTTCCTCGACCATCAGCCCGGAGAAGGTGCCGCGCAATTCTTCCGGTACGGCAGGGTGGCGCATGGTGAAACCGCGTACGTGGGTTTCATAGAGAATGGTCTTGTCCCACGGCGTACCGACCCGTTGGTCGCGGCCCCAGGTGTAGGCCGGGTCGATGACTTTGCTCTTGGGCACGAAAGGCGCACTGTCACGCTCATCGAAACTCAGGTCGCCATCCGGGTGGCCGATGGTGTAGCCGAACAAGGCTTCCGACCATTTCAATTCGCCGACCAGTTGTTTGGCATAGGGGTCGATGAGCAGTTTGTTGTGGTTGAAGCGATGGCCATTCTTCGGGTCGTAAGGGCCATAGACCCTGTAGCCGTAGATCAGGCCGGGATGCGCGTCGGGAAGGTAGCCGTGAAAGATTTCATCGGTGTACTCCGGCAGCTCGATACGCTCCAGCTCCACCTCGCCGCTGGAGTCGAACAGGCACAGTTCTACCTTGGTCGCGTTGGCGGAGAACAACGCAAAGTTGACCCCTAGACCGTCCCAACTGGCGCCGAGGGGGAAGGGCAGCCCTTCACGAATGCGTGAGGTCGAGCCGGCTGGTGTTTCGTGAGTCGTCGAAGTATCGCTTTTCACGGTTTTGGACTTTGTATTCATGATTCCTTCCTGACTCGATGATGACTTTGCGGGCAGCCGAAACCGCTATCGAAACCTGACAGCTTCAATACTGCTGAAGAGAGATGTCGGGGTTGCCGCAGGTCACGTCTCGATCTGGCGCGACATCTGCGGCAGTGGGCTGGTACTGGACCTGTAGGGTTTCAGGTTGTCGGTGGCTTGCGGGGTTTCTTCGCCGCAGGCTTTGGCGGTTGCTCTGCCTGGGCAGGGGTGGATTTGGGTTTTGCAGCGGGTTTTGCCTTGGGTGCTGCTGCCGGCTTGGTTGCCGGTGCTGCCTTGGCGGCCGGTTTGGAAGGCGCAGTCTTGGGCGCTGTGTCTACCTTGGGCAGCTTGGGCTTGTTGGCTTTGCTGGCACTGGTTTTATCCGGAGCCAGTGCTTCGGCTTCTGCCAGTTTGCGTGCCATTTCCCAATGGCGTTGTTCATGCCCAACAGGCTTCCCTTCCGATTCCCATATCTGATATGCAAATTCGCGGATTCTTTTTTCGTCGGCACTCATCTCGACACTCCCAGGTATCACATAGTTTGAATAAGCAGGTTTACAGAAAATTCCTTGAGCGCTGCACTGAGCTGTATTTCCCTGTCATTTATGGCTATGACGTCAGAAAAGAGGCCCTTCCAGTCTGGATGTGAATCAGCGAATGGCAGAATGATTCGTGTATCGCCCCAATTGGCAGCATTAATGAATGGAGTTTGCGCAGTACCCAATAGTTCACTGCTTGTGCGTGGAACAACAACGATGGCGCGCTCGCCCTCCCATACACGAGCGAAAGCCACTACATGCTCTGCATGACTGCCCGTTACTTCCAGGGGCAGATACTCCCCGTGACTGAACAGCTCTGAATGTGCGGCGCGCAGATTCAGCACCTGCGCGATCAATGCCTGCTTGACCCTGCCGTCCTGCCAGTCGCTCAGCAGCTCGCTGGCTTTTGCAGACTCGGCCAGTGCCTGTTCGCGGGCCTTGTAGTCCACCGGACGACGGTTGTCCGGGTCCACGAGGCTGAAATCCCAGAACTCGGTGCCCTGATACAGATCCGGCACGCCAGGCACGGTCATGCGCAGCAAGGTCTGCGCCAGGCTGTTAAGCGCGCCGGCGGCTGCAATACGGTTGGCAGTGGCGCCCAGAGACTGGCGCAGCGCCAGGGCTTCGGGTGCCAGCAGCAGGCGTTGCAGGAATTCCCGGCAGGCACTTTCGTAGGCCTGATTGGGCGCTCCCCAACTGCTTTGCAGCTTGGCTTCGCGCAGGGCTTTTTCCTGCCACTGAACCATGCGCCGGGCATACGCTTCGTGAGCTTGTTCGCCTTCCAGCTCCAGCGGCCAACTGCCCAGCAGGGCTTGATAGAGCATCAGCTCGTCGCCCGCGCTGATGGTCGGCTCTTCACCCTTGAGCGGCACCGCCAATTGCCGCCAGCGCTCCACCTGTTCGGCATACCAGCCTGCACACTCACTGAGCACGGCCAGTCGTGTGCGGGTATCTTCCCCACGTTTATGGTCGTGGGTCGCGGTCGCCAGCAGGTTGTTGGCGAACTTCTCATGACGCTGCTGGCAGGCCTGATGGAAAGCTTCCACCGGGGCACTGAAGTGCTGGGGATGAAAGCCCACGTCGTTACGCGACAGCAGCACTGCCGAGCGATAGAACGCGGTGTCCTCCACGGACTTGGCAGCCACGGGGGAGGTGAGTTGCTGAAAGCGTACGCAGGCCTTGCGGTGCAGATCGCGCAGGCGTCCGCGTGGCAGCTTGCGCCAGGGCTCGCCACCCAGCCAGCGTTGCAGGTAATCCAGCACCGGCCAGTCGCCTTCGTTGAGGCTGGTGCGTGCGCCCTGCATGGCTTGCTCGAAGAAGCGATCGTCTTCTGCCGAGCGCCCGCAGGCGCTGATGTAGGTCCGGTAGATCGGGAAGTTCACTACCAGCGCCAGCAGCGCACGGCGAATGGCTCCCAGCGTCAGGTCACGACTCATCAGGTCGCTGCGCGCCACCTGTAGCAGCGCTTGTGCAAGATTCTCGAAGTCTCCGGCAAGGGTGCCATGCAGCACAAGATCACGGGCCACCAGGACTTCCTGATCGAAGTCGGCCGTGCGCTTCGTCAGCCGGTTCCAGAGTTCGGCCAGAGGGGCCTGACCTTTGGGATCGTGCTGCAGCAGAGACACCTGATTCATGAACTCGTAACCGGTGGTGCCGTCCACGCTCCAGTCGTCGCGCAGTGGCTCATCGGGGCCGAGGATTTTCTCGACGAAAATCGGCAGGTGTTCCATCTGCGCATGAGCAGGGCGTTGCTTGAGCAGCCCTTGCACCCGGCGATGGAGTTTTCGGCCATAGCCGCGAGGGTCGGCGAGCCCGTCGATATGGTCGATACGCAGGCCGTCCACCAGACCTTCTTCGATCAACTGGAAAATCTTGCCGTGGGTGGCCTCGAAAACCATGGGCCGCTCGACCCGCAGACCGCCCAGTTCATTGATGTCGAAAAAGCGCCGCCAGTTGATGTCATCGGCAGCGGTGCGCCAGCTTGCCAGCCGGTAATGCTGACGCTCCAGCAAGTGATGCAGACGCTCGAAGCCTTCGTGCTCTCTTGAATCGAACCGGGCAATCCCTTGTTCGATGGCTTGACGGATCTCCGGCACCCTGGCCAGTTCCGCCAGCTCGGCCTTGGCCTGCCGGGCGCGCTCGTAAGCCTGGGGGTATTGATTCAGTGCGCCGAAACGCTGGCCCAGTTCGGTCAGTTGCGGGTGGCCGCTGGCATGCAGCAGTGGACCGTAGGTGGTGGGCGTCACCGGAAAATGATGCTGATAGTGTTCGATGTGAAACGAGCCGTGCTGCGCATCGAAACGCAACGGAATCTCGCCGGCCTGCAGCACCGCGCCATAGTCACTGCTCAGGAAAGGCAGCAGCAACTGACCTTCCAGCAGCGGATCGGGAGAGTTCCACTGAATATCGAAGAAGTTCGCGTAAGGGCTGCCGCGTCCCCATTCCAGCAGGTCGAGCCACCAGGGATTGTCCGCGCCACCGACGGCCATGTGGTTGGAAACGATATCGAGGATCAGGCCCATGCCGTGGGCGCGCAGGGCCTCCACCAGACGGCGCAGTGCCGGTTCGCCGCCCAGTTGCGGATTGATGATCGTCGGGTCGACCACGTCGTAGCCATGCATGGAATCGGCTCGTGCCTTGAGCAGTGGCGAGGCGTAGATATGGCTGATGCCCAGGCTGGCAAAGTAGGGCACCAATGGCACGGCGTCGTCGAGGGTGAAGTCTTTGTGGAATTGCAGGCGCTGGGTGGCGCGCAGGGGTTGAAGGGGCATGCTCATCGGTCACGCTCCGCAGCTTGCAGCCGGGATTGGGACAGCAATTCCAGTCGTCGTGCAGCGTCTTCATTGTCGAGTAGGGTAGCGCTTTCTGCATTGAAGCGGCGCCGCCAGTTTGGATGGCTGTCGATGGTGCCGGGCAGGTTGGCCTGTTCATGAACGCCCAGTGCATCTTCCATGGGCAACAGCACCAGCGGTGCCCGGGTATGACCCAGATAACGGATCCCGGCATCGATGAGGCGGGTGAAGTCCTCGGTATCGGCAGGCAGGTTGTCATTGTTCTGGCTCAGGGCGCGGCGCAGGCCATCGTATTCACGGGCTCGCTCTTCACGCCAGTGACGCTCGCTCTGTTCGTCGAGATGGCCAAGACGCGAATGCCATTCGATGTCCAGTTCGCTCAGCCAGCCGGTCAGGGTTGGCAGGTCATGGGTACTGGTGGTTGCCAGCGCTTCGTCCGACCAGTCGAGGATAGGTTTGAAGTGGCCGTTATTCTGCTCGAACAGCAGGACGCGCATGCCCAGAATCGCCCGGGCCGAGAGTTTCTCATGCAGGCCCTCGGGGACCGTGCCCAGGTCTTCCCCGAGTACGATTGCCTTGTGACGCCAGGACTCCAGGCTCAGCAGGCGCAGCATGTCGTCCAGGGGATAGTTGAGGTAGGCACCTTCGCTGGGAGGGGAGCCCAATGGCACGACCCACAGGCGTTGCAGGCCCATCACGTGGTCGATCCGCAGGCCGCCGGCATGGGCGAAGTTGGCCCGCAGCATCTCGATGAAGGCCCGGAAGCCATTGCGTTTCAGCCCTTCGGGAGAAAAGGCCGAGATGCCCCAGCTTTGTCCTGAGCGATTGAGAATATCCGGTGGTGCGCCAACGGTCAGTGCCGACAGCAGTTCGTCCTGGCGACCCCAGGCCTGACTGCCGGCACCGTCCGCGCCCACTGCCAGGTCAGCGATCAGGCCGACACGCATGCCGCTGCTACGCGCAGCAACCTGCGCACGCTCCAGACTGCGCGCAATCAGCCACTGCGCGAAGGCATGAAAGCTGATCAGCGGGCCATGGGCTGCGGCGAACAGGGCAATGGCTTCGCTGCGTGGTTCTTTGAGCTCGTCCGGCCATTCATGCCAGTTGTCACTGATGCCCATGTTCTGGCTTTCAGCGCGCAGGGCTTCGAAGCGGCAATGGTTTTCCAGAGCTTCACCGCCGGTATGACGGAAACTGTTGAAGTCTTCATGCAGCGGATGTGCACCGGTGCTGAACGCTTCATAGAGTGCGTGGAGGGCTTTCCATTTGGCACTGGCGGCGGCAGGCCAGTCGATCAGTTGCAGGTCTTCCAGACGCTTGAATTCATCGCTCACACCAGCGTCTTCAATGGCCTGTCGCCAGGCACGTTCGCCAAGGATCATGCCTGGCGAGGCGTAAAGACTGTTGAGGAACAGGCGACTGGAAGGGGAATAAGGGCTGTAGCGTTGCGGGTCGCTGGCGAACATGGCGTGGATGGGGCTGATCGCCAGAGCATCGGCGCCTCTTTCGCCCGCCGAACGCACCAGGGCTTCAAGCGCCTGGGTGTCGCCGAATCCACCATCGCCTTCGCGGCGTAAACCGTACAACTGCACCGTCAGGCCCCAGGTGCGAGGCGTCTTGACATCGGTGGCCATGGCCATGCTGAAGCAAGCGTCTGGCGCGACAGCGATGGTCAGGTGCTGACCGGCTATCTCCAGTTGCTGATAGCCGATGGTTGCCAGGGCTGGCAGTTCGGCGTTTGAGGTGAGTCTGGCGGCCAGTCGCGAACTGTCTTCCAGGTGCAGGACGAAAGGGGTCTCGGGCTCGAACCACTCCGACAGGTCCAGATTCTTGCCATGATCCACTGTCAGCAGTGGCGGGGCGTTGGCACCGTGGCGTGCGGTTTGCAACTGCAGCAGGCTGGCGTCGATGGCTTCGCTGCTGTCTGCCCGATAACCGAGGGCTTCAAGAACCTTGCGCAAGACCTGGGGGCTGACTGTCTGTGGGCGAGCGTTGGCATCGACCCAGTGCACCGACAAGCCTGCTTCAGTGGCAAGTCTCTCCAATTGCTCATTGCTCATCCTGTTCCTCCAGAACATCACTTGCTGTCAGGCTGACAATGGCCATGTAAGGATTGAGGGTGCCCTTTGGGGAAAGTTCTACCGGATGTGACTGAGTGGTAAAGAGAATCGTAGCGCTCTCCTGTCCAGACGCCAGTACCGGGTGTTTGCCCAGATTCAGATCGATGCGCAGGACACTGCCGTCGCCCATTCGCCAGCGCGCACTGACTGCGTCATCGCCCAGCACTTCGCAGCCCAATGGGCGTGTGCCCGGCAGACGCGGGACGATCTCGCGATGGCGGATACTCAGCAATTGCCTGTAGAGCTGCAGCCAGTTTCGGTGCTCGGTGCCTTTATCGGTTTGCGGTTCGATGGCATCGAAATCGGGACGTGAGGCGGTGAAGGTCTGTGGATCGTTGGGATCGGGGATGTGCTCGCGGCGTTCTTCATCGGCAAAGGCTGCGAAAGCGGCAAACTCTTTTCGTCGTCCCTCGCGAACGGCGTCGGCCAGTTCCCCATGATGACTGGTGAAGAACAGAAAAGGCTCAGTTGCTCCCCATTCATCGCCCATGAACATCAACGGGATCATCGGGGATAACAGCAGCAGTGCGGTCGCCGCCTTGAGCGCGGGGGCAGAGCAGAGTTGGGTCAGTCGTTCGCCCAGGGCGCGATTGCCGATCTGGTCGTGATTCTGCAGGAACAGGACGAAGGCACTGGGTTCGAGGTGCCCGCTGGGCTCGCCCCGGTTATGGCCATGCTGGGTCGCTTCACCTTGATAGACGAAACCTTCGCTCAGCAGGCGCGCCAGCTTCTGGGTCGGCTCCTGAGCGAAATCCGCATAATAGGCATCGGTTTCGCCGGTCAGCAGGACATGCAGAGTGTTGTGCCCGTCATCGTTCCACTGGGCATCGAAGCCTTGTTCGAGCAGTTCTGCCTGATTGAATTCGTTTTCCAGATTCAGCCAGACATGCCGGTCCTTGCTGATCTGCTGGCGTACACGTCGGGCAAATTCGGGCAGAAAGGTGTCGTCCTTGATGGCATGCACCGCGTCCAGGCGTAACCCGTCGAAGCGATAGTCGAGCAACCACATCAAGGCGTTATCGATGAAGAAATCGCGAACTTGTGGTCGACGAAAATCGATGGCATCGCCCCATGGCGTCTTCACATCGCTGCGAAAGAAGCTTTTGGCGTAGCTGCCCAGATAATTGCCGTCCGGGCCGAAATGGTTGTAGACCACATCAAGAATCACCATCAGGCCAAGGCCGTGGGCTGTGTCTATCAGGTGCTTGAGTTGGTCCGGTGTGCCATAGGATGACTGGGGTGCATAAGGCAGTACCCCGTCGTATCCCCAATTACGATCACCGGGAAACTGCGCAATCGGCATCAACTCGATGGCAGTGACGCCCAGCTCTGCAAGACGCGCCAGATGGCTCTCCGCTACGGCATAGCCGCCCAGTGCGCCCACATGAACTTCCTGGATGACGGCTTCATGCCAGGGCCGGCCTTGCCAGTGGCTGTGTTGCCACTGATAGGCCTGATGGTCGATCACGATGCTCCGGGAGTGCACATCATCGACCTGGGCGCGGGACGCCGGGTCTGGCACCTCCAGTTCCCTGTCGATCTTGTAGCGGTAGCGAGAGCCCGCGGTACAGCGGGCCTCTACGGCAAACCAGCCGTCCTCCTGTGCTTCCATACTCAAGGATCGCCCATCATCCAGTTCGACACTTACATTCTGGGCATCCGGTGCCCAAATGGCGAACCGGGTGTGTTCGGGGTTCAACAAAACGGCGCCGTGGCGCCCGCTATCGTCTGTACGCACAGGCATCCAGTAACCCCTTCTCCTCAATAATAAGTTGCAACGCCTGCATTCTTTTTCAGCAGGTCCTGATAAAGATCCGCATAGGGTTCCACAGCCTGTTGCCAGTTGAACGGCGCGGCCATGGCGCGGCAGCGCATGGCATTGAGCAGAGCGGTGTTGTCGAACACCTTGAAGGCACGATTCAGGGCTTCGGTGTAGCTTTCTACGGTGGAATCATCAAAGAGAAAACCGGTAACACCATCTTCTATCGTGTCCGCCAGGCCGCCGGTGTTTCGAGCAACCGGCAGTGAGCCGAAACGCTGGGCGTACATCTGGCTCAGGCCGCAAGGCTCGTAGCGCGATGGCATCAGCAGGAAGTCGCTCCCGGCGAACATGCGGCGTGCATCGGTTTCATTGAAGCCGATGCGCACACTGATCCGGCCGGGGAAGCGTGCCGCCAGGGCGCGCATGGCTTCCTCTTCCTCAGGCTCGCCACGACCGATGATCGCGATTTGCCCACCCTGATTGACGATGTGTTCGGCCACGCCAATGGTCAGGTCCAGCCCCTTCTGGTACACCAGCCGCGAAACCACGGCGAACAGCGGACCTGTGGAAGGATCAAGCTCGAACAGCTCGCGAACGTAGTCGGCGTTGATTTCCTTGCG
Organism: Pseudomonas cichorii; assembly: GCF_018343775.1. Classification (NCBI taxonomy): domain Bacteria; kingdom Pseudomonadati; phylum Pseudomonadota; class Gammaproteobacteria; order Pseudomonadales; family Pseudomonadaceae; genus Pseudomonas; species Pseudomonas cichorii. The sequence goes on from NZ_CP074349.1 coordinate 2,568,636, forward strand.
CAGCCACTCGTTGGGCGCGAAATGGCAGATCAGGTGCTCGTCGGTACTGGCATCCCAACTGGCGTCGATGCCGTTGGGGATCCCGCTGAGCTGGCCTTTGTCGGCCTTGCTTTGCAGGAAACCTTCCAGGCCGCAGCCAAAATCGGCAGTGGTGATTTCCTTGGCGTAGGTGGCGCTGACAGTCGTGATGTGGCTGGCGTACGCCATGCCAGCCTTGATGAAGGACAGCTTGCCGTAGAACTCCATACCGTCGCTGCTCAAGGCTTCGTCCGGAATACCCAGTTCACGACTCGAACCTGTACTGACCGTGCCTTGATAGGCCAGGTTATGAATGGTGAAAATGCTCGGTGTCGTCTGCCCGCGCCAGCGCATGTAGGCTGGAGCAAGACCGGCAGGCCAGTCGTGGGCATGGACCAGTTCCGGGCTCCACTGGCTTTTTACTGAGCCAGCGGCGAAATCGGCTGCCGCCAGGCCCAGCCGGGCGAAACGGATATGGTTGTCGGACCAGTCGCGACCGTTGGCATCGCCATAAGGTGTGCCTTCGCGTTCGTACAGTTCGGGGCAGATCAGTACATAAATGACCAGACCGTCCTTCATGTCCATGCGACCGATCTTGCAGGCTGGCAAGGCGGCATAGCCTCCCAGCTCGCTGATCACATGGATCGGGTTGCCGCTGTTGAGTACTTGCGGATAGCCCGGAATCAGCACGCGCACATCATGCAGATGACGCATGGCACGTGGCAGGGCAGCAGACACATCGCCCAGACCCCCGGTTTTTACCAGATCAGCCAGCTCCGAGGTCACGAACAGCACTTTGCGTCTGTTGACCGGGGAGATCATGGGCTGTGCGGTTGAAGTGGGTAGTTGGAGCTGAGGGACAGTGGTTGTAGCAAATGGTGGTAGATGAGTCAGCTCGTTGGCCAGCTGATTAAAACTCTCTCCCTTCTGGGTTTTGACCGCGGCGCTAATCATCGTTTTCTCCCATTCAACACAGTGTTGGTACGGCATTGGCGTTTTATGAGCCATTTCCTATGGCCGACGTTATTGCACTACGCAAAATCAGTACCTGTTTTGCAGCTTGCGCAGTGATGGAGCATTACAAGTAGGCCCAATGCTTATTGGTCAGCCAATAGCATAGGCGCTCTAAGGAGATGACCCGGCCGTTTTGGAGAAGTTTCGACTTTTTTACGGCGAAATGTCTGGCATGGGCGTCGGACGTAGATAAAGCACACGTCTTGGAAGCCCGCAAAGGCAGGGGTGCGTCTTTATGGTGCGGATTCTGTAGGAAAAAAAGCCTTGATGACCGGTCGTCGGATAGCTTGATGGCAGGTGCAGAATCGAGCCGATTCAATGACAGATGCCATTATTTTGCGCAATTTTCCGGCAGGAAACAGGTTGTATGCCTCTTCCGGGTGCATCAAGCGTTTTATCTTTGGGTGTCCGAAGAAATTTCCTACGTTAAGGTTGGAACATTTTGGGGTGATGCACGATAGAATCTGCCCTCTTTGGCTTGCCTTTCTGCGTGCTCGCCATATGGAATCAAACTGTGTTGTCGTATTGAAGAGGTTGGAAATGGAAGCCCCAGAGGTGCTGGTACTGCAAGCGAGCTACACCAATCCGGTACATGCCGAAGCGATTGGGTTCGTCTTGAATCACTATGCCGAGGATGTCATGGGCGGTGGCGAGTCACTATCGGTCGATACTCGTCAGCAACTGGCAATCGAACTGGCCAAGCGACCTCATGCTTTCAGCGTGCTGGCTTTTATCGCTGGTGAGCCGGTAGGGTTGGTTAACTGCTTTGAAGGTTTTTCGACTTTCGCCTGCCGCCCGCTGATCAATATTCATGACGTGGTCGTGCTTGCTCAATACCGTGGCCGTGGCATCTGCCAGAAAATGCTTGCCAAGGTCGAAGAAATCGCCCGTCAGCGTGGCTGTTGCAAGCTGACACTCGAAGTTCTGGAAGGTAACGCTGCGGCGCAGGCAGTCTATGCAAGGCAGGGATTTGGCAGCTATGAGCTGGATCCGCAAATGGGGCGTGCGATGTTCTGGCAGAAAACGCTATAAACTACGCTCATCGCGGGCAAGCCGTGGGTCAGGCTTGCCACTGAGCGTTGGGGCGGGGTGTGCAGGTCAGGCTTGCAGGGCTGTGCCAGGAGCGGCCAGTTGTGCTTGCTGCAGAAGCAGGCTCAAGTGGGCTACTTTGCTGAGCAACTGTTCACGCTCTTCTTTGAGGGCGCGCAGTTCGTCGCGACGGATAGTGACGTACAGGGTTTGTGGTGCAAGTGCTGGTAGTACTGTGCCCATTGCTCACCTCGCAAATGGCGGATTCAACGTCGGAAAGACCTCTGCATTGACAATCGTTCCCTGAATCGCCACTGCTTGTCTCTCTATCGGCATCGATTTTGATTTCTTTTGCACAAAATTGGAACTTTTTTATTTTTAATTGTCGCGAACCTTTCGCGTTAACGACAAAATGCACTATCGGGCGGATGTAAATGCCGCTGTCCCCACCTTGGGGAACCGATGCCAGAGCTTTCTTGACTAACCAGCATGTGTCACTGAATCAAGCGCTGGAACCGAGAAAGTGAGGCACCTTTTTACAGATTGAGGAGCACCTTTTCATGCAACTTGGGATTGTTGGGCTGGGCCGCATGGGCGGCAATATTGCACGGCGACTGATGCTCGATGGCCACAGCACTGTGGTCTATGACCGCGATGAAGCCTCTCGCAATACCCTGGCCAACGAAGGTTCGACGGCTGCCGACGACCTGGCGTCACTGGTCGCTGCGCTCGAAAAACCACGCGCCGTGTGGGTCATGCTCCCGGCCGGTGCTCCGACCGAAGACACCATTCAGGTGCTGAGCCAGTTGCTGGAAGTCGACGATGTGATCATCGATGGCGGCAACACCTTCTACAAGGACGACATCCGTCGTGCCAAGGAGCTGACTGAAAAAGGTCTGCATTACATCGATGTCGGCACTTCCGGCGGTGTGTGGGGCCTGGAGCGCGGCTATTGCATGATGATCGGTGGTGAAAGCGCTATCGTCGAGCGTCTGGACCCGCTGTTCGCCACCCTGGCTCCGGGCTATGGCTCGATTGAACGCACCCGGGATCGCAATTCCAGCGATGACCGTGCCGAGCGTGGCTATATCCACTCGGGCCCGGCCGGTTCCGGTCACTTCGTGAAGATGATTCACAACGGCATCGAGTACGGCATGATGCAGGCCTTTGCCGAGGGCTTCGATCTGCTCAAGCAGAAGAACTCCGAGCACCTGCCGCCCGAGCAGCGTTTCGACCTCAATACCGCCGATATCGCTGAAGTCTGGCGTCGTGGCAGCGTGGTTTCGTCCTGGCTGCTGGACCTGACGGCCGATGCCCTGGCAACTGACCCTGACTTGGATGCGTTCTCCGGTTCCGTGGCCGACAGTGGCGAAGGCCGCTGGACCATCGAGGCCGCCATCGAGCAGGCCGTGCCGGTTCCGGTGTTGTCCAGCGCGCTTTTTGCCCGTTTCCGCTCGCGTCAGACCAGCTCTTACGCCGACAAGATGTTGTCCGCCATGCGCTTCGGGTTCGGTGGTCACAAGGAACCCAAATAATGGGCCTGTCACGCGGCAAGGCCGCCCACAAAGCTGAGGTTGCTCCGGCTACGACACTGTTTCTGTTCGGTGCTCACGGTGACCTGGTAAAGCGTTTGTTGATGCCGGCGCTCTACAACCTGGCGCGTGACGGACTGCTGGATGAGGGGCTGCATATTGTCGGTGTCGATCACAATGCGATCAGTGACACCGACTTTGCCCTCAAGCTTGAAAACTTCATCCGCCAGGAGGCCTCCAGCAAGGTCTCCGAAGCGGGTGGGGAAGCCTTGGACCCTGAGCTCTGGGGCAAGCTGGCCAAGCGCATCAGCTATGTGCAAGGCGACTTTCTCGACGATTCGACCTATCAGGACATTGCCGGCAAGATCGAGGGCAGCGGCACGGCCAATGCTGTTTTCTATCTTGCCACGGCACCGCGCTTCTTCAGTGAAGTGGTTTCGCGACTCGGTTCATCAGGCCTGCTGACGGAGGCCGCAGACAGCTTTCGCCGGGTGGTGATCGAAAAACCGTTCGGTTCGGATCTGGCCAGTGCGGTTGAGCTCAATGCCTGCCTGCTCAAGGTGATGAGCGAAAAGCAGATTTATCGCATCGATCATTATCTGGGCAAGGAAACGGTACAGAACATTCTGGTCACCCGTTTCTCCAACGCCTTTTTCGAGTCGTTCTGGAACAACCACTACATCGATCACATCCAGATCACGGCGGCTGAAACCGTGGGTGTCGAAACCCGCGGTAGTTTTTATGAAAATACAGGGGCACTGCGCGACATGGTGCCCAATCACCTGTTCCAGTTGCTGGCCATGGTCGCCATGGAGCCACCGGCAGCGTTCGGCGCCGATGCTGTACGGGGCGAGAAGGCCAAGGTCATCGGCGCGATTCGGCCATGGAGCAAGGAAGAGGCACTGAGCAACTCGGTACGTGGCCAGTATGCCAAAGGCCGGTCGGGTGATCGTGACGTTGTCGGCTATCGCGATGAAGAGCGCGTTGACGCTGACAGCACGACCGAAACCTATGTGGCCCTCAAGGTTCTGGTGGACAACTGGCGTTGGGTCGGGGTGCCGTTCTATCTGCGCACCGGCAAGCGCATGAGCTCTCGTGATACCGAAATCGCCATCTGCTTCAAGCCGGCGCCTTATGCCCAGTTCCGGGATACCGAGGTCGACCGGCTCAAGCCCAATTATCTGCGAATCCAGATTCAGCCCAATGAGGGCGTCTGGTTCGACCTGTTTGCCAAGCGTCCGGGGCCGACCCTGGACATGGAAGACATCGAACTGGGTTTTGCTTACAAGGACTTTTTCGAGATGCAGCCATCGACCGGCTACGAAACCCTGATCTACGACTGCCTGACAGGCGACCAGACGCTGTTCCAGCGCGCCGACAATATCGAGAATGGCTGGCGCGCCGTTCAGCCGTTTCTGGATGCCTGGGCCGACAAGCCCGAAGTGCAGTTCTACAAGGCCGGTGAAGACGGGCCTGAGGCTGCGCAAGACCTGCTGACCCGTGATGGTCGCGAGTGGCGCCAGATCGATGACTGAACGCTCGCAGTCACTCATCCAATTCCTGTTGTCCGATATCGATGGCACCTTGCTGCTCCCCGATCACAGCCTCACTTCGGCTACTGTCGAGGCAGTGGGGCGGCTGCGCGATGCCGGGATTCACTTCACCCTGGCCAGCAGTCGGCCGCCACGGGCCATGGGGCCGATCATCGAAACCCTGGGCGTCGATCTGCCGACCGTCTCTTTCAACGGCGGCACTATCACTCATCCCGATGGCAGCCTGTTGGCGGCCTATCGAATCGAGCCTGAAGCTGCGCGCACTTGCCTGGAGCTGTTCGCCACTGAAGAGGTCGCGGTCTGGGTCTTTGCCGATGACCAATGGCTTCTGCTCGATCCTGACAGCGCTTATGTCGATCACGAGCGCCATGCGCTGGGTTATGAGCCGCTGCTGGTGGACAGCTTCGAGCCGTATCTGGATCGCATCGACAAGATAGTGGCCTCCAGCACGGACTTCGATTTGCTCGAAACTCTGGAAAACCGGCTCAACCCCTTGATTGAAGGGCAGGCGCTGGCGGCGCGCTCGCAATCCTATTACCTCGATGTCACGGCTTTGGCGGCCAACAAGGGCACGGCCCTGATGACGCTTGCCCAGTATCTGGGTGTAGAACTGGTGAATACGGCTGCCATTGGCGATGGTGGCAACGATGTCGCCATGTTCCAGTTGGCGGGGCTCTCCATTGCCATGGGCCAGGCCGATGCCAGCGTGCGAGGGCAGGCCTATGTCGTGACCGAAAGCAACCTTCAGGACGGTGTGGCTCAGGCCATCGACCGTTACATCTTGCCGCGCTGAGGTCTGCTGTTCCCGGCGCGGCTTCACGATAGGGACGGACATTCTCGAATGGCTGCACTGATTGAAGACTACGCATTGCTGGGTAATTGCCGGACTGCCGCTCTGGTTGCCCGGGATGGTTCACTGGATTGGCTGTGTTTTCCGCGTTTCGATGCACCTGCCTGTTTCGCGGCCTTGCTGGGTGACAGTGATAATGGTCGCTGGAAGATTGCACCGGCAGAAGAGATCACCTCTGTCGAGCGTCGTTATCGCGAAGGCACTCTGATTCTGGAAACCCTGTTCACGACCCCGAGCGGCCGCGCACTGCTGATCGACTTCATGCCCATGGGCGTCGACAACCAGGTCGTGCGGACTGTGGTCGGTCTTGAAGGACGGGTGCGTTTCAGCATGGACCTTGCCATTCGCTTCGATTACGGCAGTACGGTGCCGTGGGTCGAGAAGAAGGATCCACACACCCTGACTGCCGTGGCGGGGCCGGAAATGCTCGTGTTACGCAGCCCGGTTTCCCTTCAGCCCCATGATCACCACACCGGCAGTGACTTCCATGTCGCTGCAGGCGAGCGCAAGGTTTTCACCCTGGCTTACCAGCCTTCCTACGAACCGATACTGCCCGAAACCGATGCCGGGCAGGCGATGGTCCGTACTGAGGCTTTCTGGCGAGCGTTTTCCGATCGCTGCCCTGATGTCGGGCCCTGGACTGCTCAGGTCAAACGTTCGCTGATCACCCTCAAGGCCATGACCTATCAGCCTACGGGTGGCATCGTTGCCGCAGTGACGACTTCGTTGCCCGAGCAGTTGGGAGGTGAGCGCAACTGGGATTACCGCTATTGCTGGTTGCGGGATGCGACCATGACGCTGCTGGCGTTCATGAACCTGGGCTATTTCGAGGAAGCGACAGAGTGGCGTGACTGGCTGCTGCGTTCGGTAGCGGGCAATCCCGAGCAGATACAGATTATGTATGGGCTGGGCGGTGAGCGACGGCTGCTGGAGTATGAATTGCCCTGGCTGAGCGGTTACAAGGGATCGCAGCCGGTGCGCATCGGCAACGGTGCCGCAACCCAGATGCAGCTGGATGTCTACGGCGAAGTGGCCGATGCCATGATCCAGGCGCTCAAGGGTGGCATGCCGCGCCACCCGCGCAGCATTGCGATTTCCAAGGTCGTGATGCCGTTTCTGGAAACGGTCTGGCACTTGCCGGACGCCGGTATCTGGGAGATTCGTTCCGAGCCCCGGCATTTTACCCATTCCAAGGTCATGGCCTGGGTGGCCTTCGACCGTAATGCGACACAGATAGCCGAGGCTGCGCTCACCGAAGAAGATCGGGCTCTGGCGCGGCATTTTCGGGATGTGGCGGATCAGATCCACGCCGACGTGTGCCTCAATGGCTTCAATGCGCAGTTGGGCTGTTTCGTACAGACCTATGGCGCCACCGAAATGGATGCCAGCCTGCTACAGATTGCCCTGACCGGATTCCTGCCCGCCAACGACCCACGAGTGGTCGCCACCGTTGAGCGGATCGAGCGCACCCTGATGCAGGATGGCCTGTTGCTGCGTTATGACAATGAACGCAGCGTCGACGGCTTGTCGGGAACTGAAGGGACTTTCCTGGTGTGTTCGTTCTGGCTCGCCGATGTTTATGTCCTGCAGGGGCGTGCGCGGGAGGCCAGAGAGCTGTTTGACCGCTTGTGCGGCCTGTGCAATGACGTCGGGTTGCTGGCCGAGCAATACGAGCCCCAAGGCAAGCACATGCTGGGTAACTTTCCCCAGGCGTTCAGTCATATCGGCATCATCAATACCGCGCTGAACCTGCATCGTGCGGAGTGCCCGCTCAAGGCGCGCACATCTCCCGGCGTTGAAAGCTGTACGGGGTAGGGCGGTGTTTTCGCGACTGAAGTCGCTCCTACGGGGATGGTAGGTAGCGAATTCATTCGCGAAAAATGAATCTGGTCGGCTGGCAATCGATCCCGCAAAGACGCTGCTACGGTTAAAGAGCCTTGCTGACTTTCACATCGCTGATCTGGTCATCGCTCTGGCCGTGCATCTTTTCCAGTGCAGCCCTGGCTTCTTCTACCGAGGCCGATTGCAGTTGTGCGAATTCGAAGCGGCGCTCGCCATTGAGTTTGTAGCTGACGGCGTACTTGGTCGTGCTGGCAGTGTTGTTCACATTGGCTCCTTGGGCATCAGCTCAGGCGAGAGGTCGAACGGCGGACGATCTTGATCGAGTGGGTGAATTTCGGTTTGTGGCCAGGGTTCGCACTCGGCTTGCGGCCCGTGGTGTCGATGGTGATATTCCAGAAACCGGTGCTGGGCGCTGCGATCTTGGCCGGGAACTTGTCGAAAGCACCGCCGTGGTAGGTATGGCGTCCGCCGTTCTTGAAGCTGCGAAAGTTGGCATCGTTCATCAGGCGAATGTTGCACGTTTGCGAGCATTCGATGACGACCAGATCGTCCTCGTTCAAGTGCTCACGCTGGTGTACGAATTTCATGGGTGTCTCCGAAAGCAGTGGCTTTTTCTGAAAAATCAAAACGATAGCATGCGGGGCGTGCCATTTGCCGTTGTTTGGGCGTCAATTGCGCTCTTTCTGGTAAAAAGTGTCCCGTTCGGGATCTAATTGCGCCTGTGCTTGTCGTAGCACCTTTAAATTGGAGGGGATTGTATGAAACTGGCCGTTGTAGTCATGGCTTTGGCGATGAGCGGATGTGCGACCGTTGCTGATATCGAGCACTCGCCTGCAACCCTGAACGTAATTTCCGGCAAGACGCCTCAGCAGTATGCCGACTGTTTTGTCGGCAAGATCAGCGAGAGTCGCAAGCCCCCGCTCATCGAGCCTCATCGTGACGGCCTGCGCCTGATCGTTGCGCAAAGTTTCAGCAGTGACCCCGCAGCGGTGATTTATGTCGAGAACCGCTCCGGAGGCAGCACGATCAAGGTTCATGAACGTCTTTCCAACCTGCCTTTGCGTTTCAAGGATGTACGCAACGCTGCCGAGGCCTGCATTTCAGGCTGATCGCCCTTTATTTGCACACCACCAGAACGCTACGGCTCTTGTAGTTGCCCACGTCCAGGCCAAGGGTTTTCTCGCTTTCGGCGGGGCGGGGCGTGCCATCGGTGCCGACGATCTCATAACCGGTGCCCGCACAGGAAGCATCGGCCTTTTCATAGCAGCTGGCCCATGACATCGCTTCTCCCGAGCAATCGATGCTCAGGCCTTGCTTGCCATTTTTCAGGTAAGTGTTGGAGGCGGTGGCGCAGCCAGTCAGGCCCAGTACAGCAATAATGGACAGAACTCTGATCATGTTTTTCGCTTCAAGATAAGGCCGGGGGGAAGTTTGCAATACGAGGCTTGGACTGATCGTCGGTGCCATCGTTCCGCCATGTGATTCATGATAATTCTTCTGTCATGTGTCTGTCGTCATGTCATCACCGTGCTGCAATCGGTTTGCGTTGCAATCGTCGCAAATCCGAATGGAGAGGCGACTCATGCGACTGTGCATAATCGGTGCCGGATACGTGGGGCTGGTGACGGCGGCCTGCTTTGCCGAAATGGGCAATCAGGTGCTGTGTGTCGAAACCCGCTTACAGAGAATTGCCGCCTTGCGGCGTGGTGAGTGTCCCATTTACGAGCCAGGTCTTGAGCCCATGCTCAAGGAGCATCAGGCCAGCGGGTTGCTCAGGTTTACCTCAAGCCTGGAGGAGGGCGTACGCCAGGCCGATATCATTTTCATTGCGGTGGGCACGCCGGGCAATGAAGACGGTGCGGCGGACCTGTCCCAGGTGCTGAAAGTCGCCGATCAGTTGGGGCAATCCCTGAATCGGGCTTGCCTGGTGGTCAACAAGTCAACCGTGCCGGTGGGTACTGCCGAAGCGTTGTCCCAGCGCATCAACGGGCATCTTTCGCGACGCGGCCTGACTGCGCGTGTAACGGTGGCGAGCAACCCCGAGTTTCTCAAGGAAGGCGCGGCCATCGAGGACTTCATGAGGCCGGACAGGGTGATTCTGGGCTGTGCGGAGCCTGAGTCCGTGCAACTGTTGCAACGCTTGTACGGGCCGTTTCTGCGCAACCGCGAGCGCGCGCTGGTCATGGACATACGCGCCGCAGAGTTCAGCAAATACGCCGCCAATGCATTCCTGGCGACAAAGATTTCCTTCATCAATGAAATGGCCGGCCTGTGTGCTCATCTGGGCGTGGATATCGAGCAGGTGCGGCGCGGTATCGGCAGTGACAAACGCATCGGCACGCATTTCATTTACGCCGGTTGCGGCTATGGCGGTTCGTGTTTTCCCAAGGATGTGCGGGCACTGATTCGAACGGCCGAGCAGCAGGGGTTCGATCCGCAGATTCTGCGTGCGGTGCAGCAGCGCAATGCAACCCAGAAGACCCTGCTGTTCGAGGCCTTGCACCAGCATTTTGGTGGTTATATGCAGGGGCGGGTGGTTGCGTTGTGGGGGCTGGCCTTCAAGCCCGGCACCGACGACATTCGTGAAGCCCCAAGCCTGGTCCTGATTGATGCCTTGCTGGCGGCGGGTGTCAAAGTTCAGGCCACGGACCCGGCGGCCATGGGACCGGTGGCCGAATATTATTCCGGCGCAGTGCAAAGTGGTCAGCTACGCTTGAGCGAGTCGCTGTACAGCTGTGTCGAAGGCGCAGATGCAGTGGTTCTGCTGACCGAATGGAAGCAGTTTCGTCAGCCGGATTTCATCCGCGTTCGGGGCCTTATGCGCATGCCCGTGATTTTCGATGGGCGCAATATCTATGATTTTGCGGAACTATCTGCTCATGGATTCCTCTACCATGGCATCGGACGGCCAGTGGCGGGGCATTGTAAGGTGACCGCCGCCTGATTAGACTGCGCCGCTAACACCAACAGCCCTTACCAAGGACTTTTATGATCAAGAAATGCTTGTTCCCAGCAGCCGGTTACGGTACTCGCTTTTTGCCAGCGACCAAGGCCATGCCCAAGGAAATGCTGCCGGTGGTCAACAAGCCACTGATCCAATACGGTGTGGAAGAAGCGCTCGCCGCTGGTTTGAATGAGATCTCCATCGTCACCGGTCGCGGCAAGCGCGCACTGGAAGACCATTTCGACATCAGCTACGAGCTGGAGCACCAGATCAAGGGTACGGATAAAGAGAAGTACCTGGTCGGTATTCGCAAACTGATCGACGAGTGCAGCTTCTCCTACACTCGCCAGACCGAAATGAAAGGTCTGGGTCACGCGATCCTCAGCGGTCGTCCTCTGATCGGCAAGGAAGCGTTCGCCGTTGTTCTGGCGGACGACCTGTGTGTCAACCTCGATGGCGACGGCGTGCTGGCCCAGATGGTCAAGCTGCACAACCATTACGGCTGCTCGATCATCGCGATCCAGGAAGTCGATCCTCAGGAAACCAACAAGTACGGCGTCATTGCCGGTGACGAAATCAAGCCGGGCCTGTTCCGTGTCACCGACATGGTCGAGAAGCCAAAGCCTGAAGACGCTCCATCGAACATGGCGATCATTGGTCGTTATATTCTGACGCCGGACATCTTCGAGAAAATCGAACAGACCGCTCCAGGCAAAGGCGGCGAGATCCAGATCACCGACGCCCTGATGAAGCAGGCTGCCGAAGGCAACGTGCTGGCTTACAAGTTCAAGGGCCAGCGTTTCGACTGCGGTGGTGCAGAAGGCTATATCGAAGCGACCAACTTCTGCTTCGAGCATTTCTACAAAACGGGCAAGGCTTACTGATTCACGCTCGCACGCTTCAAGACAAGGCCACCTTCGGGTGGCCTTGTCGTTTTCTGACTGACCGTTTAGCGGTTATGCTGGCCCATCGCTAAGGAGACAGTAATGGCTTACGACTTCGATCTTTTTGTAATTGGTGCCGGTTCCGGCGGTGTCAGGGCGGCGCGTTTTGCTGCCGGTTTCGGTGCGCGAGTGGCCGTAGCCGAAAGTCGCTATCTGGGTGGCACATGCGTCAACGTGGGCTGTGTGCCCAAGAAGCTTCTGGTGTACGGCGCGCATTACTCCGAAGATTTCGAGCAGGCCAAAGGTTTTGGCTGGTCGCTGGGCGAGGCACAATTCGACTGGGCCACGCTGATCGCCAACAAGGACCGCGAAATCAACCGCCTCAACGGCATCTATCGCAATCTGCTGGTCAACAGCGGCGTCACGCTGCTGGAAGGCCATGCCCGGATCACCGGGCCGCAGCGTGTTGAGATAAACGGCCAGAGCTACAGTGCCGAACGCATTCTGATTGCGACCGGTGGCTGGCCACAGGTGCCTGACGTGCCGGGTCGCGAGCATGCCATTACCTCCAATGAAGCCTTCTACCTCAAGGAATTGCCAAAGCGCGTGACAGTGGTCGGCGGAGGCTACATTGCTGTCGAGTTCGCTTCGATCTTCAACGGTCTGGGGGCCGACACCACGCTGCTCTATCGCGGCGATCTGTTCCTGCGTGGCTTCGATAGTGGTGTGCGTACCCACCTGCATGAAGAACTGGTGAAGCGACACATGAATGTGCGTTTCAACAGCGATATCGAGCGTATCGAAAAACAGGCCGATGGCAGCCTGTTGCTGTCCCTCAAGGATGGCAGCAGCCTGGAGACAGACTGTGTGTTCTACGCCACGGGTCGTCGCCCGATGCTCGATAACCTCGGTCTGGAAAGCGTCAACATCAAGCTGGACGAGCGCGGCTACATTGAAGTCGACGAGCATTATCAGAGCAGCGAGCCTTCGATCCTGGCCATTGGCGATGTAATCGGTGGCGTGCAACTGACGCCGGTGGCGCTGGCCGAAGGCATGGCCGTGGCCCGCCGCCTGTTCAAGCCTGAGCAGTATCGCCCGGTGGACTATAACCATATTCCGACGGCGGTCTTCAGCCTGCCGAACATTGGTACTGTCGGCCTGACCGAAGAGGACGCCATCAAGGCCGGGCATGAGGTGCAGATTTTCGAGAGCCGCTTCCGCCCCATGAAACTGACCCTGACCGACGTTCAGGAGAAGACCTTCATGAAACTGGTGGTTGACGCCCGGACCGACCGCGTACTGGGTTGCCACATGGTCGGCCCGGATGCCGGCGAGATCGTCCAGAGCCTGGCAATCGCCCTGAAGGCCGGCGCGACCAAACAGATATTCGACGACACCATCGGCGTACACCCGACTGCAGCGGAAGAGTTTGTGACGATGAGGACGCCGGTGGCGCGCTGAGGAACTCTTGCAGCTTGAAGCTTTGTAGCTAGTACCCAGCTACAAGCCGCAAGCTTTAAGCTGCAAGCGATGTTGCGGTGTTTCTAATATTTGTTTTTTTCATAATTAGCTTATAAGAAAATGTGCTTTTTAATGATTTTGTTATGCGCTTAGTCTTGTGGGACAGGCTTTAAAGTCATTCAGGAGCAATACCATGAGCAACGTCAGCGCTTTACCAGTCCAGCAAGGGACTCCAGGCCCGGAAAAATCAGGCAGCGTCCGGGATCGGGTTTCGCCTGAGGAGTGGGAAGTGCGGGTCAAGCTGGCGGCGGCTTATCGTCTGGCGGCACTCAAGCGCTGGACCGATCACATCTACACCCATTTCTCCGCACGGGTTCCTGGCCCGGACGAGCATTTCCTGATCAACGCCTTTGGCCTGTTGTTCGATGAAATTACCGCATCGAACCTGGTCAAGGTCGATCTCGACGGCACCATCGTCGATGACCCGACGGGGCTTGGCATCAACTACGCCGGTTACGTGATTCATAGCGCGATCCATGGCGCACGTCCCGATCTTCAGGCGGTACTGCATACCCATACCCGCGACGGCATTGCGGTTTCTGCCCAGAAGGATGGCTTGCTGCTTATTTCCCAGCATTCTCTGGGGTTCTCGGGGCGAGTGGCCTATCACGGTTATGAAGGGGTGGCACTGAACCTGGACGAGCGTGAGCGGCTGGTGGCGGATCTGGGCGACAAGAGCGTGATGATCCTGCGCAACCATGGCTTGCTGACTGCCGGGGTGAGTGTCGAGCATGCGTTCCAGCAACTGCAATCGCTGGAGTACGCCTGCAATATCCAGATCGCCGCTCAGGCTGCTGGCAATGCGGAGCTGGTTTTCCCGCCTGCAGAAGTGATCGCCACTGTGGAAAATCAGGTCAAGGCCTTCAAGGATGGTGACGAGCCCTATGTGTCCAGGCACTGGAATGCACTGATCCGTCAACTTGAACGCACCGATACCGAATACAAGACCTGATGTCGGGTGAGGTCAGGCTTTTTCACGATGACTGTAAAACACGGGACATTGTCCTTGTTGGATGATGCTCGTTTTCAATTGTTGGTGTAGTGTGCGCACCCAAAACAAGGGGCGCATGCATGCAAAACCTGCTGAACGAAATTCTTGATGAAGTCAGGCCCTTGCTCGGCCAGGGCAAGGTCGCCAATTACATTCCTGCGCTGGGTGAAGTTCGCCCTGATCAATTGGGTATTGCGGTCTATAGCAACAGCGGCGAGGTGTTCCATGCCGGCGATGCTGCCACGCCGTTTTCGATCCAGAGTATCTCCAAAGTCTTCAGCCTGGTTCAGGCCATCGGACATTCCGGCGAGGACATCTGGAAGCGTCTGGGGCATGAGCCTTCAGGTCAGCCTTTCAACTCGCTGGTCCAGCTGGAGTTCGAGCGGGGCAGGCCGCGCAACCCTTTCATCAACGCCGGGGCGCTGGTGATCTGTGATATCAATCAGGCGCGTTTCGCAGCTCCCGCGCTGTCCATGCGCGACTTCGTGCGACGTCTGTGCGGCAACCCGACCATCATTTCCGATGCCAAGGTCGCGGAGTCCGAATATCAGCACCGTTCCCGCAATGCTGCTGCGGCCTATCTGATGAAGTCCTTCGATAACTTCAATGGCGACGTCGAAGACGTGCTGCGCAGTTATTTCCATCATTGCGCTCTGAGCATGAACTGCATCGATCTGGCGCGGGCCTTCGGTTTTCTGGCCAATCAGGGCTTCTGCACCCACAGCGGCGAGCAGATCCTGACGGCACGCCAGGCCACGCAACTGAACTCGATCATGGCCACCAGCGGTCTTTACGACGAAGCCGGTAACTTTGCCTATCGGGTCGGCCTGCCGGGCAAGAGCGGCGTGGGCGGTGGTATTGTTGCCGTGGTGCCGGGACGGTTTTCTGTTTGTGTCTGGTCCCCGGAATTGAACGCGGCGGGCAATTCGCTGGTCGGTATGGCAGCGCTGGAAAAACTGAGTGCGAGGATTGAGTGGTCTGTGTTCTAGACCAGTATCGAGAGAGGTAAGCAATTGAAGGGAGTGAAGTCTGGAACGCTCATGATGAGCTTTGCATTGGCGCTTGCCGGATGCAGCAGCCAGCGGGTTCAAGAGCCGGAGTTGAGCCCCGATCAGGCGCGGGCGCAGATCGTGCGCCTGATGCCGCCCAAGACTCCGGATCGTCAGGAATGGGCAGGCGATATCTATGCCGCGTTCGTGGCGCAGAGAATCGATCTGACCACCGAGAACCTGTGTTCCGTGCTGGCGGTGACCGAACAGGAATCCACTTATCAGGTTGATCCGACAGTGCCGGGAATGGCGAAGATTGCCCGTGCCGAGATCGACCGGCGTGCCTCGCGGCTGCATATTCCGGCGGCGCTGGTCAACGCAGCCCTGCGGATCCGTTCGCCCAGTGGTAAAACGTATGGCGCTCGGCTGGATGCGGCTCGTACCGAGAAGGAACTGAGCGCCATTTTCGATGACTTCATCGGCATGGTGCCGCTTGGGCAGACGCTGTTCGGCAATTTCAATCCGGTGCGCACGGGCGGGCCGATGCAGGTCAGCATTGCCTTTGCCGAAAAGCAGGCGGCCAATTATCCCTATGCGGTCGATGGTTCCATTCGCCGGGAAGTCTTCACCCGTCGCGGCGGCATGTACTTCGGTATTGCCCATCTGCTGGGTTACCCGGCCAGCTACACGCAGTCGATCTACCGTTTCGCGGATTTCAATGCCGGCTGGTACGCCAGTCGCAATGCCGCTTTCCAGAATGCGGTCAGCCGTGCCACGGGGATCGAGCTGGCGCTGGATGGCGACCTGATTCGCTATGATTCGACGTCGCCGGGGTCGACGGAACTTGCAGTTCGCACCTTGGGCGCTCGTCTGGACATGAGCAATTCGGCCATCTGGAACCAGCTCAAGCAGGGTGACACGTTCGAGTTCGAGGAAACCCGGCTTTACACCCGTGTCTTCGAGCTGGCCCAGAAGACTCAGGGCAAACCGCTGCCCCGTGCCGTACTGCCCGGCATTGTCCTGAAAAGCCCGAAGATTACCCGCAAGCTGACAACGGCCTGGTTTGCCGAGCGCGTCGATGAGCGACGCGAGCGCTGCATGCAGCGCTCTTCGGCAGGCGTTTGAAGCGTTCAGGGAAAGGCTTGCAGTTTCTCAATGGTCATGGCGTCCGGTTCACCATCGAAGAAGGTGTCCAGCACTTCCTTGAACAAGGGGTGTTCCGGTGCCGCGGCTGCAAACAGGGTCATGCTTGAATGCAGCTTGAGGTCATCCGGGGAGCCGAAAATCTGTCGAGCCGAACGCTGGATCTGAGGCGCGATGGTTTTTGCGCACAGCTCCAGGCGCGGCCCCAGCAGCGGGTGCCGCAAATAGGCCCGGGCTTCATCGAGGCCGCTGATGGCATAGCGCTGCGCCATGGCGCTGCGTCCCAGGCCCTTGATCTGCGGAAATACAAACCACATCCAGTGACTGCGCTTTCTGCCGGCTTCGAGTTCGGCCAGTGCTTGCCGGAAAACCGGCTCCTGAGCCTCGACGAAGCGTTGCAGGTCGTAAGCATCGTGCATGATGTGCCTCTTTTTCACGTTGGGCCGGGGCCGTTTTGTGATATCAGGCCTGCTCTCAATCCATTCCTGTTTCAAGAGTTCCTGTGCGCATGTCCCTTGTCCCTCGTTTGACGTCTTTCCTGCAGCAGGCAGTCCGTGCCATGCAGCTAGTCTGGACCACTTCACGAGCCTTGTCCCTCGGGCTGGTGCTGGCGACCCTGATTGCCGGTCTGCTGCCTGCACTGGCCGCCTGGCTGGGCCAGCGCATCGTCGACTCGGTGCTGGCTGCCATCGAACTCAATACGGCCACCGGCGATGCGCCGCTGTGGCCGGTCTTGCGTTATGTCTTGCTTGAGGCGGGCGTGCTGGCGCTGCTGGCCGCCGCTCAACGGGCGTTATCGGTTCAGCAGGCCTTGTTGCGGGTGCAGCTTGGGCAGAAGGTCAACACCCTGATTCTGGAGAAGGCCCAGACCCTTTCGTTGTTGCAGTTCGAGGATTCGGAGTTTTACGACAAGCTGGTGCGGGTCCGGCGCGAGGCGTCGGTGAGGCCGCTGGCGCTGGTTACCAAATCCCTCGGGTTGATGCAGAACCTGATTGCCCTGATGGGCTTCGCTGTGTTGCTGGTGCATTTCTCGCCCTGGGCTCTGCTGATTCTGGTGCTGGGCGCATTGCCGGTGTTCTTTGCCGAGGCGCATTTTTCGGGCAATGCCTTCCGGCTGTTTGCGCGCCGCGCCCCTGAAACCCGCAAGCAGAATTACATCGAAGCGCTGCTCTCCAATGAGGTTCACATCAAGGAGGTCAAGCTGTTCGGTTTTGCGCCGCTGTTGCTCAAGCGCTACCGGGACACCTTCGAGCGCCTGTATGCCGAAGACCGACAACTGACCATCCGCCGCGATGGCTGGGGTTTCCTGTTGGGCTTGCTGGGCACCGCGGCCTTTTACCTGACGTATGCCTGGGTGATTGTCGATGCCGTGCACGGGCGTATCACGCTTGGGCAAATGACCATGTATCTGGTGCTGTTCAAGCAGGGCCAGACCGCCGTGAGCAGCAGCCTGATGGCAATCAGCGGTTTGTACGAGGATGGGCTGTATCTGGCGGACCTCTATGAATACCTGGGGCAGCCGGTCCAGCCAGCTTCCGGCAGCCTGACCCAAGGCGTTATGCCCGGCGATGGCCTGCGTTTTGAAGCGGTGAGCTTCAGCTATCCGGGTGCAAGTCAGGCGGCGCTGGAGAATATCGATCTGCACCTGGCGCCCGGTCGCAGCGTTGCGCTGGTGGGGGCCAATGGTTCGGGCAAGACCACGTTGATCAAGCTGCTGACTCGCCTTTATCGACCGGATCAGGGCCGCATCCTGCTCGATGGCAGCGATTTGCAGGAGTGGGACGAAGATGCTTTGCGTACCCGTATCGGGGTGATCTTTCAGGATTTCATCCGTTATCAGTTTCTGGTGGGCGAAAACCTTGGCGTGGGCGATATCACGGCCTTCGATGACGAGGGTCGCTGGAAGGAGGCGGCCTCTCAGGGAATGGCGGCCTCTTTCATTGCGCAGCTCGACAAGGGTTATGCGACCCAGTTGGGTCGCTGGTTCAAGGGCGGTCAGGAGTTGTCCGGCGGGCAATGGCAGAAGATCGCCTTGTCCCGCGCCTACATGCGGCGTGATGCCGATATTCTGATTCTCGATGAGCCGACCGCCGCACTGGATGCCGGAGCGGAAGCCGCGGTATTCGATCGTTTTCGCGAGTACGCCAAAGGGCGCATGACGCTGTTGATCTCCCATCGTTTTTCCAGCGTGCGCAACGCCGAGCATATCGTGGTGCTGGAGCAGGGGCGTGTGCTGGAACGTGGCGATCACGACAGTCTGATGGCGGCCGGTGGTCACTACGCAACGCTGTTCGATCTGCAGGCCGAAGGCTATCGCTAAGCGCTCTGCCATGCAGGTGTTGGCCGGCGGACACCAACAAAACACTTGCAGCGCCTGGGCTGAGGGCGTTTTATAGGGCCTCTTTGCCAGGCGCCGGAGCGCGCTCGTTTTTATCTGAACCAGACGGAGACATCGATGCAATTTCGTTCATTGGGCAAGACCGATATCTCGGTCAGCGCCATCGCGCTGGGCACCATGACCTGGGGCGAGCAAAACACCGAAGCCCAGGCTTTCGAGCAGATTCAGCTGGCCAAAAAGGCTGGCGTCAACTTCATCGACACCGCCGAGATGTACCCGGTGCCGCCACGTGGGGAAACCTACACCAAGACCGAAAGCATCATCGGCGAATACTTCAAAAAGTACGGTGATCGCAAGGATTGGGTGCTGGCCAGCAAGGTGGCCGGTCCTGGCCGCATGGAGCATATCCGCAATGGCAACCCGCGCCTGGATCGCGCCAATATCACCGCAGCGCTGGAGGCCAGTCTCAAGCGTCTGAACACCGACTATCTGGACCTGTACCAACTGCACTGGCCTGATCGCAAGACCAATTTTTTCGGTGTGCTGGGCTATCAGCATGACCCGGACGATTCGGCGGTGGAGATCGAAGAAACCCTGTCGGTGCTGAACGATCTGGTCAAGGCTGGCAAGATTCGTCATTTCGGCCTGTCCAACGAAACTCCCTGGGGCACCCAGCGTTTCCTGCACCTGGCCGAAACCCATGGCCTGCCGCGTGCCGTTTCCATCCAGAACCCGTACAACCTGCTTAACCGCAGCTTTGAAATCGGCCTGGCGGAAATCGCGATTCGCGAGCAGATCGGTCTGCTGGCTTATTCGCCACTGGCGTTCGGTGTGCTTGCAGGCAAATACCTCGACGGCGCACGTCCGGCCGATGGTCGTCTGACGCTGTTCGAGCGTTTCCAGCGCTACAACAATCCGCAGGCCGTGCGTGCTACCGCGCAGTACGTGGCACTGGCTCGCCAGCACGGTCTGGACCCGGCACAAATGGCCCTGGCCTATGTCACCAGCCGCCCGTTCGTGACCAGCAACATCATCGGTGCGACCACGCTTGAGCAACTGGCCGTCAACCTGGCGAGCATCGATGTCTCGTTGTCCGATGAGGTTATTGCCGGTATCGAAGCGATTCATGTCGGGCAACCCAACCCGGCACCGTAACATTCAGCCCCCTTCCAGCCTGTGGGAGGGGGCTTGCCCGCGACCGTCCACCTCAGAAACTGATCCATCTGCCAGAAAACTCCCCGTTTTGGTGCGTAAATCCCTGTTCGCAAATAAATCCGCTCCTGCCTTGTGCGCTTGAAAACGCATTTGTAGCTTCTTATGCATTAATGGTATTTAAAAACTTACAGTTAATGGCATTAAGCTATAAGGCATCGGACCACCGGGGAACCTAATTACATATCGATGAACGCTACCGTCCGCCGCACGGATCGCTCGTTGTTACCCAGGCAGAGAGGTCTGGGGTCAGGGATTTAAAAGGGGAGCGGTATGGGGAGCTTTAAACGACACGTGCTGGGGACGGCCATTTTGTCAGCCAATTTGCTGACTGCCGGAACCTGGAGCGCCGCAGCACTGGCCGAGGAGGCCAAGGAAGAAAGCAAAACGCTCGATACGGTCATCGTGACCGGTACGCGGGCTCAGGAGCGCACTGCAAGCGCTTCGTTGTCACCCATCGATGTCATTTCCGGCGACAGCCTGCGCAATTCCGGTTCTGGAGAACTGGGGGCGGTACTGGCTCGCCTGATTCCTTCAATCAACTTTCCACGTCCCAGCCTGGTGGATGGCGCTGAGCTGACGCGTCCTGCGCAATTGCGTGGTCTGTCGCCGGATCAGGTGCTGGTGCTGGTCAATGGCAAACGCCGTCATACCTCGGCCTTCGTCAACCTGGGTGGCGCGGTCGGCCGTGGTTCGGCACCTGCCGACCTGAACGCCATTCCGCTGTCTGCCATCGATCACATCGAAGTGCTGCGTGACGGTGCCTCGGCACGTTATGGCTCGGATGCCATCGCCGGGGTTATCAACGTCATCCTCAAGGAGGGCGACCATGGTGGTTCGATTTCCACTCAGTACGGGCAGTACAAGAAGGGAGACGGGATCAAGCGCAATATTTCGGGTAACACCGGTTTTGCCCTGGGCAGCAATGGTTTCCTCAATCTTTCCGGCGAAGGTGCGAACAACGACTACACTGACCGCGCTGGCAATGACCTTCGCCCGGCAAGCGTCGGTTCTACCACCTACGGACAGCATGTATTCCGTCAGGGTGAGCCGGAAACCGAAGAAGGCAAGATCCAGTTCAACGGTGGCTACACCTTCAGCGATGCTGCCGAGTTCTACAGCTTTGGCGGCTACAGCAAGCGTCGCGGTGAAACGGCAGCGTTCTACCGGGCCAGCAATGCCGGTAACAACATTCCTGCAATTTTCCCCAATGGTTACCTGCCGCTGATTCGCGGCACCCTGGAAGACACGACGCTGGTCGCCGGTTTGCGTGGCGAGCTTGCCAATAACTGGCATTACGACCTGTCTGCCAACTACGGCAAGAACTCTTACGAGTTGCGCACCAAGACCATCAACACCTCGTTGGGTCTGGCCACTCCGCGCTCGTTCTATAACGGTACGCTGACCAACGACCAGAAGCAGCTCAGCCTGGATCTGTCCCGTGAGTTCAGTGCTGCGTGGCTGCCGTATCCGGTGTCGGTGGCGTTCGGTGCCGAGTATCTGCACCAGGGTTATCAGATCGAGGCGGGTCAGGCCGAGTCCTACTTCCAGACCGGCAGCTCCGGGCTTGGCGGTTTCCGCGCAGCGGATGCAGGCAGCTATTCGCGGCATAACATTGCCCAGTATCTGGACCTGGAAACCAATATCACTGAAAAGCTCGGGGTTTCGGCAGCTGTGCGTCGCGAGGACTACAGTGACTTCGGCTCTAATACCAGTGGCTCGGTTTCGGCGCGTTACGATTTCACGCCGCGTATCGCCTTGCGCGGTAGCGTTTCGACAGGGTTCCGTGCGCCATCGCTGGCTCAGCAGAACTTCACGTATACCTCGTCGCAGTTGATCGGCAACACCATTCAGGAAGCGGGTACGTTCCCGGCCAACAGCAATGTGGCTCAACTGTTGGGTGCTGAAGATCTCAAGGCCGAGAAGTCCCGCAACTACAGTCTGGGCCTGGTGCTCAAGCCGCTGGACAATCTGACCGTGACTGCGGATGTTTACCGTATCGACATCCGTGATCGCATCTCGCTGTCCTCCAACCTGGTGCTCAACAACGCTGCAACCAACTACCTGCAAGCCAACGGTATCACTGACATCAACTACACCAGTGTCCGTTACTTCACCAATGCCACCGACACCAGCACCGACGGTATCGACCTGGTTGCCAACTACCGCTATCAGTTCGATAACGGTGTGGATTGGAACAGCACCCTGGGCTACAACTACAACCACACCAAGGTCACCAGCGTAAAAGCCAACCCGCCGGAGCTGGATCAACTGGGTGTCAATCTGGTGCGTGTAGACCGTCGTGAACGCATCGGTCTGCTGGGTGATACCACGCCGCAGCACAAACTTACCCTGGCCAACGATTTCACGATCGGCAACTGGACGCTGCACTCCAACCTGGTGCGGTATGGCGAGTTCACCAGCTATCAGGCAGCCGAAGTCAACGACCAGACGTTCAAGGCGGCCTGGTTGCTGGACCTGGCAGTGGATTACAAGCTCAAGAACTGGGTCTTCACAGTGGGCGGCGACAACGTTACCGATGAATACCCGGAGAAGCTGAACGAGTTTGCGTCCAGTGGCGGCAACCTGGCCTACAGTACGTTTTCACCTTATGGGTATAGCGGCGCGTTTTACTACGCACGTGCCACCTATAACTGGTAACAGCCGAGTTGTAAAAAGCGCTCCCGCTTAATGGCGGGAGCGTTTTTTTGTAAGGGGTTTACCCCTGCCGGACGACAGGGGCAGCGTGAAGGCTGTCAGCTACCTTGAAGCGGCTTGGCATCCTGAAAGAAGTAGTCTTTCCACGACTCTGGCTTGTTCTTGATCGCACCGACGCGGTACAGGAATTCGGCCAGCGGGTAAGTGTTCTTCGGGGTGATGGTGAACTGGAATTCCGGTTTGTCGATGATCTGCAGCAGTTCTGCGCGATCGATTTTGGCCTTGGTGACACGGATGTAGGTGTCGGCTGCAGCGCCGATGTCCTTGCTGACGAATGCTTCGGCTTCCGACAAGGCTTCAATGAAGGCCTTGTAGGTCTTCGGGTTTTCCTTGCGGAATTTCTCGGTGGCGAACAGCACGGTTGGCGAGTTTGGTCCCAGCAGGTCGTAGGTGTTGAGCACGACATGCACGCCAGGGTTTTTCAGTTCCTGCTCCTGAAAGGGCGGGTTGGAGAAATGCCCTGTCAGTTCGGTGCCTCCGGTGATCAGACTGGCAGCCGCGTCCGGATGTGGCAGGCTGACGGTGTATTTGTCCAGTCGGGCATATTCCTTGTCACCCCATTGTTTGGCGGCTGCATATTGCAGGTAACGCGACTGGACGGAAACGCTCACGGCCGGTACGGCAATGCGGTCCTTTTCCGTGAAGTCGGCGATGGTCTTGACCTTGGGGTTGTTGCTGAGCAGGTAGTACGGGAAGTTGCCCAGCGAAGCGACGGCCTTGACGTTCTGTTTGCCCTTGGTACGGTCCCAGATGGTCAGCAGCGGGCCGACACCGGCGCCTGCGATATCGATGGAGCCTGACAGCAAGGCATCGTTCACCGCCGAGCCGCCGGAGAGCTGGGTCCAGTCGACCTTGATATCCAGGCCTTCTTCCTTGCCGTGCTTCTCGATCAGGTTCTGGTCGCGCACGACGTTGAGCAGCAGATAGACGATGCCGAACTGTTCGGCGATCCTTATTTCACCCTCGGCTTGCGCAGTGGCAGGCATTATCAATGCGCCGGACATCAGTGCTGCACCCAGGCCGATGGCGGTTGCCAGGCGAGACAGGCGTTTCGTGGGTTTGTGCATACAAGGCTCCAGCTTCCAGGGATTTAGTCGGATGTGGAGTGAGCTTATATGCATAAAAAATGTTAATTAAATAACATTTAAGAATAATTATATGATGAATAAATAGTGGCTATTTATAGTAGTCGCGCAGGTTGGCCGGTGCTTTTTATTGGTCCGGCGACGCCTTGCCCGAAGCCTTCTTCGGCTTTGGTTTTTCGCCGGGCTCGCGCAGATGTTCCAGTGCGGCTTCCTTCTTTATCAGCAACAATTCCAGCATGCGGTTCTGTTGGCGAGTGTCCGTCAGGCTTTGCTTGAGTTCGGCGTTCTCGTCCTGAGTGGTGCGCAGTCGTTCTTCGAGCAGGGCGCATTGGGTGTGTGAATGCTGGTAATGCTCGCGGGTGCTGGCAACTTGTTGGGTGGCCTGGCTCAGCAGGTCCTTCTGGTCGTTCAGCGCCCTTGCTACGTTGCGATTTTCTGTCAGCAGCCTTTCGTTGTCCCGGTTCAATAAGGTGATTTCTTCCTGACGCATTGTCAGGCTCTGCTGGGCCTGGCGCAGCTCCATCTGGACTTGCTGAAGCTGGCCTTCGTGGCGTTGTTGCTCGCGGGTGCGCTGTTCCATGATCGAGTTTCGATAGTGCTCCAGCGCTTCCCGGGCGTGCCGATGCTTTTCTTCCAGTGAGTGAATCTGCGCGTCCTTGTCTTGCAGGCGTGCTTCCAGGTCGCTGTTGGCCTGCTGCAGCCTGGCATTTTCTGTCTGCTCGCCTTGCAGTGTCTGCTGGCAGTGGAGCAGGGCGGCGTTCTGTTGCTCGAAAGCGTCGGTCTGGCGTGTCAGCCGCTCTTGCAGTTCATCAATGCGCTGCTGCGCTGTGGTGAGTTCCTGCTGCATGGCCTTGCGATGGGCGTCGTGCTCGTCGCGGACCTGATCAATACGTTCCTGAGCCTGTTCCTGAAGGCGCTGGGCAAGCCTGCTTACCAGATCCGTCAGTTCATCGTTGATGTCGGGCGGCGCGGTGTCGGTTTCATCCAGCTCCCTGAGATAGCGGTGGATGGTGGTTTTCGAGCCGGTATTGCCCATTTCGACACGTACTGCATCGATGCTGGGATTTTCCCCGCGAGAGAGCAGGGCAAGCCGTGCCTTGTTCACCAGCGCCTTGTTTACACCGCCGCGAGCCATGCTGTCTCCTACGATTTCGTACTGTGGTATGTACCCTGTAATTACATACTATATTAGATTGAAAATCAGCGTTGAATTTGTAATAAATTAACCCGTGATATTGGCGTATTATCCCGTGTCATACGCTTGTCTGGCCTGTGAGGGCGATGTGCGCAGTACACAAAGGGGTGACAAGGCATGAATGACGTTGATCGCTATATCGCGGCGGCGACCCGGGACAACACCCGGCGCAGCTACCGAGCGGCCATCGAGCATTTCGAGGTGACATGGGGCGGGTTTCTGCCGGCCACCAGCGAGAGTGTGGCCCGCTATCTGGCGACCTATGCTTCGACCCTGTCAGTCAATACCCTGAAGCTGCGCATGTCGGCGCTGGCGCAGTGGCATAGCAGCCAGGGTTTTGCCGACCCGACCAAGTCCGCGATGGTGCGCAAGGTACTCAAGGGCATACGGGCCTTGCATCCCGCTCAGGAGAAGCAGGCCGAGCCTTTGCAGTTGCAGGATCTGGAGCGTGTGGTTGCCTGGCTTGAAGCTCAGGCGAATGATGCGCTGGCACGGCACGATCAGGCGCAGTTGCTGCGCTGTCGTCGCGATGCGGCGCTGATCCTGCTGGGATTCTGGCGAGGGTTTCGCAGTGACGAGCTGTGCCGCCTGCAAATCGAGGACATCAAGGCGATTCCCGAATCCGGGATCAGTCTTTACCTGCCGCGTAGCAAGGGTGATCGGGACAATATCGGCAAGACCTACCAGACCCCGGCCTTGCAGCGCCTGTGTCCGGTGCAGGCTTACATCGACTGGGTCAATTGCTCTGCCTTGGCGCGTGGCCCGGTATTTCGCTCCATCGATCGCTGGGGCAATCTGGGCGAGGAGGGGCTGCATGTCAGCAGTGTCATTCCCTTGTTGCGTCAGGCGTTCGAGCGTGCAGGTATCAGCGCCGATCAATACACCAGCCACTCGTTGCGCCGCGGGTTTGCCACCTGGGCGCATCGCAACGGATGGGACCTCAAGTCGCTCATGGCTTACGTGGGGTGGCGGGACATGAAGTCTGCGATGCGTTACATTGAGCCGGTTTCGTTCAGCAGTCCTTCCGGGGACCTGGGCGACGTGAAGGTTTCTTCTATTAATAAGCTTCGCCGATAGGCAAAACTAATAAGCAACATCAGGTTTGCCAATGAGCCTTTGTCATCAATCGTGCGTAAGCTTCACTCCATCGAATTCACAACCCATCAGGAGATTCACCGATGCCTATTATCAACAGCCAAGTAAAACCGTTCAAAGCAACCGCATTCAAGAACGGTGCTTTCGTCGACGTTTCGGAAGCTGACTTCAAAGGTAAATGGTCTGTCGTATTCTTCTACCCAGCCGACTTCACCTTTGTTTGCCCTACCGAACTGGAAGACCTGGCTGACAACTACGCTGAGTTCCAGAAACTCGGCGTCGAGATCTACAGCGTTTCTACCGACACTCATTTTGCCCACGCTGCATGGCACAACACTTCGCCAGCAATCGGCAAGATCCAGTACACCATGATCGGCGACCCGACTCTGCAGATCTCCCGCAACTTCGACGTGCTGATCGAAGAAGCCGGTCTGGCTGATCGCGGTACTTTCGTGGTCAACCCTGAAGGCCAGATCAAAATCGTTGAACTGAACGATGGCGGCGTTGGCCGTGACGCTTCCGAGCTGCTGCGCAAGATCAAGGCTGCTCAGTACGTTGCTGCTCACCCGGGCGAAGTCTGCCCAGCCAAGTGGAAAGAAGGCGAGGCTACTCTGGCTCCGTCTCTGGACCTGGTCGGCAAGATCTAAGTCGTATGAAACGGCTAGGGGCTTTGAGCTCTTGAGCAAGTAAACCGCATCGCCCCAAAAAACGCCCGGGCGGTCATCGCCTGGGCGTTGTTTTTTCTACCTTCGTAAAATAGGAAGTCGCCACATGTTGGACGCCAATCTTAAAGCCCAGTTGAAATCCTACCTGGAGCGGGTTACTCGCCCCATCGAGATCGTTGCGTCCCTTGATGACGGCGCCAAATCCCAGGAAATGCTGGCTCTGCTGAACGATGTACTCAGTGTTTCCAAAGACATCACCCTGCAAGACAACGGCACCGATGCACGCAAGCCATCGTTCTCGTTGAACAGCCCTGGTCAGAATATCAGCCTGCGTTTCGCCGGTATTCCCATGGGGCACGAATTCACCTCGCTGGTCCTGGCGTTGCTGCAAACAGGCGGCTACCCACCCAAGGTCAGTGCGGAAACCATCGAACAGGTTCGCGCCCTGCAAGGCGAGTTCCATTTCGAAACCTATTTCTCGCAGTCTTGCCAGAACTGCCCGGACGTCGTTCAGGCCCTGAACCTGATGGCGGTCCTCAATCCGAACATCAAGCACGTCGCCATCGACGGTGCGCTGTTCCAGGATGAAGTGACTGACCGCAAGATCATGTCGGTACCGAGCATCTACCTCAATGGCGAACTGTTCGGCCAGGGCCGCATGGGCCTGGAAGAAATCCTCGCCAAGATCGACACCGGCGCCAGCGCTCGTCAGGCTGAAAAACTCAATGCCAAGGATGCCTTCGACGTTCTGGTCGTCGGCGGTGGTCCAGCCGGTTCGGCCGCAGCGGTCTACGCAGCCCGTAAAGGCATTCGTACCGGTGTTGCGGCAGAGCGTTTCGGCGGTCAGGTGCTGGACACCATGGCAATCGAGAACTTCATCTCGGTACAACACACCGAAGGCCCTAAACTGGCCGTTGCGCTTGAAGAGCACGTCAAGCAATACAACGTCGACATCATGAATCTGCAGCGCGCCGACAAGCTGATTCCCGGCAAAGAGGGCGAACTGCATGAAGTGAAGTTCGCCAGCGGTGCAAGCCTCAAGGCCAAGACCGTGATTCTGGCTACCGGTGCCCGCTGGAGGGAGATGAATGTCCCTGGCGAGCAGCAATACCGCAACAAGGGCGTTGCCTACTGCCCGCACTGCGATGGCCCGCTGTTCAAAGGCAAGCGCGTTGCAGTGATCGGCGGTGGTAACTCGGGCGTTGAAGCGGCCATTGACCTGGCAGGTATCGTCTCCCACGTGACCCTGCTGGAATTCGATGTGCAATTGCGTGCCGACGCAGTCCTGCAGCGCAAACTGCACAGCCTGCCGAACGTTACCGTGATTACCAGCGCCCAGACCACTGAAGTGACTGGCGACGAGCAGAAGGTCAACGGCCTGCGCTACAAGAACCGTGTTAATGGCGAAGAAGTGACTGTCGAGCTGGAAGGTATCTTCGTACAGATCGGCCTGCTGCCTAACAGCGAATGGCTCAAGGGTGCCATCGAGTTGTCGCCACGTGGCGAGATCATCGTCGATGCACGCGGCGAGACTTCGGTTCCAGGTATCTTCGGTGCCGGTGACGTGACGATTGCTCCTTACAAGCAGATCATCATCGCCCTGGGCGAAGGTGCCAAGGCTTCCCTGAGCGCCTTCGATCACCTGATCCGCACATCTGCTCCGGCCTGATTGGCAGTCAGATACAAAAAAGCCCCATGAGTGATCATGGGGCTTTTTTATGTACATGGCCCCATTCGCGAATAAATTAGTTCCTACGGTGTACAGACTGTAAGAGCGAATCCATTCGGGAACAGGCGAAGGGTTACAGCGGCGTCGGCTGGATGATTTCCACCCAGTAGCCATCCGGGTCCTTGATGAAGGCCAGGTTGTTCATGCGGCCATCGGCCAGGCGTTTCTGGAAGTCCACGCCTAGCTTTTCAAAGCGTTCGCAGGCTGCATGCACGTCTGGTACGGACACGCAGATATGCCCGAAGCCACGCGGGTCGCTGTTGCCGTTGTGATAGCTGAAGGCCGGGTCTTTTTCGGTGCCGTGGTTGTGGGTCAGTTCCAGAATGCCGGGGATGGATTTCATCCACTCGTGGCGAGCCTTGTCGTCGGCAGGGATCTGGGCCTTGTCGACCAGTGCCAGGAAGTACAGGCTGAACTCGGCTTCCGGGAAGTCGCGCTTTTCTACCAGGCTGAAACCCAGTACACGGGTGTAGAAGTCCAGCGAGGCGGTGACGTCCTTGACGCGCAGCATGGTGTGGTTGAACACGAAGCGCTGGGTGGCCGCTTCAGGTTCAGCGGTCACGCCAGGGAAGGTATTGAGTTCTTGCAGGCTCATGGGGATCTCCAACAGAGTGTTCAAAAATTGCCAAATGATACGGGGCAGGGCGGCCAGTGCCAAACCTTGCGCTGATCAAAAAGTGCTTCGGCCCTTGCTCGTGGCGGGCGACAGGCTCAGAATTTCCAGTTTCCTGTACTGAGTAGCTTCGATCATGACGTTCTTGCCATGCAGATCCTTGTTCATCAGCCTGTGCCTGGCTGCAGCAGGTGCACATGCCGCCGATGCAATGATCATCTGGCCGGCGGGCTGGGAGGTGGAATCGCTGCCGACAGCGGACCCCGCCACTCAACCGTCCGTGCAAGTCAGACAACGCGCAGTCAAAAACGATCAGGCCGGTAATCCGAGTATGGTGATGGAGCTGACCCAGTCACGTCTGGTGCCTGGCCATGAGGTCAATGTTCAGGCTGTTTTGCTGGAGATGCGCAAGTCGATTCAGGTCAATTTCGCTCGCAGCGGCATGCAGAGCGTGTGCACTCATGTGCGCGAAGGGCAGCTCAGTGTGATTCCTTCGCTGGAAACCACCTGCACGGTGACCCAGAACGGCGTGCATGTGATGACCCAGACCCTGGTGGCAGCAGCGAACAAGGAGATGGCGTGGTCGTTGTCCTATGCCGGATCGGTTGATGGCTATGCGGCGAACAAGGATGAGGTTTTGCGTATCAGGGAAGGGCTGAAGCTCGACTCTACGCCTTGATGCTTTCCTGTAGGCAAAAAGAAGCCCGCCGAGGCGGGCATGGGGCGCTATTCCTTTAGCGGCCTTTATCTTGTAAGAAGACGTGTGAAAAAAATGTGAAGTCCTGACTTGATGCTTATTGCCTTGAGGCGCAGGTCGCAAATCATTTGAACCGGTCTTTTGCACAATCCTGTCCGACACTATTCGCGACTCGTCGAAAAGTTAGCATCTTCGTGTGCTCATTCCTGCAAAACGGCGACGATTTTTTGGTGAAGCAGGTGTGTAGTCGTGAGAGGAAAACGATGCACTTCACATCGAGTTACACATCGTAATGAAGCTGTCGGAATGCTGAACGAGGGGGTGAATTCTTCAAGTTGCAACAGTGACTGCTATGTTGGATTGTGGTGATTTTATTGGCGTCATTATTTTAACGTGAGCAGGGTCTACGGTATGTCATCAGCTGTTATATGCAAATCGTGCCGAAGTAGACGGCATGTATATGAATTAATCATGCTTCCCTATTCATATATATGAGTGGGGCGCGTGCAATAAAAAGCCCTGCAGATGCAGGGCTTGCCTTGACGACAAAGTGTGATCAGGCGCGCAGCCAGGAATCGACAGTCTCGACGCCGTATTGCTCTTTCCAGGCTTTGAGGCCGCGGTGGTTACCGCCTTTGGTTTCAATCAGCTCGCCTGTGTGCGGGTTCTGATAGACCTTTACAACCCGCGCGCGACGGCGTTTTGGGCCGGGGGCCGGGGCAACCAGGGACGTGGAGCTGACAGGGTCGAGGATTGCAATGATGTCGCGCAGGCTTTTGCCGTAGCTGCCCATCAGGTCCTGAAGCTTCTGCTCGAATTCAATCTCTTTTTTCAGTCCGGCATCATTCTTCAGGGATTCCAGCTGTGCAAGCTGTTCTTGAAGGGCTTTCTCTGCTGCGCGGAACTCGGCAAGTCTGGACAAATAAAATACTCCAACGGTGTAGTGGCTGTTGATAGCCCGATAAAGCGATATGACAAAAACGTTAGGCCGACTCGCTCATTTGGTTTCCTACCCGACCCCGCATTTTCAATGATGAAACTAAAGGTTCCGTCAGGCGTGCGGGAGTAGTGGGTAGTTATAATCAGTTGCCCGTAAATAATGCACGTTTTTTACGAGTTAGAAAATAGTATTCTTGAAAATGATTAAATGAAACTGCGTTCATCAGTTGGCGGTTTCTATCACTGCTTGTGATATCGGACGAAGCGCGTTGTAAGTTATTTCCGATATTAGGTTGGGCGTGAAGAAGTGTGAAATATGTCGGAACAGGTTAAAAAAGACGCGAAATGCTTACTTTCAGGCAGGTAAAAAGCCTGCCTGCCAAGCGTCTAGAGCCCTTGCTGGAGGGCCGGATCATCGGGATTCTGCTGCTCCAGCTCAGCCAGCAATACCTGTACGTTCTGCAATTGGCCGTTTTCTTTCCAGTACTGGATCAGTAAAACCCGGGCTCGTCGGTTGGCAGGCTGATTCTGGAGTATCTGAGCCAATTGTTTTTGCGCGGCTTCCAGTTGATCCAGATCATGCAGCGCTACTGCCAGGTCATAGCGGTAATCATTGTTCCCCGGTTCAAGTTCTGCCGCTTTGGCCAGGCTGAGCAGTGCGTACTCGCTCTGTCCATGGTGCAGCAGCCACATGCCCAATGCGTGTTGCAGCACAGAGGACTCCGGGTTGCGTTCCAGTAACTTCGCGAAAAGGCTGCGGGCCTGATCCGCCTGGCCCTTTTTGTCCAGCAGTTCGATATGCGCCAGAGCGGCTTCGATGTTATCCGGGTCCAGGGCAATGGCGTTCTTCAGGGCTGAAAGCGCAGGTTCCAGATCCCCGGTCTGCAGATAGAGTTTTGCCAGTTGCAACTGGTTCTGCGCTGTCTGTGGCTGGGTTTTCAGGGCTTCCTGCCAGGTTTCGGCGCTTTGTTGCAGAACAGCGAAATACAGGCCCAGATCATCCGCAGAGAGCCCCAGCAATGCGCGGGTGGCGCTGAATCTCACGGATTGTTCGGCATCTTCCAGCAAGGGGCCCAGCAACAGGCTGCGCTTGTTGTCGGGTATCAGCTCCATACTGGCTTCGATAGCCGCCTGACGCACCTGGGGCGATGAGTCCTTGAGACAGCCATTGAGTAACTTGAGTGCCTGGGGGCTTGGATAATTGCCCAGTTCGGCCAGCAGGGCTATGCGATGGGTAGGTGAAAGGTCCGTACGTGCCAGTTGCTGATAAAGCATGCGCGCTGCGCCGGGCTTGCCATCATGAGCCTGCTGCATTGCCTGAGCGTAGGTGTGATTCAGTTTTGCGGCGGGTTGGGCAGGGGGGCTGCGCCATGACCACACGACCAATGACAGCGCCACCAGCATGACGGATGCAACGGCGATACCGACCAGCCTGCGGCGTCGGGTGCCAGGGTGAGGCGATGAGCCCTGTAAAGGCATTTTGGGCATACCGGGTTCCAGTTCCAGACGGCATGAAGCTTCGGGCAGTGACTGGCTGCTGTCAAACTTCAATCGTGTATAGCCTGTAAATACGGGACGCAAAAAAGCCCCGCGCTCAGAGAACGCAGGGCTTTCGTGACTTGCGAGGCGATCAGGCCTGGGGTTGCCACCCGCCGCCCAATGCCTTGTAAATGGCTACGATTCCGCGATAGGTCTCGATTTCTGCCTGGGCCTGGGAGTCTTCGGCTGCCAGGCGTTCCCGCTCGGCATCCAGCAGAACCAGGAAGTCTGCCGTGCCTTCGCGGTACTGGATGGACGCCAGCCTCGCTGCGGCACGACTCGATTCGCTCTGGCGAATCAGAGCCAGCAGGCGTTGCTGGCGTTTGTCGTAGTCGCTGAAAGCGTTTTCCGATTCTTCGAGTGCCAGCAGTACTTGCTGTTCATAGTTCGCCAGCGCGCCTTCGGCATCGGCATCGGCGCTGCGAATCTGGGCACGGACGCTGCCCAGATCGAAAGCGGCCCATGTGATGTTCGGGCCAAGCGCCCAGGCTCGTGCAGCCGAAGAGCCTATCTGCGAGCCGCGTCCGGCAGTAAAGCCCAGGAAACCGCTCAGGCTGACCCGTGGAAACAGGTCGGCAGTCGCCACTCCGATACGTGCGGTGGAGGCGGCCAGTTGCCGTTCGGCTGCACGGATGTCAGGACGCTGGCGCAAGACCTGCGCCGGATCGCCAATCGGCAAAGCCTTGGCAATGGCAGGCAGTTTTGCCGGGCTCAGGTCCACGCTGAGACTTTCGGGACGCTCGCCCAGCAAGGTCGCGATGCGGTTGCGCTGACGAACCTGTTCGGCCTGCAATTGCGGCACGCTGGCTTCGACGGCAGCGAGGCGGGCGTCGGCGCGAACCACGTCCAGTTCGTTGCCGACTCCGGCATCACGCAATTGTGTGGTCACGCCTCGGGAATCCTGCTGGTTTTTCAGGTTGTCCCGGGCAATCGCCTCACGCAGTTGAGCGCCGCGCAATTGGCCATAGGCATCGACCACTTCGGCAATCAGCGTCACCTGAAGCTGATACAGGTCGGCTTCGGCGGCCTGCTGATCGGCTTCGCTGGCTTCCAGTTGCCGTTGGATGCGACCGAACAGGTCCAGCTCCCAGGCCATGTCCAGACCCAGATCATAGCGCTCGCTATTGACTCGGCGCTCGGTGGTGCCCGGTTGCTGGCCTTTGCCCAGATCGCTGCTGGCACGGCTGGTGATCACGGGCATGGCGTCGTTGCTGACGTCATCGCGAATCGCCCGGGCCGATTTCAGGCGGGCAAAGGCCACGCGCAGATCACGGTTGCCATCCAGGGAGCGGCTGACCAGCGTGTTCAGGGTCGGATCGTCGAACTGCTGCCACCACAGGGTATCCACCTTGCTGCGGTCGTGGTTGCCCTGAGCGGCCGAAGCGAGTTTTGCCGGAGCCGTTTCGGGGGCCTTGTAGTCCGGGCCGACGGCACAAGCCGCCAGCGCCAGGACCAGCAGGGCCGGAGCGAAAAGTTTAAGCGCGCTCATCAATGCATCTCCGCAGGCAAGGTGTTCAGTTTCTGTGCCCTGGCTGCCTTGCGGGCTTCCTGGCGCTCTACATAGTTACGGATCAGCACATAGAACACCGGCGTCAGCAGCAGACCGAAGAAGGTCACCCCGAGCATGCCGGAGAACACCGCCACGCCCATAGCATGACGCATCTCGGCACCGGCACCGCTGGACAGCACCAGTGGCACCACACCCATGATGAAGGCGAACGAGGTCATCAGGATCGGGCGTAGACGCAGGCGGCAGGCTTCCAGTACCGCATCCAGCGGGCTCATGCCTTCTTCCTGTTTATCCTTGGCGAACTCGACGATCAGAATCGCGTTCTTGCACGCCAGGCCCACCAGTACGATGAGTCCGATCTGGGTAAAGATGTTGTTGTCGCTACCGGCAATGATGACCCCGGCGATGGCCGACAGCAGCGTCATCGGTACGATCAGGATCACGGCCAGTGGCAGGCTCCAGCTTTCGTATTGGGCCGCCAATACCAGGAAGGCCAGCAGTACGCAGAGCGGGAAGACAAACAGCGCGGTGTTGCCCGAAAGAATTTGCTGGTAAGTCAGGTCTGTCCACTCGTAAACCATGCCGTTGGGCAGTTCTTCCTTGAGCAGTTTCTCGATGGCCGCCTGGGCTTGCCCGGAGCTGTAGCCCGGTGCAGCCGCACCGTTGATCTCGGCGGTGATGAAGCCGTTGTAGTGCATCACACGGTCGGGGCCTGCGGTGTCGCTGATCTTGACGAAAGTCGCCAGCGGGATCATTTCACCCAGATTGTTGCGCACCTTGAGTTGCCCGATCTGGTCAGACTCCTGACGGAACTGCTGCTCGGCCTGAACGTTGACCTGGTAGGTGCGACCGAAGCGGTTGAAGTCGTTGGCATACAACGAGCCCAGGTAAACCTGCAGGGTGTCGAAGATGTCGCTGATGGCAACGCCGTGTGTCTTGGCTTTTTCACGGTCGATGGCGGCATCGACCTGAGGCACGTTCACAGTGTAGCTGGTGAACAGGCCTGCCAGTTCCGGCACGCTACGGCTCTTGGTGATGACGTTCTGGGTTTCCTTGTACAGCTCGTCATAGCCCAGGTTGCCACGGTCTTCGACTTGCAGGCGGAAACCGCCAATGGTGCCCAGCCCTTGTACCGGCGGTGGCGGGAAGATCGCCATGTAAGCATCCTGAATGGAGGCGAACTTGCCGTTCAGCGCGCCAGCGATGGCATTGGCCGACTGGCTCGGGTCCTTGCGCTGGTCGAAGTCCTTGAGGGCGACGAACACCACGCCATTGTTGGGGCTGTTGGTGAAACCGTTGATCGACAGGCCCGGGAAGGCGATGGCGTTTTCCACGCCTGGCTGTTGCAGTGCCAGTTCGGACATACGCTTGATGACATCTTCGGTGCGATCCAGGCTGGCGGCGTCCGGCAACTGGGCGAAGGCGACCAGATACTGCTTGTCCTGGCTCGGTACGAAGCCGGTCGGCGTGCTGGAGAAGCCCATCCAGGTCATGACCATCAGACCGGCGTAAACCACCAGTGCGATACCGCTGCTGCGGATGACACGGGCGACGGTGCCGACATAGCCATGGCTGGCTTTCTCGAAGAAACGGTTGAACGGACGGAACAGCCAGCCACCGAGTATCCGGTCCAGGAACAGTGAGAACTTGTCTTTTGGCGCACCATGAGCCTTGAGCAGGACCGCGGCCAGAGCTGGCGACAGGGTCAGGGAGTTGAATGCCGAGATCACCGTCGAGATGGCAATGGTCAGGGCGAACTGTTTATAGAACTGACCTGTCAGCCCGGAAATGAACGCCGCCGGTACGAAGACCGCACACAGCACCAGCGCCGTGGCGATGATCGGCCCGGTCACTTCGCCCATGGCCTTGTGGGTCGCCTCCATGGGCGACAGTCCCAGCTCGATATTACGCTCGACGTTTTCCACGACGACGATGGCGTCGTCCACCACGATCCCGATGGCCAGTACCAACCCGAACAACGACAGTGCGTTCAGGGAGAAGCCGAACATGTGCATGACCGCGAATGTACCGATCAGCGAAACCGGTACGGCCACCAGCGGGATGATCGAGGCGCGCCAGGTCTGCAGGAACAGGATCACCACCAGAACGACCAGGATGAGTGCTTCGAACAGGGTATGGATCACCGCTTCGATGGAGCCGCGCACGAAAATGGTCGGGTCATAGACGATGCTGTAGTCCATGCCTTCAGGGAAGCCTTTTTTCAGCTCGGCCATTTTGCTGCGCACGTCATTCGAGATATCGATGGCGTTGGAGCCTGGGCGCTGGAAGATCGGCAGGGCGACCGCCGGTTTGTTGTTGAGCAGCGAGCGCAAGGCGTACTGGTTGGAGCCCAGTTCCACACGGGCTACATCTTTGAGACGAGTGATTTCACCATCGGCACCAGCGCGAATGACGACGTTCTCGAACTCCTCTTCAGTGACCAGACGGCCCTGAGTATTGATCGACATCTGGAAGCTGGTCGCGCTCGGGGAGGGCGGTGCACCCAGTTGACCGGCCGCAACCTGGCGGTTCTGCTCACGAATGGCGTTGACCACATCGGTGGCGGTCAGATTGCGTGAAGCCGTCTTGTTCGGGTCCAGCCAGACACGCAGCGAGTAGTCGCCCATACCGAACAGTTGCACGTCACCGACACCGCCCAGCCGTGCCAGCTCATCTTTGATGTTGAGCACGGCATAGTTGGACAGATACAGCATGTCGTAGCGGTTGTCCGGGGAGGTCAAGTGCACGACCATGGTTAGGTCGGGAGACGCCTTGTCCACGGTGATACCGATACGGGTCACTTCCTCGGGCAGCTTGGGTTCGGTACGGGTCACACGGTTCTGTACCTGTACCTGAGCGTTGTCCAGGTCAGTGCCCAGCGCAAAGGTGATGGTCAGGGTCAGCTTGCCGTCGGCCGTTGACTGCGAGGACATGTACAGCATGTTCTCGACGCCGGTGATGGCCTGTTCCAGTGGCGAAGCAACGGTTTCACCGATGACCTTAGGGTTGGCGCCGGGGAAGCTGGCACGTACCACGACTGTGGGCGGAACCACTTCCGGGTATTCGCTGATCGGCAACTGGAACAGCGAGATGGCACCGGCGATCAGGATCAGCAGTGACAGCACTGCCGCGAAGATCGGCCGCGTGATAAAGAATTTGGAGAAGTTCATCGGACGAGTCCCTTAGCCGCGAGGCGCAGTTGCGCTGGCGATTTTGACGGCCGCCTTGGGCGCCACTTGTGACAGATTGCTGGCTTCTAGGGCCTGGCGTTGTTTGAGCAGTGCAGCCAGTGTTTCGCTGGAAGCCATTGGCGTCACTTCAGGGTCTACAGGCTGGCCAGGGCGAACGCGCTGCAAGCCTTTGACGATGATGGTGTCGTCTTTGCCCAGGCCGCTGCGCACGATGCGCAGACCTTCAACCTTGGGGCCCAGCTCGACGAAGCGATAGGTCGGCTTGTTGTCCTTGTCCATCACCAGTACGAATTTCTTGCCCAGATCCGTGCCCACGGCTTCGTCGTTGATCAGCATGGCCGAATAGGTGCCGCTGCCCACCAGCTTGAGGCGTGCGTACAGGCCGGGAGTGAAGCTGCCGTCGGTGTTGTCGAACACGGCGCGACCGCGAATGGTGCCGGTCCGCGGGTTGACCTGGTTGTCGACGAAGTTCATCTGGCCCAGGTGAGGGTTGCCGGCTTCGTTGGACAGCCCTAGATAGACCGGAGTGGTCTGGCCACGCTGGCCCTTGCGCGCCAGTTCGGTGTACTTGAGGAATACGCGCTCGTCGGCGTCGAAGTAGGCGTAGACCTTGTCGGTGGAAACCACA
Source organism: Pseudomonas cichorii (assembly GCF_018343775.1). NCBI lineage: Bacteria > Pseudomonadati > Pseudomonadota > Gammaproteobacteria > Pseudomonadales > Pseudomonadaceae > Pseudomonas > Pseudomonas cichorii. The sequence goes on from NZ_CP074349.1 coordinate 2,606,100, forward strand.
CTGGTCAGCGGCGTTACATCGGCAGTCACGATGTTGCCGGCGGTGATTTCGGCACGGCTGACGCGACCGCTGATGGGCGCAGTGACGCGGGTGAAGCTCAGGTTGAGCCTGGCCACGTCCAGTTGTGCCTGGATTGCTGCAACGCCGGCTTTTGCTTCCTGGGCCGAGGTGGTGCGCGAGTCGGCCAGTTCGGCGGAAATTGCATTGTTGGTGCGCAGACGCTCACCGCGTTCGGCTTCGTTTTCACTGCGATTGGCTACGGCGCGAGCCTGTTGCAGTTGAGCTTCAAGACGGCGGACTTCGGCCTGGAAAGGACGTGGGTCGATCTGAAACAGCAAGTCGCCTTTCTTGACCAGTGAGCCATCGGTAAAGGCCACCTGATCAATCTGGCCGGAAACCCGTGGACGAACTTCGACGGTTTCCGGCGCTTCGAGGCGACCGGTGAACTCATCCCATTCGTTGATCGGCTGTTCCAGCACTTTAGCGACACTGACTTTGGCTGCGGCTGGAGCCATGGTGGCCTCAGGTGCGCGTCCGCAGGCACTGATCACGATCAGTGCGAGGGCGGTGAGGGGATAGCGCAAATGAGAGAGAGACTGAGACATGGGAAATCCGCCGATAATGTGAGATGGGCGGATTCTGTTGCGGTGGCAGTCTATTAACGAATCGAATGAACCGAAGGTTACTATCAGCAGGAATGATAAAAGGAACCTTTGCCCCTTTCAGGGATCGGCCATTCGTTTCATTATCAAATGCTCAACGCTTCATTGAGCCTTTGCAGCGGCAAGGTTGGTTTCGAAGAACGAGTACAGCTTGCTCCACGGAATCAGGTCGGCACGGTCATAAAGATCGACGTGTCCGGCACCCGGAACGTAGTAAAGCTCTTTCGGCTCATCGGCGCGCTTGTAGGCGTCCTCACTGAATTCTTTTGAATGCGCCTGATCGCCGGTGGAACTTGTGGGACAAGGGGGAATTTTGATGTGTTTGTGAGAAGAATTCAGTCGTGGTGGATTAAGGGGCTTCTGCGGGGTAGCGCTGATCAGTCAAGGCACACACAAAGTGATCATGCTCGTGGCTGATCGGCATCTGCGGGAAAGCGGTGTTCGACACACCGCCTTCCGGCAAAAGGTGACCGCTATCAGGTCTTGAACTTGCGTACCAGGGCATCCAGCTCGTTGGAGAGGGTTGCCAGGCTGTGGGAGTCATTGCGGGCCGAGTCGGAGAGGTCGGCAATCAGTTGCGCATCGCCATGGATCTGGCTGATGTGGCGGTTGATGTCTTCTGCTACCTGATGCTGTTCTTCGGCCGCCGTGGCGATCTGGGTATTCATGTCGCGGATCACGTCCACCGATTCTCGGATCTGCCCGAAGCTGCTGCGAGCCTGACCGATCTTGGTGACCGATTGTTGCGAGACATCCAGGCTGGCGTGCATCTGTTGCGCCACGGACGCGGTGCGTCTGGCCAGGTTGCCCAGCAGCGTATCGATCTCGGCAGTCGAGTCGGCCGTGCGTTTTGCCAGGGCGCGAACCTCGTCGGCTACTACCGCAAAGCCACGGCCCTGTTCGCCAGCACGAGCGGCTTCGATGGCGGCGTTGAGCGCCAGCAGGTTGGTCTGTTCGGCGATGGAACGAATGGTGTCGAGGATCGACTGGATATCGTTGCTGTCTTTTTCCAGGTCCGACATGTCTTTGGCCGAACGGGCGATTTCCGAACTCAGCTTGTCGACACTGCTCACCGCGTCATCAATCTGTCGCTGACCTTCGCGGGCTTGCTGTTGACCGTTGTCGGCCGATTCCGCGGCCTGGCTGCAGGAGCGGGCGACTTCGTTGGCAGTGGCGACCATTTCATGGAACGCCGTTGACACCATATCCACTGCTTCACGCTGACGGCCTGCCGCTTCTGCCATGTCATTGGAGACACGGGTAGAGCTTTGCGAGGTGTCGAGGATCTTGTGAGCGGCTTGTCCGATATGCTGGATCAGGCTTCGGATCGCGGCCAGGAACTGGTTGAACCAGCCGGCCAGTTGGGCGGTTTCATCCTTGCCGCGCACTGTCAGGCTGTGGGTCAGATCACCTTCGCCCTGGGCAATGCCTTCAAGGCCGCTGGACACGCTATGGATCGGTCGCACGATCACGCGGGCGAAGCTGGCACCGACGATAGCGAAGACGATTGCCAGTACGGCAGCGATGATGCCGATCAGCCAGGTCAGGCGAGTGGCGGAGGCCATGACTTCATCCTGCTTGATCAGGCCGATAAAGCTCCAGCCAAGATCCGGAGACGGGTAGACGTTGGCCATGTAGCGCTCGCCGTTGAGCTGTACTTCGACCAGGCCTTTTTCAGTCTTGGCCAGTTGAGCGAAGCCATCACCCAGATCGCCGAGCTTCTTGAAGTTATGCTCCGGCTGCTTGGGATCGACCAGCACATTGCCGTTCTTTTCCAGCAGGATCAGGTAGCCACTGTCGCCCAGCTTGATGTCTTTGACGATGCCGGTCAGTTGCTTGAGCGACACGTCGATATTCACCACACCGCCGGGATTGCCCAGGGTGTTGGGGATCGCCCGCACGGTACTCATCAGGACGGCGTCATCGCCAGCCCAATAGTAGGCATCGCTGCGCACGGTCTTGCCCAGGTTGTCCATGGCCGTCTTGTACCAGGGACGAACACGTGGGTCGTAATTGCTCATCTTCGGATCTTCCGGCGTCATCACGTAGGTGCCGTTGATCAGACCGTAGGAGACGTAGGAATAAGCCGGGTGGGCCTTGGCGATGCTGACAAAGAATTCAGTGGTCAGCTTGTCGTTTTCGGACTGCGGTGTCGGGGTTGCGCCTGTGTAGTTTCTCAGGTCGCCACCGGCCCCTGCGATCAGCGGATGCGAGGCGATGTAGTTGACGTTCTGGCTGATGCCATCGAAGAACAGCTGCATGGCGTTATCGACCTGACGGATTTCGCGACTGCTGCTGTTCACGAAGTTATCGGTCGCGTTGTTACGCAGGTTTACGATAACGATAGTGGCAACGACGACAATGGGCAGGCACGCAATGACTGCAAAGGCCCACGTCAGTTTCTGTTTGATATTCATCCATGCTCCAGATTTTTCTTGTATATCGTTATCTGACGACGGCAGGCAATAAGCAGACTTCAGACCCTGATCGAGCCTCAAAGCTTCGTCTTATGGCATACCGACAATTTCGGCAGTCCATATGGAATCTTTAGCAAACAAAATGCCATCCATCGTTCATGAATGATAGGTGTCATTTTTATGACCAAGATCACGGCTGATGGCGGCGCTGCACTTCAGCAACAAAGCCTGAAAGCGCTCCTTTGCACCTTCCGGGTCCATGACCGCATCCGGGCCGGACAGGTTGATGGCCGCAGTGACCTGACCCATGTGATCCTTGATCGAAGTGGCAATTGCTGTCGAATAATCGGAGCGATGCAACACCCAGCCACGCTCCCGATCGCTCTGGATCAGGGCTTGCAGCTCGGGCAATGTGCGCGGGGCAGGTGACGGGTAATCGTCCAGCCGGATGTGCTGATAGAGCGCACCCAGCTCTGCTTCCTTCAAGGCCGTGAGCAACATGCGCCCCATAGCGGTGCAGTGGCAGGCAATGCGAGTGCCTACCGGGATATTCACTGACAGGCGTTGCGCCGCGAAGGCGCGATACAGGTACAGGCTGTCGGTCTGTTCGCGAATGCTCAGGTGGCACGATAGCGAAGTACGGTCGCGCAACTCGTTCAGATGCGGCATGGCGACTTCGACGATATCGCGGCTGGCCAGGTAGCTGAAACCATCGCTGATGACCCTGGCGCCCAGCGCGTACTGGGTATTGACCTTGTTCAGGTAGCCCATGTCGGTCAGGGTAAACAGAATCCTGTAGACAGCCGACGTGCTCACTTCCAGGCGTTCGGCGATCTCATTGATGCTGAGCGAGCGCGTCCTTGCGTTGAACATGCCCAGCACACTCAGGCCCCGGGCGAGAGCCGGGACGCTGTAGTCGGTGTCCTTGTTATGGGGGGCAAGTTTTTTCATGAAATGTTAACCATTGAACTCGTTCATGGCATCCAGCACCGCGCCCTTGAAATATTCCAGTGAAGCGCGGTCGCAGAGGATCTGGAAACAGGGCGTCGTGCCCAGGCCGGTATTGATCACGATCACGTTGATACGCGCCGCCGACGTCTGGGCTACCGCACCCTGGCCGAAGGCCTGAGTTTGCAGGTCAACACCACACAGCTTGGCCATCACCTCTGCAATGCAGGCGCCGCTCAGTTGCAGCCAGGCGTGGCTGTCCTGGCGCGGCAGCAGGTAATTGGCGCTATGGTCCAGTTCCCAGCGGGCTTCTTCGTCGGCAATACGTTCGCCCTGGTCGTTGAGGCTGCCCAGAATCAGGTATTCGGTCTGCGACAGGCGTGCGACATGGCTGCCGTCCGCCTGGTGTACTGCCTGGTTCGGTACATCCGGCAACGTGAAGCCACGGGCCTGAAGGTACTCGGCGCTTTGCGTTCCGCGAAAGCCCACGCGCGGGGTATCGGTCAGGTCCACCAGCGTGCACAACCGGACAGGGGGATTTTCGAGAGTGAGGCTGGACATGATCAAAGCTCCTGGCGCTGGTTTTCAGGATCGAAGAAGGGCAGTTTCACCACGGTGGCCTGGACCACGACACCGTCCTCGACCCGGATCGGAATCTGCTGGCCGGGCGTGCTCTGATCAAAGGCGGCGTAGGCCAGACCAATGATTTTGCCCAGGCTCTGTGAGTACTCGCAGGAGGTCACGTTGCCGCTGATGTCCGGCCCCTTGAGCACCAGATGGCCCTCCAGTGGTTGCGGGCTGGCCTTGGGCAGGGTGAAACCCACCAGCTTGCGGGTCTGCGGCTGGGCTTCAAGGATGTCCACCGAGCGGCGACCGACAAAGAACGGCTTGGTACGGCTCACTGCCCAGCCCATGTCGATTTCGCCTGGATGGGTCATGCCGTCGGTGTCCTGGCTAATGATCACGTGGCCTTTTTCAAGGCGCAGCAGGCGCTGGGTTTCGACCCCGAAAGGACGTATGTCGCAGGCCTTGCCGGCTTCGATCAGGGCGTCCCAGAGTCGCAGGGCATGGCGCGCCGGAACGTGGATTTCATAACCCAGTTCACCCACGAAACCCACTCGCAACAGACGGGCCTTGATCCCGGCCACGGTGCCTTGGCGCACTGCCAGGTATGGGAAGCCTTCGGCGGAAAGATCCAGATCGGAGCAGACTTTTTCCAGGACCTTGCGCGAGTCCGGTCCGGCCACGTTGACGGCTGAAATCGCTGCCGTGACGTTGGCGATGTCCACGTTCAGACGCCATTGGGCGTTCCACTTGAGCATTTGCTGGTAGATACGATCCACGCCGCTGGTGGTGGCGGTGACGTAGAAATGGTTATCGGCGAAGCGCGCACAGACGCCGTCGTCTATGACCACGCCATGTTCGTTGGTCATCAACGCATAGCGCGAACGGCCCACCGGCTGCTTGAGAAAAGCGAAGGTGTACATGCGATTGAGCAGTTCGGCGGCGTCCGGGCCGCGTACATCCAGCCCGCCGAGCGTCGAGACGTCGATGATGCCGACCTTGTTACGCACGTGCAGGGCTTCGGCCTGCATGCATTTATCACGCTCGTTTGTCTTCCCGTAATACGCGGGACGCTGCCAGATGCCAGCGGGCATCATCTTCGCTCCTGCTTCTACGTGCCGTTTGTGCATCGGCGTCTGCCGGTACGGATCGAAAGCCCGCCCTGCGACGTGGGCCAGCTTCTCGGCCTCGAAAGGCGGGCGGGCAGTGGTGACACCCGTTTCGCTGATACTGCGTTGTGTCGAAGACGCGACCAGGCGAGCTGTTGGCAACGCCGAATGCCGACCTTGGGACGGACCCATGCCGACTGTGGAATAGCGCTTGACCAGTTGCACGTCGCGGTAGCCGATGCGCGTGGCATTGACGATGTCGCGCACTTGCAGGTCTTCGTCGAAGTCGACGAAATCCTTGCCCTTGGGATGAGGGAAGATAGGCCAGGCAAAGTTGACGCGGGCTTCGGTGCGCAGAGGCTGCGGGCTGGTGTCGGGTTCCAGGCCCAGCGCGGCAACCACTTCGGCGCTGGCATGAATGGCATCGGCCAGCACATTGTCCAGCGCATGATAGCCATGCACCGAGCCGGCTACATTCAGGTTTTTCGGCAGGCCGCTCAGGGTGAATTCCGACAGTTGATCGTCATAGCTCAACTTGCCGCCTGCCTGACACAGCAACTGATAGACCGGCATGTAGCCGCCGGACATGCACAGCAGATCGCACTGGACGGTCAGGCCGCTATTGGCGACCTGACCCTGGCCGGTGATCTTGCGCAGATCTGCGCCGCTCACATGGCGCATGCCTTTTTCATGCAACGCTTCATAGACGGTGGTGCTCGGGTGGCAAGGGATGCCGCGTTTTTCCAGGGCGCTCAGAAGGGCACTGTCTACAGGGTTGGCGCGCATGTCTGCCACGGCAACGACTTCTACGCCCTGATCATGCAGATCCAGAGCGGCCAGATAGCCGTCGTCATTACCGGTCAGAACCACGGCGCGTTTGCCGGGCTTGACGGCATACAGCTTCATCAGGCGCTGTGCGGCGCTGGTCAGCATCACACCGGGCAGGTCGTTGTTGCGGAAAATCACCGGTTGGTCGAACGAGCCGCTGCACACCAGGCAGTGAGTCGCACGCACTTTGTACATGCGCTTGCCCTGAATGACCGGCAGGTAGTTATCGGTGAACCAGGCATTGCAGGTAGCCTGCTTGAGCACGCGAATATTGGCGTGGTCTTCCACAGCATCGATCAGGTTGCGCCGCAGTTTTTCACCACGCTGGCCTTCGATATCGAAACGGGCATAGGTCAGCGAGCCACCGAGAATCGGTTGCTGTTCGATCAGCAAGACCTTGGCACCGGCATTGGCGGCTGTCAGTGCTGCCTGCAAACCGGCCGGGCCTGCACCGATGATCGCCAGATCGGTGAACAGATAAGCCTTGTCGTAATACTCGGGCTGGAATTCAAGGTCCAGCACCCCCAGCCCGGCTTTCTTGCGGATGATCGGTTCCCAGACTTTCCACATGCCCTTGGGTTTGTAGAACGAACGGTAATAGAAGCCCACTGGCATGAACTTCGAGAACTTGCCCAGATAGGCGTCCTTGTCGTTGTCCAGCGAGCCGTTGAAATTTTGCCCGGTCACTTGCAGGCCGGCTTCAAGTGCATGGGCATCGGCCAGTACGTTGGGTTCGCTGGGCAACTGGATCAGCGTATTGGCGTCTTGCCCGGCCATGGTCAGCGGGCCACGCGGACGGTGGTATTTGAACGAACGCGACAGCAGAAAGCGGCCGTTGGCGAGCAGGGCGCTGGCGATGCTGTCGCCTTGCAGTCCCTGATAGGACTTGCCGTCAAAGCTGAACGTCAGCGGCTGATTGCGATCGATCAACAGGCCCATGGGGGCCGGCAGGCGGGTCAGGGTGCTCATCCTGCGATCTCCTTGGACGGGGCCGGTGTGAAATCGACGCGGGCGGTAAAGATTTCCCGTGGGTCGAAGGTGCGGATGATTTCGTCGCTGGCGGTATGGCGCTCGGCCAGGAACCAGTAGCTGGACGGGTTATGCATCCACCATTCGCGCACTACGCCCAGAGTGTCCTCGCTGTTGAAGACGTAATCGGCCCATTCGGCATCGGTGCAGGTCTGAGGGTCGGGCATGAGCTTGAATTCGCCGCCGTAAGTGAATTCGCTGATATTGCGTGGCCCGTTGAGCGGGCATGTCATGACTTTCATGTGTCGCTCTCCGTCAGTGGCTGGCCGCTGTCGCGCCCATTTCGTTGACTTGCCGGAAGGTCGAGAAACGTTCCAGGCCAAAGGGTTTGATCAGGTCCGGCACCTTGCCGCCGCTGGCCACGAGTTCCGCCATGGTCTTGCCGCAGATGGGCGTGGCCTTGAAGCCCCAGGTGCCCCAGCCTGCATCCAGGTAATAATTCTTTACCGGCGAAAGGCCCATGATCGGGCTGTAGTCCGGGGTCATGTCGGTGATCCCGGCCCACTGGCGCATCAACTTTGCATTGGCCAGGAACGGGAACATCTCGATGGCGTGGGCCAGCAGGCTTTCCTTGAGGTCCAGGGTGGAGCGGGTATTGAACAGCGGGTAAGGATCGGAGCCGCCGCCAAACACCACTTCGCCGCGACTGGTCTGCTGCACGTAGCAATGCAGGGCCGATGAACTCACCAGCGGGTCGAGAAAGGGTTTGAACGGTTGGGTCACCATGGCTTGCAGCGGGAAGGTCTGGATCGGTGAGCGAATCCCGGCTTTCTTCATCAATTGCGAACTCATGCCCGCCACCGCCTGCACTGCGCAGCCGCATTTGATGGTGCCGCGATTGGTCTTCACGGCGGTAATGGTGCCGTTTTCAATGACCAGCTCCTGAACTTCGGTGAGCTGATGGATCTCTACGCCACGCTTGGCCGCCTGCTTGGCATAACCCCAGGCCACGGCGTCATGCCGGGCGGTGGCGCCGTCGATGTGCCACAGACCGGCGATCACCGGCAGATGGCCCGGATCGAGGTTGAGGGAAGGCACCAGTTCACGGATCTGCTGGCGGTCGATCATTTCGGTACGGCCACCGAAATGCTTGTTGACCTCGGCGCGCTGGCGGAACGAACGCACCGTCGCGTCGGTATGCGCCAGGGTGAGTTGCCCGCGATGGGAGTACATGATGTTGAAGTCGAACTCGTTGGACAGGCCTTCAAACATCCGCACCGATTCGGCGTAGAAACGCACGCCTTCGCTGGTGAGGTAATTGGAGCGGATGACGGCTGTGTTGCGTGCTGTGTTGCCACCGCCCAGGTAGCCTTTTTCCAGCACGGCGATATTGGTGATGCCGTGGTACTTCGACAGGTAGTACGCAGTGGCCAGGCCGTGACCGCCACCGCCGATGATCACCACGTCATAAGAGGTTTTGAGTTCCTTGGGCGCAGGCAGATCCACCTCGACCGGATACTCCGAGCTGAGCCCGTACTTCAATAGATTGAAAGGCATACGGCCTCCGATTGGCTACGTTGCGCTTGGGCCTGCTGACGGGCAGCGGTCACGGTGTTTTTCATGAGAAAGGCAATGGTCATGGGGCCGACGCCACCCGGCACGGGAGTAATGGCCGAGACTCTGGACAGCGCGCTGTCGAAATCCACATCGCCGACCAGACGGCTGCGGCCGTTGTCCTGGATGCGGTTGATGCCGACGTCGATCACCACGGCGCCGGGCTTGAGCCAACCGGCATCGATCATGCGCGGGCGACCGACAGCCGCGACCACGATATCGGCCAGTAGGCACAGGGCCCTGGCGTCGGCACTGCGCGAATGCACGACAGTCACCGAGCAGTGAGCCTTGAGCAGCAGGGCGGCCATGGGTTTGCCGACGATATTGGAGCGGCCGATCACCACCGCATGCTTGCCGGTGAGATCACCACAGGTGTCCTCCAGCAACTGCATGCAGCCACTGGGCGTGCAGGGGGTCAGCACATCGCGGCCCTGGCTCAGACCGCCGACGTTTTCACTGTGAAAACCGTCCACGTCCTTGCACGGGTCGATGGCCTGCAAGGCCCGGGCTTCTTCGATATGGGGCGGCAGTGGCAGTTGCAGCAGGATGCCGTTGACCTTCGGGTCTGCATTCAACTCGCTGATCAGCGCCAGCAAGCGGGCCTGGGAGCTGTCCGCAGAGAGTCGGTATTCCAGCGAGTGAATGCCGGCTTCCTCGGCGCGCAGGATCTTGTTGCGCACATAGACCTGACTGGCCGGGTCTTCCCCCACCAGAATCACCGCCAGCGCAGGCTCTATGCCCTCGGTCTTGAGTCGCTGGACATCGGCTTTGACCTGCTGCAGCACTCGACCTGCAGCCGCCTTGCCATCAATCAGTTTTGAAGTGTTCACCTGAAGATCACCGTTCTGTCCGTGTTGAGGAACACACGATGCTCAAGGTGGTATTTCACCGCCCTGGACAGCGCAATGGTCTCGGTATTGCGGCCAGCGGCCACCAGATCGTCAGGCAGGTAGACGTGATCCACACGCTGCACCTCCTGCTCGATGATCGGCCCTTCGTCCAGGTCGCTGGTGACGTAATGCGCGGTTGCGCCGATCAGTTTCACGCCACGTTCGTAAGCCTGGTGATAAGGCTTGGCGCCCTTGAAAGCGGGCAGAAAGGAGTGATGGATATTGATTGCCCGGCCCGACAGTTGCTGGCACAGGTCATCGGAAAGGATCTGCATGTAGCGGGCGAGCACCACCAGTTCGGTGCCGGTTTCATCGACCACTTTCATCAGCGCCGCTTCCTGCTGGGCCTTGATTTCCTTGGTAACCGGCAGGTAGATGAAACGAATGCCTTCACGCTCGGCCATCGGGCGCAGGTCCAGATGGTTGGAGACGATGGCGGTGATGGTCATGTCCATCTCGCCTTTGTGGTAGCGATACAGAAGGTCGGTCAGGCAATGGTCGAACTTGCTGACCATCAACAGTACGCGCATGGGGTGGCGCGTGTCGTGCAGTTCCCACTGCATGGAAAAGTCACTGGCGACGGCGTCGAAACCGTCCTTGAGCTGCTGGATATCGCCTTGATGACCATCGTTGAAGCGAAACACCGCACGCATGAAGAATTTGCCGCTGAACTCGTCATCGAACTGGGCCATTTCACCGATGTAGCACTGGTTGTCTGCCAGATAGGAAGTCACCGCCGCGACAATGCCGGAAGTCGCCGGGCAACTGATCTTGAGGATGAAATGGTTCTTTTCGTGTTGCATGGCTTGTCCTCTGGAAAGTGGCGGCAGCTCAGCGCAGGGCGAAATATTCGGGGGTGAACATTATTTTTGCGGATGAATAAAAATTCCTGATGGGAATTAAATATTCACAGATGGCGTTTTATAGGCGAAAGAATCTGTAGCGTCCAGAGGTTTTTGGAAACTTTTTTAACTGTGGGGAAATTTTTGTGATGGGCTTTCGCGAATAAACGGAGCGCCGCCCGATTGCTCCTACACAGCCTGCATAGGAGCGAATTCATTCGCGAAAAAGGTTCAGAGGAAGGCCGACTGTTAACTCACTCGCCCTGTGCCCCATAGTTCATGATCGACAACAGACGAATCGGCACTTGCACCAGCTGTTCCGGCCCATGAGGAATCTCGCCGTCGAAGGTCAGGCTGTCTCCAGCCTCCATGCGATACACCTGATTGCCATGGCGATAGATCAGCTCACCTTCCAGCAGGTGCAGGAATTCGGTGCCAGGGTGGGAGAAGGTCGGGAACTCTTCGCTGGCATCGTCCATGGTCACCATGTAGGCCTCGAAACTTTTCTTCGGCCCGCGTGTGTGGTTGAGCAGGTGATAGGTGTGGCCTTTCTCGGTTCCACGCCTCACCACTTCCAGCCCTTCATCGGCCTTGACCAACAGCGCGCTGCTGCCTTGTTGATCGTACTGGCTGAACAGTTTGGACATGGGCATGCCCAACACGTCGCACAGGCGGCTGAGGTTATCCAGGCTGGTGGACACCTGAGCGTTTTCGATCTTGCTCAACATGCCCTGGCTGATGCCGGCGATACGGGCCACGTCGGCCAGTTTCAATTCCTGGGCCTGACGCTGGCGCTTGATCTGGATACCCAGGTATTGCTCAAGCTTCAGCTTGGGTTGGGGTTCGTTCGGCATATTCATCGGCTTTGCACGGTTTCCGCTCAATAATTTTTATTTCGCACCATGAATGTGCGAGATCCCTGTCCGCGCAGTGGCGTGCGTCGGTTTATTCCCTCAAGGAAAACGAGTTTCCCATATATACAGCGGAAATTCCGCCTTTGGCTGAATTCGACTTTTGGTATACCAAGATGGCAAGGGCTTTGCATTCCTGAAGGGAAAGTAATTTTCCTGATCGGAATAAGTGTTCCGGCAGGAAGTGAACAGCGGTCCCCACCTCAACGTTTTGCTTTCGCCAGGAGACAAGTCTCATGTTGCCAACAGAAACACAGCGTCTGATCGAGGAGCACGGCATCAAGTACGTGCTGGCTCAGTTCGTGGATATCCATGGCTCCTCCAAGACCAAATCGGTTCCTGTCTCGGGCCTGGAGATGGTGATCGAAGATGGCGCCGGTTTTGCCGGTTTCGCCATCTGTGGCATGGGCATGGAGCCTCATGGCCCGGATTTCATGGCCAAGGGCGATCTCTCTTCGCTGACGCCGGTGCCCTGGCAGCCGGGTTATGGCCGGGTGGTGTGTATCGGTCACGTCGAAGGCAAGCCCTGGCCTTATGACAGTCGTTACGTGTTGCAACAGCAGGTCGAGCGCCTCAGCCAGCGGGGCTGGACCCTCAATACCGGCCTGGAACCTGAATTCAGTCTGTTCAAACGCGATGCGGCGGGCAGCCTGCAACTGGTGGACAACAGCGATAGCCTGGACAAACCGTGCTACGACTACAAAGGCCTGTCACGTTCCCGGGAATTCCTTGAGCGCTTGACCGAAGCCTTACAGCCAGTGGGTTTCGACATCTACCAGATCGACCACGAAGACGCCAACGGCCAGTTCGAGATCAATTACACCTACAGCGATGCCATGGAGTCGGCGGACCGCTTCACTTTCTTCCGCATGGCGGCCGGCGAGATCGCCAATGACATGGGCATGATCTGCTCGTTCATGCCAAAGCCCGATCCCAAGCGCGCCGGTAACGGCATGCACTTTCATCTGTCGATCAGCAGCGCCACCAACAAGAACATGTTCCATGACGCCAGCGACCCGAGCGGCATGGGCCTGTCGAAAATGGCTTACCACTTCGCCGCCGGGCTACTGGCCCACGGCCCGGCCCTGTGTGCCTTTGCGGCACCGACGGTCAACTCCTACAAGCGTCTGGTGGTGGGTAACTCGTTGTCCGGTGCGACCTGGGCTCCGGCCTTTATCGCCTTTGGCGCCAACAACCGCTCGGCCATGGTGCGAGTGCCTTATGGCCGTCTCGAATTCCGCCTGCCGGACGCCGGTTGCAACCCGTATCTGGTCAGTGCCGCGATCATCGCCGCAGGCCTGGACGGTATTGATCGGCAACTGACGATCGACACCGTCTGCAATGAAAACCTCTACAAGCTGAGCCTGGAAGAAATCGCCGCACGAGGCATCAAGACCCTGCCGCAATCCCTCAAGGAAGCCTGCGACGCCCTGGAAGCCGACCCGTTGTTCGCCGAAGTGCTGGGCAACGAAATCGTTGGCGAATTCATCAAGCTCAAACGCATGGAATGGGTGGAATACAGCCGCCACGTCAGCGACTGGGAAGTGAAGCGGTATACGGAATTTTTTTGAATTCAGCTGCAAGTTTTTAGCTGCAAGCTGCAAGTAAAAGCAGTCGGCGGCGGACACAGGATTTTCAATTAACCCGGACAGCTTGCAGCTTATGGCTTGCAGCTTTCCTCGCGAAGTGAGACTGCCCCTATGTGCGGAATTGTTGGTTTGTACCTGAAAAACCCGGCGCTGGAGTCCCAGCTCGGAAAGCTGTTCGAGCCGATGCTTGAAGCGATGACCGATCGTGGTCCTGACAGTGCCGGGTTTGCGATTTATGGGGATGAAGTGACCGATGGCTGGGTCAAGCTGACCTTGCAGGCCACCACCGAAGGGTACGACTTCAAGGCGCTGATCGCGGCGCTGGAAGGCAAACTCGGCGCGTCACTGGACTGGTTCCAGAATGCGAGCGCCGTGGTGCTGAAGATCCAGGCTGAAGAAGCCGTTGTGCGTGCGGCTCTGGGTGAGCTGGCACCGACCGTGCGCATCATGAGCGCGGGCAAGAGCATCGAAATCCTCAAGGGCATGGGCTTGCCGAAAGAGATTTCCGAGCGTTTTGGCCTGAGCAGCATGAAAGGCAGCCACATCATCGGCCACACGCGCATGGCCACTGAAAGCGCCGTGACCATGGAAGGCAGTCACCCGTTTTCCACCGGCGCCGACCTGTGCCTGGTACACAACGGCTCGCTCTCCAACCACTTTCGTCTGCGTCAGGAACTGCGCCGCGAAGGGATCAACTTCGACACCGAGAACGACACGGAAGTCGCCGCCGGTTATCTGGCCTGGCGCCTTCAGCAGGGCGATTCCCTGAAGACCGCGCTGGACAGCTCGCTGGAAGCACTGGATGGCTTCTTCACCTTTGCCATCGGCACCCGCAACGGCTTTGCTGTGATTCGCGACCCGATTGCCTGCAAGCCGGCGATTCTCGCCGAGACCGATGATTACGTCGCGATGGCTTCGGAATATCAGGCGCTGTCGAGCCTGCCGGGGATCGAGAAGGCCAAAGTCTGGGAACCTGTTCCCGCCACCATGTACATCTGGGAACGCGAGTCGGCTTAAGGAGCACGCACATGAAAACCATCGATCTTTCCACTGCCAGCGTGCGTGACCTCAATCAGGCGCTGCACGATCAAGTCAGACAACTCGAGGAACGCGAGTGGGTCGTGACCCATCCCAACGGCGCTCACAACCTGGCGGTTGGCGTCAACGAAGCGGTGTCCGTGGATATTCAGGGGCACGCCGGCTATTACTGCGCCGGCATGAACCAGAAGGCCTCGATCACCGTGCATGGCAACGTCGGCGTCGGGTGTGCCGAAAACATGATGTCCGGTTATGTGCGGGTCAAAGGCAGCGCCTCACAAGCTGCGGGCGCGACTGCTCATGGCGGTTTGCTGGTCATCGAAGGTGATGCGGGTGCTCGTTGCGGCATTTCCATGAAGGGTATCGACATCGTGGTCGGCGGCAGCATTGGCCACATGAGCTGCTTCATGGGCCAGGCCGGTCGGCTGGTGGTCTGTGGCGATGCAGGCGATGCACTGGGCGATTCGCTGTACGAAACGAAGATTTTCGTCAAAGGCAGCGTGGAGTCCCTGGGTTCCGACTGCATCGAGAAAGAGATGCGCCCGGAGCATCTGGAAGAGCTGCAAGAGCTGCTCAATCGCGCCGGTTTCAATGAAAAGGCCGCCGATTTCAAACGCTACGGCTCGGCCCGTCAGCTCTACAACTTCAAAGTCGATAACGCCTCCGCGTACTGATCCAGGAGCATCATCATGAGTGACAAACCAACTCCAGTCCTGCGCGAGTCCGCGACCTTCGACCGCCTGACCATTCAGGAAATCCAGCGTGCTGCTGAAACCGGCATCTACGACATTCGCGGTGGCGGCACCAAACGCAAGCTTCCGCATTTCGATGACCTGCTGCTGCTCGGCGCCAGCGTTTCCCGCTACCCGCTGGAAGGCTATCGCGAGAAGTGCGGGACCGATGTCATCCTTGGCAATCGTTTCGCCAAGAAGCCGATCCACCTGAAGATTCCGGTGACTATCGCGGGTATGAGCTTTGGTGCCTTGTCGGCCAATGCCAAGGAAGCACTGGGCCGTGGCGCGACCATCGCAGGTACCAGCACCACCACCGGTGACGGCGGCATGACCCCGGAAGAGCGCGGTCAGTCCCAGCACCTGGTCTATCAATACCTGCCATCGCGCTATGGCATGAACCCTGATGATCTGCGCAAGGCCGATGCCATCGAAATCGTGCTGGGGCAGGGCGCCAAACCGGGTGGTGGCGGCATGCTGCTGGGCATGAAGGTCACTGAGCGCGTTGCGGGCATGCGGACGCTGCCCATCGGTGTCGATCAGCGTTCGGCCTGCCGTCACCCGGACTGGACCGGCCCGGACGATCTGGCAATCAAGATTGCCGAGATCCGCGAAATCACCGACTGGGAAAAGCCGATCTACGTGAAGATCGGTGCGAGCCGCCCGTATTACGACGTCAAGCTGGCAGTCAAGGCCGGTGCGGATGTGATTGTGCTCGATGGCATGCAAGGCGGTACGGCGGCGACTCAGGAGGTGTTCATCGAACACGTGGGCATCCCGATTCTGCCAGCCATTCCTCAGGCCGTTCAGGCGTTGCAGGAAATGGGCATGCATCGCAAGGTGCAACTGATCGTGTCCGGCGGCATTCGTAACGGTGCCGACGTGGCCAAGGCCATGGCCCTCGGTGCCGATGCGGTTGCCATCGGCACGGCGGCGCTGATTGCGCTGGGCGATAACCATCCGCGTCTGGACGAGGAGTTGAAGAAGATCGGCTCGGCGGCCGGTTTCTACGACGACTGGCAGAACGGCCGCGACCCGGCAGGTATCACCACTCAGGACCCGGAACTGTCCAAGCGTCTGGACCCGGTCGAAGGCGGGCGTCGTCTGGCAAATTACTTGCGTGTATTGGTGCTGGAAGCCCAGACCATGGCCCGCGCCTGCGGCAAGTCGCACCTGCACAACCTCGATCCCGAGGATCTGGTGGCGCTGACGGTGGAGTCTGCAGCCATGGCGCGAGTGCCTTTGGCCGGAACCAGCTGGATTCCAGGTCAGCAGTACTGATCCCCCCGTAGGAGCGAATTTATTCGCGAATGTGCGGAGCGCCGCCCGATTCGCTCCTACGGAGTTTTATCTATAAAGAGGCCGCAAAGGCCCGCAGTTTCAAGCCACTCTGCTTTCTGCCCGACACTTTCCATTCCCATGCAGGAGCTTTGATAATGGTTAATCGTCCTATCGGCAAATCCCTTCTGGCGTTACTGGCAGTCGGCGCTTTTTCTCCTCTGGCCCTGGCGGCCGAAACCCCTGTTCTCAATACCGGCAGCACCGCCTGGATGATCACCGCCGCCGTGCTGGTGCTGTTCATGTGCCTGCCTGGCCTGGCGCTGTTTTATGGCGGTCTGGTGCGGGCCAAGAACATGCTTTCGTTGTTTACCCAGTGTTTCGGTATTGCAGGGCTGGTGGGTGTGTTGTGGATCATCTACGGCTACAGCATGGTGGTCGACACCAGCAACATGGTTGAAGGTGAAGTGACCTTCAACAGCTTTGTCGGCGGCCTGAGCCGTGTCTTTCTGGCGGGCATGACGCCGGACAGTCTGGTGGGCGAGATTCCTGAAGGGGTGTTCGTGACCTTCCAGATGACTTTCGCCATCATCACCCCGGCACTGATTGCAGGTGCCTTTGCCGAGCGCATGAAGTTCTCGGCAGCGCTGCTGTTCATGGCGATCTGGTTCACTCTGGTCTACGCGCCGGTGGCGCACATGGTCTGGGGCGGAGCGGGGGCCTTGATGCATAACTGGGGCGTGCTGGACTTTGCGGGCGGCACCGCCGTGCATATCAATGCCGGGGTTGCGGCACTGGCGGCCTGTCTGGTGCTGGGCAAGCGCAAGGGCTATCAGAACACGCCAATGCCTGCGCATAACCTGAGCCTGACCATGGCCGGTGCGGCGATGCTGTGGGTCGGCTGGTTCGGTTTCAACATCGGCTCAGGCGGCGGCCTGAGCGGCACGTCGGGCATCGTCATGCTCAATACTCAGGTAGGCGCTTGCGCCGGTATTCTGGGCTGGATGTTTACCGAGTGGTTCAAGGTCGGCAAGCCCAGCGCATTGGGTCTGGCCAGCGGCGCATTGGCCGGCCTGGTGGGGATTACTCCGGCTTGCGCCTATGTCGGTGTCGGCGGAGCCCTGGCAATCGGCTTGTTGTGTGGCGTGTTCTGCTACTTGAGCGTGACCGTCCTGAAGAAGCGCCTGGGCTATGACGACAGCCTGGATGTATTCGGCCTGCACGGTGTGGGCGGCATGATCGGTGCGGTGCTGACCGGTGTGTTCTGTTTACCGTCGATGGGCGGTCTGGTGCCGGATGTGAGCATGGGCGCTCAGGTCATCGCGCAGATCAAGGGTGTGCTGTTCACCACGGTTTATTGCTTCGTGGTCAGCTGGGGGATTCTCAAGCTCGTCAACGCCCTGATCGGCTTGCGTGCTCATGAATCGGTGGAAGAGATGGGGCTGGATCTGGCCGAGCACAATGAGCGTGCTTATAACCATTAAAGGAAGTTGAAGCAGGAGCGAATTCATTCGCGATTTTCGCGGATAAATCCGCTCCTGCAGACGACTCAGCGAAACGCTGGTATTACGTGCTTGATGAACAGTTCCAGCGATTTCTTCTTCTCGGCGTGCGACAGGCTGTTGTCACACCAGAAGCTGAACTCATCGACGCCCAGTTCCTGGTAGTAACGGATGCGCGGGATGATTTCTTCCGGCGTGCCGATCATGGTGTTCTTGCGGATGTTTTCCAGCTCGAACTCCGGGCGTTCCTTGAATTTCTCTTCCGGGCTTGGCGCCAGAAAGCCATTGACCGGTGTCTGCTTGTTGCCGAACCAGGCATCGAAGGTGCGATAGAACTTCGAGATCGCGGTCGCGCCGACTTTCCAGCCTTCGGGCTCGTCAGCAGTGTGGACGTGGGTGTGGCGCAGGACCATCAATTGCGGGCGAGGGACGCTTGGGTTGTTGTCCAGCGCGGCCTGGAACTTGTTCTTCAGGTCCAGAACCTCTTCATCGCCTTTCATCAGCGGCGTGACCATGACGTTGCAGCCGTTCTGCACCGCAAAGTTGTGGGAATCCGGGTCGCGGGCGGCGATCCACATCGGTGGCGTATTGACCGGTTTCGGCACACAGGTGGAGGTGGGGAATTTCCAGATATCGCCGTCGTGCGCATAGTCGCCTTGCCACAGGGCCTTGACCACGGGGACCATTTCACGAAGGGCCTTGCCGCCTTCAGAGGCTGGCATGCCACCCGCCATGCGATCGAACTCGACCTGATAGGCGCCGCGAGCCAGACCCACTTCCATGCGCCCATTGCTGATGACATCCAGCAGCGCGCATTCGCCGGCTACCCGCAACGGGTGCCAGAACGGAGCAATGATAGTGCCTGCGCCCAGGTGGATAGTGCTGGTTCTGGCAGCGAGATAGGCCAGCAGCGGCATCGGGCTTGGAGAAATGGTGTATTCCATTGCATGGTGTTCGCCGATCCAGACGGTACTGAATCCGCCTTTTTCGGCCAGCAGCGTCAGTTCGGTCAGGTCCTCGAACAACTGGCGATGGCTGACTTGCTCATCCCAGCGTTCCATGTGCACGAACAACGAAAATTTCATGACACTCACCTCGGTTCAATCGTGGCGCCTCAGAAGGGCGGAGCCGATATTTTTTTGGTATACCGCAATGCTGTGTGGTGATGCAGCTCAGACGTGTGGGTCAGCCTGTTTTGTCTGATGGTATACCGTAATACTTTCTGTGCAAGTATTTTTTGGTGAGGGTCGGCTTCTCCACCAGGAAACTCACTTCATGTGCAGCGCATAGCCTGGCGTCCAGCTTTCCAGCCGGTATTGCTCGGCAATCATGGCGCAGTAGCTCAGGCGGGTCAGGTACGCGCCGCGGGCATCGAGGTAGGAATGGATCTGCGCGGCTTCACTGCATATCGCCAGTTTGCGCCCGCGCAGCAGGCCGAATGACTGGGCCGAACGCATGGCACCCATGGGCTCTGGGTCGGCAATCAATAGCGCGCCTTCGGGCACCGAGGCTTCATAGACTCGCACGAAGCGCTCGGCGGATCGATCCGGCAGGTAAGGCGCCATGAAGTAATGAATGTCATCGCGAAACGGCAGCGCCTCGATATGCGTCGGCAAGCGGATCAGGCCACTGCTGTAGAGAAAGTAGACGAACAGAATCACGATGGGTGAGGTCAGTGTCGACAGGTTCAGCAGGGCAGTTCTCATGCGACAGCGGGCCAGTAGCGCCTGAAGCTGAATCACGCCCAGAATGCTGAACAGCGCCACGCCGGGCAGGAAGAAGACAAAGCGATCGGTCACGTTGTATGAAGCCGCGAACACCAGATTCAGCAACCCTGCGCTCCACAGCAGTCGCAGCCTTTTGCCACGGGGAAAGACGAGCAGCCCCAACAGTTGCGGCCCCAGCAATGAGAGCAGCAACAAGCCTACGGATTTTTTCTCGTACCACATGATATCGAAGCGCAGCAGACTGCCTTCCCGGTTGATGTCACCCACAATGGCGGACGAACCGGTGAAGTAGCGGCGGCCTGTTTCCAGCATGCTCATCGGGACCTGCAGGTCATGGACGATGGCTGGCAAGGCGACAGCGATACCCGCAATGAAACCTGGCAGGGTCATCAGAGTGCGCAGCCTGTGCCGGTACAGCAACTGGATGTAGAGCGGCAGCAGCACCACAAAGGTCAGTTGGTGAGTCGCCGCACCAAGCCCGGTCAGCAGGCCGATCACAAGCAGCTTCCTGGAATCGCCCAGGCGCGCTCCTGCACTGAACTGCACCCAGTAGGCCATCAGCATCAGCAAGGTATGCAGCACATACACATCTGCCTTGGTCGATACCCAGAACACGGCATGGGACAGCACGCTGACCACGGCGGCGAGCATGGCCTGCCGTGAGGTGGCGCCTGCGCTCGTGGCCAGCCGATAGATGATCCAGGCCAGCGGCAGCAGAAGCATCGAGTTGAGCAGGCTCAAGGTCTGAGGGCCGAATAACTGGAAGAACAGCGTCGTGACGAACCGATAGAGGGGATGTTCCACCGGGCCAAGTGACTGGCTGAAGTACTGACCCTGACTGGCATCGACCAGCAACAGGCCGTTGTCCCGCCACTGGATCGGGCCGCTGGAGGCGACAAAGCTTGCGGCAATCGCGGCACATACCAGCAGCAGGGGAATGATAGGGAGCAATGATGAAGCGCGCTGGTTTTTGTCCGGGCTCATGGAAGGGGTCTCGGGGGCAAGTGAGGGATGGCGCTTGAGTTACAGATCGAGCCTTTTGAACAGTGGCTGGGGAATCGAACGGATCACCCACATGAGCAAGGCCCAGAAACCCGGTGCATAGAGGACCGTCGTCTTGCGCTCGATACCGCTGACGATGCGGTCAGCGACCTGCCCGGGTTGCGCGACCAGTGCCGCAGGTAGCGACATGCCACGGGTCATGGGCGTATCGACAAAGCCTGGTTTGATGATCATTACATGCACGCCGACCTTGAACAGACGGGCCTGTAGACCTTCGCTGAATGTCGAGACGGCTGCCTTGGCCGAGCCGTACAGATAATTGGAAGGCCGGCCCCGGTCACCCGCCACGGAAGAAATCACCGCCAGACTGCCGTTGCGCTGCAATTCGAATTGCCTGGCCAGCAAGGTCAGCAGGGCAATTACCGTCGCGGCATTGGTGATGAACTCCTGGAGCATCAGCCCCACATTCTGCTCGCAGGCTTGCTGGTCGGGCAGGGTGCCATGGGCAATCAGGGCCACATCGATCTGGCCCAGCGCCGTGAGGCAGTCGATGAGCATTTTCGGGTGTTCGGCAAAATGCGTGGCGTCCATTTCATGCAGCGTGATGTTCTTTGCGCCTCTGGTTCTGAGGTCGGCTGCGGTGGCGTGCAGCTTGCTGACATTGCGTCCCACCAGAAAGAAATCACAGCCCTGTACGGCCCATAGCCGGGCGCAGGCAATGGCGATGGAGGATGTAGCGCCGATAATAAGGATTCGTTTCATAGAGCCACTCGTTTCCAGAGGCGGGAGATCAGCGGACATGGCAAAGCAACGCCTGATTTAATAAAGCGCTCTTCAAGATCCATAACTAAAGGCGTAACTAGCAAGGGTTCGCCCTTGAATGACGGGCATGGAGAGCACTTTGTTAAGCTTTGTGAACACTATGGAACGAAAGTGAACGAATGCCACTTCAATAAAGTTAAAGGGGGTATAGCCATTTCGTCATCGGGCTGGCGTCAGAAAATCCTGGAGAAAAATGGCTTGGTATAACGGCTGAACTGTTTCAGCTATTTAACATTTATTCCCATCCATAGACGTTAGTTGTAAAGGGAGAGAGACGTCCTGTTATGGAATATAAATGTCGCATTAACACTGCGAGGAGTCATAATGACCCGTTTTCGGCCATGGTTCAGGAGTCGTAATGACCAATCTCTTGCTGTCGGCGTTGGTGCCTCTGGTGGCCGACCTCACCCGCGAGCTGCCGCAAGAGGAGCGCTATCGACGCCTGTTGCATGCCTTGCGCCAATGGCTGCCTTGCGATGCCGTGGCATTGCTCAGGCTTGAAGACGATGTACTGATCCCGCTGGCTGTCGATGGTTTGAGCCCTGACACTCTGGGGCGCCGGTTCCGGGTGCAGGAGCATCCCCGGCTCAGGATACTGCTGGAAAGCCAGGGACCGGTGCGTTTCTCCATGGATTGCGACCTGCCTGACCCTTATGACGGTCTGGTGGAAGGGCATGGCCAACTGGAGGTGCATGACTGTCTGGGATGCGCGCTGTATTTTCAGGACAAGCCCTGGGGGCTTATCACTCTGGACTCTCTGGACCCTTCCAGTTTCGGCAGTGTGGACCTTGAGAATCTGCAGGCATTTGCCAGCCTGGCTGCTGCAACCGTCATGGCCAGTGACCGGATCAGCCAGTTGGGTCGCAACTATGAAGAGCAGCGGCAACTGGCCGAGGTCTACAAACGGGCAGCAGGCGGTCGGGCACCGCGTGAACTGATCGGCCAGAGTGCTGCGCACAGGCGTATGCAGCAGGAAATACAGCTGGTCGGCAACAGCCCGCTGACCGTGCTGGTCACCGGCGAAACCGGGGTCGGCAAGGAGTTGGTCGCCGAGTCGATCCACTTGCATTCCTCAAGGGCGCACAAGCCCTTGATCAGTCTCAACTGCGCGGCCCTGCCTGAAACCCTGGTAGAAAGCGAACTGTTCGGACACGTCAAGGGCGCGTTCTCCGGTGCGGTCAATGGTCGTAGCGGCAAGTTCGAGCTGGCTGACGGCGGCACGCTGTTTCTGGATGAGGTGGGCGAGTTGCCGCTGCCGGTACAGTCAAAGCTGCTGCGTGTACTGCAAAGCGGCCAGTTGCAGCGGGTCGGCTCTGATCAGGAACATCGTGTGGATGTGCGCATCATCGCCGCTACCAACCGGGATCTGGCCGAGGAAGTCCGGTCAGGGCGTTTCCGCGCTGATCTCTACCATCGGCTGAGCGTCTATCCTCTGCACGTGCCGCCTCTGCGCGAGCGGGGGCGTGATGTGTTGCTGCTGGCCGGCTATTTCCTGGAAGAGAACCGCATGCGCATGGGGCTGCGCAGCCTGCGACTCAATGCCGAGGCCCAGAAGCTGTTGCTTGCCCATGCATGGCCCGGCAATGTGCGTGAACTGGAGCACTTGATCAGCCGTGCGGTTCTCAAGGCCTTGTCTGGCCATGCGGACAGGCCGCGGATCCTGACCATCGAAGCCCATGCCCTTGGGCTCGACGATCAACTGCCAGGCACACCGGTGGCCAGTGTGCCGGACGCGGGCCTTGCGATCGCCGCAGGGCAGGGGCTCAAGGAGGCTGTGGACGCTTATCAGCGAGCATTGATTGTCGATGCGCTTGAGCGGCATCAAGGCAAATGGGTCGAGGTGGCGCGGGAATTATCGGTGGATCGGGCAAACTTGAGTCGTCTTGCCAAACGTTTGGGAGTTCGCTGAGTATTGTCCTGGTGTCAGACAATATGGGTTCACTGGTCGCCTGTTATTAAAAAAGAATGAATTTTCTGGTTCGGTTTTGTGTCATCTCTAGTCCATAGTCACAACACAAGAGGTATAGCCTAATAATGGCACTGCCCAAACACTACCGGATTGATTACTTATTAAACGGAACGTTCAAGAGTTTTTATATCCGTGCCGATAATATGGACAACGCCGAGGCATGGCACCACGCAAGTGTAGACGCCGGTCTGGCTCGTATTCCCAAATACCGACTGGAGAAAGTACCCCGTGTAACGAAGCCACATGCTGAACATTTTGGCATCACCAATGTTGAGTGGGTAAAAACCTGATAGCCCGCTTAGTTGTCGTTATTGCTGCATCGGGCGGGTTTTGATCCTGCCTGATGCGCTTATCCTGATGCATGAATTTTCCTTGAGTGAAGCCGGCCATGACCACCATTCCGCAATCCCGGCAGGGGCGTGTCTTCGAGACGGATCTGCCTGCGCGGCTGGATCGGTTGCCGTGGGGCCGGTTTCATACTTTGCTGGTAATAGCCTTGGGGATCACCTGGCTGCTTGACGGCTTGGAGGTGACCCTGGCCGGCTCTGTGGCGGGTGCTCTGAAAGACAGCCCGGTTCTCAAGCTCTCCAACAGTGATATCGGCCTGGCCGGTGCGGTGTACATCACCGGTGCGGTGCTGGGTGCACTGTTCTTCGGTTGGCTGACCGACCGCCTCGGGCGTCGCAAGCTGTTTTTCATCACCTTGCTGCTGTATGTGGGGGCTACAGCCGCCACAGCGTTTTCATTCAATCTGTGGAGCTTCCTGCTGTTTCGCTTTTTGACCGGCATGGGCATTGGCGGTGAATACACCGCAATCAATTCGACCATTCAGGAGTTCACGCCCGCCCGCTACCGCGGTTGGGTGGACCTGAGTATCAATGGGACGTTCTGGCTGGGCGCAGCCCTTGGCGCCGGTGGTTCGATCCTGCTGCTGGACCCGCAGTGGCTGGGAGGCGAATTGGGTTGGCGGCTGTGTTTCGGCATTGGCGCCATTCTCGGACTGTTTATCCTGCTGATGCGTCTCTGGCTGCCGGAAAGCCCGCGCTGGCTGCTGATCCATGATCGACCCGAAGAAGCCAGGCGTATCGTGGAGCGGATCGAAGCCGATATGCGTCGTCAGGGGCATGTACTGCCCGAGCCACAAGGTCGACCGTTGCGTTTGCAGGCACGAGATCACACGCCGCTGGGGGAAATAGCCCGAACCCTGCTGGTGACTTTCCGTCAGCGTTCACTGGTCGGGCTGACCCTGTTGACGGCCCAGGCCTTTTTCTACAACGCGATTTTCTTTACCTACGCCCTGGTGCTCACCGAGTTCTATGGTGTCCCGTCAGCACAGGTCGGCTGGTATGTGCTGCCTTTGGCGCTGGGTAATTTCTGCGGGCCGCTGCTGCTGGGGAGACTGTTCGATGTCATCGGGCGGCGGATCATGATCAGCTCCACTTACGCGATTGCCGGTGTGCTGCTGACCATCAGTGGTTATCTGTTTGCTCAAGGGCTGCTGGATGTCAGACAGCAGGCCATTGCCTGGATGGTGATCTTCTTTTTTGCCTCGGCCGCTGCCAGTTCTGCTTACCTGACCGTGTCGGAAACTTTCCCGCTGGAGATTCGTGCCTTGGCCATTGCCGTGTTCTATGCCTTTGGCACTGGCCTGGGAGGCATCATTGGCCCGACGCTGTTCGGCCAACTGATAGAAACCCAGGATCGCGACAATGTGCTCATCGGCTATCTGATCGGGGCTGGGCTGATGATGATCGCTGCTCTGGTGCAGGCCATCTGGGGCGCGGCAGCCGAGCGCAAGTCGCTGGAGGAGGTTGCCCGGCCCCTTTCACAGGTCAGAGGGCAGGAGGCGTCTGATCGATCAGCCTGACAACGCCGCGCAGATCCTGGACCGAAGCCTGCAAGCCTTCGATATTGGCGCTGACTTCAAGCATTTCGGTCGGGCGGAAGGTGTGTTGCAGGTACATGACGTGGCCTGCCAGATTCATTGACACCTGCTCCAGATCGTTCGCTGTCCGTTGCAAATACTCCTGAATGTCTTTCAGTGGTTCGATTTGCACCAGCTTCTACTCCAGCAGTTGCGTGCCAATGGTTTGATTGAGCCCCGTCCGTTGGAGTGTATGTTCTGTATATCGGCAATAGTGGCACAGTGCTTTAGTTTATTTTGTCAACCGCTCACAGCTCGTCGGATTCCGAATACGAATCCAGCAGTTCAGCCAGCGCACGGGTGCGTTCAAGGCCGCTGGTGGTAGACATGATCTGCGCTACGGCTTCAATGGCGTCCGCCTTGGCTGCGGCGCGCTCGGCATCGGTGTTATTGGGCGTGGCGTCCTGCGCGGCTTCAATAATCGATTGCTCAAAGGTGTTCATGGTTCTCGCTCTTTGGGGCAAATGTCTTTGATACCCATAGCGGGCCGTTATTTCAAGTCTCAGCTTTGCTCAGTCTCCCTCGTAGGGGAAATCCTGCAGGGTCTGCACCAGAGATACATCGTCCGGTCCTTGAAGGTTGTCCAGCACCCAGCATTGCCCGCCCGGGTTCCTGGCCAGCAGCAGGCGAGTGCTCTGGGTGCTCGCGCCCAGCGGATAAACCATCTCGACCACGGCCTGTTTGTCGGAACTGGACACCAGCTTCCACTCGGTCGCCTGGATGACCTCGTTATCCTGGGTTCCGGTCCAAGGATCGGCGCTGATCGCGCACTGGTCGCCTGGCTGCTGGCAACTCCAGTCCTTCTTCAGCAGGCCCAGCAAGTTCTTGGACAGATACTCCGGTCCACCTTTGCCACTGACATAGAAATCATGGTGATTGGTGTAGATCCAGCGTGCCGTATCGACTGGAGTGCCAGCAGGGCAGGCGGCCTGAACGGCGGTTGAAAATACACAGGCAAGGACGATGGCAAGAGATCTGGACATGGAGCGAAACTCGGCAAATGGGTAGTCGATGAAGATGTAACATTGATGAAACAGTATTTGGAGGCCAAGCGCGGGAAAAAGCAATGGTTTTGGCTGCCCAAATGGCTATCGGGGGCCAGATTGATCCGGGCCCATCATTTCACGGGAGTCAACGGGCCAGCATCGATGCAGCGGCCATCAGCATGATTGCCGCTGCGCCGCGAAACAGCTTTCGCTGAGCGGACTGGCCCGAGAGTAAATGGCGGATTCGGACGGCTGCAAAAATGAACAGCGCTCCGAAAGCCAGTAGCACCAGGACGGTAAGCGGAACCAGCACCAGCGCCCAGGTTTTTAACGAGACAGCTTCCAGATTGATGGCCAGCGGCAGAAGCGCCAGGTAGAAGGCGATGGTTTTCGGATTGCTCAGCGTGATGGTCAGCCCGGAGAGGGCTGCGGACAGCAACTCCTTCTTTGCGGTTTTCTTGCCTGACTCCATGGCCTGATGGTCGGCGAACCAGAACTGCCAGGCCAGATAGCAGAGATACAGGGCCGCGCCCCAGCGCACCACCTGAAACAGCGCGTTGAAGTGCTCGGCGATGAGTGCCAGCCCGAAGACTGCAAACGATAGGTAGGTCAAATCACCCAGGATCAGCCCGCACAGCAGGCAAAAGCCTGAAAGCGTGCCGCCACTGACGCTGCGCGCTACCAGTGCTGCCATACCGGGGCCGGGAATGGCGGCGGCAATGCCCAGGGCAGCCGAATAAGTCAGTATTTGGGTCATATCCAGCATGTTTATCTCCTGAAGGGGGCGAGCCTGTAATCCGCTCCTCGGAAGTCGTGTCGCTTCGAGGTCGAAAAATGCTACGTCCTTCACTCGGGGAAAACTTGTCTGTTTTTATTGCTTGTTACGCTGAAACAGGTAGAAGCTACCTGTTTGATATCGAAATGTGGAATTTATGACCGATCAAGCGCTGAGTCTGACAGATGTCCGGATTCTCACGGCTTTGCAGCAGGATGGCAGGGTCACCAACCAGACCCTGGCCGAGCATCTCGGTATGTCGGCTTCACCCTGCTGGCGCCGGGTAAAACAACTGGAAGAACATCGCTATATCCTGAGTTACAAGGCGGTGCTGGACCGACGCAAGATCGGGCTCGGTGTCATGGTGTTCATACGGGTCAGTATCGACAGCCACAGCGAGGCCGAAGCGAAGAAGTTCGAGCAGGAGGTCATGCAACTGGAGGATGTGGTGGCGTGTTACAGCATCGGTGGCGATGCGGATTTCCTGTTGCAGGTGGTGGCGCGGGATCTGGATTCGTTTGCCGACTTTGCCATGACCGCCATCCGGAGGTTACCTGGTATCAAGGAAATGCAGAGCATGTTCGTGCTCAAGGAGATCAAGCCTTTTGTATCCTTCCCTGTCAAAGGCCCTCAAGCCTGAGGGCGTGTGCTCTGACTGTTCATCTCGGCGCTTCGACAATCTCCAGAACTTTGCCGGTACTGATCTGCACAAGGGCGTATTTGTCCTGAATGCGCACCCACTGGCTATTGATACCTGGTGACTTCAGGCCTTTGGCTTTCCAGTCGTCCATGGCGGCCTTGGAGCTCTGGAATCTTTGTGGCACCAGTGAGCCGACGTCCAGTTCCTGATAGATGGTGCTGGATGCTTCAACCCGTTGTGCCGCCTGAGTGGGCAGGGTGGTGATGGCGAAGCAGCCCAGCAGTGCCATGCAGGCGGTCAATGATTTGCTATTCATGTCAGGCTCCCGGTCCGGTGAATGGTGGGTTTATGCACTGGGAGCTGCTACATTGCAAATCATTCGGTGGGTTACTTTTTCGAGACAGGAACGATATCGACGATTTGCCCATTGGTGATCTGCACGCGGACATATTTGTCATTGATCCGCACCCACTGGCTTTCTTTGGCGGGCTCGGCGAGGCCTTTGCTTTTCCAGTCGCTGATGGCGGCGTCGGGGCGCTGGAATTGCTGCGGTGCCCGTGAGCCCAGTTCCAGTTCGTGCATGTTGTCTGCGGACTCTTCGACTTTCTGCTCCGCCTGTACAGGCAGGCTGGTGAAAGAGAAGCAGCCCAGCAGGGCCATACAGGCGATCAACGATTTGCTGTTCATGTCAGAGACTCCCAGTCTATTGATTCATGGCTTTATGCCGGTTGCATAGACTGGGACCCTGGTCACCGTAAAACATTCGATTGGATATGACGCCCTTGATTATCCAGCCAGGGCAGCAGCAATGCTCACTGATACCGGCGTGGTGGCGCGGCCTGTGAGAGTGCTGAGCTGACGGCTGTCATCATAGAGCGCGCCTTTGGATGCGCCGCTGTCGGAATCGGCCAGCAGGTGAGCAATCGGTTGGGGCAAACCGGCGTTTTCCAGCGCGCCCTGATAATCGGCCTGTGTGAGGTTCACGTAAGGCAGGGTTTTTCCGCTCTGTTGCGACAACTGCGCGGCGAAGTCGGTCAGGGTGTAGGACTCATCGCCAGCCAGCTCGTAGACACGACCTGCCTGGTTCTCGTTTGAAGTCAGGACCACTGCGGCGGCTTCTGCATAGTCCTGGCGGGCTGCCGAACTGATGAGGCCATCGCCTGCGCATCCATAGACCGAACCGAGGCCCAGGGCTGCAGGGATGCCTGCTGTGTAGTTTTCGTGGTACCAGCCATTGCGCAGAATAACGGTAGGTAGGCCGCTGTCGCGCAAGGCACTTTCGGTTTCGGTGTGCTCTTGTGCCAGGCCCAATACAGAAGTATCGGCATGGAGAAGGCTGGTGTAGGCTAGCAATTTGACATCGGCACGTTTGGCGGCGTCGATCACGGCCTGGTGCTGTGGCAGGCGCTGGCCTACTTCGCTGGACGAGATCAGCAGCACCGTGTGCGCACCGGCCAGGGCACCGTCGAGCGTAGAAGGCTGCGAATAGTCCGCATGGCGAATCTGCACGCCCAGCGCCGCGAGGTCGGCGGCTTTTTCCGGGCTGCGTACAGCCGCGACGATCGTTGAAGCCGGAACGCGCTTGAGCAGTTGTTCAATGACGAGACGGCCAAGCTGGCCGGTTGCACCTGTGACGACGATCATGAGTGGACCCTTTAGCTCATTGAATTGAAGTGAAAGGCCAGCATAAACTTTAAGCTAACCTTTCGTAAGTACTGACTAAAAGGTAAGTATATGAGCCACCTTCTAAGTGACCCTCGGTCTTCCGAGTCATCGAACGCTATCTGCGGGCGTCAGGGTGAGCTGATGGCCGCCGAGTGCCCGTCACGCAGTGTGCTCAGTCATGTGTGCAGCCGCTGGGGGGTATTGGTGCTGGTGGTGTTGCGCGATGGAACCCATCGTTTCAGCGAGATCCGCCGCAAGATCGGTGGCGTCAGCGAAAAAATGCTCGCCCAGACCCTGCAGAATCTGGAATACGATGGCTTTGTGGACCGCAAGTCCTTGCCGGTGGTGCCGCCTCATGTCGAGTATCGCCTGACGCCCATGGGGGAGGAGATCGCCTTGCAGGTCGAAACCATGGCTCGCTGGATAGAAGGAAACATGCCACGCATCATGCAGGCCCGTGAAGCCACGGCCGAGCCGCTGCTGGAGTAGTTCCTCTGTTGGGGCGTGGTGCTTCCTCTCGGCAGACAATCCCCTGCAACCCTCAACTTCTTGGTATCGTGCGCGCCGTAATATTTACTTACATATGTCGTGCGCGCCGTTTGTCATTACCGAGAAGCTGTAGAAATGCCCAATCCCATTCCTCTGAAGGATCATGAGACAGAGAGTCGCCTGGTCAATTTGCGTGTAGTGGCCTGTGCGTTGCTGGTCATAACATTGAGTTGTTGCCTGATCGCTCGCATGTACTTTCTGCAAGTCATCGAGTTCGACTATCACTCCACCATCTCCGAAAACAATCGGGTGCATGTGCTGCCGATACCGCCGGAGCGCGGCTTGATCTATGACCGCAATGGCGTGGTGCTGGCCGACAACCGTCCCAGCTTCAATCTGACCCTGACCCGCGAGCGTGCCAACGACTGGCACAAGGTCATCGACGAGTTGATGAGCATCCTGTCGCTCCCCGACGAGGACCGCATCCTCTTCGAGAAAGAGCTGAAACAGGTACGCCACCCGTTTGAACCCGCCACCTTGCTCTACGAATTGACTGAAGAGCAGATCGCCTTGCTGGCGGTCAATCAGTTCCGCTTGCCGGGTGTCGATGTGGCGCCGCAGTTCATTCGCCACTATCCCCTCGGTGCGCACTTTGCTCATTCGATTGGCTATGTCGGGCGTATCAACGAGAAAGAATCCAAACAGCTGGACACCGATTACCGTGGCACCCAGTCCATAGGCAAGACCGGCATCGAGCGTTTCTACGAGTCCGAACTGCATGGGCATGTGGGCTATGAAGAAGTCGAGACCAATGCCCAGGGCCGTGTATTACGAGTGCTCAAGCACACCGATCCGACCCCGGGCAAGAACATCACCCTGAGCCTGGATGTGCATTTGCAGGAGGCGGCCGAGAAGGCTCTGGGTGATCGCCGTGGTTCGGTGGTGGCGCTGGACCCTGCAACGGGTGAAGTGCTGGCGATGGTCAGCAAACCCAGCTTCGACCCCAATCTGTTCGTGACCGGCATCAGCTTCAAGCAGTACGCCGCGCTGCGTGATTCCATCGACCGGCCATTGTTCAACCGGGTGCTGCGGGGCCTGTATGCGCCCGGTTCGACGGTCAAGCCCGAGGTGGCGATTGCCGGGCTTGATACAGGCGTGGTCAATGCTTCTACCCGGGTGTTCGATCCTGGGTATTTCCAGTTGCCGGATTTCGATCACAAATACCGTAACTGGAACCACAGCGGCGATGGCTGGGTGGACATGGACACCGCGATCATGCGTTCCAACGACACCTATTTCTACACCCTGGCCCACAAGCTGGGCATCGACCGCCTGCATGACTACATGGCCATGTTCGGTCTGGGCCAGAAAGTCTCGCTGGACATGTTCGAGGAATCTGCAGGTCTGATGCCTTCGCGGGAGTGGAAGCGGGCGACGCGCCGTCAGGCCTGGTTCCCCGGCGAAACAGTGATTCTGGGCATTGGCCAGGGCTACATGCAGGTCACGCCGCTGCAACTGGCTCAGGCGACTTCATTGATCGCCAGCAAGGGCGTCTGGCATCGTCCGCACTTGGCTGTCGAGGTGGGGAATGTGGCGCCGGTGGATGAACATCCGATGCCCAATATCGTGCTGCATGATCCGAACGAATGGAATCAGGTCAATCTGGGCATGCAAATGGTCATGCACGATCCGCGTGGAATTGCCCGTGACGCGGCCAAGGGCGTGCAGTATCACATCGCTGGCAAGAGCGGCACCGCGCAGGTGGTGGCGATCAAGCAGGGTGAGCGATACAACCGCCTCAAGACTCTGGAGCGCAACCGGGACAACGCCTTGTTCGTCGGCTTCGCCCCGGCCGAGCATCCGAAAATCGTGGTTTCCGTCATGATCGAGAACGGCGAGGCGGGAGGCCGGGTTGCGGGGCCTGTGGTCAGGGAAGTCCTCGATGCCTGGTTGCTGGACGATGCCGGCAAGCTCAAGCCGCAATATGCAGCGCCGGGCAAGGCTGAAGGTCCTCCCCATGCGTGAGGATGTTCATTTGCCTTGCGGGCCGGTTTCTCGCAGGAAAACGGCCAGCACCATGGCGATCACGATACCCGCCAGCAGGTAGCTGCCTGCCTGCTGGAAGACCGAAAGGGACAGGTCGCCACCTGCGGCGATTCGGGTCAGCAGATGGCCGAATACCGGTGTCAGCAGGGCGCTGAAGGTAAACACCAGAAAGTTGATAGCACCGGTTGCACTGCCTTTCACGTTGTCCGGGTTGACCTCCTTGATGATGGTGTAGGGAATCATCGCGGCTCCCGAACCAATGCCCAGCAGCAAACCGAACAGGTAAGGCGGGGCGATGCCGGCGGGCAGATACAGAATCGCGGCACAGGACACCAGCATCAGCAAGGCACCGGCCAGCATGACCGGCTTGCGCCGACCCATCCGGTCCGAAATATAGCCCAGCAACGGACAGCCGATCACCCAACCCAGCGGAACCATGCTGCTGCGATTCACCGCCTCGGCATAGCTGATGGACAAACCTTCGCGCAAGAAGGGAACACCCCAGATCATGTCGCCTATGGTAGTCGGCAGAAACAGCAGGCCTGCGCTGAAGCCACAGAGATAGGACTGAGGGTTGCTCAGCACCTGTTTGTATGGCGTGAGCAGCGAACCTGCCGAACCACTGCTGTTGACCGGCCCAGGATCATGACCTTTGGGCGTCGCGATCAGTACCAGAATCGCAACCACCGCCAGGCAGGCTGCGGAAATGAACCAGAACTGCTCCCAGAGGATCGTGCCGTGAATCAGTGGCCCGACCCCGAACTGCCCGGCAAAACCGCCCAGCATGCCGAAGCATTGGGTAAACCCCACGGCGGTTGCCAGATAGCGCGACGGAAAACCGTGGGTGGCCAGATAGACCGCTCCGATAAAGGAACAGGCCGAACCTGCGCCCTGCAGCAGGCGCCCGATCTGCGCGGCCTGCAATTCGCCGAGGCCGAACAGAGCTGCACCTGAGGCGACCATCAGGATGCCCAGAGGAATCACATACTTGGCACCCAGGCGATCCAGTGCAGCGCCCGCTAGGATCGAGAATACCGAGTAGGTGTAGTAATAGAGCCCGATCAGGGCGCCGATTGCCACCACATCCTTGCCGAATGCCTGGGTCAGCTCCGGCATCATCACGCCGGGCGCAGAGCGTAGCGAATACTGAATGAAGTAGAAGAGGACGCAGAACAGCCAGGCAATGACAAAGCCCGTATGCAACCGCTCTGAGCGTATGGACAAGGTTGCGGAGGAGGCGGGTGGCATGGTGGTGGCTCGCTTACAGCAAAAGGAGATTCCATACCATAGCCCGCTTTGGCAGACATGACCCTGCGGCAGGTCAACAAACGATGTTGTAACGCTTATTGCAGAGCGGTTGCGGGGGATATTAAAAGCACAGGCATACAAGGTTTGTGCAAGCCTGTCATGCCTACTTGAGCCTGCCCATATCCAGCCTCTGGAACCTTGCATGAATCGCAATGATCTACGCCGCGTCGATCTGAACCTGTTGGTGATTTTCGAGGCCTTGATGTTTGAACGCAACCTCACCCGTGTCGCCGAAAAGCTATTTATCGGCCAGCCAGCGGTGAGCGCTGCGCTGGGTCGCCTGCGTGACCTGTTCGACGATCAACTGCTGCTGCGCAATGGCCGGGCCATGGAGCCTACAGCCAGAGCCCTGGATATCCTCAAGGAAATCCGGCCTGCGCTGGATACCATTTCCGGCGCGGTCAGCCGGGCCAAGGAGTTCGATCCTTCCACCAGCAGCGATGTCTTTCGCATCGGTCTGTCCGATGATGCCGAGTTCGGTTTGTTACCGCCCTTACTCAAGCAGCTTCGTGAAGAGGCTCCCGGCATCATCGTGGTCATTCGCCGGGCCAATTACCTGCTGCTGCCTGCCTTGCTGGCCTCAGGGGAAATCTCGGTAGGTGTCAGCTACACGGTGGATCTGCCCGCCAATGCCAAGCGTAAAAAGCTGCGCGAAATCGGCTGCAAAGTGATTCGTGGTGATGCCCGTCCGGGTGCCTTGAGCCTGGATGAGTACTGTGAACGACAGCATGCGATGGTGTCGTTTTCCGGTGACCTGAGCGGCAATATCGATCTGGACCTGGCCAGAGTCGGACGTGCCCGCAAGGTGGTATTGGCCGTGCCCCAGTTCAATGGCTTGCGCGCCTTGCTGGCCGGTACCGAACTGATTGCCACCGTCCCGGATTACGCGGCCTGTGCGCTGGTTGAAGGGACTTCATTGCGCGCCGAAGATCCGCCATTCCCTATCGTGCCTGCCGAACTGTCGATGGTCTGGAGCGGTGTGCATGACAACGACCCTGCAGAGCGCTGGCTGCGCTCGCGCATTGCTCACTACATGGCAATGCCGATCATTTAAGGCCTTCGCGAATTCATTCGCGAAGAGCGAGGGTATCAATCCAGATACAAGACAGCACATACATTCAATTTCCGGCCTGTAATCAACGGCACTATCTCCCTCGGTCAAGCACATCGTCTGGCCTGGAGATTTTCATTCTGTATTTACGGAGCTGCCGGTCATGTCCGATCCCATTCGTCTCGATGCACAAGCAGGTGTCTTGAACAGCGCGATCTTCAATGAAGTCGTCACCCTGGTCATCAAGCACCGGATCAAGGCCGGACAAGAGGCGGCTTATGAGGCCTGGCTGCGCCGCATCGTCACTATTGCCGGTAGCTATCCGGGACATCTGGGTGTGGATGTGATCCGCAGCAAGTCCGGCGGCCTCCATCTGTTTACCTGTGTCCTGCGTTTTCACTCCACCGAAGCCATGCAGAGCTGGCTGGACTCCGATGAGCGGCGGCAACTGGTGCAGGAGGCCGCGCCTATGCTTGCCGATGGTGATCAGACGCAGGTCAACCCGCATAACGAGTTCTGGTTCACCCCGGTGACCGATGACGTCGGGCCACCGCCACGCTGGAAGCAGGCGTGCGTGACCTTCTTGGTCATCCTGCCGTTGAGCCTGTTGATTCCCCTGCTATGGAAGCCGGTTTTTGCGCTCATTCCATGGCTGTCGGGTTATCTCGTCAGCAACGCGCTGGTGACGGTAACCATCGTTCTGCTGGTGGTTTATCTGTTGATGCCTGCCGCTACACGCCTGTTTGCCCCTTGGCTGAAGACTCCACAAGGAAAGTGAACCCATGAGTGATGAAAAAACCGATTTACAGCGCAGGCGCTTCATTGCCAAAGGCTCATTGCTGAGCGCCGCTGCGGCGATCCTGCCTGCCTTGCCATTCTCCGGTTATGCCGGTGCTTCCCAAACTTTTGCCAAAGGTGCTGCAATGAATGTCGAACTGATTCTCTTCAACGGTCAATTTCATACGGTCGATCGTGAAAAGCCCAAGGCCAGTGCTGTGGCGATCAGTGGCGGACGTTTTGTGGCCGTGGGCACCGAGGCCGAGGTGATGGCGTTGCGCGGTAGCGCCACTCAGGTCATCGATCTGCAGAAGCGTACGGTGATTCCCGGTCTGAACGACTCACACCTGCATCTGATTCGCGGTGGACTCAATTACAACCTGGAACTGCGCTGGGAAGGCGTTCCGTCCTTGGCCGATGCCTTGCGCATGCTCAAGGAACAGGCCGACCGCACACCGACGCCACAATGGGTGCGTGTTGTGGGCGGCTGGAATGAATTCCAGTTTGCCGAAAAGCGCATGCCGACTCTTGAAGAACTCAATCAGGCGGCACCCGATACCCCGGTATTCGTGCTCCACCTGTATGACCGCGCCTTGCTCAACCGCGCCGCCTTGCGAGTGGCGGGCTACACCCGCGATACCCCCAATCCGCCCGGTGGCGAGATCGTTCGGGATTCCCAGGGCAATCCCACTGGCATGCTGGTGGCCAAACCCAATGCCATGATCCTGTACTCGACCCTGGCCAAGGGACCGAAGCTACCGCTGGAGTATCAGGTCAACTCGACCCGACAGTTCATGCGCGAACTCAACCGCCTGGGCGTCACCAGCGCCATCGATGCGGGTGGCGGCTTCCAGAACTATCCCGACGATTACGCGGTGATCGAACAACTGGCCCGGGAAAAGCAGCTCACGGTACGGATTTCCTACAACCTGTTCACCCAGAAACCCAAGGAAGAACTGGCCGATTTCAAGAACTGGACCAGCTCGGTCACTCTGCATCAGGGCGACGATTTCCTGCGGCATAACGGGGCAGGGGAGATGCTGACCTTCTCGGCTGCCGACTTCGAAGACTTCCTTGAACCTCGTCCGGACCTGCCGCCTGGCATGGAGCAGGATCTCGAGCCTGTGGTCCGGCATCTGGTCGAGCATCGCTGGCCGTTCCGGTTGCATGCGACCTATGACGAATCCATCAGCCGGATGCTGGATGTCTTCGAGAAGGTCAACCGCGATATCCCGTTCAATGGCCTGCCGTGGTTCTTCGACCACTGCGAAACCATTACTCCCCGCAATATCGAACGGGTCCGTGCGCTGGGCGGTGGCATTGCGATCCAGGACCGCATGGCGTTC
This sequence comes from Pseudomonas cichorii, assembly GCF_018343775.1. Classification (NCBI taxonomy): domain Bacteria; kingdom Pseudomonadati; phylum Pseudomonadota; class Gammaproteobacteria; order Pseudomonadales; family Pseudomonadaceae; genus Pseudomonas; species Pseudomonas cichorii. Next base: position 2,642,519 of record NZ_CP074349.1, read on the forward strand.
CAGGGCGAATATTTCGTCGACCGTTACGGTGCCAAGGCTGCCGAAATGACGCCGCCGATCAAACGCATGCTGTCCGAAGGCGTGCCGGTGGGGGCGGGCACTGACGCTACACGGGTTTCCAGCTACAACCCCTGGACGTCGCTGTACTGGATGGTCAGCGGGCGCACGGTGGGCGGGCTTGAGCTGTATCCCGAAGGCTTGCCTCGTGAAACCGCCCTTGAACTGTTCACCCACGGCAGCGCCTGGTTCTCGTCCGAACAAGGCAAGAAAGGCCAGATCAAGGTTGGCCAACTGGCGGATCTGGTCGCCTTGTCGGCGGACTACTTCAGTGTCGAGGAAGAGTCCATCAAGTGGATCGAGTCGGTGCTGACCGTCGTTGATGGCAAGGTCGTCTTCGGCTCCGGCGATTTCGAGAAACTGGCTCCAACGAGTCTGCCTGTGCTGCCGGACTGGTCGCCGGTTGCAAAAGTCGCCGGGCACTGGCGACCAGCATCGCCGGTACTGGCCCAGGTTCACCAATGCAGCGGCCCTTGCGCCGTGCACTCCCACAGCCATGAGCGCGCACGGCTTTCCAGCGTGCCGGTCAGCGACTTCCAGGGGTTCTGGGGCGCGTTTGGCTGTTCATGTTTTGCGTTCTGATTGTTTCACCCTTGCATGCAAACACCGGATGTCGATAAAAAACCAAGGAGTCAACCATGAGCACCCCGTACAAACGCTTGAACAAAGATGACGCAGCCGTTCTGTTGGTCGATCACCAGACTGGCCTGATTTCTCTGGTCCAGGACTTTTCGCCCAACGAATTCAAGAACAATGTCCTGGCTTTGGGCGATGTAGCCAAGTTCTTCAACCTGCCGACCATCCTCACCACCAGCTTCGAACAAGGCCCCAACGGCCCGCTGGTGCCTGAACTCAAGGAAATGTTCCCGGATGCCCCGTACATTCCGCGTCCAGGACAGATCAATGCCTGGGACAACGAGGATTTCGTCAAGGCCGTCAAGGCGACCGGTCGCAAGCAATTGATCATCGCAGGTGTGGTGACCGACGTTTGCGTGGCATTCCCGACCCTTTGCGCTCTGGCCGAAGGTTTCGAAGTGTTCGTGGTGACCGACGCTTCCGGTACTTTCAATGAAACGGTCCAGCAGGCCGCGTGGGCACGCATGACTGCTGCGGGTGCGCAACTGGTCAACTGGTTCTCGGTGGCCTGCGAACTGCAGATCGACTGGCGCAACGACATGGAAGGTCTGGCCAATCTGCTTTCCCAGCGCATCCCCAACTACCGCAACCTGATCAACAGCTACACCGCTTTCACTGCCCGCTAAAACCGGCAGCCCCTCTACGTCGGCAGTGACCGGATAGTCACTGCCGACGCTTCTTTTGCGGGTTTCAAAAAATTATGTAGTGATCAAAAATAATCACTACATATTGGTTGACGCCTGCCTTTTCCTTTTGCATTATGCAGCTGTCTCCCTGATCGGGAGCGCTGGAAAAGATGTACTGAACAGGCTCGGCAAGCCGTCGAGATGTTCCCCGGATGCAGGCTGCCCACAAGGCAGATTGATGAAGCTGACCCGGCATGGCCCGTCCGACAGGGCGAGCAGCTGGCGAAACGTCCTCATGATACTTGTGGCAGACCTTGTAACGGTCGCCAGCCAGGTCTTTGGCTTTCGCTACGCTCTCCCTCCGTGACGCCTCCCTGTTGTAGTGGCTTTATCTAAAGGCTACCTGCATGTCCTCTGGGTCGGGTTGCAAGACGTGAACATGACGCACTGTCTCTCACCCGACAGGCAAGTTTATCTATCAATGGTCTTAAACAGGTTAACGAGCGAAGGAGCATCAACATGAATATCAACAATCATCCAACTATTGATGAACTGGCTCGTCTGTTTGCAGCGCGCAAAGATACTCTGGACAGCCATATCCTCTGGATCGAACACTCGGGTGAGGTCCATATCGACCCCATGTCGCCCTGCACGGCAGAGAGCGAATTTCAGGAAAACCACCCGCAAATGCTCGCCTGCCTGAAAATGTTCCGCAGAGGGCAGGGCTATGTCGGCAAGAAGGCCGCCGCTGATACCGAGTTCATGAAGGGTCTCTTGCAGAACCTGAAAGATGAATGGCAAAACGCTAAGAAACAACAGCGCTTTGTTCGGGTCGCCTGATAAATACGGCCAATAAAAGACACAGGATTATTTAAATATGCCCTCTTATTGAGGGCATTTTTTTAACGGCGTTATTAGTCTTTAAAAGATAAAACTGACAACCTTCTTGCAGCCCCACACTTTCTTGCCGCTTGCCGCTTGCCGCTTGCCGCTTGCCCGCGTACCAAACCCGACACACGGTCGATACAGAAATTTGACGTCATAATGATGGCAATCTACAATCGCGCCGAATTTGATATCAATATGATATTGCAGGGATTCGCGCAGTGTACCTATCCACCCAAAGACGGCTTCGCCAGTCCTTCACGCTGCCACTCCTCTGGTTTCCCCGGCCATTCCCGCTCCCACCTCCGGTGAGCAGAACCTGATCTGCCGATCAGTTTTCGCCTTGAACTGCGAACTGCTTTTCAAAATCTTTCCAGACTTTCTGATTCCCGCAGGAAAACTTCCGCATGGACGCCAAGCACCTCGCCTTCCTGGCCCGTCAACCGTCGGCCCGTGTCCAATCGCGTGAACACTTCTGGGGCCTGCCCAAACGCGGCATTGCGCTGATCCTGGCCAATGCCATGTTCTGGCAGCCGATGTGGGCACAGGCCGACGGGATTGTGGTCAGTGGGTCGGGGACCGGCCTGGCGCAGGCGGGCAATGGCGTGCCGATCGTCAATATCGCGACACCCAATGCCACTGGGCTGTCGCATAACCAGTTCCAGCAGTACAACGTCGACGCTCAGGGCCTGATCCTCAACAACATTGCCCAGCAGACCGGCGCGACCCAACTGGGCGGGATCATCGTCGGCAACCCGAACATGAACAACGGGGTGGCGGCGCAGGTCATCCTCAACGAAGTGGTGGGCGCCAACGCCAGCCAGCTCAAGGGCTACACCGAAGTGGCCGGGCAGGCGGCGCGGGTGATCGTGGCCAACCCCTATGGCATCACCTGTAATGGCTGCGGTTTTCTCAATACTCCGCAGGTGACCCTGACCACCGGCAAGCCGGTGCTCGACAGCAATGGCGGTCTGGTGCGTTTCACTGTCCAGAACGGCAGCGTGGCCATCGAAGGGCTGGGCCTGAACGCCGATAACGTCGATCAGTTCGACATCATCACCCGCAGCGCGAAGATCAACGCCGAGCTGCACGCGAAAAAGCTCAACATCATCGCCGGTCGCAACGACGTCGATGCCCAGACCCTGAGCGCCACGGCGCTGGCGGACGACGGCAGCGCCAAACCGGAGCTGGCCATCGACAGCTCGGCCCTGGGCGGCATGTACGTCGGGGCGGTGAAGCTGGTGGGCACCGAGGCGGGTGTCGGGGTGAGGCTGGCGAGCAATGTGGCGGCCAGTGCCGGTGATATCCAGATCGATGCCAACGGCCAGCTGACCCTGAGCCAGGCGGTGGCCAGCGGGGCGGTGGCGGTGAAGGCCAATGCGGTCGAGGTCAAGGGCCCGCTGTATGCAGGCACCTCGCTGTCGGTCACCACACCGGGCGATCTTTCGATTCAGCAGAATGTCGCGGCGCGGGATGTCGTCACACTGTCCAGCACCGGCCAGTTGACCAACACCGCCATCATCGAAGCGGGCATCAATCCCGACAACAGCCGCAATACCACCGGCGATGTCGTGCTGTCGGCGGGCAACCTGACCAACACCGGCAGCGTCGTGGCCAGCCGCGCCCTGCAGGCGACGGCCAGCCAGACCCTGAACAACCAGGGCGGGACCCTGAGCGGGCAGGCCAGTACCCGGATCACGGCCACGACCCTTGATAACCGCCAGTCCGGGCGGATCATGAGCCAGGGCGGCAGCGTCGAGGTCACGGCCAGTGGCGTGTCGAACGGCCAGAAGGGCCTGATCTCCAGTGCGGGCACGCTGACGATCAATGCTGCCTCGCTGGATAACCAGCAAGGCGTGGTGCGCAGCACGGGCGCCTCGACCCTGACCGTCACCGACGCCGTGGTCAACCAGGGCGGCGAAGTGCTGAGCGACACGGGCCTGACCCTCACCAGCGGTCGCCTGGACAATAGCCGCAGCGGGCGTATTGCGGGCAAAGGCGTGACCGTCACCACCGGCGCCTTCGACAACCACCTGGACGGTCGCCTGACCAGCACCGAGGCCCTGCGCCTCACGGCAGCGCAGGTGAATAACAGCGAAGCAGGGCGCATTGCCAGTGCCATGGCCCTGACCGCGGTGGTCACGGGTCTGGATCAGCACGCCGACGGTCGCCTGTACAGCAATGGCGACGTCAGCCTGGATCTGGGCAACGGCCACCTCAATAACCAGGACGGCCTGATCACTGCGCCCGGTCAGTTGCTGCTGACCCGTCTGGGCACCGTGGATAACCAGCGCGGCGAAATCTCCAGCGCCAAGGGGTTTACCCTGGCGGCCACGTCGCTGGACAACACCGACGGCACGGTGCTCAGCGACGAGGCGTTGATCGTGCGTGTCGACAAGGCACTGACCAACCTGCGGGGGCTGGTGTCCGGCAAAGGCGTGGACCTCACGGCCGCGACCCTGAACAACGACAGCGGCGAGGTCAGCAGCGAGGCGGGCCTCACGCTGGACGTGACCGGCGAGGTCAGCAACCGTCAGGGCCTGCTGAGCAGTGCGGCGGCCACCACTTTAGAGGCCAAGAGCCTGGACAACGCCGAAGGCCAGGTCATGGCTGACGAGGAACTGACGGTCATTCTGGCTCAAGCCCTCGACAACCAGGCCGGGACCCTGGGGGCCGGGCTGGGGCTGGACCTGCGGGCCGCGAGCCTGGACAACCGCCTGGCCGGTGCCGTGCTCACCGATGGCCAACTGGACATCACCCTGACCGGCACCCTGGATAACCGCACTGGCGGGCAGGTGCAGGCCAAGGGCATGCTCAACCTGACCAGCCAGGTCCTGAACAACCAGGGCGGCCGGGTGGTGGGGCAGGACCTGCTGACCGTGCACAGCGACAGCGCCCTCAACCGGGGCGGGGTGATCCGCGCCGACCAGTTGATGAAACTGTTCATCGGTGACCTGGATAATAGCCAGACCGGATTGACCGCTGCCCAGAAGGGCGCCATTACCAGCCAGGCCGGACTGGAATTCATCGGCCAGCGACTGGGCAACCAGAACGGCCTGCTCAATGCCGTGGGCGTGATGACGTTGCAGGCCGACACGCTGCTCAACGGCACTGGCCGCATCGCCAGCCAGAGCGACCTGACCGCCACGGTCGACACCGTGACCCAGCAGGGCGGTGAACTGGTGGCCCAGGGCACCTTGACCCTGACCGGCCAGAGTCTGGATAACCGGGCCGGTGGCCTGGTGGGCGCCACAAAAGCGCTGAAACTCACCGTTGACGACATCGATAATCGGGCCGGTGAAGTGTCCAGCCAGGTGGGCGTGGAACTCATCGGTGATCGGCTCGACAACCGCGACGGCGGCAAGGTGCTGGCCGGGACCGCCCTGCAACTGCTCGTCGAGCGGGTGATCAACGAGAACAAGGGCCTGCTGTTCGGCCAGACCCTGACCCTGGACGGCCAGCGCCTGGACAACGCCGGGGGCACCCTGGCCAGCCAGTTGGCCCAGACCCTGACCCTGACCGGTGCCCTGAACAACCGCGCCGGCCTGCTCAGCAGCGAAGCGGCGCTGACGGTCAAGGCCGCGTCTCTGGACAACACCGGCGGCACGCTGTCCAGCGCCGGTGCGCTCAAGGTCACCACCGACGACGCACTGATCAACCAGAGCGGCTCGATCACCACCGATGCGGCCCTGACGGTGGTCAGTGGCAGCCTGGACAACAGCCAGAAAGGCAAGCTGTCCGGCCAGGGCGCGACCAAAGTCACCACCGGTGCCTTTGACAACCGCCAGGGCGGGCAACTGACCAGCCGCGACACCCTGGAACTGATCGCCGGTCAGGTCATCAACCAGAGCGCGGGGCGCATCGCCAGTGCGCTGGCCCTGACCGCCAGCGTCACCAGCCTGGACCAGCAAGGCGGCGAGCTGTTCAGCAACACCACCCTGAGCCTGGACCTCAACAACGGGCAACTGAACAACCAGGGCGGCCTGATCAACAGCCCGGGCGCGCTGCTGCTGAAAAACCTCAAGGCGGTGGACAACCAGGGCGGCGAAATCTCCAGCGCCCAGGCCTTTACCCTCAAGGCCCAGTCGCTGGACAACAGCGGCGGCAAGTTGCTCGGCAGCCAGGCCCTGACCCTGGACCTGGTCGAGTTTTTCCGTAACCTCAAGGGCACCGTGTCGGCCACCGGCCTGAATATCGACAGCGACAGCCTGACCAACGACGAAGGCCTGATCAGCAGCCGGGCAGGGATGACCCTGACCGTCGACCAGGCCCTGAGCAACGTCAAGGGCAGTGTGATTGCCGATGGCGATCTGGATGTCAGCGCCGCGACCGGCAACAACGCCCAGGGCGAGATCTCCAGCCAGAAAGCCCTGACCGCGGTGATCGGCAACCTGCAACAGCAGGGCGGGCAACTCTTCGCCCTCGGCTCGCTGAGCCTGACCGGCGATACCTTGAACAACCGCCTCAAAGGCTTTGTGGGGGCCGGTGAGGCCCTGACCCTGACGGTGGAGGACATCGACAACCAGGGCGGTGAGATTTCCAGCCAGAAAGGCATCACCCTGACCGGCCAGACCCTGACCAACAGCGGCGGCCAGGTCCTGGCGCAACAGGCCCTGACCCTCGCCATCGCCAAGGCCACCACCAACCGCAACGACGGCGTCCTGTCCGGCAAGACCGGCCTGACCCTGACCGGCGCTTCACTGGACAACACCGGCGGGGTGATCAGTGGCCTGCAAGGCCTGGGCCTCGACCTGTCGGGCGCGCTGGACAACAGCCAGGGCCTGATCAGCAGCGAAGGCACGCTGAGCCTCGAAGCGGGCAGCCTGACCAACACGGCGGGCAGCGTCTCCAGCGCGGGCACCCTGACCCTCGACATCGCCGGCGCCCTCGCCAACCAGGGTGGCGAACTGGTCACCGATGACGCCCTGACCCTGACCAGCTCCAGCCTCGACAACAGCCTGCAAGGCACCGTCAGCGCCAAGGGCCGGGTGACGATCGACACCGGCGACCTGGACAACAGCCAGAAAGGCCGCATCAGCAGTGGCGAGCGCCTGGACCTGACCGCCGCCCGACTGACCAACCACGGCGGCAGCATTGCCAGCCAGCAGGCACTGGTCGCGAGCGTCAGCAGCCTCGAACAACACAAGGGCAGCCTGACCAGCGCCACCGTCCTGAGCCTGGACGTGAACCAGGGCTTGCTGGATAACCAGGGCGGCCTGATCAACGCCCCCGGCACCTTGCTGCTGAAAAACCTCAAGACCGTGCTCAACCAGGGCGGTGAAATCTCCAGCGCCCAAGCCTTCACCCTCAATGCCCAGTCGCTGGACAACAGCGGCGGCACGTTGCTGAGCAACCAGATGCTGACCCTGCGCATCGCCCAGGCCCTGAACAACGTCAAGGGCATGATCGCCGCGGCGGGCGTCGATGCCACGGCCGCCAGCCTGGACAACACCGGCGGCACCCTGACCAGCCGCAACGCCCTGGACCTCACCGTCACCGGCCTGCTCACCAACCGCGACAAGGGCCTGATCAACGCCGCCGAAACATTGAAGATCACCTCGGGTGACCTCAACAACCGGGGCGGGCAACTGCTGGGCACCACCGCCCTGACCCTTGACAGCGCGGCCCTCGACACCGGTGCCAAAGGCTTGATCAACAGCCAGGGCACCCTGAACATCACCGCCGACAGCCTGAGTGCCGACACCGGCGGTGAAGTCTCGGCCCTGGGCACCATGACCCTGGTCCTCAACGCCTTGTCCCTCGATGCCAGCCGCCTGATCGGCAACGCCGGGCTGAGTCTGGACCTCAACGGTGCGGACCTCAACAACCGCGCCGGCCTGATCACCGCCAAAGGTCCCTTGACCTTCAAGCAGGTGCGGGACGTCAACAACCAGGGCGGTGAAATCTCCAGCGCCCAAGCCTTCACCCTGACCGCCCGGACCCTGGACAACAGCGGCGGCCAGCTCATCAGCAACAACCTGCTGACCCTCAACGCCGACAGCCTGCTCAACCAGAACGGCCTGATTTCCGGCTGGCAAGGACTGGACGTGACCGCCACGTCCCTGGACAACCGCAACCGCGGCACCCTGTCCAGCCGCAACGGTGCGGTGGACGTAGACCTGAGCGGCGCGCTGCTCAACAGCGGTGCGGGCGCGCTGGTCAGCCAGACCGCCCTGACCGTGACCGCCGACAGCCTCGATAACCGCGGCGGCATCCTCTCCAGCGGCACCGCGCAGACCCTGACCGTCACCGGCCTGCTGAACAACAGCCAGAGCGGCCTGATCGACAGCGGTGCGGACCTGACACTCACCGCCAACGCCCTCGACAACAGCGCGGGCACGCTCATCAGCACCGGCAAGGCCACCCTCGACCTGATCGGCGCCCTGACCAACACCGGCGGCAAACTCGCCAGCGGCGGTGACTGGCTGCTCAAGCGCAGCAGCGCCGTGCACAACCAGGGCGGGCAACTGATCAGCCAGCGCCTGATGACCCTCAATACCGGGCTGCTGGACAACAGCACGACCGGCACCGTCGCCGCCAACGGCACCCTGCTGATCACCGCCACCGGCAAGGTCCTCAACCACACCGATGGCCTGATCTACAGCCAGAACGCGGGCGTGGAACTGGACGCCACAAGCCTGGACAACACCCGGGGCGCGGTACAAGGCCAGAGCACCCTCAAGGTCGAGACAAGCGAAGGCATCGACAACCTCAACGGTCGCCTGATCGCCCAGAACGGCGACCTGACGGTAGAAGCCGCCCGCCTCGACAACCGTGGCGGCCTGCTCTCCAGCCTCAAGGGGCTGTTCACCGCACAGATCAGCGGCGTGCTGAAAAACGGCTACGACCTCGCGGCCAACCGCCAGGGCGGCGTCATCCAGGCCCAGCGCCTGAGCCTGACCGCCCTGGGCGGCTTCGACAACTACGGCGGCCGCGTCTCGGCCAGCACCGGCGAAGCCCTGCTCACCACCGCCAACCTCGACAACCGCAACGGCGGTATTTACGCCAAAGGCCTGGTGCGGGTCATTGCCAAGGACCTGGACAACAGCGGCGACAACGACGGCCAGATCGCCGGGGGCCAGGTCGACCTCAGACTGACCGGCGACCTGAACAACCGCCTGGGCATCATCGAAAGCGACAGCACCCTGGCCATCAAGGCCGCCAGCCTCGACAACCAGACCGGGCAGATACGCTCGCTCGGCACCCTTGATGCCGCCGACTTCCAGATCGGCACCCTGTTCGACAACCGTCGCGGCACCGTGGAAGTGGCCAACAGCAACCTGATCCTCAACGCCGCCAGCTTCCTCAACGCCAGCGGCAACCTGATCCATGCCGGTGCCGGCACCTTCGACATCTCCACCGCCAACCTCACCCAGGCCGGCGGCAACCTCGTGACCCGCGGCGGCCTGACCGTCACGGCCGATAGCTGGACCAACAGCAGCGTGATCCAGGCCGGCCGCCTGACCGTCAACGTCGGCACCTTCAACCAGACCGCCAGCGGGCAGTTGCTGGCTTCGAGTGCGTTTGTGGGGACTGGGGGAAGCTGGACGAATGAGGGGGTGATTGCGAGTGACGGGACGCTGAGTTTGAACCTGAGCGGGGGGTATGGGGGAGGTGGGCGTACGAGCAGCCTGGGCACCCTGGGCCTGACCGCCAGCCAACTGGCACTGACCAGTACGGCCAGCCTTACGGGTGGCGCCCGGACCGAACTCAACATCACCGGTCTGGCCAGCAACTACGGGCGTATCACGTCGGCGGCCGATTTGATCGTCAATGCCGGGAGTGTCACCAACTACGGCACCTTGGGTGCCACGCAAAACCTCACCTTCAACACCGCGAGCCTGCTTAACAGTCAGGGGCTGATCTTTAGCGGCGCGGATATGCAGGTGAATGTGGGGAGTTTGAGCAACCTGAAGGGCGACTTTTATGCGCTGAATAACCTGACCATCAAAGGGTATGGCGTTGAGCGGGCCAATCAGGTTTCGAATATATCGGGTTCGATGGAGAGTGGCGGCAACTTTGCGATCAGTGCGACGGCGTTTGAGAATCGCACAGAAGGTTCGGATGGCCAGCAGGTTTCTACTGCGGGTCGGACTTTGGTGAAGGGGATCATGGCTATGAATTGCCTCATTTGTGCAAGGGATTTCTTAGCTGATTTTTATGTAAAAGAATATTTTGAAGGAGCGGCGGATATCGATGTGACAGTCTCTGCTTTATTGACGTCCGGTCGAGATTTTACTTTCGTCGGAGGAGATTTTTTAAATAGTAAAAGCACGATTAGTGTCGCGGGAGATGTTGTTATTAATGCTGATGATTTTAGGAATGTAGGTGCTGTTTTTGGTTCGATAGAGCGGACGCGTATTTACCGCTCCTATGATTGGAAGGATGCCGAGTATTCTTATTTTTATAATCAGCGTAATAGTCCTGATTTTCCTAATTATTACTATGTTAATGCTGCGGGAGAGCTGAGGCTAGGTTTGATGTCTAAGTTTTTTGGCCAGGGTGGAGGGGATACTACCTATGGATATGTTGAATATGAGTTGAGAGATGCTGAGACTTTGTTGTTTGTGGAGCCTTCTATGCTTTATCCAGAAGATCAGCTATGGAATGAGCAATTACCCGTATCACTGTATGATCGAAAAAATCTTGTAGAAGTCCCTGATGCTATAACACGTTTAGAATTGCTTAGTGATATAGAAAAGAATGTGGGTAGCGGCAGTGTTGGCCGAAGTGCCATCATCCAATCCGGCGGTAATGTCTCTATCACCGCCACACAGAACTTGCAAAATAGCGTCATCCGCCAGCATTACACAGCCGCTGGCGGCACCAGCAAAGTTCAAGGCACCAGCCCCTCCGGTACGGGCACTACGATCATTCGCGTCAACGCTCAACTACCCCCCGATCTGTCCCAACAACAAGTCAACCCACTTACCCTGCCAGGTTTCAGCCTGCCCACCGGCCAGAATGCCCTGTTCCGCCTGAGTGCTCAGACCGGCAGCAATGTCGCTGCCACTCAAACCAGCACTGCGCCACAAAACTGGACACTCGGCAGTGCCAGCGTATCTGTCGCCCAGCGCGAGCAGGCCGTGTCCGATACCCAGGCCAGAACCCTCCAGTTCGGGACTGCCGGGCAGGTTTCGTCAGCCACTCGTCAACTGGCTGATGTGGTCCGTCAGAACTCCGGCTTGAGCGCCAACGCTTCCGCCTTTGATTCCAGCACCCCGGTCGATTCAGTGAGCAATCTGCAGCTCACTGGCCATAGCGCCGACCCCACCGGCTTAACACCGGTTCCCAGCGTTCAGGATTTGCCTGGCTCAACCAACTCAACCGCCCAGGTCGCCCGTGTGCAGGCCTTACCCGGCAGCACAACCCCGTCAAACCCGCATAAGTACCTGATCGAAACCAACCCGGTCCTGACCGACCTGCGCCAGTTCATGAGTTCGGACTACCTGCTGGCCGGTCTGGGCTACGACCCGGAAGCCAGTGCCAAACGTCTCGGTGATGGTCTGTACGAACAGCGTCTTGTTCAGCAAGCCATCGTGGCTCGAACCGGTCAGGCATTCCTGGCCGGGCAGACCTCCAACGAGGCCCAGCTCAAGTACCTGATGAACAATGCCATCGCCAGCAAAGAACAACTGAACCTGGCGATCGGGGTGACATTGAGTCCACCCCAAGTGGCGGCCCTGACCCACGACATCGTATGGCTCGAAGAACATGAGGTGAATGGCGAGAAAGTCCTGGTGCCCGTGCTCTACCTGGCCCAGGCCAACAACCGTCTGGGCCCGACCGGAGCGCTGATTGCAGGCAACGATGTCACGCTGACGGCGGGTGAAGAACTCGATAACGTCGGAACATTACGCGCCACCAATAACCTGTCGGCAACGGCGGGCACCAATCTGGTCAACACAGGCCTGATCGAGGCGGGCAATCGCCTTGACCTGCTGGCGGGTAACGACCTGATCAACAAGGCGGGCGGCATCCTGTATGGCCGTGATGTGACGCTGAGCGCTACCCGTGGCGATGTCATCAACGAGCGCACAGTGACACGTGCCGTCAGCGTAGCGGGATATCAGGATTTCGCCGACAGCGCCGCCCGTGTTGAATCTGCAAACGACCTGACCATCAAGGCCGGGCGCGATGTGATGAGTATTGGCGGCACCCTGCAGGCTGGTCGTGACCTCAGCCTGATTGCCGGTCGTGACGTCAATATCGGTGCGGCACAAACCGAAACAGCGAAGGCACAGGGAGCGAATACCCAATCCAGCATCACGCAACTGGGCTCCAGCGTCAGCGTCGGTCGTGACCTCATGGCCCTGTCGGGACGTGACATCAACGTTGTAGCCAGCGACATCGACGCCAAGCGCGACATCGCCATGGCCGCGACCGAGAACATGACCATCAGCTCGGCGGCAGACGAAACCCACTCCCTGTCCAGAAGCAAGAAACTCACCGTCCAGACCGACCACGTCAAACAAGTCTCCGCCGACCTGAATGCCGGCGGCAGCATTGTCCTGAACGCCGGACAGGACCTGGCCGTCATCTCCAGCCGCATCGCTGCAGGTGAAAACGCCAACCTGTCAGCAGGCGAAAACCTCAGCATCTTGGCCGCGCAGGACAGTGATTACTACCTCTACGACAAGAAGAGCAAAGGTAGCTGGGGCAAAAAGAAAACCAAACGCGATGAAGTGACCGATATCCGCAATGTCGGCAGCGAAATCACCTCTGGTGGTGACCTGACACTGGAGAGTGGCGGCGACCAGTTGTACCAGGTGGCCAAGCTCACCAGTGGCAACGACCTGACCCTTGAAAGTGGTGGTGGCATCACCTTTGAAGGTGTGAAGGACCTGCATGATGAGAGTCATACCAAGAGCAATAACGACGCCTTTTGGACCTCATCCAAAGGTAAAGGTAGGACTGATGAAACCTTGCGTCAGACGCAGATGGTTGCCAAAGGTGAGCTGAGTATCAAGGCCGTCAATGGTTTGAAAATTGATATTAAGCATATTGATCAGCAAACCGTCAGTCAGACCATTGATGTCATGGTACAGGCCGACCCGCAACTTGCTTGGCTCAAGGATGCCGAGAAGCGCGGAGATGTAGATTGGCGTCAAGTGAAGGAGATCCACGAGAGCTTTAAGTACAGTAACTCAGGGTTGGGCCCTGCTTCGCAGATAATCATTGCAATCGCATTGGCAGCTGTCATGGGGCCCATGATGGCCAGTTTTAGCACTATGGCACAGGCTGGTGCCATCAGTGTTGCGACAAAGGCCACCGTCAGCACTATTGATAACAGAGGTAACCTTGGAAAGGTTCTGAAAGACGTTACCTCAAAGGACAGCATCAAAGGGTATGCGGTTGCAGTCGCTACCGCAGGAGTGGCCGACAAGCTTGGCTACAACCCGGCCACAGCAAGTGTAAAAACTGCCGCTATAAAAACAGTTGCTGATGCAACGATCAAAACAGCTGTGTATGGCGGGAGCTTCACGGACAATCTGGTAAGCGCGGCAGCGGGTACGGCAGCTAGCATCGGTGGTGCCGCAGTTGCTGGGAAAATCGGAGACTTGCCCCTCGCTGACGGTGGTATCGCCAAGATTCTTTTGCATGCTGGTTTGGGTGGCCTGTTAGCTGAAGCTATGGGCGGTGACTTCCGCGCTGGGGCTCTTGCTGGCGGCGCAAATGAGGTTTTGGTGGGGTTGTTGGGGGACAAGCTCCTGCCTCCAAATCTCATAGAGGGCACGCCTGAGTATGATCGGGCCAAGGCCAATTTGCTGGCCTTGTCACAGATTGTTGGCGTGCTTGGTGCTGCGGCCAACGACTCGGATGTTGGCATTGCAGCAGCAGTTGCAGCGAATGCTACCCAGTACAACTGGTTGTCACACAGAGAGATAAGGATTGCTGATGAGGCCCGGAGCGCGTGTGCAGCAAAGGGAGGTGATGTTCAAGGTTGTCAGTTAGCGATCACTCGCAAGATGGAGACGTTGCATAAAGAGCGTGAATATGAGCTGCAAGAGCGAGCACGCGCTATTCAGCTTCAGTCCTTGCAGGAAGGTGGCTGGTCTCTGGAGGATTACAACAAAGCTCTTTACGACGATTACTTTGCCAGTAAGGGGCTTGATAAGAGCGAGATAGCTTTTGACGGATACGACCCTGCAAAAACGTTGGGTTACATGCTTTCCGAGAGGGGTATCGGCGCTGCCAACGCCCTCATTAAATGGCCAGGTGAGGTCCTTGGCGGTATAGTCAGTGCCGTCACTCATCCCGTGGATACTTTGACGGGAGCTGCGCAGAGTGTTTGGTCCGCTGCGGGTTCAGTAGCCGGATGGGCGAGCAGTCCTATTCCTGCTCAAGGGCTTGAGCGTGTGGGAGACCAATTACTCGCGCAATCCGAGCAGCAAGCTGGCGAGCTTATTTTCGACACTGTCAGCGGCTTGATTACCACGACGATTGGTGGGGTTGCGGTCAAGTGGGTTGGTGGTAAGTGGGTTCGGGCGGGGGACGTAAATAGTGGAAATGTTAGTAGCAACCTCGGACTAGCTGATTATCTGTTACCTGATGCCGATTTTGTTGGTCGTGGCGTTGTTCGACCTGACCTGAAAGATCACCTTGTAGATGCAACCCGCTCAGGAAAGCAGATATCAGGAGGCCATGATCTGGAAAATTTTATGCAAGCATTGACAGAGCATTCGGGTACGTCATCAAGGTTTGAAGTCGCTCCAGGGATCTATAAAGTAGAATATCGATTGCCAAATGCTACGAAAGATGCAGTCAAGACAGTATATGATCCAAAAGTTTATCCAGATATGGCGAATATGGCTAATGAGGCCGCTCATAAAGCGTTGATTCAGTATCAATTAACAGGTGGTTCGGTGCAGGAGGTCGTTGTGGGGAAGGTTAGATTTCAAGTTCCAATTAATATTAGAGGTGAGCAGGTGTATGTTCCTACGGCTTTTCCTATCGGTGTTGTGAAATGAAGTGGGGTGAGCTTCCAGGAGATGATAGGGATCTATTGTTTTGGGTGCTTTGGTTTGCTATTGGGCATTATTCTGACTTTGGTCTAAATGAGCTTTTAAAGAGGTTTTTTACAACGCATGTAGGACTTGCAGGAGATCCAGGTTGGGAGTTTGAGTATTTGAAAGATGATGCGGGTTGTGAGTCTTATGATTTTTTAGCTGATAGTGATTTTAGTGGTATAGAACCAGGATTTCGAAACTATGAATTTGAAGTGGTTCGCGAGGCTATAAAAGAGTCCTTGCTTGCCCTTGCTGATAAAAGGCCTAATAAGGCTGATGAGGTGGCTAGTCTAATAGCTAACTATAGGCTTTGAGTTTTTTAATAAAATGGAGTGGCTGATTTGATTTAGGGGGCGTTTTCGGTTGTGGTCGATGAGGTGTCAACGAGCTAGGAAGACGCCGTAATTGAAGATAGAGTGACTTATAATGAGGTAAGGGCTTGGTTTCTGGGTAGCTATTAATGGTATCGCCGATTTTAAAGGGGCTGCACCCAAAGGTTCTGTCTATGTTGAGTTTGATGTTCCAGCTAACAGTTTGCTGCAAGGCGGGAAAGATGGCTGGTTTAAAATGATTGCTCCTGATGCAGGTAGGTCTCAGCAGTTCTTGCTTAATAAGCTGGGCGGTGAGCACCTTCCGGCGGTCACGAATATTGAGGTTTTAGATAGAAAATGAGAAGTCTTATGGATAGCTCTTGGTTTAATGAAAGCGTAAAACCACTTTTGAAGGGGATTTCTCTAGAATACTCATCATTTGCTGATGGGGAGTTTGGTGACCTCGAAAGGATAGAGTTGGAAGGTTTTAACAAGCTAGGAACTGTAGAGTTTTGGTCTAAAGGTTGGGTGGGTGTTGATATATACAACTGTGCTCTTGATGATCAGGTTATGAATGTGTTGCTTTCTCCGGAAGAGGAGGGGGCTGTTTCTCAGGTGTTTGAGAGGTTTGTAAAGATATTGATGCAGGATAGTTGATAGTGTGGAAGGTGCTACTGCGAATAGTCCAAGATTAATTGGTGTCATAGCCAGTAATTAAACTGCAGGATTTTCTTGTTGTGAGCGGTTTAATAAAATTGACGGCAGTTCGGGATGGCTGAAGAGCTTATGGGGCTCTGAAGGCCCGATTAAAGATACGTTACCAGTGGCACTAAACTAGGTCGCTATGGTGGGCCGAATGGTTCATTTCTTTCGCCAAAAGTTACTCCAATTTTATCTGCGGGCATTATCACGCGGCTCAAGGGGGCAAATATAAAGTGCTTAAACCATTGCCTGTAATTCAGGGAAAAATTGCTCCTGCATTCAACGAGCCAGGCGGTGGTGCGCAAATTCTGCCAGCACTTTCAGAGAGAGTTAACGTGCAATGGCTTATTGATAATAATTTTATAAAAGAGGTACGGTAAGAATGATTGCCTCTATTCAGGAAATACAATCTATGGTCGACAGGCTCGGGGAAAGAGTTGGCGCGCCGAAGTCTTTGTTGGTCGTCTTGTCTGCCCCTGCAGATGATGGGACTCCTTATGTTAAAGTTTACGACCATGGCTTTAGTTATGTGTCTTCTGAACGGGGTTGTGAAATATATAATAAGTCGACTAACTCCTTGGATGAGCTGCTCTATTGGATAATGAAGCGTGTTGTACAGCGGATGGCTGTTAAGTATGAGCTGGATAATAGAGTGGGTGGTTTTGATACAAGAAGAGTTTACTTTTCAAAGTTTGTACAGATTTTTGATGAGATAAACCCTGAGTGGGCGGGCTTAGCAAGGCGGGATGTTGATGAAATATTGAAGGCGTCTCCATATTTGGATGGTTAAATCAAGGCTGAAGTTAAATATTTTGCAATGCTACATGATTTAATATGGCAATATTATATTTTTCATTTTTCAAGGCTCTCCCCCATGCAAACCCTAAAACTCTTACTTCCCTTGTGCCTGACAACCCTCCTATCAGCCTGCAACACCACCTCCTACGACAAAGCCACCATCTACTACGACCGAACACAATTCCCGTCCCAAATCGTCAAAGACGTCCCAGACCTGAACACCCCGATCACCCAGCACGGACGTTGTTCGGTCATTGTCTCCACGCCCGGCTCCACCACTGGCCCGTATTACTTCTGCACATACGCCCTGACCTCAACCGGGCTTTATGTGCAAGGTTGGGATGCCAAACAGATGAAGTACACGGAAATTGCCCGTGTCGATCTGGCTGCACTCAGGACGGTGTCGCTCTATTCGTTTCTCAAGAACAAGCAGGTGCAGTTGACTGAAGAGCGACGTCAGCTTGCCTTGAGCGCCATGATTGATGAGGGCGGTTATATCGATGGTGATGCTACTGTGCGTCTGTTCGATGCGATCAGAAGCAAGGGGGTGAAAGTGGTCGAGAGCGACGGTGCAGTAAAACCTCCAGCGCCTGCCGGGCCTGTCTATGTACCGCTGATTATTCCTCAGGTAAAACGCTAACGATCCGGTAGATAAAAAAGGGGCCGATATAAATACGTCCCTTTTATCAAATCCCAATCATTTCCCCACCTTCTTCGACGAATACCCACCCGACGGATCAAAGCACTGGCTGTTGTAGAGCGGGCTCTTGCACTGCGATAACGCATTCTGCGGCGGTGTTCTGCAAGCGGGCTATGGTACACAACAGGCGATCAACAGTGATCTTTGGGGGCTTCAGATAATAAGGCGGGCGGCACCCTGCAGGCTGGTCGTGACCTCAGCCTGATTGCCGGTCGTGACGTCAATATCGGTGCGGCACCAACCGAAACAGCGAAGGCACAGGGAGCGAATACCCAGTCCAGCATCACGCAACTGGGCTCCAGCGTCAGCGTCGGTCGTGACCTCATGGCTCTGTCGGGACGCGATATCAATGTTGCAGCCAGCGACATCGATGCCAAGCGCGATATCGCCATGGCCGCGACCGAGAACATGACCATCAGCTCGGCGGCAGACGAAACCCACTCCCTGTCCAGAAGCAAGAAACTCACCGTCCAGACCGACCACGTCAAACAGGTTTCCTCCGACCTGAACGCCGGCGGCAGCATTGCCCTGAACGCAGGCAAGGACCTGGCCGTCATCTCCAGCCGCATTACCGCAGGTGAAAACGCCAACCTCTCGGCAGGCGAAAACCTCAGCCTCCTGGCCGCGCAGGACAGCGATTACTACCTCTACGACAAGAAGAGCAAAGGCAGTTGGGGCAAAAAGAAAACCAAGCGGGATGAAGTGACCGATATCCGCAATGTCGGCAGCGAAATCACCTCCGGCGGTGACCTGACACTGGAGAGTGGAGGCAACCAGTTGTATCAGGTGGCGAAGCTCACCAGTGGTAATGACCTGACCATTGAAAGCGGTGGGGGTATCACCTTTGAGGGGGTGAAGGACTTCCATGATGAAAGTCATACCAAGAGCAAAAGCAGCCTTGCCTGGAACTCGATGAAAGGGAAAGGCCGAACCGATGAAACCTTGCGTCAGACCGAGATGGTGGCAAAGGGCGAATTGACAATCCAGGCTGTGGAAGGCCTGAGGATCGATATCAAGCAGGTCGATCAGCAAACTGTAAGTCAGACCATTGATGCCATGGTCCAGGCCGATCCGCAACTGGCCTGGCTCAAAGAGGCCGAGAAGCGTGGTGATGTGGATTGGCGGCAGGTCAAGGAGATCCACGAAAGTTTCAAATACAGCCATTCCAGTCTAGGTGGAGCCGCACAGATGATCATTGCGATCATCGTGGCTTATTTCACGGCGGGCGCTGCAAGTGGTCTGATCGGAGCGGGTGCCATGTCAGGCTCTGGCACTGCAATGGCAGCAGCGACTACTTCTCAGGCAATGGCTGCGGGGGCCTCCTACGTTGGTGCTGGCTGGGATAACGTGGCCCTCACGGCAGTAGCTACCAGCGCCGCGAGCGGCGCAACGGTCAGCGCTATTAATAACCGCGGAAATCTTGGTGCTGTGCTCAAGGATGTGACCTCTGCGGACGCTCTACGTGGCTATGTGGTTTCTGGTGTTACAGCCGGGCTGACAGCGGGTGTCTACGACAAACTGACGAGCACTCAGACAGGCACCTCGGGTGTCTTGCAGAACAGCGGAAAAGTTATCAGCAGTGGTGGGCTGTCCTCTTGGGGAGGTGTAGGAAGCTTTGCTGCTAATCAGCTTCTACAGAACACTACTTCGACATTGATTGATCGTGCATTGGGAGGTGATAGCCAGTTCGGTGATGCCCTGAGCAGCAGCTTGGTCAATACCTTTGCGGCAGCTGGCTTCAACTGGGTAGGTGGCTTCAGCAAAACTAATCAACTGGCCGACGGTAGTCTGGCCAAGATTGGCTTGCATGCGGTCATGGGAGGTCTGGCAGCAGAGGCGGCTGGTGGTGACTTCAAGACCGGTGCACTGGCTGCGGGTGTGAATGAGGCGTTAGTTGATACCCTGGCCAAGCAATACGCCGATATGTCCAAGGAGCAAAGGGACAAGCTTCTGGTCATGAACTCCCAGGTTATTGGTGTGCTTACTGCCTCAGTCCAAGGAGGTGATGCGAAGAGCTTGCAAACGGGGTCATGGGTGGCCGCAAATGCTACGACCTATAATCGTTTATTGCATGCTACAGAACGAAAGGCTTTGAACGATGAAGCCAAGGCGCTTGAAAAGCGCTTGGGTAAGCCATCATCCAGTATATCTTGGGATGATTTCCTGCTTTTGGCTTCCAGTGCTGAATTGGATGCTGCTGAAAGTGCACGACTGCAGGCCGTATTGGCCAGCTTTAAAGAGGGTAACCCTGAGCAGTCGCGTTTCAAGGCGGAACTATCGATTGCCATGGAGAGTATTCAGCACCTGGCCTCTCAAAACACGGTTCTGATGTGGAGCGATGGAAAACCGATTGTCGCCAACGGTGCCCCCGTTTATGCATTTCAGTCGACAGATAGGCAGTTCAGGGATTCCGGGCTATTAAATACGGACTCAGGGAAACAGACCAATTCAGCGGACAGTATTGTTGATGTCGTTCCCTTTGCCTTGATACAACAGCTTGGCGAGAAAAATGCGACAGCATATTGGACAGAGCTTTCCAAGGCTTCAACCAGCCCTGTAGAGCTCGATGAGCTGGTGGGCCGGGTCTCAAATGTTCTGATCGGTGGTATTGACCGGGTTACGTGGGATCTTGATCTTGCTTTTGCTTTGACTGGCGGGCCTGGTGTACTGAGGGCTTTGTTGGCTAAGCGTGTTTCTGTGTCAGGTGGTGCAAAAGTCGCTGCGTCCAAGAATGCGAATGCAACAAGCATGCTTACGGATTCGGAAGCTGCTGTACTGGTCGAGAGAAATGTAATAGAAGGAACGGCTAAGGGATCTGCACCAAAAGTGGCGGCAGAGGGAAATGTAGGAGGCCAGACCTTCCAAGACGTTAATCAGACCTCTCGTCCGCTCAATGAAGCGGACCCCAAAATACCTTCGTTGATCGCGGATAGGATTGCAGATAAAGCCTCTACGAATCCTGGCAAGCTTTATCCAAATGGAAATATGAAAGATGCCCACGCTGAAATCGGTGTTATTCAGCAAGCTTATAGCTCTGGTAAAACCACCGGAGCGGACATGTTCTTGACAGTCGCAGGAAAGGATGTGTGCGGATTCTGCAAAGGTGATATAGCCGCAGCCGCAGAAAAGGCTGAGTTGAAGTCTTTAACCGTAAGCGCTATAGATGATAAAACAGGGCTTCCGAAAAATTACTACTGGGAGTCAGGTATGAAGTCCATTAAGGAGAAAAAATAGATGATAATCGGAGGGTATATGCTTAGCCCTGAGCGCGGCAGATTGCAAATTCCTCTTGTTCATCAGCCGAGTATGGAGGACGTTAAATCCATTATATTTGAATATATTAAATTCGATGGTGTGGTTTCGTTGTCTATTACCCCTGCACCTGAAGCTGGACCTTACGAAATCAATCTTTATGCTGATTCTGGAAATTATCTTTTGATGTTGAATCAGTATCTGGATGATGGGGCGCACGTTGTGCGTACCCTTAATAATACGTCAGCTGGAGCGAAATCTATTGATATTCTGGGTGATTGCTATCGCGCGAGTTTAATTACAAGAGATATAGGGGTCGTTATTTTTTGTTTTCAAGAGTTTTTGAGTTTTGGTGATGTGAGTTCGGCAGTATTAAGTGTTTAAAGGAAAAAGGAGCTAGTGGAATAAATAAGGGGTAGGTGCAAGAGCAACTGCTTCTAAAGTCTCAATGCAACCAGTGTGCTGACTGGCTCAGAGGTGGGCATGCTGGAAAGGAGTATTTGGGAAGCATGCCTCAAAGTGATAAATCAAGCCGAACCAAAATCTAGGTAAGCAGAATGAAAAAATCTACTTTGCTTTGTGTGAGCGGTGCGGAGGAGAAGTAGAAAAACTAGAAGCGGGTAGTGCTCAAGGATTAAGGTGTGCTGGTGCTATTCAGCAATGATTAGTTTACCAATGAGGTGGTTAGGCCCAGGGCGTTGTACTCACAACCCCACCTTATAAACAACCTGCCCCCGCTCCAGCGGATCCGGATGACACTCAAACCCCAACGACCGCGCCAGATTAAACATCCTTGCATTCTTCACCGCGTCTATCGAAAACATCCTATAAAACCCGTTCAACCGCGCAGCATTCATAAGGTGCTGCATCAGCAATTTGCCCAGCCCGCGGTCTTGCCATTTTTCGGCGACCACGACGGCGCATTCGCAGCAGGAGTCGCCTTCTGTCGCGGCGTAGCGGCTCAGGCCTATTTCGGTCAGTTGGTTGTTGTCTTCCATGATCAGGGCGACGTAGGTCATGCGTTGTTGGTAGTCGGTGTCCATGATCTGGTCGAGGGCCAGCGGGGCGTGGTCGTTGTTGGGGGAGAGGAAGCGGAAGTGCTGTGTCTGTGGCGACAGGCGTGTGATGAATTCGAATGCTCGTTGCCGGTCGTCTTCCTGGATCGGTCTGATCAGCAGGTGGGTGCCGTCGCTCAGTTCTTCGATCCAGTGGATGAAGCGCAGCTCAGGGGCGTAGAGGTCGTCGCTGATCGAGTCGCTGGTGACGGTGTTCATGTCTATCCCTTGGGGCCGTGCGTCGATTGAGCAGGCGGTTTACCTATCTTTTACGCTTCGG
This sequence comes from Pseudomonas cichorii, assembly GCF_018343775.1. Lineage (NCBI taxonomy): Bacteria > Pseudomonadati > Pseudomonadota > Gammaproteobacteria > Pseudomonadales > Pseudomonadaceae > Pseudomonas > Pseudomonas cichorii. The sequence continues at coordinate 2,664,831 of NZ_CP074349.1, forward strand.
CACCTTCAGGTCATGATCCAGATCAATACTTCTGTTTGCCCTGTCTGCGTGTAGACTGCCTGCCGTTTGTTCATCGCAGTCTTTGCCTGATGGACGTTTCCACTTCATTGATTCAAGGCGTGCATATGGATCTGCGACAACTCGAGGCTTTTGCGGCTGTCATGTCGGCGGGCAGTGTGACGGCGGCGGGGAAGATGCTGGGGCGTTCGCAACCCTCGGTGACCCGTGCCATCCAGGAGTTGGAGCAGGAGCTGGGTTTTGCCTTGTTCGAGCGCAGTGGGCCGAAGGTCACGCCTTCGCAGAAAGCGTTCATGATGTATGCCGAGGTGGAGAGTGCATTGCTGGGTATTCGCAATATCCGGCAGCGCGCGCAGCATATTGCGCTGGACGAGAACCGGCAGATCAAGCTGGTGGCGATACCGGCGCTGGCGGCGGGTTTGTTGCCGCTGGCCTTGTCCCGTTTGCCGGATGATCTGCGCCCGCAGCATATCCAGTTGCACAGTATGTCTCCTGAAAATGTCGTGCAGGCGGTGCTTTCCAAGACCATGGACCTGGGCGCAGTCAGCCTGCCGCTGGAGCATCGGGGGCTGGATATTCACTGGATCGGTGAGTCGCCTTGTGTGGCGGTGCTGGCTGCGGATTCGCCGCTGGCCCGTTTCGATGTCTTGCCGATGCAGGTTCTGGCCAGTCAGACGCTGATTACCATGTCCAACCCTTATCGTTTTCGACGTCGTATCGACAAGGCTTTTCAGGATGTCGGCGGCGCTGTTCCGCACATGCTCGATACCAATACTTCGCTGATTGCCATGCAGATGGCGCGGGTGGGGCTGGGTGTGGCGCTGGTCGATCCTTTCACTGCGCTGGGCGTGCCTGTAGAAGGCGTGGTCGTGCGACCGATGGAATGCAATATTCCGTTCTTTTTCGGTCTGGTTTCGGCGTTTGCCAGCCCGTTGTCAGATGTGGCGCAGGCGCTGGTGACGGAGCTTGCTGCATCGGCTCAGGCCTTGCTGCCCTCCGTGATCATGCATGCCCCGAGCGAGCATGACGCTCTTTTGCAGAGCATTTACGCCGGTTGAAGCCCGGCAGCGAGCGTCGTGCTTATGCGACTTTCTGATTTCTTATCGTTTTAAGCTATATCAATATTCATTTTTTGCCGTTGTAGTAATAAATATCAGCTTTTAGTATTCGTTTTTTGAATTCATAAGCCTTATGAATTCAATAATTGTGAGTTTGGAGCGTTTTTTGTATGGATTCGCTCTATCCATGATCTTCAGCACGAGTACTGAAAATGTCCGATACAAACGCACCGATTGGGCTTGCCGCCTTGCAGGCCCGTCTCAAGCAGGATCTGGAGTGGCTGGATCTGCCAGCCTCACCCTGGGTCAAGCCGCGTTTGCATGAAGGCGCTCCAGTACTGGATGTCGCGATCATCGGTGGTGGCATGGCTGGTCTGGCACTGGCGGCGGAGTTGCGTCATCTGGGTGTGGTGACGACGATTTTCGATCAGTCCCCGACCGGTTTCGAAGGCCCGTGGGCAACCACTGCGCGCATGGAAACCCTGCGTTCGCCCAAACAACTGACCGGTCCGGCACTGGGTTTGCCTGCCCTGACATTTCGTGCCTGGTTCGAGGCGCAGTTCGGGCTTGAGGCCTGGAATGCGCTGGACAAGATCCCGCGTCTGCAATGGGCGGATTACCTGCGTTGGTATCGCAAGGTGCTGGATCTGGATGTGCGCAACGAGCATCGGGTCAGCCGGGTCCAGCCTCGCGCCGATGGTCTGGTCGAACTGGATATCGTCAGCCCCGGCCACAATCAGCACTATGTGGCCCGGCATGTGGTGCTGGCGACCGGGCGCGATGGCTTGGGCGGGCCTTGGGTGCCGGATTTTGCTCGTGAGCTGCCGCGCCAGGTCTGGGCGCACTCGGCCGATGGTTTGCAGGATGACTGGTTTGTCGGCAAGCGGGTGGCGGTGATCGGTGGCGGTGCTTCGGCCATGGACAGTGCCGCCACGGCGATTGAGGCGGGTGCGCAGAAGGTCGACTTGCTGATTCGTCGCGCAGAGTTGCCACGGGTCAACAAGGGCAAGGGCGCAGGCAATCCGGGGATGACCCACGGTTACTGGCGTTTGCCGGACAGCTGGAAATGGCGCATCCGCCGCTACCTCAATACCCAGCAAGTGCCGCCTCCCCGTGGCAGCACACAGCGTGTTTCCCGTTCACCTGACTCTCGTTTCCTGCTCAACAGCCCGATTGTTTCGGTTCGGCAGAACGAGTCCGGCGCGCTGGTAGTGCGCACGCCCAATGCGAAGCTGGAATACGATTTTCTGGTGTTTGCCACAGGCTTTCGGACGGACTTCAACTTGCGTCCCGAGTTTGCTTCTTTCGCAAAGCATATTCAGGTCTGGAGCGACCGCTTCGAGGTGCCTGAGGATGAGTTCGATGCCGAGCTTTGCTCTCTGCCGGATCTGGGGACCTGCTTCGAGTTCCAGCAGAAAACCCCCGGCGCATGCCCGGGGATCGAGAAGATTCACTGCTTCAATTACCCGGCAGCCCTGAGTTACGGGGCGGTATCCGGGGACATTCCGGCCATCAGCGAAGGCGCCAAGCGCCTGGCTCATGGGCTGGCAGGGCAGTTGTTCAACGAGGACATCGATTTGCATTTTGCCGCCATGCAGAGCTACAACGAGCCCGAATTGCTGGGCGACGAATGGGTCGCCGGTGCGCCCACAGCCCAAGAGCTGCTCGGATGATCGGCTGGGCTGTGCGGCGTCTGGTTCAGTCGCTGCTGGTGGTGTTGCTCATGACGCTGGTGGTGTTCATCGGCCTGAATGCCATTGGTAATCCGATGGACATTCTGGTGGGTGAGGACCTGAATCAGGCCGAGCGTCTGGCGGCTATCGCACACCTCGGGCTGGACAAGCCGCTGTGGCAGCAATACCTGCTGTTCCTCAAGGGCGCGGCGAGCGGCAATCTCGGCCAGAGTTTCGTCTATCACGAAGATGCCATGCGCCTGATTCTGCAACGCCTGCCTGCCACGTTCGAGCTGGCGTTCAGTGCCCTGTTCCTGGCGGTATTGCTGGGTGTGCCGCTGGGCATGTTCGCGGGCACTTATCCCGATCACCCGGTCTCGCGGGTAATGATGGCCACCAGCATTGTGGGCTTCTCGCTGCCAGCGTTCTGGGTGGCGCTGATGATGATCATGCTGTTCTCGATCCACCTGGGCTGGCTACCAGCCAGCGGGCGTGGGGAGACTCGCGAGTTTCTTGGCGTGCAGTGGTCGTTCCTGACGCTGGATGGCCTGCAACACCTGATTCTTCCGGCGCTCAACCTGGCGCTGTTCAAGATTTCCCTTGTGCTGCGCCTGACTCGTGCCGGTGTGCGCGAAGTGTTGCCCCAGGAGTTCGTCAAGTTCGCCCGTGCCAAGGGCCTGTCGCCGATGCGGGTGATGTGCATGCATGTGATGCGCAACACCATGATCCCGCTGGTGACAGTGCTGGCAATGGAGCTGGGGTCGACCATCGCCTATGCCGTGGTGACCGAAAGTATCTTTGCCTGGCCGGGTGCCGGGAAGCTGATTCTGGACAGTATCAATATGCTGGATCGCCCGGTTGTCGTGGCTTATCTGATGGTGGTGGTCGTGATTTTCGTGGTGCTCAATCTGATCGTCGATGCGTTGTATTACCTGCTTGATCCGCGTGTGCGCATCGAGGCTGGCCGATGAGTCAGGTACAGGTCGCACGCCTGCACGTGCAATCGCCATGGCGGCTCGGTGCTGTGGAGTTTTCCCGTTCCTATACGGCCATGTTCGGTCTGCTGGTGCTGCTGGTCATCATGCTGATGGCGGCACTGGCGCCGTGGATCGTGTTTCAGAATCCCTATGACCTGATGCAGCTCAATGTGCTGGATGCACGCCTGCCGCCGGGCAGTGAAAACCTCGACGGTGGCTACACCTATTGGCTGGGCACTGACGGCCAGGGCCGTGATCTGCTGTCGGCGATCATCTACGGGCTGCGTATCAGCCTGTGGGTCGGTATCGGTTCTGCACTGATTGCCGCTGCCGTTGGCACCTTGCTGGGTTTGCTGTCGGCTTATGTCGGCGGCTGGCTCGATGCCTTGTTGATGCGTCTGGTGGATCTGCTGCTGTCTTTCCCTGTCATTCTCATGGCGTTGATGATTCTGGCCTGGCTGGGCAAGGGCGTCGGCAATGTGATGCTGACGCTGGTGCTGCTCGAATGGGCCTATTACGCCCGTACCGCCCGTGGGCAGGCCTTGACCGAAAGCCGTCGCGAGTACGTCGATGCGGCGCGGGGGCAGGGGATCGGTTCATGGCGGATCGTCGTGCGGCATATCCTGCCCAACTGCCTGCCGCCGCTGATCGTGATCGGCGCCTTGCAGATTGCCAGGGGCATCACGCTGGAGGCGACCTTGTCGTTCCTGGGGCTTGGCGTGCCGATTACCGAACCGTCACTCGGGCTGCTGATTGCCAACGGCTTCCAGTACATGCTCAGCAACGAATACTGGATCAGTTTCTTTCCGGGGCTGGCGCTGCTGATCACCATTGTGGCCATCAATCTGGTGGGTGATCGTTTGCGTGATGTCTTGAACCCGAGGTTGCAACGATGAGCGCGCCTGAAGTGTCTCTGGCGCAACCGACTCTGGATGTGCGCAACCTCTGTACGTCGTTCGATACCCGGGCGGGCATTCTGCCTGCCGTGCGCGATGTTTCTCTGCGCCTGCAACCGGGGCGGATTCTCGGTCTTGTGGGCGAGTCGGGTTCCGGCAAGTCGGTGACCGGTTTTTCCATTCTCGGGCTGGTCGATGCGCCGGGGCGTATCAGCGGTGGTGAAGTGGTGTTTCAAGGTCGCGATCTGACGAAGCTGAGCGCTTCGCAGTTGCGCAGCCTGCAAGGCAATCGCATTGCGATGATCTTTCAGGACCCGATGATGACCCTCAATCCGGTCCTGCGCATCGATACGCAAATGATCGAAGCGGTGCAGGCTCATCGCCCGATGGGGCGTCGCGAGGCGCGTCAGCATGCCAGTGACACCTTGGCGCTGATGGGAATTCCCAGCCCTGACGAGCGCTTGAATGCCTATCCGCATCAGCTCTCCGGTGGCATGCGCCAGCGGGTGGCGATTGCCATTGCCCTGTTGCACGCACCGGACCTGATTATCGCCGACGAGCCGACCACGGCGCTGGACGTGACCATTCAGGCGCAGATCCTCAGCGAGGTGCAAAAGCTTGTGCGTCAGCAAGGAACCTCCCTGATCTGGATTACCCATGACCTTTCAGTGGTGGCCGGTCTGGCGGATGACATCGCCGTGATGTATGCCGGTCGTATCGTCGAGCAAGGCCCGGTATCGGCGGTGCTGGATCGTCCACAGCATCCTTACACCCAGGGCCTGATCGACAGCCTTCCGAGCCGTAACAAGCGTGGTCAGCGTCTGCGCCAGATCCCCGGCATGGCACCGGATCTGTTGTCGATGCCGACCGGTTGCGCCTTTGCTGCACGTTGCTCCCGAGCGAGCAATCAGTGCGAGCAGGAACCACACAGTCGCGAAATCGAAGCGGGTCGTCTGGTCCGTTGTTTTCACCCGGGAGCTGCCGATGAGTATTAACCAGACGCCCATCGTCGAATTGAGCCAGGTCAGTAAAACCTTCGGTAAGCGCAATAACGACAGCACCTTGAATCAGTGGCTGCAACGCATGCAGTGGACCAGGCCATCAGCCGTGACCCATGCGGTGGATCGCGTCGATTTGCGGATCAACCGTGGCGAAGTCGTTGGGCTGGTGGGCGAGTCTGGCTGCGGCAAGTCAACGCTGGGCCGCATGGTGGCCGGGTTGCTGCCCGTATCCTCCGGGACCGCTTCCATCGACGGCAAGCGCCTTGAGGACCTGACGGCCGAGGAGCGTCTGGCGGCGCGCCTGAAGATTCAGATGATTTTCCAGGACCCGTCTTCCAGCCTTAATCCGCGCCTTCGGGTCGACCAGATTGTCGGGGAGGGCGCCTTGCTGCATGGTCTGACCGACAAGGCCGGGTTCGACGATTATGTCAGTGCGCAATTGCAGCGTGCGGGTCTGAGCCCGCAACTGCGCCAGCGTTACCCGCATCAGTTCAGCGGTGGCCAGCGTCAGCGCATCGGCATTGCCCGGGCCTTGGCGGTACAGCCGCAGCTTCTGGTGTGCGACGAGTCGGTGGCGGCGCTGGACGTGTCCATTCAGGCGCAGATCCTCAACCTGTTCATGGACCTGCGCGATGAGCTGGGCCTGACCTATCTGTTCATCAGCCACGATCTCGGCGTGGTGGAACACCTCTGCGACCGCGTGGTGGTGATGTATCTGGGGCGGGTGGTAGAGAGCGCCAGTGTCGATGACCTGTTTGCACGAGCCAATCACCCTTATACCCAGGCCCTGCTGGCGCAGATTCCGCGCTTTGATGTTCGCAGTGCCCGTTATGACGCGATAAAAGGGGAAATCCCCAGCCCGCTGAACCCGCCTGCCGGGTGTCATTTCCATCCTCGCTGTCCGCATGCCACGGCGCGCTGCCGCGAGGAAGTTCCAACGCTCAGGGAGGTTGCACCCGGCCACCTGAGCGCCTGTCACCTCAATGAATAGCACCGAACGAGCGCTGCAATGCTGGCGCTCATTGCCATTACGCACAAGGAATAGCCCATGAAACCACTTGTCCGTTCACTGTTGGCCTCGGCCCTGATCCTGGCCGCCGGCAGCGCAGCGGCGCAGAGTCTGCGTATCGGTTATGCCGATCCGGTCTCCTCGCTTGACCCGCAATTGAACAACTATGCCGGTGACCGCTCGGTTGCCCTGCATGCCTTCGAGTCGCTGGTCAATCGCCGTGACGACAAGACCCTGCCGGGTCTGGCGCAAAGCTGGAAAGTCCTGGACGACAAGACCTGGGAGTTCAACCTGCGCAAGGACGTCAAATGGCAGGACGGCAAGCCCCTGACCGCCGATGACTTCGTGTTCTCCTTCGAGCGTGCCCGCAAGGTGCCGGGCAGCGTTGCGTCTTATGCAGGGGCCATGCGTACCGTTGAGTCGGTCACGGCCAAGGATGATCACACCCTGATCATCAAGACCCTTACACCCAACGCTAACCTGCTGCCGGACGTGGATTCGATCTACATCGTCAGCCGCCACGTGGGTGCCGACGCGCAAAGCGCCGATTACAACAGCGGCAAGGCGATGGTCGGTACCGGGCCTTATCGCTTTGTGTCATTCGTGCCGGGCGATCGCACGATCTTCGAGCGCAATGCAGACTATTGGGGGCCGAAACCGCTGTGGGACAAAGTGGATTATCGCTTCATCTCCAACGCCGCGAGCCGTACGGCGGCCTTGCTGGCCGGTGATGTGGACGTGATCGATAAGGTGTCGCCAACCGATGTGGAACGCCTGAAGAAAAGCCCGAATGTCAGTGTCTTCGCTTATCCGGGCCTGCGTGCCTTGCTGATTCAGCCAAGCTTCCGTGAAGGCCCCAACGAGTTCATTCGTGACAATGCCGGCAAGCCGCTGGCCGAGAACCCGCTGCGCGATGTACGAGTACGCAAGGCCTTGAACCTGGCCATCAACCGCCAGGCGATTGTCGAGCGCATCATGCAGGGCACGGTGACCGAGGCCAATCAGTGGATGCCGGCCAAGACCTTTGGCTACAGCTCCGAGCTGAAGAACATCCCTTATGACCCGAAACAGGCCAAGGAGCTGCTGGCTCAGGCGGGCTTCCCCGAAGGCTTCCAGTTGACCGTGCACGTACCGGGCGACCGTTACCCGCAGGCGCCGGAAACCCTGCAGGCGGTGGCGCAGTTCTGGTCGCGCATTGGCGTCAAGGTACAACTGGAAGTCCTGCCGTGGGCCGTTTACGCAGGCAAGGCCAACAAGAACGAATTTGCGATCAGCGTGGTTGCCTGGGGTAACGGCACGGGCGAAGCCGCCTATGCACTGACCAACATCCTGACCACGGTGGACAGCGTCAAGGGTCGCGGTGCCTCCAACTGGGGTCATTACAGCAACCCGCTGGTGGATCAGGCGCTGGTTGATGCTACTTCCGAGTTCGACGATGCCAAGCGCCGGGCGATCCTGGAGCAGTCTGCCAAGGTGGTGGCTGACGATGTCGGCATCATCCCGCTGTTCCATTACCAGAACATCTGGGCTGCGCGCAAAGGCCTGAAAGTCGAGCCACTGGTCAGTGACCGCACTGCCGCGAGCATGGTGACCGAACAGCCTTAGTTATATGAGAGGGAGCGGATCGGGCGGCGCTCCGCTCATCCGCGACGACGTCACCGAAGGCGCCAGATGCTCTTGGGCCTCTCGCGAATAAATTCGCTCCTACTTGTTAATTCATGATTTTGATGGGAATGAATATGACCTCAACTGTAGAACCGGGCCTCGATGTCCTGGATACCTTGCTGGGCATCGAGCCTGAAACCGGTCTGTACAAGGTGCGCCATGCCCGTGACAAAGTCGTGGCGGCAACGCAGGGCAGTCATGAGCTGTTTTTCGACCCGGCGCTTCAAGATAATCTGTCCCTCGTCGAGCGTCTGCTGGTGGCGTATTACGCCAGCCATCTGACACCAAACGCCTTGCTGGCAGGCTACTACCTTGAGCAGTTGCAGGTGCTGAATGTCGAATCGGAACTGGTGGCCGCCATTGATTCCGGCTCCATCGAAGCGCTCAGCGATGTGCGTCTGTCGGCGATTCTGGTGTTCACCCGGACCTTGATCGAGTCGCCGGTCGAAGGCGATCGTGCTGCTTTGCAGGTCCTGCAGGCCGCGGGTCTCTCTTCGTCTGAAATCGTGGTGCTGGCGCAGTTGATTGCGTTCCTGTCGTATCAGGTACGGCTGGCGGCCGGCCTTGGTGCCTTGTCAGCCATGGGAGAAGCACAATGAGCGAGCCCATTCGCAGCAACGGATTTACCAACGAAGTGTTGGGCTGGAAGGCCTGGTTGCCCACGGTGCAAGTGGACAGCGCCACGCCGGAGCAACTGGCGGTACTGGAAGAGAGCCATCCCCAGGCCAAGACGTCGGATTACTACCTGACACTGGTCCATCAGCCGCAGATCCTGCGTCAGCGGTCCGTTGCGTTCAACGCGATCATGTATGCGCCGGGCGGTTTGTCCCGTGCGGAGCGCGAACTGGCCAGTACCGTCGTGTCACGAGTCAATCAGTGTGTTTATTGTGCTTCAGTGCATGCCCAGCGTTTCGAGCAACTGGCCAAGCGCAATGATGTGATTGCGCAGATATTTGCCGATCCACAGACGTCGGGAACCACGGAACGGGAAAAGGCCATTGTGCGCTTTGCAATTGATCTGACCCTGGCCCCGGCTGCCTTGGGCGCCGAACATATCAGGCCGTTGCGTGAGCAGGGGCTCGATGATGGACAGGTACTGGATCTGATCCACGCCATTTCCATTTTTGCCTGGGCCAACCGGTTGATGCTCAATCTGGGTGAGCCGCTTTATCCAGCAGTGTGAAAGATTGTTTCATTTTTGATAAAAAACTTTGTCCGAGTGTTGTACAAAATTACCGCTGTAGTATAGCTTTTACAGCAGAGCCAGCTGGCGTGGCGCTGACATTGCCGTTTACGGTATAGACCACGCCACTGGCTCTTCCATCTTTCTACCTGTGGGTCATCCCGCAGGCACCACAGAGGCTTCACATGATCGCGTCGCGCTGGTTGTGGCTGGTGCTTCTGCTCAGCGGCAGCGCATTTGCCGATTGGCGTGAAGCATTGCCTGATTCCCGTGTCGTCGGTTCCGGCGACTTCAGTGTGTTTGGATTCCGTATCTATTCGGCCCGTCTTTGGAGCCCTGCAAAGCCGTTTGTGGCGGATGCTCCCATGGCGCTGGAGCTCACTTATCATCGCGACATCGACCGGGAAGACCTGGTGGATGCCAGCATCGATGAGATCCAGCGTATTTCCGGATCGGCCGTCAGCGATCAGCAGTTGTCCGTGTGGCGTCAGCAGATGCAGCAGTCTTTCGTCGATGTTCAGCCAGGCATGAAAATCACCGGTGTCTACCTGCCGGGACGTGAAGCGCGCTTCTATGTAGGCCCCAAGCTGCAGCATGTGGTCCAGGATAGCGAGTTCGCCAAGGCGTTCTTCTCCATCTGGCTGGACCCCAAGACCCGCAACCCCGATTTACGTGAGCAATTGCTGGGTAAATGACGCCTCAGTAAAGCTTTTATGAATGTGTCCTTCGTTGACCAATTGCCAAACAAAAAGCCCAATGAAACCAGCTGTTTCATTGGGCTTGTGTCTTTAATGAGTTCTTTGTGTTTCAGGCCGGTATCACTTCTGTCGTCCTGGTAACTAGCCGCCTGTCATGTTCATGAAACGCACGACCTGCACATTGTCATCAAGCGTGAAGTTATGGCTCCATGGTTTGAGCTGCATGGCATCGACTATGGCCTTTTCCAGCTTTTGGGGCTGGCCGGGGTTGGCCCGCAGCACGGCTTTGAGGTCAACCGAATGCTCGTTGCCCAGGCACAGCAGCAAACGGCCTTCCACCGTCAGGCGCACGCGGTTGCAGGTGCCGCAGAAGTTATGGCTGTGGGGAGAGATGAAGCCGATGCGAATATCAGGGGCTTCGGCCAGGCGCCAGTAGCGCGACGGGCCCTGAGTCGAGTCGGTGGACGAAACCAGTGTGTAGCGCTCGGCGATGCGCTCGCGTACCTGATCGCTGGAATAGAACGACTCGGCGCGGCTGTGTTCGCTGATGATGCCCAGGGGCATTTCCTCGATAAAGGAAACGTCCAGCTTGCGGTCGATAGCAAAGGCCAGCAGATCATTGATCTCATGATCGTTGCGGCCTTGCATCACTACGCAATTGAGCTTGGTGTGGGTGAAACCGGCAGCATTGGCAGCGTCGATCCCGGCAATCACCTTGCTCAGATCGCCGGTGCGTGTCATTTCCCGGAAACGTTGCGGGTCCAGACTATCAAGGCTGATGTTGAGGCGAGTGACCCCGGCGTCGAACAGCGGCCTGGCCAGTTTGTCCAGTTGAGAGCCATTGGTGGTCATGCACAGTTCCCGCAGGCCGGGCAGGGCGGCGATGCGCTTGCACAGGTCGACGATACCGGCACGTACCAGCGGCTCGCCACCGGTCAGGCGTATCTTGCGGGTACCCAGGGCAACGAAGCGTTCGGCAATCTGGTGGATTTCTTCCAGGGACAGGATCTGCTGGCGAGGCAGAAATGTCATCTCTTCGGCCATGCAGTACACGCAGCGAAAATCGCACCGGTCGGTGACCGACATGCGCAGATAATCGACTTTGCGTGCAAAACGGTCCATCAGGACGGGATCTGACATCTCACCTTCTCAATATGCTGTAGCCGTAAGCTTGCTGAGTCCAATTGCCGCAGTCCAATCGCTTGTGATGATGACATGATCGACTGGATCTATGGCGTCTTGCTATCGCCTGCCGAGCGACGTTCGTAATGCTCCAGCAAAGGCTGGATGCTAATGCCATGCAGCAGGATACTCAACGCAACCACCGACAACGTCATCCCTATGGCGGTATGGACTGCATCTTGCGGTAAACCGTGGGTCAAGGCAAAGCACAGGTAATAAAGGCTGCCGATTCCACGTATGCCGAACCAGCCGACCAGAGCCTTCTGGCGCCGGTCCAGCAGGCGTCTGCCCACCAGCAGCCAGACGCTGGCCGGACGAATGATGCAAAACAGGGCCAGACCCAGACCAACGGCTCGCCAGTCCCAGTACAACGCCAGAGCTGCCCCCAGCAGGGTAATCAACAGTACCTCCATGGAGCGTTCGATCAGACTGCCGAATGCCAGCATATCCCCCATCATGATTCCGGCAGCCAATTGCGACTCGCTCAGGTCCTCGCCCTCGGCGACCGTGGCCTTTTCCTGATTGGCGGTCATATGGCCAATCACCGGCTGAGCAACATGCTCCGAGGGAACGTGGGATTGAGTGATGCGCGCCTCTGCCTGTCTCAAGCCGAACCCTGCAGTGAATACCGAGAGAAAACCAAAGGCGCCTGCGCCTTCTGCCACCACGTAAGACAAGGCAATCAAGGCCAGTGCGAGAAAGTCATTGGGTGAAGTGGTGCTGTCTGAATTCCTGATCCGCAGGAAGATCATCAGATGCCCGACGCCACGGCCCATGCCGTAGCCGATCAACATGCCGGCCGGTACGCCCCAGACCAGACTCTTGAGTGCCCAGTGCTGAATCCATCCGGCTTCCAGCCCGCCATTGCTCATATACAGCAAGGCAAAGATCACGAACGGAAACGCCGTGCCATCGTTCATGCCTGCTTCGCCGGAAAGTCCGAAGCGCAGGCGGTCCTGATCCTGGGCATTGGTCACTTGAACCAGCCCGGCCAGCACCGGATCGGTGGGCGAAAGCATGGCACCCAGCAGCAGCGAGATACCCCATGACAGACCGAACAGGTAATGCGCAGCCAGGCACGTACCAGCAATCGTGGCAAGCATCACCGGGCCGGCCAGCCAGTACGCCGAATGCCAGGCTTTGCTGCGCAGCGGCTGTCGCAACTTGATCCCGGTATTGAACAGCGAAAACAGCACTGCAACCTCGGTCAGACGCTCCAGCCAGTGCCTGGCTTCATGGACGTCCAGCTTCAGCATATCCAGCCCCATCGGCCCAATGGCGAAACCGAACGCCAGGCACACCGCCGACGTCGTGACTGGCAACCAGCGCAAAAAGGATGAGGTCAGTGCCAGTAGCATCAACAACGCGCCGAGCACAGTCATGCAGATAGTGAAGCTCATGGAGTCACGCCCATCGCCATATCGTCCTTAAAGTAGGGCGCATGAGGGTGTGACTGTGGGGTGGCGGGTTAGTTGAAGGAATCTGACAGTGGGAGACGCGAATGAGTGGTGCGGGACGCCAGCGCACTCATTCGCGCTGAGTTTCAGCGCTCGATGCTGCGACTCCAGCGTGCATTCCACTCGGGACGAATCTGGTTGACCTGATCCCAGTCAATGGTCACGGCGGTTTCCAGGTATTTCTTCATGGCCTGGACCTGATCGCGGGTCTTGTCAGTGGTGGGCGTATTGGGGTTGGACGGGATCTGGTCGCCAAGCTCCAGGGCCGGGGCCTGAGCTTCGGCGGTCAGCAGGTAGGCTGCCAGCTTCTGGGTCAGTTGCGGCTGGTTGTTTTTGGCGATGGCACATTCGGCGACGTTCAACACCACGGCGCCTTCCCTGGGCTGTGCGTATTCCACGGGCACACCCTTGATTTTCAGGGCCGTGACCTGAGTCGGTGTCAGGGGAAATAGGGCGGCCTCGTCGGTCTGTACCATCTCGGAGATTTTTGCCGAACTGGCGATGTATTCCAGCACGTTGGGGCCAATGGTTTTCGGCCAGGCCTTGAAGCCGGGTTCGACGTTGCTCTCGGTGCCGCCCTGGATACGGTTGAACATCAGAAAGCCATGCAGGCCAAAGGTCGAGGATGCCAGTGACTGGAACACGACCTTGTCCTTGAAGCGCTTGTCAGCCAGATCCATCCAGGAAGCAGGAGCGCTCCAGCCTTTTTCCTTGAACATGCGGGTGTTGTAGGCCAAGCCTGTCACACCCAGGCTCACGGCGGCAGCCTGATCCTTGATTCTGGCCTGAGGGGGCAATTCGGCCAATGCCGCGCTGGGTTGCAAGGTATCGCACAAGCCCATGGAAATGGCCCGATACATGATGCCGTCATCAAGGAATATCAGGTGCATCTGCGGATTGTCCTTGCTGGCCTGAACCTTGGCCAAGATGTCCGAAGAAGTGCCGGGCACGATCACGACCTTGACGTTGTTGGCCTTTTCAAAAGCCGGCAGCACATGATCGGCATACAGGCGCTCCATGGTTCCGCCGTTCATGCCCAGGTACAGCGTCGTTTCAGCCAGTGCAGGCTGCGAAGCGAGCAGGGCGGTGAGTGGCAGGCATGACAGGCCTGAGAGTGCGATACGTTTGGCAATCTTCATTTGGGCGACCTTCCTCTGTGTATTGGAATGACGTTGCTGGCAAGTACGGGGGTAATGGCTGGTGTTTCCGGGATCTGGAAGCGGCCGATGGAAAAGGCTTCGATGGCAATCGATGACCGACCATGGCAGACCCATTCGGCCAGGGCTTCGCCAGCTGCCGGACCAATCTGGAAGCCCGCGCCGGCAAAGCCGAAGCCGTGCAACAGGCCGGGTTGGTGCAGACTGGGGCCGAGCACCGGTTCACGGTCGGGCAGGTAGCCCTCGGTGCCGCTCCAGGTGCGGATGGCGTGGGCGCCAGCCAGTGGCGGGTAGAGTTCGACGGCGTTGCGCAGGATGTCCAGAATCGCTGCCTGTCCCGGTCGGGCGCGCAACGGGTCCTGGGCGAATCCCTGACCGCCGCCCAGGATGCAATTGCCTCTGGCCACCTGCCTTGCATAGATACCGCCACCTTCGACCCCGGTGCTGACATCCATGAACATGGGCAGTGGTTCGGTCACCAGCATGGCGGGATAACCCGAATACATGGGCACGGGTTCACCGAATTGTGCCGCCAGCGTACCTGCCCATGCACCGGCGCAATTGAGCAGCCAGGGAGCGCGCAATTGCAGGCCACTGGCTGTGCGGACGATGAACGCCTGACTGTCATGTTCCACGTCGATGACCTGAGCCTGCTCGAAGATCTGCGCACCTGCCTTGTGCGCCGCACGGGCGAAGGCCGGTGATACGAGGCGCGGGTTGGCATGCCCGTCGTCCGGGCACAGTGAGGCGCCTACGGCGACATCACCGGCCCAGGGGTAGCGAGCCAGCAACTGTGTGCGATCAAGCAGTTGCAGGCCCAGGCCAAAGGCCCGGCTGGCTTGTTCGTAGGCGCGCAAGGCATTCATGTCCTGTTCGTTGCGGGCCAGTTTCAGGTGCCCGGAACGCACGTACTCACCGTCACTGCCGATCAATTCATGCAGGATTCCCCATAGCTCGTGGGCCCGCTGTGACAGAGGCAGTTGGGACAAAGGCCGACCCTGGCGCCTGACGCCGCCGTAATTGACTCCGCTGGAGTGTGAGCCGCAGAAGTCACGCTCCAGCAGCGTTACCCGCTTGCCCTTGAGTGCAAGCATCAGCGCAGCAGAGGCGCCGACGATGCCGCCGCCAATGATCAACGCATCGGTTTCCATGGGGCGGCTCATGCTTCAGTCTCCAGGCCGAACGGCAGCGGTTTGATCGGAGCCTGGCCGCGCAGTCGACCAATGTTGTCCAGCCTGCGATGGCTTTCCCGGGCAATGATTTCCGCCGCAGCCATGCCACACATGCGGCCCTGGCAACGCCCCATGCCGACCCTGCACATGGCCTTGACCCGATTGATCTCCCAATGGCCTTCTTGCACTGTGGCTCTGATCTCGCCTGCGCTGACTTCTTCGCAGCGGCAGATGATGGTTTCGTCGGGCACTTTGGCGGCCCACTCGACAGGGAACGGGAAGGCCGTCTCCAGTCCCAGGCGAAAGTGCTCGATCTTCTGCAGTCTGCTTTGCAGGGTTGAGAGGCGGCCCTGGTCGATAGAGTGCCCGCTGTCTTCAAGCAGGCTCAGTGCTGCCAGCTCTCCGCTCATCTGTGCAGCATCGGCGCCCATTATTGAAGCACCATCACCTGCCAGATAAACGCCTGCGACGCTGCTGCGTCCCGCATTGTCGCGTGTCGGCAGCCAGGCCCGGTTCAACGGGCTCCAGCCGAATGTGCAGCCGAGCATATCCGCCAGTTGGGTTTCGCTGCGCAAGGCATGGGCAAAGGCCACGGCATCGCACGCCAACTGCTTTTGCTGGCCCTTGTGTTGCCAACGCACGCCAGTGACGCGCTTCTCACCTTCGATACGCTGCAGTGTCGCGTCCTGATGCACCGGTATGCCATGAGCCGTCAGCCATGCCCGGTAATAAAGGCCTTTGGCAAGGGTGGCCGGTTGATTCAGCAAGGCAGGCAAGGCCCGGCATTGTGCGCTGAAGGGGGCGCTATCGAGCACGGCCACGACTTTGGCCCCGGCCTTGGCATATTGATAAGCCACCAGATAGAGCAGAGGGCCACTGCCACCCAACACAACGTTTTCGCCGATGGCACAGCCCTGATACTTCAAGGCGATTTGCGCAGCGCCCAGGCTGTAGACACCTGGCAGTGTCCAGCCTGGAACGGGGAGAATGCGATCCGTTGCACCGGTGGCGACAATCACTTGAGAGAAGTCGATCTGCCCGGCACGCAACTGACTCAGGGTGTCGAGCCTGCCGTTTTCGGCATTCCAGACCAGTGTCTGCGCACGATAGTCGATGCTGTCGGCCAGATCGTCCATGGCCTTATGCACTGTAACCGCCTTGCCTGCTTCAAAGCCGTACAGGTCCTTGGGTGAGCGCTTGAAGTTCTCCGGCTGACGGCGATAAATCTGCCCGCCGCCGCGCAGGCCTTCGTCGATCAGGCAGGGTTTTACGCCATGTTCGAGCAAGGTCTGCGCCGCCCGGATGCCAGCAGGGCCTGCGCCGATGATGACGACCTTTCTGAGGTCAGTGTCTGTGCTCATGACTGACGCCCCGGTTCGCGACTGACTATCTGGTCGGCTTGCAACAGGGTCGAGCAGGCCCGCACCCGCTGCCCGTCTCCCAAGCGTACCCAGCATTCCTGGCAGGCTCCCATCATGCAGAACCCTGCACGGGGTTCTGCACTGAAATCGCTGCCGCGCAGATGCTCGCTCGCCGTCAGTACGGCGGTCAGCAATGTATCGCCTTGCAACCCGCTGGCGGGCTGGCCATCCAGGGTGAAGGACAGGGCCGGACGGTCGAGTTCGACCAGTCGTTTCAGCAATGCCATTGAATATGCGCTCCGGGCCTGAAGTTAATGTTTGCCGACCAGTACGCGATCCAGGCCATAGACCCGGTCGAGCAGAATCATGGTGGCGGCGGTCAGCGCAATGACCAGCGCGGAAACGGCGGCCATCATCGGGTCGATGGATTCGGTGGCGTAGACGTACATGCGCACCGGCAGGGTCTGGGTCGCTGGCGAGGTGACGAAGATCGACAGGGTCACCTCGTCGAAACTGTTGATGAATGCCAGCAGCCAGCCTCCGGCGACGCCAGGCAGGATCATCGGCAGGGTAATCTGGCGAAACAGCGTGAAGCGGCTTGCACCCAATGACTCGGCAGCCTGTTCGGCGCTGCGGTCGATGCCGATGGCGGCGGCGATCACCAGTCGCAACACATAAGGCGTAATCACCACCACGTGGGCCAGGATCAGCCATGTAAAGCTGCCATTGACACCCATCAGCGCAAACAGTCGCAGCATTGCCACGCCCAGCACCAGATGCGGAATGATGATCGGCGACAGGAACAGCGCATTGAGAAAGTTGCGCCCCGGGAACTCATGGCGAGTGATGGCCAGCGCAGCAGGCACGGCAATCAGGGTGGCCAGCGTGGCAGAAACGAAGGCCAGCATCAGGCTGTTATAGAACGAGTCGATGAAGTCCGCCCGCTCGAAAACCGCCTTGAACCAGCGCAGCGAGAAGTCGGTGGTGGGCAGGCTCAGGGTGTTTTCCGGGGTAAAGGCCACCAGGCATACAACCCCCAGTGGCGCGAGCATGAACACCACGACCAGCGTATGAAATGACAAGGCCAGAGGACCGTTCTTGGACATGGATCATTCCCCCAGGGATTTTTTATAACGGCCTTCGATCATGCGATTCCACGACAGCATGATCAGCAGGTTCACCAGCAGCAGCGCCACCGCAATGGTCGCGCCCATGGGCCAGTTCAGCTCCGAGAGGTATTGGTCGTAGATCACCGTGGCGACCATTTTCAAACGTCGACCACCCAGCAGGCCGGGGATTGCGAAGGAGCTGGCGGCCAGCCCGAAGACGATCAGAGTCCCGGACAGCACGCCTGGCATGACTTGAGGCAGAACCACCAGGCGCATGACTTTGGCCTGGCTTGCACCCAGCGACAGGGCAGCCTGTTCGGCAGCCGGATCGAGCTTTTGCAGCGAGGTCCAGACAGGAATGATCATGAACGGCAGCATCACATGCACCAGGGCGATAATGACGGCGAACGGCGTATAGAGCAGCTTGACCGGGCGTCCGCCCATGGCCTGGATCATTTGATTGATCAGGCCGTCGGCACCTAGCAGCAGGCTCCAGCCAAAGGCGCGGACCACGACTGAAATCAGCAGGGGAGTGAGGATCAGAATCAGGAATATCGAACGCCAAGGCGTACCCATTCGACTGAGAATGTAGGCTTCCGGCACACCGATCAGCACGCAGAGCAGGGTGACCAGCGCACTGATCCAGAAGGTGCGCAGAAAGATTTCGTAGAAGTACGAATCAGTCAGGACGGCGATGTAGTTGGCCAGTGTGTAGCTATCGTTTTTGACCCCGACTTCGTAGTCGAAAACGTTGAACGACAGCACCAGTGTCAAGCCAAGAGGCAGAATCAGCAGGCCGATGAACAGCGCCAGTGCGGGCGCTGACAGCCAGTAGCCACGCCCGCCCTGACGTATTTCCTTCAGCGGGCTCATGGGTGTACCTCATCGGTATCGAGCACGCGCAACAGTTCGGTCTGCCAGTCCATGCCAACGGCTGAGCCTTCCGGCAGCGGCGGCTGGCCATTGTTGCGGCGTACAACGGTCAGCTCGCCAATCTCGGTTTCAATGCGGTACAGCCATTGGCTGCCAAGAAAATAACGGGTGACTATCTGGCCTTGCAGGCGGCCTGTGCCGGGCTCTGTCAGGTCGATCTTTTCCGGGCGCAGGCTCAGGGTCAGGGCACCATCACCGCCAGCCACCCGCACCTGAGGCAAACCGCTTTCATCCAGATCACCCGACAGCATGTTGGCCTTGCCGACGAAGCCGGAAATGAAGCGCGTGCGTGGGTGCTCGTAGAGTGTGTAAGGCTCGTCGATCTGGGTAATACGACCGGCCTGCATGACAACAACACGATCACTGATGGACAGCGCTTCGGCCTGATCGTGGGTGACCATCAGCGTGGTGATCCCGACCTCATTCTGGATGCGTCGGATTTCGAACTGCATTTCCTCGCGCAGGTTGGCGTCCAGGTTGGACAGCGGCTCATCGAGCAACAGCACGGGCGGCTCGATAACCAGCGCCCGGGCCAGTGCGACACGCTGACGTTGCCCGCCTGACAGCTCGCGAGGATAGCGAGCGGCATGCTGACTGAGGCGAACCAGCTCCAGTACCCGGCTTACTCGCCGCTGAATATCTGCCGCTGGCACTTTGCGCATGCGCAGACCAAAGGCGACATTGTCGGCAACGCTCATGTGCGGGAACAGCGCGTAGCTCTGGAACACCACGCCCAGGCCTCGGCTGCTGGGCTTGGCATGAGTGATGTCGCGACCGTCCAGCACAATGCGTCCGGCGCTGACGTCGACAAAGCCCGCGATCATTTGCAGGGTGGTGGTCTTGCCGCAGCCTGAGGGGCCAAGCAGTGAAACGAACTCGCCTTTTTCTACCGCCAGGTGGGTGGCGATGACGGCATCGATGGAGCCGTAGCGTTTTGATAGTCCTTCAAGCTGGAGAAATGCCATATCTGCTTGCACCTTGTTCTACGTGCGTGCCGAAGCACGCGTTTATCGTGGGCAGATGCGAAGTGAGATCATGCAGTTGCGTGGACGGGGTGCTCGCTCTGTGTCGGCTACCGATGATTGTTCAAATCGCCCTTGTGGACCGAGAGTAGGACGAAGGCTAGGATGCACTCAATGGAGAATTTCACTGAATAACATCTTTTTTTGAATTTATTCATTTAATGAATTTAATGTTTGGAAAATTGGCAATGAATTCCACTGATCGGAATGAAGAATCAAAAGAAGTCGGTACAGGTGCTGTTTCCCGCCTGTTTGCCGTGCTGCGTTGTCTGGGCGAATGTCCCGAAGGAGGCGAGCGAGTCACGCAACTGGCCCAGCAAGTCGGCCTTTCCCAGCCCACGACTCATCGCCTGTTGCGCAGCCTTATGGACGAGGGGATGGTCGAGCAGGATGTACTCAGCAAACGCTATCGATTGAGCATCGAGTTCTTCGCCCTGGCGGCCAGGGCCGGTAATGCCGGTAATCTGCGCGACCTGGTACGGCCAGGGTTGTTAAGGCTGTCGGCGTCTCTGGGGGATTCACTGTTTCTGCTGGCGCGCAGCGGTTTTGATGCCATCTGCCTGGACCGCAGCGAAGGGCCATATCCTATTCGCACCTTCACCGGCGATATCGGCGGCCGTGTTGCGCTGGGTGTGGGGCAGGGCAGTCTGGCGATTCTGGCCTTTCTGCCTGAGGAAGAGCGTGACACCGTCATTCGCTACAACCTGCCACGGCTCCAGGATTTCCATCTGTACGACGAAGTCTTCCTGCGCTCGGAAGTCGAAAATGTCAGGCGCCAGGGGTATGCCGCCCGTAATACCGGGGCCTTGCCCGGTATGGCAGGACTTGCCGTCCCCATCCTCGATCGCAATGGCCGTGCAGTCGCAGCGTTAAGCGTGGCGACCATCAGCGACCGGCTGGGCCCGGACCGGCTCATGACCGTTGTCGAACTGCTCAAGCGCGAAGCCAATGCAATTACTGCAAAAATCAACCCGTTTGATCCTTCCCTGAGACGGCCAAGTCAGGTGTTCGGGCTGGGGTAGAGTACTCATGTCGTTTTTTGAAGTGTGTAAACTGCAGCGCGAAAAGGCGTGACACCACATGCCAGTCTTACTACTGATCAAGAGATTCTCATGGCCAACCAGGACATCACCTTCACCCCCGATCCCGACGCCACATCCATTTCTTCCGACGTTGCCGGTTTCGGTGGCTTGCTGGTTTCCACCCAGATTCCCACACGCGCCGACGGCAGCCTGGAGCTGGGCGGTATCGTCGAGCAGAGCGAGTGCACCTTGCAGGCACTCAAGGTTGCGCTGGAGCGTGCGGGCAGTTCCATGGACCGGGTGTTGCACCTGACCATCTACCTCACCGACATGGCTGACCGTGCTGCATTCAATGAGGTCTACCAGCGTTTCTTCGCCAAGCCCTGGCCAGTGCGTGCCGCTGTCGGCGTGGCAGCTCTGGCGGTTGAAGGGATGCGAGTGGAAGTGACGGCGATGGCGGCCAAGGCATAACGCCAGTAAGAGCGTATTCATTCGCGAGACGTCATTGAAGGCGATACATCTTCCTTGGATTTCAACGCGCCTCTCGCGAATGAATTCGCTCCTAGGGCGCCAAAGATTCAATGCGCCACGCTTTCAGGCGACCCCGCCCACAAATGGTCCAGGTTCTTGAAGCCCCAGCTCTTCGCGCACTCGCGGCTGACGATTCTGTCCTCGCCAGCCTGTATGGAGAGATCTATCAGGGTATGGGCAATGGGCATCTTGCACAGGGCCGAGTAGAACACCTTGACCTTGGGTGTCAGCAGTGAAGCCTTGTTCTGCTCCATGACGATGCCCAGGTTGCCGCTTTCCAGACGCACCAGTGAGCCCACCGGGTAGATGCCGACGCATTTGACGAAGGCCTGGAATATCTTCTCGTCGAAATGCCCGGTCCATTCGGCCATTCTGCTGATGGACTCTGCCGGGCTCCAGCAGGTCTTGTAAGGGCGGTCGGAAGTAATGGCGTCGTAGACGTCGCAGATGGCACCCATGCGTGCAAACAGGCTGATCTGTGAACCGGCGAGCCGGTCGGGATAGCCGCTGCCATCGAAGCGTTCGTGGTGGTGCAGGCAGACATCCAGCACCCTGGGGCTGAAGTGTTTGCTTTCGCCCAGTAACTGGTGGCCGATTTCCGGATGCTTGCGCACGATTGCAAATTCCTCGTCGCTGAGTTTGCCGGGCTTGCCGAGAATGGCCGCAGGTATCGCCAGTTTGCCGACATCGTGCAGCAGGCCTGCCATGCCGGCTTCCTTGACCAGGCTTTCAGGCAGTGCCAGTTGACGTGCCAGGGCAATCATCAATCCGCCCACCGCCACCGAATGCATGTAGGTGTATTCATCCGCCGTTTTAAGGCGGGCCAGGCTGAGCAGGGCATCGGGATGACGGGCCAGGGAGTCGGAAATATCGTCGATCAGGTCACCCATGTCTTCCAGTTCCGCGATCCTGCCCATGCGTACATCGCTGAAGATTCTGACAACGGCGGCTTTGGAGCGGGCGCAAAGCTCCCGGGCGTAGCCGATTTCTTCTTCCAGCGCGCAAGTCTGGTCCTGGCCATCGGTTAGTGAAGGGGCCTCTGAGAGGCTGACAGGTTGTATATCAAGCCCCCGGCTGCCATCGATCCACAGTTGGGTGATGCTGGAGTTGCGGATGCGTTGCAGATCGCTTTCATGCTTGAGCAGAAAGCTGCTGGTCCAGAAGGAGTGGTCGGCGCGCAAGCCGCACAGTTCGTGGACATACATGCCGAGGCGAAGCTCGGTGACGGGAATGTGTTTCAGCACGATAAATACCTGCTTTGGCTTGATCGTGAATCAGCAGAACATTCATCCCTGTAGTGTTCAGACGAGTTCGATAGTTAGACAGAGAACCGGGAAACCAGTCGGTTCAGATCGACAGCCAGTCTTGAAAGCTCCTGGCTTGCAGTTGAGGTCTGATCGGCAGCCGAAGAGCTTTGCACCGACAGGTCCCTGATGCTGACCAGGTTCTGATCGACGGACCGCGCTGCATGGGCCTGTTCTTCGGAAGCCGTAGCGATCAGCAGGTTGCGTTCGTTGATCTGGGAAATGGCAGTGGTGATTTCCTTTATCGCGGTCCCGGATTCCTGGGCGATCAGCAAGGTGGCATCGGCTTCCTCACTGCTTTGCTTCATGGATTGCACAGCCAGAGTCGAGTCCTTCTGGATGCTCTGAATCATCTGCTCGATTTCCTGGGTCGAGGATTGAGTGCGATGAGCCAGTGCCCGGACCTCGTCGGCAACCACTGCGAAGCCACGACCCTGCTCACCGGCACGGGCTGCTTCGATGGCCGCATTGAGTGCCAGCAGGTTGGTCTGTTCGGCAATGGCGCGAATGACATCCAGCACCTTGGTGATGTTCTGGGCCTGATTGGCCAGCCCTTCGACTTCTGTGCTGGTGCGGTCGACCGTAGAGCTGAGTTTTTCGAGTGCATTTATGGTCTTGCTGACGCATTCCTGCCCGGTCTTGGCCGAGCGTTCCGAAGCCTGGGTGGATTCCGAGGCAGATACCGCATTGCGGGCAACTTCTTCGATGGCGGCAGTCATCTCATTGACGGCAGTGGCTGCCTGTTCGGTTTCCATGGATTGACGCTGGATGCCATGTGTCGATTCCTGAGTGATCGAGCTCATTTCCTCTGCCGCCGAAGCCAGGAGGCCGGAGGAGTCGGAGATATGCTGGATGGTACTTTTCAGGCTGGCGAGCATGGTTGCCGTTGCACTTTGCAATTCGGTCAGTTCATCGGCACCGGTAATTTCTACGTGCGTACGCAAATCGCCTTCGGCAATGCGTTTAGTGGTTTCAAGCAGAGCCTTGACGGGGCGGGCAACGCTACGGGTAAACACGGTCGCGACCAGTACAGTCAGAATAACGGCGATAACAATAAACGCGATGGTGACGGTCAGTCCGTTTTCATAAGCCTTGTTTGCCGTGTCACTCGACTTTTCCGCGCCTTTGACATTGACCTCAATCAAAGCCTCTATGGACGATTGCAGGGCCTTGGCCTGTGGGCTGCTGGTGTCGCGGATAAAGATGAATAGTTCGTTGTTGGTCTTGGTCTTGCTGAGTTCCATCAACTCGTCGATCTTGGCGGTATAGGCCTGGACATTGGTTTTGACCTGACGATAAGCCTGTTCTTCGGTTTCGCTGGATACCATGGGAGCATAGCTGTCGGTTATCTGAATCAATGCGTTTTTCAGACCCTTCAACTTGTCGATGGACGCGCTGCCCTGTCTTTCTTCGTCCATCACGAACCGCCGGGCATCCAGGCGGTAGAGCAGGCCAGCGCTTTCGATCTTGCCTGCCTGCCTTACGCTGGGCAGCAGGTCGGTCTGGAACTTGCTGACCGAGTCATGCAGGCTGTCCATCTTGTAAATGACCGTTGTCCCCAAGCCTATAAGAAGCAGGCAGATAATGCCGAAACTGAGAAAGGCGCGGGTGTTCAATCGGATATTTCTTGTTTTCATTTTTGGATCCTCTTTGCTCACCATAGAGCAGCAGCCAACATCAATCGCATGGCAACGTAATATCACTGTAGGTGCTGTGATGTGAAAAAAATATAGTGAGTGCAGAAAACTTTTATTGCGTAAAAGCGGTATCAATTGAATCTATTAATTCAAGTTTTCTGGAACGTAGACGTGAGGGGCCGATAGACAGTTTTTAGGTTAACTGTCTATCGCTTTGGGGGGTTATAAAGTTTCACTCTAAAGTGAATGAGAGTAATTAATGCGGTGTCATTAATTTGCCGTCAATTATTAAGTGAGTTGTTCTGGAGCAGGGAAAATCATCGTGAAGCGGGTATAAGTGCCCGGGGTACTTTGTACGCTTACATGGCCTTCATGCAGGCTCATGATGGAGCGCACGATTGCCAGCCCCAGCCCGGTGCCGCCCTGATGCCGCGAACGACTGGCATGCACTCTGTAAAAACGGTCGAACAGGCGTGGCAGGTGCTCGGCCTCGATGCCTTCTCCGGTGTTGCCGACACTGAGCGAAACCTGACCCTGTTGCTGTTCGAGGCTGATGCTGATCGTACTGTCTTCAGGGCTGTGCCTGATGGCATTGGAAAGCAGATTCGAGATGGCGCGCTGAATCATAAGGCGCTCTCCGTTTATCCGGGCGCGACCTGTCACCTGCAGGGCAATGTTCTTTTCCTCGGCTGACAAGGCAAAGAGTTCCACTACCTTGCTTACTTCTTCATCCAGATCGATTCGGCTGAAGGCGATGGGGGCCAACGGCTGGCTGACGCTGGCCAGAAACAGCATCTGAGACACCATGCGTGACATGCGCTCCAGTTCTTCAGTGCATGACTCAAGCACCTGCTTGTACTCGTCGGGTGGTCTTTCCCTGGACAGCGTCACCTGGGCTTTGCCCATCAGGTTGTTCATGGGCGAGCGAAGCTCATGGGCCAGATCGTCCGAGAACTGCGTCAACTGTTGAACATCACTGTCCAGGCGGTGCAGCATGAAATTGATCGCATGGGCCAGATTGCTCAGTTCATCAGGCAAGTCGCTGGTCTTGACCCGATGCGTCAGATCCCGGGCCGATATCATTTGCGCCACCTTGCGAAAGGCCCGCAACGGTTTGAGGCCGCGATGCACCACCCACCAGGCGACCGCGCCCACCAGCAGCAGAATCAGCGGCAAGGCGATCAGGGTCGAGGTCATGTAAGACTGCAGCAAGTCAGTATCGCTTTGCCGGTCGAGAGACAGCAGGACGGTAACCTTCTCCTTGTCGCGCAAGGGCACCAGCCTTGAGGCAATCAGCACTTTGCCGGTGTCCGGGCTGTCGGCGTTCATGGCCAGAATCTGTTCTGCCGTCGCAGGGCCCATGCTGAACAGCACATGTGTCGGCTCGGCCGGATCGATGATCGCCAGACTGAAATCGTCATGGCCCATGATCTGGTCGCGCAGATTATGGGGGTTGAGCATGATATCTGCGCTGCTGGCCGTCTCGGTCAGACTGTGCTCGATCTGCTTGAGCTTTTCTTCAAGGCTGTTGCTGGCCCGCAGATCCAGTTGGCGCGAGATGGCCAGCGAGGCCAGCGTCGCCATGACGATCACCAGGATGGCGCACATCAGGCTGACGGTCAGCCCCAGTTGCATCGATAGCCGCGTGGGCTTCATTCCCGGGACTCCAGCACATAACCCACGCCGCGCAGGGTATGAATCAACTTGTTATCGAACGGGTCATCGATCTTGGCCCGCAGGCGCCTGATGGACACCTCCACCACGTTGGTGTCGCAATCGAAGTTCATGTCCCACACCAGAGAAATGATCTGGGTACGTGACAGAACCTCGCCGCTGTGGCGCATCAACAAATGCAGGAGTGCGAACTCCTTGGTGGTCAGGTCAATGCGCTGCTTGCCCCGGAATGCCCGGTGTCGGCCCTGATCGAGCTCCAGGTCCGCCACTTGCAGCACCTGAGGCACATTGGCCTGCTCGCTGCGGCGCATCAGGGTGCGAATCCGTGCCAGCAGTTCGGGAAACTCGAACGGCTTGACCAGATAGTCGTCGGCTCCCGATTCCAGGCCTTTTATCTTTTCATCGAGACGGCCGCGGGCAGTGACGATCATGACCCGGGTATTACTGGTCTTACGCAGTTGTGCCAGAACATCCCAGCCATCCATGCCCGGCAGGTTGATGTCCAGAATGACCACGTCATAGATCTGTTGCTGGGCCAGACAAAGGCCGTCGATTCCTGTCGTGGCAACATCGACGATATAACCGCTTTCGGTCAGACCCTGATGCATGTATTCGGCAGTTTTCGGCTCGTCCTCGACCACAAGGATTCGCATGGTTGAATATCCTGTTTGAATTGAGTCAGTGGATGCTGAAGCGAAGGGATTCTGAAGTCTGTAGCGACTACAGAGTCAATGCTGATGTGTTACTTACTTTAAGGCCAAAGCGCCGCACTTTTTTCAGATAACGAAATTGTAATTTTCCAGCAACCCCGCTGATAACTGCCATTCCCTAAAGTCCCTGCGTCAACCCCGGCAGCTCATGCTCGCCGGTGCAATCGCCGCTCAGGCGTGGATCATGCAAGTGGGGAAGTACAACGTGCGCGGCTATCGAATCTTGAACAGTTCACCGGGCGGCAAACCCGGCAGAATGAAAATGGGCTTTGCCTGTGTGCTGTTCCTGGCGTTTTTCAGCCAGAGCGCGACGGCAGCGCAATCGCAATCCATCACACTGTCCGACGCTCTGGACACGGCCTTTTCCATGAATCCGGATCTGGCTGCCGCTCGCAGTGAAATCGACATCGCGCTTGGGGAGCGGCAGCAGGCCGGGTTGATACCCAATCCTGAGCTGTCCTGGGAGATGGAGGACACCCGCAAGTCCACCAGCACCACAACCATCGCCATCAGTCAGGCGCTGGAACTGGGAGGCAAAAGAGGCGCCCGTGTCGATGTTGCCAGCCGTGGCCAGGATGTCGCCGCGCTTGAGCTGGAGCAACGTGGCAATGCCTTGCGGGGCGAGGTGATCCAGGGCTTTTATGCGGCCTTGCGGGCCCAGGCCGGGCTGGATCTGGCGCTGGAATCCCAGACACTGGCCGAGCGAGGACTCAAGGTTGCCGAGGGTCGTATCCAGGCTGGCAAGTCGTCGCCTGTAGAAGCCACCCGGGCTCAGGTGCAACTGGCCGAAACCCGTCTGCAGGTGCGTCAGGCGCAGATCGCCAAATCGGCTGCCTGGCGTGAACTGTCTCAGATCATGGGCCAGTCGCAGACCTCTTTCGAGCGCCTGCAGTCCCCGAATCTGTCGCCGGGCAAGGCGCCTCACGGGCCAACCCTGTTGAATCAAATCAAACAGACCGCCGAGCTGCGTCTGGCCGAAACCCGCATCGCACTAGGCGAGGCGCAACTGGGTTCGCAGAAGGCGCAACGTATTCCAGACCTCACCGTCAGCGTGGGCAGCCAGTACAGCCGTGAAGACCGCGAGCGGGTCAATGTGGTCGGCTTTTCCGTGCCGATTCCATTGTTCGATCGCAATCAGGGCAATGTCCTGGCGGCCGCGCGACGTGCCGATCAATCCCGAGACTTGCGCAACTCCGTGGAGTTGAAGCTGCGCACCCAGACGCAACTGGCGGTCGATCAGTGGGACACCGCAGCCCAGGAAGCCGAGGCGTTCACCAAGGTCATCCTGCCTGCCGCCCAACAGGCCGTCGACACCGCAACCCGCGGTTTCGAGATGGGCAAGTTCGGTTTCCTGGAAGTGCTCGATGCACAGCGCACCTTGATTTCTGCACGTAGCCAGTATCTGGAGTCGTTGGCCCGCGCGGCTGATGCACGGGTCGTCATCGAACGCATTTACGGCGACTCGGGCCGTTTCCTCACTCAACTTCAATAGCCAGCGGTGGCCAGCGGCAGGGGCGTAAAGCCCTGAGTGGCCAATCAGGAGTCTTCATGAATAACAAACGCAACATTGCCGCTGCGACGGCAGTGGTGGTTCTCATTGGCCTGGGCAGTCTGACCCTGGGCGGCGGTCAGTCTTTCTCCAATGCTTCTTCCGAACATGCCCATGACGATGAAAAGGAGTCGTCTCACGGCCAGGAGAAAGGCCATGAAGGGGAAGGTCATGACGATCACGGGGATGAGCCAAAAGGCAAACCGGCCGACAAGGACGAGCATGACGATGAAAGCCATGGGGAAGAAGGGCATGGAGAGGAGGGCCATGAAGAAGAGGGCGCGCTGGAGTTGAGCGAGGCCCAGATCAAGGCGGCGGGCATTGAGCTGGGTGTGGCCGTTTCTCGCCAGATGAGCACGTCCGTCTCGTTCCCCGGTGAAATCCGCTTCGATGAGGATCGCACCTCTCATGTGGTGCCACGAGTCAGCGGTGTCGTGGAAGAGGTGAAAGCCGATCTGGGGCAGCAGGTCAGAAAAGGCCAGGTTCTGGCGGTGATTGCCAGCCAGCAGGTCTCGGAGCAGCGCAGTGAGTTGAGCGCGGCGCAGCGTCGGGTCGAACTGGCCCGCCTGACATTTCAGCGCGAGAAAAAACTCTGGGAAGACAAGATCTCGGCCGAGCAGGATTACCAGCAGGCGCGTCAGGCCTTGCAGGAGGCCGAAATCGCCCTGAGCAATGCCCGGCAGAAAGTCAGTGCCATGGGGGCTGCCGGCAAAGCCACTGGCAATCGCTACGAACTCGTTGCGCCTTTCGATTCCGTGGTCGTTGAAAAGCATCTGGGGCTCGGTGAAGTGGTCAGCGAGAGCAGCAACGTTTTCACGCTCTCGGATCTCTCCCGTGTCTGGGCCACCTTTGGTGTGACGCCCAAGGATCTGGACAAGGTGTTGGTCGGGCGCAATGTCAAAGTCAGTTCACCCGATATGAATGCCGAAGTCGAGGGGCAGGTGAGCTATGTCGGCAACCTGCTGGGCGAGCAGAGCAGGGCTGCGACGGTTCGGGTGAAACTCGCCAACCCGCAGGGCGCCTGGCGGCCAGGACTGTTCGTCTCCGTTGCGGTGGTGGCGCATGCCAGCGAGGTCGCGGTCAGCATTCCCGAAGAAGCGATTCAGACCGTTGAAGACAAGCCTTCGGTCTTCGTACGTACGCCACAGGGTTTCCAGGTCCAGCCAGTCACGCTCGGGCGTAGCGACAGCGGCTATGTGGAAGTGCTCAAGGGGCTGGCAGTCAACACACAAGTTGCAACCGCAGGCAGCTTCGTCCTCAAGTCGGAGCTGGGCAAGGGCTCGGCCGAGCATGCCCATTGATCCGCTACGCACGAGAACTCTTCCATGTTTGAACGCCTGATTCAATTTGCCATAGAGCAACGCATTGTCGTCATGCTGGCGGTCCTGCTAATGGCCGGGCTGGGCATTGCCAGCTACCAGAAGCTGCCCATCGATGCGGTGCCCGATATCACCAACGTCCAGGTGCAGATCAATACCGCTGCACCGGGTTTTTCTCCGCTGGAAACGGAGCAGCGCATTACCTTTGCCATCGAAACCGCCATGGCCGGTCTACCAGGCCTGAAGCAGACCCGTTCGCTGTCGCGCTCGGGGCTGTCCCAGGTCACCGTGATTTTCGAGGATGGCACCGACCTGTTTTTCGCCCGCCAACAGGTCAGCGAGCGTTTGCAGACTGCCAAGGAGCAGTTGCCTGAAAACATCGATGCCATGATGGGGCCTGTCTCAACCGGTCTCGGAGAGATATTCCTCTGGACGGTCGAGGCCAAAGAGGGGGCGCTGAAAGAGGATGGCACGCCGTATACGCCTACTGACCTGCGGGTCATTCAGGACTGGATCATCAAGCCACAGTTGCGCAATGTGCCGGGTGTCGCCGAGATCAATACCATTGGCGGCTTTGCCAAGCAGTACCAGATAGCGCCCGATCCGAAAAAGCTGGCTGCCTACAAGTTGACACTCAACGACCTGATCGTGGCCCTTGAGCGCAACAACTCCAATGTCGGCGCTGGCTATATCGAGCGGGGTGGTGAGCAACTGGTGATCCGGGCGCCGGGGCAACTGGTCAATGAACTCGATATCGCCAATATCGTGATTGCCAATGTGCAGGGCACGCCGATCCGGGTGAGTCATGTTGCCGATGTGGTGATCGGCAAGGAACTGCGTTCCGGTGCAGCGACCGAAAACGGTCGTGAAGTCGTGCTGGGTACAGTTTTCATGCTGATCGGCGAAAACAGTCGCAGCGTCTCCCAGGCGGTGGCTGCGAAGCTGACCGAGATCAATCGCTCGCTGCCCAAGGGCGTCGTTGCGGTGACGGTGTATGACCGTACCAATCTGGTGGAAAAGGCTATTGCCACGGTCAAGAAGAACCTGATCGAAGGCGCGATTCTGGTTATCGCGGTCCTCTTCCTGTTCCTGGGTAACATTCGTGCTGCCCTGATCACCGCCATGGTGATTCCACTGGCCATGCTCTTCACCTTTACCGGCATGTTCGCCAACAAGGTCAGTGCCAACCTGATGAGCCTGGGGGCGCTGGACTTCGGGATTATCGTCGATGGCGCGGTGGTGATCGTCGAAAACGCCATTCGCAGGCTGGCCCATGCCCAGCAGCGGCATGGCCGGATGCTGACCCGTTCCGAACGTTTCCATGAAGTGTTTGCAGCCGCGCGTGAGGCCCGGCGTCCGTTGATCTTCGGTCAGTTGATCATCATGGTCGTCTACTTGCCGATATTTGCCCTGACAGGTGTCGAGGGCAAGATGTTCCACCCGATGGCCTTTACCGTGGTCATTGCGCTGCTGGGTGCGATGACCCTGTCCGTGACCTTCGTACCGGCTGCCATTGCCATGTTCGTCACTGGCAAGGTGAAGGAAGAGGAAGGCGTGGTCATGCGTACGGCCCGCCAGCGATATGCACCGGTTCTGGACTGGGTGCTTGGCAACCGTACCCTGGCGTTCGGCATGGCGTTTGCGGTTATTGCCGTTTCTGGTGTTGCCGCCAGCCGAATGGGCAGTGAGTTCATTCCCAGTCTGAGTGAAGGCGACTTTGCCTTGCAGGCCTTGCGTGTTCCGGGCACCAGCCTGACCCAGTCGGTGGACATGCAACAGCGACTTGAGAAAGCCATTATCGAGCGCATGCCGGAAGTGGAGCGCGTGTTCGCCCGTACAGGGACTGCGGAAATCGCCGCCGATCCGATGCCGCCGAATATTTCCGATAGCTACGTGATGCTCAAGCCTGCCGATCAATGGCCTGATCCGAAGAAGTCCCGCGAGACACTGATTGCCGAGTTGCAGGCCGCCGCTGCCAGCGTGCCGGGCAGCAACTACGAGCTGTCCCAACCGATTCAGTTGCGCTTCAACGAGCTGATTTCAGGTGTGCGCAGCGATGTTGCGGTGAAAGTGTTTGGCGATGATATGGATGTACTGAATCAGACGGCGAACAAGATCGCCGCAACGCTGCAGAAGGTCAGCGGCGCCTCGGAGGTCAAGGTCGAACAGACGACCGGCCTGCCGGTGCTGACGATCAATATCGATCGCGACAAGGCTGCCCGTTATGGTTTGAACATGGGCGATGTGCAGGATGCCATTGCGATTGCTGTCGGTGGGCGTCAGGCCGGCACGCTGTATGACGGGGACCGCCGATTCGACATGGTGGTGCGCTTGTCCGAGAAACTGCGCACCGACGTGAACGGGCTCTCCAATCTGCTGATTCCCATTCCGGCCAGTCCGGGCAGCAGCAATGCGCAGATCGGCTTCATCCCATTGTCCCAGGTGGCGAGCCTGGATCTGGTCCTCGGGCCTAATCAGATCAGTCGCGAGAACGGCAAGCGTCTGGTCATCGTCAGCGCCAACGTACGGGGCCGTGATCTTGGCTCGTTCGTGGAAGAGGCCGGGCAATCCATTCAGGAGCAGGTGACGATCCCGCCGGGATACTGGACCAGTTGGGGTGGCCAGTTCGAGCAGCTTCAATCAGCGGCCCAGCGCCTGCAAATCGTGGTGCCCGTGGCGTTGCTGATGGTGCTGGCACTGCTGTTCATGATGTTCAACAACCTCAAGGATGGCTTGCTGGTGTTCACCGGGATTCCCTTTGCCTTGACGGGCGGTATCCTGGCGTTATGGCTGCGGGACATCCCATTGTCGATTTCCGCCGGGGTCGGGTTCATTGCCCTGTCCGGTGTCGCGGTCTTGAATGGTCTGGTGATGATTGCCTTCATTCGTAACCTTCGTGAGGAAGGCTTCAGCCTGGAAAAAGCCATCCATGAAGGCGCTTTGACAAGGTTGCGTCCGGTACTGATGACGGCTTTGGTTGCTTCTCTGGGCTTCATCCCCATGGCTCTGGCGACTGGCACCGGTGCGGAAGTGCAGAGGCCTCTGGCTACCGTCGTGATCGGCGGGATCCTGTCGTCGACGATTCTGACTTTGCTGGTATTGCCAGCGCTGTATCAGTGGGCTCATCGTCGAGAAGAATAAGAATTCAAGTTGTTGAAAGGCTCGTGGCGGGTGAACTGCCACGGGCTTTTTTATTTGGGGTTTATAAAGCGTTCAGCGCGATTACAAAATGGTAATTCTCGAGCAACGTTCTGGAAAGTGTCTGATTGCTACAGTGAGTCATCACTTGATAGGAGTCGCAAGATGAATGTTATAAAATTGTCTGTTCTTGCCTTTGCGCTTGTTTCGCCACTGACCTCGTACGCTTTCAGTTCTGTGGACCTTCAAGGCGACGAGCGGAGCAGGGTGCATCAACTTAAAGTTGAGGAATATGCAGCCAGGATGCAGAAGGCTGTTCCTGAGATACAGAACTACACCTACGGTATGAACCTGGATATTGCCAGGGTGATCGTTAAAACTCCGGCGCCGAAGAGTTGCGGGGTCAACGCCAGGTTGATGACGTATGAAAACTCCCAAGGCGAACTCAAT
This sequence comes from Pseudomonas cichorii, assembly GCF_018343775.1. Lineage (NCBI taxonomy): Bacteria > Pseudomonadati > Pseudomonadota > Gammaproteobacteria > Pseudomonadales > Pseudomonadaceae > Pseudomonas > Pseudomonas cichorii. The sequence goes on from NZ_CP074349.1 coordinate 2,697,736, forward strand.
ACGCTGCGCTACAAGGTATTGAGTGACTGCGCTGGCAAGAACTGATGACGCTCTGGCTGCCTCGCTTTGTCGTCGTGGCCGGCGGCAGGTCACGGTAAGCCAGTGAGCAGGTTTCTTTAAATATCACGATCTTTTTACAAATAAAAAACAAACAGAAACAATTGGCGCTTCAGGGTATGCCGGGTGGCATATTTTTACCGAGTGATTGTATTGCTACATTGAGTTACCACCAAACAGGAGAAAATAGATGAATGTTTTAAAGCTGTCCGTTCTTGCCTTTGCACTGGCTTCGCCATTGACTTCGTATGCTTTCAGTACGACGGACTTGCGGGGCAGTGATGAGCGCAGCAAAGCGCATCAGATCAAGGTCGAGGAATATGCGGCCAAGGTCCAGAAGCCGGTTCCCGTTATACAGAACTATGCCTACGGAATGAAGCTGGATGTTGCCAAGGTGGTCATCAAGACCCCGGCCCCTGGCGACTGCGGTATCAACTATAAGTTCATGACTTATGAAGACTCGCAAGGCGATCTCAATACACTGAGTTACAAGGCAATAACTGAGTGTGCCGGTAGAAACTGATGCTTGCAAACCAATAAGCGGCTGGTGCGTATGCGCCAGCCGCTTATTGCATTTGAGGAAGGTATTCCCGGCTGCATTCCTCGCCGCTATGCCCATCCTGCCCGGGGTTCACCATCAGCCTTGAACACCAGAGCTTTCAAACCACCCTCGATACGGGCATCGGGAAATTCGGGCGGATTTTCCAGGCGTTGCTCGAAGCGCAATCCCGGAGCTTCAACTGCTGTGTGTCGGATCAGAAAGTCCGTGCCGACTGCCGGATCGTTCATACAGGCCAGTACCGTTCCATCCTCGGTCAGCAGTTCCGGCAAGCGGCGCAAAACCCGCTGATAATCCTTGTCGAGCATGAAACTGCCTTTCTGGAATGACGGCGGGTCGATGATCACCAGATCGTAAGGACCCGAACGGGTGACTTTGGCCCACGACTTGAACAGATCGTGTCCCAGAAAGCTGACCCGGCTCAGATCATGGCCATTGAGCCGATGATTCTCACGTCCACGATTCAGCGCGGCCTTGGCCATGTCCAGATTGACCACATGATCGGCACCGCCGGCAATGGCAGCGACCGAAAAGCCGCAGGTATAGGCGAACAGATTGAGTATCCGCTTGCCCTTGGCCCGGGAGCGAACCCATTCGCGGCCATAACGCATGTCCAGAAACAGACCGCTGTTCTGTTTCTTGCCGAAATCCACCTTGTAGCGCAGGTTGTTCTCGGTAATGACCCACTCGTCCATCAGCTCGCCCACGAGGCATTGCACAGTGCTTTGTGGCAGATAGCGATGTTGCAGCAACAGCGTATGGGCCTGGCTCTGTTGCCATTGAGGGGAGTGCGTAAGCTCCAGCAGCAGTCGGGTCAATGACTCCAGTTCTGACTCCAGTGATTCCCTGAACAGCGAGACCAGCACCACGCCCTGCATCCAGTCGACGGTAATGTGTTCAAGCCCCGGCCATACTCTGCCGCGTCCATGAAACAGGCGACGGGTTTCATCGGGCACGGTGCTCAAGGCATCGAGTACGTGCTGTTGCAGAGTGGCGAGCGCATCAGGGGTCATGACAAGGGTCGGCAGTGAAAGGGCGCGTATGTTAAACGCATTTCAAGCGACGCTGAAATGGAAGAGCAATCCAGTCGCGTCAGCGTGGCATATAGCGGCGTTGCCAGCGATGGGGGATTTTCAGTGACACAAGCCCCAGCAAGGCTGAGAGCCCGCCGCTGACCAGCAGTGCATTGAGTCCCATGTGCCGTTCAAGCACGGCGCCAATGACGGCACCGACAAACATGCCTGCCCACGGGACAAGTTGAATCCGCCAGCCATCGCGGCGCTCACCCAGCATCCGGCGCCCCAGGCCACGCCCGAAGCGTGACAGCGCGCCGGTCACGTAGGTCAGGCCCACGGGAAGACCGTTGACCTGTTCAACAGCAGCATTGAGCATGCCCATTGCCAGAATGGCCCAGACAAGTACCAGAATATTTGAATCCATTGGCCAGGCCGCGGCAGCGCAAAGCAGTGTGGCGACGCTGAGCAACAAGGGCAGGGCGCGTCTGCCACCCAGGCGGGCAATGATGACGCCCAGGGCATTGCCTGCAATAAAAACAATAATGGCCAGTATCAGGCGTGTGGTTGTCCCCGAGTCACCATCGCTGATGGCGACGGCCAGGCGAGTAGTGTTGCCGCTCATGAATGAAACGAAATCCCCGGTGGCCATGAAGCCTATCGCATCGGTCATGCCCGCCAGCACTGACAGGCTGGCCGCCAGTGCCATGCCGACCCTGCCACGCCATTTCTGCATGTTCAGGTGTCTGGGGCTGGCGCTTATCTTTGTGGCGGATGGCAACATGGATGGCTCTCTGGCAGTAGGCTGCGCGGGGGCTGGGGTTCTGTCCGTGTTTCACTGCGGCTTGGTGCGCACGATCCTTTTCGCCTTGACCTCATCCACATAGGCCTTGAGCTGGTCGGCATCGCCATAGAGCCGATTGACCAACTGCAGAATGGCGGTCACATCGACATCTTTCATGCCAGAGGCGAGCTTGAGAATTTCATCGGCTGTTTTTTCAAGATTGGAGGCAGTGCCCTTCAGGTGCCGTTTCAGCTCCTGGGTCGGCTTATTGAGAGCCATATATATTCCTGTCAGATAAATGTCTGAACTCCATGCCCAGAGCATGGCTTTTTCCACGGTAACAAGCAATCCGGGGGCTGTATCAGACATTCACGAAGGAAATGGTGTCGGGCAGGCCATACCTTGCCCGTGATCAATCGTCGCGGGTCAGGACTTCCAGCAGCTCTATTTCAAACGTCAGATTGGAGCCGGGCTGGATATGGGCACCCATCTTTCTGTCGCCATAGCCCAGGTGAGCAGGGACGAAAAGCTTGCGTTTGCCACCAACCTTCATGCCCATCAGGCCAATGTCCCAGCCCTTGATGACCCGGCCGGTGCCAATTACACACTGAAATGGCTTGCCGCGCTCATGGGATGAGTCGAAGACGGTGCCGTCGTCCAGAACGCCAGTGTAATGAGTGGTGATCAAGGCGCCTTTTACCGCTTCCTTGCCGTCCCCGATATGCAGGTCGGTAATCTGTAGTTCGTTGCTCATGGCCTGATTGTCCTGTGATGGTCGGGGCTGCTTTCTCGCAGAAAAGCCTGTGGGTGGCAAGTTGCGCAAATGAAAACGGGGAAGCTTTCACTTCCCCGTCCGGTGGTCACTGCGTCTTGTGTCACAGGTTCTGTGTGCTGATCACCATGGCTTGGGCGATATTGGCCTTCTGCTCTTCGGTGAAGTGGTCCCAGACATTGACCTTGGCATAGTAACCAAGCCCGGCCAGGCAATACAGGCTCAGGGTGAGCACGATAAAGATCGAAATGAAGGTCCAGCGGCCCTGATCGTCTTCGCGATTGAAATCACGGGAGTAGGGGGTGTCTGCAGAGCGGCGGGATGCAAGCACCGAGGAAAGACGTTTGAACCATTGGAACAGGTGAATCACAACAAGCCGCAGCATTGGAAATAGCCTCAATATCAGAAAACGGAGCTGGCTTTACGGCTTTGTGAGCCAGAAAGCAAAAGCTGAAAACGCAGAAAGCCCGTCAGGGACGGGCTTTCTTTTTATAAGTCGGTTCAAGTCAAGTGGGATGTCGCGACAGGACAGGCTGGCTGCCCATGTTCGATTCCGCACTCGCTTGACGGTATTGCAACATTTTAAGACAAATGAAGGCGTGCAGCTACCGCCTGGCCGCCGTCGTCAGATAACTGGTCGCCTTTGGGCGTGCGACATAGTGTCGCTGGAGGATGACTTACCCATGATCTCAGTCAATCTTTGTAATACTTATTCGACGGGTGAAATATCTTTTTCTATTGTAGGATCTCATCCCGCATTAATTTTCAGGACTATATGAATACCCCTCAGGAGCCTCCTGGTCGCTCTGCTTCATCAACACCCCCCATCTGCTCGCGTGCCCACGCCTCGTTATCGAGCGGATCACTTCATTCAAGCATTGGTTTCTTCACTCTCTTGCAGGGTGTTCGCCCCGTCAGCCTTTTGCCCTCCGGATTTACCGAGCCAAGCCCGGTAACGCCTCGCAGTGCATGCTTGATTCTGCCGATGACATCCTCCCGCCACTTTTTGCACGAGACTGAATGATTCCTATGGAATGGATTGCTGACCCCACGGCATGGCTTGGCCTGCTTACGCTGATCGTGCTTGAACTGGTGCTGGGTATCGACAACCTGGTGTTCATTGCCATCCTGGCCGACAAACTGCCTCCCGAACAGCGCGACAAGGCTCGCGTGATTGGCCTGTCCCTGGCGCTGATCATGCGACTGGGCCTGCTGGCGAGTATTTCCTGGATGGTGACGCTGACCGAGCCTCTGTTCGAGGTGTTCGATCACAGCTTCTCCGGGCGTGACCTGATCATGTTGTTCGGTGGTGTGTTCCTGCTGTTCAAGGCCACGATGGAGTTGCATGAGCGACTCGAAGGCCATGTCAGCCAGCGTGCCGGTAATGCCGCCTATGCCATGTTCTGGCCTATCGTGGCGCAGATCGTGGTGCTGGACGCTGTGTTCTCGCTGGATGCCGTGATTACAGCGGTTGGCATGGTCGAGCACCTGTCGATCATGATGATTGCCGTGATCTTCTCCATCGGCCTGATGCTGGTTGCCAGCAAGCCGCTGACCAAGTTCGTCAACAGCCACCCGACCGTCATCATGCTGTGTCTGGGCTTCCTGATGATGATCGGCTTCAGCCTGACTGCGGAAGGTCTGGGTTTCCACATACCTAAAGGCTACCTGTATGCCGCGATTGGCTTCTCGATCCTGATCGAGGTGTTCAACCAGATCGCTCGCAAGCGCAGCAAGAAGTCTGCCCATGGTCATCTGCCGCGCCGTGAGCGTGCAGCCCATGCGGTGATGCGTCTGCTGGGCGGCCGCAAGCTGGAAGCGGGTGAGGTCGAGGAGGAAATCATCGAAATGATCGAGGGCGAAGGCACTGAGCCTGTCTTTGACCGTCGCGAGCGCGTCATGATCAGCGGCGTCCTGCAACTGGCCGAACGTCAGGTGCGCACCGCCATGACACCGCGTACTGAAGTCGACTACATCGACATTGGTGATGATGCGGAGAAGATCCGCCTCAAGCTGATGCACTCCTCATACTCCAGACTGCCGCTGATCGGCGAGGCTGGCATTGATGAGCCATTGGGCTTTGTGCACAAGAAGGAGTTGTTGAAGGAAATCCTGGCGGGTAACGAACCTGACCTGCGTCTGATGAGCCGCAAGGCGATCAACCTGCTGGATAACTTCACCATCCTCAATGCCCTAGAGCAGATGCGCAAAGAGTCGACTCACATTGCATTCGTGGTCAATGAGTTCGGCGACTTCATCGGTGTCTTGAGCATGACCGATATTCTGGAGTCCATCGCTGGCCAGTTACCTGATGCCAGCGAAGTGGAAGGGCCGGATATCGTGCCGCAGGGTGAGGACTTCCTGGTGTCGGGCGCCTTGAACCTGAGCCTGATCCGCGAGCGGACCGGCTTTCAGGCCAAGGCAACCGATGATTATCAGACCCTGGCCGGCCTGGTCATGAGTCTGCTGGATCGCTTGCCGGTGATCGGTGACAACCTGGACTGGCAAGGCTGGCAACTCAAGGTCGTCGGTGTCGAGGAACGGCGTGTGACGCGGGTTCTGCTGCAAAAGCAACCTGATGCGTAAACCTCTTAAACCTTGAACGTCGGGCGGGGCGGGCACTTTTAGCCCGTTCCGCCCGCGTTTTGCTGTCGGCGGTCAGGCGAACCTGCACTGCCAGTGATGCTTGGTCTATCCTGCCTCATTCCCTGTGGTTTCAACATGCAGTCAACCACGTCCACAAACGGAGACTGCCATGGCCACTGCCTTCCTGTTCAATCCCAATCTGACTTATGATGTTGTTTCAACCCGCAAGTCCTATCCCGTCTGGCGTATCCGCGAGCGCAAGGTCTACGCCTATCTGGAACATGATCCGCGCCGCGACTGGAGTGGCGAGATAGGCACCTTGAGCCTTGGAACCCCACAGCGTCTGGTTGACCATGACGGGCAAACCATCGCCTATATCGTGGGCGCCGAGGTGCGGGACACCAAGGGGCGAAGATTTGCCCTGAACGAAGTCAAGGACTGAGCGGGCTTTTGACTACCGGCGTCGTGGTCGCGAGACCACTGACTCGATATTCTTGCGTCCGATCAACTTCGGCTGGGCTGGTTCTTGAGCTTCGGGCTCATCAATCAGCCATTTGAACATCACCAGGCAATCCACCAACCCCGATTGCCGATGGCGATAGGCGCGTGGCAGGCGTCCCACGGTTGCAAACCCCAGCTTGGTCCACAGGGCAACCGCCGCTTCATTGGTGGACACCACCGAATTGAACTGCATGGCCAGAAAACCGCTTTCGCGAGCCAGTTGCTGAGAGTGCTCGCACATCAGACGCGCCACGCCGCGTCCGCGTGCGGCCTCGGTCACCATATAACCGCAATTGCTGACATGCTTGCCGGGGCCGGCGGCATTGGCCTTGAGGTAATAACTGCCCAGCAACTGGCCGTCTTCTTCAGCGACCAGCGTATGCAAGGGCAATCCCATCCACAGGTCCTGTGCCTGTTCCCGAGTCAGTGCCGGGTCATAAGCGTAGGTTTCCTGTGCTACCACGACAGCCTGAAACGTGGGCCAGAAAATCTCGAAATCGTCGTGGGTCATGGGGCGAATCTGAATCATGGTGCTCCTTGCAGAAGGGCTTGCAGCAGTGGTCTTGTATCGGGCGGGTAGATTTTGCCTGAGCCCCGGATTTTGTACAGTCCGGGTTATGCTTGGGGGGATCCGTTTCTCTCAGTCACCAGCGCACGACACAAAGTCCTCAGCCTTGGAGGTTGCCTGAATACCCTTGGCTTCCTGAGTGCGATACCAGGCTTCGATGGTGAGTTCTTCGCTCAGGCGGGCCTTGATCACGCAGGGTTGTTGTTGTTGCCAGGGATAGTGTTGCAATTGCTCGTTGAGCTTCTTTTCTCCCGAGGTTTTCCAGCCGGTTAGTGCCTGATCGCGCCAGCGGCGAGGGTTGCGGCCAGTGCGGGTGTCGTGGGCGGCGGTAACCGGGTCCAGATGGCGGCTTTGTTCCAGTACCGGAAGGTCGGGCAGGGGCTGGGTGATGTCCATATAGCGTTGCAGGCAATCCCAGAAGGCCAGGGCATTGGCCTTGTCCAGTCCCAGGCTATGCACCTTGGTGGCGAGACAGATTCGGGTATTGGTGTAGCGGTGATAGAGCGTGATCGCATAGTCACGGGAGCCATAACCGCTGGGCAGCGTGGTCAGTACCGGGTCGAACTCTTCAAAAGGCGCGACAAACAGGCGCCGAAAACGCCGCTTGAAACGCAGCATGCCGTCTACCCGATTGAACTCGCTGCCGTCGTGACGGCTGAGGGTGCTGTGCAGCCAGAGCAGGCAATCGAAACCGATGGCACCCATGAAGTACAGGAAAGTGCCGAACCAGAAGGCGATATGCATTTCGCTGTTGCCCCAGAGGGTGCCTTTTAGCCAGAGGACGATGGCTGCACAGATAACGAAGCCGGAAATTTGGACGTGGTGGAGGTACTTGTTTTCGGTCATGTATAGAGTTAAAGCCCCTATCATTAATGCGACCGATAAAAAAGCTATTAGCAATGTAAGTCCAGTGCCGGTATATCCATATCCAAGTTCTTCCTGAATTGGAAAGAAAATCCATATACTCCATGGAAACCATACAAAAGGAAAGCACATTAGCTTGGACAAAAATAACGAGTGTGGAGTATTACTGGAGTTCTGAAAACGCCAACGCTTGGCATCGCAATACACTTCCTGTTTTTCACCACGCTCTTCCTGCCTCTGATAAATCCGATGCTCTTCGCACTCCAGTTGCAGAGTGATTTCCGTAGCCGAGTCCAGCTCTGCGTAATGACCAAAGGCAAGGTGGGTGTCGAACAGGCCATTACGGTTGAGATGGGCATACGATCCTGGTGGTGGCAGTGGGTCCTGACTGTCGCTGCGGTAAGCGCTATTGGCGTAGGCGTTCATATCTGTGACTCGTCGTAATCAGCGCGCGGCGCAAAGTCCTCAGCCTTGGGTGTTGCCTGAATACCCTTGGCTTCCTGAGCGCGGTACCAGGCTTCGATGGTGAGCTCTTCACTCAGGCGGGCTTTGATCACGCAGGGCTGTTGCTGCCAGGGATAGCGTTGCAATTGCTCGTTGAGTTTCTTTTCTCCCGAAGTTTTCCAGCCTGTTATTGCTTGATCGCGCCAGCGACGTGAGTTGCGGCCGGTGCTGGCATCGTGGGCGGCGGTGACGGGGTCCAGATGGCGGCTTTGTTCCAGTACCGGAAGGTCGGGCAGAGGTTGGGTGACGTCCATATAGCGTTGCAGGCAATCCCAGAAGGCCAGAGTGTTGGCCTGATCCAGCCCCAGTGAATGCATCTTGGTTGCCAGAGATATCTTCTTGTTGGTGTAGCGGTGATACAGCGTGATCGTGTAGTCATGAGAGCCGTAGCCACTGGGCAGTAACGTCAGCACCGGATCGAACTCCTCGAAAGGCGCGACAAACAAACGCCGAAAGCGCCGCTTGAAACGCACCATGCCGTCTACCCGATTGAACTCGCTGCCGTCATGGCGGCTGGCCGTACTGTGTAGCCAGAGCAAACAGTCGAAGCCGATGGCGCCCATGAAGTAGAGGAGGGTGCCTAACCAGAAGAAAATATGCATTTCGCTACTGCCGAAGAGAGAGCCTTTTAGCCAGAAGACAAGGCCAGTGCAGATAAGGAGTCCGACAATTTGAATGTAATGAACAGATTTTTTTTCGGTCATGTACAGGGCGAGAGACGTAACCATCAAGCCTACTGATAGCGCGGCTATTAAAACAGCGATTTCAGTCGTCACGTTTCCATATACCAGTTCAAGAATTACTGAATAGAAAGTCCCCATACCCCAAAGAGCCCATATAAAGAAAAAGCTCATTAGCTTAAGCGTAAATAAAATATGCGGTATCTTGCTGGAGTTCTGAAATCGCCAGCGTTTTGCATCACAGTACACTTCCTGTTTTTCACCACCCACTTTCTGCTTCTGATAAATCAGATGTTCTTCGCACTCCAGTTGCAGAGTGATTTCCGTAGCTGAATCCAGCCCGGCGTAATGACCAAAGGCAAGATGCGTGTTGAACAGGCCATTGCAGTTGAGATGGACGTACCATCTTGGTGGCGGCAGTGATCCTTTGTTGTCGCTGCGATAGGCGCTATTGGCGTAGGTAGTATCAATATTTGCGTTCATATACGGTTCTCGATGGTTTCGATTTGCCAATACAGAGGAGGGTTGCTCTCCGGGTTGCCATTGGGTGCTCGGCGGTGGGCAGGCGTAAAAGGCGTCCACTTTTTGGGGTGGGGTTGCGGAAGTAGCAAAGGCGGGCTGCCCGGTTCTGCATGCAATTCGATCTGGGTACTGATTCTCAGCCCTTCGGTTCTGACGGTGCGGCTGATGGGAAAGGTGGTTTCAATGAAAGAGGGCAATACATACAGAACGGTGGTCGCATCCAGTGGCACCGCCGCCAGTTTTGGGTTACCCGCCCTTTGCCAGTGATAGTGCTGGCCAGCGAAGGCCATGCCGGTTTCCATGTGTGATTGAAATTCATGGGCCAGCAGTTGAAAGTGTTGGGCGCTATTGCTGAGCATCCCCAGCAGGGGGGTGCTTAAAGTCACCACCCAATCCTGATCGTCCAGAGCTTGAGCGTTGGGTGTGATGGTTTGTATATGTGTGTTTGTCGGACGCTTGCGTTGCTGGTCGGCGTTTAACAGTGCCTCAAGATGATGTGCTGGGGCTTTTCTGCGCCAGTCGCCGAGTCGCATTGCATTGATCTCGGGTTTGCACAGAAGCCCCGTTAATTGCTGATAGGCAATGAACGGATCTTTTAAATGTAGAAAGTCTTCAGGCGAATCTTCAGCGGCAGAGTCTGTGCCGAGGGGGCCATAACGCACGGCAAGTTCGATTGCATCGTCATCAAATATATTGGCAAGCACTGCTCCGCCAATCACCAATGCTGCCCCGATCAAAAGCGCAAAGGGGTTGATGGTAAGGCCTATGGTATAGGCTAGCCATATTAAATTTCCCGCTGTAATGGTTGCATAACTTGCTGATAGCTCGTAATTACCATCGTTATAGTTTCGATAGCTGTCCCAAGCGCTTATTGCTGCGCTAAATAGTGTGGCTGAACCGCCAATGGCTCGAAGAAGAGGCAGCTTGGGGCTGCCTGTCTGCTTCTCGAGGTTTTTTGCCCAGCGCGACAAAACGTTTGCTACGTTGATGCGCGGCCTAGTTAGTGCGTTTTCGGTGGCTTTACCGAAAAGAAGTTTGCTATGTCCTCCTAGCGCTACAACAAGATCAGCTAAAGCGCTACCCACCCCAAAGGCCCCCCGAAACTTTTCTTCACTAGCATTGAACTCTTCAACCGCATCCACCTGCACCACCAAGTTAAAAACCGCAAACCCCACCATCAACGTAGGCACCACCCTGGTCTTCTCCAGTCCCTGAGTCAGCGCCCCAAAATTCACCCGGAAGTTGCTGTAGTGCGCCAGTTCGGGGTGGCTCTCAGGGATGGCAAGCACCATGACATTACGCAGCATCGGGGCGTTCTTGCCTTGGCCTTTGGCGCTGGTGCTGCCCAGGGTTTCGCCGGACTGGCTGTGCAGGGTGGCGTAGCGGTAGTTCTTGCGGGTCAGTTCGCTGCGTTCGCTGTCGGTCAGGCCTCTGCGCAAGCCTGCGCCCTGAACGCCGATGACCACATAGTTCCCGGCCAGTGCTTCGCCCATGGGCATCAGGCGGATTTCAGCCATCTTTTTCGAGAGAGCCGAGAGGGTGTTAAAGGTCGGCATGAAGAGCCGGTCGAGTTTGATCTTGAGACTGCTGTTGGACAGCCGACGGAGTTGCGCCACGACGCTGGCACCGAAAATATCCAGCAGGTCGCCCATGAAGTACGCGAAGGTCTTGCCCAGGCCGGGCCAATCCACTTTGTCGACAAAGGAGGCGCTGAGCATCAGGGTGCTCAGGCCCATGGCTTGTGGCTCGGCTGGTTGATCAAGGTCGCGCAGGGCAATCAGGCGCTTGAGCAGTTCGGGAGGTTGCCCGGCGTCTGTGGCCAGCAGCATGGCGCCCAGTGGGTGCTCGGCCTGCAGGATGTTCTTGACCAGGGTTCTGATGGAGGTTTCCAGCTCTGTAACGTCCATGCCGGTCAGCAAGGCATCCGCCTGAGCAGGCGTGTACTCAAGCGCGCCCAGAGCATTTGCCATCAGGCTGTAAGGTTCCAGCAACGCTTCGTCGTGGCGATGGGTCCAGTCCATCAGGACGGCGGGCAGTTTTTTGTCGAGCACGTCGACCAGTCGCGCAAGGTGTGCGGCCAGCGATTTGCGTCCGAACTTGCGCTCCTGCTCAAACACCGTTTCATAAAACCTCGGCAGGTCAATCCGGCCTTTCAGGTAAGCGTAATTTCCACCCACAGCGCTATACAGCACCTGCGCATAACGTCCGTGTGGCTGGAAGGCAATCAGGGCGTTCAAAGTTTGCAGATAGGAAACACAGTCGCGTATCTGGGCGGTCGCGTGGCGAACGGTAAACAGCGGGTCTTCAAGAATGAGGGCGACCAGATGGGTGTTGTCCCGCAACTGGTAGCTGTCCAGCAGATCGACGCCTGCTTCCACGTCTGGCAGTGGCGCAGGCGGTTGCTGTTTGAGGTGATGCGCCAATTGCTCCTGGCGGCTTTGCAAACGTTTGAGCAATGTCTCATCGCTGAACGCTGCAAACTCCGGGGTGAAATCCAGCGGGTCCTGCAGGGCGCTTTCACTATTGAAATCCCTGGCCCGCAAGCCTTTGCGGATACGGCTGACTGGCAGGCTCGGGTTGTCCTGTGTGGTTTTCCAGTGCTCCGAACCCACTACAGCGGTGTCCCAGATTCGCGCAATATGCTGACAGCGAACCTTGATCCGGCTGGCGTCGCTTTCAAGCCATTGGATGTATTCCCAGCTCCAGGGCAGTTCGCTGTAGGCCATGCGCAACTGATCGGCGACGAAGCGGCCCTGCAATAGCATCGGCAGCAGAATCACCTGCTGTTTGACGGCCACCGGGTCGCGCTGGTCGGCATTGCCGAGTTGTTGCGCGATCGTGCGCCAGTGCGCGACATCCACCTCGAACAACTGGCCCTGGCCATCGGTTTCCAGCTCTCGCCATAAAACGTTGCGCCAGAACACATAAATGCGGCCCCGACGTGGCAGGCCGCCCCGAGGGTATTCAGTGGGCTTGTCATAACCCGGAAGGCGAGCCAGGGGCAGGACGGAGAGCAGTGTATTGCGCTGAATGGTTTCCTCTTCCCGGGTGCTTTGAGCATCGGGGAGCAGGGGGATTTGCAGCAGGCCGCCGTCGGTGCGGGGAATCTGCAGCGCCAGCCGCGCATTCTGGTCATTCAGGTACTCGGTTTTCTTGCGTGTGCCCTGGGTGATTGGCTTGTCGTTGAACGTGCTCATGGCTGCTGCTCCGGCCCTGTCAGGATCAACTGGCTGCCATGATCGAGATTGCCCCAGACATCGACTGTCATTGTTTTTCTCCCGCCAGCAATATTTTGCGGTAACCGCAATCGTTGACCAGGCAATTTAATGGCGTACCGCTTTTATGGTTCTGACACCGCTCGACGATGGGGGCGTGACCTCTCAGGCTCTGCATCAGCAGTTGCCCCGGCTTTTCCGTCGCTGCCCGTTCTGACAGGCCTGGTAGCAAAGGCATTGCCGTGGTTCCAATACCGGGGCTGACGGCTTCATTGGTCCTGACCAGCGGCCCGTTCATCATCACCCCGCTGTGATCGATCTTGATAAAGCTGCCACCGACCTTGAGGGTCAGTTCCATGCCTGCATCGATCACCAGCTTGTCGCCGGACTTGATATGTATTTCCTGTCCGGCTTCGACCAGTTGTGCCACGCCCACCTTGATGTGCTGAACCTGAGCGATGTTCAAATGATCGTTCGCCCGGATTTCCACCTTGCGGTCGGCTTCGACGGTGCAGTGTTCTTCGGCCTTGAATTCGCTGTAGCTGTTGGCCTCGACCCGGTCGAGGCGCTCATTGCCGACCTGGATCTTCTGGTCGTGACCAATGCTCTGGTCCCAGTTGCGCTGGGCGTGGATGAAGATCTGTTCCTGATCCTTGCGGTCCTCGATGCGCAGCTCGTTGGAGCCACCGCCGCCGGGGCTGCTCAGGGTCTTGAAGACGCTGCGGGTGCGGTGTTCGGGCAGGCTGTAGGGCGGGGTGTTTTCGGCGTGGTAGAGGCAGCCGGTGACCAGTGGTTGATCGGGGTCGCCTTCCAGAAAAGTCACCAGCACTTCCATGCCGACCCGTGGCAACACGACAGCACCATAGCGATTGCCCGCCCAACCGGACGACACCCGCAGCCAGCAACTGCTTCTGGCATCCTGCTGGCCCTCGCGGTCCCAGTGGAACTGCACCTTGATCCGGCCATGTTTGTCGCAATGGATTTCCTGATCCTGCGGGCCGGTGACTATTGCCGTCTGGCTGCCCGAAATACGGGGTTTGGGGTGACGAAGAGGCGTGCGGTAGAAAGCGTCCCAAGGCGTGCCCCGGAAGGTATTGCGATAGCCCTGTCTGGCTGGTTGCTGTCTTTGACCTGCCGTTTCTTCCAGCACCTGAGGCTGATGACCTTCGTGGTGCACTTCGGTCAGCAGCCAGAGCTGATTCCAGTCTCTCTGTGGATGCCTGTTCAGGTCCAGAAAGTGGCCGCTAACCAGCCGTGGTTGATCGCTATGGCCTTCGGCGAGGCGGTAATCATGACGATGACGTTCCAGTGCCCGCTTGGTCAGCATGTTGCCGCGCTCACGGTCGGTGAAACGGGCCGGGTAATCGTAATCCTCAAGATCCGGTAGGGTCTGGTGATCGACTGTGCTTTCAAGAGGCGCTCGTGGTTTCTGAAAGTCATAATCCCGCCGCGTGGTGCGAGTGCTGCGGGTTTCCAGGCGGACATTGAAACGTTTGACCACTGGCCCGTCGGGCGGCATTCCGCTGTCCTGTCGATAGCTCAGAGGCGCTAGCCTGGGAAAGACTGTCTGGTCATCGCCGAATACCAGCCGGTGCATGCTTGGGCTGTGCTGGAAGTGATAGTGCAGGCCTTCTTCTTCACAGAGACGCTGGATGAAATGCAGGTCCGATTCGTCGTACTGCACGCAGTATTCGCGCTTTGGGTAGGGCAGGCCGAGCTGGAAGTGATAGCGGTCGGCAAGGATGCCGTGGTCCTGTAGAACCCGGGCAATGATGTCGGGCACGGACTGCTGCTGGAAGATGCGCTGATTGATGCGATGGCCCAGGTACGACAGCTGAGGTCGCAGGGTCATTGCGTAGTGGGTCAGACGTTTGCGGGAATCGCCCTGGGCGATGCGGTCGATCAAACCATGCACGCCAATGTCGTTGGGGCCGAACTGCAGAAAGGCCGGACGGTGCAGGAGGTTGTCCAGGGCCAGCACGGGATCTTCGCTGACCAGTTCCAGCTCAAAGGCAAAGGGCTGGCTGATGGCCTCTGTGCCGGTAAAGGCCAGTACCTTGAAGTCGTGTTTGACGTCTTGCAGGTGCAGGCTGAAATGCGCTTGATGGGCGGGTGCGGGCATTACCTGCTTCTCCATATCTGAATGAGCGACAACCTGAGCCCTATCGATTCTGCTGAATCGATAGGGCTGTTATTCAGGCTTAGGCTCTTATTGGAAAGCGCAAGTCGTCAGACCCTGAGCTCTTGGCCATCAGATGGGTCCAGGTTATTTTGCTGTAGGCGATATGAACGTCTTGCAAGTGGCTGGAATGCGCGTTGGCTGGATCCTGGCTGCTAAGCATGTAGTCTTTGATTTCCACAATGACGGCGTCTTCCAGGGAGGTGGTGTAATAGTGCTCCAGCACGCCATCCGCAATGCGATACCAGTGTATTTCGACCAGAGGCAGGCGTTCGTTGGAGGCCAGTGCTGCCTGCAGCATCGGTGAAGCTCTGTCGAATATCTTGGTAATGCAGAGGGGTTTGTGAATGCGTGTGGTGGCAGGCTGGCTTGACTGTAAATCACAAGGAACGGTGATCACATGGCTGACAGCCTGGATCATGAACTGATCTTCATGCTCCTTCTTATAAGTGTTTCCAACCGATTCAAAAGTTAAGGCCTTTTCAGTGATCAGGCCTTGTCTGGAACCTTTTATAGACATGTAAACAGGTGTGGCCATCGATACTCTCCTTGCAAAAAAATAAGCGTCCGGCAGCGTAATTCGCCTGGGGATCGATAGGGGTAATACCAAGAAGTATGCCAGTTTTTGTTTTTCCTTTTAAAACATAAAGTTGGCTTTTTTCTAGTTTTAAGGTGAGTGGTTTTTAATAGTCGAACTGCGCAAGTTATTGCGCATCTGCGCAATTTTTTGCATGCGGAATCTTACGTGCCTGTTTATGGGCGGTCCGGGGCTTTATTCGCAATTATATTCGCACTATGTTGTGCAGGGTTTTGCGCATGATGGCCTTTTTGCCGTGTTGTCATATGTTGCTGACGCAAGGTTGTTGCTATCTAGGTTGACGATCCTGAAATTTCGAGGGCTGTTGTAAATCTTTTCTATATTTGACTGTAGGAATATTCCGAAAGTTTATGGTGTATCCCTTTCGTGCTTGTTAAAGAGTTTTTTCAAAGCTAGTGTGCGCATCGTGATGGGTGCAAGGCACTTTCTGGTTTTTACATGTTGTCTGTGTGATAGACAAACGGTTTCAGGGATGAAGATTGATTAATGACTTACTCGGACAAGCTTTCCAGTCGTTACCTTGAACTTGTCGAACACCCTGTTTCCGAAGAGTGTCCAGAAGGTGAGGATGTTCGTTTTTCAGCCGAGTTCGAAACCCTTGAGGGTGAGCTGGGTAAAGTGTACTCCTTGCATGGGAGTGTTCAGATCGACTGGTTGAGAGTGCGTGAGGTCAGTGAACTTATCCTGCGTGAATGCTCGAAAGATCTTCGCGTTGCAGTGTGGTTAACGTGGTCCTTGTATCAATGTGAATCATTTCCCGGCTTGTTGGCGGGCGTGAACCTGCTTCATCATCTCTGCAGTCATCGCTGGCAGGTTCTTCATCCTCGTAAACTGCGAACCCGAACGGCTTCACTTAACTGGTTAGTGCCTCGGCTTGAGCAGGTGCTTGTCGATGATGTATCCGTTACTGCACAGTTACCGTTGTTTCAAAAACTGGTTGAAGCACTTGAAGCGCTGGACACGTTGCTGTCGAGTTATCTGGGCGATGAAGCCCCACTGCTTTTACCTGTTCGTCGCAGGCTTGCGGCGATGGTCAAGCATGCTGTCGAAAGCAAAGCCGATACAGAGAACCTGGTTGTTCAGGTAAAGCAGGCTGCCGCCAGGATTTTTAAAAGTGATGTCACCATTGAAAATGAAAGGGACGCACAGAAGGCCTTAAAAGGACAGCAGGAAAGTGCGCAGAAATTGTGTGCCTGGTGGTTGCGTCAAAAATCGACCGATGTGCGAGCCCTGTACCTGAGTCGTACGGTGTCGTGGTTAGGTATCGATAAATTACCTGAGTGCAATGTCAGGCAAATAACAGCATTGCATGCTTTGCCAGCGGATAAGTTGCGCAGTTATGGCGAGCGTTTTCAGCAAGGGCATTACGCGGATCTGGTGGTTGATGTTGAGGCCAGTCTTGCACTGACCCCCTTCTGGTTTGATGGACAGCGACTGGTATGGGAGTGCTTGCGTGCGTTGAAGGCCGACCTGGCAATGCGGGAGGTGGAAATCCTTTTTGCCCTTTTCCTGCAGCGCCTTCCGGGCATCTGTGAGCTGAAGTTTCAGGATGGGTCGCCTTTTGCCGATGATGATACTCACCGCTGGATCAATGAGCAGGTCATGCCTCATGTCCAGATTGATAGTCCTGTTGAAAGCCTTGAGGAAACCGTTGCACAGCCTGAATGGGAAGTAGCGTTACAAGAGGCTCTATCTGTTTTGCGCAGTGAGGGGCTCAAAGCGGCTGTTCAGATACTTAAACAGAAATTACAGATTGCCCAGAGTCAGCGAGACCGTTTTTATTGGCAGTTTGCTCTGGCCCAGCTTTGTTATACCGCCAAGAAATATGAGCTCGCCAAGAGTCAGCTGGAAATACTGGATCAATATTTACAGGACTCAGGGTTTCATACATGGGAACCAGAGCTATCCCTGAAAGTGCTGCACACATTGAATAGCTGTTATGAATGCTTGCCGCAGAGCAATGTGGTAAGGGAACGCAAGGATGAAATATATCGCAGGCTTTGTCACCTCGATCTTGAGGTGTTACTTGGGTAAGCCTTGAAGGCTGGAACGGTAAGGGAGAAACGTATGGCAAAAAAAGGTTCTGTTGCACCTAAAGAGCGTATCAATGTCACCTTCAGACCTGCTATTGGAGGGGCAAAGGAAGAGATTGAACTTCCCTTGAAGTTGCTGGTGCTGGGAGATTTCACGCAGCGCGCCGATGAGCGCAAGCTTGAAGATCGTAAAGCGATAAGCATCGATAAAAACAATTTTGATGCTGTACTGGAGAAGCAGGAGTTGACGCTGGCGTTGAATGTACACAACCGTCTTCAAGAGACTGATGGCAATGAAGAGTTAGGCATCAATATCCGTATCCGTTCACTCAAGGATTTCAATCCGGTCAGTCTGGTAGAGCAGGTTCCCGAGCTGAAAAGTCTTATGGAATTGCGCAATGCCCTTATGGCGCTCAAGGGACCTTTGGGGAACGCGCCTGCTTTTCGTAAAGCGATTGAAAGCGTGCTTGCCGATACCGAATCCCGCAACCGTGTACTGGGTGAGTTGGGTCTGGGTATTGCTGCATCGGAAAACGCCTGAGTTATACGCATAAGGAAATCAATCTAATGAGTGCTAAAGCGCTACGGTCAGAAAATGACAACGCTGTAGAGTATGGGGTTCTTGATCAGATCATTGCTGAAACAAAACTGACTCCCGGCGACGAAGCATATGATATCGCCAGGCGCGGAGTTGCAGCGTTCATTGAGGAACTGCTGAAGCCACACAACAGCAAGGAGCCTGTAAAAAAGGCACTGGTTGATCGCATGATCGCCGAAATCGATACCCGGCTCAGTCAGCAAATGGATGAGATCCTGCATCACAAGGACTTTCAGGCGCTGGAAGCTTCATGGCGTGGTCTTCAATTGCTGGTGGACCGTACTGACTTTCGTGAAAATATAAAGATCGAAGTATTGAACGTCTCCCGGCAAGACTTGCTGGATGATTTTGAAGATTCACCAGAAGTCATGCAGTCAGGCCTTTATAAGCATGTCTATACCGCTGAATATGGTCAGTTCGGTGGTAAGCCGGTTGGCGCGATCATCGCCAACTACTTTTTTTCGCCAAGTTCGCCTGACGTGAAAACCCTGCAGTATGTATCGAGTGTTGCCTGCATGGCCCATGCGCCATTTATCGCCGCTGCCGGTCCCGGCTTTTTTGGTCTTGAGCAGTTCACAGGGTTACCTGACCTCAAGGACCTGAAAGATCACTTCGATGGTCCGCAATTCGCCAAATGGCAAAGTTTTCGCCAGCAGGAAGACGCTCGTTACTGTGCCTTGACGGTGCCACGTTTTCTGCTGCGTACCCCCTATGATCCGCAAGAGAACCCGGTCAAGACGTTTGTCTACAGAGAAAACGTTTCCGGTAGTCATGAGCACTACTTATGGGGCAATACGGCCTATGCATTTGCTACCCGCCTGACCGACAGTTTTGCCAGGTTCCGCTGGTGTCCGAATATTATCGGCCCTCAGAGTGGTGGTGCTGTCGAGGATCTGCCGCTGCACCATTTCCATAGCATGGGTGAAATAGAGACCAAAATACCTACCGAGGTCCTGGTTTCCGATCGTCGTGAGTACGAGCTTGCCGAAGAGGGCTTCATCGCTCTGACCATGCGCAAGGGCAGTGATAACGCAGCCTTTTTCTCGGCCAGCTCCGTGCAGAAACCCAAGTTCTTCGGCATCAGCGCTGAGAGTAAAGCGGCTGAGTTGAACTACAGACTGGGCACTCAGCTTCCCTACATGATGATCGTCAACCGGCTGGCGCATTATCTCAAAGTGCTGCAGCGTGAACAGCTTGGTTCCTGGAAGGAGCGTGCCGATCTTGAGCTTGAACTGAACAAGTGGATCGGTCAGTACGTGGCCGATCAGGAAAATCCGAGCGTTGATGTGCGCGGCAGTCGTCCATTACGTGCTGCGCAGATCACCGTCAGTAATGTTGAAGGCGAGCCGGGTTGGTACCGGGTCAACCTGAGCGTGCGGCCTCACTTCAAATACATGGGGGCGGACTTTACGCTTTCTCTGGTCGGCAAGCTGGACAAGGAATAACCGTATGCAGGCTGAAGGCGCTCGGACATGAATCCTTACGGTAGCCTTTTCGAGCGCCTTGGCGGTGAAACCAGGCGCCGTAAAGGTTTGAGTCGCGAAGAGTGTGTCATCGCTTCGGTGGCTGCCCATCTTGCGAAGATGCTCGGTACCCGGGCGGGGAGTGTGCAGACACAACCCGAGTACGGGCTGCCGGATCTGAATGATATGCGCATGAGCCTGCATGACACTCTTGCCCTGTCCCGCTCGGCTATCGAGGCTTTCATCAGAACCTGTGAGCCTCGATTGTCCGACGTGCGTGTGATGCCCCTGTCGCCCGATGAGGACAAATTGAAGTTGCGATTTTCCATTGAGGGCTTTTTAACGGTGGAAGGTGCGAAGTGTGCCGTCAGTTTTACTGCACGTCTGGATGGTTGCGGGAAAGTCGATATAAATTAAGTGTCCGTAAGTTTCAAGTTTGGTGTGCGCGTATTTTTACGCAGGCAGATGGAACATGTACTGTCGGATTCAAGTATTTCGTTTTGTATGTTCTTGCTTTTCAGGCATGACTCAGGTGGATAACGCTTGTCTTTTAATAACTATTATCAAAGTGAATTGACGGCCTTGCGTCAATTGGGAAGTCGCTTTGCCGAGCGTAATCCTGCATTGGCGCCTTTTTTGGGGCAGGCCGGGCAGGATCCTGATGTCGAGCGACTACTGGAGGGTTTCGCATTTCTGACAGGCCGGCTGCGACAGAAGCTGGATGACGAGTTACCCGAACTTACTCACTCCTTGATGCAGTTGTTGTGGCCGAATTACATGCGTCCGTTTCCCGCGGTCAGCATGTTGCAGTTCGAGCCTCTGGAGCATTCGGGAGCGGGGATTGTAGTTGCCCGAGGAACTCCCGTGGAAAGCATTCCGGTTGAGGACACCGTTTGTCATTTTCGTACCTGCTACGAAACGGCTGTATTACCGTTGAGGCTGAGTGCAGTCAATTACTCCGCAAATGGCAACGGTGTATTGCTTGGCTTGCGTCTTGATATGAACGGTGACGGGCATATCGGTTCTCTGGAGCTGAATGATTTGCGACTGCATTTTGCCGGAGAGCCTTATGTCAGCCAGACGTTATACCTGGGGTTGATGCGCAATCTCGAAAAAATCAGTTTGACGCCCCTGGATGCGGAAGGTAATCCTTTTGCTGTTGCAGGCGACGAAACAGTATCTTTCAATATACCTGTCGACAGAATAAAAGCAGTGGGTTTTGCAGAAGAGGAAGCCCTTGTTCCTTATCCATTGAATACTTTTCGAGGGTATCGTTATCTGCAGGAATACTTTGTATTTAAAGAGAAATACCTGTTTGTTGATGTGTCGGGGCTTGAGGTCATCAATTCACTGGCGCCGCAGATTCTGGAAAAATCAAGGAGTATAGAGCTATCGTTTGATATCGCGAAAAATGAAATTCAGCGCCTGCGACCGACACTGCAGAATATCAAACTGTATTGCACGCCTATCGTGAACCTGTTCGAACAGGATGCACTGCCTGTTCGTCTTGAGGGTACGCAGGATGAATACCGGTTGCTGCCTGGCGGACATGACTCAAAAAAGTGCGGGATCTTTTCGGTCGACAAGGTGACCGGCTGGCAGCCGGGAGGTCTGGGTTATCAGGAGTTTGTGCTGTTTGAGTCATTCGAGCACGACCCCAGTTTCGACGTGCAACATCCAAGGCCTTATTACAGCATTCGTCAGCATCCTTCACCGCTGCACGAGGGGCTGGACACGTATTTGAGTTTCGATGGTCGTCAGACCCGTCAGCATGAAACCCTCTCTGTGGAGTTGACCTGTACCCATCAGGACCTTCCCTTGCAGATAGCGGCAGGTGGCATTTGCAGGCCTTGCGAAGAAACACCTGATTTTCTGAAGTTCAGAAATATTACACCGGCTACGCGAAGTTTTGCTCCGCCGCTACACAAGGAGTTTCTGTGGCGGGTGATCAGTAACATGTCCTTGAATTACCTATCGTTGAATAACGTCTCGGCGTTGAAGTGCATTCTGGAAACGTATGACTTTCCGCGTTATTACGACCAGCAGGCTGAACGGGTCAGCAAGCAGCTTTTGAACGGACTCAAGTCCATTCGGCATGAACCTGTCGATCATTTATATCGAGGTCTCCCTGTTCGAGGGTTGAAAACGGAGTTGCTGATCGATACGCAAGGCTGTGCCGGTGAAGGAGGGTTGTTTGTTTTCGCTTCGGTACTTAACGAGTTTTTCGCTCTTTACGCCAGTCTCAACTCTTTCCATGAATTGCATGTCAGGAGCACCCAGGGAGAAGTATACGAATGGACACCACGCATGGGACTTCAACCTCTGATCTGAAACGATTGAGTCAGACGATACGTAGATACTCGCTGTTTCAGGCAATACCCTTGATTGTAGAGCAACTACTGGAAGTCAACCCGGATGTCGATGAAGAGGATGTTCAGGACTTGCTGGAGTTTCAAGCCAATCCTGGCCTGGGATTTCCCGGAAGCGATATTGATGGCCTGGTTTTTTTTGAAGAGCACGGACAGCAGCGGGCACGACTTACGCTCAACTTGCTGGGTTTGTGTGGAGGCAACTCGCCGTTACCTGCTTTTTATAGTGAGCAAGCGTCAGGCGATAGCGAGTCATCGCAAACGACGCGTTCGTTCCTCGATGTTTTTCATCATCGTTTGCATCGGCTTATTTTTCCGGTCTGGCGTAAATATCGTTATGAAGCCAGCTTTACACATGGCGCGAAGGATTCTTTTTCAGGGCAACTCTTTGCCCTGATAGGTCTGGCAGGAGAGGACGTTCGCCGTACTGAAGAACTCAACTGGAAACGTTTGTTTCCCTATCTCGGCTTGCTGAGTTTGAGGGCTCATTCAGCAGCATTGATAGAGTCTGTACTGCGCTACTACTTCAAGCATGCCAGCTTGTTCATTGAGCAATGTATGGAGCGTTCTGTTGATGTTGTAGAGCGGCAACGCAACCGTTTGGGGATCGTCAATAGCCGCCTTGGTGAGGATGCAGTGTTGGGCACGCGTGTCTGTGATCGAGGTGGCAAGTTTCGTATTCACATCAAACAACTTGGCTGGGAGCGCTTTCACGAATTCCTGCCCATAGGTTCCGGCTTTGGATCTCTTGCAGCATTGGTGCGCTTCACCCTGCGCGACCAACTGGATTACGACATTCGCCTGGAATTACGCCAGGACGAAATCAGAGAGCTGCGTATTGGCGACTCCAACAGTTGCCATCTGGGTTGGAGCAGTTGGCTCGGATGTGAGCGGGCTGATGGCCTGGTCACTCTGAACAGTCATTAAGGACAGATATCGATGATCAATGTAGACCTGCAACAACTGGTGAATGCACTGGATGCAGTTACTCGCAAAGACCTTGAGGGAACTGCAGAACGCTGTGTGGCAAGAGGTGGCAGCAAGATTCTCGTGGAGGATCTGCTGCTGGCCCTGCTCGAACGCCCTGACGGGATGCTGTCCCGTGCCTTGCAGGACGCGGATGTAGAACCAGGATCTCTGGCCGTGACCTTGCAAATGACCATGGAGCACCGTTCTTCCTGCAACCCGGTATTCGCTCCGGAACTGGTCCAGTGGCTTCAGGATGCTTTGCTTGTCGCCAATCTGGAGCTGGGTCAGAGCCAGATCGGGCAGGCGGCCTTGATCCTGGCCTTGCTGCGCAATCCCGTCCGCTACGCCGGTAGCCGTTATCAGCCATTGCTGGCGAAGATAAATATCGACCGCTTGCGTGATTTCGCGCTTGGCGAGCAGGTTGCATCTGCCGATGCCCCCTCACCAACAGGCGAGTCCCTGCTGGCCCGTTTCACCCAGAACCTGACCCGCCAAGCCAGGGACGGCAAGCTCGATCCGGTTCTGTGCCGTGATCCCGAGATCCGGCAGATGGTCGACATCCTGGCCCGTCGTCGCAAGAACAACCCGATCGTGATCGGCGAGGCGGGTGTCGGGAAGACCGCGATTGTGGAAGGGCTGGCACTGCGAATTGCCCAGGGTGATGTCCCGCAGCCCTTGCAGGGTGTCGAGCTGCTGTCGCTGGACATGGGCTTGCTGCAGGCTGGAGCAAGCCTGAAGGGTGAGTTTGAACGTCGCCTCAAAGGCATCATCGATGAGGTGAAGTCTTCTCCCGAGCCGATCATTCTTTTTATCGACGAGGCCCATACCCTGATTGGTGCCGGAGCCCAGGCCGGGAGCTCCGATGCGGCGAATCTGCTGAAACCTGCCTTGGCGCGAGGTGAGCTGCGAACCATCGCGGCGACCACATGGGCAGAGTACAAGAAGTATTTCGAGAAAGACCCGGCATTGTCGCGACGCTTTCAACCCGTGCAAGTGCATGAGCCTTCTGTGGACGAGGCCATTACCATCCTGCGTGGTCTGGCCCCGGTCTATGAAAAGAGTCACGGCGTTTATCTGCGTGACGATGCGGTCGTTGCGGCTGCCCGGTTATCGGCACGTTACCTGTCCGGACGACAGTTGCCGGACAAGGCTGTCGATGTTCTGGACACGGCCTGTGCCCGTGTCCGGATCAGCCTCGCAGCGCCTCCCGAAAGCCTGGAGCTTTTGCGTGCCGGTCGGGCTGAAGGGCAGCGTCAGATCGATGCCTTGAGGCGCGATGCCGATGCGGGATTACCGGTCGATGCGTGCCTGTTGTATACGCTGCAAGCCCGGATGGCGCAGGCAGGCGAGGAAGAGGCCGGGCTTGAGCAGCTTTGGCATGAACAACGAGAGGACGCTGAACATTTGCTCCTGTTGCGACAGCAACTGGCTGATGCGCGCAACCAGCAGGATCGTGAAGGCGTGCCTGAGTCAATCGAGCATGAGCTACAGATCATCCATCAGCGCCTGGTCCTGAGTCAGGCAAGCCATCGGCTGGTCAGTTTCGAGGTTTGTCCTCGGCTGGTCGCCGAGGTGATCAGCGCCTGGACAGGTATTCCGCTTTCCCAACTGGCTGGCGAATACTGCGACAAGGTTGCCGACTTTGCTTCGGGCTTGCGTTTCTGGATCCGTGGACAGGAGCAGGCCATCGGGGCACTGGATCGTTCCATGCGTGCCGTTGCAGCGGGGCTGAACAAGTCCGATGCGCCTGTTGGAGTCTTTCTGCTGACAGGTCCCAGTGGCGTCGGCAAAACCGAAACCGCTCTGGCACTTGCTGACCTGCTGTACGGCGGCGAGCGTTTTCTGATCACGATCAACATGTCGGAATTCCAGGAGAAACATACGGTTTCCCGGTTGATCGGCTCGCCACCCGGTTACGTCGGTTACGGCGAAGGTGGAATGCTGACCGAAGCTGTCCGGCAAAAGCCGTATTCGGTGGTTCTGCTGGATGAAGTGGAAAAAGCCGATCCCGATGTTTTGAATCTTTTCTATCAGATCTTCGACAAGGGTGTGGTCAATGATGGCGAGGGAAGGGAGATCAACTTCCGCAACACCTTGATCCTCATGACCTCCAATCTGGGCAGCGACGCCATTACGGCGCTGTGTCAGAACGGTCAGCTGCCCGAAGCGGATGAACTGGACAAGATCATTCGTCCGCTACTCAGTGCCCACTTCAAGCCGGCGTTGCTGGCACGGATGCAAGTGGTGCCTTACTACCCGATCAGCGAGCCGCTGATGCGCGAGTTGATCGAACTCAAACTTCGTCGCCTGGGTGAGCGTCTGTCATCCCGGCAACTGGTATTCAGTCATTGTCAGGCGCTGGTCACTTACCTGACCGAGCGTTGCGCGCAAAGTGACAGTGGCGCACGGCTGGTGGACTCGCTGCTGGATCTGCACGTGCTGCCCCTGATCGCAGACCGGGTGCTGGATGCCATGGCCCGAGGCGAAAGGCTGGAAACAGTGCATGCCACGCTCGACGCTGCAGGCACCGTCATTTGCGAGTGCGCATGATGTTCAATTCAATTGAAGAGCCTTTCGGCTATGTCCAGAAACTCTGTGCCCAATACACCCGTCTTTCGCATCTCTGCGACAGCGAGAGCCTGTTGCAGGCGTTTGCGCTTGCTGCCGCAGAGCTGACTGATTGCGAACTGGGCCGCTTATATCTGCTCGATGCTACCCAGACCCGTCTGCAGTTGTGTGCAGAAGCCCGGGAAGGCCTGATCATTCCGATAAGCCCTGCAAGCCTTGAAGTGGATTGCAAGGGGGAGCAGCTATTGCAGTTCTGTCTCTGCCAGAACCAGGTTGTCAGTGTGAGTGAACTCAGTATCGGGATCTATGACACCGGCTTCTTGCCGACCCATGAGCAAGCCTGGAAATCGTTGTTGTGTATGCCACTGGTGGATCAGCAGCAGAGAGTTGCCGGGCTGCTATTGTGCGCCGGCCTGAATCGCAGGGTGCTCGATGGCTTTGCCGAGTCTCTGGGCGAACTCGGAGCATTTGTACTTTCGCAATTGCAACTGCTGCAGCGTCTGCGACCTTCTGTCAGTCCTCTTGACGTGAAGCCTTCCCGCAAGCGGTACGGCCTGATCGGCCAGAGCGAGATCATGCACCAGACCTGCCACTTGATCGGCAAGGTGCTGCAAAGCTCATACACGGTCTTGCTGACCGGTGAAACGGGGACAGGCAAGGAAGTGGTGGCTCGTGCCATTCACGATCACGGGCCTCGCCGCTCCAGGCCTTTTGTCGTGCAGAACTGCACGGCTTTCCCTGAAGGGCTTCTGGAAAGCGAGTTGTTCGGTTATTGCAGAGGTGCATTTACCGGGGCTGATCGTGATCGGGCAGGCCTGTTCGATACAGCCAATGGTGGCACGTTATTGCTGGACGAGATTGGCGATATGCCGCTGTCCTTGCAGGCAAAGCTCTTGCGGGTCTTGCAGGAAGGGGAGATTCGCCCGCTGGGGTCAAGCGAGACCCGCAAGGTCGATGTGCGAATCATCGCTGCAACTCACCGCAATCTCCTGGCACTGGTGGCCGAAGGGGTGTTCAGGGAAGACCTTTACTATCGGCTTGCCCAGTTTCCCATCGAGTTGCCGCCATTGCGTCACCGTGAAGGGGACATTGCGGAGCTGGCACGACATTTTGCCGACAAGGCTTGTAACTTTCTTGGGCGTGCGCCTGTTCGATGGTCTGAAGTGGCGCTTCTGCTGCTGTGCCGACGTAGTTTTCCCGGCAATGTCCGCGAACTGAAAGGGCTGGTGGAGCGCGCTGTTCTGTTATGTGAAGGGGACGAACTGTTGCCTGAACACTTTTCTTTTGATGTAAAGCTGTTGGTGCGTGATACGACACTTAATCTTCGAGAGCGCCTTGAACAAGTCGAACGTTGTGTACTGCTTGATTCCTTGAGGAAAAGTGGCGGCAATCGCAGTCTTGCCGCACGTGAGTTGGGATTGGCACGTCGTACTCTGCTTTATCGCATGTCTCATTTGAATATCAAACGTGATGAGCTGCATGCCTGATCGATAAGTAACTTTTATTGTTTGTTTCACCCATTTTCATAGAGGCATTTTATGAGTGTTCGTTATTGGCTGCCTGCTGTTTTTGTTTTTGTCGTTTTAAATTTTCTGGCGGGGTGTGGTGGCCACTTCAAATTTGATGATGACGAATATCGTACGTTGGGCGACCCCGACTCAATAAATCGTGGCAAGTAGTGGCAAGAGAAAGAATCATGGAAAATTTCTTTGAAGGGATGAATACCTCGTTGGACCCACTTGCCGCCATGGACATGAAGGCCTTACCGGGAGCGCCCCTTCAAGCGGGGTATGGGATAGATCATGCTCCCGTGGACAGTGAAAGCCTGTTGCTGCCTGCTCTGATTGATTGTCCGTTCGCCGAGCCTTGTCAGGGCGAATCACAAACCCTCACTGGCGATTTCTGGAAAGCATTTGGCGACGCGTTGGGTATTAATATCGATCATCTTGAACCGTCGGCTCGTCAGGTGCTGGCGTTAAATACTGCACGGTTATTCAGGCACTGTATTAGCGGTATAAAAGATAATTTGCGTACCCGCCGTGAGTTGAAAAGCGAGTTGCAGTTGGCGCCGGAGGGCATGGGGCCAATTGAACGGGCGACCGATGTCAGTGCGGCGGTTGATGGCGTATTGAATGGCAAGTTTCCAGTGTCTTCGCTTGTGCAGGACTTTCGAGCATTACAGGCTCATCAAGTTGCCATGCTGGATGCCAGTCGCACCATGGCGCGTCTCACGCTGGAGCAGTTTTCACCGCAACAACTGACCTGGAAGTTTGAACAGGATGGCGGTCTCTCGTTATTGCAAACGGCGGGAAAGCGTTGGCGCGCCTATGTGCGTCATTACCACTCTCTGGAGCAGGAGGGTGAATGGGAAAAACGTCTGTTGGTCAGCAACTTTGCCCATGCCTATGAAGAACAGATTCGCCTGATAAACACCCTCTACCTGGACACCCAAGGATGATAACTATGTTTTGCCTCAAGAGTTCGATCATGCTGCCCGTGCTGCTGGCACTGAGCAGTTGTTCGGCATTGTCGCCTTACTCGACCCAGACCCGCTTGAGTCTGCAACTGATAGCCAGTGACGGCCTTAACCCCGATATCAACGGTCGATCCTCTCCTATCGTGTTGCGCCTGCTTGAGCTGAAGCATCCGGTTGCTTTCGAGAACATGGATTTTTTCAGTCTGTATGGACGCTCCAAAGAGTCCCTGAGTACGGACCTCGTCGCAAGCGAGGAGCTGGAATTACTGCCGGGGCAAAGCATCGTTCTCAAATTGAAGACCGGGAAAGACAGTCAGTATGTCGGAGTTCTGGCTGCTTATCGAAACCTGCCTGAAACCCGGTGGCGCTATGTCATTCCGTTGACGGTCGAGGGGCATACCCGTACCGAACTGTCGCTCGATGACGCCGGTATTCACCGTAGCGATGAACATCAGCCAGGGCGAATGACCAGCCATGAGTGAGCATAAAGTCATCTGGCGTGAAGGCATGTTATTGCGTCCGCAGCACTTTCAGCATAACGACCGTTATTACGATCATCAGATGAGAGTCCGTACCCGGTTGGCCGGTGCCTATGTGTGGGGCTTCACAGAGTTGGTGATAGACCCGCAGTTTCTGACTTCCGGGCAGATCGTGATCGCTCAGGCGTCGGGGGTTCTTCCCGATGGCAGCATTTTCGACCTTGGGGATCGTGATAAACCCCTGGCTCTGGATATACCGCCCAATACCATGGACACGCCGGTCTATCTGGCATTGCCACTGGTGACCGGGAATTGCATTGAGGCGCGGGGACCGGAACAGCCCGATGTGCTGGCCCGATACACCTCCTATACACGCAAGATATCGGACTCCAATGCCGGGGAAGGAAACTCCACGGAGATCATTTGCGCGCGCCCGGACTTTCACCTGCTGCCGGGTGAGCAGCAGGGCGAGCAGACGTATGTGAGGCTCAAGGTGTGCCATGTCCTGTCGGCTTCACCTGACAAGGCAATCACGCTGGCCCCTGGCTTTACCCCGACATTCATCAATGCCCGTCGCTCGACCTATCTGACGTCATGCCTCAAGGAAGTGGTGGGCTTGCTGGAGTATCGCGGCGATGTCATTGCCAGGCGCGTTCGTGCAAGCGGCAAGGTCGGTGGCGGGCAAGTCGGTGATTTCATGATGCTGCAACTGATCAACCGTACCGAGTTGCTGCTCAGGCATTACCTGAACATCGAAGAGGTTCATCCGGAAGAGTTGTACCGCGTGTTGCTGGTCATGCTGGGTGATCTGGCCACATTCGGCGGCGACACCCGGCGCCCTGTGCTGAGCAGTGGTTATCGGCACAGTGATCAAGAGGCGACGTTCAGCGCCTTGATGGCCGAGATCCGGCAAGTGTTGTCGATGGTGCTCGAACAGCATGCAACTGAACTGGAGCTGCAGGCTCGTCAGTATGGCGTTCTGGTGTCCCCGCGTGTCGATCAGCAATTGCTGGGTTCGGCGTCGTTCGTTCTGGCTGCCAGTGCGCATTGCGATACCGAAGAGTTGCGCCATCGGCTGCCTTCACATCTCAAGGTCGGGTCCGTGGAGAGCATTCGCGAGCTGGTCAACCTGCATCTGCCGGGAATCAGGCTCAGACCGCTGCCGGTTGCGCCCCGACAGATTCCGTTTCACTCGAACAAGACCTATTTCATTCTCGAACTCAATGCTCAGGAACAGGCCCTGGTAGAAAACTCCGGAGGCTTTGCTTTCCATGTTTCAGGTGAGTTTGACGGGCTTGATTTGCAATTCTGGGCCATCAGGAACTCATGAACATGCGCTTTGACAGGGAGAACGACCACGACGCCAACGTGGTTCATCAACAGAATACTGCCCATGGAGGCCTGACCGATTTCACCCGGCCACCAGGTTTCGAGCAGCTCGAAGAGCGCCTGACTTACACCGCACGCCTGGCACCGGCGCAAACGTTCAGCATCAACATCAATCCTCTGGTCGCGGCAGCGAGTGATCTGCTGGCACAAGTCGTCGAGCTGGCAGGCAGTGCAAGTGCAGAAGCGGGGGAGCTTCACGCACTGAACCGCAGGCTTGTCCGGTACATCAAGCTCTTCGAGGCTCGAGCCCGGCAGGACGGGATAGAGAACGATCAATTGCTGGCTGCCCGCTATGTGCTGTGTACGGTGCTTGATGAAACCGTCCTGACCACTCCGTGGGGCGGTGAGTGGTCGACGATGAGCCTGTTGAGCCATTTCCATCAGGAAACCTTTGGCGGCGAAAAGTTCTTCCAGTTGCTGGAGCGCTTGTCGAGCAATCCGGCCCGGCATTTATCCATGCTTGAGTTGATGTATCTGTGCCTGTCATTAGGATTTGAAGGCAAATACCGCGTGATGAAGCGCGGCAATATCGAGCTGGAAGGCATTCGTGACGGCCTTTACCGGCAGATCCGGCAATTGCGTGGGGATGTCTGCGCAGAACTGTCGCCACACTGGCATGGGTTACAGACACAGCAGGGCTCGACCGTTCGCACTGCGCCCTGGTGGCTGATCGGCTTGTTCACTTTCGTGAGCCTGGCCGCCATGTATTCGGGGTTCGCCTGGGTGTTGGCCGAACAGCGCGAAACGGTGCTCAAACCCTATCGGCAAGTCCATTCCGAAGTACTCAAGTCCTCGGTCGTAAACAGAGACATGCAATGAAAAACCTCTTGAAGAAACTGGCAGCCCTGTTGTGCAAGACATGGGTCTGGACGCTGCTGTCGGTATTGTTTGTGGTGCTGTGCATCTGGTTCACGGGACCGTTGCTGGCCGTGGCCGATCACAAGTTCTGGGAAAGTCCGACATCCCGGCTCTTGTCCGTAAGCCTGTTGTTTCTGCTGTGGGGGCTGGGCATGGTTTTCGTCAGTTGGCGCAGCGCAGCAGACAGGAAGCAGAAAGAAGCCGACACCACAGGTCAGGAACAGCTTCGTCAGCAGGCCCTGATTGAAAAGGAACACAAGGAATTATCCGGTCGCTTCAAGGACGCCCTGCGCGTCATCAGACTCTCCAGCCTGTATGGTGGTGAGGGTAAGCACTTGCCCTGGTACTTGTTGATCGGGCCGGCCGGGAGTGGCAAGACCAGCCTGCTGGACTTTTCCGGCCTGGACTTCCCGCTCAACAAGGTCGAGCGCAAGTTGACCCGCGATACTCGGGGTACTGCCGGCAGCGATTGGTACTTTGCCGATCAGGCGGTGATCATCGATACGCCGGGCCGTTATCTGGAGCAGCGTCAGCCACTGATCGATGCCAGTGCCTGGCTGATGCTTTTGGGGCTGCTGCGCAATCGTCGGCGTACCTGCCCTGTGAATGGGGTGCTGGTGACATTGCCCGTCGAGATCCTGTCCGGTAACGACGAAGTCCGTCTGGAAATGATGGCGGAAGCGGTGCGCAGCCGTCTGGATGAGTTGCACCGCCAGTTGCGTGTCGACGTGCCGGTGTATCTGGTGCTGACCAAGGCCGACTCGCTGACGGGGTTCGATGAGTTTTTCGACCCTCTGTCCAAGGAAGAGGGTGAGCAGGTGCTTGGCGCAACGTTCGGCCAGGATCAGCGGGGCAGTGACCCCGATGTGCTCAGACAGGAATTTGAAGCGCTGCTGCGACGTATTGGCAGCCAGGTCATCATGCGCATTCACCAGGAGTATGACCCGCAGCGTCGTGGGCGAATGCTTGGGTTTCCCGATCAGCTGGGTGGGATCGGGCATCGATTGTGTCTGTTTGCCGAGATGGCTTTTGCGGGCAGTCGCTATCAGCGTGCCACTCAGTTACGGGGATTTTATTTGACCCGTGCGCCTCACTTGCTCCCAAGCGTTCAAGAGAACGGTGCAGAGGAGGGTGAACATGCCCCGATCAACACCAGAGCATTGCCAGGCATGCACGCCGGGCGGCCACGCTTCATTCGTCAGCTCTTGAGTCGGGTGATCTTTCCCGAGGCGGCTCTGGCCATGATGGACAAGGGCGAGCGTCAGCGGATGAGCTGGATTCGACGCACAGCGTATTGTGCGGCCCTGATGGTCTTGGTGTTGTTCGGCGCGCTATGGGCGAACGGTTTCAGCGCCAATCATGATCGTCTGGAGCGTATTCGCCATCTGGCTCAGCAATGGACCCAGCAACGTTCGGGCATGAATGCCCAGACCGATACCCTGGCGATACTCAAGTCCCTGAACCTCAGTCATGAAGCCACCCGGGTCTTTCCTGGCAGGGAAGAGGTCGCGCTGCATGAGCGCAGCGGCCTTTATCAAGGCGTCACGAGCAATCAGGTGCTTTCGGGTGCCTATCAGGCTGAACTGCAAAGCCAGTTGTTACCCCGTGTAGCCCGCACACTGGAAGCACAGATACAGGCCAGTATGAAGGATCGTGAACAACTGCTGAGCAGCTTGCGGGCTTACTTGATGCTCTACTTGCCCGAGCGCCGCGACCAGGCCTGGCTGCAAGACTGGATGGCGGCTGACTGGACGCTGCGTTATGCAGGTCTGCCCAGGGAACAGAGCGAGCTAAATGGCCATCTGGAGCGCCTGCTTCGGCAACCGTTCAAGTACCCGATCAACGATGCATTGGTGGCACAGGCTCGTCAGGCGCTTCGCAGTGAATCCCTGGCCACTATCGTCTATCGGCTCCTGCGCGAGCAGGCACGCAGCCTTGCGGATTATCGCCTGGGTCATCATATCGGCACCCAGGCCAGTCTGTTGGTCGGTACGCAATACCCGATTCCCGGTTTCTATACCCGCCAAGGCTATCAACAGTTCTTTGTGACTCAGGGCGTTGGCGCGGTCAATGACATCCTGCGTGACAACTGGGTGCTGGGCGAGGGTTCAGGCCTGAGCGGCATGGAAATGCGCAGCCTGATGGTCGAGCTGGAGCAGCTGTATTTTCGTGATTACGCCAATCACTGGAGCGAAGCGGTCGCTCAGGTTGCATTGCAGCCCTTTGAAGGCCCCTTGCATGGGGCAGTTCAAGCAGCCGGCATGACAGCTGCCAATTCGCCGTTGGTGCAACTGCTGACGCAAGTACGCGATAACACGCTGTTTCCGACTATTGCCGAAAACCTGGAGCAGGTAGCTGAGGGCGCGCCTTCAGGTGTGCTGAATGCCGTGGCGTCTGCGGCAGCCGATCAGGCAGCGGCTCTGGCTCCCAAACTGCCGGATACGGCGAAGAAGTCATTGCAGCGCCGTTTCGAGCCCTTGCATCGTTTGCTGGATGAACACAACGGCCCTGCTGCAGAACTGCTGGCGGTCATGCAGGCCTTGAACGACGTGCAACAGCAACTGGCCAGCCTTGGGCGGTCCGGTCAGCCTGAGCTACTGGCTTTCGAGATGGCCAGAGTCCGCATGACGGGTCAGCGGGATGCGCTGAGCAACCTTCGCAATGCATCCGCCCGGTTGCCCCAACCTGTTGGCGGATGGTTCAACGGACTGGCCGAAGACACTTGGTCATGGGTTCTGGGTGAGGCCTATCAACACATCAACCAGCGTTACAGGAATGAGCTGTACAGCTTTTATGAACAGTCGCTCGATAAACGTTATCCGTTTCATGCCCATAGCAGCAGCGATGTGGCCATCAACGATTTTCGGGAGTTCTTCAAGGCTCAAGGCCTTGCCGAGCGCTTTTTCGACAGCTACATGAAGCCTTTTGTCAGCGGTGATCCGGGGCATTATCGCCTGCGCACCATTGATGGCTCAGGCTTGCCAGCCAGCCGTGCCTACCTCGACCAGATGGGGCGCGTGCACACCATTCGCAAAAGCTTCTTTGCAGAAAATCCCGAGGAGCCGCTGGTGCAGTTCAAGCTGGAACCCTACACGCTGGACCCGGCCGTGAGCCGTGCCGAGTTTCGTCTGGGCGATCAGATGATGGAGTATCGCCATGGTCCTGTTGTGCCGGTTTCGTTCAGATGGCCGACCGATGCGGATGACGGTCGCGCCAGCCTGGTGCTGGAGCGAATGGCAGAACGGCCCATCGGTATCGAGAAAACTACCGGGCCATGGTCACTGTTCCGCCTGCTGGATTTGATGCAGACCGAATCCCTCCAGGGCCGGGATGTGCTGGTGCTCAAGGCCGATGTAGGAGGGCTGAGGGCCAATTACCTGTTGCTCGCCCAGCGAGCGGCCAACCCCTTCGATGTTGCGGTATTGCGCAGATTCCGGATGCCGGCACAGCTTTGAAGCAGGGTCTTATTCCGGCGCCTGCTTGCCCCAGCGGTCAATGGTGAAATCGACAAAGCTGCGCAACTTGGGCAACTGATAGCGATCCGGGGAGTAGATCAGATGCATGGGCCTGCTGGGCAAGTGATAGTCGGGCAATAGCGCAACCAGCCGGCCATCACGCAGGTCCTGTTCCACATAAGCATCGGGCAGCATGACAATCCCCGCTCCAACCCTGGCGGTCCGGTACAGGCCTGATGAACTGTTCATCACCATCGGGCCGCTTATCTCCACCGTGACTTCACCTTCCGGCCCGGTCAGGCGCCAGTTTTTCTCCACGCCGCTCCAGTCATCCCCGGCCGGGTAGGCGAATGCCAGGCAGTCATGCAGTTGCAGATCTTCCGGACGCTGTGGAATGCCGCGACGGGCCAGGTAATCCGGCGCAGCGCAAATGGTCAGGGTGTAGTCCTGCAAGGGGCGTGCAATCAGGCGGGAGTTTTCCGGCACGTTGCCCATGCGGATCGCCGCGTCGAAGCCGTTATCGAGCAAGTCCAGGCGCTGGTTGGTCAAGACCAGGTCCAGCTTGACCTTGGGGAACTGCAGAGAGAACTCGCACAGGGACGGAGCCAGCACTTCCGAGCCGAACGTTAGGGGCGCGGTGATGCGCAGCGTACCGGTGGGTTCGCCCTGAGCCTGCTCGGCCAGCCGTTCGGACGCGGCCACCAGCCCCAGCACTTCCAGGCAGCGTTCGTAATAGGCAGCACCGAACTCTGTCAGGCGCTGACGCCGGGTGGTGCGCTTGAGCAGGCTCACCCCGAGGCGTTGTTCCAGGGCCCGCAGATGATTGCCGACCATGGTCGTGGAGATCGAGCACTGCTGCGCTGCGCCGGTCATGCTGCCGGCTTCCACGACTTTTACGTACACCGACATTGCCTGGAGCAAATCCATTATCAAGTCCAAGTTTAAAATGATTGAAGGGTTGTACTGTTTATCCAGCTTTGGTGGCTAACGATACTGCAAAAACTGTCTGACCACCCTGGAGCTTTACGCCATGACCGCCGATTGCCTGATGACTACTTACAAGCCTCTGGACCTGAATCTTGTCCGTGGCCTTGGCACCCGTCTGTGGGATCAGGCAGGCCGCGAGTATCTGGATGCCGTGGCGGGTGTTGCGGTGACCAATGTCGGGCATTCCCATCCCTTGCTGGTCGCGGCCATCACCGAGCAGGCCGGGTTACTGTTGCATACCTCCAATCTGTACAGCATTGATTGGCAGCAACGATTGGCGCATAAGCTGACCCGGCTATCGGGTCTGGAGCGTGCGTTTTTCAACAACTCCGGTGCGGAGGCTAACGAAACGGCACTCAAGCTCGCCCGGCTGCATGGCTGGCACAAAGGTATTGACCAGCCATTGGTGGTGGTCATGGACAACGCCTTTCACGGACGTACGCTGGGCACCTTGTCTGCCAGCGACGGGCCTGCCGTGCGGCTGGGTTTCAGCAACTTGCCAGGCGACTTCATCAAGGTCGCGTTCGGGGATCTGAAGGCCTTCGACCGGGTATGTGAAAGCCATGGCCATCGCATCGCCGCAGTGCTGGTCGAACCTGTGCAGGGCGAGGGCGGCGTGCAGGTCGCCCCTGAGGGCTATCTGAAAGCCTTGCGTGAACGTTGCACGCGGCGCAACTGGTTGCTGATGCTTGATGAAATCCAGACGGGCATGGGCCGTACCGGGCAATGGTTTGCCTTTCAGCACGAAGGTATCGTGCCTGATGTCATGACCCTTGCCAAAGGCCTGGGCAACGGCATCCCCATCGGTGCCTGTCTGGCGAAAGGTGCGGCTGCCCGGCTGTTTACCCCAGGCAGCCATGGCAGTACGTTTGGCGGTAATCCGCTGGCCTGTCGCGCTGCCTGTACCGTCATCGACATCATTGAACAGCAGGATCTTGTGCAAAACGCTCGCCTGCAAGGGCAGCATCTGTTGGAGCGGTTGCGTGAAGAGCTGGGCAGTCATCCCGAGGTGGTAGCAATCCGTGGTTCGGGTTTGATGATCGGCATCGAATTGCAACAAGCCATTGCTGATCTGACCTCCGTTGCAGCCAGTCAGCAGGGCTTGTTGATCAATGTGACGAGAAGCAAGACCATTCGTCTCTTGCCGCCGTTGATCCTTGATGGCGCAGAGGTCGAGATGATTGTGCAAGGCATCGTCAGGACACTGGATAGCGTCACTCGCAGGGCTGTTCAGGGCTGTGCCTGAAGCAATGGATCGAGGGAAAGACAAATCCTGGGCTATACCGTGATGATGCAGAT
Organism: Pseudomonas cichorii; assembly: GCF_018343775.1. Classification (NCBI taxonomy): domain Bacteria; kingdom Pseudomonadati; phylum Pseudomonadota; class Gammaproteobacteria; order Pseudomonadales; family Pseudomonadaceae; genus Pseudomonas; species Pseudomonas cichorii. Next base: position 2,734,081 of record NZ_CP074349.1, read on the forward strand.
GCGGTAGAACAACGCTGGGAATTACGAGTCTCTACGCGTAATGCTTACCCCCATGGATTTGAAAGGAGCCCATCATGCTTATCCGGTCCCTGACCCTCGCCACCTTGCTGATCGCTGCCGGCCCGTCCTTTGCGGCTGACGGCGATGCACCGCTGGCGCAGGAGCGCGGCAAGACACGTCCGTTGATCATCATTGCTCCCAGCACGGTCGACCCCACCCTGATCAGCCTGAAAAAGGCCCTTGATGAACCCGCCAATCGCGAGGCATTCGCCCAGCGCAACATGGTCTTGTATACCGTGGTCAACACCATCGGTGAACGTAACGGCAAGACCATGGATGCCCAGTCCACCATGGCCTTGATACGCGAACTCAAGCTGGGTGCGGGTGTGCAGACCAAGGTCATTCTTGTGGGCAAGGATGGCGAGAAGAAGATCGAGAAATCCGGCGCAATCGATCCCAAGGAAATCTTCGCCACCATCGATCAGATGCCGATGCGCGAAAAAGAAGCTGCCGTGCCGCCACCCGAACCGGAAGCCAAACCGGCCCCTGCCGAAAAGGCTGCGAAACCCGGCAAGGCGACCCAAGGCAAGACGCTGGACGATTGATGAGAGAGCAGGGTGGAGCTGTGTTGCCAGCTCCCCCTTGTTTGTGCTGAAACTCAATCGCCGCGAATGTACTGCTCAAGCTGCTGGATAAGGCTGGACTGTTCCGCGATGGCTTCCTTGACGAGGTCACCGATGGACAACAGCCCCAGCAACTGCCCGTGTTCCACGACCGGCAGATGACGAAGATGATTGTCGGTCATGATGCCCATGCAGGTTTCCACGCTCTGCTGTGAATCGACCGTGATGACCTTGCTGCTCATGATGGCGCTGACCGGCGTGCCGACAGACGAGCGTCCCTTGAGAATCATCTTGCGTGCGTAGTCACGCTCGCTGACCACCCCGACAACCACACCGCCTGCAACGACCGGCAATGCCCCGATATTCTTGTCGGCCATCAGCCTGAGTGCATCGAGCACCATCTGATCGGGACCGATGGTATGCACTTGCTGGTTGTGTTCGGATTTGAGCTTCAGCAATTGGGCAACGGTTTTCATGGGGGCTCTCCGTGGGTGAGGACCTGAATGATTGTAGCCCTCTGCTGAGGGCACTACAGAATCACGGGATCGGAGAGTTCAGGCAAGTGTTTATGAAAGGGGGATGCCAAGCCCCCGATTGCATGATTTACCAGCGATAGGTCGCACTGGCCTGCACGGTGCGTTGTGCGCCGTACCAGCACCATGAATAGTAATAGCAGGACGCGACGTATTCCTTGTTGGCCAGGTTGGAGACATTCAACGCCAGGCGCAGGTTGTCCATCGGGTTGTAGAGGTTTGGAATGTCATAGTGCGCCGCGGCGTCGAACAGGGTGTAGCCCGGTACTTTCAGGCTGTTGGCTTCATCACCCCAGGTCGAGCCGATATAGCGCGCACCCGCGCCGACACCAAAGCCGTCCAGCTTGCCTTCGCGAAAGGTGTAATCGACCCAGGCCGAGGCAGTGTGGCGGGGAATGGCTGGCGGGGTTGTGCCTTCAGCCGGCAGCGCCGGGCCATTGGCCTGGCCGACGATGCCCGGCTGGACCCGCACGGTGCTGTTTGACTTGCTGATCTGGTTGTCCAGATAGGCATAAGCCGCCGTGATATCCAGGTTGTCGCTCAGGCTGGCCTTGCCTTCAAGCTCGAAGCCGCGTGACTGGACTTCGCCGGTCTGGACCTGGCAGCGGGCACCATTGCAGATATTCGTCGCGATCGGGTCCGGGGTCAGCACATTGGTGCGTCGCAAATCGAAGATGGCGGCGCTGATGAAACTGTTGCTACCCGGTGGCTGGTATTTGATGCCCAGTTCGTACTGCTTGCCCTCGGTCGGCTCGAAAGGCTTGTTGCCCAGGCCCGTACCCGATTGCGGCTCGAAGGATTCGGAATAGCTGATGTAAGGTGCCAGCCCGTTATCGAACAGATAGACCAGGCCCAGGCGTCCGGTGAAGGCTTCACTTTCCACCGAGCTTTTGGTTTTCACGCCGGTCGCGATTCGCTTAGAGCTGTTAGTGCTGTCAGCCCAGTCGTAACGGCCCCCCATCAGCAAGACCCATTTGTCCCACTTCAACTGCTCTTGCAGGTACAGGCCTTTCTGCTGACTGCGAGCGGTCGCGTCAGTGGTGTAGGTGATGGGCGCTACCGGGCGGCCATAGACCGGATCGAACAGATCCAGGGACGGGCCATTGCCATTCCCGGATTCGGTGTCGGTGCTGATGTTCTGATAATCGGCACCAAACAGTACTGTGTGCTGCACAGGGCCTGTGTCGAATTTGGCCTGCAACTGATTATCGAGGGTGTAGGAGTCCATATTTACATCGCTGCCGATGGTGTAGCGGCCCATGGTGCGGTAATCGGGCTGCAAGGCATCGGTGCCGTTGTAGATGCTCTGATAGATACCTTCGCTGCGCAGGTAGCGGGTGTTCTGGCGAAAGGTCCAGACATCGTTCAAGTGATGCTCGAACAGGTAACCGACAGCGTGATATTCACGGTCGCTTTTCTCGAAATCCTTCTCGCCGTCGTAGAAGTCCACATCGATATCGCGTCCGGTCGGGCTGTTCAGCAATGAGCCGTAAGCCGGGATCGACCCATAGGACGCGCCTTTGGGATCGCTTTGATAATTCGCCAGAAAAGTCAGCGAAGTGTCTTCATTCGGGCGCCAGGTGAACGCTGTCGCAATGGACTGGCGACGGGTTTCGGTGTGTTTGATCTGGCCGTCCGCATCGTCATACAGCCCGGACACGCGATAGGAGTAGACACCCTGATCGTCAATCGGCCCGCCAAAGTCGAAGGTCGTGCGCTTCTTGTTGAAGTTGCCGTACGTGAGCCCGATTTCGCGAAAAGGCGTCTCGGTCGGCAACTTGCTGACCATGTTCACCACGCCGCTGGGGCTGGCCTGGCCGTACAGCACGGAAGAGGGGCCGCGCAGCACTTCGACACGTTCCAGATCGAAGGCATCCTTCTGCGGTGACGCATCCCGGTTGCCCGGCATGCGCAGGCCGTCCAGATAGGTCGCCGGGGAGAAACCGCGAATACTCATCTGGTCGAGTCGCGAGGCTGTAGAACCACGGGTTTCCGGTACCACCGCCGCGCTGTAGCGCAGGATCTGATTGAGGCTCGATGCGCCCTGGGCTTTCATCTGGTCCTTGGTGACCACTGAAATCGACTGTGGCGTTTCGATCAGAGCGGTGTCGGTCTTGGTTCCGGTACGTCCACGGGTTGCGACATAACCCGACACCGGACCACTGGCGCTCTCGGCCTGGGTCGCGCCGATGATGCTGGTGGCTTGCAGCTCCATTGTTCCTTCCGTTGGTTCGGGCGCTGGCTCGATGCGATAACGATTGGCCGATAACGCCAGGGCTTGCAAGCCAGTACCGCTGAGCAACCGGCTGATGGCCTCCTGGGTACTGAATTGACCCTGTAGCCCGTTGCTGCGTTTGCCTCGGGTCAGTGCCGGGTCGAATGCCAGTACCAGTTGCGCTTGCTCCGCAAGCGTATTGAGCGCTTCACTCAACTCCCCGGCCGGGATCGAGAAAGGGCTGACAACGCTGGCCTGTTGCTCAGGCACGGATGATTCGGCGGCTTGCAGAGGCACCGCAGCGCAGGCCATGAAAATGGCAAGTGCCAAGGGATGCAGCGAACTGGCAGGGCGAGACATGAAAGATCCTTGGTGCAAATGGAGGGTTTCCTTAGCCCTGACGCACACCGGGAAAAAACAGACAGCAGATGGGAAATATTTTTATTCTGTTTTGTGAAGCGTACTGATTCAAAGCCTGAAGGAATGAATTCGCTCATGCCGGGGGCTCGAAGGGTAGAATCAGCACCTGAAACACTTTCTTGAGGTCAGCGCGTTGGATTTACAGCAGGGCTTTATCCTGAGCCGACACTGGCGTGATACGCCAGCCGGGACTGAAGTCGACTTCTGGTTAGCCACCGATCATGGCCCCAGACATATCCGCCTGCCTTGCCAGCCTTCCGTCGCTTTTGTGCCCGCCGAGCAGGGCGAGCGAGCAAGGGAATTGCTGCGCGGTGAGCGTGGTTTAGAGCTGCGTCCGCTGGCGCTCTGTGATTTTCGTCACCGCCCGGTGCTGGGTGTCTATTGCCAACAGCATCGGCAGTTGATGAACATCGAGAAACTGTTGCGCAAGGGCAATGTGGATGTCTACGAAGCCGATATCCGCCCCCCTGAACGCTATCTGATGGAGCGTTTCATTACCGCACCGGTGCTGTTCGGCGGTACGCCCGATGCGCAGGGTGTGCTGTGCAATGCCCAGATCAAGCCTGACCCCGATTATCGGCCACAACTGAAACTGGTTTCGCTGGATATCGAAACCACCTCCCGTGGCGAGTTGTATTCGATTGCCCTGGAAGGCTGCGGGCAGCGTCAGGTCTACATGCTGGGACCTGCCAACGGCGGCAATGAAACACTGGATTTCCAGCTCGAATATTGCGACACCCGTGCGCAGTTGCTGGAAAGACTGAACCAGTGGCTGGCCCTGCATGACCCGGATGCAATCATCGGCTGGAATGTGGTGCAGTTCGACCTGCGGGTTCTGCATGAGCATGCCAAGCGCTTGCAGGTCCCTTTGATATTGGGGCGCGATAACCAGCCCATGGGCTGGCGCGAGCATGGCAACCGTGACAACCATTACTTTGCCGATATCAGCGGGCGTCTGGTTATCGACGGTATCGAAGCCTTGCGTTCGGCAACGTGGAGTTTCCCTTCGTTCAGCCTTGAAAACGTGTCGCAGACTCTGCTGGGCGAAGGCAAGGCCATTGATACGCCCTATCAGCGCATGGACGAAATCAACCGCATGTTCGCCGAGGACAAGCCGGCGCTGGCCCGCTACAACATCAAGGACTGCGAACTGGTCACGCGGATCTTTGCCAAAACCGAATTACTGACTTTCCTGCTGGAGCGTGCAACGGTCACGGGGCTGCCTGCCGATCGCAGCGGAGGTTCGGTTGCCGCTTTCTGTCATCTGTATATTCCGCTGATGCATCGTCAGGGCTTTGTCGCGCCCAATCTCGGCGAGCGCCTGCCGGAAGCCAGCCCCGGCGGCTTTGTCATGGACTCCCAGCCCGGCCTGTATGAGTCCGTGCTGGTGCTGGACTACAAGAGTCTGTACCCGTCGATTATCCGCTCATTCCTGATCGATCCTGTTGGTTTGATCGAAGGCATGCGCCAGCCGGATGACGAATATTCCGTGCCGGGCTTTCGTGGCGCACGCTTTTCCCGCACCCGGCATAGCCTGCCTTCCATCGTCGAGCGGGTCTGGCGTGGCCGGGAAACCGCCAAGCGTGAACACAATGCGCCGCTGTCCCAGGCGTTGAAGATCATCATGAATGCCTTCTATGGCGTGCTGGGGTCGAGTGGTTGCCGCTTTTTCGACCCGCGCCTGGCGTCGTCGATCACCATGCGTGGCCACGAAATCATGCTCAAGACCCGTGAACTGATCCAGGCTCAGGGCTACACGGTGATCTACGGCGACACCGATTCGACCTTTGTCTGGCTAGGACGCGCCCATGGGCAGGAAGAGGCGACGGATATCGGTCGCTCGCTGGTCCAGCACGTCAACCAGTGGTGGCGCGAGCATCTGCACAACGAGTACGGATTGCACAGTGCACTTGAGCTGCAGTTTGAAACGCATTTCCGCCGCTTTCTGATGCCGACCATCCGGGGCGCAGAGGAGGGCAGCAAGAAGCGTTACGCCGGCCTGGTAACCCGCGCCGACGGCAGCGAGGAAATGGTCTACAAGGGGCTGGAAACCGTACGTACCGACTGGTCACCGCTGGCGCAGCAATTCCAGCAGGAACTGTACCTGCGGATCTTCAAGCGCCAGCCTTATCAGGATTATGTGCGCGAGTATGTGCGGCGTACCCTGGCAGGCGAACTCGATGACTTGCTGATCTATCGCAAGCGGCTGCGGCGCAAGCTGGACGACTACCAGCGCAACGTACCGCCCCATGTGCGCGCGGCGCGCCTTGCCGATGAGTACAACGACAGCCAGGGGCGACCGCGTCAGTACCAGAGCGGAGGCTGGATCAGTTATGTGATAACCATTGCCGGGCCTGAGCCTCTGGAGATTCGCACCGCGCCCATCGACTACGACCACTACATCACCAGACAGCTACAACCCTTGGCTGATGCCATCCTGCCGTTTGTGCTGTCGCACACCATTGACTTGCAGAGCCTGGATCAGCTCAGCTTTGACTTCTGATCACGGCTGGCTCATTCCGGGATTTCAATGCGGATTGCACGGGTTCCGATTTCTGAACCGTTCACCGTATCAATTGCAATGGGCTTGATATCGATGCCCGTCTCGGCATCCAGAAAGCGCGTCAGATTGCCTTCGCCGCGATGCTTCTTGCCCCAGGCTCCGATCATGAACAGCACCGGCAAGTAGTCACGCCCAGCCTCGGTCAAGACATATTCTTCCCGTGGCGGACGTTCCGAATACAGGCGTTTCTCCAGCAGTTTCTCGTCCGTCAGGGTCGCAAGACGTTATGTCGTTGTTGCGCACGGCCCGCTGATCACAACTAAAGCAAACGCTCCACCAGCATCGGCAACACCTGTTCGCACGAAGCCTCGATCTTCATGTCCAGCAAATCGTCTGCACGGGTCTTGCCCTGATTGATGGCTATGACGGGCTTGCCTTTCTCGACCATCGCCTTGCACAAGCGAAAGGCCGACCAGGCCATCAATGAAGTGCCGACCACCAGCAGCCCTTCTGCCTGTTCGACACTTTGGGTGGCTTTGGCGGCGGTGTCGGTTGCAACGTTTTCACCAAAGAACACCACGTCCGGTTTCAGTCGCTGGCCATCGCAATGTGGGCAATGGGGTACTTGAAAGTCTGTCTCGAAAGACGAGTCCAGCAGGGTGTCGCCATCAGGCGCCTGTATGGCGTCGACCCCCGAGAGATAAGGGTTCTGCGCAACCATGATGTCCTGGATTGCAGCCCGGTCGCTGCGCTGATGGCAGTCCAGGCAGTACACGCGATGCAGGCTGCCATGCAGCTCGATCACGTCATGGCTGCCCGCCTGATCATGGAGCGCGTCGACATTCTGGGTGATAAGCCCGCTGATATGCCCACCCGCCTGCAAACTGGCCAATGCCCGGTGCGCGGTATTGGGTTCGGCCTGGCGGATACGCGGCCAGCCGAGCATCGCTCGCGCCCAGTAACGCTGGCGTGCGCTGGGTGCCTTGAGGAATTCCTGATACATCATCGGCTGCTTGCCACGCCGCACACCGTCCTTGTCGCGATAGTCGGGAATGCCCGACGCGGTGCTGATGCCCGCGCCGGTCAGGACAAGGAGCGGTTTGTCGGTCAGGGCCTGAAGCAGATCGTGGATTTGGTTGTCCAGCATCGTCGCACCTCTAACGGAGGGTCCAGGTCGAGACATTAACACCGATCGCGTGGGGGCGAAGTCATTCGCGAGGTGCCGGTACATCCCAAGAAAATGTATCGTCTGGAATACCGTCTCGCGAATGGATTCGCCTACCGGCCAATCCTTTTACCGGGTCTTGTTCCAATATCACTGGCCTGGCCATCCTTTTGTTTGCCGGTTCTGGCCTGGGTGATGAGGGCGGGGATCAGGGGGCCTTCGGGCAGGGTTTTCCAGAAGCGGGAAGGCATATGGCCTTGCATGACTTTGGGGTTCAGGCGTGCAGGGTTGAAGATATGGCTGTAATAGGTCAGCCACAGGTTGCCATGGGGATCTTCTGCCTGACGGGCCATTTTTTGCCACACTTCGGGGCAGCGCCGTTCGTGGATCAGTTGCGTGCCATCGTAATAAACCCCGTCCTGTGGGGTGGCGATCATCCAGCGATGCTGGCCCATGCGCCCGATGAAGTGCTGGCTGGCGCTTTGCAGAATGTCGTGGGCCGGTTCATGCCACGCGACGTATTCAGGTTGCAGCAGTTCAGGTGTTTCACTTGGGGCGGGAAGCGCCACAAAACGCAGGAAGGCATGCAGGTGATGGGCTTCGCGGCCGATGGTCTTGAGGCGTCGATGCAACTCACTGCCCAGTCTGTCGCCTGCCAGCATGGCGGTGCGGTCGCCATGGCTGACCCGCCAGAGTACTTCATACAACAGACTCCAGCGTTGATCGCCCCGATAGCAGGCGGCGCTTTGCAGCAGTTTCAGCAACTCCAGCGGCACTCGCGCCTGAAAAGGCCCGTGTTCCTGCGGTACATCTTCGTCGCTGGAGAACAGGTCGGCATCGTCGACAGCCTTCCAGCTCACCCGGCTGGGATCTATTTCATGGCTCAACAGCCAGCGGGCCTGCTGACGCCAGGTGTCGAACAGGTCATCGCAATCCAGGCAGATCATCCCCAGAGCCCCAGTTGTTGAGGTTGTGGCCTGTCACGCAATTGATAATGCAATTGCTCGCTGCTGCTCTCGGCCTGGGACGGATGGTAATCGCTGGTGATGATGAACGGCTTGGCCTTGGCCAGTACGCAACGCAGGCGAGTCAGGTCTTCGTAGCGAATGCGCCGTTGCCTGCGCAGTTCGACCAGCCGCTGGGTGGTACGAATGCCGATGCCGGGGATGCGGGCGATCAAGGCCGGTTCGGCATTGTTCAGGTCCAGCGGGAAAACCGACCGGTTATTCAAGGCCCAGGCCAGCTTGGGGTCGATGTCCAGAGCCAGATCGCCCGGTCCGCTCAGCAGTTCGTTGGCCGTAAAGCCATAGCCGCGCAACAGGAAATCCGCCTGATACAGGCGATGCTCGCGCAGCAGGGGCGGTGCGGCCAGGGGTACGCTGTTCGGGCTGTTGGGGATCGGGCTGAACGCCGAGTAATAGACCCGGCGCAACTTGAAGTTGCTGTAGAGCGACTGGGCGCTGTGCAGGATGGTGCTGTCATCGGTAGCGTCGGCACCCACGATCATCTGGGTACTTTGCCCGGCGGGCGCAAAACGCGGGGCGCGGGGTTCGTTGAGTACGGTCTGCTCGCCGGTATGGATGGTCTTCATGGCCTGCTTGATGGACTTCACGTCCTTTTCCGGCGCCAGGGTTTGCAGGCTGGCATCGGTGGGCAGCTCGATATTCACGCTCAGGCGATCGGCATAGCGACCGGCCTGTTCAATCAGCGCCGGGTCGGCATCCGGGATGGTCTTGAGATGGATGTAGCCGCGAAACTCGTGTTTTTCCCGCAGCAGGCGGGCGACCTGTATCAGTTGCTCCATGGTGTAGTCGGCGGAGCGGATGATGCCGGAACTCAGGAACAACCCGCTGACGCAGTTGCGTCGATAGAAATCCAGGGTCAGGGTAACGACTTCTTCCGGGTTGAAGCGGGCGCGAGGCACATCGCTTGAGCGACGGTTGACGCAGTACTGGCAGTCATACAGGCAGAAGTTGGTCAGCAGGATTTTCAATAGCGAGACACAGCGGCCATCCGGCGTGAAGCTGTGACAAATGCCCATGCCGGTGGTCGAGCCCAGCCCGGTCTTGCCTTGTGAGCTGCGCTTGGGCGCGCCACTGCTGGCGCACGACGCATCGTATTTGGCAGCGTCTGCCAGAATGCTGAGCTTGTCGATGAGCTGCATGAAAAATACCAATACTGTTTTTATATACAGTATCCGGTTGGGCGCCTTACTACAAGCTCGGATTTTGCCTACAACCCTTGACTGGCCCGTATCAATTCATAGGCCTTGCGAGCCAGCGGATTCACGGTATTGGGCCTGATCCACAGGTGATAGGTCACGTCGGGCAGGCGCGGCAGGCCATCGTTTTCACCCAGTACGCGCATGTCCGGCCCGAGCATTTCCATGCTGCGCGGCGTCACGCCAAGGCCTGCGCGAGTGGCGGCCTTGATGCCGATCAGATTGGACGCCAGGTACGCCTGTCGCCATGGAATATTGGCCGCTTCCAGGGCTTGCAGGGCATAGCGTCGGTAGATACTCGGTTCATCCACCAGAATCAGCGGCAGCGGTTCGTCCGGTACATGGATGTATTGCGCGGAACAGATCCACCACACAGGCGAAGTACGCAAGGCAAAACCTTCCAGGGTCGGATCTTCGCGGGTGGAAATCACCATGTCCACCTTGCCGCGATGCAGGTCTTCCATCAGGAACGGGCTGCGGCCCACATCGATTTCCAGGCGCAGACGCGGAGCCGAGCGGGCGATATGGCTCAGCAAGGGCGGCAGGATGGTGTCGGCGATGTCATGGGGCGAGCCGATGCGCAGCACGCCGCTCAGGCTGCTCTCGCGCAACGAGTTCAGGGCATCGTCATTGAGCGACAGCATCTGCCGTGCGTGGCGCAGCAGTTGCCGGCCTGGCTCGGTCAGTTGCTTCTGGCGACCTTGTTTCTGGAACAGGCTGACACCCACTTGTTGTTCCAGACGCTGCATGTGCTGAGTGACCGAAGACTGGGTGCGCGACAGCTGCAGGCCGGCTTCGGCAAAGCTGTGATGATCGACCACCGCGACAAAGGTGCGCAGCAGTTCCAGATCGAGCGTCGAGGTCGGGCTTGATGGGGCGGTCATGGTGATTTGTGCTGAATTCATATCAGGGGTTCAGGCAAATACATTACGTAATTTTATGTTTGGTGTGGTGTTTTTTCTGCGCTTTTTAGTTTTGTTCAATGAATACTGGGTTTTTGTTGGCGGTTGAGCAGGCTCTGCATGGAAAGTTATAACCATATTTGATATTTGAATTTCCGTTAACAGGCAACGATCCGTAATGTCCCGGCATCAGTTCGGGGAACTCCGATCATTTGCCTGGGGAATTTACATGCCGACTCGCTCATCCGTTTCACGTTTCTTCCCGGCCATGCTGGGGCTGTTTGCCGGTCTTGCGGTCAGTGGTTCGGCACTGGCCGATGCCACCCTGGACAAGATCCAGGAGCGTCATCGTCTGGTGGTGGGCGTGTTGTTGTCCGGCGGGCCTTTTGGCTCCATCGATCCGGCGACCCAGAAGCCTAAAGGCGCGAACGTGGATCTGGCTGAAGACCTGGGACGCCGTCTGGGCGTCGAGGTGGAGCTGGTGTCGGTATTGACGGCCAATCGCGTGCAATTCCTGCAACAAGGCAAGGTCGATCTGTTGATCGCCAATATGGAGTGGACCCCGGAGCGCGGGCAGATTCTCGGTTCGGTACCGACACCTTTTTACAAGGTCGGTGGCACAGCCGTTGTGCTCAAGGACAGCAAGATCACCCGTTGGGAGGATCTCAAGGGCCAACCTGTCTGCACGTCTCAGGGCAGCAGCTACATCAAACCGTTGACCGGGTTCGGTGCCGAACTCAAGGCGTTCAAAAGCTCCGCCGAATCCTTGCTGGCGCTGCGCGGCAATAATTGTGTCGCGGCTGTGCATGACGCCACGCTGATCAATCCGCTACTGGCCAGCAACGAGGAGTGGAAGGGCTATCGCGCCATTCTCCCGGAACTGAACCCGGCACCTTCGGTGATCTGGACTCGCCTGGGCGAAACCGACACTCAGGCGCGTCTGGACAGCATCGTCAAGGACTGGCATCGCACCGGCTGGCTGATCGAAGTCGAAAAACGCCACAACATCACGCCAGCCTCCCCGGCACTGGTGGAGCTGCATGAGCAGTTCAAGGCCAAGGGTGCCTGATCGTTCTCCCATTTCCCTGCCGACGCGCCTAGCGTCGGCCATTCAAGGAAGGCTCCCATGAGCAGATTTTTTACAGCCAAGACGCTGACCGCGCTGGGGCTGGTCCTGTGCGCCGGGCTGGCCAGTGCCGACGCGACCCTGGACAAGATTCAGGAACGCCACAAGATCAGCATCGGTGTGATCCTCAGCGGTCCTCCGTTCGGCACCATTGATCCCAAGACCGGCGAGCATCTGGGCTATAACGTCGAGCTGTCGAAGGAAATCGCCAAGCGTCTGAACGTGGAGCTGGAAACCGTTTCGGTGCTGGCCCCCAACCGCGTGCAGTTCTTGCAGCAAGGCAAGGTCGATCTGTTGATCGCCAACATGCAACTGACTGAAGAGCGTGCGCAGATTCTCGATTACGTGCCCACGCCTTACGAGGAAGTCGGCGGGGCGGCGCTGATCCGCAAGGGCGCGGGGATCAGCAAATGGGAAGACCTCAAGGACAAGCCGGTGTGCGTGTCCCAGGGCAGCAATTTCATCAAGCCGTTGCAGGAAGTCTATGGCGCGCAAATCAAGGCATTTCGCAGCCAGTCCGAATCGCTGCTGTCGTTGCGTGGCAATGGTTGTGTGGCCGCGGTGCATGTCAGCCCGACCATGCATACCTTGTTGGCCGATGCGGAATGGTCCGGCTTCGAGATTCCCTTGGCCACGGACCTGATTCCCTCCAAATCGGTGATCTGGCTGCGCAAGGGCGAGAAAGACATTCAGGCCCGTCTGGACGCCATTGTTCGTGACTGGCATCGCAGCGGCTGGTTGATCGAACTGGGTCATCGCACCGGTATGGCGCCGTCCCAGGCCTTGCATGATCTGCATGAGCAATACCGCAATGCAGCGCCGCTGGCTGCCACGCCATGAGTGATGGACTGTTCCAGGCATTGCAGCAACTGTTGGGCGCCAGTCATGTGCAGACTGGCGAACAGGCCCGTGAGCGCTTGACTGACAAGCAGGAACGCTATGTCGGGCAAGTGGTCGCGGCGGTGCGTCCTGCGGACACCGAACAGGTCGCCGCCGTGGTGCGTTTGTGTGTCGCCCATGCTGCACCCGTGGTGGTGCAGGGCGGCAACACGGGCCTGATGGGCGCTGCAACGCCGGATGCCAGCGGCAAGGCCGTGTTGTTGCTGCTGGAGCGCATGAACCGTGTGCGTGAGATCGACACCGATAACGACACCCTGACGGTCGAAGCCGGCTGCATCCTGCAACATCTGCAGGACATCGCTCGCAAGGCTGACCGCCTGTTCCCGCTCAGCCTGGGCGCGCAAGGCAGTTGCACCATTGGCGGCAACCTGGGCACCAATGCCGGTGGCAACGCCGTATTGCGTTATGGCAATGCCCGCGAACTGACGCTGGGGCTTGAAGTGGTCACGGCCCAGGGTGAAATCTGGGAAGGGCTGCGCGGTCTGCGCAAGGACAATACCGGTTATGACCTGCGGGACCTGTTCATCGGCAGCGAAGGTACGCTGGGCATTATCACTGCAGCGACCTTGAAACTGTTCCCACTGCCCAAGGCGCAACTCACGGCATTTCTGGCGTTTGAGTCACTGGCCCAGGCGGTGCGTTTCCTGTCCCACGCCCGTGCCGGGTTTGGAGCAAGCCTGACCGCTTTCGAGCTGCTTTCGGCTGACTGCCTGACCTTGCTGCGTGAACAGTTTCCACAAGGGCCGCAACCCTTCAGCCATGCTGCGTACCCTTGGTTCGCCTTGCTGGAACTGTCCGATAACCACAGCGAAAGCCATGCGCGGCAGAGTTTTGAAGCCGTGTTAGGCGATGCATTTGAAGTCGATCTGCTCAGCGATGCCCTGATTGCCGAAAGCCTGGCCCAGAGCCAGGCGCTGTGGCAGTTGCGCGAGAACATGAGCGATGCCCAGCGGCGTGCCGGGCGCAATATGAAGCACGATATCTCGGTGCCGATTTCCCGTGTCGTTGAGTTCGTGACCCGGACCGATGCCTTGTTGCAAGAGCACTTTCCCGGTGTACGCAACTTCACGTTTGGTCACCTGGGTGATGGCAACCTGCATTACAACGTCGCGCATCCGCTGGGCTCCACGGTCGAGGCGCACATGGCTCGTTACGCCGAACTGAGCGAGCGGGTGCACGACAGCGCCCATGCCCATGGCGGCTCGATCAGCGCCGAACACGGCATCGGCCAGCGCAAGCTGGACATGCTGTCCCGTTACAAAAGCCCTGTGGAACTGGATCTGATGCGCCGCATCAAGCAGGCACTGGACCCGAACAACCTGCTCAATCCGGGCAAGGTACTGGAGGCCCGAGCATGAGCATCGGCTTGTCAAAACGCGTACAGCGCGTCTCGCTTTCGGCCAACGCCGCCGCCAAATCCCGGGCTACCGCCTTGCGCGATGCCGGGGTGGATATTCTCGACCTGACCACCGGCGAGCCGGATTTCGACACCCCTGAACACATCAAGCAGGCAGCCTTCAAGGCCATTGCCGCGGGTGCCACCAAATACACACCGACCCCCGGTGTGCGGGCCTTGCGCGAAGCGGTGCAAGGCAAGTTGCAGCGCGAAAACGCTCTGGATTATCCATTGGCTTCCATCGTGATAGCCAACGGTGCCAAGCAGATCATCTTCAATGCATTCGCCGCGACCCTGAATGACGGCGACGAAGTGCTGGTGCCAGTGCCGTACTGGCCGTCATTCCCGGACAGTGTGCGTTTCAATGGCGGTGAGCCGGTGTTTATCGAGTGCGGCCTGGAGCAAGGCTGCAAGCTGACCCCGACGCAACTGGAACGCCATATCGGTGAGCGAACGCGCTGGCTGATCCTCAACGGGCCGGGCAACCCCAGTGGCGCGGTGTATAGCGAGGCGGAGCTGTTGGCGCTGGCTGACGTGCTGCGTCGTCATCCGCACGTGCTGGTGTTGCTGGACGAGTTGTACGAGCACATTCGTTTCGACGGGCAACCTGCCCAGAGCTTGCTCAATGTCGCGCCGGACTTGCAGCCGCGCTGCCTGCTGGTGGGCGGCGTGTCCAAGACTTACGCCATGACCGGCTGGCGGGTCGGCTTCGGGGCCGGACCGCATGAACTCACCACGGCCATGACCGTGGTGCAATCGCAGTCGACCTCCGGAGCTTCATCGGTGGGGCAGGCTGCGGCATTGGCAGCGTTTGAGGGCGGGCTGGAGTTTCTGCCGCAACACGTGGCGGCCTACCACCTGCGCCGGGACTTGCTGGTTGAAACCCTGAGTGCCGTCGATGGCCTTGAAGTGCTGGTGCCCCAGGGCGGCTTCTTTGTTTTCGTGCGGTGCGCCGGGTTGCTGGGTCGCTATCGCCCGGACGGCCTGCAACTGGAAAACGATGCCGATGTGGTCGCCTGGCTGCTGGAGTCCGGCGTGGCCGGTGTCGCAGGCAGTGCTTATGGTTTGTCGCCGTGGTTTCGCCTGTCGATTGCCACGGCCACCGAAACCGTGATCGAAGCCGGGCAGCGTATTGCCCGTGCCTGTGCGCAGTTGAGTGTGGGGGAGGCGCCATGAGTCACTTGCTGGAGTCGTTCGTACAGTGGACGGCCGGATTTGGCCTGAACTACGCCTTTCTGCTGGATGCCTATCAGCGCGGCACGATGGTCGACGGGGCGTTGACCACCTTGCTGCTGTGCCTGCTCACCATCGTTGGCAGCCTGCTGGTGGGTGTCGCCCTGGCGGCCATGCTCACTTCGGGCAAGCCATGGCTGCGTTCGCCAGCCAGAGTATTCATTGAAGTCACCCGCAATACGCCGACGCTGGTGCAACTGTATTGCGCCTTTCTGGTGTTGAACATGCTGTTGACCCAGGCCGTCGGTGCAGCCAATCCGCTGACACCTTTCGCCTGGGTGGTGATCGTGATTTCTCTGCACAAGGGGGCTTTCCATGCTGAAGCCTTGCGGGCCGGTATCGAAGCGGTTCCTTCCGTGACCCTGGAAGCCGCCAGCTCTCTGGCTTTCAACAGTCGCCAGTTGCTGTGGAACGTGCAGTTGCCACTGGCTGTGCGTTTTGCCTTGCCATCGCTGATCAATAACCTGATCGATCTGGTGAAGATGACTGCCGTGGCTTCGGCCATCGCGGTGGGGGACATCACCTATGCGGCGATCATGATCTGGACCCAGAGCGATAACGTGCTGGAACTGATGATCCTGATCCTGAGCTTTTTCGGCTTGCTCAGCTTTATCGTCAACTGTGCAGGGCGCGCCCTGGAATCACGCCTGAGGATGCCCGGCTATGGCCATTGATTCATCGGTTGCCACGCCTGTCGCGTGGCCGCGTCGCCATTTACTGGCGCTGACACTGGTTGTTCTGGCGGTTGCCTGGCTGATTTTCGGTGCGCCGAACAGCCCGGTGTTCCTGGCATTGATGCAGTGGTCGCCTGCTTTGGCAGTGGGTTTTGGCCAGAACATCCTGATCAGTCTGGTTGCCATCGGTCTGGGGACGGTGTTCGGGCTGCTGGTCGGCGCTCTGGGAATGTCGCCTTTCAGGCTGCTGCGCCTGCCTGCGCGAATCTGGATACAGATCTTTCGCAATGCGCCCTGGCTGGTGCTGATCTATTTCACCACTTATGTGTTCCCGTTCGAGATCAAGATCGGCAGCACCTATATCTCGTTTCCCGACTGGGTGAAGGTCACCATCGGCCTGGCTTTGCCGGCCAGTGCCAATGTCGCGGAAATCTTCAGGGGAGCCGTGGCGTCGATCCCCAGCACCCAATGGGAAGCCGCACGTTCGCTGGCGTTCACCCGTGGGCAGATATTCACCTCGATCATCCTGCCGCAGTGCTTCAAACGCATGCTGCCGCCGTGGATGAACCTCTACGCGGTTATCACCATGGGCACGGCACTGGCTTCGCTGGTGGGTGTGCATGACGTGATCGACACCGCGCAGATTGCCAGCAACACCGTCAATCAGACCGGTTTCACCGTGATCATTTATTGCAGCCTGCTGGTGCTGTTCTTTGCCTATTGCTACCCGATTTCCCGTCTGACCCAACGCCTGGAGCGACGTTATGCCTTCTATTGATTCTGGCGCCGAGCCTCTGGTCAGTCTGCGCGACCTGCACCTGTCATTTGGCAGCAACCTGGTGCTCAAGGGCATCGATCTGGATGTGCAGCGCGGTCAGGCAGTGTCGATCATCGGCCCGTCCGGTTCGGGCAAGTCAACCATCCTGCGCTGCATCACCGGGCTGTTGCAGACCCAGCGCGGCACCATCCGCGTGGGCAATACCGACGTTCATGCCCTGACCCGCGAAGCGGAGCGTATCGAACTGCGCAAACGCGTGGGTTTTGTGTTCCAGCAGTACAACCTGTTTCCGCATCTGTCGGTGCTGGAAAACCTGGTAATCGCCCCGCGCAAGGTGCTGGGGATCGAGCGCGCCGAAGCTGAGAAACAGGCGCGTGCCTTGCTCGCCAAGGTGCGTATGGAACACAAGGCCGATGCTTATCCTGGGCAATTGTCCGGTGGCCAGCAGCAGCGAGTTGCGATTGCCCGGGCCTTGACCATGCGCCCGGAACTGATCCTGTTCGACGAAGTGACCTCGGCCCTGGACCCGGAAACTGTCGGTGAAGTGCTGACCGTAATCCGCGAGCTGACCGAAGAAGGCATGACCTGTGTGCTGGTGACCCACGAAATGCGTTTCGCCGAAGAAATCAGCGACGTGGTGTATTTCACCGAGAACGGCCTGATCGTCGAGCACGGCAGCGCCGAGCAGATATTCCAGCGTCCGACCAGTGAGCGAACCCGCGAGTTTCTGCGCCACGCTCTGGGTGATTCCGGACGTCGTCCGCCGGTGTCCTCCGACCCGTTTGCACTGAGCAATATCAGCCGTTACAGCCTGTCCGTATAACTAAAATCGAACCCCACCGGGAGCTACCTGATGAGCAACGCAAACCGAACCCAAGTGATTGAAAATTTTCTGCAGCAGATCCGTGTCATCAACCAGCGCGGCGTAGACCGCGAGGCGTTGAAGGAAATCATCGCGCTGCTGGAAGACTTGGCCAAGCGCCATGACCTGTTCAACTTTACCGAGTTTCCTGCGCCGGTACCGGGGCAGGGCGAGACTGCTTTCCGCTATCGCCTGAACGATGATGGCGAGACCCCGACCCTGTACATGAACTCGCTGCTGCCGGGCAAAAGCACCTTGCCGCACAACCATGAAACCTGGGCGGTGATCGTTGCCGTGCAGGGCCAGGAGATCAACTACGTCTGGGCGCGTACCGACGATGGCAGCGACCCGGCCTTCGCTCGTCTGGAGCTGGAAAAGGAAGTCATTGTCCAGCCAGGCACCCCCATCGGTTTCCTGGGCGAAGACTTGCATGGCATCAAGGTCACGGGCGAAGAGCCGACCTTGCACTTTCACCTGTATGGCCGCCCGCTGGAATCGCTCAACGGGCGTTTCGGTGTCAATGAAGAAGGCCGTGTCCTGAACTACAACGCCTCGCAGATGGCACCGTCGATTCAGGCTTATTGATAGCCAGCACAGGTTTCCCCTTTCACTTTTATGAGCCACCTCATGAGCCAGACCACCACCGCGGCCCAACTACAACAATGGCTGTTCGACGGGCAGGAAATTGCCCTGTTCGACCTGCGCGAACATGGCCAGTACGGCGAAGCCCATCTGTTCCATGGCGTCACGCTGCCCTATAGCCGACTGGAGCTGGATATTCGTCGCCTGGCACCCAACCCTGGCGTGCGGCTGGTGATCTATGACCAGAATGGCGGCGATATCGCTTCGCGTGCCGCCTTGCGACTGGAAGCGCTCGGCTATCGTCAGGTGCATATTCTGGAAGGGGGCGCCGATGGCTGGCAGGCCGCAGGTCTGCAACTGTTCGCGGGTGTGCATGTGCCGTCCAAGGCGTTTGGCGAACTGGTGGAAGAGGCTCGCCATACGCCGCATATCAGCGCCACCGAACTGGCGCAGCGTCAGGCTCAGGGCGAGTCGCTGATGGTGCTGGACGGCAGACCATTCGACGAATACCGCAAGATGACCATTCCCGGTTCTGTGTGCTGCCCCAATGGCGAACTGGGTTATCGGCTGCCGGAACTGGTCCGCGACGAACACACGCCGATCATCGTCAATTGCGCCGGGAGGACCCGCAGCATCATCGGCGCGCAGACGCTGATCGACCTGGGCGTGAAGAACCCGGTCTATGCCCTGGAAAACGGAACCCAGGGTTGGTATCTGGCCGATCTGCAACTGGAGCACGGCAGCACCCGACGCTACCCGGATGCCGTATCGCCCGAGTCGCTGGCCCTGCAGCGGGATGCCGCCCAGGCTTTGGCCGAACGTGCAGGGGTGCAGACGGTCAGCTCCAAACAGGTTACCGGCTGGGCCGCAGACAGCGGGCGTAGCCTGTTCCTGTGCGATGTACGAACCGCCGAGGAGTTTGCGGCAGGCACATTGGCGGGTGCGCAACATACGCCGGGCGGCCAGTTGATTCAGGCGACGGATTTATATGTCGGCGTGCGTCAGGCGCGGCTGGTGCTGGTGGACGACGAAGGCATTCGCGCCCCGATTGTCGCCAGTTGGCTGAGGCAACTGGGACATGATGCCTATGTGCTGGCTGATGGCGTGAACAGTGGTTTGTCGCTGCCTGTCGCGGGCGAGTATGTTCAGCCGGGCCTGCCGGGCATCAGCGTGCAACTGCTCGCCGACGCCTTGAAAGACAGCACGGTAGCGCTTATCGATCTGCGTCCGAGCACAGGTTTTCGCAAAGGCCATATTGAAGGTTCACGCTGGTCGATTCGTCCGCTGCTGGCTGCCGCCGTTGCTGATGAGTCCCGGCCTCTGGTGCTGATTGCCGATGATCCGGCTCTGGCGCAACTGGCGGTAGAAGAGTTGCCACAGGCGCAGCGTCAGCAGGTGCGTCTGCTGGACGGCGGGATCAAGGCCTGGCAAACCGCCGGGCTACCGTTGCGCGAAGACAGTGCCAGCCTGGCGGACGAGCAGTGCATCGATTTTCTGTTCTTCACTCATGACCGGCATTCCGGCAACAAGGACGCTGCCCGCCAGTACCTGGCCTGGGAAATCGGTCTGCTGGGGCAGATGACCGAGCAGGAAATTGCCAGCCTCAAGCCCTTATCCGCAAAAAAGCCTGAGCGCCCGTCACAGAACCCCTTGGTCAAGACCCGGTTGATCCATGCCGCGCGTACGGCCAAGGGCAGTGGCGTGCGCGGGGTGAATGTACCGGTTTCGCGCATGAGCACCGTACTGTTCGACAGCCTCGGGCAGATGCGCGATATCCGCAAGCGCCGCGATACCGAGCGCCTGTTGAGCTATGGGGCGAGGGGCAATCCAACGGGATTTGCCCTGGAAGACCTCGTGACTGAACTGGAAGGCGGCTATCGCACCCGATTGTTCAGCACCGGCCTTGCGGCAGTGGCGCAGACTTTCCTGGCCTATCTGCGCCCCGGCGATCATGTCCTGATAACCGATGCCGTGTATTCGCCGGTGCGGCGTGTGGCCCGTGACTTCCTTGAGCCATTCGGCATTCAGGTCAGCTATTTCAGGGCCGACGGCCAGGGGCTGGAAGGGCAACTGCAGGCCAATACCCGCATGGTCTACACCGAAGTGCCGGGTTCGTTGCTCTACGAACTCTGCGACTTGCCGGCCATTGCCGCGCTGTGCAAACCACGAAACATCCTGCTGGCGGTGGACAACACCTGGGGCTCGGCCTACCTCTATCGGCCACTGGAGCTGGGCGCGGACATTTCCATCATGGCCCTGACCAAGTACCTGTGCGGTCATAGCGATGTGGTGATGGGCAGCGTCTGCACCCGTGAAGACGTCTGGCAGCCGCTGGGAAGGATGAGCGACACCTTCGGCAATGCGGTCAGCCCCGATGACGCCTATCTGGTCCTGCGCGGTGCCCGCACCCTGGCTTCACGCATGGAAACCCACGAGCGCCAGGCCCTTGAAGTCGCGTACTGGCTGAACGAACAACCGCAAGTCCGCCGTGTTTTCCATCCAGCCTTGCCGGACCACCCCGGCCACGCCCTGTGGAAGCGCGACTTCACCGGCAGCAACGGCTTGCTGTCCTTCGAGTTCGAGTCCTCGGACCCGGGTCAGCTGGAGCGCTTTATCGGCGCGTTGCAACTGTTCGGGCTCGGTGCTTCATGGGGCGGCTACGAAAGCCTGATCACCGTGGCCAACGTCAGTGATCGCGACAATGAAGCCGATCGACTGCTCAACCCGGTGTTGCGCTTGCATATCGGGCTGGAGGATGTGGCAGCGTTGATCGAGGATTTGCAGAGGGGGTTTGGGCGAGGATGAAAGCTGCAAGCCTCAAGTCAAAAGCGTGTAGTTTAAAACTTGCAGCTCAACTAAATGTTATTTCATAACAAAATGCCGAATGGTCGTGTAATACTGTAACGAATCGTTGCAGGCTACTCTCCCGTGAAAGCTCCCCGCGCTCCCTCTGTTGCAGGTTCCGTTCTGGCTCAATCGGCTTTGAAGCGGGTCCTGCTGGCTCTCGGTATTTTGCTGTTGTTATGGCTGGCCATTGTCTGGTCGGTGGCTATTCCATGAGTGCCGCCATTGCTCTGGACAATCTGACCGTCGCTTACGAACGCCGTCCGGCGGTGCATCACATCAGTGGTCGTTTCGAGGCGGGTAGCCTGACTGCCATCGTCGGCCCCAATGGTGCGGGCAAGTCCACGCTGATCAAGACCATTGCCGGGACCATGAAGCCAGCGGCGGGGCGTGTGGATCGAGGCCGGTTGGCGACCCGCACGTTGGGTTATCTGCCACAGGCGGCGGAGATCGATCGTAGTTTTCCCTTGAGCGTGGCCGATACCGTGGCCATGGGTGCTTGGCACAGCATCGGCCCGTTTCGCGGCCTGACTCGCAATCACGCCAGGCTCACCCGGGATGCGCTGAAAACCGTCGGGCTTGAGGGCTTTGAGGCGCGCAGCATCGGATCTCTGTCCTCCGGGCAGTTCCAGCGGGTGCTGTTCGCACGGCTGCTATTGCAGGACGCCTCGGTGATTCTGCTGGACGAGCCTTTTACCGCCATCGATGCCCGCACCACCCGCGATCTGCTGGAGCTGGTCCGGGTCTGGCATGGGCAGGGACGCACCGTCATTGCGGTGTTGCACGATATCGATCAGGTCCGTCAGCACTTTCCGCAAACCCTGTTGATGGCCCGCGAAACCATTGCCTGGGGAGCGACAGCCGAAGTATTGAGCGATGCCAATCTGCGGCGCGCCCGCAATATGGCCGAGTTCTGGAGTGCGGATGCTCAGGTCTGCGATACCGAAGGTGAGCATTCATGATGCTCTATGCCACGCTGATCGAGCCTTTTGTCGAGTTCGGTTTCATGCGCCGGGCTTTGGTGGCCTGCCTCGCGTTGGGAGTCGGTTCCGGTCCGGTGGGTGTGTTGCTGATGTTGCGGCGCATGAGCCTGGTGGGGGATGCCATGAGCCATGCGGTCCTGCCGGGCGCGGCACTGGGTTTCATGGTGGCAGGCCTGTCGCTGCCGGCCATGGGCATTGGCGGTCTGATCGCCGGGCTTGCCGTGGCTTTGCTGTCTGGGCTGGTCAGCCGCCTGACCGCCTTGCGCGAAGACGCCAGCTTCGCCAGTTTCTACCTGACCTCACTGGCTGCCGGAGTATTGATCGTCTCCATGCACGGCTCCAGTGTCGATCTGCTGCACGTGCTGTTCGGCACCATCCTGGCCATCGATGACAGCGCGATCTATATGGTCGGCGGCATTGCGTCATTCACCCTTATCCTGCTGGCCGTGATCTATCGCCCGCTGGTGCTCGAATGTTTCGATCCGGGATTCCTGCGTGCCGTTGGCGGCATGGGTTCGCTGTACCACGTGCTGTTTCTGCTGCTGGTCGTTTTGAACCTGGTGGCGGGTTTTCAGGCGCTCGGCACGCTGATGGCGGTGGGCATGATGATGCTGCCCGCCACGGCTGCCCGGTTCTGGGCCAGCTCATTGAGTGCCCTGATGCTGATCTCGACGGTATTGGCGACCGTTTCGGGGCTGATCGGCCTGATCGTTTCCTATCACCTTGGCGTGGCGTCCGGGCCGGCCATCGTTCTGACCGCCAGCGTCTTTTATGGCTTTTCGCTGCTGTTCGGCCGCACGGGCATCTTGCGTCGACTGTTTCCAAAACCCCACCTGGCCAACTGAAAAGGGCATGTCATGAAACGATTGATGATGTTGAGCTCGATGGCGGCGATTGCGCTGTCGGCGTTTGCAAGTCTTGCCCAGGCCAAGCCTCTTGAGGCGGTGGCTTCGTTCACGGTGATTGCCGATATGGTCAGCAATGTCGGCGGCGATCGGGTTCACGTGACCTCGCTGATCGGCCCCAATGGCGACCCCCATGTTTACGAACCCACCCCGCGTGATGCCCAGGCACTGAAGAGCGCTGACCTTACCTTTGTCAGCGGCCTGCATCTGGAAGGCTGGATGGACCGCCTGATCAAGGCGTCCGGCTACAAGGGCCAGCCGGTTGTGTTGTCCGAGGGCATCAAGACCCGTTACATGCAGGAAGACGGCAAGCTCATCACCGATCCCCATGCCTGGAACAGCGCCGCCAACGGGGTGATCTATGTGCGCAATATCATGACCGCGCTCAAGAAGGCGGACCCTGAAGGTGCCAGCGTCTACGAGGCCAATGGTCAACGCTATATCGTGCAATTGCAGGAGCTTGACCTCTATGCCCGTGATCAGGTCCAGTCGGTGCCCGAGTCGAAACGCAAGATTCTCACGTCCCACGATGCGTTCGGTTATTTCGGTGACGCCTATGGCGTGACCTTCCTGTCACCCTTGGGTTTCTCTACCGAGTCGGAAGCGTCGGCGGCAGATGTCGCAAAACTGATCCGCCAGATCAAGAGCGAGCACGTGACGGCCTATTTCTTCGAAAACTCCGGTGATCCTCGGCTGGTCAAGCAGATCGCCGATGCCAGTGGCGCGCAGCCGGGGGGTGAGCTATACGTCGAGGCCTTGTCACCCGCGGATGGCCCGGCGGCCAGCTATGCGCAGATGTTTCGCTATAACGTCGACAAGCTGACGGCGGCAATGAAGGGTAAATGATGGTGTGCAGACTGCGGGAGCTCCCACAGTCTGCACACTTCTCAATGAGTCAGAAACTTGAAGATGGTGGTCTGGGTGTAAGCCTTGCCAGGGTCCAGTCGCGTACTGGGGAAGGCGGGCTGGTTGGGCGCATCGGGGTAGTGCTGGGTTTCCAGGGTGAAGGCACCCCAATGCGGATAGACCTTGCCGGCCTTGCCATGAATGCTGCCATCCAGGAAATTGCCGGTATACAACTGCACGCCGGGCTCGGTGGTGAACAGTTGCAAGTGACGGCCTGACTGCGGGTCACTGACTTCTGCCGCAAGTTTGCTGATGTCACCCTTGGTGTCCAGCACCCAGTTGAAGTCAAAGCCGCCTTGTTTGGGCTCAGCGTACTTGAGCTGTTGATGGTCGGCCTTGATGTTCTTGCCGATGGCCGTTGGCTTGAGGAAGTCCATGGACGTGCCAGCCACCGGGGCCAGCTCACCGGTAGGGATCAGCTTGTCGTTGACCGGCGTGTAACGGGAAGCGTGCAGGGTGGCCACCTGCTGGAGAATATCGCCG
Organism: Pseudomonas cichorii; assembly: GCF_018343775.1. NCBI lineage: Bacteria > Pseudomonadati > Pseudomonadota > Gammaproteobacteria > Pseudomonadales > Pseudomonadaceae > Pseudomonas > Pseudomonas cichorii. Next base: position 2,758,335 of record NZ_CP074349.1, read on the forward strand.
TTGCCCGCGCCCGCCAGATTGAAATAGCTGTGGTTGGTCAGGTTCAGCACCGTGGGCTTGTCGGTGGTGGCGCGGTAGTCGATCTTCAGCTCGTTCTGGTCGTTGAGGCTATAGGTGACTTCTGTCAGCAACGCGCCGGGAAAACCCATCTCGCCATCGGGCGACAGGTAGCTAAGCTTCACCCCGACCGAGCCATTGGCCTTGATGCTTTCGGCTTTCCAGATACGCTTGTCGAAACCCTGATTGCCGCCATGCAGCGCATTGGTCTTGTCGTTGAGCGGGACGCGGTAGGTCTTGTCGTCCAGCTTGAAGGTGCCGCCCGCCAGTCGGTTGCCGAAACGACCGATGGTTGCACCGAAATACACGGTGCCGTTGGCCTGATAGCCCTGCACATCATCGAAGCCCAGAACGACGTCTTCGACCTTGCCGTTCCTGTCCGGAACCTTGAGCGATTGCAGGGTTGCGCCATAGGTAATGATGCTGGCCTGCAGGCCGTGACTGTTTTGCAGGGTGTACTTCTCGATGGGCGTACCATCGGGCAGTTTGCCGAAGAGGCCATGTTCGCTGGACAGTGCGGCGGCTTGTGCGGTCAGGGTGGCGATCATCAGTGACAGTCCAAGGCTGCTGAGAAGAGCGTGATTTTTCATCTGTTCTACTCACTTTTATTGTTGTTGTGAAAGGAGAAGGTGACGCAACGCATCTCTGGGTTTTGCTGTCAGACAGCAAATTGGTAAGACTATTTGATCGGTTTTAATCCGATGCAAGGATTTATAGACGATAAAAAGCCGCTTGAAAAATAAATCGTAATACTATTTAGTAGAGGCAGTTCCTAAGAAAAATAAAAAAGGACACCGTCCATGCAATGGCAGCCGCTATCCGAGCACCGTTTCAAACTGGCTGAAGCCCCTTTCTGGGACCTTGATCAGCAAGCCTTGTACTGGGTCGACATTGCCGGGCGTCTGGCCTGCAGGCTGGTCCAGGGTCAATACAGCCAATGGCGTCTGCCTGAGGCGGTTTCCGCATTCATTCCCACCGACAAGGGCGATGCCCTGGTGACTCTGGCCAGCGGCGTATACCGCCTGAGCCTCGAATCGCCTAAAACCTCCATTTCATTGCTGTGCGTGGCCGATCCTGTCGCGGGCAACCGCGCCAACGAATCCCGTTGCGACGCTCAGGGCCGCCTGTGGCTGGGCAGCATGCAGAACAATCTGGATGACGAAGGTGGCGACTTGCCGTTGGTACGCCGCTCCGGTGGCCTGTTTCGCGTAGACCCGGATGCAAGGGTCACGCACTTGCTGGACAGGCAGGGCATCGTCAACACCCTTTTGTGGAATGCCCAGGGCACAGTGCTCTACAGCGCCGATACCCTTGATGGCGTTATCTACCAATACCCGATTCTGACTGACGACAGCTTGGGCGAGCGTCAGGTGTGGGCGCACGAACACCCCCGCGGCGTACCGGACGGTTCGGCCATGGATGCCGAAGGCTATGTCTGGAATGCCCGCTGGGGGGGGAGCTGCCTGATCCGCTTTGCCCCCGATGGCAGCGTTGATCGGGTGATCGACCTGCCTGTCAGTCATCCCACCAGTTGTGTTTTTGGCGGCCCCGGCCTGTCTACGCTCTATGTCACCAGCGCTGCACCGGCCGATGCCCATGGCCAGTTCGATGGCGCGCTACTCAAGGCCGACGTGGGTGTTGCCGGGCAGCTTTGCCCGCGCTTCGCAGGCTGAATTTTCATTGCATTCAAGGAGAGTTGAACATGGCGATACCTTTGTCGTTACCCCCGGTTCCCGAGCCGGTTCGCGGTGAACGCCTCAAAGGCAAGGTGGTGCTGGTGACCGGCGCTGCCCAGGGGATTGGCGAAGCCATCGTGGCGTGTTTCCAGGCGCAGCAGGCCAGGCTGATCATCAGCGATGTGCAGGGCGAAAAGGTCGAGCAGGTGGCGGCGAAATGGCGCGGGCAGGGGGCCGAGATTCACGCACTCAAGGTCGATGTCACGCAACAGGACCAGTGGCGCAGCATGGTGGACCTGGCCATCGAGCATTTTGGCCGGGTCGATGTGCTGATCAACTGCGCCGGGGTCAATGTGTTCCGCGACCCGCTGGAAATGAGCGACGAAGACTGGAAGCGCTGCTTCGCCATCGATCTGGATGGCGCCTGGTATGGCTGCCGCAGTGTCTTGCCGAAAATGCTGGAACAGGGCGCGGGCAACATCATCAATATCGCCTCGACCCATTCGAGCAACATCATTCCCGGATGCTTTCCCTATCCGGTCGCCAAGCATGGCCTGTTGGGCCTGACCCGCGCCCTGGGTATCGAATACGCGCCCAAGGGTATTCGGGTCAACGCCATCGCGCCGGGCTATATCGAAACCCAGCTCAACGTCGATTACTGGAACGGCTTCGATGATCCACAGGCCGAGCGGCAACGCGCCTTCGATCTGCATCCGCCCAAACGTATCGGCCAGCCCATCGAAGTTGCGATGACTGCGCTGTTCCTGGCCACTGATGAGGCGCCGTTCATCAACGCCAGTTGCATCATGATCGATGGCGGCCGCTCGGTGCTTTATCACGAGTGACACTCGGTTACATTGCTGTTCCTGGCGATATGGTATGACTATTTAACGGGTTTTGGGTGTACAGAGCCTGGAGCCTCACCTTGTTGGACGCTGTAGCTATTCAATAAAAATAAGGAGTTAGCTATGTTGAGTCGTCACGGGATTCGTTCCCTATGCTGCGCCGCTGTCACCACTGCCATCCTGGGCATGAGTGGCATCCTCCACGCTGCCGAAGAAGTGAAAATCGGCTTCCTGGTCAAGCAACCCGAAGAACCCTGGTTCCAGACCGAATGGGCCTTTGCCGACAAGGCGGGCAAGGAGCACGGCTTCACGGTGCTCAAGATTGCCGTACCCGATGGCGAGAAAACCCTGGCAGCCATCGACAGCCTGGCAGCCAACGGCGCCAAGGGTTTTGTCATCTGCCCACCCGATGTTTCCCTCGGCCCGGCCATCGTCGCCAAGGCCAAGGCGTTGGGCTTGAAGGTGATGGCGGTGGATGATCGTTTCGTCGATGCCAAGGGCAACTTCATGGAAGACGTGCCGTACCTGGGCATGGCCGCTTTCGAGGTGGGTCAGAAACAGGGCGAGGCCATGGCGGCCGAGGCGAAAAACCGCAATTGGGACTGGAAAGAAACCTACGCCATCATCAACACCTACAACGAACTGGATACCGGCAAGAAGCGCACCGACGGCTCTGTGGATGCGCTGAAAAAAGCCGGTCTGCCGGAAAGCCATATCCTCTTCACTGCCCAGAAGACCCTCGATGTGCCGGGCAGTATGGATGCGACCAACTCGGCGCTGCCGAAACTGCCGGGTAATGCCAAGAACCTGATCATCGGTGGCATGAACGACAACACCGTGCTCGGCGGCGTGCGTGCCACAGCCACCAACGGCTTCAAGCCAGCCAACGTGATCGGTATCGGCATCAATGGTACTGACGCAATCGATGAACTGAAAAAGAAAGAAAGCGGTTTCTTCGGTTCGATGCTGCCGAGCCCGGACAAGGAAGGCTATGACACCGCCTACCAGATGTTCAAATGGGTCACGACCGGCGAAGAACCTCCCAAGTACACCGCCATGGACGACGTGACGCTCATTACGCGGGCCAACTTCCAGGAAGTCCTGACCAAGATCGGTCTGTGGAAGTGAGTTCAAGGGGGCCTGATCTCAGGCCCCTTCGCGAGTGAGGAGGACAGTTCATGCAGCAGGCAATCGAACAACAGCAAGCGGCCGGTGGCGCCTTGCGCTTCAGCGGCATCGGCAAGGTCTTTCCCGGCGTCAAGGCGCTGTCGGACATCAGCTTCCAGGCCAATCCTGGCAGCGTACATGCCTTGATGGGCGAGAACGGGGCTGGCAAGTCCACATTGCTGAAAATACTGGGTGGCTCCTATACGCCCAACAGCGGGACCTTGCAGATCGGTGAACTCACCCATCAGTTCAGGTCCACCGCAGACAGCATCGCGGCGGGTGTCGCAGTGATTCACCAGGAACTGCATCTGGTGCCGGAAATGACCGTGGCAGAAAACCTGCTGCTGGGGCATATGCCCAATCGCTTCGGGATGATCAATCGCCGGCTCATGCTGCGTCAGGCCACGGAACTGCTCAAGGGGCTTGCCGACGAAATCGATCCGGGAATGCGTCTCGGGGATTTGTCGCTGGGGCTGCGGCAATTGGTGGAAATCGCCAAGGCCATGTCGCGCAATGCCCATGTGATTGCCTTCGATGAACCCACCAGCAGCCTGTCGGCGCGTGAGATCGACCGCTTGATGGCGATCATCGCCAAATTGCGCGACGAGGGCAGGGTGATTCTTTACGTGTCCCACCGCATGGAAGAAATTTTCCGTATCTGCGATGCCGTGACGGTGTTCAAGGACGGGCGTTTCGTACGCACCTTCGAGGACATGGCAGAGCTTGACCATGATCGTCTGGTGACCTGCATGGTCGGGCGCGATATCCAGGATATCTATGACTATCGGCCCCGTGAGCATCAAGGCCCGAGTCTGCGGGTTACTGGCCTGCTCGGGCCGGGATTGCAGGAGCCGGTGAGCTTCGCAGTCGAGAAGGGCGAAGTGCTGGGCTTCTTCGGGCTGGTGGGGGCTGGTCGTACCGAGCTGTTTCGCCTGTTGTCCGGCATGACCCGCAGCAAGGCTGGCACGCTGCAACTGGACGGCAAGCCGCTGACCTTGAAGTCTCCTCGGGACGCGATTGCCGCTGGCATATTGCTCTGCCCGGAGGACCGCAAGAAAGAAGGCATCGTGCCGCTGTCCAGTGTGGCCGAGAACATCAATATCGGCGCCCGGTCCCGGCATGTGAGCCTGGGTTGCCTGCTTCAAGGACGTTGGGAACGCGAGAACGCCGAAAAACAGATTCGGGCGATGAACGTCAAGACGCCTTCGCCGGATCAGCAGATTGTCTTTCTTTCCGGTGGTAATCAGCAGAAGGCGATTCTGGGTCGCTGGTTGTCTATGCCGATGAAAGTCCTGCTGCTGGACGAGCCCACCCGAGGCATTGATATCGGTGCCAAATCCGAGATTTACCAGATCATCCATAACCTGGCGGCGCAAGGCATCGCGGTGATTGTGGTGTCCAGCGACCTGATGGAAGTCATGGGCATCTCAGACCGCATTCTGGTCATGAGCGAAGGGGCCATTACCGGTGAACTCAACCGCGACGAGGCCGATGAGTCGCGACTTCTACAACTGGCATTACCCCGCTCACGCGGCTGAACCTTTGGTCTACGACCATGAACAATAAAAAAGAGGTGCGTATGTCTACCGAAACCAGCCTGCGGGCTCCCCGTCAGGGCGTGAATATGCGCCGCTTTCTCGATGAATGGGTCATGTTGCTGGCTGCACTGGGTATTTTCATGCTGTGTGCGGTGTTCATCGATAACTTCCTGTCGCCGCTGAACATGCGCGGGTTGGGGCTGGCAATTTCCACCGTGGGCATTGCCGCCTGCACCATGCTTTATTGCCTGGCTTCCGGGCACTTCGACCTGTCGGTCGGTTCGGTACTGGCGTGTGCCGGTGTGATTGCCGGGATCGTGATTCGCGATACCGACAGCGTATTCCTCGGAGTGAGCGCTGCCCTTGCCATGGGCCTGCTGGTGGGGCTGATCAACGGTATCGTCATTGCCAAGCTGCGCATCAATGCCCTGATCACGACCCTGGCGACCATGCAGATCGTTCGTGGGCTGGCGTATATCTTTTCCAACGGCAAGGCTGTGGGGGTTTCCAACGAGGACTTCTTCGTCTTCGGCAACGGCCAGTTCTATGGTGTGCCGGTACCGATCCTGATCACCATTGCCTGCTTTATCTTCTTTGGCTGGCTGCTCAACTACACCACCTATGGCCGCAACACCATGGCCATTGGCGGTAACCAGGAGGCCGCCTTGCTGGCGGGTGTGCATGTCGACCGGACCAAGATCATCATCTTTGCCGTACACGGCCTGATTGGTGCGCTGGCCGGCGTGGTGCTGGCTTCACGCATGACTTCCGGGCAACCCATGATCGGCCAGGGCTTCGAGCTGACAGTCATCTCGGCCTGTGTGCTGGGCGGCGTCTCGCTGAGCGGCGGTATCGGCATGATTCGCCATGTGATCGCGGGTGTGCTGATTCTGGCGATCATCGAGAATGCGATGAACCTCAAGAACATCGACACCTTCTACCAGTACGTCATTCGCGGCACCATTCTGTTACTGGCGGTGATTATCGACAGGTTGAAGCGCCGCTGAATCACTAGGAGATCACCCGAGTGTTGAGCCTGAGAAACAGGTTGGCTCGCTGACACGAATTAAATAGAATGATTCTCATTTTAAGTCGCTGTCATGGGTGGCCTTTGAATGAGTGATGCAGCAGGGTCATCGGGTATACAGCCTGGCCTGGACAACTTCTATCGTGATCACCGTAGCTGGCTGGAAAACTGGCTACGGTGCCGCTTGGGCAATGCGTGGGATGCCGCCGATCTCAGTCAGGATACGTTCTTGCGGATCATGGCGACCTGGCAGAGCGAACCCTTGGCTAACCTGCGTGAGCCGCGTGCCTATCTGGTGACCGTGGGCAAGCGGTTGCTGATCAATCACTACAAGCGCCGCAGTCTCGAACAGGCTTATCTGGAGGCTTTGGCGGCATTGCCCGAAGAGGCCGTTCCATCTCCCGAGCAGCGCTGGATCCTGTTGCAGACCCTGCAGGCACTGGATGAGTTACTCGACGACTTGCCGGTGGTGGTGCGTCGGGCGTTTCTCTGGTCGCAGCTTGAAGGCCTGGGTTATGCGCAGATCGCCCTCAGGCTGAAGGTGTCCGAACGTACCGTGAAACGCTACATGGCACAGGCCTATGCACATTGCCTGATGGCCGAGCTATGAGTGACATGGCGCGTGATGAGCAGGCCCGGCAAGTGGCGCATGCTGCGGCCTACTGGCTGGCGTTGCTGGAGTCCGGGACGGCCAGTGCTCAGGAGTACGAACAATTGCAGCGCTGGCGCGAGCAATGCCCAAGTCATGAGCAGGTGTGGCAGCGGGCACAAGGCTTGCGGCAGCGTTTCTCCGAACTGCCGCCCGAACTGGCCATGGCCAGCCTCGATCGGGCAGACCTCAAGCGAAGCGAGCCGACGCGTCGGGCGATTCTCAAGCGTGCGCTGGTTATTGCGGCTCTGATTCCCGGCGGCTGGATCGTCAGCAGTCAGTTGCCCGTCAGGGCCTGGCGCGCCGATCTGCGCACCGCAACCGGCGAGCGCAAGACCTTGCGCCTGCCCGATGGCAGTCAATTGCAACTCAATACCGCCAGTGCCGTGGATCTCGACTTCCTGGACGGCAGGCGCCAGTTAGTGTTGATCGAAGGGGAGATTGCCTTGACCATGGCTGGCAATGCGCCGGCCGTGAGCATCAATACCCGCATGGGCCATATCATCGCCAACGGTGCCGAACTGTGCATTCGACAGGACGAGCACCGTTGTCGGGTTTCGGTGGCGAGTGGCAGTGTCGATCTGCTGTCCAGACAAGGCGCGACCTTGCGTCTCAAGGGGGGCGAACGGGCAGCCCTGACTGCTCAAGGTGTTACTGCGGTCGAACGCTTCGACGCTCGCCAACCGGATTGGCGCCAGGGCGTGTTGACCGTAGAGAATCGCCCGCTGGGGAGTTTCCTGACCGAACTCAATCGCTATCGTCCCGGGATTCTGCGCTGGGAACCCGAGCTGGAGGCCTTGAGGGTGACCGGCTCGTTCCGGCTGGACGATACTGATCGCATTCTGGATTTGCTGGTTGCAAGCCTGCCTGTACAGGTGCATTCGCGGACACGGTACTGGATCACCCTGGGGCCTCGAAATATTTCTGCCTGACGTGTCCCTTTTTTTTCCGTCGCTTGTCATCTCTCTCAAGTGAACACAAAAGAGAGTGCTCCAATGCCCGTAGTTTTCTTGCGTCGCCTGCGTCTTGCCCGTTTCGGCATGGCTCCGTTGCTGCATATGAGTTGCCAGGCCAGCGTGGTGATCGGTCTTGGCGTCGCGCCGGTATTCGTGGCTTCGGTCCAGGCGGAGGAGTCTGTGCGGCGCAGTTATCAGATTCCGGCTGGCAGCCTGAGTGCCGCCTTGACCCGCTTTGCTGCGCTGTCTGGCGTCAGCCTTTCCGTAGACCCGGCACTGGTGGCCGGTCGCAACAGCAAGGGGCTTGATGGCGAATACCCTGTCGATGAGGGCTTCATGCTTTTGCTGCAAGGCTCCGGACTGCAATTGCAACCGCTCGGCAATCAGTCCTATACGCTGGTGCCTGCACCGGTCGCAGAAAACGGCTCGATGGTATTGCCCAATACGTCCATCGACGGCAGCCGGCTGGACGGGCCGGGCGACATTTATGCCGGTGGCCAGGTCGCCCGCAGCGGTTCCCAGGGCATGCTGGGCGATCGTGATTTCATGGAGACGCCCTTCAACCAGACGTCCTATACCAGCACCACGATCAAAAACCAGCAGGCGCGTACTCTTGGCGATATGGTTGCCAGCGACCCGTCGGTGCGTACCACCAACCCGGCAGGCGGGCGTTTCGAGCAGTTCTCGATTCGAGGGTTCAGTCTGTTCAACAGCGATGTGTCGTTTGGTGGGTTGTATGGCGTGCTGCCGACGTACTCCATCGACATGGAGATGGTCGAGCGGGTCGATATCCTCAAAGGGCCCGGCGCGTTATTGGGTGGCATCGTTCCGCGCGGCAGTGTGGGCGGCAATATCAATATCGAGCCCAAGCGCGCCGGCAGCGAACCGTTGACCGAATTCACCGGCAGCTTTGCATCGGCCGGGCAGTTTGGCGGGCACGTGGATATCGGTCGCCGCTTTGGCGATAACCAGCGTTTCGGGGTGCGTTACAACGGGGTACGGCAATCGGGCGATACCGAGTGGGATCACCAGAAAGTCGAGCGTGAAGCTTCGGTCATCGGGCTGGACTGGCGTGAAGACCGGATGCGCATGTCGCTGGATCTCGGGGAGCAGGAGCGTTATGCCGATGCGCCCATCGAGCGGGTCGAAGTCGCCGCCGGTATCGCCATGCCCAAGGCCAGGGATATTCGTCGCAACATTGCCCAGCCCTGGACTTATTCCCACTCCAAGGACTCTTTCGGCGCATGGCGAGGTGAGTTCGATCTGAGTGATGCAGTGATGGTGTATGCCGCTGCCGGTGCGCGCAAGGGCAATTATGACTTCCTGCGCCACACGGTTCCTGTGACCACCAGCAGTGGCGATTTTACCGTGACGCCGCGTACTTTTCGGCGCGACGAGGAGGTCAAGACCTTCACGGTCGGTGCGCGTAGCTGGTTCAACACCGGGCCGGTGGGGCATACGCTGAACATCAGCCTCAACCGTTTCGACTTCGAGTTCGATAACGCCGGCGAACGTTACCAGCCTCGCACCAGCAACCTTTATAACCCGGTCGTGTTGCCGTATCCGGGTGCGCCAACCCGCTTCGATACCTCGACTCATACCGAAAACCTGTTCACCAGTATTGCGCTGGCCGATACCTTGAGCTTTCTTGACGATCGCGTGCTGTTGACCCTGGGCGCTCGCCTGCAGCGGGTTGAAGTGGACAGCTATTCCAATGGTGCGCTGGGGCAGCGCTACGACGAGCGCGCCACGTCTCCCGCCATGGGGCTGGTGATCAAGGCCACCGACTCGATCTCGCTATATGCCAACTACATGGAAGGCCTTAGCCAGGGCGAGACTGCGCCCACGACTGCCACTAACAGCGACGAAGTGTTTGCACCCTACAAGTCCAAGCAGACGGAAGTCGGCGTGAAGTATGACCATGGCACTTTTGGCACCAGCCTGAGTGTATTCCGCATAGAACAGCCGGCCTACATCACCGATGCCCAAGGCAACTTCAAGCCCGATGGCGAACTGCGCAATCAGGGTGTCGAGTTGAATATGTTCGGTGAACCCTTATCGGGTGTACGGCTGCTGGGTGGCGTCATGTTACTTGACAGTGAGCAGACCAAAACCGCGCTGGGCACTTTCGATGGCAATCGCGGCACCGGCTCGCCTGAGGTCAACGCCAATATGGGTGTGGAGTGGGATATCAATCGCCTGCCAGGCCTGACGCTTACTGCCCGTGCCATTCATACAGGGTCGCAATACCTGGATGCTGCCAATAACCAGAAAATCGACTCATGGGAACGTTATGACGTCGGTGGCCGTTATGCCTTCAAGCTGGGCGATAATCCCGTCACCGTGCGCGCTTCTGTAGAAAACGTGCTGGATAAAACCTATTGGGCATCGGCAGCAACTTCGTCAGACAGTGCGGCGGGCCTTACATTGTCGACACCGAGGACTTATCTGGTGTCGGCGACTGTCGGGTTTTAAGGCTGTTGCAGCGGCATTCCGTGTACGACCGAATGCCGCTCCGGCCTTCCTGGAGAAGGCCGGGAGATCAATTCAGTTTCGAACTCACGTAGATCAAGCGTACTGCCGCAACTGTAATGGCTTCCGCTTCTTCCTTGATAGTGCCCACTTGTGACCTGATCGAGGTATTTTCATGGTTCTCGAGTAATCGGGCCATGTGGTAGATGTTCTGCGTGACTTCATGCAGGTTTTTATGCAGGCGCGATATGACGCGATTCAGGCGCTCGCTCGTGTCATGAATCTCCAGAGTGGGGAGAGGGCGCTCAAGGCTGAAACCTGTCACTACATAGGTTACATCGATGCCTGCGTCTGAAATACGGGCCAGGTAGTCGGCTCTGGGTGAACGTATGCCGTTCTCGTAATTGCTCTGGGCATTGGTTTCAACACCCCCAATAGCGCCCAGCGTGCTTTGTGACAGTTTGAGTCTTATTCGTTCTCGTTTGAGGCGGGGGCCGATTCCGGGCATTCAGTTGTCCTCTAGAAGCGCCTGCCTTAAAGAAGGCTGTGGCAGAATTGTAAGGAGTGTGTAAGGAGTTCCATGACCTTACAGACATATCCGGCACGACTGATCAATAAGCAAAAGTCGACATCATTCAGGTAAACAATTGCCGAGATGAAGATAGCTGCACAGCGATGCTGTATTTGATCGGGAGTGTAATGGCCTATTGGGTACTTTTGATACTGTTTTATACTTATTTGTACTTGTGTATATAAATTTTCGGGTGGTCTTTCATTCCTCTTATGCAATCAATAAAGCCTGCACAATAGAAAAGGCCCCTGTTACGGGGCCTTTGAGTCGGTTTTCAGAGACATCGTGAGGAAGGATTCTGTGCCCAGCCCTGTGCGGTGTCGGCAATTTCCTGTGCGAGTTTCGAGACGGCCTGCTGGTGAGCCAGGATCAGGTTTTCCATACCCAATGCAGCCTGTTCGCGGATCACGCTGCTGCAGGTCAGGTTGATGCGCTTGTTGCCAGCGGTGGCACCTGTGTTGCGCAGGCTCAGACTCCAGACCACATCAATCAGTGCGTACTGGCCGGGGACCGACTCGAAGCGTCTGACATCGGTGCGCAATGAAAGCACTGGCTGCCCGCTGTCCTTTGGCAGTCCCGCCATGTCGCGGCTACCAAAGCGGCGTTCCAGCTTGGCGGTCAGCGCATCGTGAAACTCGTCGCCCAGTGGCGAGCCCCAGCGCTCGGTATCCAGGATTTCCAGGCTGCCATCGCCCTGGCGCACGACCAGAGGAGGTTGATCCACCTGGACAGGCATCAGCACCGGCAGCATCTCGAACTGGAACGGCGCAGGCTGTGCACTGGGCACGCTGGCGGAGTCCATGGGGGCGATCAGCGTGTAGTAGCGGGTCGGTGTCGAGGAGCAGGCACCCAGGCCCAGTGCCGCAGCCAATACCAACAGTTTAAGGCGAAAGGTCATTGTTTTGGCTCCAGATCGATTGCACGGGACGAAGACGGCGCTTTGTATGAGGCTGGTGCCGCATCGCCGCTGCGACCGCGAATCAGCGCTTCAGGATGACGGCTCAGGAAGTCGGTCAATACCCGTACCGAGCGGGCAGTGCGCTGCACTTCTTCCATGGCCTGAGTCAGTTGCTGGCGGCCTGGAGAGTCTTCGCCCAGAGTTTCGTTGGCGCTGCTCAGGGTTTTTTCTGCCTGCTGCAAGGTGCCGCGCATTTGCGGCAAGACGCTGCCATTGACCTGCTTGAGGGTTTTCTGCAGTTCGGTCAGGTTGCCATTGAGGTTCTTGGCCAGTTCATCGATAGGCACTTTGCTGAGCTTGTCGACGAATGCCTGCAACTGCTCCTGCAGCTTGTCGAAGTTACCCGGTACGGTAGGAATCTCAAGAGGCCTGGCCTTGGGGTTGAAAGTCACCTTTGGCGCCTTTGGGTCGAACTCCATTGCAATGTATAACTGGCCGGTCAACAGGTTGCCGGTGCGAGCCTGTGCCCGCAGCCCGTTATTGACGAAGGCGTTGAGAATTCTGGCTGACTGTTCTTCTTCGTCGCCGCTACCGCCCAGCTGGCGCAGTTTGGATTCGGCAGCGCCCAGACGGTTGGGGTAGATAACGGCGCCGACAATGCTCGGGAAGGTCCCGGTTTTCGGGTCGTAATCCAGATCCACCGACACCACTTTGCCGATGTTCACACCCAGGAAGTCCACCGGGGAGTTTACTGCCAGGCCGCGCAGTGACTGGTTGAAGCGCATGCGGATGTAGCGTGGCTCACCGTCAGGCGGCGCCAGGGCCGTGGCCTGATCATCGAAGATCTTGAACTCGGCGTTCTCATCGGCGGGCTTCGATTCCGGGCTCCAGTTCGGCTCGCGGAATGCGATGCCGCCGGACAGGATCGAGGTCAGCGACTGGGTATTGATCTTCAGGCCAGCGGTACCGACGGTCACGTCCACGCCGCTGGCATTCCAGAAGCGTGTGTCGGTGGTGATGTACTGATCGTTCGGGGAGTTGATGAAAATCTGTACGTCGACACCCTTGCCATCCGGGGACAGCTCATAGGCCACCACCTGACCTACCTGAATGCGGCGGTAATAGATCGGCGAGCCGATATCCAGCGACCCCAGATCGTCGGTGTGCAGGGTGAAACGCTTGCCTTTCTCGCCGAAGGTCACCGGAGGCGGTGTCTCAAGGCCGGTAAAGTCGCTTTTGGTTTCCTGCGAGTTACCCGCGTCGGCACCAATGAATGCGCCCGACAGCAAGGTATCGACACCCGAAACGCCATGGGCTCCGATACGTGGCCGCACGACCCAGAACTGGCTGTCGACCCGGGTGAAAGGCGTGGCCGTGTTATTGAGATCGACCGCTGCCAGCACATGCGTGCGGTCTTCGCTCAGGGTGATGTCCGTCACCATGCCGATCACCACGTTCTTGTACTTGACCTGCGTCTTGTTGGCTTCCAGGCCTTCGGCAGTCTGGAAACTGATGGTGATGCGCGGACCTATGTTCATCCAGTCATGAAAGGCCATGGACAGGCCGATCAGGCCGGCAACGATCGGCACCAGCCAGATCAGTGAAACGCGCATGCGCCGCTGCTTGACCTCGGGACGAAGTGGCGACGAACGGGGGGCGGTATTCTCAGACATCTTCAACCTCTGCGTCCCAGATAAGCCGGGGATCGAAACTCATGGCGGCGAACATCGTCATCACCACTACCAGACCAAAAAACAGGATGCCGATCATCGGCTCGATGGTGCTCAGTTCATGGAACTGGACAAGGGAGGCCACCAGCGCAACCACCAGCACATCGAGCATCGACCAATAGCCGATCAGCTCGATAAAACGATAAAGCCGCGCACGCTCCAGCATGGCCCAGCGACTGCGCCGCTGACAGGTGACCAGAAGCATGCCTAGTACCAGGAACTTGATGCAGGGCACCACGACGCTGGCAATGAAAATCAGCAGGGCAATATCCCATGACCCGCTTTTGAAGAACTCGATCACGCCGCTCATGATGGTGTTCTGGCTGCTGTTGCCCAGCAGGGTGGTGTACATCACGGGCAGCACATTGGCCGGCACGTAGAAAATCAGTCCGGCAATCAGGAACGCCCAGGTCCGGGCAATGCTGTTGGGCTTGCGCCGATGCACGGGCGAGTCGCAACGCGGGCAGTGATGGACATCTTCCGGGCAGGCGTAGCCGCAGGTGTGGCACAGGCACAAATGCTGTTCATGGGCGAAAGGAATGCCGTTCATCCTGGCTGGACTCCCAGTTCATCCCACAGGCGGCGGATATCCTTGTTGGCGATCAGCAGGATCAGCACCATCAGCATCGCCATGGCCCACAAGCCAAGGCCGGGATGCACATCGAGCATCCCCGAGAGCTTGATGATGGCGACCAGGATCCCGAGCATGCACACCTCCAGCATGCTCCAGGGACGCAGGTGTTCCAGTGCGCGCATGCACGTCTTGAAGCCCGGGGCAATGACGCCGCTGTGCGCGTGCAGCAGCACCCAGAAGAGCAGGGCGATCTGCAGCAGTGGAGCAAGGATGATCGACAGGCCGGCCACGAGAGCAATGATCGTGATGCGCCCTTGAGCCAGGGCTTCCACCGACTCCCAGAGGGTCACTTCATTGGTCAGGCCCTTCATGCTGATGCTGATCACCGGAAAGAAATTGGCGAACAGAAAGAGCAGGGCGGCGGCAATGGTCAGGGCCAGCAACTGCTCGATGGTCAGGCGATGGCCTCGGCCCAGCAATGCCTTGCAGCGCAGGCAATGCGCCGATTCGCCAGCCTTCAGGGGCGTGGCTTCATACAGCGAGTCGCAGTGCTCGCAGATGATCAGATCCGAGAGAGGTTTCATGGAATGCACAGTGGTCATCGACGCCGTTGATGCAGGATTTGCCGGGTTGAAAAAAACGAGGACGGGAAGATACCTCGTTAATGGCATTACGGCATATTTTTCTGTGTAAACAACTGTTCTGTGTAAGCAGCAAGGTTGAAGCATTGACCACAGCCATGGGTTGTCGTTCCCATATCATTGCGCCATTAGTTTGTAATTGTTCTGTTACTTACGGGCTGCCTGAAGAAACATTTCATTACACGATGGCAAGTTGCGCCCGGCCTCATGCCCCGTCTGCCCTGTAGCGCTGAACAGGGCGTTCATGCCCGCCAAAGTGCCCTGCGTCACCTCGACACAGCGGCTCATGGCCCGATGCAGTAGTGCTAGACTCGCGCCACTTCAGACAAGGAGCAGACTTACGTGCGCAAGACGGTAATGATAATGGCAGCGCTGACGCTGGTGCTGGCCGGATGCGATGCAGGAAACTCTCGGCCATCGGCCCGCGACAAGGCCGAGCCAGTGACTCAGCCTCCGCAAGCGGCCACGCCACAGTGGTTCATCCAGATGAACTCCAAAGAGGCGGTCAGCGATATCAGTGCCTGGTTGCTCGAGCGTAGTTATGCGCCGGTCGTGGTCACGATCGACGGCAAGCAGCAATTGTTGATTGGTCCGTTCCAGAGCGCGGAACAGGCAGAAGAGCAGCGCGTCGGCCTGCTGGCCAAGGTTGCCAAGTCCCATCGCCTGGCTGCGCCTGTAGTCATTCAGCGTAACCAGTAATGCAGATGTCCTGTGCTGCCAGTGTTGACTGGCAGCACAGGCATGCATCAACGACGTCCCAGCAGCAAGCCCACCACCAGACCGAATCCGGCAGAAATGGCCACGGTCTGCCATGGGTGCCCGCCGATATAGGTTTCAGTGGCCTCGACCACAGGCTTGGTGCGCTCACGTACGCTGGATACCGAATCCAGTGCCTGCCTGAGCTTCAGGCTCAATTGTGCGCGCAGGGTTTCCGCTTCTTCGCCAACCAGCGCGGCGCTGTCTTTGAGCAGTTTGTCTGATTCTTCGATCAGAGCCTGCAATTCGCTGAATGCCTGGTCTTTGATCTGATCGGCAGTATTTTGCGCAGCGGTTTTACGAGCCATGATGTTTTCCTTTCAGTTGATGGCAGTGTTCCTCAATGGAGTCCTCAGTGTTGCGGAAAGTTGCAATTGCACAAGTCATCTCTCTCAAGCACTGCAAAAACTGTAGGAGCGAATTCATTCGTGAAGGACCAGGGTGTAAGATGCAGCCGTTTTTAGTCGTAGGTAGTAGGTGAACGCTATGAGTTTCAATCTGGCCAACCGGTCTCTTCCCGAACGCGCTGCCATCGAGGATGAAAAGTCCCGCCTGTTTGAACTCTGGCAGAGCAATCTGGGCAAGGCCAAGGGGGATGCGGCTCGTCTGATGGGTGAAAAGTCCAAGCGCAAGGGCAAGTGGTCGGAGTGGGTTCGCTCCGAACTGGACGCCATGAGCCCGCCGGAGTACGCCAACATGGTTCGCAGCGAAGTGAATCGCCTCATGGCTGCTGCCAGGTAAATTCAGAACAGCCCGATAATGGCTTCACGAACGGCATCCACTGCCGGATCGGGCTGTGAGCCGGTGCGCCAG
The DNA here is from genome assembly GCF_018343775.1 of Pseudomonas cichorii. Classification (NCBI taxonomy): domain Bacteria; kingdom Pseudomonadati; phylum Pseudomonadota; class Gammaproteobacteria; order Pseudomonadales; family Pseudomonadaceae; genus Pseudomonas; species Pseudomonas cichorii. The sequence goes on from NZ_CP074349.1 coordinate 2,774,705, forward strand.
CCCAATTCTATTGGATAACGTGGCATGGCCAGCGGGCAGGGCAACAAGGTAAGGTCGGTGAGTTGCACAATCGCCTGCGCCGCGTGAGTGGGGATCGTGGCCAGTGCCTGTGTGCCCTTGAGCAGATAGGGCAATGCCGCAAAATGTGTGGTCGACGCACACACCCGGCGGTTCAGGCCCAGACTGGCCAGCCCTTCATCGACCATACCGATCAGCCCGCCGGATGAAATCAGGATATGTTCACGCTCAATGAACGCCTGAATGCTCAGTTGCGTCTGGCCGGGCTCAAGGCTGGCCGGGTCCACCAGACATGAATAGTCGCCTTCTCCCAATACCCTGCGGGTCAGCAAACGATTGGCGAAGCCTCCCGAGGCAATCGCCAGATCGATGGTGCGGTCCAGCAAGGCTGTCGCAACGATCTGGCTGTGGGTCTGGCGGAACATCAACCTCAACCTGGGTGCTGTAACGCTGACCGCGCTCATCAGGCGTTGGCCCAGTGCCATTTCAAAGTCATCCGACAGGCCGATGACCACCAACCTTCCTTCGTAATCCTCCGATGCCGTTGCAACCATTGCCAGGCTCTGTCGGCATTTGTTGAGAGCTTCGGTGACCACAGGCTTTAGCTGGTCGGCCCGCAAGGTCGGCGCCAGACCTCGTCCGGTACGTACGAACAACTGATCGCCATACAGCGCTCGCAGACGCCGCAAGGCCGCACTGATGGCCGACTGAGTCACGCCCAGGCGCAACGCCGCCCGGCTGGCGCTGGACTCATCGTGTAACGCCTCAAAGACTTTGAGCAGATTGAGATCGATGGTGCTGATATTCATAGTGTTCATATCATTAAGCATTGAGATGGGCTTTATCAATGTTGGGCGGCCAGTCGAGAATTGGCAACACTCATCGCCAACGGAGCCCCGTCATGTCCAGATCCATCGTCGCAGCACTGCAAATCGGCGCCTTGCCGGGCGGCAAGGCAGACACCCTTGAGCTGATCCTCTCCTACGAACAGGCCATCATCGAGTCTGGCGCCCGTGTGGTGGTCATGCCCGAGGCGCTGCTGGGGGGATATCCCAAGGGTGAAACCTTCGGTACCCAACTGGGTTACCGCCTGCCTCAGGGGCGTGAGGCCTTTGCCCGTTACTTCGAGAACGCCATCGATGTGCCGGGCGATGAAACCCGGACACTGGAGCAACTGTCGGCCCGCACGGGTGCGAGTCTGGTGTTGGGCGTGATCGAGCGTTCCGGCAGCAGCCTTTATTGCACGGTGCTGCTGTTCGAGCCTGAAGGCGGACTGGTCGCGACGCATCGCAAATTGATGCCGACCGGTACTGAGCGGTTGATCTGGGGCAAGGGCGATGGCTCGACCCTGTCAGTGGTCCCGAGCCGCGCCGGGCGCCTGGGGACGGCAGTCTGCTGGGAAAATCATATGCCGCTGCTGCGCACCGCGATGTATGCCAAGGGCGTGGAAATCTGGTGTGCGCCAACAGTGGACGAGCGCGAAATATGGCAATGTTCGATGCGCCATATTGCCCATGAGGGCCGTATGTTCGTGATCAGCGCCTGTCAGGTGCAGCTATCGCCGCAAGCGCTGGGCATCGATGTCGCCAACTGGCCTGCCGAGCGCCCGCTGATCAATGGTGGCAGCGTGATTGTCGGGCCGATGGGCGATGTGCTGGCCGGTCCGCTGATTGGTGAAACCGGGCTGCTGGTGGCTGAAATCGATGTCGATGAACTGGTCAAGGCGCGTTATGACTTCGATGTAGTGGGGCATTACTCACGGCCAGATATCTTCGAGCTGGTGGTGGATGAGCGTTCAAAGCCCGGCGTGCGCTTCATCACGGACTGAGTGCTACCAGTCGCCAGTGATGGGTTGCGGCAGGCTCAGGGTGCCGCTGTCCCTGAAGCGCACGGTGCCGAATACGCCACCTGCCAGTTTGCCGCGCAGGGTGTAGGGCAGGTTGTCCAGGCGTTGGGTCTGGGTCAGGCCCACAGCCTGGCGCAGCGCCGAGAAGGCAGAAATGCTCACTGGCACCACCAGCACGGTTTCGGAGAACCGCCCGATGCTGCCCCGCTGGTCACTGACACCTGAGGCCAGCAGCTTGCCATTGACCTCCAGGTCCAGCGCCACGCCGTTGTAGTCAGTGCTGGCGATATTGGCTCAGACCGCAGGCTCTGTCAGAGATTCGTCTGTTGCGACCTTTGCCTCGCACTCTACAAAAGTCGATGATTTCTGCTATTCCAATAACAACAGCATTCTGGAAATCTGCCATGTCCATCGAGAACAAGACACCGCCTCACGACCCTGTCGTCATCGTCAGTGCCGCCCGAACGCCCATTGGCGGTTTTCAAGGAGATTTGAAAAGCCTCACTGCGCCGCAACTGGGTTCGGCAGCCATTCGTGCCGCTGTCGAGCGGGTGGGTATCGATCCGCAGGACGTCGAAGAAGTCCTGTTCGGTTGCGTGTTGCCAGCCGGACTCGGCCAGGCGCCAGCGCGTCAGGCGGCGTTGGGGGCGGGGTTGAGCACCTCGGCCCTGTGCACCACCGTCAATAAGATGTGCGGCTCCGGCATGCAGACTGCCATTCTGGCCCATGACCTGCTGCTCGCCGGCAGTGTCAGCGTGGTTGTCGCGGGCGGTATGGAAAGCATGTCCAATGCGCCTTACTTGCTGGATCGCGCCCGCAGTGGCTACCGGATGGGTCATGGACGGGTACTGGACCACATGTTTTTCGACGGCCTTGAAGACGCCTACGAGCCAGGCCGGTTGATGGGTACGTATGCCGAGGATTGCGCCCAGATGAACGGTTTCAGTCGCGAGGCGCAGGATGCCTTTGCCGTGGCTTCCCTGACGCGCGCGCAGGAAGCCATCGCCGAAGGTCATTTCGATGCCGAGATCGTTCCGTTGCAGGTTACGGTGGGCAAAGAGCAGCGATTGATCAGTCACGACGAACAGCCGCCCAAGGCGCTACTGGAAAAGATTCCGCTTCTGAAACCTGCCTTTCGTGAGGAAGGCACCGTGACTGCCGCCAACTCCAGCTCCATCTCCGACGGGGCTGCGGCCCTGTTGCTGATGCGTCACTCCGAAGCACAACGCCGTGGCCTGACTCCGCTGGCAAGGATTCATGCCCATGCCGCTTTTGCCGATGTTCCCGGTCTCTTTCCTACGGCGCCGATAGGGGCGATTACCCGCTTGCTGGGCAAGACCGGCTGGTCGGTGGATGATGTGGACCTGTTTGAAATCAATGAAGCCTTTGCCGTGGTGCCACTGGCGGCCATGAGCCGCCTCGAACTGCATCACGAGAAGGTCAATATCAGCGGCGGCGCCTGCGCGCTGGGGCATCCGGTGGGAGCGTCGGGTGCGCGGATCATCGTTACCTTGCTGGCGGCATTGCGCCGTAAACAGCTCAAGCGCGGTATCGCTGCAATCTGCATTGGTGGTGGTGAAGCAACTGCCATGGCGGTCGAGTTGATGTAGGAGATCGAATTTATTCGCGAATGAATTCGCTCCTGCAGGATGATTATTGACATTGGATTTATATCAATGAGTTACGAGACAGTCTTAAGAGAGATTAGAGGTAAGGTCGGCCTGATTACCTTGAACCGTCCCCAGGCGCTCAACGCCCTGAATGCCCAGCTCATCGATGAGCTGAATCAGATTCTGGACGAGTTCGAGCGCAATCAGGACATCGGTTGCATTGTGCTCACCGGTTCCAGCAAGGCATTTGCTGCCGGGGCCGATATCAAGGAGATGGCCGAACTGACCTACCCGCAGATCTACCTTGATGATCTTTTCGCCCAAAGCGACCGGATTGCAGCGCGGCGCAAGCCCATCATTGCCGCAGTGGCGGGGTTTGCCTTGGGGGGCGGTTGCGAGCTGGCGCTGATGTGCGATTTCATTCTGGCAGCAGAAAACGCCCGATTCGGCCAGCCCGAGATCAATCTGGGCGTGTTGCCCGGTATGGGCGGCACCCAGCGTCTGACGCGAGCAGTAGGCAAGGCCAAGGCCATGGAAATGTGCCTGACCGGCCGTTTGATGGATGCCCGCGAGGCCGAGAGTGCCGGCCTCGTCGCACGTATTCTGCCTACCGAGCAATTGCTCGACGAGGCATTGGCGGTGGCCGCCGTGATTGCCGAGAAATCCCTGCCGGTCGCGATGATGGTCAAGGAAAGCGTCAACCGGGCGTTTGAAGTCAACCTTGCTGAAGGCGTGCGCTTTGAGCGACGGGTGTTCCATGCCGTCTTTGCCAGCGAGGACCAGAAAGAAGGCATGCAGGCTTTCATCGAGAAGCGAGCGGCCAGCTTCAAAGGCCGCTGAGTATGAACGCCTGTCGCTGCTGCTCGTTCCAGTTCTGCTGGATGTAGTCCTGCAGCCTGACGCACTGGCCGGGGTGGACCAGACACAGGCTGCCGGGCGATGTGTTGTAGTACGCCGCCAGTTGCTGCAATTGCTCCTGGCTCAGGCCCAGATAGCCCGATTCATCGGTTTTGCCCTCGAACAGAAAGTCTGCCGGCTCGATATGCGCCAGATGCTCCAGCCCCGGTTTGGCCATACGCACGATGTACCAGGTGCGCCGGGCCAGTGGCTCGCCTTGCAGCCCCGGCTTTTGCGTCAGGCGCAGATCGGTGAGGGGCACTGCGGTGGCGTCCTGTTGCTCGGGGGGCGAAGCTTTCATGGTTCGCGGCCCGATGATGGAAATACCTTGGGCCGCGATCTGCAAGGCACCCTGTGCACCATGCAGGATCAGGTCTTCGCGGGTATCAATGTGCAAGCGTTGTCCGCTGCCCAGACGAATGCTCTCGGCCTTCGGGTCCAGTGGCGTGCCGTCGAGCTGGATGCGTGGCTGGGGATTGACCTCGTTGCCCGGTAGCAGGCCACAGATCACCGGTCGGTCCGGATCGTTGTTCAGATGACGGATCAATACCCTGGCTCCGACCTGCACCTCATCAAGGCCCGATTCGCCAGTCCGGGCAATCCGCGCCATAGGCCAGCGGCGGATATCGGACGCGGGCTGTGCCAGGGTCTGCCAGTCAAAGCGGACGGGCAGGCGACCTTGCTCATCGATTTTGCCATCGTCCATCAAGGTTGCCGTCTGATAACCGCTGACCAGAGGCCTGTGGCGCTTCAATGACGGGCGAAAGGGCATGGCCCAGGGAATGACGCGAAAAGTATTGCGATAGCCGTCATCCAGCTTGTCTGTGCCTGACGACACCGAGAGATTGACGATGGCGGTAATGTCGTGAGGGTCTAAGCCTTCCATGAGATGGCGCTGCATGCCTGTGTGCTGCACCTGGGTCAGCAGCCAGTGATCATTGAGCGTCGGTTCGGGATGATCGAGCACCTGCATGACCTGTCCGCTGTGCAGGGCCGGTTGATGACTGCCGCCACTAATGTGTCGTCGCTCGCAACGCAGGCGCTCCAGCCTTCGGGCACTGCGTTGTCGCTGAAAGGCTTCGTCCTGGTTCCTGGGGCGTGAGGCGATGGACTCTTCAAAAGGATGGTTGATTCCGGGATTGCCTCCCGTGTCGATGGGAGACAGCGCAATCAGCGGCGCAGCGCCATGCCGGTGGACGGTGTGGCTGCTGTAGCCGGGGGATATCGACAGGCATTCGACCAGATGGGTAATGGCGGGTTGTTCGGGGACTTGTTCGTCATCGGCCCTGAAATGCATTGGCCAGGGCAGTTCCGGGAAACGGGCCGGGTCATCGGAAAATACCAACTGGTGGCCGGTACTGCTGTGCTCGAAGCGAAAATGAATGCCTTCTTCTTCGCACAGGCGTTGCAGCAGGTGCAGGTCGCTTTCATCGTATTGCACGCACAACGTGCGGGCCGGATACAGGCCTATGGTTTCGAAACGGTAGGCATTTTCTTCGATGCCATGCTCTTCAAGCAGCCGGGCAATCAACTGGAGAGCGCTGAGGTCATGATAGGCTCGTCGCTGCTGGCGTTGAGCAAGCGCTTGCAGGCGTGGCATCAGGCTGACCCGGTAATGGCTCAGGCAAGTACCAGCATATTGCTGGCTGGCGTGAAGGATCTGACCATGCACGCCGACATGTTCCGGCCCGAAATTCAGAAAGGCGTCACGCTTCAGGAGGGTGGCGAAATCCAGGTGGGGGTCGCTGCAGATCAGGTCAATGTCGAAACGATACACTTCGTTCAAGGCGTCCAGGCCGGTAAAGCTGATGACATGCAGATCCATCTGGCAGTCGGCAATCGCCAGAAATATTGGCATTTGCGGGTCTTCGCACATTCGCGGGCTCTCTCACCATGAAGTTCAGGCTGCGAAGGGTACGAAATGCAAAGCCTCAAGGGCATCGTTGCAGGTTTTTTCAGAAAAGGACTACAAGGCAAGGCGTGATCCTGGTAATTGCGAGCAAGCAATTCAGGGTCAGGCAAAGCGGATGTTCGATCTCAGGGGTTTCATCTGGCGCCATCGCGTATAAAATGCGCCCGGCGTCTCAGGCGCGTCATTATCGGTAACCATTTTTTCAGCGCTTTGCCATTCCTGCGGCCTGCTTGCCTGACAAGCCAGGCGGCAAGGCGCAATCGGATCAAGAGAGCACACATGGGCGCACAGTGGAAGGTCAAGCATAAAGAAGCGGCAGCCAACGCCAAGGGGCGTGTTTTTGGCAAGCTGTCCAAGGAAATCATGATCGCTGCCCGTGCAGGTGCCGATCCGGATATGAACTCGCGTTTGCGACTGGTGGTCGAGCAGGCGAAAAAAGCCTCCATGCCCCGTGAAACCCTGGAGCGTGCCATCAAGAAGGGCGCGGGTCTGCTGGGCGAAAGCGTGACCTTCGAGCGCCTGACTTACGAAGGTTTTGCTCCGCATCGGGTGCCGGTCATCGTCGAGTGCCTGACCGACAACATCAACCGTACCGTTTCGGAAATCCGCGTGCTGTTCCGAAAGGGACAATTGGGTGCCGCCGGTTCGGTTTCCTGGGATTTCCTCTATCAGGGCATGATCGAAGCCGTTCCGACCTCACCGGATGCCGATCCTGATGAGGCGGCCATCGAAGCGGGCGCCCAGGATTGCGAAGCGGGTGAAGAGGGCGCGACCCTGTTCCTGACCGAGCCCACCGACATGGACGCCGTGTGCAAGAAATTGCCCGAGTTCGGTTTTACCGTACAGTCGGCACAACTGGGCTACCGCCCGAAAAGCACAGTCGACGGCCTGAGCGACGAGCAGATGGCTGAAGTCGAAGCCTTTCTGGAAGCCATCGACGGCCACGACGACGTGCAGAACGTTTATGTAGGTCTGGCAGGCTGATCTGTGTGCGTGGGCTGTTTCAGACAGCCCACGCTTGCAACGCCTGAAACACTTCTTGCAGCGCCGGTCGCTTCCCGACTTCGGCCTGCAGGCATCGCGCTTGCAGCGTCTGTAACCGCTCCATGAGTGGCCCGTCTTGCGACCTTGGCTCGCAGCGCTCCAGCAATTCCCCCAGCAAGATCCCGAAAGCCCGTGCTTCGATACGCTCCAGCGCCACACCCTGGCTCTCTGAAGGGTGGAATGAAGCCGCGCCGAAATCCCCCAGCAAACTGTCGCCATTGCTGCGCAGCAGAATGTTATGGCCGTAAAGATCACCATGGGTAATCCCGCACGCATGCAGATGCGCCGTGACCGAGGCGATTGAGCGAGCCAGATGCAGCAGCGTCTCTGGCGAGAAGCGGGTCTGGGTCGGGTAGATATCCCGGGTGCAGGAATCCAGGCTTGGCGGGCCGGCGAGATTCACGAAGTCCGGTGCAATCAGTTCCATCACCAGCCCCAGTTGCCCTTGGGGATGCCCGGTAATCTGCCCTGATACCTTGATCAGGTTCGGATGATTGCCTGCCGCGATGCAGGCTGCCATTTCATTGAGCGGCGACCCATCGCTGGTGACATCGCCCTTGTAGAGCTTGATGGCAGCCGTCTCGCTGTGATCCCCGTTCTGCCATGTGCCTTGCTGGATAATCCCGGAAGCCCCTTCACCCAGGCGCTGCTGAATGCTCAGTTGTTCCCAGGGAATCTGCCGGACAGATTGCTTTTCACGTGCCGGGCACAGCGGATTGCCTGCATAAGCCAGCCAGGCCAGGGCCGGCAGGCGCAACAGCCAGTCAGGCAGCTCGTTCAACTGGTTGGCGGCAATGCGGATCAGTTCTAGCTTGTGGCAGTTGGCAAGGCTGGCTGGCAGGTTCTGCAGTCGATTGCCCGCCAGCATCAGTTTTTGCAATTCAGGACGCTGTCCCAGCTCTTCGGGAAGCGACTCTATCTGGTTGTCCGTAAGGATCAGCCAGCGCAGGCGAGGCGGCAGAGCCTTGGCCGAGACATGACTGATCCGGTTGGCCTTGAAACCGACGATGCGTAATTGCTCACATTCGCCAATGCAAGCCGGCAGCTCGGTAAACAGGTTGTCGGATACGAACAGCACTTGCAGGTGCTTGAGCCGGCACAGGTCGTCGGGCAGGCGATGAAGGGCATTGCCACTGAGATTGAGCACCTGCAGCGAGTCGGCCAGATCGAAGATTTCCTGCGGAAATTCCGTAAGGCCGCAAGACAGGTCCAGCCGGGTGATGCCAGACAGTTTGCCGGCACGCAGGTCTGCGAGGGTATGCATAGGTCATTTCAGCCAAAGCGGTAGGAGAGCGAATTTATTCGCGAGACAGCATTCCAGGCGATGCATTTCCTTTGGATGTACCGGCCTCTCGCGAATGAATTCGCACCCACAGAGGGGTGTTGATCAGCGCAGGATCGAGACCATTTCCGATGTCACGGTCAACACATTTCTGGCCAACTGGCCGGAACGCTTGCCTGACCAGCCGGTGGTTGCATCCGGGGCGTTGTCGTTATCCTTGAAGGGCATTTCCAGCGTCAGTGACAGGCACTTGAAGCGCTCGCCAACGCTGTTGCAGGCCAGCTTCATGTTGGCCTGGCCGGGAGCGCTGCGGGGGTAGCCATATCGGGTCTGAAAGTCGACGGTGATTTCACTCAGGCGGCGACGGAAATGCTCTTCCAGTTGCTGTTGCTGCTGGGTATAACCCGGATTGCCTTCGCAGGCGGCGGTGAACACGTAAGGTATCTCTTCATCGCCATGGACATCGATGAACATGTCCACGCCATGTTTTTCCATCTGCTGGAGGACGAAAAACACTTCCGGGCTTTGCTCTGCCGTGCTGTCCTGCCAGGCGCGATTCAGGTCGTTGCCCTGGGCGTTGGTGCGCAAATGGCCATGAAACGCGCCGTCCGGATTCACGTTGGGCACCAGGTACAGATCCGCCGTCTCCAGCAGTTGCCTGATGACCGGGTCGTCCTGTTCCTGCAAGCGCTCGATCAGGCCTTCCATGAACCACTCGGCCATATGCTCGCCGGGGTGTTGCTGGGCGATCATCCAGATCTTGCGCTTGCCTTCGGCACCATCGCCCTTGCGCAGGAGTTGAATATCCCGGCCCTCGACGCTCTTGCCGGTTGCCAGCAGCTCGGCGCCAGTCTTTTCCAGAGCCTGCCTGATCAGCCAGTCATGGCGCTCACGGGTGTAGGGCTCGAAATAGGCGAACCAGATATGCGGCTCGCTGGGCGAAATACTGAAGTTCAAGGCTTTGCCATCGAAGCTCGAAGGCACACGAAACCAGGTCTGGTGATCGTAGGAGGCCACGGCGTTATAGCCGCTCCAGGCACGATTGAAGGTGGACTCGCTGGCATTGGTCAGGCTGAAAGCATGTGGCTGGCCGACGTTCAGGCCCTCGACCTTGAAGTGAAACCACTGAAAGTGAGTGCTTTGGGTGTCGGGCGCGATTGCCAGTTCGACGCGTGCCGGATTGCTGGCATCTATGACTTGGATATTGCCGCTGTCGAAATCGGCACGAATGGTGAGGGCCACGGTGTATTCCTGTGTACGTAAGGCCCGTACTTTACACCGATCGACAGTCTTTATGACGACTTGAATGCCATGGACTGTTCAGGAGAATGTTTCAGCCGTCATCACCAGGCCGCAGACGAATGCGGTGAACAGGCACCAGGCCATATAAGTGCGGCGCTTTCGACGATGCCAGCCTGAGCTGCCGAGGAGGGCGGCGGGCGCTTGCAGGCGACGCCACAGGCGTTCGCTGGTCTGAAAGGCCGCAAGGTGGGCCGGATCGGCATCCAGCCAGTGACGAAACTCGATGCGCTGGCTGGCGGTGGTAGCCGGGCTTTGCAGGTGAACATACCAGCGGTTGGCCTGCTCCTGAGCCTGATCACCGGGGAAGTCGGCTGGTTTTTCGTCATGCCTGTAAGCCTGTTGCAGTACCCGGAACATAGCGCGTTCGACCTTTTCCAGGTCGACTTCCAGAAAGGCGGCGATCTCGGCGTAGGCGACACCATCGAGGCGGCTGAGCAGGAATATCTGCTGGCGACGGCGCGAAAGTTTGCCCAGGCTGCGGCTCAACTCGGCGGCATGCCGGGATATGGGGGCATCTGGCTGCCGGGTTGGCAGATGCAACAGAGGAGAGAGCTGGCTACTCATGATCTATCGCTCGCTGATCTTCCATGGAATCTTCCTTGTAAAGTGTGTGTTGTCATCCGTGACCAGTTTCAGGCTAGTGAATTCGAGAATCATTCTCAAGTGAAAAGTGACAACAATTACTATTTTTAATGAAAGGTGGAGCTAAAATTTATGACCTTGGTCGATATTGTTTTGCTATGATCCGCGCCATTGAGACACACAAAGACTTCATTAGCCTGAAGCAGCGAAAAAACCAAAAAAAAGACCCGGCAAAAAGCCGGGTCAAAAACCGTGATTAGCCTGATGAGGAGATAATCCGGGAGTCGACCTAAGACTCCTGGGTTATCCGCCAGTCTCGCGACCAGCTGATGCAATAATAATCATTATCATTTGCAAGTCAAATGTTTTTCCTGCGTCCATTGAAATAAATAATCCTCCCTGCGCTGTGATGCCGTCCTGTACGAACCGGAGAGGCCCTCACATGTCCTGCATTTCTACCAGCAACATTCCTTCGCTGACCATTTCTCCTTCCTGGCAATGTAATGCCGCAATCACGCCTGCCTGCGCGGCACGAATGCTGTGTTCCATTTTCATGGCCTCAAGCACTACCAGTTGTGTACCCGCCTCAACCTGCTGACCCGCTTGCACCAGAACGCGCACGATGCTGCCATTCATGGGGGCAGTAAAGCCGCCTTGCCGGGTTTCACTGGTGCTGGTTGCCGCGATGGGGTCCATGCGTCTGATCGCATGCACTTCACCTTGCCACTTGAGGTACAGCTTTTCGCTCTGGCGTATGGCCAGGTGTTGATGACGAACGCCATTGCTCTCCACCACCAGTCGCTCGCCGCTCCACTGCAACAGGGCTTCGCTGCTGCGACGCAGGCGGACGACTTTCATCTGGTCCTTGCACTGCAAGTGAAGGTCGATCTGATCGGGTAGCCCGAAGCGCAGGCCTGTGTTTGAACTCCATGGCGAGTGTTGGTCCTCCGTGCAGATACGTGAAGGTTCGCTCTGGATAAAGGCTTCGGCGGCGGCCTGCCAGAACTCTTCGGTCAATTCGCCTGTGTCAGGCAGCAAGTGCTCCTTATGGCGAGGGATGAATCCGGTATCCAGCTCGGCGGCAGCAAAGGCCGGATGGCCAATGATGCGCTGCAAAAAGGGCAGATTGGTTTTCACGCCGCCCACTGCGAACTCATCCAGCATGGTCAGCAGTCGCAGGCGTGCTTCTTCACGGTTTTCGCCCCAGGCAATCAGCTTGCCCAGCATGGGGTCGTAGAACGGCGAGATGCTGTCGCCCTGGCTGACGCCGCTGTCGATCCGCCAGCCTGGGCGGGGAAGGGGCTCGCGATAGAGGTCGAGGGTGCCGGTGGCGGGCAGAAAGTCCTTTTCCGGGTCCTCGGCATACAGGCGCACTTCGATGGCGTGCCCGTTCAGGGGGACTTGCTCTTGAGTGATTGGCAGTACCTCGCCAAGGGCGACGCTGAGCTGCCACTGCACCAGATCAAGCCCGGTGATGTATTCGGTCACCGGGTGCTCGACCTGCAGGCGGGTGTTCATCTCCATGAAGAAGAACTCGCCCCGCGAATCCAGCAGAAATTCCACGGTGCCTGCACCCACATAACCGATGGCCTGGGCTGCCCGGACGGCGGCTTCGCCCATGGTCTGGCGCAATTGCGGGCTCAGGCCCGGAGCCGGCGCTTCTTCGACGACTTTCTGGTGGCGGCGCTGTATCGAGCAGTCCCGCTCATTGAGGTAGAGGCAATGCCCGTGCTGGTCGGCAAACACCTGAATCTCGATATGGCGGGGTCTGAGCAGGTACTTTTCCACCAGCATTCGCGAGTCGCCAAACGAGGACTTGGCTTCGCGCTGCGCCGAAGCCAGGGCCTCGGCCAGTTCGCTGTCTTTCTCCACAATCTTCATGCCCTTGCCGCCACCACCTGCGGTGGCCTTGAGCAGCACGGGGTAGCCGATACGTTCGGCAGCGGTACGAAAGGTGTCCAGATCCTGGGCGGCACCATGATAGCCAGGCACCAGCGGGACTCCGGCAGCTTCCATCAAGGATTTGGCGGCGGACTTGCTGCCCATGGCTTCTATGGCCGAAGCGGGCGGGCCGATAAAGATCAGTCCGGCGTTTTCAACGGCCCTGGCAAATTCGGCGCTTTCGGACAGAAAACCGTAGCCGGGATGTATCGCCTGAGCACCGCTGGAGCGGGCGGCGGCGATCAGTTTTTCGATGTGCAGGTAGCTTTCTGCTGCCTTGCTCCCGCCCAGGTCCACCCGAATGTCCGCTTCACGGCTGTGGCGTGCTTCCCGATCAATGGCGCTGTGGACGGCGACAGTGGTCAGCCCCAATTGTTTGGCGGTGCGCATGATGCGACAGGTGATTTCGCCCCGGTTGGCAACCAGCAGCGTGGTCAGAACAGGCTTGGCCGGGGCGTTCATGATTGCGAGTCCTTCTGTGTGTCCGCAGGTGTCTGCCAATAGGGTTGGCGCTTTTCCAGAAAGGCCCGCAAACCTTCCTGGCCTTCGGCGCTGGTGCGAATCCGGGCGATGGCGCTTTCGCAGTAACGGCGCAGGGATGGCGTCAGTTCGCCGCTGCCCACTTCCCGCAGCAGGTCTTTGCTGGTGCGCATGGCGTGGGGGCTGTTGAGCAGCAGATTATCGATCCAGAGTCGTGTCTGGTTTTCCAGGTCCGCCAGCGGGTAACACTCGGCAAGCAGGCCGATCTCCCGGGCACGCATTCCATCGAAGCGTTCGGCGGTCAGGGTGTAGCGCCGCGCTGCACGTTCACCGATGGCCTGAACCACAAACGGGCTGATCACCGCAGGTGCCAGGCCAATCCGCACCTCCGACAGGCAGAACTGCGCCTCTTGGGCGCCGATGGCCAGGTCGCAGCAACTGATCAGGCCCAATGCACCGCCAAATGCCGCGCCCTGGACCACGGCCAGGGTCGGGATTTTCAGTTTGGCCAGGTTGTACATCAGTTCGGCCAGTTCCCTGGCGTCGTCCAGGTTGGTGTTGTAATCCAGATCCGCTGCCTGCTGCATCCAGCTCAGGTCGGCACCCGCACTGAAATGCTTGCCATGCCCGCGAATCAGCAGAAAGCGAAGGCTGGCATTGGCGTGTACGGCGTCCAGGGCCAGGATCAGCTCGCGAATCATCTGCGCATTGAAGGCGTTGTGCTTTTCCGGGCGATTGAGCCACAGGGTGGCGAAGCCGCGTGGGTCTTCGATCAGGGTGATGGTTGCGAAGGGCGTCATGGTCTATCCCCCGGTTACATGCGAAACAGGCCGAACGTGGTGGGTTCGATGGGTGCGTTGAGCGAGGCTGAAAGTGCCAGGGCCAGGATGTCGCGGGTCTGGGCCGGGTCGATGACGCCGTCGTCCCACAGGCGTGCGCTGGAATAATAGGGGTGGCCCTGATGTTCGTACTGGTCGAGGATCGGCTGTTTCAGTTCGGCCTGCTGCTCTTCGCTGAAGGTCTGGCCACTGCGCTCGGCCTGTTCGCGCTTGACCTGCACCAGCACGCCCGCCGCCTGTTCGCCGCCCATCACGCCGATCCGCGCATTGGGCCACATCCAGAGGAATCGCGGGTCATAGGCACGGCCACACATCCCATAGTTCCCGGCCCCGAAGCTGCCACCGATGATGACGGTGAATTTGGGTACTCGGGCGCAAGCTACGGCGGTCACCAGCTTGGCGCCGTGCTTGGCGATACCGCCGCTTTCGTATTTCTGGCCGACCATGAAGCCGGTGATGTTCTGCAGGAACAGCAACGGGATGCCGCGTTGGCAGGCCAGTTCGATGAAGTGCGCGCCTTTCTGCGCGGCTTCGGCGAACAGAATGCCGTTATTGGCGAGGATCGCGACAGGGTAGCCATGCAGCCGGGCAAAGCCGCAGACCAGCGTGGTGCCGAACAGCGCCTTGAATTCATCGAGCACCGAACCGTCTACCAGTCGCGCAATGACCTCGCGCACATCGAAAGGCTGCTTGGCTTCGGCAGGAATCACGCCATACAACTCGTCGCTGGCATACAAGGGCGCAACAGGTACGCTGACGTTCAGTCGACCCTGCTTGTGCCAGTTGAGGTTGGCGACACTGCGGCGGGCCAGCTCCAGGGCGTGTTCGTCGTTCTCGGCGTAGTGGTCGGCCACTCCGGAAGTCCGGCAATGCACATCGGCACCGCCCAGTTCTTCGGCGCTCACCACTTCGCCGGTGGCGGCCTTTACCAGTGGCGGTCCGGCCAGGAAGATCGTGGCCTGTTGACGCACCATGATCGCTTCGTCGGCCATGGCGGGCACATAGGCGCCGCCCGCCGTGCAGGACCCCATGACCACGGCAATCTGCGGGATCCCCATGGCGCTCATGTTGGCCTGATTGAAGAAGATCCGCCCGAAGTGTTCGCGATCCGGAAACACCTCATCCTGACGCGGCAGGTTGGCACCGCCCGAATCCACCAGATAGATACAAGGCAGGCGATTCTGCTGGGCGATGGCCTGGGCACGCAGGTGCTTTTTGACGGTGAGCGGGTAGTAGGAGCCACCTTTGACCGTGGCGTCATTGGCGACAATCATGCATTCCACGCCTTCGACCCGGCCAATGCCGGCAATCACGCCCGCCGCCGGCACCTCTTCGTCATAGACACCATGAGCTGCGAGCTGGCCGATTTCCAGAAACGGCGAGCCGGGGTCCAGCAAGCGATTGATGCGCTCGCGGGGCAATAGCTTGCCTCGGGACGTGTGGCGCTCCTGGGCCTTGCTGCCGCCACCTTCATGAACCCTGGCCAGCAGGCGGCGCAGGTCATTGACCTGTTCCAGCAAGGCAGCGTGGTTGCTGGCGAATTCGGCGGAGCGCGTATTGATTCGGCTGGGCAGAATGGTCATGAAGCACTCCGGAAGTCAGCGGGTCTCGTTGAACAGTTCGCGGCCAATCAGCATGCGCCGGATTTCACTGGTGCCTGCGCCGATCTCGTAGAGCTTGGCGTCGCGCAGGAGGCGACCGGCCGGGAATTCATTGATGTAACCGTTGCCGCCCAGAATCTGGATGGTATCCAGTGCCATTTGCGTGGCCCGTTCGGCGCTGTAAAGGATGATCCCGGCGGCATCCTTGCGAGTGGTTTCGCCGCGATCGCAGGCCTGGGCGACGGCATACAGATACGCGCGGCTGGCATTCATCTGGGTGTACATGTCCGCGACCTTGCCCTGAATGAGTTGGAACTCGCCAATGCTCTGGCCGAACTGTTTGCGGTCGTGGATATAAGGCAGCACCACATCCATGCAGGCCTGCATGATCCCGGTCGGGCCGCCAGACAGTACGACGCGCTCGTAATCCAGGCCGCTCATCAACACCTTCACGCCGCCATTGAGCGGCCCCAGCAGGTTTTCTTCCGGGATTTCCACGTCATCGAAAAACAGCTCGCAGGTATTGGAGCCACGCATGCCGAGCTTGTCGAACTTGTTGCTGCGGGTGAAACCCTTCCAGTCGCGCTCGACGATAAAGGCACTGATGCCATGTGCAGCCTGTTCCGGGTCGGTCTTGGCGTAGATCACATAGGTGTTGGCGTCCGGGCCGTTGGTGATCCAGGTCTTGCTGCCATTGAGCACGAAACGGTCGCCATGCCGCTCGGCCCTCAGCTTCATAGACACCACGTCCGAGCCGGCATTGGGTTCGCTCATGGCCAGGGCGCCGACATGTTCGCCACTGATCAATGCGGGCAGATAACGGGCTTTCTGCGCCGGGGTACCATTGCGATTGATCTGGTTGACGCACAGGTTCGAGTGCGCCCCATAGGAGAGGGCGACTGAGGCCGACCCGCGACTGATTTCTTCCATGGCGACCACGTGGGCCAGGTAGCCAAGGCCTGCACCGCCATACTCTTCGCTGACGGTAATGCCCAGAAGGCCCATTTCTCCGAACTTGCGCCACATATCGGCCGGGAACAGGTTGTCCTTGTCGATCTGTGCGGCGCGTGGGGAGAGTTCGGACGCGACAAAGGACCGGGTCTGGTCACGCAACATGTCGATGGTTTCGCCCAAGGCGAAGTTCAGGCTGGGGTAGATCATGAATAGCGCTCCAGTTTTATTATTGGCGGATTGGCTATGACCTTTACGTTAACGTAAGCCTGGAATTGCCAAGGTGTCAATGTCGGAGGGCGAACAGGGGAAAGAGGAGGGAGATTGTGGGGAATGCCGGAAAGCACGAAGGGGAGCCTGGGCTCCCCTTCAAGGTTTCTTTGCATGCTCTTTTTTGTTTTTCGGGAGGCCTTTTATTGTTTTTGGCGACCTGGCCCTTCACATCTTTTTTGAGCGACCCCCATTCGGGATCAAGAGCAAACGTATTTTTTTGAGCGCTGATATCGCTTTTATCGTGTCGATCCAACCAGTTCCGGAGCTACCTGAAGGTAGTTTTATTGTTCTCTGCCTGGTTGCGAGTACCCTTTCGCAAGGGCCTCTAAAAGCTATCCACTCCAAAAAAATCTGTTAGCTGCGCCTCTGTCCGTGTTGTTCTTGTTATGTCAGAGCCGATACGTATTGTTTTTATTGGATTGCTGCGTTTTCTTGTTCTTGTTGTACAAGAGATATAGCAGAACCCGTGCCAGTTTTTGCGAAACCCTTTAAAAGCGGGGCTTTGGCGGGATTCTGGAGGCTGAGGCGCTTGCCCGTCAGCCATTGAATGTTTCCGTGTTACCCGTTTTCACTCAACTGATCTTGGCGAGGGTAACACTCTGTGACAAGTTGCCGCACCGGCTCGCCGACCAATGACCCTTCTCAAACGGGCAGACGAGCTATAGCCACCCTGGACCCGTTGCGGCGTTCCAGCACGGTACAGATGCGCTGGCCAGCCGCGATCAGCGGATCCAGGTCGATGCCAGTGTCGATACCCAGGCCGCCGAGCATATACAGCACGTCCTCTGTCGCCACATTGCCGCTGGCACCCTTGGCGTAAGGACAGCCGCCAAGTCCGGCAACCGAGCTGTCGAAAACCGCGATGCCTTCCAGCAGACTGGCGTAGATATTGACCAGTGCCTGGCCGTAGGTGTCGTGAAAATGCCCGGCGAGTTTGCCCCGGGGAATCTGCCCGGCGACCACGTTGAACAGCTCCCGTGTGTCGGCGGGTGTGCCGATGCCGATGGTGTCGCCCAGAGACACTTCGTAGCAGCCCATGGCGATCAATTCGTTGGCCACGGATGACACCTGTTGGGGGAGAACCTTGCCTTCGTACGGGCAGCCCAGTACGCACGACACATAACCTCGCACGCGAATGCCATGCAGATGCGCCGCCGCCATTACCGGCAGGAAACGCTCCAGGCTTTCGCTGATGGAGCAGTTGATATTGCGCTTGGAAAAGGCTTCGGAGGCTGAAGCAAATACCGCCACCTCACGAACTCCGGCCTGCAGCGCATCTTCAAAACCTTTCAGATTGGGGGTCAGTGCTGAATAGATGACACCGGTTTGAGGTTGGAGCCTGGCAAAGACTTCTGCAGAGCCGGCCATCTGCGGCACCCATTTGGGGGATACGAAACTACCGGCCTCGATGTGCTTCAGTCCTGCGGCTGTCAGGTCCTCGATCAGTTTCACCTTGTCCGAAATGCTCACCGGATGCGCTTCATTTTGCAGGCCGTCTCTGGGGCCGACTTCCACCAGGCGAACGCGTTGAGGTAAATGCATGGCGGTTGTACCTCATTTTTTGTTGAGGTTTATTGTTTATATTTTTGATACTAAAGGGTTTTATCCAGCGCAGCCCTGCAGCGTTCCTCTGCGGTATCCAGCTCCAGCTGCATCTGCTGAATATCCAGAAGCTGCTGCTCCAACTGGTTGCGGCGCTCTTCGATCTTGCCCAGCATGCTGTGTAACTGCTTCTGATTGTCACCGTGAGGGTCGTACAGCTCGATCAGCTCCCTGCATTCAGCCAGGGAGAAGCCGATGCGTTTACCGCGCAGGATCAGCTTGAGGGTGACTTTGTCACGGGGGGAGTAGATACGCTCCAGGCCCCGTCTTTCAGGGCTGAGCATGCCTTGTTCCTCGTAAAAGCGAATGGCGCGGGTAGTGATATCCAGTTCGCGGGCGAGGTCGGAGATGCTGTAGGTCGGGCTATTCATGGGGCGCTCGGCGGGGGAAACCTTTGAGTTAACCTAAGGCTGGCTTGACGTATACGTCAAGCCGGTACCGCTCTGCAGAGTCAAAGTTAAAGCTAGAACTAGCTTTAACTTTTAAATTTAAATCTATATTTATCAGTTATTTGAGTCATATAGCTTATGCTGTTTCTGTCTTTTTTTCCTGTGCGGTAACCCGCTGGCACAGTTCGATAAGCTGCTCGCGCATCCAGCGATTGGCCGGATCCTGGTCGGTGCTTTCGTGCCAGTACAGATGGGTTTCCACTGCCGGAACATCGCTGACCGGCAACTGCGCATAGTGCAGGTCATGACGTCGGGAAAAGCGCTCGGGGACGGTCATGACCATGTCGGTCTGTTGCAGCACCTGGGTCGCCATCAGGTAGTGCTGGGAACGCAAGGCGATCTTGCGCTGGATTCCCATCTTGCCCAGCGCCAGGTCCACATGCCCAAGGCCGCTGCGACGGCTGGAAATATGAATGTGCGCCTGCGCCAGATAGTCATCCAGATTGAAGGCTGCCTTGCCTGCCAGAGGATGGCCTTTGCGCATGGCGCAGACGTATTTGTCTTCCATCAACTTGACATGCCGTACCTGCGGATCGGTATTGAGAGGCGCATCGACGGCGAAGTCCAGGCGCCCTGCGGCCAGTTCCTTGGTGGTTTCGCGACGTTTGGACAGGAAGCTTTCGATGGTCACTGCCGGGGCCTGACGCCGCAGGCGCTGAAACAGCAGGGGCAGGATCACCGCTTCGGTGAGGTCGGTCATGCTGATGCGGTAGTTCTTGCTGGCCTGCAGCGGATTGAAAATCCGGCTTTCCTGCACCGACACTCGCAGTAGTGACAAGGCATTGCGCACCGGGCCGATGATGTTCTGGGCCATGGGCGTGGGCACCATGCCCTGTGCCGTGCGCACGAACAGCGGATCGTTGAAGGTTTCCCGCAGTCGCGCCAGGGCGTTGGATACCGCTGGCTGGGTAATACCCACGATCTGGCCGGCTCGTGTCAGATTGGCTTCGGTGTAAATGGCGTCGAAGACAATGAAAAGATTGAGATCAACCTTGCTCAGGTTCATTGGAGGCGCCTCTCGTTGTTCTTGTAGGGTCACTGCTTATGCCGCAGCGTAGCCCGATCATATATTGGTTATGAATGTTTATATACGCCGAGAATAGATTAGATAAATGCCGGTGGGTTCTTTAGCATCCTTTCCATGACCTCCATTCCCTTGAGAAGGTAGCTGCCGATGGATTTTGCCTATTCCCCGAAAGTGCAGGAGCTACGCGAGCGCGTCACTGCCTTCATGGACGCTTACGTTTATCCCGCTGAGCCGGTGTTCGAGCGCCAGGTGGCGGAAGGTGACCGCTGGCAGCCCACGGCAATCATGGAAGAGCTCAAAGCCAGGGCCATGGAGCAAGGCCTGTGGAACCTGTTCCTGCCCGAGTCGAAACTGGGCGCAGGCCTGACCAATCTTGAATACGCGCCCCTGGCTGAAATCATGGGGCGCTCGCTGCTGGGGCCTGAGCCTTTCAACTGTTCGGCTCCGGATACCGGCAATATGGAAGTGCTGGTGCGTTACGCAACCCCGGAGCAGAAGCAGCAATGGCTGGAGCCGCTGCTGCGGGGCGAGATTCGTTCGGCCTTTGCCATGACCGAGCCTGACGTGGCGTCCTCGGATGCAACCAATATGGCGGCCCGCGCCGAGCGGGATGGCGATGAGTGGGTTATCAATGGCCGCAAGTGGTGGACCTCCGGCGCCTGTGACCCGCGCTGCAAAATCCTGATTTTCATGGGCCTGACCAACCCTGATGGGCCTCGTCATCAGCAGCACTCCATGATTCTTGTGCCTGCTGATACGCCCGGCGTGAAAATCGTGCGGCCGCTGCCGGTCTTTGGCTATGACGATGCGCCTCACGGGCACGCCGAGGTGCTGTTCGAGAATGTCCGGGTGCCTTATGGCAATGTGCTGTTGGGCGAAGGGCGTGGTTTTGAAATCGCCCAGGGGCGTCTGGGGCCTGGGCGTATCCACCACTGCATGCGCTCGATCGGCATGGCGGAGCGGGCTTTGGAACTGATGTGTCAGCGTGCTGCCAGTCGCGTGGCATTCGGCAAGCCATTGGGGTTGCTGGGCGGCAATATCGACAGGATTGCGGATTCGCGCATGGAAATCGACATGGCGCGGCTGCTGACCCTCAAGGCCGCTTACATGATGGATACCGTGGGTAACAAGGTGGCCAAAAGCGAGATTGCCCAGATCAAGGTGGTGGCGCCCAACGTGGCTTTGAAAGTCATTGACCGGGCCATCCAGATCCATGGCGGCGCAGGGGTTTCCAATGATTTCCCGCTGGCCTATATGTATGCCATGCAGCGCACCTTGCGTCTGGCCGACGGCCCGGATGAGGTGCATCGTGCGGCTATTGGCAAATTTGAACTGGGAAAATACCTGCCTCAGAGGTGAGTAGGTCAGGGGGGCGGATTCAATTCACCCAGACTTCAACCCGCCGGTTCTTGATCCGGCCATCGTCGGCATCGTTGCCAGCGACCGGCATTTCGTCGCCGAAGCCCAGTATTTCGTGGAAAGTCACGCCACTTTTCTGCAGTTCCCGGCGAACCGCCATGGCGCGCAGCCGGGAAAGCAGGGTGGCCCGTGCCGAATCGCTCTTGGCATCGCCAAAACCCACCAGTGTGACTTGCTGATCGAGCTTCTGATGGGTTTTGAGGTAATCCGCCACACGCCTGAGATCCAGCTGTGCCTTGTTATCCAGTCGGGCGCTGCCCTGGGCAAAGCGGAAGTTGACCGACAGGCGCTCGGCCTTGCGAGTCAATGCCTGATAGTCCTCGGGCATCTGCGCCGTTGCCTGCACCTTCATGGCCTGAACGGTCTGGGCCACAAAACCGTTGCTGGCCACGATAGCCTGGCCTTCGGCGCTTTGCACAAAGTGAACCAGTGCCTGGGCCCAGTCATGGTTTGCCTTGGGCGGAACATAAAGATACAGGCGTCTCGAAAGCGGGTAATCCTCGGTGGCAATCAGGCTGACAGTCGGCAGCATCGCTTTTGATTCGCCGTCGGTAACCGCTACGGCTTTGGTGTGGCGAACATAAGGCAGGCCGATGAAGCCAATGCCGTTGCGATCATGGCTGACCGCATCGGAAAGTTGCTCGCTGGACTCGAAGCGCCTCGCCTGACGCGACAGGTTCTTGCTGTTGCGGGTCAGCACCAGTTCCTTGAAGGTTTCATAGGTGCCGGAATTTTCGTCGCGTGCGTATAGATGAATCTCGCCGGCATTGCCGCCGACTTCTTGCCAGTCTCGGATTTCTCCCGAAAAGATGCGAGCCAGTTCCAGAGTGCTGAGCTGTCGCAGCGGATTGCCCGGATGCAAGATGACCGCTACGCCGTCGATGGCGATCACTTGTTCGCTCTCGAGGCTTTTCAGGTCGCCAAGGGCTTTGAGTTCCTGGGCTTCCTGATCCTTGATCGGTCGTGAAGAGGCCGCAATATCGGCGCTGCCTGCCTTGAGCGCAGTGAAACCGGTGCCCGAACCGTGGGCGGCAATTTCCGCGACCACCACCTGTCCGGCTGCCGTGGAGCCCGTCACGCGGGTTTCGTTGGGTTGGGTGCCGGGAAGTCTTTGCAGGGCTTGCAGCCCTTGCTGGCGCATCAGGCCTTCGACCAGTGCCGGGCCCAGTTGCGCATTGATGGTGTTGGAACCCTGGATGCGCAACGCCGGCGTGTTGCCCGTCGGTACGGGCAGCGCAGCCTGGGTCATGCAGGGCAGGAAGGCGCAGGGCAGCACCAGTGCGCAAAGCAGAGCGCGCAGCATCTGCGTCACCTTGTATAGCGGAAAGTCTCGGCAGAATAAGACAGAAAGATTGCTGAAATATGACGCTTGATGAGGCGTCTGGTGTTTATTCGCGCCGACTCGCCTGCGGGTCACAGGCAAGCCGGTATCGCGACATTTATCAGCTCAATTCAAGCCAGATAGGCGCGTGATCCGAAGGTTTTTCCATACCGCGCAACTCGTAGTCCACGCCGGCTGCCTTGATGCGTGGTTGCAGACCTGTGGACGTCATGATCAGGTCGATGCGCAGTCCGCGCTTGGGGCTGTCTTCAAAGCCGCGACTGCGGTAGTCGAACCAACTGAACTGATCCGCCACTTCCGGGTGCAGGTGCCGGAAGCTGTCCACCAGGCCCCAGTTCTTCAGGCGCTCCATCCATTCGCGCTCTTCCGGCAGAAAGCTGCATTTGCCGGTTTTCAGCCAGCGCTTGGCATTGTCCGGGCCGATGCCGATGTCGCAGTCTTGCGGGGAAATATTCACATCGCCCATGACGATCAGCGGCTGGTCATTGCTGAAACGGCTTTCCAGCAGTGCTTGCAGGTCGTTGTAGAAGCGTTGCTTGGCGGGGAACTTGGTGGGGTGGTCGCGGCTTTCGCCCTGAGGGAAGTAACCATTCATGATGGTGATCGGCTGGCCATTGCTGTCAGCGTAGGTGCCCCAGATGAAACGCTTCTGTGCCTCTTCGTCGTCCCCCTCGAAACCCTTGTGCAGGGCCAGTGGCATATTGCGTGAAAGCAGGGCAACGCCGTAATGGCCTTTCTGACCATGGAAGTGAACGTGGTAGCCCAGCGATTCGATCTCTGCCTGGGGAAACTGCTCGTCGCTGACCTTGGTTTCCTGTAGGCCAATCACGTCAGGCTGATGTTTTTCGATCAGCGCCGCCAGCTGATGCGGTCGGGCACGCAGACCGTTGATATTGAAAGATACAATTTTCATGAAGCGGCAATCCTGAATTCATACAAAGAAGCGATGCTAGCCGACCGGCCGATTTACGGCCAGCGTGCTGTCGGCTGCTACGCTGGATTGATGGCTGGAACTGTTCCGGCTGTGCTTGCTCTCACCCTTGCGCAGCCATGGATGAAAATGGCTGCAAGGCCAGTGCGCAGAAGGCTTTTTTCTGACCGGACCTTCAGGTTTTCCTGCAGGTTGTGGCGTAAGGGATTGAAAGTTCGACCTATTGACGGGTTCCAGCAGAATCTGTCGATCGTGTTAGCATCCGTGACCATATGAAGTTTTTAACCCTGCTCAGCAGCGCGCTGCTGATGTCCATGAGCGCAACGGCCCTTGCCCAAGCCCGTCTGGATGTCAGGATCAAGCCCGCGAATCCGGAACTCAAAGCCAACGTCGAAGGATATGTAGGCAGCCTTGGCGAGCGTGATGCCGAGGCCCTGAAACATTTCAGCCTGGGCGCTGAAGAACAGGCGCAGAAGGCAGCTCAGGCGCTGGGCTACTATCAGGCGCAAATTGACAGTCAGGTGACAGGCGACCAGGACCCGAAGCTGGTCATCACCATCCAGCCCGGTGAACCTATCCGCCTGCGCAATGTGACGGTACGTATCGATGGGCCAGCGGCGTCCCTCAAGGCTTTTCAGGTTCCCAGGAGCCGGGCTCTCGCTCCCGGTGCCGTGCTCAACCACGGTTATTATGAAGATGCAAAGCGCCTGATCCAGAATCAGGCCTCACGCTACGGTTTTTTCAGCGGCCGCTTTACCAGCCAGCGTCTGACGATAGACCCTCGCGCCGGGGTGGCGGATATCGATCTGGTCTATGACAGCGGTCCGCGCTACTCCCTGGGCAAAGTGGTGTTCAGTGGCGATACACCGCTCGATGACGACCTGCTCAAGCGCATGGTGCCGTTCAAAGAAAACACGCCTTACGACTCGCAACTGATCGCCGAACTCAATCAGGCCATGCAGTCCAGTGGCTATTTCGAGGGCGTGCGGGTGGATGCAGCTCCCGCCGCTGCCGTGGGGCAGGTCATTCCGGTGAGTGTGCAACTGGAAACCCGCAAGCCGCGCACCATGGGCCTGGGTCTGGGTTTTTCCACTGACGTCGGGCCGCGTGGCAAGGCCAACTGGACGCGCCACTGGGCCAATCCCCAAGGGCACAGTTATGGGTTTGAAACAGAGCTGTCGGCACCCCGGCAGAATGTGGGCCTGTGGTACGACATACCGCTCGATCCACCACTGACCGACAAGCTGCGTTTTGCCGGTGGTTATCAATATGAAGAAATCGCAGGCACCGACAGCCTCAGCAAGCTGCTCACCGTCGGCCCGGAATGGCACAGCAAGTTGCCCAGTGGCTGGGAGCGGGTGGTTTCCCTCAAGTGGCAGCGAGAAGAGTATCGCCTGGGCGATGACAGCGGCCTGAGCACCTTGCTGATGCCCGGTATCAGCTATTCGTTCCTGCGCAGCGACAACCGCATCGATCCGAGCCAGGGCTACCGGTTGCAGTTCGATGCGCAGGTTGCCAAGGAGGGCGTGATGTCAGATGCCAACCTGTTTCATGGCAACGTACTGCTCAAGGGCCTGACCACCGTTGCGCAGAATCACCGTTTTCTCGGGCGCGTGCAGTTCGGTGGCAACCTGACCAATGGCTATAAATCCATCCCGCCGTCTCTGCGCTTTTTTGCCGGTGGCGATCAGAGCGTTCGCGGTTATGACTATCAGACCCTGTCGCCGACCAACTCCGATGGCGACCGTATCGGCGGTCGCTACATGGTGGCGGGCAGTGTCGAGTATCAATACTCCATCGCGGAAAAATGGCGTCTGGCGACTTTTGTCGATCAGGGCAACTCCTTCAATAACCTTGAGCTGCCGAGCCTGAAGACCGGCGTAGGCTTCGGGGTGCGCTGGGTTTCACCGGTCGGGCCGTTGCGCCTGGATCTGGCCCGTGCGCTGGACGATGACGGCGGGATTCGTCTGCACTTCTCCATGGGACCGGAACTGTGAAGCGTCTGAACATCAAGCGTGGGGCGAAGATCGCGGGTCTGGGGCTGGTCACGATCCTGCTGCTGTTGCTGGTGGGCACCTGGATGGCAGTGGGCACGCAGAGCGGCAGCCAGTGGGCACTGGCGCGAGTACCGGGTTTGCAGGTAGAGAATTTCAGCGGCCGGCTGGGCGGGCAATGGCGTGCTGACTCTGTGCTCTGGCAGCAGGGCGAGGATCGCGTTGAAGTCAGAGCCGTCCAGTTCGACTGGTCGCCTGCCTGCCTCTTGAGGATGACGCTGTGCATCGAGCAACTGCATGCCGATCAGGTACGTATGCATTTCGCGGCCAGCGAAGAGACTGTCAGCGAAGGCCCGCTGTCCTTGCCGCAACTGAAACTGCCGCTGGCGATTCGCTTGAATGACGTGCAACTGGGCAGCCTGCAACTGGACGGCGTCGAGCAACTGAGTGATCTGAAACTGGCGGCGCACTGGACGGCTGATGGCCTGCTGATCGACTCGGCCCATTTGCAGCGCGACAGTCTGGTTCTCGACCTTGTCGGCCTGCTGAAGCCCGAGGGTGAGTGGCCGCTGACTGCCAAAGGCACCTTGCAACTGCCGCCACAGGACGGACAGTCATGGACACTGGCGCTGGATATCACCGGCGCACTGCTCAAGACCCTGCAACTCAAGGCCGACAGCAGTGGTTACTTGCAGGGGCGATTGAGTGGCGAGTTGCAAGCGCTGGCCGAACATTTGCCGGCCAAAGTGAGCATCACCTCCGAGCGATTCAAGCCCGGTGCCGGATTGCCGGATACCTTGCAGCTTGAGCAGGTGTTGCTCAATGCCGAAGGCAACCTCGACAGCGGCTACCAGATTACCGGTACCGCCAGCCTGCCCGCCGAACAAGGCCCGGTCGCTCTGGCGCTGCAAGGCCGTGTGGATGCCAAAGGCGCTGATATCGAGACGCTGCAACTGACCGCCAGTGAGCAGCAGCATCTCACCCTCAACGGCCAGTTGAACTGGGAAAAAGCGTTCAAGGCTGATGCGAAAATCGACTGGCTGGACTTCCCGTGGCAGCGGCTTTATCCGCTGGCGAGCGAGCCTCAGGTCAGTCTGCGCACATTCAAGGGCGAGATTTCCTACACCGACGGCCAGTATCTGGGCAATTTCAGTTCCGACCTGGATGGCCCGGCAGGTGCTTTCAGCCTGGGCAGCCCGTTCAGTGGTGATTTGCAGCGGGTGTACCTGCCGCAACTGGAACTGGTTGCTGGGCAGGGTAAGGCCAGCGGTCATCTGAATCTGCAGTTCGCCGATGGCATCGGTTGGGACACTGCTCTGGATCTGGGCTCGCTCGATCCGTCCTATTGGGTCGCGGAACTGCCGGGCACTCTGGCCGGGGCGCTGCGCAGCAAAGGGCAATTGAAAGACGAAAAGCTCGAACTCAATGCCGACTTGGACCTCAAGGGGCGTTTGCGTGGTCAGCCAGCGGTGTTGCTGGTCAAGGCCGATGGTGCGGGTGAGCAATGGAACCTCGGTGCGCTGGATATACGCCTGGGCGACAACCGGATCCAGGGTCGTGGCAGCTTGCAGCAGCGTCTTGCGGGTCAGGTGGACCTCAACCTGCCTCGCCTTGGGCAGCTATGGCCACGATTGCAGGGGCGGATCAACGCAAAACTGGATCTGGCCGGAACGCTCCAGGCCCCTCAGGGGCGGTTTGACCTGCAAGGCTCGCAACTGGCCTTGCAGGACAATCGCCTGCAAAACCTGACAATGGCGGCGAAGCTCGATCAGGCCCAGCGGGCAACGGTCGATCTCAAGGGCAGCGGTATTTACGCCGGCGACACGGCCTTGGGAACCTTGACCGTCAATGGGCAGGGCACGCTCAAGAACCAGCAGATGAAAATCGACCTGCAAGGCCCGTTGCTGAAACTGGCTCTGGCACTCGACGGTGTTCTGGATAAGGGCAACTGGCGCGGACGACTGGCCAGCGGCGCCATTCAGAGCGGCGGACAGGACTGGAAACTGCAACAGCCTGCAAAGCTTGAGCGTCTGGCCGACGGCAAGATCAACTTCGGTGCCCATTGCTGGGCTTCCGGGCAGGCAAGCCTGTGCGGTGAAGATCAGCGTCTGATGCCTGAGCCCCAATTGCGTTATCACCTGAAGAAATTCCCCCTCGAAAGCCTGGCTCAGTGGCTGCCCAAGGACTTCGCCTGGAAAGGCGCGCTCAATGCCGATATCCGACTCGATCTGCCAGCCGCCGGACCTGACGGGCAAATCACGGTCGATGCCAGCAACGGCACGCTGCGGGTAAGGGAAAAGGATCAGTGGCTGGACTTTCCTTATCGCAGCCTGAAACTCAGCAGCACCCTGAAACCACGCAGTATCGATTCGCGACTGGATTTCGATGGCGAGAAACTGGGCAGGCTGTTGCTCACGGCGCGAATCGACCCGCTGTCGCGTGAAAAGAGCCTGAGTGGCGACTTCAGCCTGTCCGGCCTGGACGTTTCCGTGGCGCGGCCCTTCGTGCCCATGGTGCAGAAGCTCAATGGCCGCCTGAGTGGCAATGGTCGGCTGTCCGGTGGTCTGCTGGCACCTCAGGTCAATGGCAGTCTCAGCCTGGAGGGTGGTGAGGTTTCGGGGCCGGAGCTCCCCATGGAGTTGCAGGACCTGAAAGTCCAGGCCCTGATTGCCGGGGAAAGTGTACAGCTCAATGGTGGCTGGAAGAGCGGCGCGACCGGGCAGGGCACAGTGAGCGGGCAGGTGGCCTGGGGGCAGGCCCTGATGGTGGATATCAACCTCAAGGGCTCGCGCCTGCCGATTACCGTCGAACCTTATGTCGCCGTGGAAGCGGCGCCCGACCTGAAAATCTCCATGCACAACGACCGGCTGGGCATTTCCGGCAAGGTGCTGGTGCCCAAGGGTACGATCACGGTGCGCGAGTTGCCGCCTTCTACTGTGAAGCTGTCGGGGGATACAGTCATCGTGGGCCAGCAGACCGAAGAGGGCGCACCGCCGCTGGCCATGGCGATGGATATCGATGTCGAGGTCGGACAGGAAAAACTGGCGTTCAGCGGCTTCGGGCTGACGGCCAACCTTGTCGGGCATGTGCACATTGGCGACAATCTGGATACCCGTGGCGAACTGAACCTCAATGACGGACGTTACCGCGCTTATGGCCAGCGCCTGACCATCCGCAAGGCTCGCCTGTTGTTTGCAGGCCCCATCGATCAGCCTTATCTGGATATCGAAGCGATTCGCCAGACCGACGAGATCATCGCCGGTATCCGCCTGACTGGCAGTGCCGATCAGCCCACTACCGAAGTGTTTTCCGAACCTGCCATGAGTCAGGAGCAGGCGCTGTCCTATCTGGTGATGGGCAGGCCGCTGGGCAATACCGGGGAAGACAGCAACATGGTTGCCCAGGCCGCCCTGGCGCTGGGCGTGGCGGGAAGTGCATCGACTACCGGCAAACTTGCCGACAACCTCGGGATCAAGGACTTTGAGCTCGATACCACCGGCACCGGCAACAAGACCAATGTCGTGGCCAGCGGCAAGATCACCGAAAAACTCAGCCTGCGTTATGGTGTAGGCGTGTTCGAGCCGGCCAATACCATTGCGTTGCGCTATATGCTGAGCAAAAGGGTATATCTGGAAGCGGCCAGCGGTATTGCCAGTTCACTGGATATTTTCTATAAACGGGATTTTTAGCGCGAAGGCTCTATCTCGTACCCGTTTCGGAAATATCCGATCTAGGTACTCTGACACTT
The DNA here is from genome assembly GCF_018343775.1 of Pseudomonas cichorii. NCBI lineage: Bacteria > Pseudomonadati > Pseudomonadota > Gammaproteobacteria > Pseudomonadales > Pseudomonadaceae > Pseudomonas > Pseudomonas cichorii. Next base: position 2,803,795 of record NZ_CP074349.1, read on the forward strand.
TCGTGGTTAACTTCCGGCTCTTCAAAAACTCTGTAAAAGGACTTGGTTTCATGGCTCAAGTAACGCTAAAAGGCAACCCTGTACAAATCGCTGGCGACCTGCCGAAAACCGGCAGCGCTGCTCCCGCTTTCACTCTGGTCGGTGCCGGCCTTGCCGATGTGACCCTGGCTGACTTTGCGGGCAAGCGTAAAGTCCTGAACATCTTCCCAAGTGTCGATACTCCGACCTGCGCCACTTCCGTGCGCAAGTTCAACGCCCAGGCCAATGACGTCGCAAACGCCGTCGTGCTGTGCATTTCCGCTGACCTGCCATTCGCCCAGGCTCGTTTCTGTGGCTCGGAAGGTCTGGAGAACGTCCAGAACCTGTCTTCTTTCCGCAGTGCCGATTTCGGCAAGAACTACGGCGTTGAAATCGCCGATGGTGCCCTGGCTCACCTGACGGCTCGTGCTGTTGTCGTCCTGGACGAAAACAACAATGTATTGCACAGCGAGCTGGTTTCGGAAATCGCCGAAGAGCCGAACTATGAAGCGGCTCTGGCTGTATTGAAGTAATACGTTGCAACACTTCAGCGGCCTGAATCCGTTCAGGCCGTTTTTTTATTTGTGCTTCAACCGTTTAACAAAAGTAAGCGCTTGGTAAAGGCGCTTTGCTTGCAGCTCATCTGTGCTTATTGTTCAGCCTCCTGAAGAACCCCACCTGTAATGGTTGATTTATTCATGCAATCGTCTGGCCCCCGTAATTCCCGTCGCTGGTTGATCAGTCTGCTGGTCCTGTTGGTTATCGTCGGTTTGTGCTGGTGGTTCTGGCCTGCGTCCTCTTCATCCCACAAGGGCGCCGAGTCGGGCAAGGCACCGGCAGCGGCAAGTGCAGGCAAAGTGGCGCGGCCAGGTTTCGGTGGTTCGGCGGCAGCGGTTCCGGTGCGGGTTGCCCCGGTGACCCAGGGCGACTTTCCGATCTATTACAAGGCGCTGGGCACGGTGACTGCGACCAACACCATCAATGTGCGCAGCCGTGTGGCGGGAGAGCTGGTCCGTATCCATTTCCAGGAAGGGCAGATGGTCAAGGCGGGCGATCTGCTGGCCGAAATCGACCCGCGCACCTATCAGGTCGCGTTGCAGCAGGCTGAAGGCACCCTGGCGACCAATCAGGCGCTTTTGAAGAACGCCCAGCTCGATGTGCAGCGTTACCGCGGGCTGTTCGCCGAGGACAGCATCGCCAAGCAGACCCTGGACACTGCCGAATCCCTGGTGAACCAGTATCAGGGGACCATCAAGTCCAATCAGGCGGCTGTGGCGGAGGCGAAGCTCAATCTGGACTTCACCCGCATCAAGGCCCCGATTGCCGGACGTGTCGGCCTCAAGCAACTGGATATCGGCAATCTGGTCGCTGCCAACGACACCACGGCGCTGGTGGTGATTACCCAGACCCAGCCGATTTCGGTCAACTTCACCTTGCCGGAGAAAGACCTTTCAGCCGTCATCGCCCGTTATCGCAGCAGCGACAAACTGCCTGTCGAGGCCTGGGACCGGGGCGACCTCAAGTTGCAGGCCACTGGTGTGCTCGCGAGCCTGGACAACCAGATCGATGTCACCACCGGCACCCTGAAGTTCAAGGCCCGTTTTGAAAACCGCGATGAAGTGCTGTTCCCCAATCAGTTTGTGAATGTGCGCCTGCGTGCCGATACCCTCAAGCAAGCGGTGCTGGTACCTACAGCGGCCGTGCAGTTCGGCACCAATGGCACCTTTGTCTATGCGCTGGACGGCGACAAGAAGGTCAAGGTCAACCTGCTCAAGACCGGCCCGAGCGATGAGAACTCGACCGTCGTGCTCGAAGGCCTGGCTGCCGGTGCGCAGGTCGTGCTCGAAGGCACCGACCGGCTGCGCGACGGAGCCGCAGTGGAGGTGGTCACTGACAGCAAGGACGTGCCGTCCACTCCAGGCCAGCAGTTGCAGGGCAAGCCTGACAAGGCCACCGATAAATCGGCCTCGGCCGACAAGGTGGAAAAAAACCAAGCATGAACATGTCGCGCCTGTTCATCCTGCGTCCGGTCGCCACCACGCTGAGCATGTTGGCGATTGTGCTGGCCGGTTTGATCGCCTACACCCTATTGCCGGTTTCGGCCCTGCCACAGGTGGATTACCCGACCATCCGGGTCATGACCCTGTATCCGGGCGCCAGCCCGCAGGTCATGACCAGCGCCGTGACGGCGCCGCTGGAGCGACAGTTCGGGCAGATGCCGGGGCTGGACCAGATGGCGTCCACCAGTTCGGGCGGCGCGTCGGTCATCACCTTGCGTTTCAATCTTGAAATCAACATGGACGTGGCCGAGCAGGAAGTGCAGGCGGCCATCAATGCCGCGACCAACCTGTTGCCCAATGATCTGCCTGCGCCACCGGTCTACAACAAGGTCAACCCGGCGGATACGCCGGTCCTGACCCTGGCAATCACTTCCAGGACCATGCTGCTGCCCAAGCTCAACGATCTGGTGGATACGCGCATGGCGCAGAAAATCTCCCAGATCAGCGGCGTCGGCATGGTCAGCATCGCGGGCGGGCAGCGTCAGGCGGTGCGGATCAAGGTCAACCCCGAAGCCCTGGCTGCCAACGGCCTGAATCTGGCGGACGTGCGCACGCTGATCAGTGCCTCCAACGTCAACCAGCCAAAGGGTAACTTCGACGGTCCGACCCGGGTGTCGATGCTCGATGCCAACGACCAGCTCAAGTCCCCCGAGGAATACGCCAACCTGATCCTGGCCTACAGCAATGGTGCACCGCTGCGTCTCAAGGATGTGGCAGAGATCGTCGATGGTGCGGAAAACGAGCGACTGGCCGCCTGGGCCAACCGCAATCAGGCGGTGCTGCTCAATATCCAGCGTCAGCCCGGTGCCAACGTCATCGAGGTGGTAGACCGGATCAAGGCCTTGCTGCCCAGCATCACGGACAACCTGCCGGCCGGACTGGATGTGGTTGTGCTGACCGACCGTACCCAGACCATCCGCGCCTCGGTGACCGACGTTCAGCATGAGTTGCTGATCGCCATCGTGCTCGTGGTACTGGTGACTTTCCTGTTTCTGCGCCGGGTCAGTGCAACCATCATTCCGTCGATTGCCGTGCCGTTGTCCCTGATCGGCACGTTTGGCGTGATGTATCTGGCCGGTTTCTCCATCAACAACCTCACGCTGATGGCCCTGACCATCGCCACCGGTTTTGTGGTGGACGATGCCATCGTGATGCTGGAGAACATTTCCCGGCATATCGAAGAGGGTGAAACACCTTTTCAGGCAGCCTTGAAGGGCGCGAAGCAGATCGGCTTCACGCTGATTTCCCTTACCCTGTCGCTGATTGCCGTATTGATCCCGCTGCTGTTCATGGCCGATGTGGTCGGGCGTCTGTTCCGGGAGTTCGCTATTACCCTGGCAGTGGCGATCCTGATTTCTCTTGTTGTTTCCCTGACCCTGACCCCGATGATGTGCGCCCGCTTGCTCAAGCGTGAGCCAAAGGAAGAAGAGCAGGGGCGTTTCTACCGCGCCAGCGGTGCCTGGATCGACTGGCTGATCCGCATCTATTCCGACAAGCTGCGCTGGGTGCTCAAGCACCAGCCTCTGACCCTGCTGGTTGCCATCGGTACGATGGGTTTGACCGTCGTGCTGTACATGGCCGTTCCCAAGGGCTTCTTTCCGGTGCAGGACACCGGCGTGATCCAGGGTATTTCCGAAGCGCCGCAGTCGGTGTCGTTCAAATCCATGAGCGAGCGTCAGCAATCGCTGGCGGACATTATTCTCAAGGATCCTGCCGTTGCGAGCCTGTCTTCCTATATAGGTGTCGATGGTGACAACGCGACGCTCAACAGCGGCCGCCTGCTGATCAACCTCAAGCCCCACGGCGAGCGCGACCTGACTGCCATGCAGGTCATCCAGCGTCTGCAACCTCAACTGGACGGCTTGTCGGGCATTCGCCTGTTCATGCAGCCGGTGCAGGACCTGACCATCGAAGACCGGGTCAGCCGGACCCAGTACCAGTTCAGCATGTCGTCACCTGATGCCGAACTGCTCAGTCTGTGGAGCGGCAAGCTGGTGGACGCCCTGAGCAAGCGCCCGGAACTGACCGATGTCGCCAGTGACCTGCAGGACAAGGGCTTGCAGGTTTACCTGATGATCGACCGCGATGCTGCAAGCCGCGTGGGCGTTACCGTGGCCAATATCACCGATGCGCTGTACGACGCTTTCGGTCAGCGGCAGATTTCCACCATCTACACCCAGGCCAGTCAGTATCGAGTGGTGCTGCAGGCGGCTTCCGGCAACGAGCTGGGCCCCAGGGCGCTGGAGCAGATTCACGTCAAGACCACCGATGGCGGTCAGGTCAAGCTGTCGAGTCTGGCCAGGGTCGAGCAGCGTCAGGCACAACTGGCGATTGCCCATATGGGGCAGTTCCCGGCGGTCATGATGTCGTTCAACCTCGCGCCTGATGTGGCGCTGGGCCAGGCGGTGCAGGTGATCGAGCAGGTACAGAAAGACATCGGCATGCCGATTGGCGTGCAGACCCAGTTCCAGGGCGCTGCCGCAGCGTTTCAGGCCTCGTTGTCCAGCACGCTGCTGCTGATCCTGGCGGCGGTGGTGACCATGTACATCGTGCTGGGTGTGCTCTACGAGAGTTATATCCACCCGATCACCATTCTCTCGACCCTGCCATCGGCAGCGGTGGGCGCATTGCTGGCTCTGATGATCAGCGGCAACGATCTGGGGATGATCGCCATCATCGGCATCATTCTGCTGATTGGTATCGTCAAGAAGAATGCCATCATGATGATCGACTTCGCCCTGGACGCCGAACGTAATCGCGGCATCGACCCCGAAACGGCTATCTATGAAGCGGCGTTGCTGCGTTTCCGGCCGATCCTGATGACGACCCTGGCGGCGCTGTTCGGCGCGATACCGCTGATGCTGGCCACCGGCTCCGGCGCAGAGCTGCGTCAGCCGCTGGGGCTGGTGATGGTCGGCGGCCTGTTGCTCAGCCAGATCCTCACGCTGTTCACGACCCCGGTGATCTATCTGTACTTCGATCGCCTTGGCCGTCGCTGGGCGCGCAAGCCTGACTCAAGACAGGTCGAAGCATGAACCTGTCCGCACCCTTTATCAGCAGGCCGGTCGCCACCGTTCTGCTGAGTCTGGCAATCATGCTGCTGGGCGCGGTCAGTTTCAGGCTGTTGCCCGTGGCGCCGTTGCCGAACATGGATTTCCCGGTGATTGTGGTATCGGCCAGCCTGCCGGGCGCGAGCCCCGAGATCATGGCCTCCAGTGTGGCCACGCCGCTGGAGCGCTCGCTGGGATCCATCGCCGGCATCAATACCATGAGCAGCAGCTCGAGCCAGGGGACGACCCGGGTGATCCTGCAGTTCGACCTGGACCGGGATATCAACGGTGCGGCGCGGGAAGTGCAGGCGGCAATCAACGCCTCGCGCAATCTGTTGCCCAGTGGCATGCGCAGCATGCCGACCTACAAGAAGGTCAACCCTTCCCAGGCACCGATCATGGTACTGACCCTGACTTCCGATGTGCTGGAAAAAGGGCAGCTCTACGATCTGGCCTCGACCATCCTGTCCCAGAGCCTCTCTCAGGTGACTGGTGTCGGCGAGGTGCAGATTGGCGGCAGTTCGCTACCGGCCGTGCGTATCGAGCTGGAACCGAACATGCTGGACCAGTACGGTGTTTCCCTCGACGAAGTGCGCACCACCATCACCGGTTCCAACGTGCGTCGTCCCAAGGGGTTTGTGGAAGACAGCCAGCATAACTGGCAGGTCCAGGCCAACGACCAGCTGGAAAAGGCCAAGGATTACGCGCCACTGATCATTCGCTATCAGGATGGCGCGGCACTGCGTCTCAAGGATGTGGCCAAGGTCAGCGACGCCGTGGAAAACCGCTACAACAGTGGTTTCTTCAATGACCAGTCGGCCGTGCTGCTGGTTATCAACCGTCAGGCCGGTGCCAACATCATCGAGACGGTGGCGCAGATCAAGGAGCAGTTGCCTGCCTTGCAGGCGGTCTTGCCTGCCAGTGTGAAGCTGAATATCGCCATGGACCGTTCGCCGGTCATCAAGGCCACGCTGCATGAAGCCGAGATGACCCTGTTGATTGCCGTGGTTCTGGTGATTCTGGTGGTGTTCCTGTTTCTGGGCAGTCTGCGGGCTTCGCTGATCCCGACACTGGCGGTGCCGGTTTCCCTGGTGGGTACTTTCGCCATCATGTATCTGTGCGGTTTCTCCCTGAACAACCTGTCGCTGATGGCCCTGATTCTGGCCACCGGGCTGGTGGTGGACGACGCAATCGTGGTGCTGGAGAACATTTCCCGGCATATCGATGAGGGTGTCCCGCCGATGAAGGCGGCTTACCTGGGGTCCAAGGAAGTCGGTTTCACGTTGTTGTCCATGAACGTTTCGCTGGTGGCCGTGTTCATCTCGATCCTGTTCATGGGCGGTCTGGTGGAAAGCCTGTTCCGGGAGTTTTCCATCACGCTGTCGGTGGCGATCATCGTTTCACTGCTGGTTTCCCTGACGTTGACGCCGATGCTCTGCGCGCGCTGGCTCAAGCCTCAGGAGCAGGAAAAGAGTGCTTTTCAACGCTGGAGCCAGCGCGTCAACGATCGCATGGTGGTCGGCTATGACCGTTCCCTTGGCTGGGTGCTGCGTCACCCGCGTCTGACGCTGCTCAGCCTGCTGATTACCATCGTGGTGAACGTCGCGCTGTATGTGGTGGTGCCCAAGACCTTCCTGCCGCAGCAGGATACGGGGCAACTGATGGGGTTCATTCGTGGCGATGACGGTCTTTCGTTCACCGTGATGCAGCCCAAGATGGAAATCTTCCGCCGTGCCGTGCTGACCGATCCGGCGGTGCAGAGTGTTGCGGGGTTCATCGGCGGCAGTGGCGGGACCAACAATGCCTTCATGATCGTACGCCTGAAGCCGATTTCCGAACGCAAGGTATCCGCGACCCAGGTGGTCGAGCGTTTGCGCAAGACCCTGCCTCATGTGCCGGGCGGGCGATTGTTCCTGGCCCCGGATCAGGACCTGCAACTGGGCGGTGGTCGTGAACAGGCCAGCTCCCAGTATCAGTACATTCTGCAAAGCGGTGACCTGCAAAGCTTGCGCGAGTGGTATCCGAAAGTCGTGGCAGCCCTCAAGGCGTTGCCTGAGCTGACCGCCATCGACGCCCGTGAAGGGCGCGGTGCCCAGCAGGTCACTCTGGTGGTCAATCGGGATGCAGCCAAGCGCCTGGGTATCGACATGAACATGGTGACCACCGTGCTCAACAACGCCTATAGCCAGCGTCAGGTTTCCACCATCTATGACACCCTGAACCAGTATCAGGTGGTGATGGAGGTCAACCCCCGATACGCGCAGGACCCGGTCACGCTACAGCAGGTGCAGGTGATTACCGCAGACGGGCAGCGCGTGCCATTGTCGAGCATTGCCCATTATGAGCGCAGTCTTGCCAATGACCGGGTGTCCCATGAAGGCCAGTTCGCTTCGGAAAGCATTTCCTTCGATCTGGCCGAAGGCGTCAGCCTCGACACGGCGACGGTGGCCATAGAGCGTGCGATTGCCAAGGTCGGTTTGCCTTCGGAAGTCATCTCCAAGATGGCCGGTGCTGCCGACGCCTTTGCAGCCACTCAGAAAGGCCAGCCATTGATGATTCTCGGGGCCTTGCTGGCGGTTTATCTGGTGCTGGGGATTCTTTACGAAAGCTACATTCATCCATTGACGATCCTCTCGACCCTGCCGTCGGCCGGTGTCGGAGCCTTGCTGAGCATCTATGTGCTGGGCGGCGAATTCAGTCTGATTTCCCTGTTGGGGCTGTTTCTGCTCATTGGGGTCGTGAAGAAAAATGCCATCATGATGATCGACCTGGCCCTGCATCTGGAGCGTGAATCGGGAATGACGCCACAGGAGTCGATCCGCAGTGCCTGCCTGCAACGTCTGAGGCCGATCCTCATGACCACGATTGCTGCCATTCTGGGGGCCTTGCCGCTCCTGCTGAGTAACGCCGAAGGTGCGGAAATGCGCCGTCCGCTGGGCCTGACCATTATCGGCGGACTGGTCTTCAGCCAGATTCTGACCCTTTACACCACCCCCGTGGTTTACCTCTATCTCGACCGGCTGCGCCACCGATTCAATCGCTGGCGTGGCGTGCGCACCGATGCTGCTCTGGAAACCCCGCTATGACTGACCATCCGGCAATCAAATCCAACCCGCAGTGGCTTGTCCGGCCACTGGCAACGGGGCTTTGCGTCCTGCTGCTGAGCGCCTGTGCCGTAGGGCCTGACTACCACAAGCCGTCAGTGACCACGCCTGTGCAGTTCAAGGCGGCCGAGGGCTGGCGTCAGGCGACACCGAGCGATGCCATGGCCCGTGGCGCATGGTGGGAGGTGTATGGCGACAGCGAGCTCAATGCGCTGGTGGAGCGGCTCAACAGTTCCAACCAGACGGTCGCACAATATGAAGCCCAGTACCGGCAGGCCAGGGCATTGGTGCGCAGTTCCCGCGGTGCGCTGTTTCCCACGCTGGACCTGACGGCCGGCAAGACCCGCTCGAGCCAGGGTTCCTCCAGCACCAGTACGTCGGGTTCCAGCGGTATCAACGATTCCTACAATGCTCAACTGGGCGTGAGCTGGGAAGCCGATATCTGGGGCAAGTTGCGCCGTGGGCTGGAAGCCGACACCGCCAGCGCCCAGGCCAGCCTTGCAGATCTGGCTGCCATGCAGTTGAGCCTGCAATCGGAACTGGTGCAGAACTACCTGCAATTGCGGGTGCTGGACGAGCAGAAGCGTTTGCTGGAGTCCACTGTCCAGGCTTACGAACGTTCCCTGACCATGACCCGCAATCAGTATCAGGCCGGTATTTCCGGGCGCGAAGCCGTGGCCCAGGCCCAGACCCAGCTCAAGACCACCCAGGCCGACCTGATTGATCTGACGTGGCAGCGCGCCCAGTTCGAGAATGCCATCGCGGTCTTGATGGGCATGGCGCCAGCCGAGTTCAATCTGCCAGCGACGACCACGATCCCGGAGTTGCCGCAGATTCCGGTGGGCATTCCTTCGCAATTGCTGGAGCGTCGCCCTGATATCGCGGCTGCCGAACGCTCCATCATGGCCGCCAACGCTAACATCGGTGTCGCCAAGGCCGCTTACTACCCGGATTTCACCCTGAGCCTGAGTGGCGGCTATAACAGCAATTCGTTTTCCAACTGGATCAGCCTGCCGAACCGCTTCTGGTCGGTCGGGCCGCAAATGGCCCTGACGCTGTTCGATGCCGGCAGACGCTCTGCGGAAGTCGATCGCATTGAAGCCGTCTATGACCAGACCGTTGCGCAATACCGGCAAACGGTCCTGAACGGCTTCCAGGAGGTGGAAAACTACATGGTTCAGCTCAAGGTTTACGAGGAGGAAGCGACCGTTCGGCAGGAAGCGCTGGATGCTGCCCGTGAATCCCTGCGCCTGACCAGCAACCAATACAAAGCCGGAGTCATCGGCTATCTGGATGTCGTCAATGTGCAGACCACTGCGCTGAGCAACGAGCGCAGCGTCTTGAATGTGCTGCAAAGCCGCCTGATTGCCAGTGTGCAGTTGATCGCTGCAATGGGGGGTGGCTGGGATGCCCGGAGCGGTCTGCAGATCAAGGAATGATCAGTGCATCGAGGAGGGCGGATGACATCAATGTGCTATCTGTCTGAAATAGTTATTTTGTATGTGGCTAATAGCCATATTTGTGAGCGCCTGACGCGACATTTTCCTGCTTTTGCGTAGAATTGCCCGCACTGTCTGGCATGGATGCGTTAACCGGATCCATGTCACAGGAGCGCTCATGTTGACTGGTCACTACACGCCCTCACTGGTCTTCATCTCCATATTCGTTGCGATCCTTGCTTCGTATACCGCTCTCGATCTGGCTGGCCGCATTGCTTCGGCCAAAGGCCGTGCCGTTTACATATGGATGGGCGGCGGAGCTTTTGCCATGGGCATCGGCATCTGCTCCATGCACTTTATCGGGATGCTGGCTTTCCAGTTGCCCATCGAGGTGGGTTTCGACATCTCTCTGACCCTGTGGTCACTGCTGATTGCAATGGTGTCTTCGGGGATTGCCTTGTGGCTGGTCAATCAGCCGCAATTACCCTTGTCGCACCTTGCGCTCGGTGCCTTGTTCATGGGGGGCGGCATCAGTGCCATGCATTACACCGGCATGGCTGCGATGAGTATGCAGCCCGGCATCGAATACGACCCCTTTCTGTTCATCTTGTCCTTGTTGATTGCCGTGCTGGCTTCGGCGGCTGCCATCTGGATTGCCTTCCGTTTGCGCAACCGGACTTCCAATGTGTTTCTGGTCCGTGCCGGGGCTGCTGTGGTCATGGGCGTGGCCATCGTGGGCATGCACTACACCGGCATGGCGGCGGCCAGCTTTCCCGAGGGCAGCTTCTGTGGCGCGCTGGGTAACGGGCTCAAAACCGACGGCCTGGACAAGCTGGTGCTGGTCACCAGCCTGGCGGTACTGACTATTGTGCTCCTGACCTCGATCCTCGACGCCCGTCTGGAAGCCCGCACCGCTGTGCTGGCCAATTCGCTGCTCGAAGCCAACCGTGAACTGACTCACCTGGCCCTGCATGACAGCCTGACCAGCCTGCCGAACCGTGTACTGCTGGCGGATCGTATCGAGCAGGCCATGAAGAAGGCGAACGACAGTGGCGGCTGTTTTGCGTTGATGTTCATGGATCTGGATGGCTTCAAGCCGGTAAACGATGCGTTTGGTCATCATGTCGGCGATCAGCTGTTGCGTCAGGTCGCGTTGCGCCTGCGTGAAAACCTGCACCGCCATGACACCCTGGCGCGTATCGGTGGCGATGAGTTCGTGTTGCTGATGGAGTTGCAGGATGTCGAAGATGCATTGGCCGTGGCTTCCCGCCAGGTGAATGTGATTGCCCAACCGTTCGATATTGCCGGACACACTTTGCAGGTTTCGGTCAGCATCGGGATCTGCATATACCCGGGCAATGGCCAGACCCTGCATGAACTGCTGATGAACGCCGACGCAGCGATGTATCACGCCAAGGCGGCCGGCAAGAACGGTTACAGCTTCTTCGAGTCGTCGATGAACGCCAATGCCCGCAACCAGATGCAAGTCCTGCAAGACTTGCGCACAGCCATCCGGCACAAGCATTTCTGCCTGCACTACCAGCCCAAGTTCGATGCGGTCACCAATACGCCTGTCGGGGCTGAAGCCTTGCTGCGCTGGAATCACCCGGAGCAGGGCATGCTCGGGCCGGACACGTTCATCGAGCTGGCGGAAAAGACCGGCCTGATTATCCCGATTGGCGAATGGGTGCTGGATGAAGCCTGTCGCCAGATGAGCGAATGGTATGCCCAGGGCTACACCCATTGGCGTATTGCGGTAAACCTGTCGGCCTTGCAGTTCTGTCATGCCGGACTGGTCACGACGGTCGCCAATACCTTGTCCAGGCACCGGCTCGCGCCCAACTGCCTGACCCTGGAAATTACCGAAACCACGGCCATGAGCAATGCCGAGGTCACCATGCACGTCTTGCAGAAGCTCTCGGCCATGGGCGTCGATATTTCCATTGACGATTTCGGCACCGGTTACTCCAGCCTGATGTACCTCAAGCATCTGCCAGCCAATGAAATCAAGATCGACCGTGGTTTCGTCCGTGACCTGGATCATGACCTTGATGATGCCGCCATCGTTTCGGCCATCGTCGCCGTAGGCCGGGCTCTGGACTTGCGCATTGTTGCCGAAGGCGTTGAAAACAGTGTTCAGCAGAGCTTTCTTACCAACCTGGGTTGCAATGCCTTGCAGGGCTATCTGCTGGGGATTCCATTACCTGCGCAACAATTCATGAGTCATATCCAGTCGATCGAGGAGGACTCATCGACGAGGCTGAATGGAGCGATGGCTGAAATACAGGATGGCGTTCATATCAAAACGCTGGCAGGATCGATTCTGCATGCGAGCGCCGTGGGTCCGCTAGGCTCTGTGTGAGCAACGGATCCCTGGCGATCCCTGGCCCCTGAAAAACCCACGAGAGACATTCATGGATAAAGTCCTCCTCATTACCGGCGGCTCCCGCGGGATCGGTGCTGCCACGGCGCTTCTGGCGGCTTCACACGGTTATCGAATCTGCATCAATTACCTGTCCGACCATGCTTCTGCCGAGAAAATATGCACCCGAGTCCGGGAATTGGGGGCGCAGGCCATTGCGGTACAGGCCGATGTCAGTAACGAGGACGAAATCATCCGCCTCTATGCGCGTATCGATTCAGAGTTGGGACCTGTTACTCATCTGGTCAACAACGCCGGGACCATTGCCCATACCTCGCGGCTGGACGACATGTCCGAGTTCCGCATGCTCAAGATCATGATGACCAACGTGGTCGGCCCGATGCTGTGCAGTAAACACGCCTTGTTGCGCATGTCGCCGCGCCATGGCGGCAACGGCGGCAGCATCGTCAACGTGACCTCGGCTGCTGCCCGACTGGGTGCGCCGGGTGAATATATCGATTACGCCGCTTCCAAGGGGGCGCTGGATACGTTCACCATCGGTTTGTCCAAGGAGGTCGCAGGCGAGGGGATTCGGGTCAATGCGGTAAGACCGGGCTTTATCTTCACCGACTTTCATGCCCTGAGTGGCGATCCGTTTCGGGTCAGCAAGCTCGAAGGGGACATCCCCATGTGTCGGGGCGGAAAAGCCGAAGAGGTGGCCGAAACCATCGTCTGGCTGCTGTCGGACCATGCTTCATACGTGACCGGCACTTTTATTGACGCGGCGGGCGGGCGCTGAGGCTCAATTGTCCAGCAACGAACGAATGATCCGCCCCAGGGTTTCCATGGCCTTTTCGGAGGCCGTGGTCCAGGGGCTGCCGTAGTTCAGGCGAATGCAGTTGCCAAAGCGTCGGGTTGGCGAAAAGATTGGCCCTGGCGCAATACTGATCCCCTGTGCCAACGCCACCTGGAAGACTTTCAGCGAGTCGAGCGGCTCCGGCAGTTCAACCCACAGAAAATAACCGCCCACCGGCTGACTGACCCTGGTCTGTGCCGGGAAGTATCGACCGATGGCACCCAGCATGGCTCGCTGTTGATCTTCCAGTGCATAGCGCAATTTGCGCAGATGCCGGTCGTAACCACCGTGTTGCAGATAGTCCGCAATGGCGGCCTGAGCGGGCATCGAAGCGCACAGTGATGTCATCAGTTTCAGGCGTTCGATTTTCTGCGCGTAGCGGCCAGCCGCCACCCAGCCGATCCGATAGCCTGGCGCCAGGCTTTTGGAAAACGAGCCGCAATGCATGACCAGCCCATCGGTATCGAAGGCTTTGGCCGGTTTCGGGGCCTGAGGACCGTAGTACAGCTCGGCGTAGGCATCATCCTCGATCAACGGCACCTGATGCTCGCGCAACAATTCCACCAATTCACGTTTGCGCGCTTCAGGGACCAGAGCGCCGGTCGGGTTCTGGAAAGTGGTCATGCACCAGCAGACTTTGATCGGATGGCGTTCCAGAGCCTGTTTCAAAACGCCCAGATCGATACCGTCACGGGGATGAGTCGGAATCTCCACAGCCTTGAGTTTCAGGCGCTCCAGCACTTGCAGGCAGGCGTAAAACGTCGGCGCTTCGATGGCCACCAGATCACCCGGCTCGGTGACGGCTTGCAGGCACAAATTCAGGGCTTCCAGTGCGCCATTGGTAATCAGCAATTCCTCCATGGGCAACACCAGGCCATTGACCATGTAGCGCAAGGCGATCTGGCGGCGCAGTTGCGGATTGCCCGGCGACATGTCGGTGACCACCATGCGCGGGTCCATGTCACGGCTGGCGCTGGCCAGCGAACGGGAAAGGCGCGGCAACGGAAACAGCATCGGACTGGGGAAGGCCGAGCCAAAGGGCACGGTATTGGGGTCCTTGATGGAGTCCAGCACTGAAAACACCAGCTCACTGACATCCACCTCGGTGGATTCATTGACCTGGGTGCTGACCTGGGGCTCGCTGAACGGTTTGGGAGTATTGCCGACAATGCTGTTGACGAAATACCCGGAGCGAGCCCGTGCCCGAATCAACCCGCGACGTTCCAGCAGGTAATAGGCCTGGAACACGGTGGAAGGGCTGATGCCATGGGTCTGGCTCGCATAACGCACCGAAGGCACCCGCTGGTCCGGCCCTAACACGCCACTGCGAATCAACTCGGCTACATCGTCGGCATACTTCTCGTAACGCTTCATGGCATCACCGCTAATGAGGTAGCCGGACTATAAAGGCGAGGCTGTTTGCAGAACAGATGCAGGTTTGTGATTAAAAAGCAGATCAGATAAACGCCGTACAAGCGAATTCATTCGCGAAGAACCCGTACACCCGAAGAGTCATGTCATTTGAAATACCGTCTTGCGAATGAATTCGCGCCTACTCTCTGACGGTGTGATGTCGCTTGTCCTGCGCACCTTGCACCGTCAACGCATCGGCATCCGCCTCGGTTATCGGTACGTGCTGTCCATCTATCAGCGCCTCGGACATATGGGTCGCATCGTTGGTCGTGATGATCACATCAGCCACGAGGCTGCGCAAAATCCTATCGTGAAATGTCACGGAGCAGGATTGGTGAGCGCTATCGAATTCCAGTGTCATGGCACAGCTCCTTGAGGTGTGCGTCAAAACTCTCAGACATTCATGCCCTGCACATTGATTGGGGTCAGGGTTCGACGCAGGAGGTGTGCAGAGGCGCAACCTCCTGCTCCCGATCATTGCGGCAAGTCGTCCATCACAATGACAGGTGGCTCCTGCGGCGGTGGATCGCCCGCCGGTGGCTGAATCACCGGCGGCCTGGTCGGTGGCGGCTCTTCGGCGGGGGGCGGCACGGGCAGGGCGGGGTTATCGATATTCGGGTCCGGTGTTTCGGCAGGAATGGGGATATTCATGGTGTTCACCTCGATACCAGATAAGTGGCGTTCGTGATGTTTGACCGTCGGGGGCGGTCGGGAATTCAGACTGTTTTGTTCTGGGGCGACAAGAGTGTGCGCTGAGTGGTTGTTTCGTCCTCTGTTGTATATGAGGCTGCTTGTGCTTCTCTCAGTTCTCTTAATACGCGCCATTGTGTCTCTGATGTACTGTCTTTAATGGCGCCTGGGTGTTGAATGTCAAAAAACAAAAGTTCGTAATCAAAGATTTTAATTGGCATGGCTTGCCTTCTTTGCGGGCTTGTAAAATGCGGCTTGCCTTGGCGGCATGCGTGCTGCCGGCTTTGGCTGGAGTGCACAGGATTAGTCTGGATGTACGGCGTTTTTTATTTGTTTCATGCCTTCAGGTCAACATGATTGCGCGTGCCAGAATTTATAAGTTTTCTTTTGTGGAAACGTCTCACGTGTATTTAGGAGGTTTCTAAGTTGTTGCTGAATTTTATTCGGACTCCTTGATGGTTGTAAGATGTTTCCGTAAACCCAATCAACAGGCAGGGTCACACTCAATAAATATCTGATTTGAGAAACTACGCACATTTATCTCCAAGCCGTCTCCCACCGCTTCAACTCTGCACACTTGACATACCTCCCAAAAAAAGCCGACAAACGGTCGTCCAGGTTTTGCTTTCCCTAGCCGCTCAGGCGTTATGCGCTGTGGAATGGCCCGGCCCTGAGCGAACAGATTCGTCTACGCTGAGGCTCGTTCTCAAACTTTTTGAACTTTGCCTGTACCGGCGGCTCGGAAAACCATGCGACAGATTCAGGCGAATCAGGACCGTCTTTTCCTGTGCGCACCGCATCGATACAAAACCTTTTTTCTGCATGGATTGCACAGGAGCGTCCCAGGGGCGTGAGGAGTGATGCTCGATGAATGTGACTGCTGATCAGCCATACGGCCCGGATTCCCTGGCCTCTGATGTTCCACACCCAACCCGTCCCTTGACCCTGACCCATGCCCTGCAATTGCCGCGTATCGTGATCGAAGACACCATGCCGGTGATCGATGGCGGGTTGTTTGCCGTGAAGGGCATCGTCGGGCAGAAGGTCACGGTGACCAGCAAGGTGTTTGCCGACGGGCATGACAAGCTGGCGGTGCGTGTCTGTTGGCGGG
The DNA here is from genome assembly GCF_018343775.1 of Pseudomonas cichorii. Lineage (NCBI taxonomy): Bacteria > Pseudomonadati > Pseudomonadota > Gammaproteobacteria > Pseudomonadales > Pseudomonadaceae > Pseudomonas > Pseudomonas cichorii. The sequence continues at coordinate 2,819,898 of NZ_CP074349.1, forward strand.
CTGATGGTGAAGAGAACTGGCAGGACGCTTTGTTGCGTGACCTGGGCAATGACAGCTGGATCGGTGAGTTCACCCCGACATCGGTTGACCGTTATGTGTTTCGCCTGGAAGCCTGGATCGATCAGTACGCCAGCTATCGCTACGAACTGGAGAAAAAGTTCGCAGCCGGTGTGTCAATCGAGCTGGAGCTTGAAGAAGGGCGCCTGCATCTGCTGCATGCGGCCGAACGCACTCAGGGAGCCTTGCGCCAGCAGATCGAAAGTGTTCTCGAACGTCTCGGCCAGATAGACGCCGATGGCCGTGTCGCATTGCTCTTGCACAGTGAAACCTCGGCCTTGATGGTTCAGGCAGACAACCGTGCGTTTCTGAGCCGTAGCATCGAGTTCCCGTTGGATGTGGAGCGCCAGCTGGCGCAGTTCGCCAGTTGGTATGAGTTGTTTCCACGCTCGATTACCGATGATCCGGCACGGCACGGCACCTTCAATGATGTGCACTCGCGCCTGCCGATGATTCGGGACATGGGCTTCGATGTGCTGTATTTCCCGCCGATACATCCCATCGGACGCGCTCACCGCAAAGGCCCCAATAACTCGTTGACTGCAGGCCCGGACGATCCCGGCAGCCCGTATGCCATTGGCAGTGAAGATGGCGGTCATGAGGCCATTCACCCGCAACTGGGTACCCTTGAGGATTTCCGTAATCTGGTAGCGGCCGCCGCAGAACATGGTCTGGAAATCGCTCTGGATTTCGCTATTCAGTGTTCTCAGGATCATCCCTGGCTCAAGCAGCATCCGGGCTGGTTCTCCTGGCGCCCGGACGGCACCATCCGTTATGCGGAAAACCCGCCGAAGAAATATCAGGACATCGTCAACGTCGACTTCTATGCCGCCGATGCGATTCCCGGCCTGTGGCTGGAGTTGCGGGACATCGTGCTGGGCTGGGTCGAGGAGGGCGTGAAGATCTTTCGGGTCGACAACCCGCACACCAAGCCGCTGCCGTTCTGGCAGTGGATGATCGGTGACATTCGCAGCCAGCATCCTGATGTGATGTTCCTGGCCGAAGCCTTTACCAAACCCGCGATGATGGCGCGGCTGGGCAAGGTCGGCTATTCACAGAGCTATACCTATTTCACCTGGCGCAACACCAAGGCCGAGCTGTCCGAGTACCTGACCCAGCTCAATCAGCCGCCATTGCGCGATTGCTATCGTCCCAACTTCTTTGTCAATACGCCGGACATCAACCCGTACTTTCTGCACCAGTCGGGGCGGGCAGGTTTTCTGATCCGTGCTGCGCTGGCCACCATGGGCTCGGGCCTTTGGGGTATGTATTCGGGCTTCGAGTTGTGCGAGTCGGCCCCGATTCCCGGCAAGGAGGAATATCTGGATTCCGAGAAGTATGAGATCCGCGTCAGGGACTTCACGGCGCCAGGCAATATCATTGCCGAGATCGCCCAGCTCAATCGCATCCGCAGGCAGAACCCGGCGCTGCAGACCCATCTGGGCCTGAAGCTGTATGCGGCCTGGAACGACAATATTCTGTATTTCGGCAAGCGCTCGGATGATGGCAGCAACTTCATTCTGGTTGCGGTCAGCCTCGATCCGTTCAATGCCCAGGAGGCGCACTTCGAGTTGCCGCTTTGGGATATGGGTTTGCCTGACGATGCTGCTACGTCGGGCGAAGACCTGATGACCGGGCATCGCTGGACCTGGTACGGCAAGATTCAGTGGATGCGGATCGACCCTTCGTATCAGCCATTTGGCATCTGGCGGATCCAGGCCGCGAATTGAAGAGGCAGGAGCCCGTAATGGCGAAGAAGAAAGCTACTAACGCCACATTCATCAACGACCCGCTGTGGTACAAGGACGCGGTGATCTATCAAGTTCACGTCAAGTCGTTCTTCGACTCCAACAACGACGGTATCGGTGACTTTGCCGGCCTGATCGACAAGCTCGATTACATTGCCGAACTGGGCGTCAACACCATCTGGCTGTTGCCGTTCTATCCCTCGCCACGACGTGACGATGGCTACGACATTTCCGAATATCGCGATGTGCACAGCGATTACGGGACCATGGCTGATGCCAGGAAATTTATCGCTCAGGCTCACAAGCGTGGCTTGCGGGTCATCAGCGAGCTGGTCATCAATCACACCTCGGACCAGCATCCGTGGTTCCAGAAGGCGCGGCACTCCAAGCCCGGCTCCAAGGCTCGCGACTTTTATGTGTGGTCCGATACCGACCAGAAGTACGAAGGCACGCGGATCATCTTTCTGGACACGGAAAAGTCCAACTGGACCTGGGACCCGGTGGCCGGTCAGTACTTCTGGCACCGTTTCTACTCCCACCAGCCGGACCTGAACTTCGACAACCCCCAGGTGATGGATGCCGTGCTGGACGTCATGCGCTTCTGGCTGGACCTGGGAATCGATGGCCTGCGTCTGGATGCCATTCCTTATCTGATCGAACGGGATGGCACCAACAACGAGAACCTGCCCGAGACTCATCAGGTCCTCAAGCGTATCCGCGCCGAGATCGATGCCCATTATCCGGATCGCATGCTGCTGGCCGAAGCCAATCAATGGCCGGAGGACACGCAGCTGTATTTCGGTGATACCCATGGACCCAATGGCGATGAATGCCACATGGCGTTTCACTTCCCTTTGATGCCGCGCATGTACATGGCGCTGGCCCAGGAAGACCGTTTTCCGATCACTGACATTCTGCGCCAGACACCGGAAATTCCGGCCAACTGCCAGTGGGCGATTTTTCTGCGCAACCACGATGAGCTGACCCTGGAAATGGTCACCGATCGTGAGCGGGACTATCTGTGGAATTACTACGCGGCCGACAAGCGTGCACGTATCAACCTGGGCATTCGTCGACGTCTGGCTCCGCTGGTGGAGCGTGACCGGCGTCGCGTCGAACTGCTCAACAGCATGCTGTTGTCCATGCCGGGTACGCCGACGCTGTATTACGGCGATGAAATCGGCATGGGTGACAACATCTACCTGGGCGATCGCGACGGGGTTCGCACGCCGATGCAGTGGTCCATCGACCGCAATGGCGGTTTCTCCCGGGCCGATCCGGCCAGTCTGGTATTGCCGCCGCTGATGGACCCGCTGTACGGCTATCAGTCGGTCAACGTCGAAAGCCAGGAGAAAGACCCGCACTCCTTGCTGAACTGGAATCGCCGCATGCTGGCCGTACGCAAACAGCAGAAGGCCTTCGGGCGCGGCACCCTGAAAATGCTGTCGCCGTCCAATCGTCGCATCCTGGCCTACATTCGCGAATACACGGGGTCGGATGGACATAACGAGATCATTTTGTGCGTAGCCAACGTGTCCAGTGCCGCCCAGGCCGCCGAGCTTGAGCTGTCGGCCCATGCGGGCACTGTTCCGGTGGAAATGCTCGGCGGCAGTGCTTTCCCGCCGATCGGGCAACTGAGTTATCTGCTGACGCTGCCACCTTATGGTTTTTACTGGTTTCTTCTCGCCCCGGAGAATCAAATGCCCAGTTGGCACGTGGAACCTGCGCAAAGCATGCCGGACTTTCCCACGCTGGTACTCAAGAAGCGTCTTGAGGAGTTGCTCGACGAGCCGTTGCGCAGCACGATGGAAAGCACCTCCCTGGCGGTCTACCTGCCCAAGCGCCGCTGGTTTGCGGGCAAGGACAAGGCTATCGAGCAGGTCAATATCACCTATGCCGTTCGCTTCGGCGACCCGTCGCATCCGGTCCTGCTCAGTGAAATCGAGGTCACGGCCGGTGGCCAGCCTGAGCGCTATCAACTGCCTTTCGGGCTGCTGGCCGAAGACGACATCAGCAGTGCCTTGCCTCAGCAACTGGCGCTGGCCCGTGTACGACGTGGTCGACAAGTAGGTCTGATTACCGATGCCTTCACCTTGGAAACCTTTATCCGCGCAGTGATTCAGGGCATGCAGGATCAGACCGTACTGACCAGCAGCGAAGGCGAATTGCGTTTTGAAAACACCTCGGAGCTGGCTCCGCTGGGCTTGAGCGATGAGTCGGAGGTGCGTTACCTGTCCGCCGAGCAGTCCAACAGCTCGGTGGTGGTGGGCAGCAGTCTGGTGCTCAAGCTGATCCGCAAGGTCAGTGCTGGTATTCACCCGGAGCTGGAAATGGGCGCTTACCTGACCAATGCCGGTTATCGGAACATTTCGCCTTTGCTGGGTGCCGTGACCCGAGTCGGCAATGACGGACAACCGCACCTGTTGATGATTGCCCAGGGCTACCTGAGCAATCAGGGCGATGCCTGGGAGTGGACCCAGAACAACCTGGAGCGGGCGGTGCGCGATGCACTGGCGCATGGTGTGTCCGAGCAGGAGCAGCATTACAACGCATTGCTGGAACTGGCGGATTTCTCCGGTTATCTGGGGCAGCGGCTGGGAGAAATGCACCAGGTTCTGGCAACACCTACCGACAACCCGGACTTCGCGGTGCAAGTTACCAGCGCCAAGGACAGCCAGGCGTCGGCGAAAAGCGTCGGCGAACAGCTTGATCGTGCCCTGCAGTTGCTCGATCAGCGCAAGGATTCGCTGGGTGCCGATGATCAGCAACTGGTCAGCGACCTCATCGCCCGGCGCAAGTCCATCCAGAATCATGTGCAGGATCTGGCCAAACGCTCGGTGGGCGGTTTGCGCATGCGTGTCCACGGCGACCTGCACCTGGGCCAGGTATTGGTGGTCAAGGGCGATGCCTACCTGATCGACTTCGAGGGCGAACCTGCCCGCAGCCTGCCCGAGCGGCGCGCCAAACACAGCCCGTTCAAGGACGTCAGCGGCGTTTTGCGCTCTTTCGACTACGCTGCCGCCATGGCCGTGCGCAGCGCACAGAGCGTGGATACTTCCCAAGAGGCTGGCGTGGCCCGGCAGTCTGTGGCAGATACCTATCTGTCTCAGGCCCGCGAGTCTTTTCTGGGCGGATATCGCAAGGCAACCGCCGGTCTGGCCCATGAATGGAAAGACAAGACAGGGGAGAGCGCAGCGCTGGAATTGTTCACCCTGGAAAAAGCTGCTTATGAAGTGATCTACGAAGCCGAGAATCGTCCGAGTTGGTTGGCCGTGCCTTTGCAAGGTTTGCGTGGGTTGCTGGAATTATCCGATGGAGAAACCAAATGAATTTGCCTGACAAAATCGGCACGGGCCGCCAACCAATGCCCGCAGCCGTCGATATGGATGCGTTGATCCGTGCGGAGCACAGAGATCCCTTTTCCATTCTCGGGCCGCATGACGATGGCGCTCACGGGCAGTTCATCCGCGCGTATCTGCCGGGTGCCTTGAGTGTCCGGGTGCTTGCCCAGAATGACGGGCGGGATCTTGGTGAACTGCAGATGAGCGAAGTGCCGGGTTTTTTCGTCGGGCATTTCGAGCATGCACAGCCATACCTGTTGAAGATCAACTGGGCAGGCGGTGAACAGGTCACTGAAGATCCCTACAGCTTTGGTCCGTTGTTGGGTGAAATGGACCTCTACCTGTTTGCCGAAGGCAATCACCGCGACCTGAGCAGTTGCCTGGGCGCACAGATCACCAACGTTGCGGGCATCGATGGCGTGCGCTTTGCGGTCTGGGCACCCAATGCCCGCCGGGTTTCGGTGGTAGGCAACTTCAATAACTGGGACGGACGTCGCCATCCGATGCGCCTGCGTCATCCCTCCGGTGTCTGGGAAGTGTTCGTGCCTCGCTTGCAGGCAGGCGAGGTCTACAAATACGAGATTCTGGGCAGCCAGGGCATTCTGCCCTTGAAGTGCGACCCGGTGGCTCTGGCAACCACCTTGCCGCCCGATACCGCATCAAAGGTCGCCAACCCCCTGCAATTCGACTGGCAGGACCATGACTGGCTGCATTCTCGTGGCGACCGCCACACCCAGGCGGCGCCATTGTCGATCTACGAGCTGCATGCCGGGTCCTGGCAGATGGAGCAGAACGAAGATGGCACACAATGGCGGCAATACAACTGGCGTGAACTGGCTGACAGACTGATCCCTTACGTCAAGGAACTGGGTTTCACCCACATCGAGCTGATGCCGATCATGGAGCACCCTTTCGGTGGCTCCTGGGGTTATCAATTGCTGGCGCAGTTCGCTCCTACGGCGCGTTATGGTTCGCCCGAGGATTTTGCATTCTTCGTCAACGCCTGCCATCAGGCCGAAATCGGCGTGATCCTGGACTGGGTGCCTGCGCATTTCCCCACCGATACCCATGGCCTGGCCCAGTTCGACGGCACGGCGCTGTATGAATACGGCAACCCTCAGGAAGGCTTCCACCAGGATTGGGACACCCTGATCTACAACCTCGGTCGCACCGAAGTGCATGGTTTCATGCTGGCCTCGGCGTTGCACTGGCTCAAGCACTTCCATATCGACGGCCTGCGGGTGGATGCTGTGGCGTCGATGCTGTATCGGGATTATTCGCGCAAGGCTGGCGAATGGGTGCCGAACCGTTTTGGCGGGCGTGAAAACCTCGAAGCCATCGACTTTCTGCGTCACCTCAACGATGTGGTCGCGATTGAAGCGCCGGGCACCATGGTGATTGCCGAGGAGTCCACGGCCTGGCCGGGCGTCACCCAGAACACCCAGCAGGGCGGGCTGGGGTTCTCCTATAAATGGAACATGGGCTGGATGCATGATTCGCTGCATTACATGCAGCAAGACCCGATTCACCGCGCCCACCACCATAACGAGCTGAGCTTTGGCCTGGTGTACGCCTGGTCGGAGCGTTTCATCCTGCCGATTTCCCATGATGAAGTGGTACACGGCAAGCACTCGCTGATCGACAAGATGCCGGGTGATCGCTGGCAGAAATTCGCCAACCTGCGTGCCTACCTGACCTTCATGTGGACGCATCCGGGCAAGAAGCTACTGTTCATGGGCTGTGAGTTCGGCCAGTGGCGCGAGTGGAACCACGACGAGCAACTGGACTGGTACCTGCTGCAATATGCCGAGCATATCGGCGTGAAAAAGCTGGTATCGGACCTCAATCGTTTGTATCGCCAGGAAAAGGCCCTGCACGAGCGTGATGCCGAGCCGATGGGCTTCCAGTGGCTGATCGGTGACGATGCGGCCAACAGCGTGTTTGCGTGGCTGCGCTGGAGCAAGGAGGGCGAGCCGCTGCTGGTGGTCGCCAACATGACCCCGGTGCCTCGTGAGAGTTACTGCGTGGGCGTGCCTTTTGCCGGAACCTGGGTCGAGTTGCTCAACAGTGATGCTGAAACTTATGCCGGGTCGAATCTGGGCAATGGTGGTGGCGTTCATAGCGAAGACAGTCCGAGCCATGGCATGCCAGCTTCCGTTTCATTGAGCCTGCCGCCGCTGGCGGTGTTGATCCTCAAGCCCAAGGTCGAGGAATAGCGCGTCTGCGTAGGAGCAATCGGGCGGCGATCCGTTCATTCGCGAGAGACCGATACATCCGAAAAAATGTATCGTCTTAAATACCGCCTCGCGAATGAATTCGCTCTCATCAAAAAAGACGCAATACCATGAACTAGAACGTATTTTATGTAGGGTAAAAATGTTATCCGGCGTACATATCCATTATCGGCATGTGCTGGCCCTACTGGTTCCGCCTTTACGGCGGCCCCCTTTTGTTTCGGCAAAAGCTTTGGCCGAAACCAAAGTGACGCGCCGTAAAGGCGCAAGGCGGCCTCAAGCCGAACCATGAATCTGGAAACACCTGCGCCTGTTTGCTGCGCGACAGAGCGACAGCGCGGCGCCGAGGCGGCGGGTGATCTCCTACCAACTCACTCTGACCCCTAGATTCCCCCGCAACCCATCCAGGTCATTGTCATCCAGATTGCTGCTGTAATCGGCGCTGAGGTAAAGGCTGATTTCACGTGACAATCTGGCTGTCAGACCCACTCCCAGATCCGCCGTGGTGGCTTTGTGTTCAGTCTTGATCCGGTCGCTGTGATCGAAGGTCAGGGTGTCCGAGCCGTCAAAGTTGTGCCACAGGTTGCCTTGCAAAAATGGTTCGACCGGAATACCGCGCACCTGATAGCGCCCTTCAAGTCGCCCGCCAAGGCGTGCGCTGGTGTAGGGCTGTGAATCGAAGGCGACATGGGAAATGCCATCGTCCTGGCTATCAAGATCGATACGCTGGTGGATCACTTGTGCCTGGGGCTCGATGACCCAGTCCGGGTTCAGCTCAATCGGATAACCTGCCTCGATGGAAAGACTCAGGGCATCGCCTTCAGTGTCCATGCGAATGCCACGTTGCGAGCGGGTAGAGCCATCCACCCGCGTACCCATCGCCACGGTATCCACATACCAGCCTTTCGGGTCTATCAGGGTCCAGTACAGGCCCAGGCTATCGCCCTGGATTTTCAGTTTGCCGGTCCGGCGATCCTTGAAGCCTTCGGCAAAGCCTTTGACGTGGCCGTCCATGCGCGTGTGAGCCACGAACAGGCCGACCCGCTGGGTGCGCCCGTCGCCGTTTTGCAGCGCCAGCAAGTCGTGGCCGATCTGATAACCCTTGAGCGATGCATCCAGGCTTGGAGCCACGGTGCCCGACCAGTCCTGCCTGAAGTCATTGCCAAACAGGCGTGCCCAGCCAGCAGGCAATACGCCGGTTTCGGTCAGCAGGTTCTGGTCGCCCTGACGCTCATGGAAGGTGCCCAGTGAAGACAGGGCCAGTGTTGCGACCGCTGGCGTCACCACAGCGTAATTCGGCACTTCCAGGCGATACAAGGGAACCGGTGCAGCGCCACGCACCGGTTCGGGAAGCGGCGGGGTGCCCGGAGCCGGAATGGGCTGGGCGATGGCCGGTTGCACGGTTGGCTGTGTGGGATTTGTCGGTGTGGGGACTGGCGTTGGCGCCGGGGCTACAGGAGGAACGGGTGTCGAGGGTGGTGTCGGAGTGGGTGGTTCTGCGGCAGGCTCTTCGGGCACAGGCATGGCCGCCAGAGGTGCGGAAATCACCGAAGAGCGCAGAAACCAGCTGTTCTCCGAGTCTGCAGTCGCGCCGCCCTTGAACAGATAGTACTGATAGGCACCGACCGACAATGAATTTTTCAGGGAGAAGGCCGAGTTATCGCTGGTTGCACCATTGGCGGCCTGTACCACCTCGATCCCGTTCTGCAGGGTCAAGGCTCCGGTACCTCCCAGATTGTTGACTGCGATCTGGGTCGTACCGCTGATCGCTCCCCGGGAAACCACCAGCTTGTCACTGGGCGAGTTGTCACCGCCCAGCACCGATTGCAGCAACAGTTGTCCGTTGCTGCCCACGTAATTGCCATTGATCGTGAGTGTGTCGCTGGCACTGCCGGTGCTCATGTCCAGAGTACCGGCATTATTGAGTATGACCAGGCCGCTGCTGGTAAAGGGTGAAATGCTGCCCGATACGGATGTCAGGGTACTGCTGGCATCGACATTCATGACCCCGGTTCCGCTGACGCTGTCTCCCAGTGTGAAAATGCCTGCCAGGTCCAGTTGTGAGCCGTTACCGAGATTGACCGTTTCCCAATTGGCATAGCGTTCGGGTTTGGCGGAGGTGGTTGCGTCGAAGGTCAGTAGATCCGTGCCTGCGCCGCCATTGAGCAGAGGGTTTGGCCCCAGATGGTTTTCATCCAGATTGCGCAGTGTTGCGCTGTCATTGTCGCTTTCCATCAAAACGCTGCCGCGTATGTAGCCGCTATTGAGCCAGGTGAACGTGTCATTGCCAAAGCTGGTGCGTATCCCGCCGCGAATCTCGCCGCCACTGACGGTAATCCGGTCGTTGCCACCGCTGATGCTCACCAGCCCCCCAATACTGCCGCCCGATACAATAATGGTGTCTCGGCCAAATCCGGCCACCAGATTATTGACGATGGTTCCGCCTGACATGTCGAAGGTATTGTCATCCAGTTTCATGTCCACGCGGCCTATGGTACCGCCGGTCATTCTGGCCTGATCGCCATCCTCGAAGGCGCTACTGATCGTGCCGCCGGTCATGAGAAAGGTGTCCAGGCCATCGCCTTGAGTCAGCGAGCGCAGGGTGCCGCCACTCATGAAGAAATCGTCACGGTCGGCACCCTGATTGACATCGCCTGTGATGTTTCCTGCCGTGATGCGAAACTGATCCGGCCCCGCGCCCTGATTGACGCTGCCGGTGATGTTGCCGGAATTCATCTCGACCCTGTCGCTTCCTGGCCCATAGGTGACGCTGCCGTTAATCGAACCCGTACCTCCTGCAGGGAATATCAGCGTGTTATTACCGCCTGGTTTGTTCAAGGGACCGCTGCTGCCGCTGTCACAGACCTGTATCTCGTTGGTGATGGTGGCGGCGAGATCGCAGGCACCATGAGCGTTGGGGGAGATGAAGAGGGTCAGTACAGCCAGGGGAAGGATTCGAGCGATGAAGCGCAGGAGTAACCGGTGGTTGATTTTCATGACTGCTCTCTCTGAACACGTGGTCAGGGAGGCGGTTCATGGTTTCAATGCTGGCCTGGCTACCACGCAAGTGACATCCATGAAGGGGTTTTATAAGCCTGATCAATGGCTAGCAGAAACAAGTCAAGATCCGATTGCGGGATGCGTCAATTAGTTGACCGACCGGCGGCATCAGGTTTCGTGCGAAAACAGGTTCAGGTGCCTGCTTGAGGGCGGCGTGATAACCAGAACGTCAGCGCCAGGGCGATGATCGACAGCAAAGAGGCATAAAAGAAAATCCAGCCATAGCCCTGACCCAGAGCAATGAAGCCCATTACGGGGCCGGCAATCGCCAGTGCCAGGTCGAAGAACACCGCATAGGCGCTCAAGCCTGCGCCACGACTGGTGGTGGGGACTTGCTTGATGGCCTCCACACCCAATGCCGGATACACCAGCGACAGCCCCAGGCCGGTAAGGCCCGCGCCTGCCAGGGCAAAGCCGGTGTTGGGAGAAAGCCACAGCATGACCAGCCCGACGGTTTCCACCGCCATGCACAGCATCGCCGCAGTGAAGCCCCCCAAACGATTGATGGCACCGATAAAGAGCAGCCGCGCAAGGATGAAGCACACCCCGAACACGCTCAGGCACCAGGCAGCACCTTCCCAACCACGACTGATATAGAACAGGGTGATAAACGTCGTCAGGGTGCCGTAGCCGATGGAAGAGAGTGTCAGCCCAAGGCCATAGGGCGCGATACGCCCGAACACCGACCAGTAGGGCAGGCGCTCGCCGGCAATCACTGGCACCGATGGCTTCTTGCGGATCATCAGCAATGCCAGGGCCGCCATGGTGATCAAGGCAATGCCCAGGCTGTTGAATCCTGTGTGATCGATCACTACGACCCCGACTGGCGCGCCGATGGCAATGGCGCCATAGGACGCGATGCCATTCCAGGAGATCGAGCGCGCCGTATGTTCTGCGCCGACCTTGCCAATGCACCAACTGATGGTGCCGACCCCGATCATGCCCTGGGAGACGCCGAGAAACAGACGCGCCACGATCAGAATCCACAGGCTGGCCAGCGGGATGCTTTCCAGCAGCGTGGCGACCAGCGTCAGGACACCACTGATCGCTATCCCGCACAGGCCAAGAACGATGGCGCGTTTGCTGCCCATATTGTCCGTCACCCGGCCTGCAAAAGGGCGGCTGAGCAGGGTGGCCAGGTATTGAGAGCCGATGGTCAATCCGGCGACCACGGCGCTGAAGCCGAGCTGGTCATGCACATAGCCGGGCAGCACGGCAATCGGCAGACCGATGCACAGGAAGGCGATGAAGGTATAGAAAACGATGGAAACGATCTGCAGCGTGATCGTCATGGAGCTGGGCTGCGCTGAGGGTTGTTGACTTGAGGCGGCAGGCATCGGACTCGTTCGCTGGCAGGCGGTTGGAATGCAGTCATCATGGCCCGGTAACGGCACAAATGAAAGCTTGCTAACAATCCGGTGGGGCGTATTGCTGTTATTCGTGACTAGTCATAGGATGACTGACCACAAACACAATAACAAAAGGTGCGGCATGAAAAGAAATCTCCTGTTGGCGGCTGCGGTTTCCTGCTCGTTCGGTCTGTCTGCTCACGCAGCGACTTTCGCCTACATCTCCAGTCCTGCGGACGGGCTCATTTCCCAGTACCGGCTTGACGCGAAAAGCGGAGCACTGAGCCTGATCGAGCAGACCAATGCGGGCGATCAGGTCAATCCCATGGCACTCTCTGCGGATGGCAAGACACTGTTTGCCGCCTTGCGTGCCAAGCCTTATCAGGTTGTCAGCTTTGGCGTCGAGCCGGGAACGGGGCACCTCAAGCAGATATCTCAGGGGCCGCTGGCCGAGAGCCTGGCTTACCTGTCCACTGACCGCAGCGGTCGATTCCTGATGGGGGCCTCCTATGGCGGCGACTTGCTGAGTGTCCAGCCCATCGATGCCCAGCAGCGCCCAAGCGACAGCATTCAGACCTACAAGACCGGCTTGCATGCGCATTCGGTACGCACAGACCCGAGCAACCGCTTCGTGTATGCCGGTAACCTGGGCGTCGATCACGTCCTGCAATACCGCCTGGAAAAGGACGGCACACTTGCGCCGATAGGGACGGGCTACGTCACCGTTGCAGACAAGACCGGTCCACGCCATCTGGCTTTCTCGCCGGACGGCAAATTCCTGTATGTAGTGGGAGAAATGAGCGGCACCGTGACCGGCTTTGCGATCGATGACAAAACCGGTGCGCTGACCCAGGTGACTCAGGCTGCCGGTATCCCGGAGCGCCTGAAACTTGCCCATGGCGAGGTGCGCGACGCCCGCAACAACGACCTCAAGGACGACCCGACTCCGCGCATCTGGGCGGCCGATATCCGCATGGCGCCGGATGGCAAGCTGCTGTTTATCAGCGAGCGTACATCCAGCAGCGTATCGACTTTCAAGGTCGAGCCTTCGAGCGGCAAGCTGACCTATCTTGAGAACTACGCGGTTCAGGAGAAGCAGCCACGCAATATCGCAGTCTCACCCGACGGACACTGGCTGCTGGTGACGGGAGAGAAGAGCGAGGTGGTGGGCAGTTATTCGATTGGCGCAGAGGGCGCCTTGAAGCGGGTCAGCGAAGCACCGTCGGGTAAAGGTGCGCTGTGGATCGAGATGCTGGAGCAGCCTGGCACGTAATACCCGGTTCACGAATGAATCCGCTTCAAGGAGCGGACTCATTCGCGGCAGGCGTTTTAGATCACTACACCCTGGCTGCGCAGGTAGTCATCGTAGGTGCCGCTGAAGTCGATCACGCCGCTCGGGCTGAGTTCGATGATGCGGGTGGCCAGCGAGGATACGAACTCCCGGTCATGGCTGACGAAAATCAGCGTCCCCGGATAGTTTTCCAGCGCCAGGTTCAGGGCCTCGATGGATTCCATGTCCAGGTGGTTGGTCGGTTCGTCCATCACCAGCACGTTCGGCTTCTGCAGGATCAGCTTGCCGAACAGCATACGGCCTTGCTCACCACCGGAAATGACCTTGACCGACTTGAGGATCTCGTCGTTGGAGAACAGCATGCGGCCCAGGGTGCCACGAACCAGCTGTTCGCCGCCCTGGGTCCACTGGCCCATCCAGTCGAACAGGGTGCTGTCGTCTTCGAAGTCGTGGGCGTGGTCCTGAGCGTAATAGCCGATTTCTGCGGATTCGGTCCACTTGATCGAACCGGCATCCGGCGTCAGGTCGTTGACCAGAGTACGCAGCAAGGTGGTCTTGCCGATACCGTTCGGGCCGATGATCGCCACGCGCTCGCCGGCTTCGACCGTGAAGCTGAAATCCTTGAACAGAATATTGCCATCGAACCCTTTGGCCATGTGCTCGACCACAACGGCCTGACGGTGCAGCTTCTTGGTCTGCTCGAAGCGAATGAACGGGCTGACACGGCTGGAAGGCTTGACCTCGGCTAGCTGGATCTTGTCGATCTGCTTGGCGCGGGAAGTGGCCTGCTTGGCTTTCGAGGCGTTGGCCGAGAAGCGGCTGACGAACGACTGCAGCTCGGAAATCTGTGCTTTCTTCTTGGCGTTGTCGGCCAGCAACTGCTCGCGGGACTGGGTCGCCACGGTCATGTACTCGTCGTAGTTGCCCGGGAACAGACGCAGTTCGCCGTAATCCAGGTCAGCCATGTGGGTGCACACGCTGTTCAGGAAGTGACGGTCGTGAGAGATGATGATCATCAGGCTGTTACGCTGGGTCAGAACGTTTTCCAGCCAGCGGATAGTGTTGATGTCCAGGTGGTTGGTCGGTTCGTCGAGCAACAGCACTTCAGGATCGGAAAACAGCGCCTGAGCCAGCAGGACGCGCAGTTTCCAGCCCGGCGAAACTTCGCTCATCGGGCCATTGTGCTGCTCGATGCCGATCCCCAGGCCCAGCAACAGCTCGCCGGCACGGGACTCGGCGGTGTAGCCGTCCATTTCCGCGAACTCGGTTTCCAGCTCGGCAACGGCCATGCCGTCGTCTTCGGTCATTTCCGGCAGCGAGTAGATACGGTCGCGCTCGGCCTTGACCTTCCACAGCTCTTCGTGACCCATGATCACGGTGTCGAGAACGGTGAATTCCTCGTAGGCGAACTGATCCTGGCGCAATTTACCCAGGCGCACGTTCGGTTCCAGCATGACCTGGCCACCCGAAGGCTCCAGGTCACCGCCCAGAATCTTCATGAACGTGGATTTGCCGCAGCCGTTGGCGCCGATCAGGCCGTAACGGTTACCGGCACCAAACTTGACCGAGACATTCTCGAACAAGGGTTTGGGGCCGAACTGCATGGTTATATTCGCGGTGGAGATCAATTGCCTTACCTATCAATAACTTGGGAAATGCCGATGTGAGCCGTACCCAATAGGGCGGCTCGCTCCAGTCGGAGCTTGAGTGGTTCCAGCGAGGCATACGTCGATAGCAACCAGCCTGTCAGAGACGGGTTGCCGGAATATGAATGCGGGGTTCATGCCAGACTTTGGCGCGCATTGTCGCATAGGTGGGGCGGTAGTTGTACGGTGGCGGGTAATGAATGCGTGGCTTTCTGCTGCCGACGTCTGCATGAATGCAGGTTAAAGACTATTCAGTGATGGCACTTTGATTTTTTTGAGCATCGCTTCTGACGGGTTTTCGCTTAGAATTTTCCCGACCGATATTCGGTCAGGCCAATGACGGCGAAAAGGAGTGGTTATAGCGATGGGTTTTCGGATAGCGGCAATGGTAGTTGCACTGGGTTTGCTGACGGGCTGTGCAATGGGGCGCTCGGAAGTCGATGTGAAGTTTGCTCCCCTCGATACCGCTCAGAAAACGACGACGTCCAATGGCAAGAAGGTTCTGATCAGTGCCGTTGATGAACGTGTTTTCAAAATCAATCCGCGCAGTGCTGATATCCCGTCATTGAAAGATGATGAAATCACTGACAAATCCATCACTGAGCGTGCTGTTGGCCGCAAGCGTAATGGTTATGGAATGGCGATGGGCGATGTAGTGCTTCCCTCTGGTCGCACGGTGTCCCAATTGGTGAGCCAGGCCGTCTCTGATGCCTACAGGAATGCAGGTTATGAGGTCGTGACTGACAAGAGTGCCAAGGAGGCCACTGCTGTAAACGTTCATATCGTGGAGTTCTGGTCATGGTTCTCCCCTGGGTTTCTATCGATTGCGGTCAACAACAAATCTCACCTGAGAATCGAAACTGCAGGTGCTCCGGACATGAATGTAGTCACTCGCAAGAGCGAAAACATGCAGGCTGCGACCGAATCCGACTGGAAAGAAATCACTGAATCCGGTCTCAAGGAAATTGCCCTTGAGACGAAAAAGCAGCTCTAGGTATCTCTGATACTTGAGGGGGCAGCAGGGTCGTTATGGAGCCGATGTCTGTCGAGCCACAGATGAGCTGCCTTCCCGCACACGCCGCATTGATCTATTAAGGTGTGCCTTTGAATAGCGCGTACCGATCATCGGGAGCCAAAGTCGCCCTGATCTGTATCAATGGCGAATTCCGTCTTGCAGCCTACGCTTTTTGCCATAAGGGCTGGATACCCTTTCCAGCTCTTTGCATTCAGGAGTAGTCCAATGTCGAGCAAGCCACCGCTCTTTAACGATGAAATCCAGGCATGGGATCTGTATGCCTCTGCCGCGCTCAGTGCCACGATTGTGAAAGCCGAGTCTGCCGAACAGGCGGTCGAGGCTGCGGCCGATCTGGCGGACAGCCTTCTCAAGGAGCGGGCAAAGCGTATCAAGGCTGCGAAGGAGCATCTTTTTCAGCATTGAGGCCTTTCGGGCCTGATCCTGTTTTTACTAACTGTCGGGAGCGGTCTTGCTCTTCATGTAGCCGTTCTTTTGCAATCTCACCGCCCTTGTTCTTCAGGCTGGGGCGGTGAACTGCAAGCCTTCCATCAATCTCGCTGTTCAACCGCTAAACGTAAAATCGTTGGTCTGATTCCGGATCAGCCAGCAGTTTGTTGTACACGCTCATGAACTCACGGTCCTGCCGTTCGCGCTCATAAAGACGGTCAATTTCATTGGCCAGATTCCGCCCTAGTGCAATCACATTTCTGATCCAGTTCTGTTTCACGAGCTGGTTTATGTGTTTGTCCAGGTCTTTCAGGATAGGGCCCACATCTATCCATTCGAGCTGGTAATGGGCAGGAATGCAAAAACTGCCGTTCGTTTGTGATAGACGCAAATCGAGGAGTTCCGCATTGAGGTTTCCATCGTTATCAATGGCACCTCTCAGGTAGCTGGCTGAGGCGTCGTGCGATTGCATTATGTTCTGAATGATTGAAGATCGCTGGCGAGCCAGGAACTCTTCAAGGTCATCTAGTCCATGCGTGTGAGCAAGCGCCTGAATGATTTCAATAAGCTCTTTTTCCGTTTCGTCAGCATGCCTCGGTGATGCTTCCAGTACCGTCAAAAACGCCTCGCAAGCAGGAATGTTTGCACTGATCGCCGAGGATATTTCCAGAAGGTCGTAGGTGTTGTTACATTTGATGTTCTCCAGGTCCTTGTCGCCGTAAACTTCCTCCAGAAGTGCTGACATCCTTTGGTCAGGCAAGTGCTCACGGGCGATGTCGTGGATGGCACGGCAAACGTCTGCCGGGGACTGACGGCTGCCCTCTACATCTACCAGTTCCAGCGGGCTATCGAGAAGTTCGCGCAGTCGTTGGCCTGCGATCATGTTCTCGATTGTGCTATTTACGGTACTGGCGCGTTTGAGTGTTCTCACAACCTCTGAAGGTAGAGAGTCCTTTTTTACCTGAGTGCACAATGCTTGGTCGTCCAGCACTCGCGCGCACAAATCGTCGATCCATTCAGAGTCTGCCGGGTCTACTTTTATCAGCGCTTCATGGTTTCGATTGAAATGGGTCTTCCAATCGAAACGGATGCCGGAAAACCAGGGTTCTGCTCCACGGGTGACGTTTTGTGAGCCAAGCCATGCAACGCCGTCATGAGCAAGCAATTTGATGTGGCATGCCGCGTGTAGGTATAGCTGGGTATCCTCGCGAAGATTCTCCGTAATTTTTTTCAGGGCTTCCTGAAGAGCGTTATCGGCAGCCTTATCAATGTTAGCCAAGCCAATGATGAGCCGCGGTGAGGTGCCAATGGCTCGAGCCAGATAGGTGCTGTTCAAGTATCGAAAAAGCGAATCCAGGTTCGATGCATCTGCATAAGTAATGATTGTCAAATCCCTGACTGATTCGGGTGTCGACGGATTGAACGCACGCTCTCCGTAGTGGCGATGAAAAAGGGTTGCTGTAATCGTGGCGAGCGGCTTCATGGTTTAGCCTTCCTGGCGAAAGAGTCCTGAAGTTTACAGGCGCCTGAGGCGCAGGACGAGTCATCCAGTAGTCAAAGCCAGACAAGGCCTGTTTTCGGTTTGTGCTGACTGTTTGCCCATGAGCCCGAACAGAACTGATATCGTCATATCTACCCTTTGTGAGTCAAGAACTCGAAATGTTGCGAATACTCGGCAAGGCATCGTCAATCAACGTCAGAAAAGTGCTGTGGGCATGCGCCGAAACAGACCGGTCTTTTGAAAGGGAAGACTGGGGAAGCGGTTTTCGGGCCACGGATACGCCCGAGTTCATGGCCTTGAACCCCAATGCCATGGTGCCCGTGATTCTGGAAGACGACTTTGTCTTGTGGGAATCCAACACCATCATTCGCTATCTGGCGTCTGTTCACCCGGATGAAGGTTTCTACCCGTCCCAGCCCAGAGCCAGGGCCCGCATAGATCAATGGATAGACTGGCAGGCAACGGACCTCAACAAGTCCTGGACCTATGCGTTCATGTCGCTGGTCAGGCGCTCGGCCGAGTTTCAGGATCGAGATGCGTTAAAGGCGTCCAGCAGCAGTTGGGCCCGGCATATGCAGATACTGGATCGACAGCTTGAGCTGACTGGCGCTTATGTGGCCGGCGAGTCGTTTACCCTTGCCGATATCCCGGTTGGCCTCTCGGTCAATCGATGGTTTGAAACCCCGCTGGACCATCCCGAGTTTCCCGCAGTCGCTGCTTACTATGAGCGTCTGAGCGAGCGCCCCGGTTATTTGCTGTATGGCAGAAACGGAACTCCGTGACCGGATATTCACCGAACCCCTTCGTAAACAGGAGTCGAAGTCGTGACCACCCTAAAAATAACCGCTGGCGGATATGAGTTCCTGGCCGAGGCCAATCCCGATGCGCCGCATACCGTTGCGGCCTTCTTGAAGTTGCTGCCTTACCGGCAGAAGTTCATTCATGTGCGCTGGAGCGGAGAGGGGTGCTGGGTGCCGCTGGACGATTACCAGCTCATGCTCGGTGACAAACCCATTGGTTTCGAGAATGCGACCAGCCATCCTTCGGTGGGTGACATCCTGTTTTATCCGGGCGGTTACAGTGAAACCGAGATCATTCTGGCTTACGGATCCTGCTGTTTTGCCAGCAAGATGGGGCAACTCGCGGGCAATCACTTCCTGACCATCGTTGAAGGCAAGGAAAACCTGCGCAAACTGGGCGTCAAGACCTTGTGGGAAGGTGCCCAGGATGTGGTTTTCGAGTTGGCCTAAGGCTGACCACTGCGCCGCGGTGCTAGAATCGGCTTTTTTCGACGAAGGCATGTCATGAAATTTCCGGTTTCTATCATCGCGGTCACTCTGTTGCTGGCTGGATGCGCGGCTCCCTCTGACTCGGCCCGTTCGGCCGGGCCGACCAAAGTCCTGTCAAGCAGCAAACAGGATGCGGCCGTGGCTCAGTGCATCCAGGTGTCCTGGCAGAACGAAGCCATGTTCGGCACGTCCTCCGATGTATTCCTGCACAAGCTTTCCGGTGGCGGTTTTACGGTTTTCACTACCGAGGCCAAGTATTTCGCCGATGTGCGCAGCAAGGGGCCGACCACCGATATCGAATTCTATGCGCCTGCAGGTGACAGCCACTCCGCGCTGAGGGCTGCGGCAATTGCTACGTGTTTGTGAGAGGGCAAGCTGCAAGCTTGAAGCTTGCACGTGTGAGCGGCTTGAAACTTGCTTGAAGCTTGAAACTTGCAGCTTGTAACTTCCAGCCCCCGGAGCCCCCATGCCTATCCCTGTCCCCGATAAAGGCTTTGCCGAGCCGAGTCAACGCTTGTTGTGTGATGTAAGTCTGCCGGCTCTGGTGATTCACAATCAGGCGCTGGAGCACAATATTCGCTGGATGCAGGGCTTTGTCACTGACAGCGGTGCGGAGCTGGCGCCTCATGGCAAGACCAGCATGGTGCCGGCCTTGTTTCGTCGTCAACTGGAGGAGGGTGCCTGGGGCATGACCCTGGCCACTGCGGTGCAGACCCGCGCCGCTTTTGCCCACGGGGTGCGTCGCGTATTGATGGCCAATCAGTTGGTAGGTGCGCCCAACATGGCGATCATCGCCGAGATGCTGGCCGATTCGTTGTTCGATTTTCATTGCATGGTCGATCACCCGGATAACGCCGTGGCGCTGGGTGAGTTCTTTGCCGCACGCGGGCTGCGACTGAATGTCATGATCGAATACGGCGTGCCCGGCGGGCGCTGCGGTTGTCGTACCGAGCAGGAAGTGCTGGCGCTGGCAGAGGTGATCAACGCCCAGCCGGCTTTGGCCCTGACCGGTATCGAAGGCTACGAAGGCGTGATTCATGGCGATCGGGCCATTGAAGAGATCAGGGCTTTTGCCGCGTCACTGGTGCGGCTGGCCGTCGAGTTGCAGGACAGGCAAGCCTTTGCCCTGGATCGTCCCATCGTGACCGCTTCCGGGTCGGCCTGGTATGACCTGATTGCCGAAGCCTTCGATGCTCAGGCTGTGCGCCAGCGGTTTCTCAGCGTCCTGCGTCCCGGCTGCTATTTGGTGCATGACCACGGCATCTACAAGGCTGCGCAGTGCAGCGTGCTGGATCGCCGCGCCGACTTGAGCGAAGGGCTGCGCCCGGCCATGGAAGTCTGGGCTCATGTGCAATCCTTGCCTGAGCCGGGTTTTGCAGTGGTCGCCCTGGGTAAGCGCGATATCGCCTGCGACGCTGGTTTGCCTACACCGCTGCTGCGTTACAAGGCCGGTGATTTGTCCAGCAAGGGCGATGATGTCAGCGCCTGCCAGGTCACAGCCTTGATGGATCAACATGCGTTCATGACCATCGCGCCGGGCTGTGAGCTGAAAATCGGCGATATCATTTCCTTCGGTTCTTCTCATCCGTGCCTGACCTTCGACAAGTGGCGCTCCGGGTGCCTGATTGATGAGGACCTGAACGTCATCGAAAGCTTCGATACATATTTTTAATGGCGCGATCAACTGTGCAGCATGCAGTTGATCGCCTAAGACCCTGAAACGAAAGCATTTCGCTGGAGCTTGTGGGCGAATCCGGCGACCATAGGCGTCCGACGATTCTCACTCTGGAGCCTGCGTGCCTGACGATCTGCCTTCTGCTCTTCCTCCTGATCTGGATATCGAACTCAATCCGCCCGAGCGCCTGCCGCTGTTCAAGCGCCTGTTGTCACGCCTGATGGGGCGTGGTCTGACGGGGCTTGGCGCGCAGCACAGGCCTTCGTGGTTTCAGGGGCATGCCGACGGGTTTCTGAGTGGGCATATCGAGGGCGTGAACGAGGGCTACGCCGAAGGTCGACTGGATGGGTTGGAGCAAGGGCGTAATGTCCTTTTGATTCGCGATACCCGTCCCAGTGAACATCGCGGACCGAAAGTCGATGATCATCTGTTCGATGACTGGCGTCTGGGTCTGACCCCAGAACTGAAAAAGCGTATCAAGGCTGATGTGGCGCAAAAGCTGCCGCCCCATGCCCAGCCCACCCCGGCGCAGTGGAAAATGATTTTCAGCGATACGCCTTCCACCTACGTGATTGCGGGTGCTGGGGCGGGCAAGTCCACATCGCTGGTGCTGCGGGTGTTGTTGCTTCACCACTACCTGGGGTTCGAGCTGGAAGCCATGACCGTGGTGACGTTCACCCGCGAGTCGCGCAAGGACTTCATCGGCAAGCTGATCGAGATAATGGCTTTGTGGGGGCATACCCTGAGCCACAAGCAGGCCCGGGATCTGGTTCGCACCTTCCACTCGCGAATCCTGCCTCTGGTTCGCAGCCTGCCGGGCTTCGAGCAACTGCGCGCTTTCGAGAATCTGGGCAATACGTCGGCCTCTGGGGATGAGGCTGACAGTAACCCGTTCGATCTGCGCATCAACGACGCCCAGCGTCAGCAATTGAACCTGTGCTATCGCGACCTCTATGCCAGCAGCGAACGCTTTCGCGAGGTGATTGCGCCGCTGTACCGCCATGCGCTGCAACTCAAGGAACTGGATCGCGATCATCCGGATGTGCAAAAGCGCATCACCGTGACCGAGCTGTCGTCCAAGCGCGATGAAGAACTGTGCGACATCATCGAAGACCTGTGGATACGGGCAAAGGCCTGGCCTGTAAAAGGCATTGAGCCCATGCGCCAGACCATTGAAATCAATGGCTTTGCCTTTCACGTTCACGGCTATATCGCCGAGCTGGATGCCTGGGTTGTGCTGGGGCTCGACTCCAGCGAAGACCAGCAGATGAAACGCCCCGGCGCCAAGCTTCCGGTCTGGGCCGAATGGGTCATCAAACGCACACTGTTTCAAGCTTTCTGCCGCAAACCGTTGATCTGGTTCGAGAACTACGAAGCGGCTGGCAAGGTGCTGCAGTCCCTGGCCGGATCGGCCGTAGCGGGGCCGGGGTTCGATTACCGGGTCAAGGGTGAGCTGGGCGCTGCACCGCTGCTGGATTGTTTTGTCATGGCTGCCAGCTTTATCGAGAACCTTGGCCTCGATGTGCCCTCTGCCGTGGCTGAAATGAGTTTTGCCAGCAATGACCCTGACCGGTTTTTCTTCGAGGGTTTGAGCCTGTTCTGGAAGGCCCTTGAGAACCATCTGCTGGATCAGAAGCCACCGATCATGACCTACAACCGGATGTTCGCCCTGTTTGGCGAAACATCACCGGAAAACCTGCGCCAGGTCAGCGATGAAGTGCTCAGGCCTCTGGCACACCTGATGATCGATGAGTTCCAGGATGTCTCACCGCAGATCGTGTCCTGGATAAGGGCCAGCCTGCAGGAAATCCGACGCCGTGGCCCGGCCATGCACACCGGTCGCGTGGCCCGGCATTCATCGTTGCTGTGTGTGGGTGATGACTGGCAGTCCATCTATGGCTGGCGAGGCAGCTCGCCACACTACTTCATGGAGTTTCCCAAGGAGTTCTCATCGCCCGCGACCACCAAGGTCATGCTCAGCGATAACTTTCGCAGCCATCAGCACATTATCGATGCCGCCGAGCATATCGTGCGCGCTGCTCCTGCCATTGCGGGCAAGAAGGCCAAGGCCAGCGGCGCTGTTCAGGAACTGGTGCCGATAACGGTGCTGAACCGCGATGACAATGAGCTGGCCGAGCGTGTGGCCGAGCACTACAACGCCGGTGACTCGATCCTGCTGCTGTATCGAAAGAGCAGTGAGAAGGCCATGATTTCCGAGCAGTTGAAATCCCTGATCCATGCCGATGCGGCCATGGGGCCGCAGGCACGGCGAATCAGGATGCTGACCTATCACAGCTCAAAGGGACTGCAGGCCGATGCGGTATTCCTGCTAGGGGATTGTCAGCACTCGACGCTGTCGCCCTACAAGAATCAGGTCTATCGCCTGGCCGGTCTTGGTGATGCCGCAGATTCGCAGTCGTTCGACAGTGCCCAGCAGGACGAAGTCCTGCGTCTGGCCTATGTGGCCATCACTCGTGCGGTACGCCATTGCTACTGGTACATCGATGAAAGCTCTGCGGGGAACGACCCTATCAAGGTGCCCAAGGCATCGGACAGGGTTGCCCAGGACAAGCCTTTTTTCAAAGACCTGCGCAAGAATCGATGAATGAGTGGGTGGGAGCTGAAGGCTCCCGTCTGTTTTACAGGAAGCCAGCCAGTTGATTGCTGCCGAACAGTTCCATCTCGGCTTCGATGGCCTCGATGATCCGCTCTACGTCGGTGGCGTTCATGACTGTTGCGCAGGGCAGGCCGGCAATCGCCACTACCGTTTCACCGCTGGCCCGGTCGAACAGGCGGGCAATCATGCTGCTGGGGGCATCCATGGTGGCTTCAAAGCCAACCGGATGAAAGTGCCAGCGCATCAGTTGGCATGCATTGGGGAACGTGACTTTGGTCATGGAAGCGGCCCACCTGATTCAATCGAGCAATTCCTTCGGCCCCAATGGGTAGGGAGACCAGTCGAGATGCGACCGATAAAAGCCGAAGTGACCAAACAGTTAACAATCCTGAATGATCGTACTGCTTTCCAGCGGGATGATCTGAACGGTCTGACGAGACCTAAAAATAGCACCTGCCTGCACACAGCTGGAAAATATTTTCAGGCGCCAGTCGAATTTTTCAAATAATTTGATGTACGTCAAAAACGTTTGATCCTGCGAGCTGTTTGCTTCAAGTATTGAGGTGTGCCCGATGGATAGGGCAAGCTGGTTTCATTGACCCATGGAGTTGAAGAATGCTGAGTAAATCCGTTGCTGCGCTGATGTTGCTGGTCTCCACCAGTCATGCAGCAGACAGGGTCAATATCTACAACTGGACCGACTACATCGCGTCCGACACCCTGAAGAACTTTCAGGCGGCGACCGGTATCAAGCCCGATTACCAGACCTACGAAACCAATGAAGCCCTCAATGCCAGACTCATGGCCCGTCACTCGGGTTATGACATCGTGGTGCCGTCGGTGCATTTCATGGCGCGGCAGATCGACAAGGGCGCCTTGAAGGTGCTCGACAAGCATCAGCTACCCAACTGGAAGAATCTGAACCCGGTCCTGCTCAAGGCGCTGGAGGTCAACGATCCCGGTAATCAGCATGGGTTTCCCTATCTGTGGGGCAGCACCGGCATCGGTTACAACGTGGACAAGGTCAAGTCTGTACTGGGCGACGACACGCCGCTGGACTCCTGGGACCTCATCCTGAAGCCGGAGAATATGCAAAAGCTTGCCCAGTGTGGTGTTGCGATCCTGGATAACGCTGCGCAAGTGCTTCCGATCGTCTTGAACTATCTGGAACTGCCTCCCCACAGCGAGCAACCTGAAGACTATGCAAAGGTCGAGGCTGCACTGGCTGCCATTCGTCCCTATGTTCTGTACTTCGACTCGGTCAAGTACATCGAGGATCTGGGCAGCGGCAAGATCTGCATGACATTGGGTTTTTCCGGTGATATGGCTCAGGCCCAGGAGCGCGCAGATAAAGCTGATAACGGCATAAAAATCGGTTACACCGTCCCCAGGGAGGGCGCGCCGATGTGGTTCGACATGGTTGCCATGCCCATCGATGCTCCCAATGAAAAGGCTGGCTATGCCTTCATGAATTACCTGTTGCGTCCGGAAGTGATGGCCCACATCACCAACGAGGTCAAATATGCCAATGGCAATGAAAAAGCCGATGCATTGATCGACCCGGCTCTTTGGGCTGACACCAGCGTTTACCCCAATGCCGAGATGCTCAGCCGGATGTTCGTGCTTGAGCCGGTCGAGATGAAAACCGAAGCGTTGCGCACACGTATCTGGGCCCGCACCAAATCAGGAAATTGAATAGGACGGGGCAACTTTCCAGTTGGGAAGTATCAGTGAAGTGCAACTGAAAGTCGTCACTTTGACGTCAGAAAAGATTTCCTGTTTTTGACTCCATTTATTCTCAAGTGCGACCGATAACCGGTTTATGGGGGATGGCTTTTATGCTGTCGCCCCTCTAATTGGCGAGGGTTCTGACTCTCTCGTTTCGTGATGCATGGATCGCATCGTGTTGTACCTCCCAAGAGAATGATTCCATGTCACTACGAAGCATCAATATTGCGCCTCGTGCTTTTCTGGGCTTTGCCTTTATTGCCGTTCTGGTAATAGGGCTGGGCATTTTCGCACTCAACCGCATGTCGATCATTCGCCAGGCCACCACGGACCTGGAAACCAACATGCTGCCCAGCATCGGCTACCTGGGTGAAGTGGACGAGAACCTGCTGCTGTTACGCATCATGTCGTTCAGGTACCTGATCAACCGGGAGCCCGAGCAGATACAGGACACCGAAAGCCGTGCCCAGCTGTTGACTCAAAAACTCAAGAAAGCCGAATCCAGTTATGCAGCCTTGCCAGCGGACGGTGAGGAAAAAGACACCTACAGAAAGTTTCAAGTGTCGTTGGCCGAATACCTGGATATACAACAAACTGCAATAACGCTGTCGCGCAGTAATGATCTTGAAGCGTTGAAGACACTGGTCAACACAAAGATGAAAACCAGTACGGATTTGATCGCTTCGCAACTTGATCAATTGATCACGATCAATAAAAAGTCGGCCCTGGATGCTTCCGAACTTTCAAGCATGCATTTTGATAATGCCAATACCGCAATCATTTTTGTTTCGGTGCTGGCGGCGGCCTTGACGGTTCTTCTGGCCTGGTTGTTAACGCGCAGTATTGTCATGCCATTGTCCAGAGCAGTACGTGCTGCGCAGGAAATCTCCGACGGCAACCTGACCCGGCATATCGAAGTAGACGGCAATGACGAACCTGCACGTCTGCTGGAAGCCCTGGTAGTGATGCAGCAGAACCTGCGCAAGACCATCGAACAGATTTCAGGTTCTGCAACTCAACTGGCTTCGGCGGCTGAAGAGCTGAGCGCGGTCACTGAAGAGTCCTCCCGCGGGCTGCAACAGCAGAATGATGAGCTTGAACAAGCGGCCACCGCCGTCAACCAGATGACCGCTGCCGTGGAAGAGGTAGCACGCAACGCTGTATCCACCTCGCAAGCCTCGCAGCAATCCAATGAAACGGCGCGTCAGGGGCGGGACAAGGTGGTGGAAACGGTCAAGGCGATCCAGGTCATGACCCAGGACGTACAGAGCGCTTCCAGTTTGGTCGAAGGGCTGGCCACTCAGGGACGTGAGATCGGCAAAGTGCTGGATGTGATTCGTGGCATCGCCGAGCAGACCAACCTGCTGGCACTCAACGCTGCCATCGAAGCCGCACGTGCAGGCGAGGCGGGTAGAGGGTTTGCGGTCGTGGCAGACGAAGTGCGGGCGCTGGCGCATCGTACCGCCCAGTCGACCCGGGAAATCGAGCAGATGGTGGCAGGCATCCAGAGCGGCACTGGGCAGGCGGTGGAGTCCATGACCCTCAATACCGGCCGTACCCGAGTCACGCTGGACCTGGCTCAGGCCGCAGGCGATGCTCTGGAGCGGATCACCGATGCCATCTCGCAGATCAACGAGCGCAATCTGGTGATTGCCAGTGCTTCGGAAGAACAGGCTCAGGTTTCCCGGGAAGTTGACCGCAACCTGGTGAATATCCGTGACCTGGCCAACCAGTCCGCCGCAGGTGCCAATCAGACCAGCGCTGCCAGCCACGAGCTGTCACGACTGGCGGTGGGCCTCAATACGATGGTGGGTCGATTCGTGATCTGAAACTGGAGTGGGAGGCGGCAAGCCGCTTCCCACTCACGCCAATTTTTGAAACAAAATATCATTCTCAATTTTTTTGCCAACATTCGCTGATTTATCGCAATAACCCCTCCTGTTACCCTGATTAATGAGCTTTTAAAGCTCGTCATAGAGCCTTTTTTGGCGATATTTTCTCTCGTGTTTTGTCTGTTTTTGCCTGCCGAATGCAACAAGAAGGCTTTTTTGGACTCCTACCATCCGAATTCTTCATATCGCAACATAACGGTATTAGTCTTTAAGCGTGATCAAGGGTACGTATTCGACTGATCCACAAAGGATTTCCTGGGGGCTGCGAACCCGCTCATGGCTGGCATATTCGCATCAGCGACACGCTGAATTTACATAAACACGTGCCGGACTCCATACCATGAATATGTCAAAACTCTCATCAATAAGCCGCGTCTATCGCCGTTACGCCTGGTTTCTTTTTCCTGCCTTGTTGGTTTTCTGCGCGGCCTTCTGGCTCTCTATCGGCCGCGGGGTGCATGCCGAACCGAAAAACGGCACGCAAACCCTCGTATTCCTGCGCCATGCAGAGAAGCCTTCCATGGGCCTGGGGCAATTGAATTGCCAGGGCCTGAATCGGGCCATCGATTTGTCCGAGCTGTTGCCAAGGACCTATGGCAAGGCCGACTTCATCTTTGCCGCCAACCCGAGTCGTCATGTGGAAGAGGGTGAGGGTGATCTGTCCTACAGCTATCTGCGACCCTTGATGACAGTCGGACCCAGCGCAATCAAGTTAGGCCTGCCGGTCAATATCGACTTTGGTGCCAATGACACCGGCGCCCTGGCCGATGAGTTGATGCACGACAAGTATCACAACTCGACCATCTACACGGCATGGTCTCACGGTTACCTGCCTGAGCTGATCAACAAGGTGGCCCAGGAAGCCTCGGGCCAGAAAGTGAAGCTGGTGGATGACTGGACAGGCGATGACTTCGACTCGGTGCTGGTGATTACCCTGAAATGGGTCAACGGCAAGGCCACGCTGGATTACGAGAACCACAAGCAGGGCCTCGATAACGGCACGGTTTCCTGTCCGACCTGATCGAAACCGTCCATTCATGTCTGCCCACGTCATGCAGGCTTGACGATCTGTCGGGGAAGTCTGTTATCTGTGGCCATTGCCCACGGTCGAGGAACAGCGCATGTACAAGGATTACCCCGCCGCTTATCAGGTCAGCAAAGGCGCTGCGCTGCAGGTAGACAAGGCGTTTTACGAGCGTATACGCGCCAGTACCGGACAGCGCACGCTGATTGAGACATTCGAGGTGCCGATTCGTACCGGGCGGGCCTGGAAGGTCAAGGCGGGGCAGGTGTTTCGAGTCACCACTCCGATCGGCCCGCAGGTCGGCGATTTCAATGTCTGGAATGCCGACGATCCTCGTGAGCGCCTCTGGGCAGCACGTACTCGCCAGTTGCAGGGGGCTCATGTCACGACTCACGACAGGCTCTGGTCGAACCTGCCATTCCTGCGGCCCATGGTGACCATCACCGACGACAGCCTGGCCAGTTACGGCATCGACGAGCACGGCGGCCGTCTGCATGATCTGCTTGGCACCCGCTGCGACCCTTACGTCAACAAGATGCTGACCGGCGAAGATTTTCACCATCACTGCCACTCGAACCTGACCCGCGCAGTGTTGCCCCACGGCCTGACCGAATTCGATGTCCATGACGTGCTGAATATCTTCCAGTGCACCGGCCTCAATCATGACGACATGTATTTCATGAAAGCCTGCCCGGCCCGTCAGGGCGATTACCTGGAATTCTTCGCGGAAATCGACTTGCTGTGCGCCTTGTCCACGTGCCCAGGCGGTGACCTGTCATTGCCCATGTGGGGGCCGGACGCTCAGGATCCGCTGTCTGTCTGTCGTCCCTTGGGTGTGGAAATCTACAACCTTGATGACTCGCTGCTGGAGGGCTGGACGTCGCCTCGGCGGGCCAGTTACGACGGTTTGCACGGGTTGAAGATTTCACCGGCAGAATGGGAGAAGTAGCAACCGGCCATCAAGTTCATCGTTTGCCCATGGCTTTACTGTCCGAGCCCGGATAATGTGTGAACCCCTGTGTTTACCTCAGCGCAGTACAGGGGCGCGCAGGGCGCGAATGCCCGCGCATGAGCCGATCACGGAGGAATGGCCGGGCCCGAAAAGGGCATCACCGCTGGCTATCCGGATTAGAACCTACTCATGTGCCCTGTTTTTCGTACCCTGGCGGTGCTGGTTGTCGCGCTCGGCCTTTCGGGCTGCATCGCCAACCCTGTTCCCCTGACGCCACAGACGGTCGAGCGCCTGCATCAGCAGCCACCGGTTCGGTTTCTGCTGACATTCGATGACGGGCCCAGCGCATCAAGCTTTTACAATCCGACGCTCACGGTGCTGGACAGCCTGGCCACTAACCCCGTGCAGCCGGATATCAAGGCTGTTTTCTTCGTCCAGACCGGTGCAAGTGGCGCAGGCGGCAGTGAGCAGGGCCGAGCGATCATGCAGCGCCAACATGCCGAAGGGCATGTGCTGGGCTTTCATACCAGCACCCCGCACCACACCAATCACCGCTCGCTGAACCCTGAAGAGCTTGAGCAATCCCTGACGCAAGGCAGTGGAATCATCGCCGGCATCACGGGCACGCCGACGGTCTTGCTGCGTCCGCCATTCTGGAACTACGACAAGCGCACCTTCGCGGCCTATCAGCAGCATGGCCTGCATGTGCTGCTGACTGACCTGAGTGCCAATGACGGCAAGATATGGGGTTACAACTTCAGCCTGCGCCGTCGATCCAATATGGTCCGGCAGCTATCGGAAGTGCGCGAGCGCATCGCCGCAGGCGAGCTGCCCTCCATCGAGGGCGTCATACCGGTGGTGGTCACGTTTCATGATCTGAATCGCTACACCGCCCGGCATGCTCGGGAATACCTGCAGATCCTGATCGATAGCGCCCGTGAAACCGGCGTGGCCCTGGATCAAAAGCCTTTCTACGACGACAGTGCGCAGTTGAAGCGCGCTGCGCTGGCTCGTACGGTCAAGAGCCGTGATGAGAGCGTGCGTTTGCCGGGTATATGGAACTGGCTCTGGGATCAAAACTCGCACTAGGTTCTGTAACCGGTCACTGCTCCAGCGTATTTTTCCGGATATGACCATTCTGGAAGATCATCGCCAGGTGTTCGCCCTGGCCCACGAGGCAGTCAATGTCAGTGAGCGGATCACCGTCCACCACCAACAGGTCGGCCTGTGCGCCTGCGGCGATGCAGCCCAGTTCGCCCTCGCGCTGAAGGATCTGCGCCGCCACGCTGGTGGCGCTGCGCAGGGCCGCAAGATTGCCCAGTAATTCGGCACGGATCTTCAGTTCGTGGCTCTGGTATTCATGCATTTCACCGAGCAGGTCCGAGCCGTAGCCCATGGGTACGCCCGCTTCGGCGAACAGCAGCAGGGCATTGCGTCCGGCCTGACGCACGTCTTCGATCTTGGCCACCGAATCTGCTGGGAGTCCGAAACGTTCGCCGTACTGGGCGAGCATTTCATAGGTGACTTGAGTCGGTACTGCAAAAGCGCCTTTTTCAGCCATCAGGCGGGCGGTGTCGGCATCCACCAGGTTGCCGTGCTCAATGGTGCGCACGCCGCATTCGATGGCACGGCGAATGGCCCGAGCCGTGTAGGCGTGAGCCATCACGTAGGTATTGGCGGCTGCGGCTTCGTCGACGATGGCGCGGATTTCGGCTTCGCTGTATTGGGTATTGGCAATCGGGTCGGTGGGTGAAGAGACGCCACCTGAAGCCATGATCTTTATCTGGTTCGCGCCTTGTTGCAGCTCTTCACGAACCGCCAGACGCACATTGTCGACACCGTCCACTACCCGGGCGATGGCCCCGGCGCGGAAGCAGCAGGAGCAGGGCTCACTCGTCAAAAGGTCGCCGCGGGCGCGCATGTCGCCGTGGCCGCCTGTCTGCGACAAGGCCTTGCCCGAAGCAAAGATCTTCGGCCCGGGAATCAGCCCCATCTGGATGGACCGAGCCAGCGCCCAATCGGCACCACCGGCATCGCGCACCGTGGTGAAGCCACGTTGCAGCATGGCTGCCAGAATCGGCAGGGCGCGGTACATGATGATTGCGTTGGGTTGCAGGGCATTGAAACCCAGGTTGGCACTGGAGGCCAGAACATGAACATGACAGTCGATGAGGCCGGGCATCAGGGTCTTGCCGCCCAGATCGATAACTTTGGCCCCAGCTTCGGCGGGTTCGCCAGCAGGGCGTACGGTGACAATGCGCTCACCCTCGATCACGACTTCCTGGCCGTCGATCAATTGACCCTGTTGCAGGTCGAGCAAACGCCCGTTGCGCAGGATCAGCGTTGAAGAGTCAGGGGTATTCATTGATAGGCTCCAGTCAGAGGAAGGCGTGACACAGGTTCTCTGTCGCGATAGAGCATCGCGCCCACGCCGCTGATGATTGCTGCAAACATGATGTAGAACGCGGGGGCCACGTTGCTGCCAGTCGAGGCGATCAGCCAGGTGATGGTGAACGTGGCGAAACCGCCGAAGATCGTTACGGCGAAGTTGTAGGCCACCGACAAGCCGGTCGAGAGCACGTGGCTTGGTAGCAGCTCGCCGAAGGCGGCGAGGATCGAGCCGATGTAACCCGAAATCAGCAGGCCGAGCACCACTTCAAATACCAGCAGCGAAAACAGCCCCGGCATCTGGTTGATGAAAAGAAACATCGGGTAGGCGCTGAAGAAAATGGCCACTGCCGAGCCGAGGAGCCAAGGGCGACGACCATAGCGGTCAGCAAGGGCACCGACGATAGGCGTGGTCACGATCAGTACTGCGCCGCCCATCATCCCGGCGCTGAATCCCATCCATGAAGGCAGGCCGAGGACCCGCTGAGCATAAGAGGGAATGTAAAACAGGACGGCGTAGGTGCAGACTGTCCAGAGCACGACCAGCGAGAAACTGATCAGGGTCTGGCGCGGATAGGTGCGCAAGACTTCACGCAAGGGCGATTCGACAGTCTTGCTGGTCTTGTA
Source organism: Pseudomonas cichorii (assembly GCF_018343775.1). NCBI lineage: Bacteria > Pseudomonadati > Pseudomonadota > Gammaproteobacteria > Pseudomonadales > Pseudomonadaceae > Pseudomonas > Pseudomonas cichorii. The sequence goes on from NZ_CP074349.1 coordinate 2,851,779, forward strand.
GACCGGCGTTTCATCGACGCGGCTTCGAATATAGAAGCCAACCGGGCCGATCAGGGTGCCGATCAGAAATGGCACGCGCCAGCCCCAGCTTTCCAGTTGCGCCTGGGTCAGGTAACTGGACAGGAAAGCACCCAGCGCGGAGCCGAGTAATACGGCCACGCCAATGCTGGCTTGAATCCAGCTGGAGTAGAAGGCTTTCTTGCCTTCGGGGGCGTGTTCGGTCAGAAATGCCGTGGCGCTGCCCATCTCGCCGCCCGCCGAGAAACCTTGCAGCAGGCGCGCCAGCACGATCAGTACCGGAGCCATCAGGCCTATCTGCGCATAACTGGGAGTGATGGCGATGATCAGTGTGCCAAGGGCCATGAGCAGGATGGTCAGCGAGAGTGCTGCCTTGCGCCCGTGCTTGTCGCCATAGATACCCAGCACGATGCCACCCACCGGGCGCATGAAAAAGCCGACGCCGAAGGTGGCCAGGGCCAGAAGGTAGGAAGTCAGTTCATTGCCGGTGGGGAAGAACACCTTGGCGATGATGACGGAAAAGAAGCTGTAGACCGTGAAGTCGAACCATTCCAGGCCATTGCCGATGACCGTAGCGATAACCGCACGGCGCGCCTTTTGGTTGTGAGTGCGTGATGGAGATGTTTGTTCTGTGCTCACTTTTTTGACTCCTGCATGCAAAACATGCAGGAAACAACCCTGCATTTATAGAGGGGCAGAGTTGAAAAGTTGAAACATTATTCGGATCTGATGCCCGGTTGCGTTCGAGATTAGGCTGCAGCCTGAATTTGAGAAAGCGATCATTACGCAGGTTTGCATGCGTGTGGCGCATGCAAGTCAGTTGGCAATCTCATTGCTCAGCCATTTCTCGAAGGCTCGGGCAGCACGTCTTGGCATCTTGCCGCTGGGGGTGAGCAGGTAATAGCCGCCGATGGCGCCGATATCCGCGTTGCATGCAGGGACCAGAGCGCCGGATTTCACATGGCGATCAATCATCGGGCGCCAGCCCAGCACAATGCCGTGGCCGGCGATGGCCAGATCCACGAGTACCGGATAGAGGTTCACGGTCATGCGCTGGTGGATCAGCGAAGCGTCCACGCCCTGGCGACCGAACCAGTCGTTCCAGGACAGCCATTGGCGCTGGCCGTCTTCGAGCATCAGCAGGCAGTGGTCGAGCAGTTGCACCGGCTCAAGCGTCTGCCCGTCCAGATAACCCGGTGAGCAATAGGCATTCACCGATTCGGCAAATAGCAGGCGGCCATCCAGGCCGGGAGGGGATTTTTCACGCAGGAAGTACAGCGCCAGGTCGAACTCGGCCCGGATCAGAGAATCCAGCCCATCGACCACCCGCAGGCGTATGTCCACCGCCGGGAATTCGTCCTTGTAGCGACCCAGTAACGGACCCAGCCATAGCGCTGCCACGCCGCTGGAGCAGGCCAGCGTCAATTGCTGTTCGCCGCTGTGGGTGATGACCTGGGCGGTGGCTTCGGCGCATTGAGTCAGGATCCGATGAATTTCTTCGGCATAGATCTGGCCCGCGATCGTCAGGTGAATGCGCTTGTGTTCGCGACGAAACAACGCCCGGCCCAGGAAGTCCTCCAGTTGCGCGACCTGCCGGCTGATTGCACTTTGTGTCAGGTGCAGCTCGGCGGCAGCCCGGGTGAAACTGCCATGTCGAACCGTGGCTTCAAAGGCGATCAGGTTTTGTAGTGGCGGAAGGGGTTCTATACGCACAGAGGCTCCGTATTAAAAACCATCGGGAAAGGGTGTCGACAGCAGCCAGTCCCTGAACACGCAGAGCGACGGCAGGTTCTGGAAGCGCGTGGCATACACCAGATAGTAATTGCGGCCGCTGTCCATGGGGTCGAACAGCGTCACCAGTTCGCCGCTGCTGATTTCGTCCTGCACCAGAATGCGCGGCACCAGCGCCACACCAATACCCGCTGCCACGGCCTGGATCAGGTGTGCGGTCAGCTCGAAACTCGGGCCGGGGCGCATGATGTGGTGGTCGAGTTGGTTTCTGTCGAACCAGTCGGACCATGTATTGGGGCGCGAAACCACGCTCAGCAGTGATTGCTGGGCAATCTGCCCCGGCGTCATGGACTCATGGCCGACAAGCGCTGAAGGGCTGGCGATAAGCACCAGTTTTTCCGCAATCAGCGGATGGGCGATATAGCCCGGCCAATTGCCTGTGCCTGCACAGATGATCGCATTCATGTCGCTGGCCGCAGGCATCAGGTCGGCATGCACGATGCGTGAGTGGATATGCACCACATGGCCCGGATGCCGGGCATAAAAGTCATGCATGCGCGGCAGCAGCCACTTTGAGCCGAAGGTCGGCAGCACGGCGAGGTGCAGGGTTCCGCCTTCGGACTTGTGGGCGATGGTCTGCAGCGTTGCACTGCGGATTCGCCCAAGGGCTGCCGCCAGTTCATGCTGATACAGTGCGCCCGCCGTGGTCAGTTCGATACGTCGGCCATCACGCTTGAACAACGCCACTTCCAGTTGTGCTTCAAGGGCCTGCACCTGGCGACTGACGGCGCTTTGGGTCAGGGCCAGCTCATCGGCGGCCTTGGTGAAGCTGACATGGCGCGCCGCTGCTTCAAAAGCGATGAGCAACGACATCGAAGGCGTGAGTCTTCTCGGGTTCATTCATAAAACTCATGGAAAAACGGCAGGTTTTACATTTGCGCTCTTGGCCCTGAAGCCTGAAAATCAACGTCAACCGTTGATGAAGCCCTGTTTCAGAGCGCTCTGAAGCATACGTGCTTTGCCCATAAAAGTTTGCATATAAAAAGCCTAGCCTGTCAGGAAGCCACCATGATTGCCCTCTTGAATCCGACCCTCGAACAGGTCGATCACTATGACCGTTTCCTCAATGCCCTGGCGCAGGAGGGTTTTCGAGGCGAAATCGCAAGGGATCATGGCTCGCGAACCGTTCTGGCCACCGATAACTCGATCTATCAGCGCCTGCCCCAGGCCGCCGTGTTTCCCCTCGACAGCGCCGATGTCGAAACCCTGGCGCGACTGGCCGGACGTGCCGAGCACAAGCAGGTGGTATTGACGCCACGGGGCGGCGGCACCGGTACCAACGGGCAATCTCTGACCGATGGCGTAGTCGTCGACCTTTCGCGGCACATGAACCGGATTCTGGAAATCAACGTTGAGGAGCGCTGGGTGCGGGTGCAGACCGGCGTGGTCAAGGATCAGCTCAACGCTGCCCTCAAGCCCCACGGCCTGTTCTTCGCCCCGGAGCTGTCCACCTCCAACCGTGCAACGGTCGGTGGCATGATCAATACCGATGCCAGCGGTCAGGGTAGCTGCACCTACGGCAAGACCCGCGACCATGTGCTTGAACTGTCGACGGTACTGCTCGGCGGTTCGCGTATACACAGCCTGGCCATGGTGGCCGATCAACTGGAGTCTGAGCAGGCGCGAACCGACCGGGCTGGGGATGCCTATCGTTGCGCCCGCGAGATTGCCGATACTCAGGCGCAACTGATCAAGGATATCTTTCCGCCGCTCAATCGTTGCCTGACCGGTTACGACCTTGCCCATTTGCGCGAGACCGATGGCCGCTTCAATCTCAATAGTGTGCTGTGCGGTTCGGAAGGTTCGCTGGGCTTTATCGTCGAAGCCAAGCTCAATGTGCTGCCGATCCCCAAGCATTCGATTCTGGTCAACGTGCGCTACGCCGGCTTCATGGATGCCCTGCGCGACGCCAAGGCACTCATGGCGCTCAAGCCGCTGTCCATCGAAACCGTGGATTCAAAAGTCCTGATGCTCGCCATGCAGGACATCGTCTGGCATGGCGTGGCCGAATACTTTCCTCAGGATCCGGATACACCGACTCTGGGGATCAACCTGATCGAGTTCTGCGGCGACGAAGCCAGCGAAGTGGAGCAGCGGGTCCATGCCTTCGTCGAGCATTTGCAGAGCGACACCTCGGTGGTTCGACTGGGCCACACGCTGGCGGTGGGCAGCGCAGCGGTCAATCGTGTCTACGCCATGCGCAAGCGTTCGGTCGGTCTGCTGGGCAACGTCAAAGGCGAAGCCAGGCCTCAGCCTTTTGTCGAAGACACCGCTGTGCCGCCTGAAAACCTTGCCGATTACATTCAGGAATTCCGCGCGCTGCTGGACAGCTACAACCTGCAATACGGCATGTTTGGCCATGTGGATGCCGGGGTGCTGCACGTACGGCCGATCCTCGACATGAAAGACCCGGCCCAGGCCGCGCTGGTGCGTCCGATCTCCGATGCTGTTGCCGCCTTGACCAAGCGTTACGGTGGCCTGCTCTGGGGCGAGCATGGCAAGGGGTTGCGCTCTCAATATGTGCCGGAATACTTCGGCGAGCTTTACCCGGCGCTTCAGGCACTCAAGGCTGCTTTCGACCCGTTCAATCAGCTCAACCCCGGCAAGATCGCGACTCCTGCAACCGTACCTGCTGCCAGATTGACGCTGGTGGACGAAGTGCAGTTGAGAGGCGATCTGGACCGTCGTATCGACGAGCGCGTCTGGCAGAGCTACGAAAGTGCCGTGCACTGTAACGGCAACGGCGCCTGTTACAACTATGATGCCGACGACGCCATGTGCCCGTCCTGGAAAGCTACCCGCAACCGCATTCATTCGCCAAAGGGCAGGGCTTCTCTGGTCCGTGAGTGGCTGCGCCTGCAGGGTGAGCAGAATGTGGATGTGCTGACCGCGAGCGCCCGTGCCCGCTCGGCCAATGTCATCAAGAGTCTGGTCAGCAAGACCGCCAACACCTTGGGCAGGCTGCGCGGACAGCAAGACTTTTCCCATGAAGTCTATGACGCCATGGCCGGTTGCCTGGCCTGTAAATCCTGTGCTGGGCAGTGCCCGGTCAAGGTCAATGTGCCGGAATTCCGTTCGCGTTTCCTGGAGCTGTACCACAGCCGCTACCTGCGCCCGCTGAAGGACTACCTGATCGGCTCGCTGGAATTCAGCATCCCGTATCTGGCTCGCTTCCCGAAACTCTACAACGCCATGATGGGGGCCAAGCCCGTTCGCTATCTGCTTGAGCATGTGGCGGGCATGGTGGACAGCCCCTTGTTGAGCCTGATGGATTTCCGCGCCGCCTGCGCACGCTGGAATGTCGGCATTGCCACGCCCGAGCGTCTGGCCGCGCTGTCTGAACAGGAACGCAAGCGTACGGTGATCCTCGTTCAGGACGCTTTCACTCGTTACTTCGAGACTCATCTGGCGGCTGACTGGCTGGAGCTGATTTCGCGTCTGGGGTATCAGGTTTATCTCGCGCCATTTGCACCAAACGGCAAGCCGCTGCAAGTGCAAGGTTTCCTGGCGGCTTTCGAGAAGGCTGCCAGTTTCAACAGCCAATCGCTGCGTAAAATTGAGGCTTATGGCATCCCGCTGGTAGGGCTTGATCCGGCCATGACGCTGGTTTACCGGCAGGAATACAGCAAGACACTGGGCAGCGAAAACGTGCCCACGGTGTTGCTGCCCCAAGAGTGGCTGGCTGCGCAGCTGGAAGAGTCCGGGCAGGTTCAGTCGGGCGAAACCTATTACTTCCTGCCGCACTGCACCGAGAAAACCAACGAACCGGGCAGCGTCGGTCTGTGGCAGAAAGTCTTTGCTCGTACCGGTCTGAAACTTGAAGTACTGGCCAGCGGTTGCTGCGGCATGTCAGGCACCTACGGCCACGAAACCCGAAATGCCAAACACTCCGACACCATCTATAGCCAGTCCTGGCAACCGTTGGTGGCCCGCCACAATGGCGAGGGTCGACTGGTTGCCGATGGTTACTCCTGTCGCAGCCAGGTCAAGCGGCAGGACGGGCAGGTGGTGCAGCATCCGTTACAGATATTGCTGGCTCATATATAAAACTCTGGGAGCGGACTTGTCCGCGAAGACGGCTTCCCATACACATAAATATGTATGGGATGTTCTGGCCCTTCGCGAATGAATTCGCTCCCTCAATTCGTGCGAATGGTCTCAAACCAGATACCGCCGAAACCATCCCACGGTTCTGTCCCAGGCCAGATTGGCGGCGGCTTCGTCGTATCGTGGCGTGGAGTCGTTGTGGAAGCCGTGGTTGGCACCGGGATAGATATAGGTTTCGTAATTTGTGCCAGCCGCTTTCAACGCCGCTTCATAAGCGGGCCAGCCTTCGTTGATCCGTGTGTCCAGTTCGCCATAATGGATCATGATCGGCGCCTTGATCCGCACCACGTCTTCGGACTTGGGTTGGCGACCATAGAATGAAACCGCTGCTCCCAATTCCGGATAAGCCACGGCCGCCGCATTGGCGACGCCTCCGCCATAGCAGAAGCCGGTGATGCCGACCTTTCCGGTGCTTGCGTCATGCTTCATCAGCCATTCGATAGCCGCGAAGAAGTCGTTCATGAGCTTTTCAGGATCGACTTTCTGTTGAAGTTCTCGGCCTTTGTCATCGTTGCCCGGATAACCGCCCACGGAGGACAGGCCATCAGGTGCCAGTGCGATGAAGCCTGCCTTGGCAGCACGTCGGGCGACGTCCTCGATATAGGGATTGAGCCCACGGTTTTCATGGGCGACCACTATCGCAGGCAGCTTGCCGCTGGCTTTCGCCGGACGCACCAGATAACCACGTACTTGCCCATGACCTTTGGGCGAAGGGTAATTGACGTATTCGGCAATGATATCCGGGTCGGTGAACGCCACTTGTTCGGCCAGCGCGTAGTTCGGGCTCAGCGAGGCCAGAAGGGCCGTGGCAGTCAGGCCTCCCAGAGTGAACAGGGCAGCACGGTCGAGAAATTCGCGCCTGTTGATCTTGCCGTGGGCGTAGTAGTCGTACAGCTCAAGCAGTTCAGGGGCAAAGTCTTTGGCGGTGAGACGATCCATCTGCATGCTTCCTGTCAGATCATTGGGGTTTCTATTAAAGCAGCTTTGATGCCTAGGTGCCGTTGATAGCACCTCGACATTTATTGCGGATCAGAAATCCATCGTGACCCCGGTATAGAGTGCGCGCCCATCACCCGGCGAGTGCAGGGAGTCGACGGCGCCGTCCGGGTCATACCAGACGTACTCGTAATAACGGTTGGTCAGGTTCTTGAGTTGCAGGTCGACACTGACCGACTCGCTTACCTTCCAGGTCGCGCCCAGGTTCATCAGCACATAGCCGCCATAGGTGCCCTGAGTGTTTTCCCGCTCCAGATAATAGTTGGTCTGGCCGTTCATCCAGGCCGTCAATTGAACAGCGGGGGTGGCCTGATAGGTCATGCCGGCGTTGTAGACGTGATGGGGGATATGGTCGATTTCCCGGCCTTTGCTGTTGGGCAATGTAGCGCTGGGCTCAAGGATTTTCGAGTATTGCCATGAGTACGCCATCCATATTTCCGTGCGCTCGTTCGGGTGCAGGTTCACCTGCAGGTCATAACCCCAGCGCCGGGTTTCCCCGACGTTATCCGATTCGCCACTCGGGTCGTTGAGCCGGCGGCTGACTTCGCCACTGGCTTCCTGCTGCCAATAGGCGATCCGACCATCAACCCAACTGGCGGGAGTGAATTTGATCCCGGCTTCCCAGCCTTCGTTGATCGAGGGTTCCAGATCGGTATCCCGTGGCGGAATCTTGTAGGCCGCCGCCCCTGTACCGACCTGGAAGGTGCGTCCCCAGTTGGCGTAGAAACTGGCCACATCCCAGGGCGAATACACCACGCTGAGCTTGGGCTGCTTGATCAGGCCATAGTCATTGATGTCGTAATCCAGGCCGGTCATTTCATTGGTGAAGTCGCCCTGGATCTTGTCGACCCGATAGGCCGGGACAATCTTCAACGACTCGAAAGGCTTGATCTCGGCCTGGATATAAGCGCCGTATGTGTCGAAGTCGAATTGCTGGTCGCGGGTCTGGGCCTGGCGAACCCGATTCAGGGTCCGGTAGCGTTCGCTCTTGTTTTCCTGCTGCTGCATGTCCGCTCCGCCTTCCAGAGCAAAGTCGTACAGCCAGCTGACTTCCGGGCGCCAGGTCAGAGAGGTGAGGGCGCCGTACTGGGTTTCATAGGCATCCCGTTCCTGTTGCGAGGTGGTTCTCCAGTACTGGGTCCAGCGTCGGTCGTCAAAGGTGTTGATGTAGGTTTTAGCGGACCATGCCAGGGTGTCTGCAAGGTCCGTATCGAAATGCAGGCTGACCTGATTCATGCGCCGGGTGCCCTTGTCCGTGGCGTTGTAGCTGTTGGTCATGGTCGGGTGGCGGCTGGCATTCTCTTCGCTCAGGTATCCGGGCTCCTGGGCTTCGGTTTCGTAATGCCTGGCAATCAGGCCGATGCGATAACTCTCGTCGTCCGGGGTGTAGAACCACTTGCCAGACATGGAGAATTTCTCGGCGTCGGAGTGATCGCGATAGCCCTCGGATTTCTGATAGGCGAAGAAATAGTTCTGGCTCCAGTTGCTGTTCTCGAAACCTTTGGAAAGCTGGGTTTCCCGTGTATTGAAGCTGCCGTAGCGAATCCGGGCCTTGGTGTAATTGCCGCCGGTGCGGGTCAGCATGTTGACGTTGCCCGCGATGTTGTTCAGCCCGTAACGGGCATCGCTGGTGCCGCGAACCACCTCGATGCTGTCCAGCTCCATGGGGAAAATCATGTCCATGAACGGCATGTTGCCGTCGTTGCTGTTGCTCGGAATGCCGTCGATCAACAGTTTTACCGCATTGATTTCGCCTTCACCGTTGAAGCCGCGAAAGGAAATCTTGCCGGACGTGGTGCCCTGATTGAATTGGGTAAGGATCACGCCGGGGGCACGACTGAACAGCTCCCAGCTGTAATTGACCGGCATCTTTTCAAGGATGTCGCCACCCAGAATATCCACCGAGCTCAGCACGCTGCTGGTGCTCAGCGGGCCGCTGCTGTTGCCCTGAACGGTGACGGAACCGAGGGTCAGGGTCGAGTTTTCAATCTGGGTTTCGGCCAGTGCCGCGGACAGCGGCGTCAGGGCAAATACCCCGCAGGTCAGCGCCTGGCAGAGAGAGCGGGCCACAGGGGCATGCATTGCACGTGGCAATGTAGAAAAAACAGGCATAGCACTTACTTCCTGGAGACCAAGATATTTCGAGGACGTGGAATGGCCGTTCAATGCATTCCAGCGCCAGACAGGAAAAACCGCGCCAGAGTCGGCGGGCAAGGCGTGGTCAGGCCAGGGGAGAAGCGCGCGGAGTCAGACTGGGCCAGCGAACCCTGGGATGCAGCGTTGGCTGCTCGGGGTTGTCCAGTGCTGTGTCAGGGGTGTAGCGGGGCAGGAAGTGGCGGTAGTAATCGGATGGCAGGGCTGCCAGTCCGGCATGGCCACAGCAGCAGTCGCCATGCTGCATGGCGGCTTTCGAGGAAGCGGGTTGCAGGGTATCGATCAGTTTCTTGAAGCCAGGCGGCAATACAGTCGAACCGCTCCCCGAGCAAAAACCGCCCCACAACAACAAATGCGCATCCGGCGTCTGCATGGCGCGGCTCATCGGCATGGCCAACATATTGAGCAATATGGCCAGGCAGGCGATCCAGGGACTGATGCGTTTCATTGAAGCCATGGGTGGGCCCGGAGCAGGAAGGCCGCCATTTAGCCGTATTTGATCAGGGAATGTAAATGCTTCTGTGGGGAGGATTTTCAGCGTACGGAAAGCGATGCAGGAACTGATGTGTGGCTATTTGACATCTTGATATTCTGTCATCTAGTGTCGTGGCCTGAGAAACAGTTCTCGGGATACTTCATTTCAGCAGGGAGGCTACATCGCAATGGCCACTACCATCAGTTCTGCGTTGATCAAATCAGTACGTGTGCATCCGGGGCTGGGGATTGCCCGGGTCGGTAATGCCTTGGGTCATGATGAATATGTTCTGGCCGCCGAGGTTCCGGGAGCGGTTGCGAGCAGTGCGGATGGAGCGTTTCGCGATGCCAAGGGCCACCTGCGGCGTCAGGCCGTGCGTTTCCGTATCTATGCAGAGCTGACGGATGGTTCGGTCCGCGAACTGACCCTCGAAGATGGGGTGAAAATCGATTGGACCGTAGAGCTCGCCAACCTCAAGGCGGGCTGGTACAACTTCGAGAATGCCATGGACTTGCCTGCGCCCTACGCGAAGAGCGCAGGTCGACGTAATCCGGCGGTCATTGGCAAGCAGCGCAAGGCGCTGGACATTCGTCCTGGCCCGAGAACCATCGGTGGTCGCAACAAACAGGGCAAAGCCTTCCATTTCGATACGGGCGAGTTCTACAGCAAGCCGGTCTATCTGGGCGAGTTGCGCACCGACGCGGAGGGCCGACTCATCGCGCTGGGTGGACACGGGCATTCCGCACCGCTCAAGGCCGGCACCGCGCCTGTCACCTTTGCCAACAATGAAGACTGGCATGACGATATCTCGGATGGTCCGGTCTACGCTCGCGTGACCTTCGCCAATGGCGACACCCTGGAGGCCGAACCGGGTTTCCTGGCCGTCACACCGCCCAACTATGCACCGGGACTGTTCGGTGTCGTCACCATGGAAGACGTGGTGCGCGACCTGTATGTGCGCAATGGTCAACTGCCTGCCCACAAAACCACTGAGTTCACCCGCGACATCTGGCCGATCTTTGATCGCCTGACCAATATGCAGTGGACCAACCATGGTATTTACATGCTCAGCGGCTCCGGCTCGCCACTGGATACCAAAAACAAGGCAGTCTTGAAGAAACTTGCCGACCCGTCTGCAAAGAATGCCGAGTTCCGTACCAGGGTCTTCGATCTTTTCCGTATCCCTGACGGTAGCGGGGCGTTCACGTCTGCGCTGCTGCCGTTCTACGGCGATTACTACGGCGATTATTCCGATCTCGAAGGTGCAGGCCTGGCCGTGACGCCTTTGATGTACAAGGCACTGGAAAACTGGGTGAAAGGGGATTTCGTTTCTGACTGGAAAGGTGAGCCGGTTATCCCGGCGTTCTCGTCCCTCAAACCGCAACAGCAGGTTGAAGCGCTGGATCGTGCAGGCCTGCATGAGTGCCTGGGCGGGCCGTTCCATCCCGGCATCGAACTGACCTGGTTCATGCGTGTGTCCAGCGTCTGGAAAAGCCCTTATCGCCTGGCAGTCCTGCCTCAGGGCCATGCTGTGCGCCAGGATTACGGCAGCAAGCTGACACCGGAAATCTGCCTGAGCAAAGGTGGCCCGCTGGACGGCGTAGGTCCCGGCTCCCTGACCCGCGCACTGGGCGTGCCATGGCAGACTGATGGCGCATCCTGTCTGTCCGATGCGGAATATGAACCAGGCTCTTATCTGTCCTTCCCCAGCTACTGGGGAGCACGCGTGCCCAACAGCGTGCTCAGCAACGAGGCCTGGCAGCGTGTCGGTTCAACGCAATCGAGTGAACCGCAACAGCTCAAGAACTTCTCCTACCGCGAGGACTGGTTGCGCGACCTGAAAGGTTCCTATCTGGCGCGTATCAACAAGATGGTCAGCCAATGGTGGGAGCTTGGCGTTCTGGTCAGCCAGGAGACATCGCCCGAGTTGCAAAAGAAACTTGGGCTGCCAGCCCAGGCCTGGGTAGAAACCGGTCGCCCGGAAAGTGCCGTTGGCCCCAACACCAAGGTTGCCTTGCTCGCGGCCATCGAAGCTCTGGACCATCCACAACCGTTGCTCAAGGGCGCCGGACTCGACAAAGCCACGCCACGCAAGAATGTGAAACCACGTCGTCTGCGCAGGGACGAGATTTGACCCACGTGTACGACGTTCTGGTCGTGGGCGCCGGGCCGGCAGGTTCGGCGCTTGCCATTTGTCTGGCCCAGGTGGGGCTTGACGTATGCATGGTTGATCGCGATGACGCGGGCCAGCCGCGACCCGGTGAATGCCTGTCGCCCGAAGCGGTGCCGGCGTTGGCCGCGCTCGGGCATGCTGATTTGCTGGACGACATGTTGGTTGCCCGGCGCTGTTGCGGCGTGCAATCGATCTGGGTGACGCCTGAACGGGCTTTTCGCGATTATTTCGCCGAACGCTCATCCCAGGGTTATTTCCTGGATCGTCAGGTGTTCGATGCCCGTCTGCGGGACAGGGCACAGGCTGAAGGTGTGGTGCTGGAGCGGGGCGTGCGGGTGACCGAGGCCGAGTGGGGTGCAGTCACCACCCTGAGCGGTTTGCGGGGCGAGGACTTCTGGCGTGGTCAAGCCCGTTTCGTGATCGATGCTTCGGGCAAGTCCAGTGTTATTGCGCGCCTGGGCGGTGCGGGCAGGCGTCGCTTGAGTCGTCAGGTCGCCGTTGCAGCCTGTTTGCCTGCCGGTACTTCTGAGTTGGCGTCAACCGACTGGTTGTTGATCGAGGCGGACACACAGGGCTGGTGGTCCGGTGCGACTTCGGCCAGCGGCCAGCGCCATCTGGTGCGATTTTTCCCCGAAGGCGGCGAAGTCTCCCGCAGCCCGGCCGAACTTGGCCGACAACTGGAACAGACAAAGTTGATGCAGCACTACGTTGCCGCCGGCGAACTGTCGGCGGCACCTTTGCAAGTGCTCGATGCCGGTTGTTCTGCGCTGGACTGCGTTGCGACCTCGCAATGGCTTGCGGTCGGTGAAGCGGCAATCGCTTTCGATCCCGTCACGTCACAGGGCCTTGCCCATGCGTTCGGGGCGAGCCAGCCAGCGGCCCGCGCTGTGCTGGAATATCTGCATCATGGCCGTGTGGACAAGCTTGAACGTTATGATCAGCAGACCCGTATAACCCTGGCGCATTCTCTCAAAGGGCTCATGAGCCACTACGCGCAGTGCCATAGTCTGGCGAGTGTGGGCTGATCAGCCTTTGTTCAAGTGCCTGAGTACTCCGGCTGAAAGCCGACTTGGACAGACCCAGCGACAAGGCCGATCCAGATGCATGGGCCGCAGCAGCCGCAAGGTACGCGAGTGCTTCTATGGATATTTCAATTGGTTATTTATCGCCGGATAACCCGTCCATTAGGCTATATGCGATTTCGTCTCTCTTGAAGACGTCGTTTATCGCCGTGTGACCCGTGCGCGGCCTGCTTTTCTCTGATCCCTTGTGTTGAGTTCTCCATGAAAGTGCCCGTAACGGTCCCTCAGGATCCCTTGGTCAGTACCCGTGGGCTGGGCAAGTCATTCGGTTCAAGCCGGGTCTTGCAGGACATCGACTTGAACCTTTATCCCGGTGAGGTTGTGGCCTTGCTGGGGGCCAATGGTGCGGGCAAATCCACCCTGGTGAAAATCCTCTCTGGCAGCCATCGCCATGATGCGGGCGAGTTGCGGGTCGAGGGCAGGGCGCTGGGTTTTGCTTCCCCTCATGAAGCGCGGCGCGCCGGTATCGTTGCGGTTCACCAGCAGGTTGACGAGGCGGTGGTGCCGGGTTTCAGCGTGGCCGAGAATCTGGTGCTGGATGAACTGTGTCAGCCGCAAGGTTCCATCTGGAGCAGGCGGCGACGTCTGCATGAGCGTGCCGCCCAGATCGCGGCAGGTCTGGATTTGCACTTGCCGCTGGACGCGGCCATCGAAAGCCTCGGCACGGCTGAGCGGCAACTGGTGGTGCTGGCTCGTGCGCTGGCGCTCAAGCCCCGCTTGCTGGTGCTGGATGAGCCCACGGCGTCCTTGTCGGCTACCGAGGCTGAGCGACTGTTCGCGTTGATCGACGTTCTGCGCGGGCGCGGGGTCAGCATTCTCTACATTTCCCATCGCCTGTCAGATTTGCAGCGCATTGCAGACCGGGCGATTGTGCTGCGCGATGGACGTCTGGCGGGCGAGTTCGCCGCACCGCTGGACCTGGCCGCTGCCGTGCGGGCCATGCTCGGCAGCGAACTGGCGCCTGTGGTTCACCAACAGACCGAGCGCGGGCGTGAAGTGGTGCAGATGCGCGATTGTCGACTCAGTGAAGCCAGCACGGCTTTCGATCTGAATCTGTACCGAGGCGAAGTGGTCGCCATGACTGGCCTGCTTGGGGCTGGCAAGAGTGAGATAGCCGAACTTCTTTTCGGCCTGCGTCAGCCTGTGGCGGGCGTTATCGAACTGGATGGCCAGCGCTGGGCTCCGGCATCGCCACGCGAGGCCATTGCGGGCGGTGTATTCATGGCCTGCGAGGACCGCATGCGTGGCTCATTGGTGCCGGGCTTTTCCCTGACGCGAACCCTGACCTTGCCGTTTTTGCAGCGATTCAGTCGTGGCGGTTTTATTGATGCTGGCGCAGAACGCGAAGCGGTGCAGGAGCATGTGCAAACCCTGGGCATCAAGTGTGCGGGTATTGATGTGCCGATGGAGACGCTTTCTGGAGGCAATCAACAGAAAGTGGTGCTGGCCCGCTGGTTGCTGGGCAATGGTCGCTTGCTGATTCTCGATGAGCCGTTTCAGGGCGTGGATATCCGCGCCCGCCGGGAAATCGGTGCTCGGATTCGTGCCAGCGCCGGTCAGCGCGCCACGCTGGTGATCTGCTCCGACCCCGACGAAGCGCTGGAAATCGCCGACCGTATTCTGGTGGTGCGTGACGCCAGTGTGGTGGCCGATTACCCGCGTGCCGGTCTGCAACGCGAGCAACTGGTCGCGCACATGGCGGGCGTAGCGCCGCAACCTGACATCAACCCTCTGCATCGCCAAGGAGCCACGCTTGCCTGAGTCGACGTCTTCACATTCCCTGAAACCACGGCCATGGGAATCATTGTTGCGTTTCACCATTCATTACGGGCTTTTGCTGCTCCTGGCGTGGGTGGTGGTGCTGTTTTCGGTACTGGAACCTGCGTTTTTGCGGGTCGGCAATCTGTTCATCATTCTGCAGTCGGTGTCCATCGTGGCGCTGCTGGCTCTGGGTGTGACCCTGAGCATGTCGGTGGGCGGGCTCGACTTGTCCATCGGTGCGGTGGCCGCCATGAGCCTGATGTGTGCCAGCTACGTCATGGTGGTTCTGGACTGGGGGCCGCTGCCGGCGATTTTCATCAGTCTTGCCTGTGGGGCGCTGGTGGGATTACTCAACGGATTTCTGATCGTACGCATGGGCATCCCGGACATTCTGGCGACCCTGGGCAGCATGTTCCTGATCATTGGCCTGCAACTGATTCCTACCGGTGGCCGCTCCATTGCGGTCGGCATGACCTTGCCCAACGGTGACGAAGCTTCCGGCAGTTTCAGTGCGGCCTTTCTGGCGATTGGCCGTGCGCGGCTATGGGACACGGTGCCGGTTCCGGTGCTGGTCATGCTGGTGGTCGCGCTACTGGTCTGGGGCTTTCTTGAGCTGACCCGCTTTGGCCGGGTGTTCTACGCCATCGGTGGCAACGAG
The DNA here is from genome assembly GCF_018343775.1 of Pseudomonas cichorii. Classification (NCBI taxonomy): domain Bacteria; kingdom Pseudomonadati; phylum Pseudomonadota; class Gammaproteobacteria; order Pseudomonadales; family Pseudomonadaceae; genus Pseudomonas; species Pseudomonas cichorii. The sequence continues at coordinate 2,866,994 of NZ_CP074349.1, forward strand.
CGGGCGGCGCGGCTGGCCGGTGCTTCGGTGGAGAAATACAAGCTGCTGGCCTATGTGCTCTCGGCGTTGCTGGCTTCACTGGGCGGCCTGTTGCTGGCGGCCCGTCTGGGACGTGGCGATGTCAGCTCCGGCAATGGTCTGGTGCTGGATGCGCTGGGGGCGGCACTGATCGGTTTCGCCGTGCTCGGTGCCCGCAAGCCCAATGCCTTTGGCACGCTGGTGGGTGCGTTGCTGGTTGCAACCTTGCTCAACGGCCTGACCATGCTCAATGCACCTTATTACACCCAGGATTTCGTCAAGGGCGCGGTACTGGTCCTGGCGCTGATGTTTACCTTCGGCCTCGCGCAACGGGCGCGCTGAGCCTCACTGTCAGAGAAGGAATACTCGATGCATCGACTCATCACACGCGGGCTGCGACGCCTGCTCGCCGCCACGCTGGTCGCTTCCCTGGCCACAGGCGCCAGCGCTGCCGGAATTGCCGGTGCGCCTGCGCCGTTCGACAAGGGCGGGGTCAATATCGCGCTGGTGGGCTATCTGTTCTCGGGGGACTTCCCCGAGGCTTACCTGCGTGGCGTCGAAAAACAGTCGGAGGCGCTGGGCATTAACCTGCGCCTGTTCGATGCCCGGCAACAGGCGGCAACTCAACGAGAAATGTTGGAGCAGGCCATCGACCTGGGTGTAGATGGCATCATCGTGCAACTGGGCCTGGCCGAAACCCTCAAGGACACCGTGGCCAAGGCCGTCGCCAAAGGCATCAAGGTCGTCGCGTTCGATATCGACCTGGGCAATCCGCAAGTGACCCAGATTGAACAGGATCACCATCAACTGGCGCGTCTGGCGCTGGATCAGGCACTCAAGGACAACGGCAACGCATTCCAGGCGGGTTATGTGTTCATTGGTGGCTTTACGCCGATGGAGCGTCGCGATGAAATCTGGCGGCAGGTCAAGGCGGACAATCCCGGTATCGTCGAGAAGGCACGTTTCGGCACCCTCAATCCGCCCATCGCCAACTCGGTCGCGGATCAGGCCAGTGCCGTGCTGCGGGCCAATCCCGGTTTGCAGGTGATCTTCGCGCCCTTCGACGAGTTCGCCAAAGGGGCCAAGATCGCAGTCGATGAGGCGGGCCTGGGCAAGCAGATCAAGATCTACAGTGCCGACATTTCCACGGCCGATATCCAGATCATGAAAGAGCCCGGCAGCGCCTGGGCTGCCACGGCTGCCGTAAACCCTGAGGTGGCAGGCGCAATCAGCGTGCGCAGCCTGGCCATGCGTATTGCCGGTGAAGACCCGGGAGCCCGTGTGCTGGTCCCGCCAACCCTGATTACCCGTCAGCAGTTGCTGGATCTGGATGTGAAGAATGTCCGTGACCTCGCGAAGAAAGTACCTGCGTTCGGTGAAGCTGCAGGTGTGGCACGTTCGGCCTGGATTCCGTTGGCGAAATAAACTCCATTTCTGCCATCTCCGTAAGCACATTCATTCGCGAAACTGCTCTTCGCGAATGAATGTGCGCTACGTTTTAGAAGGCAACTGTTGCTTTGCCAACAACCAATGTTGAATAAGCAACAGTATTGAAGAGCGATATAACCTAAGTATTATTGGTTCTTTGGCATAGATTGCCGCCTCGTCTAATGTCCTGTCTTCAAAGGGTTTTATTGGCTCTTTGTGTCTTCTTTGCATTGATCTCGCTGCGTGCCCGAACTTTAAAACTACAGCAGAAAACCGCCGCAATTCTTGTTGGTCGGCAGGTATTTCTGCGCCCCAAAGGAGCCGTTCCATGTATTACCGTTCACGGTCACTGCTGGCTGCCGCTGTGGTGGCGGCAATGACGCAACTTCCTGCGCAAGCCGAAGAAACTTCCCCGAGTGCTGATGACGAAACGCGTCTTGGCGCCGTACTGGTGACCGGCACGCGAGGCAAGGCCCGTACCGTGCTGGATTCGCCCGTGCCGGTAGACGTATTGACCGCCGATGACCTCAAGTCCGCCGCAGCCGGCGGGGGTGAACTGGGGCAGGCGCTGCAGACGTTATTGCCGTCGTTCAGCTTTCCCCGCCAGTCCAACTCTGGCGGTGCCGACCATGTACGGGCCGCTCAACTGCGGGGCATGAGTCCCGATCAGGTGCTGGTTCTGGTCAACGGCAAACGTCGGCATACCTCGGCGCTGGTCAACGACTCCTCGAAGATCGGTCGCGGTACCGCGCCAGTGGATTTCAACTCGATCCCCATCAGCGCCATCAAGCGCATCGAAGTGCTGCGTGACGGGGCCGGTGCGCAATATGGTTCTGACGCCATTGCCGGGGTGATCAATATCATCCTCGACGATGCTCCTGAAGGCGGTGAAGTCTCGACCACTTATGGCGCTTACCACACGCGCCAGGATGCCATTGGCAAGACCACGACCGATGGCCGCAACTCGCTGACGACGGCCAAGATCGGCGCACGTCTGGGGGACGAAGGTGGTTTCATCCGTGGCGGCACCGAATACAAGGATCGCGACCCGACCAACCGCGCCGGATTCGACGGTTTCTCCGATACGCCAGGCCAGCGCAACTATGTAATGGGCGACGGCGTGGCACGGGACATCAATGCCTGGTTCAACAGCGAACTGCCGCTGGGCAACGGCAAGGCCTATTCCTTCGGCACCTACAACGAACGCCACACCACGGGTGCCGAGTTCTATCGCTATCCCGGCGACCAGCCACAGTTCTATCCAGACGGCTATCTGCCGCAATCACTGGGAGATAACAAGGACCTGTCGGCCACCGTCGGCTTCAAAGGTCTGCTCGGTGAGCAATGGGACTTCGACAGCAGCCTTACCCATGGCCGCAACCACTTTGAATCGGCGACCCAGCGCACCCTCAACGTTGCCTTGGGGGCTGACTCGCCGACCCGTTTTGATACCGGAACCTACGAATTGCGCCAGACCACCGGCAACCTGGATTTCACCCGTGAGCTGCGCCTTGCCGGCCGCCCGTTCGTGTTGGCGCTGGGCGGCGAATACCGCTACGAAAACTACCTGACCTACGCAGGCGACGAAGCTTCGTATTTCGGCACCGGAGCCGATGGTGCCAACGGCCTGCGCCCGAGCGAAGAAGTGGACCTGGACCGTAATGTCTTCGGCACCTACGCCGAATTGTCCGGCGACCTGACCGACCGGCTGTTTGTCGACGCAGCAACCCGCTGGGAACGTTATGACGATGCGGGCAGCAAGCTCACCGGTAAGCTGAGCGGCCGCTACCGCCTGACCGGGCAACTGGCCTTGCGCGGCGCTGTCTCCAACAATTTCCGGGCGCCGTCGCTGGCGCAGGTGGGCTTCCAGAACACCACCAGCAACTTCGGCACCGGCGGCACGCTGACCGATATCCGGGTGCTGTCGGTCAATGACCCGATTGCCCGCGCGCTGGGTGCCGAGGACCTGAAACCGGAAACCTCTAAGAACTTCAGCCTCGGACTGACGGCGCAATTGAGTGAACGTTTCGATGCGTCCTTCGATGTGTTCCGCATCGACGTCAAAGACCGCATTACCTTGTCCCAGCGTATCGGCAGCGACGCACTGGAGCAGTACATCAACGATAACCTTGGTGTTGCCGGGGTCCATGATGTGAACTTCTTCACCAACGCCGCCGACACCCGCACCGACGGTGCCGAACTGGTCCTCAATTACCGACAGCCATGGCTGGACGGGCAACTGGGCCTGACCACGGCTTACACCTGGAACCACACTAAAGTCACCAAGACCAAAGGCACGCCGTCACAGCTCAGCAATCTCGGGATCGGCAGCGATGCGCTGGTGGGCGTGGAAGAGCGTAACACCCTGACCGATGCGGCACCCAGGGACCGTTTCGTGATTTCCGCCAACTGGGCCAGCCAGCACTGGGGCCTGCTTGGCCGCTTGACGCGCCAGGGCAAGACCACCCGTGTGTTCGATTTCGGGGATTCCCAGCCGGAACAGACCTATAACGCGGTCTGGCAACTGGATGCAGAGGTGCAGTACAGGTTCACGCCCAGATTCGATATTGCCCTGGGCGGCAACAACCTGACCGACAGATATCCGGAGCGCTCCAGCGCCGAGATCAACTACGGCGGCAATCTTCCGTATGATGTGTTGTCACCGGTTGGAACCAATGGCGCGTATTACTACGCCAGGGTGACTTACGGATTCTGAAGAGTTGTTATTGGACACGCCGCCTTGTACGGGCGGCGTTTTTGTTTAAAAGGAAATCTCTGCCGGTTGCGACAAACGTAAAACCGAAAGATCGCCTGTCACGCTCTTCCAGGCCAGGCGAATGGCCTCGATGTTCTCGCGGTTTTTGGCGGTGTTTTCGTGGAGGATCACAATCACCCGGGTATTCAGCCGCTCCGGTTGTGTGGCGCCTTTATCGCGCCATTGGCCGTAGGCATCCAGAGCTGTAAATCCATCGGGGAAACGTGGCGTGACTTCCTTGTCGAGAAACGCCCGCCAGCGCGCGACATTGGCCTGATCATTCTCGCTGTCCAGCAAGCCCAGCGAAAAATACAATTCCGTGCGTAACCATATCGCTTGCGGCGGACGACCGCTGTCGCCCTGCAAGGTGGAAGTGCCTGGGTCAGTCGTGTGAACGGGAAGAGCGGGAGACGCGGAACAACCGACCAGCAGCATAAACAGGCCGGGTAGTAACAGGCGTGGCAACATCAGGGATTCCTGCAGTGGCATCGATAAAGAGGCTCACTATAAGAAGCCGGGCTAATGGTTAGAAATAATAAAAAACCTGTTTCCTGAAGCAAAAAGAATAAGCAAACTCCAACCCCGGTAAGAGCGAATTGATTCGTGAGACGTCATTGAAGGCGATACATCCTCTTCAAAACCAGTTCGCGAATGAATTCGCTCCTATGTATGCTCAAGGCGCCTTGATGGCCGCCGCAACCGAATCTTCAAAACGCTCCAGAACCATACCCACTTCCTCTTCGCTGATGGTCAGTGCCGGCAGGAATCGCAACACGGAGCTGTGGCGTCCTCCGGTTTCGATCATCAGGCCATTCTCGAAGCAGTTGAGCTTGATGGCACGTGCCAGTTGCGAGTGGCCTGGCCCGGTGCGTCCCTTTTCTTTGGGATGAGTGACCTCGACCCCCAGCATCAGACCGCGACCACGCACCTCGGCCAGTGCCGGGTAGCGTTGGGCAATGTCCTTGAGGCCGCTGGCAAGTCTTTCGCCTCGCTCTGCCGCCTGGGCTGCCAGGTTTTGTGATTGCACATGGCGGATAGTCGCAGCACCCGCAACCATTGCAATCTGATTGCCACGGAAAGTACCCGCATGCATGCCGGCGCTCCAGGTATCCAGATGTTCGGCAAAGACGATCACTGACATCGGATAACCGCCACCAATGGCCTTGGACAGCACCAGGATGTCCGGGACGATTCCGGAATGTTCAATGGCAAAGGTGCTGCCGGTACGGCCCAGGCCGGTCTGTACTTCATCGATGATCAGCAGGATTTCCTGCTCGCGGGTGATCTCGCGCAACTCGCGCAGCCAGTTTGCCGACGCCGCAATGCAGCCGCCTTCGCCCTGAATCACTTCGACGATCACTGCCGCGGGTTTCTGCACACCACCTTCGGGATCGCTGAGCACCGTGCGTATGTATTCGATAGACAGTTGGTCGGTCTGAGAGCCATCGGTACCGAAGGGGCAGCGCAGTGCATAAGGGAAGGGCAGGAAGTGAGTGCCGGGGTTGACCGCACCTGCGTTGATCTTGGGCTTGAGATTACCCATGGCCGACAGGGCGCCTGCGGTCATGCCGTGATAGCCGCCGTGAAACGCCATCAGCGGAGTGCGCTGGGTGTAATGACGGGCCAGCTTGATGGCGGCTTCCACTGCGTCCGAGCCGCTGGGGCCGCAGAACAGGATCTTGCTGTTATTGCGCATGGCCGCAGGCAATGTAGAGAACAGCGCCTGCACGAATTCATGCTTGGCCGGTGTGGCCAGGTCCAGACCCTGTTGCAGTTGATCGGTATCCAGGAATTGCAATACGGCTTCGCGGACAACGGCAGGATTGTGACCCAGTGCAAGAGTGCCGGCATTGGCCAGGCAGTCAAGGTATTCACGTCCCTGGTCATCCTTGAGGCGTGAACCGTTACCGCTGACGAACAGGCGTTGGAATGTGGCCGCGTAAGTCCTTGCGTTGGATTCGACTTTTTTCAGATAGCTCAACTCTTGCATAGTCGGTCACTCGTTTGCCTTGAGAAATGGGATCTCCTGCGAGTCGTCTGCACGCCCGCGTGGTGTAGTTGGATTCTGCTGCACAGGCCATGGACCGACAATTTCCCACGAGGCAATGTCCCCGCTTTCCGCGCCAGACAGTCATTGCGTCAAACGCTTCAATAGCGCCGTCAATGCAGCCGAGCGCCTGACCCAACGTCCAGGCATCAAGAGGACGTCATGGATATCTTCAAAACGGCAGCGAAACGTTCACTGCCGATACTCATTGCCCTGATCACCAGCGGCTGTGTGATGGGACCCGATTACCAGCCTCCGGCGGTCAGCATGCCCGCGCAATGGCATGCACCTTTGCCCCATGGTGCCAGCGTCAAGGCGCTGTCCGGCTGGTGGCAGCAATTCAACGACCCGCAACTCGAACGCCTGCTGCAATGGGCCGAGGCCGACAGCCCGACGCTGGATCAGGCCCGGGCAAGCATTCAGCAGGCCAGGGCGACCCTGGCGGTAAGTGATGCCGATGCGTCACCTACGTTGCGAGGCAGCCTTTCGCGCAACCGCACAGGCGAACGTCAAGACAGTACGCGACAGTCTTATTCCAGTTCATCGGCGGGTCTTGATGCTGCCTGGGAACTCGACCTCTTCGGCAAGTTCCGGCGCAATCGTGAAGCTGCAGCCAATCGTATCCAGGCTCGTGTCGATGACTGGCATGACGCACGGGTATCACTGGCTGCCGAAGTGGCCGATGACTATGTTCAATATCGAGGTTGTCAGCGCCTGGTCCTGGCCTATCAGGAGCAGCTCGACTCGCAACGCCAGACCGCCGAACTCACCGGGCTGTCCCTCAGGGCCGGCTTCACTGCACCGGCCGATCTGGTCCTGACCCAGGCGTCGGCAGCCAGCAGCCAGTCGACCCTGATCAATCAGCGCAGCGAGTGCGAGTTGCTGCTCAAACAACTGACTCAACTGACCGGCAGCGATGAAAACCGGGTGCGTGAATTGCTGGGCCAGGCCCCGGCAATATTGCCGTCGCCAGCCCGCCTGGATGTCCATTCCATTCCTGCCGACCTGATCCGCCAACGTCCCGACCTGGCCTCGCGAGAGCGCGAGCTGGCCGCTGCCAGCGCAGATATTGGCGTGGCCGAAGCACAGCGCTGGCCAAGTCTTAGCCTTTCCGGCTCGTTCGCCGTCGGTACCAGCAATGGTCAACTGCTGCGCAACTGGACGGTCGGGCCTTTATTGTCGCTACCACTGCTCGATGGTGGCCTTGGTCGCGCCACGGTCAAGAGTGCCGAGGCGGCCTATGACTCGGCGCTGGCGGCTTATCGGCAAACCTTGCGCACCTCTGTGGGTGAGGTGGAGCAGGCGCTGGTCCGACTCGATGCGGCGCGACGCCGTGAGGCCGATGTAGAGCGGGCGACCCAGGGCTATAGCGAATATTTTCAGGCCGTGGACAAATCCTGGCAGGCGGGTGGTGTGAGCATTCTGGACCGGGAGGTGGCTCGGCGTTCTGCGCTGGATGCCCGGATCGAACTGATCACCTTGCAGCAGGAGCAGGTGCGTTACTGGATTGCTCTTTATAAAGCGTTGGGTGGTGGCTGGCAGGACAGCCCTGAAAACCGGTCAGTCGCGCAGGCTTCGACAGGAGAGCGATCTTGATTGCCGGTCGTCGAAAGCGTGTCTGGATTGTGCTGGTACTGGGCGTTGTTCTGGCGCTTGTGTGGGTGATGCGCAGTCGCCCACAGGCCCCGGTCGCCGAGCCGGTGAGTAATCTCAGCAGTCTCAGCGTCGAAGTCACTCGTGCGCAGTGGCGTCCCTGGCCTGATGAGCTGACGGCAAGCGGCCGTCTCTTGCCCTGGCAGGAGGCGTTAATCAGTGCTGAAACCGGCAGCCTGCGCATCGCCAGTATTAATGCCGATATCGGCGACCGGGTACGCAAGGGACAGGTGCTGGCCACTCTGGCTCAGGACAGCCTGCAGGCCGAGCAGAGCAGGCAGCAGGCAACCGTCGAGCAGGCCCGGGCCAATCTGCAAAAGGCACAATCCGATGTGCGTCGCGCCGAGGTGGTCGGTGTGACCGGTGTGTTGTCCGCCCAGCAAAGCGAGCAATACCGTATTGCTCTGGCCACTGCCAAGGCCGAACTCGGCGTTGCGAGCGCCGATATGCAGAGCATTCGTATCCGTCTTGGTCAGACCCGAATCGTGGCGGTCGATGATGGCATCGTCTCATCGCGTACTGCGCTGCTGGGTAACGTGGTGAATGCCGGGACCGAACTGTTTCGGCTGGTGCGTGAAGGTCGCATCGAGTGGCAGGCCGAGCTGGATGCCCGGCAACTGCTTCAGGTCAAACCCGGACAGCACGCACAATTGACGCTGCCCGATGGCCAGTCGGTGTCGGGTCAGGTTCGTCTGCTGTCGCCCATCCTCGATAACAACACCGGTCGGGCGTTGGTGTACGTGGCGCTTGAGTCAGGCAGTGCGGCGCGCTCTGGCATGTATGCCAGTGGTCGCATCGAGTTGCCTGCCCGACCTGCGCTGACGGTCCCGGATACTGCCGTGTTTCTGCGTGATGGCCGTTCATGGGTATTCACTGTCGGTGCGGATGAGCGCGTTGCGCAGCGTCAGGTACAGGTCGGGCGTCGCCGGGACAATGCCGTGGAAATCGTCTCCGGGCTGGACGAGCGACAGACCATCGTGCGCTCCGGTGGAGCCTTCCTCAGTGATGGCGTCCATGTAACTCCGGTGGCCGCGGGGGCTGTGCAGCCATGACGCTGTCGTCCTTGTCCATTCGCTTTCCGGTCCCGGCAATCATGCTGTTTATCCTGCTGGGTGTGCTGGGCTTTATCGGCCTGCAACGGCTGGGTATTCAGGATTTCCCTGACCTCGATCTGCCCACAGTCACCATCAGCGCGTCCCTTGAAGGCGCGGCTCCCGAGCAACTGGAAACCGAGGTCGCCCGCAAGCTTGAGGACCGGCTTTCATCGCTGCGCCTGCTCAAGCATGTCACCACGACCATCACTTCCGGCAACGTACAGATCAATGTCAGCTTCGCCATCGAGAAGGATGGCAACGAAGCCCTCAACGAAGTCCGCAATGTGGTGGACAGCGCCATGGCGGAACTGCCCGCCAGCCTGGAAACTCCCAGCGTCTCGCGGATGACCATTCATGACACGCCGGTGCTGACGTATGTCATCGATGCGCCGGGCATGGACGAAGAGGCACTTTCCTGGTTTGTAGACAATGAGCTGAGCAAGCACCTGCAAGAGGTCAAGGGTGTTGCTCAGGTGCTGCGTGTAGGCGGTGTCGAGCGCGAGGTTCAGGTGGATCTCGATCCGACCATGATGGCCGGGCTGGGGCTGGGTGTCGCCGATGTGGAGACGCCGCTCAAGGCCATGGAAGTCGATAACTCCGGCGGGATGGCGGAGCTGGGTGGCGCACGCATGGCGGTACGCACTCTGGGTGGCATCGAGGACCCGCAGGCACTGGGCGCCGTTGATGTTCCGACTGGCGATGGTCGCTCTTTTGCGCTGCGCCAGTTGGCGACGATCCGTGACCATCATGCCGAGCGCCATTCCCTTGCATTCCTCGACGGCAAGCCGGTGATCGGTGTTCAGGTTATCCGCTCTCTGGGGTTTTCCGATGTCAGTATGGCTAGCGGGATTCGCGAGGCGGTGGCGGACTTCGTGGCCCGACAGCCTGGTATCAGCCTGACTGAAATCAGCGACAGCTCGGCCTCGGTACTGGAGAACTATCACGACTCCATGAATCTGCTGTACGAGGGGATTCTGCTGGCGGTACTGGTGGTGTGGTGGTTCCTGCGCGATCCACGGGCCATGCTGATTGTTGCAACTGCATTGCCGCTGTCGATCATCCCAACGTTTGGCTTGATGTACTTCGCCGGCTTTACCCTCAATACCGTTTCCTTGCTGGCCCTGGCGTTGATCATCGGTATTCTGGTGGACGATGCGATTGTCGAGGTGGAAAACATCGCCCGGCATCTGCGCATGGGCAAAAGCCCCCGTGAAGCTGCCATGGAGGCGGCGGATGAAATCGGCCTGGCGGTGATCGCTACCACCGTGACTCTGGTGGCGGTGTTTCTGCCGACTGCTTTCATGGGCGGTGTTGCGGGCAAGCTGTTCGTGCAGTTCGGGGTCACGGCGTCGGCGGCGCTGCTGTTTTCGTTGATGGTTGCGCGCTTGCTGACCCCGATGATGGCTGCGGCCTTTCTCAAGCCCGTGGAGCATGTCGAACAGGATGGCTGGCTGATGCGCCGCTATCTGGTGTGGATTCATCGCAGCCTTGAATGGCGCAAGACCAGCATGGCCCTGGCCGGGTTGTTCTTTGCCGGCTCACTGGCGCTGATCGGCTTCTTGCCTACCAGTTTTCTGCCAGCTCAGGACATTGCCCGATCCACCATTACCCTGGAACTGCCACCAGGTGCCACTCTTGAACAGACTGCCAGCCTGGCCCGGGATGCCAGCGCCCGACTGAAATCGATCCAGGGTATCCGGCATATCTTTTCCATGGCGGGGACGGCGGGCAGCGATGCGGGGGATGGCGCGATCGTCAACCGGGCGACGCTGACGGTTGAACTGGCTCGACGTCAGGATCGCGAACTCAGCCAGACCGAACTGGAAGCCCGCATGCGCGACGCCTTGCGTCCGCTGCCGGGGGCTCGTATCAGCGTTGGGGGCGATGGTAATGGCGAAAAACTCGATATCGTGCTGGCCAGCGAAGACGGGAATCTGCTGGAGCGAACCGCGCTGGCGCTTGAACCTCAGCTGCGTCAACTGAGCGGTGTGGGCAATATTGCTTCCAGCGCCTCACTGCAGGCGCCGGAAGTCCAGTTCCGGCCCGATTACACAAGGGCTGCGCAACTGGGAGTCACCAGCCAGCAGATTGCCGACACCTTGCGTCTGGCCACCTACGGCAGCTATTCCTCGGCACTGGGCAAGATCAATCTTTCCCAGCGTCAGGTGAATCTCAGGGTGCGTATGAGCCCTGACCTGCGGGGTGATCTCGAACGTATCGGCCAGTTGCGCGTCAATGGCCGGGATGGTCAGGTGGCGCTGGCCTCCCTGGGAGAGCTGAGCACTGGCAGCGGGCCGGCACAGATCGATCGTCTGGACCGTCAGCGTTACGTCACGCTGTCGGTCGAACTCAATGGTCGCAGCCTGGGCGAAGTGATGAACCAGGCCCGTCAGTTGCCGGGGCTTGCGCATCTGCCTGCCGGCGTCCGGCTGGTGGAGCAGGGCGAAGTGCAGTTGATGAGCGAGCTGTTTGGCAGCTTCGGCCTGACCATGGCCATCGGTGTGTTCTGCATCTATGCAGTGCTGGTGCTGCTGTTTCACGACTTCCTGCAGCCAGCCACCATTCTTTCCGCGCTGCCTCTTTCCCTCGGTGGTGCATTGCTGGGTTTGCTGGCCTGCGACCTGAGTTTTTCCCTCTCTTCGGTCATCGGTCTGCTGATGCTCATGGGCATCGTCACCAAGAATTCGATCCTGCTGGTTGACTACGCCATTCTCGCGCGCCGGGATTTCGGCATGAGCCGTTATGACGCACTGCTCGATGCCTGCCACAAGCGTGCGCGGCCGATCCTGATGACCACCATCGCCATGGGCGCCGGCATGCTGCCGACCGCTATCGGCGTGGGTGCCGATCCGGGATTCAGGCAGCCCATGGCGGTCGTGGTGATCGGCGGATTGCTGACCTCCACCGTGCTCAGCCTGTTGGTGATTCCGGTGATCTTTACCTACGTGGACGACCTGCTGCAGCTCTTCAAGCGCGCAACGAAGGCTTTTCAGCATGACTGACCTGCGCGGATCCGCTGTTCCAATCAACGCTAAAACCGAATGAGGGCATCAACATGAGTGGTTCAATCTTTCTGACGCTGCTTGCCGTGCTCGCGGTTCCCGGCCCGACCAATTCGCTGTTGTTCCAGACCGGCATGAACCGGGGGTTCAATGCGAAGTCACTGTTGTGGGTGGGGGCAGAGTGGCTGGCCTATATGATTCAGATCACGGCCTGGGGCCTGACCCTGGACCGGGTCGCTCGCGACTATCCCTGGGTGGCGACGCTCAGCAAGGCCTTTGCAGTGTGCTTCCTGTTCTATATTGCGATGAAACTCTGGTCCATGGCACGTTCCGGCCAGCACGCTGATGATGCCCCGGGCCTATCACCGACAGGTTTGTTCGTTGCGACACTGACCAATCCCAAGGGGTTGTTCTTCGCCTCGTTCGTGGCACCTGCCGGTACTTTCCTGAGTAGTGCGGACTACCTGGCATTCATGAGCACTTTTACCGCTGTCGTCCTGCCGGTCGGTTCGGCCTGGGTCATCTTCGGCGCCTGCTTCGGCAGCCGGTTGAGTTCACCGCGTTCTTCGCAACTGTTGAACAAGGGCGTTTCCATGGTGATCGGCCTGTTCGCGACCGGTCTGCTTTACAACCTGGCTTCGCATTCGTTTACCGTCTGATGTCAGTGGAGTTTACCCGCGAACAGGCCAGTGCAGTTGTATTGCATGGCCTCTTCGCGAATGAATTTGCTCCCTCAGAATTGCGTAGGGGCGAATTCATTCGTGAAAAGTTGACGGTATATTATTCAGGAGTGTAAATAAAAACGATCCTGCAGAAAGAGGATCGGAAAGGTAATGGCAGGCAGGAGTTATTAATTAACTAATGCTGTTAGTGCTTTATTGTTGAATGATATCGCTCGAAGAGTGCGACGTGCGAATCAGTGAGTGGGCGGCGTAGAAACCCAATACTCTTCGGCTTTTGGCGCGGTACTCACAAGCCACCAGAGACGAGGCGGGCAGGGAATCCGCCGCTCCGGCATTGATTACCTGCATCTTCCTGCCTCCCGAGCGCAGACGTACGTATTCACCGGGTTCGAAGCTGTTCATGTCATCGTCCTTTTTGCGTGAAACTGCCCAAACGTTACTTTCACGCTTGTATTCGAGCATTGCAGAGCAAGGTTGTCTGTGGTGAGAAACGGGGACAAGCTCCGCATACTTATTGTTTGTACCTTACGTCCTGTTTCTTGTCCGGGTATCCAGTGACATACATGTACCTGAGCGCCTGATTAAAGTTCCCTCATATCTACCGAAGTCACTGACTATTCGAGACAGAACATATGACGATTTTTGCTGGAAACAAGGCGGTCAAGTGGGTGTTGGATCGGGTGTCCGGTTATTGCGTGATTCAAGGAGCAGTTGCATGAACCAGTCCCTTTCCGTGCCTGACACTTACCCACTTACTGCCGCCCAGCGTGATATCTGGCTCGATCAGGCTGTAAACAGTGATATTCCTCTCTACAACCTGGTTGGATATGCCCCGATCAAGGGCAATATCGATGGCGAGCGTCTCCAGCGGGCTGCCACGAAACTGATTCGTCGCCACGATGCGTTGCGAATGGTGCTGTTGCATGGGACAGGTGACGATGGCCTGCCTGTACAGGCCTTTGTCGATCATCCGTCCTTGCAGATGACGCTGCATGATTTCTCCGGTCATGAGGACCCGGACACTGCGATACGGGAATTCGTGAGAGCACGTGCCCAGGTACCGTTCAAGATGGACGGTTCGCCACTGATACGCATGCAACTGCTCCGGGTCAGCGAGAACCTGAGCTGTTTCTGTCTTGAAGCCCACCACCTGATAATCGATGGCTGGGGTATTTCGCTCCTGCTCACGGATCTGGCCGAACTCTATGAGGCAGATGACGCTTCTGACGACTCGCAGGCGCCGTCCTACGTGCAATTCATTCAGGACGATATCGCCTACCGGTACTCGAAGCGTTATGCCCGTGATCAGGATTACTGGCTGAACAAGTACCAGGATGTACCCGAGCCGCTGCTGGAGCCGCGCCATCGGTCAGGCTCCGGTCTGGCGCCCTCGGGCCAGGTGTCGCGCAGTTACCCGCCAGCGTTGCTGGAGCGCATCGACCAGGTCGCACAGCCTCTGCAGTGCTCGCGCTTTCAGGTGTTGATGGCTGCGCTTTATGTGTACTTCATGCGTACATCCCGACGCGAAGAAGTGGTCCTCGGCCTGCCGATCCTCAACCGTTCCAATGCGAATTTCCGCAAGACCATGGGGCTGTTTACCCAGGTCAGTGCGGTGCGTCTGCGGTTCGATGCCGAACTGAGTTTCGGTGAGCTGGCGACTGAAATCGCCGGTGTTCTCAAACAGGACTACCGAAACCAGCGTTTTCCGCTAAGTGAAATGAACCGGTCCCTGGGCCTGTTGCGCGATGGTCGGGGCCAGGTCTTCGATGTGTCGGTTTCCTATGAGTTGACCGATCAGCGCCTGACTTTCGATGGGGCACCTGCATACATCGTCAAATGCAACAGCGGTTATGAGCAGACGCCGCTGGCCATTTATATCCGCTCCAATGCACATACCGATGAGTTCTTCATGGACTTCATCTACAACGAAGCGTTTTTCCAGGCTGATGAGGTCGAGAGCCTCGCCGAGCGCTTCATGCACATACTGGAGCAGGGGCTGCAAGACCCGAATCTTCAGGTGCGTGCCTTCAACCTGCCAACGCCTGCCGAGGCCCGGTTGTTTGAAGCATGGAACCAGAACCATGAGCAGGCTGCTGTACAGGACTATCAGACCATTCATGGCCAGTTCGAGGCGCAGGCACAGGCCCGTCCCGATGCGGTGGCGCTGCTGCATGAAGGCCAGAGTGTCACTTACGGCCAGCTCAACGCGCAGGCCAACCAGGTTGCGCATCGCCTGCGCCAGCTGGGTGCGGGTCCCGACAATCGCGTGGGGATCTGTGTCGACCGTGGCCCGCTGATGATCATCGGCCTGCTGGGTATCCTCAAGGCCGGTGCCGGTTATGTACCGCTGGATCCGGCCTATCCCCGGGAGCGTCTGACATTCATGCTTGACGACAGCATGCCGCTGGCGTTGTTGACCGAATCCGCACACCTCGAACATTTGCCGACCCAGGACATTCCACTGCTGCTTCTGGATCAGCCCGAGGCTTCCGGTATTGCCGGGCAGTCTCAGGAAAACCCACAGGTTGTCGGGCTTGAACCCGAGCATCTGGCCTATGTGATCTATACCTCGGGTTCTACCGGGCTGCCCAAGGGCGTGATGGTCGAACACCGCAATGTCCTGCGCCTGTTCTCGGCAACCCGTGAATGGTTCGACTTCGGCACCGATGATGTCTGGGCGCTGTTTCACTCCTTCGCCTTCGACTTCTCCGTCTGGGAAATCTGGGGTGCGCTGTTGCATGGCGGCAGCCTGTTGCTGGTACCGCAACTCACGACGCGCTCACCTGAAGCCTGTTATGACCTGTTGTGCGAAGCCGGTGTCACGGTCCTCAACCAGACGCCGAGTGCCTTCCGGCAGATCATTGCTGCCCAGGGTGAAAACCCTCGCCCGCATGCATTGCGGCAGGTGATTTTCGGTGGTGAAGCGCTGGATACCAGCATTCTCAAACCCTGGTACGCGCGCCAGGCGAATGCCGCTACACAACTGTTCAACATGTACGGCATTACTGAAACCACCGTACACGTCACTTGCTATCCATTGAGCAAGGACGATGTCGAAGGCGGTGTCAGCCCCATCGGCAAACGTATCCCGGACTTGCGTCTTTACCTGCTCGATGACCACGGCCAGCCGGTTCCACCGGGCGTCGTGGCCGAGCTGTATGTAGGCGGTGCCGGGGTTGCCAGGGGCTATCTGAACCGTCCCGAACTGAACACCGAACGTTTTCTGGCTGATCCCTTCGATGCCACTCCCCATGCACGGATGTACCGCTCGGGTGACCTGGCACGCTGGACGAAAGACGGCAGTCTCGACTATCTCGGGCGTAACGATGATCAGGTGAAAGTCCGCGGATTCCGTATCGAGCTGGGTGAAATCGAAAGCCGTCTGGCGGCCTGCGCCGGTGTCCGCGAAGCCGTGGTGATTGCACGTCAGGACGAGCCGGGCGACAAGCGCCTGGTGGGTTATGTCATACCGGAAGCCGGTCAGTCACCGACAGCGGCCGATCTTCGCTCCGAGTTGCTGGAGAACCTGGCCGATTACATGGTGCCCACAGCCTTTGTACTCTTGTCCGATTTTCCCCTGACCACCAACGGCAAGCTGGACCGCAAAGCCTTGCCTGTGCCGGACGCCGAGGCCTTCGCACGACGTGAATACGAAGCGCCGCAAGGCCCGGTTGAAACGCTTCTGGCCGGCCTGTGGGGTGAATTGCTGGGTGTCGAGCGCATCAGCCGTCATGACCAGTTCTTCGAGCTGGGAGGTGACTCGCTGCGTGCGGTCAAGTTGATCGAGCGCATGCGTGAAGTCGGGCTGCACGTCGATGTGCGTGTCCTGTTCGGTCAGCCCACGCTGCGAGTGCTGGCTGCAACGGCAGGTTCGGGTCGTGAAGTGGCGGTACCGGCCAACCTCATCGAGCCGGGTGTGCAGCGCATTACCCCGCAGATGCTGCCACTGGCTCGCCTGAGCCAGGAGCAGATCGATGCGGTGGTGGCCGGAGTGCCCGGCGGTGTCGCCAATGTCCAGGATATCTACGCGCTGGTGCCGTTGCAGGAAGGCATTCTCTATCACTATCTGTCGACACCCGAAGGCGATCCCTATCTGCTTCAGGGCACGCTGCGCATGGACAGCCGTGCTCATGTCGATTCATTCGTTCAGGCGTTGCAGGCCGTGGTTGCACGACACGACATCCTGCGCACCTCGATTGCCTGGGAAGGTCTGGACGAGCCGGTCCAGGTTGTCTGGCGCGAAGCGCCGCTGCGGGTTCATGAGCATGCACTGCACGTGATCGACGGCGATATTGCCGCTCAGTTGCAGGCCCGGCTCGATCCGCGTCACATGCGTTTCGATCTGCGCCAGGCGCCGTTGCTGGAGCTTCATCTGGCCCAAGATACCGCTCGAGGCGGCTGGGTTGCAGTGATTCTTCTGCATCACCTCATCGACGACGCGACTTCGCTGCGCATTCTGGGTATGGAAATCCAGGCTCATATCGACGGACGAAGTGC
Source organism: Pseudomonas cichorii (assembly GCF_018343775.1). Taxonomy (NCBI): domain Bacteria; kingdom Pseudomonadati; phylum Pseudomonadota; class Gammaproteobacteria; order Pseudomonadales; family Pseudomonadaceae; genus Pseudomonas; species Pseudomonas cichorii. The sequence goes on from NZ_CP074349.1 coordinate 2,884,171, forward strand.
CGAGCTGGCGGCTTCTGTTCCGTACCGCAACTATGTAGCCCAATCCCGTCTCGGCATCAGCCGCGAGGAACACGAGGCATTCTTCAGCTCGGCCCTGGGCGATGTAAACGAGCCGACGCTGCCGTTCGGCTTGCAGGATGTGCAGGGCGATGGCATTGCCATCGAGCAGGCCGTCGTGGCGCTGGACGATCAGCTCGCTCAGCGCCTGCGTGCCCATGCCCGTGAGCTGGGCGTCAGCAATGCCAGCATTCATCACCTGGCCTGGGGGCAGGTGGTCGGTCGATTGTCGGGGCGTGATGATGTGGTATTCGGGACCGTCCTGATGGGCCGCATGCAAGGCGGCCAGGACGCCGATCGCGCCCTGGGGATGTTCATCAACACGCTGCCGCTGCGTGTGCCGGCCCTGGGGGCGAGCATCAGGGCGGCGATTCGTACCACCCATGAGCGCCTGGCGGCCTTGCTCGGTCATGAGCATGCACCCTTGGCCCTGGCGCAACGTTGCAGTGGTGTGGCGGCGCCGACGCCGCTGTTCAGTGCCTTGCTCAACTATCGTCATGCCGCGGTGGGTGCTTCTGCCGGTGAGGCCACAACTGTTCTGAAATGGGCAGGTTTCGAGCTGTCGGGCGGTGAAGAACGCACCAACTTCCCGTTGTCGCTTTCGGTCGACGATCTGGGCGAGGCCTTCAGCCTGACGGTGCAGGTCGTGCCGGGGATCGGTGCCCATCGCATCGCCGATTACATGCATGCAGTCCTGGCCGAACTGGCCGATGCACTTGATCGTACTGGCGAGGTCGAGCTGCAGAGCCTGGCCTACATGCCCGATGCCGAGCGTCAGCAACTGCTGCATGGCTTCAATGCTTGTGATGAGGCATACGCTTCGGGTCTGCTGGTGCATCAATTATTCGAAGCCCATGCCGAGCAGCAACCGGATGCACTGGCGGTGACTTTCGAGTCGCAGCGCGTGAGCTACGGCGAGTTGAATCGTCAGGCCAATCGTATCGCCCATAGGCTGCTGGAACTGGGCGTCGGTTTTGATGACCGGGTCGCCATCTGCTGCCGCCGTAGCCCGGAAATGATTGCCGGCCTGCTGGGCATTCTCAAGGCCGGGGCAGGGTATGTGCCGCTGGACCCGGATTACCCGGCAGAACGCCTGGAATACATGCTTAGCGATTCTGCCCCCAAGGCCGTGCTGAGCCAGGCCAGCGTTGCCGAACTCTTCAAGGACTCCATCGTGCCCGGCGTGCTGCTCGACGGCCTGGCCGAAGGTGCGGAAGAGTTCAGCCGCCAGCCTGATCACAACCCGGAACTGGCCGCTCTGGGGCTTGCTCCGCAGCACCTTGCCTACGTCATTTATACCTCCGGCTCCACCGGTCAGCCCAAGGGCGTGGCCATGCCTCATGCGCCGCTGGTCAACCTGATGCAGTGGCAGCTCGCTGAAGGCATCAGAAGCGGTAACCCGGCCCCGGCCACCGTGCAATTCGCGGCCCTGGGCTTTGACGTGGCATTCCAGGAAATCTTCAGCACCCTGTGCGCCGGTGCGCCGCTGTCATTGATTCATGCCGACACTCGCCTGGACTTGCGCAAGCTTTACCTGCATCTGTGCGAGGCGCGCATCGAACGTCTGTACCTGCCATGCATCGCTTTGCAGGCCCTGGCCGAGGCGTTGATCGACTATCCGGCATTGCGCGAGCAAACCTGTGCCTTGCGCGAGGTCGTCACTGCCGGTGAGCAATTGCGTATCACGGCGCCGATCCGCGCCTTGTTCGAGCATTTGTCCGAATGCCGACTGCATAACCATTACGGCCCGACCGAATCCCATGTCACCACTTCGTGTACCCTGCCGGTGAATGTTGCGCACTGGCCAACCTTGCCAGCTATCGGCGTACCGGTGGCCAATACCCGCATTTACCTGCTCGATGCGCAGTTCCAGCCGGTTCCGGTGGGTGTTGCGGGTGAGATCTACATTGGCGGCATCTGTGTTGCACGCGGTTACCTGAACCGTGACGACCTGACTGCCGAGCGTTTCCTGCGCGATCCCTTTACAGACGGCCGCCTGTACAAGACCGGCGACCTGGGTTGCCGCAGCTCCGATGGTGTAATCGAGTACCTGGGCCGTAACGATGACCAGATCAAGATCCGTGGTTTCCGGGTCGAACTGGGTGAAATCGAGTCTCGCCTGACCGATCATCTCTGCGTGCGTGATGCGGCGGTCGTGGCCCGTGAAGACAATCCCGGCGACAAGCGCCTGGTTGCCTATTTCACCCAACAGCCAGGCCAGGAACCTGCTTCGGCCGACGTGCTGCGGGCTCACTTGCAGGCGTGTCTACCGGATTACATGGTCCCGGCCGCTTATGTCGAACTGGAAAAAATGCCGGTATCGGCCAACGGCAAGCTGGACCGTCGTTCCTTGCCCGTGCCGGACGCCACGGCTTTTGTCAGTCAGGCTTATGAAGCACCGCGAGGCAACATCGAAACGACTCTGGCCGGTCTCTGGTCGCAGATACTGGGCGTCGCGCAGGTGGGTCGTCACGATCACTTCTTCGAGTTGGGCGGCCACTCGCTGCTGGCGGTGAAGCTGATCGAGCGCATGCGTAAGCTGGATATGGAGGCCGATGTTCGCGTGCTGTTCAGCCAGCCGACCCTGTCTGCATTGGCAGCAGCGGTGGGTGGCGTCGAAGAGGCCCGGCAGATCCCGGACAACGGGATTCCCGAAGGTTGCGAGCACATCACCGCGTCCATGCTGACCTTGCTGGATCTGGAGCAAAACGAGGTTGACCGGATCGTCGCCGCCATGCCGGGCGGTGCGGCCAATATTCAGGATATCTACCCGCTGGCTCCCTTGCAGGAAGGGATTCTCTATCATCATATTTCTGCGGAGCAGGGTGACCCCTACCTGTTGCAGGCTGCCTTTGCCATGGACAGCCGGGCACAGCTCGACAGCTTCATCACGGCGTTGCAGAGCGTTATCGATCGTCATGACATCCTGCGCACCGCGTTGATCTGGGATGGCCTGGAGCAACCACTGCAAGTGGTGCTGCGCAAGGCTCGCCTGATCGTTGAAATCCTTGATCTGGATGCGTCTGCGGGCGATATCGCTAGCCAGTTGCAGGCCTTGTTCGACCCGCGTGACCTGCGACTCGACCTGGGGCAGGCGCCGCTGATGCGTATGGCCTGTGCCCATGACGAAACAAACCAGCGCTGGGTCGCGATTTTGCTGTTCCACCACATTGCTCTGGACCATACCGCGCTGGAAGTGATGCAGCATGAAATGCAGCTCATCCTGAGTGGTGAATCGACCGGGCTCGAGATGCCAATGCCTTACCGGCGCTATGTGGCACAGGCCCGGATGGCCGTCAGCCAGGCGGCCCATGAAAGCTTCTTCCGCGAGATGCTTACCGACGTTGACGAGCCGACATTGCCGCTGGGCCTGCAAGAGGTGCAGGGTGACGGTCGCGGTGTCGAGGAAAGCCGGTTCAAGCTGGATGCGGCCTTGAGTGCGCGCCTGCGTGGCCTGTCCCGCAAACTGGGTGTGAGCCCTGCAAGCCTGCACCATCTGGCCTGGGCTCAGGTGGTGGGCAATCTGTCGGGACGTAGTGATGTGGTCTTCGGCACGGTATTGCTGGGCCGTATGCAGGCGGGCAGCGGTGCCGAGCGTGCCTTGGGGATGTTCATCAATACGCTGCCGGTGCGGGTTGCACTGGGTGCTGTCAGCGTCAGCCAGGGTGTACGCCAGACCCATGCGCGCCTGACTGCGCTGCTGGGCCACGAGCATGCATCCCTGGCGTTGGCCCAACGTTGCAGCGGCGTGCCGGCATCCATGCCGTTGTTCAGTGCTTTGCTCAACTATCGCCATAGTCCGATCCAGTCCGACGAAGAAGTCGAGCGCTGGGGCGGTGCAGAAGTACTCGAAGTGATGGAGCGGACCAACTATCCGTTCATGCTGTCGGTGGATGATCTGGGCGAAGGTTTCCTGCTCACTGTGCAGACCGTGGCAGCCATTGCTTCGCAGCGTGTTGCGGGCTACATGAGCACCGCACTGGAAAGCCTGGCTGATGCTCTGGAATCCGCGCCTGATCTGCCGTTGCATGCGCTGAAAATTCTGCCTGCACAAGAGCGGGACGAAGTGATTTCCGGATTCAATGCCACTCAGGCTCCGTATCCGCTCGATCAGACCGTTCATGGTTTGTTTGAGGCTCAGGTCGAGCGCACGCCTGATGCGATTGCGCTGGTGTTTGGCGATGAACATCTGAGCTATGGCGAACTGAATCAGCGGGCCAACCGTCTGGCGCATCATCTGCGCAGTCAGGGTGTGGTGCCGGATGCTCGTGTTGCGATCTGTGTCGAGCGCGGTATCGATATGGTGGTCGGCTTGCTGGCCATTCTGAAGGCGGGCGGCGGTTATGTGCCGCTGGATCCGGCGTATCCGCTGGAGCGTATTGCCTACATGCTGGAGGACAGTGCGCCGGCAGCGGTATTGGCCCAATCATCGACTTTGGACTTGCTGTCAGCCGCTGATGTACCTGTAATCAATTTCGATCAGCCCGATTGGCAGGAAAAATCCGTCTCCAATCCGGTGATCGAGGGCCTGACGCCAGCCCATCTGGCTTACGTCATCTACACCTCGGGTTCTACCGGTCTGCCTAAAGGCGTAATGATCGAGCATCGCAACACAGTCAACTTCCTGACCTGGGCGCAGCAGGCTTTTGAACCTGAAGTGCTGGCCAAGACGCTGTTCTCCACCTCGCTGAACTTCGACCTGGCGGTTTACGAGTGTTTTGCGCCGCTGATCTCGGGCGGCAGCATTGAAGTGGTCAAGAACGTACTGGCTCTGCAAGAAGGTCAGCATGATGTCACGCTGATCAACACCGTGCCTTCAGCCCTGAAAGCGCTGCTGGAGTCCGGTGGCCTTCAAGAGGGCGTGCATACCGTCAACGTCGCGGGTGAAGCGCTCAAAGGCTCGCTGGTGGAAAGCCTGTTTGAGCAAACCAGCGTCCAGCGTCTGTGCAACCTGTATGGACCTTCGGAAACCACCACCTACTCGAGCTGGGTGGCCATGGATCGTGCAAACGGTTTTGCGCCGCATATCGGTAAACCGGTGGCCAATACCCAGTTCTACCTGCTGGACGAACACCGCCAGCCCGTACCGTTTGGCGTGCCGGGCGAAATCTATATCGGCGGTGCCGGTGTGGCCCGTGGTTATCTGAATCGTGATGACCTGACCGCCGAACGCTTCCTTGAAGATCCGTTCAACGCCGGAGCGCGCATGTACCGCACTGGCGACCTGGGTCGCTGGTTGGCGGACGGGAATATCGAATATCTGGGTCGTAACGACGATCAGGTGAAGATTCGTGGTTTCCGTATCGAGCTGGGCGAGATCGAAACCAAACTGGCGCGCCATGAAAGCGTAAAAGAAACGGTAGTCATGGCACGTGAAGATGTGCCGGGCGACAAGCGTCTGGTGGCGTATTTCACCTCTACCGTTGCCGAAGTTGATCTGGAGACACTGCGCGCTCATCTGCAAGGTCAGTTGCCGGAATACATGGTCCCGGCAGCCTATGTCCATCTTGAAAAGCTGCCACTCACACCAAACGGCAAGCTGGACCGCAAGGCCTTGCCAGCCCCGGACCTGCAATCCCTGATCAGCCGTGGCTACGAAGCGCCACAAGGCAGCGTAGAAACCACCCTGGCGCAGATCTGGGCCGAAGTGCTGCAGGTCGAGCGAGTGGGGCGTCACGATCACTTCTTCGAGCTGGGCGGTCACTCGCTGCTGGCCGTCAAGCTGATCGAGAAAATGCGTCAGCAAGGCCTGAGCGCCGATGTTCGCGTCCTGTTTAGCCAGCCAACATTGATGGCACTGGCTGCTGCGGTAGGCAGCGGTACGGAAATCCGTGTCCCGGCCAATCTGATCGAACCGGGCTGCACGCATATCACCCCTGACATGCTGCCGCTGGTAACCATCAGCGAAGAGCAGCTTGAGCAGGTCATCGCTTCTATTCCGGGCGGCGCAGCCAATATCCAGGACATCTACCCGCTGGCGCCTTTGCAGGAGGGGATTCTCTATCACCACCTGGCGGCCAAACAGGGTGACCCTTACGTATTGCAGGCAGCTTTCGAGTTTGCCGACAAAGGCCGGCTGGATGCTTTCTCTAATGCACTGCAATCGGTAATAGAACGTCACGATATCCTGCGCACTTCGCTGTACTGGGAAGGGCTGGATGAGCCGGTGCAAGTGGTCTGGCGTCAAGCCACCTTGGGCATGGAGCACCTTGAGCTGGACCTGGAACAAGGCGATATCGCCAGCCAGTTGCAGGCGCGTTTCGATACCCGTCAGCACCGGATGGACATTCGTCTGGCACCGCTGATGCAGATCGCCTATGCCCAGGACTCTGCAACCCAACGCTGGGTGGCCTTGCTACTGTTCCATCACATGGCGCTGGACCATACCGCGCTGGAAGTGGTCCAGCACGAGATGGAAGCCTGGCTGCTGGGTGATACCGGGCACCTGAACGAGCCGGTACCGTATCGAAATTATGTGGCACAGGTACGCCTGAGCAACGATAGCCAAGCGCAGGAAGCCTTCTTCCGAGACATGCTGGGTGATCTGGACGAACCGACCTTGCCGTTTGGCCTGCATGAAGTGCAGGGTGAGGAACGTGGTATCGAGGAGCATCGCCTGACGCTTGACCTGCCACTGAGCAAGCGCCTGCGAGCCCATGCACGCCAGCTTGGGGTCAGTGTGGCGTCCCTGCATCACCTGGCCTGGGGTCAGGTATTGAGCGCGGCCAGTGGCCGTGACGATGTGGTCTTCGGCACTGTATTGGTGGGCCGCCTCAATGGTGGTGAAGGTGCGGATCGTGCACTGGGGATGTTCATCAATACCTTGCCGCTGCGTCTGCAATTGGGTGCAGGTGAAGTAAAAGCCGGTGTACGTGAAACTCACGCTCGTCTGAGCGCCTTGCTGGCCCACGAACATGCGCCGTTAGCCCTGGCTCAGCGTTGCAGCGGCGTACCGGCTTCAACGCCTTTGTTCAGCGCTTTGCTCAACTATCGCTACAGCGCGGCACCGGGCGAGTACAGCCTGTCGCCAGCCTGGGAAGGTATCGAACCGCTGAAAAGCGAAGAGCGCACCAACTACCCATTGACCCTGTCTGTGGATGACCAGGGCGAAGGTTTCGAACTGACGGTTCTGGTGCAGGATGGCATCGGCGCTGCGCGTGTCGCGTCCTATATGAATACGGCACTGACTGAACTGGCGGATGCGCTGGAGAACACGCCGACTGCACCGCTTTATTCGGTTTCGGTATTGCCTGCCGAAGAGCTCACGCAATTGCTCCATGGCTATAACGACACCGTCGCCGAATATCCGCTTGAGCAGACCGTTCATGGCCTGTTCGAGGCTCAGGTCGAACGCACGCCGAATGCCGTAGCGCTGGTGTTTGGCGGTGAGCAACTGAGCTATGCCGAACTGAATCAGCGGGCCAACCGACTGGCGCATCACCTGCGCAGTCAGGGCGTGGTGCCTGATTCGCGTGTGGCGATCTGTGTCGAGCGCGGGATCGAGATGGTGGTCGGTTTGCTGGCCATCTTGAAGGCCGGCGGCGGTTATGTGCCGCTGGATCCGGCGTATCCGGCCGAGCGTATTGCCTACATGCTGGAAGACAGTGCGCCTGCGGCGGTACTGGCGCAATCGGCCACGCTGGACCTGGTATCAGCGGCAGGCGTGCCGGTTATCAATCTGGATCAGTGCGATTGGCAGGACAAATCCGTCTCCAATCCGGTGGTTGAGGCGCTGACACCGGCTCATCTGGCTTATGTGATTTACACCTCCGGCTCTACCGGCCTGCCGAAAGGCGTGATGATTGAGCATCGCAATACGGTCAACTTTCTGACCTGGGCGCAGCAGGCGTTTGAGTCTGAAGTGCTGGCCAAAACGCTGTTCTCCACCTCGCTGAACTTCGACCTGGCGGTTTACGAGTGTTTTGCACCGCTGATCTCGGGCGGCAGCATTGAAGTGGTCAAGAACGTGCTGGCTCTGCAAGAAGGTCAGCATGATGTCACGCTGATCAACACCGTGCCTTCGGCACTGAAAGCGCTGCTGGAGTCCGGTGGCCTTCAAGAGGGCGTGCATACCGTCAACGTCGCGGGTGAAGCGCTCAAAGGCTCGCTGGTGGAAAGCCTGTTTGAGCAAACAAACGTCCAGCGTCTGTGCAACCTGTATGGACCTTCGGAAACCACCACCTACTCGAGCTGGGTGGCCATGGATCGTGCAAACGGTTTTGCGCCGCATATCGGTAAACCGGTGGCCAATACCCAGTTCTACCTGCTGGACGAACACCGTCAGCCTGTGCCGTTTGGCGTGCCCGGCGAAATCTACATCGGTGGCGCAGGCGTGGCCCGTGGTTATCTGAATCGTGATGACCTGACCGCCGAACGCTTCCTTGAAGATCCATTCAACGCCGGAGCGCGCATGTACCGCACTGGCGACCTGGGTCGCTGGTTGGCTGATGGCAATATTGAATACCTGGGCCGTAACGACGATCAGGTGAAGATTCGCGGCTTCCGCATCGAGCTGGGCGAGATCGAAGCCAAGCTGGCGCGCCATGAAAGCGTAAAAGAAACGGTAGTCATGGCCCGTGAAGACGTGCCGGGCGACAAGCGTCTGGTGGCGTATTTCACCTCAAGCGTTGCCGAAATCAATCTGGAAACCCTGAAAGTCCATCTGCAAGGCCAGTTGCCTGAATATATGGTCCCGGCAGCCTATGTCCATCTTGAAAAGCTGCCCCTGACCCCGAACGGCAAGCTGGACCGCAAGGCCTTGCCAGCCCCTGATTTGCAATCCCTGATCAGTCGTGGCTACGAAGCGCCACAAGGCGAAACCGAAACCACTCTGGCGCAGATCTGGGCCGAAGTGCTGCAAGTCGAGCGCGTCGGGCGTCACGATCACTTCTTCGAGCTGGGCGGTCACTCGCTGCTGGCCGTCAAGCTGATCGAGAAAATGCGTCAGCAAGGCCTGAGCGCCGATGTTCGCGTGCTGTTCAGTCAGCCAACATTGGCAGCCCTGGCTGCTGCCGTGGGCAGCGGTACGGAAATCCGTGTCCCGGCCAACCTGATCGAACCGGGCTGCACGCATATCACCCCTGACATGCTGCCGCTGGTAACCATCAGCGAAGAGCAGCTTGAGCAGGTCATCGCTTCTATTCCGGGCGGCGCAGCCAATATCCAGGACATCTACCCGCTGGCGCCTTTGCAGGAGGGGATTCTTTATCACCACCTGTCTGCCGAGCAGGGCGATCCCTATGTGCTGCAAGCGGTGTTCGGTTTTGCCAATCAAGAGCGACTGAATGCCTTCACCGGCGCTCTGCAATCTGTCATTGAACGCCACGATATCCTGCGCACTTCACTGTACTGGGAAGGGCTGGACGAGCCGCTTCAAGTGGTCTGGCGTGAAGCCACCCTGGGTGTTGAGCACCTTGAGCTGGACCTGGAGCAAGGCGATATCGCCAGCCAGTTGCAGGCGCGTTTCGATACCCGTCAGCACCGCATGGACATTCGTCAGGCCCCGTTGATGCGGATTGCCTATGCCCATGATCCGGTCAATCAGCGCTGGGTCGCTTTCCTGCTGTTCCATCACCTGGCACTGGACCATACCGCGCTGGAAGTGGTTCAGCACGAGATGGAGTCCTGGCTGCTGGGCGATACGCAGTCTCTGAGCGAGCCGGTGCCGTATCGCAATTATGTGGCCCAGGCGCGTCTGGGCACCGATCGCGAAGCGCAGGAAGTCTTCTTCCGCGACATGTTGGGGGACCTGGACGAACCGACCTTGCCGTTTGGCCTGCATGAAGTTCAGGGCGAAGGTCGTGACATCGAGGAGCATCGTCTGCCTCTGGATCTGGACCTCAGCAAGCGACTGCGAGCGCAGGCTCGTCAGCTTGGGGTCAGTGTGGCGTCACTGCATCATCTGGCCTGGGGGCAGGTGGTCAGTGCGGCCAGCGGTCGTGACGATGTGGTGTTCGGCACTGTACTGATGGGCCGCCTGAATGGTGGCGAAGGTGCGGATCGTGCCCTGGGGATGTTCATCAATACCTTGCCGCTGCGCCTGCAACTGGGTGCCGGGGAGGTAAAAGCAGGTGTTCGCGAAACTCACGCTCGTCTGAGCGCCTTGCTGGCCCACGAACATGCGCCGTTGGCCCTGGCTCAGCGTTGCAGCGGCGTACCGGCGTCAACGCCTTTGTTCAGCGCCTTGCTCAATTATCGCTACAGCGCGGCGCCGGGCGAGTACAGCCTGTCGCGAGCCTGGGAAGGTATCGAACCTCTGAAAGGCGAGGAACGTACCAACTATCCGCTGACCCTGTCTGTGGATGATCAGGGCGAAGGTTTCGAGCTGATCGTGCTGGTGCAGAATGGTATCGGTGCCGCTCGTGTGACCGCTTATATGAATACCGCGCTGACCCGTCTGGTCGAAGCGCTGGAGCAGAATCCACAGGCTTCGCTCGGCAGTCTGTCGGTACTGCCGCAAGATGAGCTTGAACAAGTGCTGCGCGGCTTCAACGCGACCGATGCCGAGTATCCGCTCGACCAAACGGTGCATGGCCTGTTTGAAGCTCAGGCCGAACGTACGCCGCAGGCGATTGCGCTGGTGTTTGGCGATGAACATCTGAGCTATGGCGAACTGAATCAGCGGGCTAACCGCCTGGCGCATCATCTGCGCGGTCAGGGTGTGGTGCCGGATGCTCGTGTTGCGATCTGTGTCGAGCGCGGTATCGATATGGTGGTCGGTTTGCTGGCCATTCTGAAGGCTGGCGGTGGTTATGTGCCGCTGGATCCGGCGTATCCGCTGGAGCGTATTGCCTACATGCTGGAGGACAGTGCGCCTGCTGCCGTGTTGGCACAGACTGCGACGCTGGAGTTGGTGTCGGCTGCGGATGTACCTGTGGTTAATCTTGATCAGCCCGATTGGCAGGACAAATCCGTCTCCAATCCGCTGATTGAAGGCCTGACGCCAGCCCATCTGGCTTACGTCATCTACACCTCGGGCTCTACAGGCTTGCCTAAAGGCGTAATGATCGAGCATCGCAATACGGTTAACTTCCTGACCTGGGCTCAGCAGGCCTTTGAACCTGAAGTGCTGGCCAAGACGCTGTTCTCCACCTCGCTGAACTTCGACTTGGCGGTTTACGAGTGTTTTGCGCCGCTGATCTCGGGCGGCAGCATTGAAGTGGTCAAGAACGTGCTGGCCCTGCAGGACGGCGAGCATGACATTACCCTGATCAACACCGTACCTTCGGCGTTGAAAGCGCTGCTGGAGTTCGGTGGCCTTCAAGCGGGCGTGCATACCGTCAACGTGGCGGGTGAAGCGCTCAAAGGCTCGCTGGTCGAAAGCCTGTTTGAGCAAACCAGCGTCCAGCGTCTGTGCAACCTGTATGGCCCTTCGGAAACCACCACCTATTCCAGCTGGGTTTCGATGGATCGTGAAGACGGTTTTGCGCCGCATATCGGCAAGCCCGTCGCCAATACCCAGTTCTACCTGCTGGATGAGCATCGTCAGCCTGTACCGTTTGGCGTGCCGGGCGAGATCTATATCGGCGGTGCCGGTGTGGCGCGGGGTTATCTGAATCGTGATGACCTGACCGCCGAACGCTTCCTTGAAGACCCATTCAACGCCGGAGCGCGCATGTACCGCACTGGCGATCTGGGTTGCCGGCTGACTGATGGCAATATTGAATACCTGGGCCGTAACGACGATCAGGTGAAGATCCGCGGCTTCCGCATCGAGCTGGGCGAGATCGAAGCCAAGCTGGCGCGCCATGAAAGCGTAAAAGAAACGGTAGTCATGGCCCGTGAAGACGTGCCGGGCGACAAGCGTCTGGTGGCATATTTCACCTCAAGTGTTGCCGAAATCAACCTGGAAATTCTGAAGGCGCACCTGCAAGGCCAGTTGCCTGAATACATGGTCCCGGCAGCTTATGTGCATCTGGACAAACTGCCCCTGACCCCGAACGGCAAGCTGGACCGCAAGGCCTTGCCAGTCCCTGATTTGCAATCCCTGATCAGCCGTGGCTACGAAGCGCCACAAGGCAACGTAGAAACCACCCTGGCGCAGATCTGGGCCGAAGTGCTGCAAGTCGAGCGCGTCGGGCGTCACGATCACTTCTTCGAGCTGGGCGGTCACTCGCTGCTGGCCGTCAAGCTGATCGAGAAAATGCGTCAGCAAGGCCTGAGTGCCGATGTGCGCGTGCTGTTCAGTCAGCCAACATTGGCAGCCCTGGCGGCTGCCGTGGGCAGTGGCACTGAAATCCGCGTGCCGGCCAATCTGATCGAGCCCGGCTGCACGCATATCACCCCTGACATGCTGCCACTGGCAACCATCAGCGAAGAACAGCTTGAACAGGTCATCGCTTCCATCCCCGGTGGTGCAGCCAATATTCAGGATATCTACCCACTGGCCCCATTGCAGGAAGGAATTCTTTATCACTACCTGGTTACCGAGGATGATGATCCCTATGCCGTGCAGACGCTTTTCGGCTTTGCCAGCGAGGAGAGGCTGAATGCGTTCTCCGGCGCGCTGCAAAGCGTTATCGAACGTCACGACATCCTGCGCACGTCGTTCTTCTGGGAAGGACTGGATGAACCGGTACAGGTGGTCTGGCGTCAGGTTCACCTGGAAGTCGAAGCCCTTGAACTGGACCCTGCGCAGGGCGATATCGGAGCGCAACTGGAGGCGCGTTTCGATGCCCGCCAGTACCGCATGGATATCCGTCAGGCTCCGCTGCTGCGGATTGTCTATGCCCATGACCCGGTCAATCAGCGTTGGGTAGGGTTGCTGCTTTCTCATCACCTGATCCTGGACAACACCGCATTGGCCGTTGTGACCCAGGAGATGGAAGCCTGTCTGCTGAATACGACACAGCACTTCAATGAATCGGTGCCGTATCGCAACTATGTGGCTCAGTCTCGCCTCGGAGTCGATCAGGCAGCCCATGAAGCGTTCTTCCGGAGCGTGCTGGGCGATCTCGACGAGCCGACTCTACCGTTCGGTCTGCATGAAGTTCAGGGCGACGGTTACAGTGTCGAAGAGCATCACCTGGCGCTGGACCGTGACCTGAGCCTGCGCCTGCGAGCGCAGGCCCGCCAGCTCGGGGTCAGCGTGGCGTCTCTGCATCACCTGGCCTGGGCGCAGGTGCTCAGCGCAGCCAGCGGTCGCGATGACGTGGTGTTCGGCACCGTCTTGATGGGCCGCCTCAGTGGTGGCGAAGGGGCCGACCGTGCCTTGGGCATGTTCATCAACACCTTGCCGCTGCGCCTGCAACTCAATGCCCTTGAAGCGCGCACCGGCGTTCGTGAAACCCATGCCCGCCTGAGCGCCTTGCTGGCTCACGAGCATGCGCCGTTGGCCTTGGCTCAACGCTGCAGCGCAGTGCCAGCCTCGACGCCACTGTTCAGCGCCTTGCTCAACTATCGCTACAGCGCCGCGCCGGATGAGCACAGTCCTTCGCCTGCGTGGGAAGGTATTGAACCCCTGAAAGGCAGCGAGCGTACGAACTATCCGCTCACTCTGTCGGTGAATGATCAGGGCGAAGGTTTCGAGCTGACCGTGCTGGTGCAGGAAGGTATCGGGGCTGCGCGTGTAGCGGCTTACATGAGTGCCGCCTTGGCCGGATTGGTAGCGGCGCTGGAAAACACACCTGCCGCTCCGCTTCATGAAATCAGCGTGTTGCCTGCCGAAGAACTCACGCAGTTGCTGCATGGCTATAACGACACCGATGCCGAGTATCCACTCGACCAGACGGTGCATGGCCTGTTTGAAGCACAGGCCGAACGTACGCCGCAGGCGATTGCACTGGTATTTGGCGGTGAGCGTCTGAGCTATGGCGAGCTGAATCAGCGGGCCAACCGTCTGGCGCATCATCTGCGCGGTCAGGGCGTGGTGCCGGATGCTCGCGTGGCGATTTGTGTCGAGCGCGGTATCGATATGGTGGTCGGCCTGCTGGCCATTCTGAAGGCGGGCGGCGGTTATGTACCGCTGGATCCGGCGTATCCGCTGGAGCGTATTGCCTACATGCTGGAGGACAGTGCGCCTGCTGCCGTGTTGGCACAGACGGCGACGCTGGAGTTGCTGTCGGCTGCGGATGTACCTGTGGTTAATCTCGATCAGCCCGATTGGCAGGACAAATCCGTCTCCAATCCGCTGATCGAGGGCCTGACGCCAGCCCATCTGGCTTACGTCATCTACACCTCGGGTTCTACCGGTCTGCCTAAAGGCGTAATGATCGAGCATCGCAACACAGTCAACTTCCTGACCTGGGCGCAGCAGGCTTTTGAACCTGAAGTGCTGGCCAAGACGCTGTTCTCCACCTCGCTGAACTTCGACCTGGCGGTTTACGAGTGTTTTGCGCCGCTGATCTCGGGCGGCAGCATTGAAGTGGTCAAGAACGTACTGGCTCTGCAAGAAGGTCAGCATGATGTCACGCTGATCAATACCGTACCTTCGGCACTGAAAGCGCTGCTGGAGTCCGGTGGCCTTCAAGAGGGCGTGCATACCGTCAACGTCGCGGGTGAAGCGCTCAAAGGCTCGCTGGTGGAAAGCCTGTTTGAGCAAACCAGCGTCCAGCGTCTGTGCAACCTGTATGGACCTTCGGAAACCACCACCTACTCGAGCTGGGTGGCCATGGATCGTGCAAACGGTTTTGCGCCGCATATCGGTAAACCGGTGGCCAATACCCAGTTCTACCTGCTGGACGAACACCGCCAGCCCGTACCGTTTGGCGTGCCGGGCGAAATCTATATCGGCGGTGCCGGTGTGGCCCGTGGTTATCTGAATCGTGATGACCTGACCGCCGAACGCTTCCTTGAAGATCCGTTCAACGCCGGAGCGCGCATGTACCGCACTGGCGACCTGGGTCGCTGGTTGGCGGACGGGAATATCGAATATCTGGGCCGTAACGACGATCAGGTGAAGATTCGCGGCTTCCGCATCGAGCTGGGCGAGATCGAAGCCAAGCTGGCGCGCCATGAAAGCGTAAAAGAAACGGTAGTCATGGCTCGTGAAGACGTGCCGGGCGACAAGCGTCTGGTGGCGTATTTCACCTCAAGCGTTGCCGAAATCAACCTGGAAATTCTGAAAGCGCACCTGCAAGGCCAGTTGCCGGAATACATGGTCCCGGCAGCCTATGTCCATCTTGAAAAGCTGCCACTGACACCAAACGGCAAGCTGGACCGCAAGGCCTTGCCAGCCCCTGATTTGCAATCCCTGATCAGCCGTGGCTACGAAGCGCCGCAAGGCGAAACCGAAACCACCCTGGCGCAGATCTGGGCCGAAGTACTGCAAGTCGAGCGCGTAGGTCGTCACGATCACTTCTTCGAGCTGGGCGGTCACTCGCTGCTGGCCGTCAAGCTGATCGAGAAAATGCGTCAGCAAGGCCTGAGCGCCGATGTTCGCGTCCTGTTTAGCCAGCCAACCCTGATGGCACTGGCTGCTGCGGTAGGCAGCGGTACGGAAATCCGTGTCCCGGCCAATCTGATCGAACCGGGCTGCACGCATATCACCCCTGACATGCTGCCGCTGGTAACCATCAGCGAAGAACAGCTGGAACAGGTCATCGCTTCTATTCCGGGTGGCGCAGCCAATATCCAGGACATCTACCCGCTGGCGCCTTTGCAGGAGGGGATTCTCTATCATCACCTGTCTGCCGAGCAGGGCGATCCCTATGTGCTGCAAGCGGTGTTCGGTTTTGCCAATCAAGAGCGACTGAATGCCTTCACCGGCGCTCTGCAATCTGTCATTGAACGCCACGATATCCTGCGCACTTCGCTGTACTGGGAAGGGCTGGACGAGCCAGTCCAAGTTGTCTGGCGTGAGGTGCAACTGGGCGTTGAAGAGGTCGAGGTGGATATTGCCCTGGATGCCGTCACCCAGTTGCAGCAGCGCTTCGATACCCGTCAGCACCGCATGGACATTCGTCAGGCTCCGTTGATGCGGATTGCCTATGCCCATGATCCGGCCAATCAGCGCTGGGTCGCCTTCCTGCTGTTCCATCACCTAGTCATGGACCACACCGCCCTGGAAGTGGTCAGCCATGAGATGGAGTCGTGGCTGCTGGGCGATACGCAGCCTCTGAGCGAGCCGGTGCCGTATCGCAATTATGTGGCCCAGGCGCGTCTGGGTGCTGATCGCGAAGCTCAGGAAGCCTTCTTCCGCGACATGTTGGGGGATCTGGACGAACCGACCTTGCCGTTTGGCCTGCATGAAGTGCAGGGCGACGGTTGTGCCGTCGAGGAGCATCGTGAAGCGCTGGACCGTGACTTGAGCCTGCGACTGCGGGCACAGGCCCGGCAGCTCGGGGTCAGCGTGGCGTCTCTGCATCACCTGGCCTGGGCGCAGGTGCTCAGTGCAGCCAGCGGTCGCGATGACGTGGTGTTTGGCACCGTACTGATGGGCCGCCTGAGTGGCGGTGAGGGCGCCGATCGTGCTCTGGGGATGTTCATCAATACCTTGCCGCTGCGCCTGCAACCGGGTGCCCATAAGGCTCAAACGGTTATTCGTGAAACCCATGCTCGCCTGAGCGCCTTGCTGGCTCATGAACATGCGCCTTTGTCGCTGGCTCAACGTTGCAGTGGTGTGCCGGCTTCGACGCCGTTGTTCAGTGCCTTGCTCAACTATCGCTACAGCGCTGCGCCGGGTGAGCACAGCCTGTCGCCAGCCTGGGAAGGCATCGAAGCCCTGCAAGGTGAAGAACGCACCAACTACCCACTGACTCTGTCTGTGGATGATCAGGGAGAAGGCTTTGAACTGACCGTTCTGGTGCAGGAAGGTGTCGGGGCTGCGCGGGTAGTGGCTTATATGAGCACTGCACTGGCTCGTCTGGTTGAGGCACTGGAGCAGTCTTCACACGCTGCGTTCAGCAGTGTCTCGGTACTGCCGGAAGATGAGCGGGAGCAACTGCTGCACCGCTTCAACGACAGCGGCACAGACTATCCACGGGACCGCTCCGTTCATGCCCTGTTTGAACAACAGGTGGCCGAACGTCCTGAAGCGCTGGCCGCTGTTCATGGCGAGCAGTCGCTGACGTACGCCGAACTCAACAGCCGGGCCAATCGACTGGCTCATCATCTGATCAGCCAGGGTGTGATTGCTGGCGATGCCGTAGCCATTCTGCTGCCACGCTCCCTGGATCTGCTGGTGGCGCAACTGGCGATTAATAAATGTGCCGCTGTTTATGTACCGCTGGACGTCAATGCACCCCAGGAACGTCAGGCGTTCATGGTGCAGGACAGCGGCGCTCGCCAGATTCTGACCCATGGCGATCTGGATGTGCCTCAAGGCGTTGCGCGAATTGATCTGGACCGCCTCGACCTTTGCCAGCAGCACGGCGACAACCCGAAGTTGACCTGCTCCAGCGAAAGTGCGGCCTACATCATGTACACCTCGGGTTCCACCGGGACGCCAAAAGGCGTGCTGGTGCCGCATCGCGCCATTGCCCGACTGGTGATCAATAACGGCTATGCCGAGTTCAAGGCTTCGGACCGAGTGGCCTTTGCCTCCAACCCGGCCTTCGACGCCAGCACCCTGGATGTCTGGGCTCCGTTGCTCAATGGCGGCTGTGTCGTGGTTGTGGATCAGGACGTGCTGCTGTCGCTGCCGGAGTTCAAGGCCTTGCTGCTGGAGCAGTCAGTCAGCGTGCTGTGGATGACGGCTGGTTTGTTCCATCAATATGCTTCGGGCCTGCACGACGCTTTTGCCCAGTTGCGCTATCTGATTGTCGGCGGCGATGTGCTGGATCCTACGGTCATCGCTCAGGTCCTGAAAAACGGTGCGCCTGGACACCTGTTGAACGGCTATGGCCCGACCGAGGCCACGACGTTCTCGGCGACCCATGAAATCAAGGCTGTAGGCGAGGGCAGCATCCCTATCGGCAAGCCGTTGGCCAATACTCGCTTGTACGTACTCGATGCCCGTCAACAGCCAGTGCCACTGGGCGTAACCGGCGAGCTGTATATCGGTGGCGATGGTGTGGCCCTGGGTTATCTGAACCGTGCCGACCTGACCGAGCAAGTGTTCGTGGCTGATCCGTTCAGCACCGACCCGGCAGCCCGTTTGTACCGTACCGGCGACCTGGCGTGCTGGCTGGCAGATGGCACGGTGGAATACCGTGGCCGTAATGACCAGCAGGTGAAGATTCGCGGCTTCCGTATCGAACCGGGCGAGATCGAAACCCGACTGGCCAGCCATGAAGCGGTCAGAGAGGCCGTGGTACTGGTGCGTGAGGACGTCCCGGGCGACAAACGCTTGGTGGCGTATTTCACCGCTACCAGCACCGAAGTCGATCTGGATGCGTTACGTACCCATCTGCAAGGCCAGTTACCGGACTACATGGTCCCGGCTGCCTATGTGCAACTGGACAGCCTGCCGCTGACCAACAACGGCAAGCTGGACCGCAAGGCCTTGTCCGCGCCGGATCACCAGGCGTTTATCAACCGTGGCTACGAAGCGCCACAAGGCGAAACCGAAACCACCCTGGCGCAGATCTGGGCCGAGGTGCTGCAGGTCGAGCGTGTGGGTCGTCATGATCACTTCTTCGAGCTGGGCGGTCACTCGTTGTTGGCGGTGAAGCTGATCGAGAAGATGCGCCAGGAAGGGCTGAGCGCCGATGTGCGTGTGCTGTTCAGCCAGCCGACATTGGCAGCCCTGGCGGCTGCCGTGGGCAGTGGCACTGAAATCCGTGTACCGGCCAACCTGATCGAGCCGGGTTGCACCCGGATCACGCCGGACATGTTGCCGCTCCTGACTATCGGCGAAGAGCAGCTTGAGCAGGTTGTCGCCTCCATTCCCGGCGGCGCGGCCAATATTCAGGACATCTACCCGCTGGCTCCGCTGCAGGAAGGGATTCTCTATCACTACCTGACGGCCGAAGCCGGTGACCCTTATGTGTTGCAGGCGCAGTACGCCTTCGATAGCCGCGAGCATCTGGATATTTTTGTCCAGGCCCTGCAATCGGTCATCGAACGTCACGATATCCTGCGTACGGCCGTGCTCTGGACAGGTCTGGATGAGCCGGTGCAGGTGGTGTGCCGAAATGTCACGCTGCAACCGCAATGGGTCGATCTGGACCCGGCTGATGGTCCGGTCACTGAGCAATTGTCGGAGCGTTTCGATGCGCGCCACTATCGCCTGGATCTGACCCGCGCGCCGTTGCTGCATTTGGCCTGCGCCGAGGACAAGGAGCAAAACCGCTGGGTAGCCACGCTGCTGTTCCATCACCTCATTCTGGACCACACCGCACTGGAGGTTATTCAACTGGAAATGCAGGCCTTCCTGCTGGGGACTGCCGACCGGTTGGGCGAGCCTGTGCATTATCGCAACTACGTGGCTCAGGCCCGCCTGGGTGTCGAGCCAGCCGTTCATGAAGCGTTCTTCCGCGACATGCTGGGGGATATCGACGAGCCGACCCTGCCGTTTGGCATGCACGATGTCCAGGGTGATGGACGCGGTATCGAAGAGGTCCATCATCCCGTGGATCTGCAACTGTCCGTCCGCCTGCGTCATCAGGCACGGCAACTGGGTATCAGTGCAGCCAGTCTGGTGCATCTGGCCTGGGCGCTGGTGCTGGGTAAGGTGTCGGCCACCGATGATGTGGTGTTCGGCACTGTACTGCTGGGCCGTATGCAAGGTGGCGAAGGGGCTGATCGTGCCTTGGGCATGTTCATCAATACCTTACCGCTTCGCGTGTCCCTCGATCTGCATTCGGTTCGCCGTAGCGTGTCCAATATCCATGAGCGGCTCACGGCCTTGCTGGCCCACGAACATGCCTCGCTGGCGCTTGCTCAGCGTTGCAGCGGTGTAGCGGCCCCCGCGCCACTGTTCAGTGCCTTGCTCAACTACCGGCACAGTGCGGCTGCAGAGAGCAACGAAAGTCTGCAGGCCTGGGACGGTATGCATGTATTGGGCGGCAGTGAGCGCACCAACTACCCGCTGACCCTGAACGTCGATGACCTGGGTGAAGGCTTCAAGTTGACCGCCCTGGCGGTGGCCTCCATCGGTGCCCAGCGTATCTGCAACTACATGCAGGTTGCGCTGGAGCAACTGACTGAAGCTCTGGAGCAGGCCCCGCAAACCCCGCTGGGCAGTCTGTCGATCCTGCCGGACAGCGAGCGTGAGCAACTGCTGCATCAGTGGAATGCAAGCGATTCGACCTTTGCCGACGACCACCTGATTCATCGGGCCTTCGAGGCCTGGGCTGTGTCGAATCCTTCGGCTTCGGCAATCCGTTTCGAGAATCGTCGCCTGACCTATGGCGAACTCAATGCTCAGGCCAACCGGGTCGCCCATCGTTTGATCGAGCTGGGCATCGGCCCGGATGATCGTGTGGCGATCTGCGTCGAACGTGGTCCTGAAATGATCATCGGCCTGCTGGGCATCCTCAAGTCTGGTGCGGGTTACGTGCCGATGGACCCGGCGTATCCGGCTGAGCGTCTGGCGTACCTGCTTCAGGACAGCGCGCCCGTGGCCGTACTGGTCCAGCGTGCGACGGCCAAGGTCTTGGCCCAGGTCAGCGTCCCGGTTATCTGCCTGGATGACGGCAGTCTGCAAGGCATGGGTTTGAACAATCCGCAGGTGGATTCGGCCTCGTCAAACCTGGCTTATGTGATCTACACCTCGGGCTCTACCGGTCTGCCGAAGGGCGTACAGGTCGAGCATCGCAACGTGGCACGGCTGTTCTCGGCGACCCAGTCGTGGTTTGAGTTCGGCCCGACCGATACCTGGGCGCTGTTCCACTCCTTTGCCTTTGACTTCTCGGTCTGGGAAATCTGGGGCGCGCTGGTACACGGTGGCGAATTGCTGATCGTGCCGCAACTGGTCAGCCGCTCGCCTCAGGAATGCTATGCCTTGATTTGCGAGGCTGGCGTGACGGTGTTGAACCAGACGCCAAGTGCTTTCCGTCAGTTGATTGCGGCCCAAGGCGAAAGCCAGCAGTCGCACTCGTTGCGTCAGGTGATCTTTGGTGGTGAAGCCCTGGAAACCGGGATTCTCAAGCCGTGGTACGCCCGTGCGGTGAACGCCGGAACGCAACTGGTCAACATGTACGGCATTACCGAAACCACGGTACACGTGACTTATCGTGCGCTGGAAGCGGCGGATGCCTTGCACGCGGGTGTCAGCCCGATTGGCGTGCGAATTCCTGATTTGCAGACCTATGTGCTGGATGCCAACCGTGAGCCCGTGCCGGTCGGTGTGGTCGGTGAGTTGTATGTCGGCGGTGCAGGCGTGGCACGGGGTTACCTGAACCGCCCTGAATTGAATGAAGAGCGTTTCATTGCTGATCCGTTCAGCCAACGTCCGGGAGCTCGTCTGTACCGCACCGGCGACCTGGCTCGCTGGACCGCCGAAGGCAGCCTCGATTACCTGGGCCGTAACGACGATCAGGTGAAGATCCGCGGTTTCCGTATCGAGCTGGGTGAAGTTGAAGCCCAGCTTGCAGCCTGCAATGGCGTACGCGAAGCGGTGGTTATCGCTCGCGAAGACGTTCCGGGCGACAAGCGTCTGGTGGCTTATGTCATTCCAGAAGAAAACGTGACGCCATCTGCCGCTGACCTGCGCGACCAACTGTTGCAAGCCTTGGCCGAGCACATGCTGCCAAGTGCCTTTGTGATGCTGGAATCGCTACCGCTGACTACTAACGGCAAGCTGGACCGCAAGGCGCTGCCTGTGCCGGATCAATCGGCATTGGCCAGCCGGGCCTATGAAGCGCCGCAAGGCAAAGTCGAAACGGCGATTGCCGAACTCTGGCAGGAATTGCTGGGTGTTGAGCAAGTGGGTCGTCATGACCACTTCTTCGAGCTGGGCGGTCACTCGTTGTTGGCAGTGAAGCTGATCGAACGGATGCGTCAACAGAATCTCAGCGCCGATGTGCGTGTGCTGTTTGGCCAACCAACCCTCGAAGCCCTGGCGGCGGCAGTGGGTGGCGGGACGCGCGGCGTAATTGTTCCCGACAACCTTATTCCTGCTGGCTGTGAGCGTATTACGCCGCAGATGTTGCCACTGGTTCGTCTGAGTCAGGAGCAGATCGACACGGTCGTGGCCAGTGTGCCGGGCGGTGTTGCCAATGTGCAGGACATCTATGCCCTGGCTCCGCTGCAGGAGGGGATCATGTATCACCACCTGGCGGCCTCCGTTGGTGACCCGTACCTGCAATATGTGATGTTCGGCTTTGACAGTGAGAGTCGGATCGAAGCTTTCGCCCAGGCCTTGCAGGCCGTTATTGCCCGTCACGACATCCTGCGCACCGCTGTGCTGTGGGAAGGTCTGGACGAACCACTGCAAGTGGTCTGGCGTGAAGCGGAGCTGGGTGTTGAAGTCGTGAGCCTGGATCCTGCTGACGGCGATATTGAAACCCGTCTGCATGAGCGTTTCGATCCACGCCATTACCGCCTGGACATCCGTCAGGCTCCCCTGATGCGCATTGCCTGCGCGCGGGATCCGCTCAACGATCGTTGGGTGGCCATCCTGCTGTTCCATCACCTGATAGACGATGCAACCTCGCTGGCCGTGCTTTCCCATGAGATCGAGGCGTTCATGCAAGGCAGCGAGCATACGCTGGCGGCCTCGGTGCCTTACCGCAACTACGTGGCCCAGGCCCGCCTGGGAGCCAGTCGCGAAGAGCACGAAGTGTTCTTCCAGAATATGCTCGGGGATATCGACGAACCGACACTGCCTTTCGACCTGCAGGATGTGCAGGGCGATGGCAGCGGTATCGAAGAGGTTCGCCAGGCCGTGGATGCCGATCTGACACAGCGACTGCGCCATCAGGCGCGTGGGCTTGGCGTCAGCATGGCCAGTCTCTATCACCTTGCATGGGCGCAGGTCCTGGCCAGGGTCACTGGTAAGGAAGAAGTGGTCTTCGGCACGGTATTGATGGGGCGCATGCAGGGCGGCGAGGGTGCCGATCGGGCGCTGGGGATGTTCATCAACACCTTGCCGTTGCGCGTGAGTGTCGGTGATATCAATGTTCAGGATGCGGTCAGGAACACTCACCGCCGTCTGAGCGGACTGCTTGTCCACGAATATGCCTCACTGACGCTCGCGCAGCGCTGCAGTGCTGTAAAAGCGCCATTGCCTCTGTTCAGTGCCTTGCTCAATTACCGCCATACGGGAGCATCCCGCTCTCGTGAAGGCATGGATGGCTGGGCGGGCATAGAACTGCTCAAAGGTGAAGAACGCACCAACTATCCACTGACGCTGTCGGTGGATGACGAAGGTCAGGGCTTTGCTTTCTCGATCATGACCTCTGCTGATGTGGGCGCCAGACGCGTCTGTGACTATGTGCAGCAGGCGCTGGCAGGGCTGGCCGATGCGATGGAGCGGGCAACGGTTTCAAGGATGCGGGACGTCTCCATTCTGCCGGTTCAAGAGCGAGAACGTGTGATCACGGAGTTCAATGCGACCCGTGTGGCGTATCCGCTCGATAAGACCGTCCATGGCCTGTTTGAGGCCCAGGCAGTGCGCACACCAGAGGCCATTGCACTGGTGCATGAGGATCGGCAACTGAGCTACGCCGAACTGAACGAGTGTACCAATCGCCTGGCCCGGCATTTGCGCGACCAGGGTGTGGTTGCCAATGCCCGAGTGGCGATCTGTGTCGAGCGTGGTATCGAGATGGTGGTCGGCCTGCTGGCGATCATGAAGGCGGGTGGCGCTTATGTGCCGCTTGATCCGGACTATCCGGCCGATCGCTTGAACTACATGCTGGACAGCAGTGCTCCTGTGGCCTTGTTGACCCTGGGTCAGATACCGGAAGGCCTGTCCTGCGGTCGTGTAGCGACCATCGATCTCGGCCCTGAGGCGTCCTGGCGCTCAGGGCCGGCTGATCCGGTCACTGGCCAGGCCGATTCCCGGCAGTTGGCTTATGTGATCTACACCTCCGGTTCCACCGGCAAGCCCAAGGGGGTGATGGTCGAACAGCGGGGCGTGGTCAACCTCCTGTGTGCCATGCGCGACATGGTTCAGGCGACGCCGCAAGATCGCATGCTGGCACTGACCACCATCAGCTTCGACATTGCCGGCCTTGAGCTTTACATGCCGCTGATCTGCGGCGCCCGTACCGTGCTGCTGGATCGCCGTCAAAGCCATGACCCGCAATTGCTGGCCGAGGCCATCAGCCACAGCGGTGCAACACTGATGCAGGCCACGCCCGCCACCTGGCGACTGTTGCTGGATTCCGGCTGGTCCGGTGCTTCCGGGCTCAGGGCTTTGTGCGGTGGTGAGGCGCTGCCTCTGGAGCTGGCACAGCGTGTGGCCGCCAGAGTTGAAACGCTCTGGAACGTCTACGGCCCGACCGAAACCACCATCTGGTCGTCGTCGCTGCAATTTGACGTCAATGACAAGGTATCGACCCGTGTCGGTATCGGGCGGCCGATTGCCAACAATCGTTTTTACCTGCTGGACGAGCAGGGCGAACCGGTGCCCATGGGCGTGGCGGCCGAGTTGTACATCGGTGGTGATGGCGTGGCACGGGGTTACCTGAACCGGGATGACCTGACTGCCGAACGCTTCATGGACGACCCTTTCAGCACCGACACCGGCGCCCGCATGTACCGCACCGGCGACCTGGGCCGCTGGCTGGCAGACGGCAGTATCGAATACCTGGGCCGTAACGACGATCAGGTGAAGATTCGCGGCTTCCGTATCGAGTTGGGCGAGATCGAGGCCCGGTTGGCACGTCATGAAACCGTGAAAGAAGCGGTGGTCATTGCCCGTGAGGACGTGCCGGGTGACAAGCGTCTGGTGGCTTATTTCACTTTGACGGTTGCCCAGGTCGATCTGGAAGTCCTCCGCACGCATCTGCAAGACCAGTTGCCGGGTTACATGGTGCCTGCGGCCTATGTCCATCTTGAACATTTGCCTCTGACACCTAACGGCAAGCTGAATCGCAAGGCACTGCCGGCACCCGACCAGCAGGCCGTTATCAGCCGTGGCTATGAAGCGCCCCAAGGCGAAACCGAAATCCTTCTGGCACAGATCTGGGCTGAAGTGCTCAAGGTCGAGCGGGTAGGACGCCATGACCACTTCTTCGAGCTGGGCGGCCATTCGCTGCTGGTGGTCAGCCTGATGGAGAAAGTGCGTCAGGCGGGCATGGAAGCCGACGTCAAAACCCTGTTTGAACAACCTACCCTCGCGAAATACGCCGCTGCGACGGAAAAAACGGAGATTTTCCTGTGAATTTGATTGAACTGCTGGCAACACTGGAAGAAAAAGGCGTCGAGCTTTCCGTTTCGGGTGAGCAACTGGCTGTACGCGGTCGTAAGCAGTCACTGGCCGAGCCAGCCGTCCTTGCCTTGTTGCGTGAACACAAGGCAATGCTGATCGAGTCGATCAAGAACGGCACGTATGCCACCACCCTGGCGAGCCTGCAGAATGTGCCAGCCAACGGCATTGTTCCGGGTTGTGAGCACATCACTGCGGATATGCTGCCGTTGCTGACCCTGGATCAGGCGGCCATCGACAGGATCGTGGCCAGTATTCCGGGCGGCACTGCCAATGTTCAGGACATCTACCCGCTGGCACCGTTGCAGGAAGGGGTTCTCTATCATCACCTGACTGCCGAGCGTGGTGATCCTTACGTGTTGCAGGCCGACTTCACCATGGCAAGCCGCGAGCGACTGGATGATTTCGTCGCGGCCTTGCAGAGCGTGATCGACCGGCATGACATCTTGCGCACATCGCTTGTGTGGGAAGGTTTGGATGAGCCGGTACAGGTGGTCTGGCGTGAGGCGAAGCTGGGCGTCAGGGACATCAGCCAGGAACTGGAAGAGGGTGAAGTGTTGCCGCAACTCAAGGCACGCTTCGATCCTCGTCATTACCGCCTGGATATCGGCCAGGCTCCGCTGATGCTGTTGGTGGTCAGCGAAGACAAGGCCAACCAGCGCTGGCTGGGCATGCTGCTGTTCCATCACCTGGCCATCGACCATGCTGCGCTGGAGATCGTGCAGCATGAAATGCAGGCGTTTTTGACCGGTCAGTCTAAAACCCTCCAACCCCCTGTGCCTTATCGCAACTATGTGGCGCAAACCCGCCAGCCCGGAAAGCGTCAGGGCCACGAAGCGTTTTTCGGCGAGATGCTGGGAGACATGGATGAGCCTACCTTGCCGTTCGGCCTGCAGGATGTGCTGGGCGACGGTAACGGAGTCGAAGAGGCGCACCTGACGTTGTCCCCTGAGCTTGGGCAACGCTTGCGTACCCAGACCCGACAACTGGGCGTCAGCGCCGCCAGTCTCTGCCATCTGGCCTGGGCCCGGGTGCTGAGCGTGGTATCGGGCCGCGACGATGTGGTGTTCGGTACGGTCATGCTAGGTCGCATGCAGAGCATGCAGGCCAGCGGGCAATCCCTGGGCATGTTTATCAATACCTTGCCGTTGCGTGTGCGTATCGGCGGGCAGAATGCCCGTGACGGGGTATCGAATACCCACGCCACGCTAACTCAATTGCTGGGCCATGAGCATGCATCACTGGCGCTTGCCCAGCGTTGCAGCGGCGTACTCGCCCCGACACCGCTCTTCAGCGCCTTGCTGAACTACCGGCACAGCGCTGACGCCGGGCAACCGCTGGATGCGCAGACACTGGCCGCCTGGAAAGGTATTGAAACCCTGAGTGCGGAAGAGCGGACCAACTACCCGTTGATTCTGTCGGTTGACGATTTCGGTGAGCATTTTGCACTCAACGTGCAGGCATCGGTGCAAATCGGCGCGCAACGTGTTGCAGGTTATATGGCCTCGGCCATGACTCATCTGGTCAGCGCTCTGGAGGCGGGTGGTCAAACCGAACTGACGGATATTCCGGTTCTGCCCGAGGCCGAATGTGAGCAACTGCTGCACAGCTTCAATCACAGTGCTGCCGACTATCCACGGGACAGCTCCGTTCATGCCCTGTTTGAACAACAGGTGGCCGAGCGTCCTGAAGCGCTGGCCGCTGTTCATGGCGAGCAGACGCTGACGTACGCCGAACTCAATAGCCGGGCCAATCGACTGGCTCATCATCTGATCAGCCAGGGTGTGATTGCTGGCGATGCCGTAGCCATTCTGCTGCCACGCTCCCTGGATCTGCTGGTGGCGCAACTGGCGATTAATAAATGTGCCGCTGTTTATGTACCGCTGGACGTCAATGCACCCCAGGAACGTCAGGCGTTCATGGTGCAGGACAGCGGCGCTCGCCAGATTCTGACCCATGGCGATCTGGATGTGCCTCAAGGCGTTGCGCGAATTGATCTGGACCGCCTCGACCTTTGCCAGCAGCACGGCGACAACCCGAAGTTGACCTGCTCCAGCGAAAGTGCGGCCTACATCATGTACACCTCGGGTTCCACCGGGACGCCAAAAGGCGTGCTGGTGCCGCATCGCGCCATTGCCCGACTGGTGATCAATAACGGCTATGCCGAGTTCAAGGCTTCGGACCGAGTGGCCTTTGCCTCCAACCCGGCCTTCGACGCCAGCACCCTGGATGTCTGGGCTCCGTTGCTCAATGGCGGCTGTGTCGTGGTTGTGGATCAGGACGTGCTGCTGTCGCTGCCGGAGTTCAAGGCCTTGCTGCTGGAGCAGTCAGTCAGCGTGCTGTGGATGACGGCTGGTTTGTTCCATCAATATGCTTCGGGCCTGCACGACGCTTTTGCCCAGTTGCGCTATCTGATTGTCGGCGGCGATGTGCTGGATCCTACGGTCATCGCTCAGGTCCTGAAAAACGGTGCGCCTGGACACCTGTTGAACGGCTATGGCCCGACCGAGGCCACGACGTTCTCGGCGACCCATGAAATCAAGGCTGTAGGCGAGGGCAGCATCCCTATCGGCAAGCCGTTGGCCAATACTCGCTTGTACGTACTCGATGCCCGTCAACAGCCAGTGCCACTGGGCGTAACCGGCGAGCTGTATATCGGTGGCGATGGTGTGGCCCTGGGTTATCTGAACCGTGCCGACCTGACCGAGCAAGTGTTCGTGGCTGATCCGTTCAGCACCGACCCGGCAGCCCGTTTGTACCGTACCGGCGACCTGGCGTGCTGGCTGGCAGATGGCACGGTGGAATACCGTGGCCGTAATGACCAGCAGGTGAAGATTCGCGGCTTCCGTATCGAACCGGGCGAGATCGAAACCCGACTGGCCAGCCATGAAGCGGTCAGAGAGGCCGTGGTACTGGTGCGTGAGGACGTCCCGGGCGACAAACGCTTGGTGGCGTATTTCACCGCTACCAGCACCGAAGTCGATCTGGATGCGTTACGTACCCATCTGCAAGGCCAGTTACCGGACTACATGGTCCCGGCTGCCTATGTGCAACTGGACAGCCTGCCGCTGACCAACAACGGCAAGCTGGACCGCAAGGCCTTGTCCGCGCCGGATCACCAGGCGTTTATCAACCGTGGCTACGAAGCGCCACAAGGCGAAACCGAAACCACCCTGGCGCAGATCTGGGCCGAGGTGCTGCAGGTCGAGCGTGTGGGTCGTCATGATCACTTCTTCGAGCTGGGCGGTCACTCGTTGTTGGCGGTGAAGCTGATCGAGAAGATGCGCCAGGAAGGGCTGAGCGCCGATGTGCGTGTGCTGTTCAGCCAGCCGACATTGGCAGCCCTGGCGGCTGCCGTGGGCAGTGGCACTGAAATCCGTGTACCGGCCAACCTGATCGAGCCGGGTTGTACCCGGATCACGCCGGACATGTTGCCGCTGGTCGAACTGGACCAGAATACCCTGGATCTTGTTGTAGCAACGGTTCCCGGCGGTGCTGCCAATGTGCAGGACATTTACCCGCTGGCACCGCTTCAACAAGGCATTCTTTATCATCACATCAGCGCCGGGCAGGGCGACCCCTATGTGTTGCAGGCAACGTTCTCGGTCAAGAGCCGGGAACGCCTCGATGCGTTTGCCAATGCACTGCGTCATGTGATCCAGCGTCACGACATTCTGCGCACAGCCGTGGTCTGGCAAGGGCTGAGCGAGCCGCTGCAAGTGGTGTGGCGTGAGGCTGACCTGAGTGTGGAGTTCCTTAAACCGGATCCTCGCGACGGCACCATTGCCGAACAGTTGAGCGAGCGTTTCGCCAGCAGCCACTATCGTCTCGATCTGGCCGAAGCACCCTTGATCCGGCTGGCCTGTGCCCGTGATGGCGACAGCTGGGTCATGCTGCTGATCTTCCATCACCTGGCGCTGGACCATACCGCGATGGACGTGGTGCGCGAGGAGATGCAGGCCTTCATGCTGGGCGAAGCCGATTTGCTGCCCGCTGCCGTGCCATACCGCAACTACGTGGCTCAGGCTCGCCTGGGGCTGGGTCAGGAAGAACATGAAGCCTTCTTCCGCGACATGCTGGGCGATGTCGATGAGCCGACTCTGGCTTACGGTCAGGCCTCGTTGCCCGATGATGGCGGCCATATCGAAGAAGCGCGTGTGCAACTGGATACCGGGCTGTGCCGTCGGGTACGGGTGCAGGCTCGTCAGCTTGGTGTCAGTGCCGCGAGCCTGATGCACCTGGTCTGGGCGCTGGTGGCCAGCAAGGCCAGCGGCCGCGCCCAAACTGTGTTCGGTACGGTTCTCATGGGCCGGATGCAGGGCGGCGACGGTGCTGACCGTGCCTTGGGGATGTTCATCAACACGCTGCCGCTGCGTGTGGATATCGACGGGCGCAGCGTGGTCGAGGGTGTGAAGTCTACCCATGCGCGCCTCAGTGCATTACTGGGGCATGAGCATGCCTCGCTGGCCCTCGCACAACGCAGCAGTGCCGTGGCAGCGCCTTCGCCACTGTTCAATTCACTGCTCAATTATCGTCACAGCGCAGCCGATATGGCCTCCAGTCAGGCCTTGTCTGCCTGGGAAGGTATCGAAAGCCTGAGCAACGCAGAGGGCACCAACTATCCACTGGCCATTTCCGTGGATGACCTGGGTGAGGGCTTTGTCCTCAGCGTGCTGGCGATGCAGGAAATCGGTGCCCGGCGTGTCTGTGACACCTTTGCCTACACCTTGCAGCAACTGGTCGAGGCCCTTGATGGCCGTCCGCAGACTGCTTTGCACGATGTGCCGGTCATTGCGCCTCTGGAACGTCAGCGTCTGCTTGAAACATTCAACGACACTACAACGGATTACCCAAGGGACCAGACGCTGCAGCCTCTGTTCGAGGCCCAGGTTGCCGAACGACCTGAAGCCATTGCCGCCGTGCACGGCGAGCAGTCGCTGACCTATGCCGAACTCAACAGCCGCGCCAACCGTCTGGCCCATTATCTGGCTGGTAAGGGCGTGAAGGCCGGTGATGCCGTGGCGATTCTGCTGCCGCGTTCGCTGGATCTGCTGGTGGCGCAACTGGCGATCACCAAGTGCGCCGCCCTCTATGTACCGCTGGACGTCAATGCACCGCTGGACCGTCAGGCCTTCATGGTCCGTGACAGCGGTGCCCGGCAGTTACTGACCCTGCATGGCCGTGAGATTCCAGAAGGTGCAGAGCGTCTGGATCTGGACCGGCTCGATGTGAGCAGCCAGCCTGACCATGACCCGCAAAACCGCAACACTGCAGAGTCGGCGGCTTACATCATGTACACCTCAGGCTCTACCGGCACTCCCAAAGGGGTCATCGTGGCGCACCGTGGCATTGTCAAACTGGTGCGCAACAACGGTTTTGCCGACTTCAACCAAAACGACCGCCTGGCATTCGCCTCGAATCCGGCATTTGACGCCAGTACCCTGGAAGTCTGGGGCGCGTTGCTCAATGGCGGGCAAGTGGTGGTGATCGATCATGAATTGCTGCTGGACCCACTGCGTCTGGCCGAAGAACTGGTGGCGAAGGCAATCACGTCACTGTTCGTGACCACTGCGGTGTTCAATCAGTACGTCAGCCTGATTGGCGAAACCCTGGCAGGGCTGCGAATTCTGATGTGTGGCGGTGAGCGGGCCGACCCGCAAGTATTCCGGGACCTGCTGGCCATTGCTCCGGATCTGCGCTTGATTCACTGCTACGGCCCGACGGAAACCACCACCTACGCCACGACTCTGCACGTGACCGATGTGCCGCTGCAGATGAGCAATGTGCCCATCGGCAAGCCGCTGGCCAATACCCAGGTCTATGTGCTGGATGCCCGTCAGCAGTTGGTACCCACGGGCGTTGCCGGAGAAATATGCATCGGCGGCGATGGTGTTGCGCTGGGTTACCTGAATCGTCCCGAATTGACCGCCCAGGCATTTATCACTGACCCGTTCAGCCCTGTGAAAGGCGCGCGCCTTTATCGCTCCGGCGACCGCGGTTGCTGGCGTGCAGATGGCAGCCTTGAGCATCTGGGGCGTGGTGACGGCCAGGTGAAAATTCGCGGTTTCCGTATCGAGCCGGGTGAGATCGATGCGCGCCTCAAAGCCTGTCCGGGCGTGCATCAGGCTTCGGTGGTGATACGCGAGGACGTGCCAGGGCAAAAGCAACTGGTGGCGTATTACACCGCCGAATCAGCCGATTCGATGCTGACTGTCCAGAGCGTCCAGGCCTGGCTGCGTGAAGCCTTGCCGGAATACATGGTGCCTTCGGCCTTCGTGCGCCTGGAGCACTGGCCTTTGAACAACAACGGCAAGCTTGACCAGAAGGCGCTGCCTGTTCCCGACGCGCAGGCACTGACAAGCAGTGTCTATGAAGCCCCGTCAGGTGACGTGGAAGCCTTGCTGGCCAGTATCTGGTCTCAGGTGCTGAGGGTGGAGCGCGTAGGGCGCTTCGATAATTTCTTTTCTCTGGGCGGCCATTCGCTGTTGGCGGTGACACTGATTGAACGCATGCGCCAGGAAGGTTTGCGCGCCGATATCAAGGTCTTGTTCAACCAGCCTACATTAGCGGCACTGGCGGCTTCCCTGACGACTGAGCAGGACATTCAGGTTCCGGCCAATCTGATTCCCGCCGACTGCCAGCGGATTGAACCCTGGATGCTGCCTCTGGCCAGCCTGGAGCAGACGTCCATCGATGATATCGTCGCCGCAGTGCCGGGCGGTGTGGCCAATGTGCAGGATATCTATGCACTCGCGCCGCTCCAGGAAGGCATCCTGTATCACCATGTCGCGGCACGCGAGGGCGATCCCTTCATCCTGCAGTCATTGCTCGCGATGGACAGTGAAGCCCGTTTGAAATCTGCCATGCTGGCTTTGCAGAAAGTGATCGAGCGCCATGACATTCTGCGCACGGCGGTGTTCTGGAAAGGCCTTGAAGCACCTGTGCAGGTGGTCTTGCGGCACGCCACGTTGTCCAGCGAATGCGTTGAGCTGGACCCGGAGGATGGCGATATCCTCGGACAGATGCGTGAGCGGTTCGATGCCCTGAGTTTTCGCATGGACATCAGCCAGGCGCCTCTGATCTGCATGCCCTACGCCTGGGATTCGGTTAACCAACGCTACGTGGTGGCGCTGGTGTTCCACCACCTGATCATGGATCACGTGGCCTTCGATGTCGTGGTATCCGAAATACAAAGCCTGTTACTGGATGAAGCGACACCGCTGCCCGAGCCGGTTCCTTACCGAAACTACATCGCTCAGGTGCGCCTGGGGGCCGATGATGCGGCCCATGAGCGCTTCTTCCGCGACATGCTGCAAGACGTCCGCGAACCTACATTGCCGTTTGGCCAGCAGGTATCCGAAGGCGTGATGCATGAAATCCACGACACGGTAGATACCGACATCGCGCAACGTGTCCGCAGCCTTGCCCGAAGCCTGGGCGTGAGTGCGGCCAGTCTCTATCACCTGGCATGGGGTCTGGTGGTGGGGCGTGTCTCGGCAAGTGACGATGTGGTATTCGGTACTGTGCTGGTCGGGCGGATGCGCGGCGGGGAAGGCGCAGACCGGGCACTGGGCATGTTCATCAACACCTTGCCGATCCGTGTGGAACTGGGGCAGCAGGCTGTGGCCCAG
Source organism: Pseudomonas cichorii (assembly GCF_018343775.1). Lineage (NCBI taxonomy): Bacteria > Pseudomonadati > Pseudomonadota > Gammaproteobacteria > Pseudomonadales > Pseudomonadaceae > Pseudomonas > Pseudomonas cichorii. Next base: position 2,917,057 of record NZ_CP074349.1, read on the forward strand.
GCCGTCAGGCAGGTGCATGCACGTTTGAGCGGGTTGCTTGAGCATGAACATGCGCCTTTGGCTCTGGCACAGCGTTGCAGTGGCGTTGCAGCACCGGCTCCGCTGTTTGGCGCACTGCTCAATTTCCGCCACAGCGCGGCGGATGACTCTGCACAGGCTCACACCGCCTGGCAGGGTATCCAGGGGCTTGAGGCCCATGAGCATACGGCTTATCCCTTGTCGCTGGCGGTAGACGATACAGGTGCCGGGTATCTTCTGACGGTTCAGGCCAGCGGAGGCATCGATGCCCGGGCGCTGTGCGATTACATGCAGTGCGCCTTGCAGAACATGCTTGAAGCACTTGAACAGGCCCCGTCGACCGCCTTGAATCGCATTTCGATACTGTCTGCTGCCGAGCGCCTGCGGTTGCTGACATCGTTCAACGATACCGATTGTGTTTATCCGGATCAGGCAACCGTTCACGGGCTGTTCGAGGCTCAGTCGCAACGTACGCCCGATGCCGTGGCGGTGGTGCATGGCGAGCAGAGCCTGACTTATCGTCAGCTGGATCAACAGGCCAATCGACTGGCGCACTGCCTGACGCCATTGCTTGGCGGGCAGAATGCCCCGGTCGCGTTGTGTGTCGAACGTGGCCTGGAAATGCTGGTGGGCTTGTTGGGCATTCTCAAGGCGGGCGGTTGTTATGTGCCGCTGGACCCCGGTTATCCAGCCGATCGCTTGAACTACATGCTTGCCGACAGCTCTCCGGTGGCCTTGCTGACACTGGGCAACCCGCCTGACGGCCTGGACAGCGGCAGTATCCCGGTCATCGCTCTGGACCGCGATGCAGAATGGCGTTCAGGCCCGACAGCGCCTGTGGAGCGCGAAACCGATGCGCGACAACTGGCCTACGTGATCTACACCTCCGGCTCCACCGGCAGACCCAAAGGGGTCATGCTCGAACAACGGGGCGTGGTCAACCTGCTCTGTGCCATGCGCGACCTGACCCGTACCGGGCCAGAAGACCGCATGCTGGCCCTGACCACCATCAGCTTCGACATTGCCGGCCTGGAACTCTACATGCCGCTGATCTGCGGCGCCTGTACGGTACTGCTTGACCGCCACGGGGCTCAGGACCCCGTGTTGCTGGCCGAAGCGATCGCTCAGAGCGGTGCGACCATGATGCAGGCCACGCCGGCTACCTGGCGACTCTTGCTGGATTCCGGCTGGTCGGGAGCTACCGGGCTCAAGGCGTTGTGTGGTGGCGAGGCGCTGCCTCTCGACCTGGCACAACGAGTGGCCGCAAGAGTCGGCACGCTCTGGAACGTCTATGGCCCTACCGAAACCACCATCTGGTCATCAGCGCTGGAGTTCGATGCCAGTGACAGGACTTCGGCCAGCGTCAGTATCGGCCGTCCGATTGCCAATAACCGTTTCTACCTGCTGGACGAGCAGGGCGAGCCCGTCCCCATGGGCGTGGCTGCCGAGCTGTATATCGGTGGCGACGGCGTGGCCCGTGGTTATCTGAACTGGGAGCAACTGACTGCCGAACGCTTTATCGATGACCCGTTTTCCTCGAAGCCCGGAGCGCGTCTTTACCGTACTGGCGACCTGGCACGCTATCGCCCCGATGGCAGCCTCGAATACCTGGGCCGCAACGATTTCCAGGTGAAGATTCGTGGCTACCGGATCGAACTCGGAGAAATCGAAGCCAGACTGGGCGCTGTGTCCGGTATCCGCGAAGCAGTGGTCGTAGCCGTCAACGACGCCCATGGCGACCTGCGGCTGGCGGGCTATTACACCGGAGAAAACTGTGCAAGCAGTCTGCTGCGTGAGTCCTTGCTGGCCAACTTGCCGGAGTTCATGGTTCCGACCGTGTTCGTACACCTGGAAAAACTGCCGCTGACCCCCAACGGCAAACTGGACCGCAAAGCGTTGCCGGCTCCCGAAACCGATATCACGCGTCACTACGAAGCGCCTCGTGGGGAGCAGGAAATCAGTCTTGCCGCGACATGGGCCGAGTTGCTCAAGGTCGAGCGGATCGGACGCGACGATGACTTCTTCGAACTGGGCGGGCACTCGCTGCTGGCCATGCGTCTGGTGTCTCTGGTTCGTCAGCAGTGGGGCGTCGAACTGCAACTGGCCGAGCTGTTTGCCCACCCTCAGTTGAGTGCAGTGGCCGAGCAGATTGCGTTGGCAACACGCAGCACCTGGCCGGATATCACACCGATTTCTCGTGATGAAGCCTTGCCGCTCTCGTTCGCTCAGCAGCGCCTGTTGTTCCTGGCGAAAATGGAAGGTGCCAGTGCCGCCTATCATCTGCCCGCCGGGCTGCGCCTCAGGGGAGCGCTCGACGTGTCCGCACTGCAACGTGCCCTGGATCGCATCGTGGCGCGACATGAGGCTCTGCGTACCTGCTTTGTCCAGCCTTCGGGTGGTGCGGCAGTGCAACGTATCCTGCCACCGGACATCGGTTTTGCGCTGACCCGGGTGGATATCTCGGGGCTCGACGATCCGTCGGCCACCTTGAACGAGATGACCGGGCAGGAGGCGCTGCAAAGCTTCGATCTGCAGCACGGGCCGCTGATTCGCGGACAGTTGATCCGTCTGGCGGAGCAAGAGCATGTGCTGCTGGTCACCCTGCACCATATCGTTTCCGATGGTTGGTCCATGGGCGTATTGACGACCGAGCTGGGTGAACTCTACGCAGCATGTGTGCGTGGTGAAGCGGACCCTCTGCCGGAGCTGACCTTGCAGTACGCCGACTATGCTGCCTGGCAGCGTCGCCTGCTGGATGGCGAGGCCTTGAAGGCCCAGACCGACTGGTGGCGCAAGACGCTGGCCCAGGCTCCGGCGGTGCTGACACTGCCGACCGACCAGCCTCGTCCGGCACTGCAGGACTATTCGGGAGCCGCGATACCGGTCTGCTTCGATGCGCAGTTGACCGCGCAGCTTCAGGACCTGAGCAAACGCCATGGCACCACGCTATACATGACGGTGCTGGCAGCCTGGGCGGCTACATTGGGTCGTTTGTCCGGTCAGGATCAGGTGGTCATCGGCTCGCCGGTGGCCAACCGCATGAATGCAGAAGTCGAAGGGCTTATCGGTCTGTTCGTCAACACACTGGCACTGCCGGTCGATCTGTCCGGCAAACCCGACTTCGCCGAGTTGCTGTGCAGGGTCAGAACCCTGGCCCTGGAAGCACAGGCCCGTCAGGCATTGCCTTTCGAACATGTGGTGGAGGTGGTCAAACCGGTTCGCAGCCTGTCTCACAGCCCGTTGTTCCAGGTCATGCTGTCGTGGCAGAACAACGAAAGTGTCGACCTTCAGTTGGGCGACCTGACGCTGGAAGGCATTGGCGCACCGAGAAACAGCGCCAAGTTCGATCTGTCCCTGGACCTCGGCGAAATCAACGGCCAGCTGCAGGGCAGCCTGGAGTTCGCCACCGCCTTGTTCTACCCGCAAACCATCGAGCGTTATCGCGGTTATCTGGAGCGTCTGCTACGTGCCATGGTGGCCGATGCAGGACAGTCCGTGTACGGCATTGCTTTGCCGGACGAAGCGGAGCGTCTGCATCTGGCCCGTTTCAACGACACGCAACACTACTATCCGCCGGCACAAACCGTTCATGGTCTTTTCGAGGCTCAGGTACTGCGTACGCCTGATGCTCCGGCCCTGATCCATGGCGGGGAACAGCTGAATTACCGGCAGTTGAACGAGCGAGCCAATCGTCTGGCCTGGCATTTGCGCGCACGGGGCGTCGAGCCGGATGCCCGGGTGGCTATCTGCATGGAGCGTGGTACGGAAATGGTGGTCGGTCTGCTGGCCATCCTCAAGGCGGGCGGCGGTTATGTGCCGTTGGACCCTGCGTATCCGGTCGAGCGTATCGCCTACATGCTGGAGGACAGCTCGCCGACCGTGGTGCTGGCCCATGGGCCGACTCTCGGTCTGCTGTCTGCCACCCGCGCTCCGGTGATCGACCTGGACAACAGCACCTGGCTCGGACAATCACCGGAAAACCCGGACGTTCCCGGCCTGAGCGCTACGCACCTGGCCTATGTGATTTACACCTCCGGGTCCACCGGCATGCCCAAAGGCGTGATGATCGAGCATAGAAACACGGTCAATTTCCTGACCTGGGCAAAACGGGCGTTCGAGCCGTCAGTGCTTGCCAGGACCCTGTTCTCCACCTCGTTGAACTTCGACCTGGCGGTCTATGAATGCTTCGCTCCGCTGACCACCGGTGGCTGCATCGATCTGGTGAAAAATGCCCTCGAATTGCAGCGAAACGAGCACGATGTGACACTGATCAACACCGTGCCTTCAGCGCTCAAGGCGCTGCTGGAATCCACCGGGCTGAGCCAGGGTGTGCATACGGTCAACGTGGCGGGCGAAGCACTCAAGCGCAGTCTGGTTGAAAAACTGTTCGAGCAGACTCAGGTCAAGCAGTTGTGCAACCTCTACGGGCCTTCGGAAACCACGACTTACTCCAGTTGGGTCGCCATGGATCGAGAAAGCGGTTTCAGTGCGCATATCGGAAAACCCATTTCCAATACTCAATTCCATGTGCTCGATGAGTATCTGAACCCGGTGCCGCTGGGCGTTGCGGGCGAACTCTTCATCGGTGGCGCGGGCGTGGCGCGCGGGTATCTCAACCGTGACGAACTGACGGTCGAGCGCTTCCTCGATGACCCGTTCAGTGATGCTCCGGGGGCTCGCATGTACCGCACCGGTGACCTGGGGCGCTGGTTACCGGACGGCAATATCGAGTACCTGGGTCGCAATGACGATCAGGTGAAGATTCGCGGCTTCCGTATCGAACTGGGTGAGGTCGAAGCGCGCCTGGCTAGTCATGAAGCGGTCCGGGACGCGGTTGTCCTGGCCCGGGAAGACGAGCCTGGTGATGTGCGGCTGGTGGCGTATTACACGCTGCAGAGCGAGAAACTGGTGGTCGACAGTGGGTTGTTGCGAGCGCATTTGCAGGCGCAATTGCCTGAGTACATGGTGCCTGCCGCCTATGTGCACCTCGATACCTTGCCGCTGACGCCCAATGGCAAGCTTGATCGCAAGCGCCTGCCGTTGCCCGACAGCAACGCTTACGTGACGCATCGTTACGAAGCGCCTCAGGGCGAAAACGAAACCCGGCTGGCTATGCTCTGGGCCGAACTGCTGAAGGTGGAGCGAGTAGGGCGTCACGACCACTTCTTTGAACTGGGCGGGCATTCGCTGCTGGCGGTCAGTCTTATCGAGCGCATGCGCCAGGAGGGGCTGGAAGCCGATGTTCGTGTCCTGTTCGGGCAGTCGACCCTGGCCGCCGTCGCGGCATCGGTGGTGCCACTGCGCACCGTCGAAGTCGCGGCTTCCCGTGTCCCTACCCAGCAACGCAAACGCCGTATCTGATCCGTCTCTCTGCTGACCCTGCGGTGTCCCCATTCAAGGGGACGCCGCTTTCCCAAAGCCCCTGCCGTCCTGCATCCCGCCTGTCCCTACATACCGTGACAGACAGTCCAGAACCGATGCTCTAGTTTTTTCCCACCCTAGAAAGGCGGTCTTTCGCCTTTTCACGAAGCCGTCTTGTGTTTTTCGTCGACTTCTCCAGAACTCATACAGCGCAGGTTATTCGATGCTCTTCAACGAATTGATGGCTATCATTTCCGGTCACCCGATCCGACTCCAGCACGAGGAAGGTGACCTTGTCATTCTGGGCGATGACGAGGGATTCGATGATGCGCTGATAGACAGCATGCGACTGCACAAGCATGCGCTGATCGATCTGGTGAAGAGAAACGGCGGTGACTGGCTGAGCCCGGCCTTCCGCATCACACCCGACATGCTGCCTCTGGCCGGACTGAGCCAGGACGCAATTGACCGGATCGTCGAAACCGTGCCGGGCGGTGCCGCAAACGTGCAGGATATCTATCCGCTGGCGCCGTTGCAGGAAGGTATTCTCTACCATCATATTTCCGCCACCCAGGGCGATCCGTATGTCCTGCACACTGTTTTCAGTGCAGAGAGTCCACAGAAGCTGGAAGGTTTTGCCCAGGCGCTGCAAGGCGTCATCAATCGTCACGATATCCTGCGTACTGCCATCGTCTGGGAAGGGCTCGACGAGCCCATGCAGGTGGTCTGGCAAGAAGCCCGGCTGGGGTTTGATGAAGTCGTTCTGAACCCGGCCGACGGGGACATAGTCCGGCAATTGCAGGAGCACTTCGATCCGCGCCATTACCGCATGGATGTGCGTCAGGCACCGCTGATGCGTTTTGTCTGGGCAGCGGACCCGATCAACTCTCGCTGGGTGGCCATGCTGCTGTTTCATCACACGGCTCTGGACCACGCTGCACTGGAGCTTGTGCAGCATGAAACCCAGGCATTCCTGCTGGGGACCGAAGACACGCTGCCTGAGGCGGTTCCCTATCGCAACTATGTGGCCCAGGCGCGCATGGGAAGCGGGCGTGAGGAGCATGAAGCGTTCTTTCGCGACATGTTGTCGGACGTGGAAGAACCGTCCCTGCCATTCGGTTTCACCGATGCGCTGAATCCCGACGCGATCGTCGAAGAAGTCCACTTGTCCATTGATGAGGCTCTGGGTGCGAGTCTGCGTAGCCATGCCCGTCGTCTGGGCGTAAGTGCTGCAAGCCTGGTGCATCTGGCCTGGGCGCAAGTGCTGGGCCGTATATCCGGCCGTGAAGACGTGGTGTTCGGCACCGTACTGATGGGGCGTATGCAAGGCGGCGAGGGCGCAGACCGTGCCCTTGGCCTGTTTATCAATACCTTGCCGTTACGGGTCGAACTGGGCTCCCAGAGCGTGGACGCGAGTGTCAAGTCCACTCACCAGCGTCTGACCGGTCTTCTGGGCCATGAGCATGCATCGCTGGCTCTGGCCCAGCGTTGCAGTGGTGTGGCCGCTCCGACGCCGCTGTTCGGTTCGTTGCTCAACTATCGCCACGGCAGCGCGGCGCAGGCAGTGACCACTCAGGCGCGTGAAGCCTGGCATGGTCTGCAGGTATTGGGCGGGGAAGAGCGCAGTAACTACCCGATCACGGTATCGGTGGATGATCTGGGCGATCGCTTCTCGATTAGCGTTCTGGCGCTGGCACAGATCGGCGCCCAACGCATGGGTGATTATCTGCTGAGCGCTTTCGAGCAACTGGCCGAGGCCCTGGAGCATGATCCGCGTCAGGCCTTGAGTTCGCTGGACTTGCTGCCACCCACCGAGCGCAATCAGTTGCTGGTTGCATTCAACGACACGACGCGGTCCTATCCACGAGACAGCAGCATAACGGCACTTTTTGAAGCTCATGCTGAACGCCATCCCGACGCGACGGCGGCCGTACATGGCGAGCAGCAGTTCGGTTACGGCCAGTTGAATGCCCGTGCCAACGCAGTGGCCGGACATTTGCGTGCTGCAGGCGTCCAGCCCGGTGATCGAGTCGCTATCGAGCTTGAACGTTCGTTCGAGTTGCTGATCAGCCAGTTGGCGATTCTCAAGTGCGGCGCCGTCTACGTGCCTCTGGACGTCAATGCACCTGCCGAACGCCTGCAATTCATCCTCGAGGACAGCCAGGCCCGTGTATTGCTGAGTGTCAGCAGCCGTACGCCACTGGCAGATATTCCGCGCCTGGATCTCGACAGCCTGGATCTGGATGCAGAGGTTGAACCCGCACCGCAACAGGCACTGCGCGGCGGCGCGCCGGCTTACGTCATGTACACCTCCGGCTCCACGGGAACACCCAAAGGCGTGCTGGTGACGCATCGGGCAATCAGCCGTCTGGTCCTCGATAACGGTTACGCCGATTTCAATGCTGAAGACCGGGTGGCGTTTGCCTCCAACCCGGCGTTCGATGCCAGTACGCTGGAAGTCTGGGCTGCGCTGCTTAATGGTGGTTGCGTGGTGCTGGTGGATCAGGATGTGTTGTTGTCCAGAGAACATTTCGCCGGGCTGCTGCTGGAGCAGTCGGTGAGTGTGCTGTGGATGACCGCTGGCCTGTTTCACCAATACGCAGCGGGCCTGAGCGATGCATTTGCCCGGTTGCGCTACCTGATCGTCGGCGGTGATGTGCTGGACCCAGCCGTGATTGCACGGGTTCTGGCAAATGGCGCGCCTCGTCATTTGCTCAATGGTTACGGTCCCACCGAAGCGACCACATTCTCGACCACCTGGGAGATCGAGCGGGTCGACGGGCCGAGCATTCCCATTGGCCGGCCGATAGGCAATAGCCGCGTCTATATCCTGGATGAGTACCTGCGGCCTGCGCCGCTGGGTGTGACAGGAGAGTTGTATATCGGCGGTGATGGCGTCGCCCGGGGCTACCTGAATCGTCCTGATCTGACCCTTGAGAAATTCATTCCCGACCCTTTTGCCTGCGACACCGACGCCACGCTTTACCGTACTGGCGATCTGGGTTGCTGGCGAGCTGACGGCAGCATCGAGTATCGCGGACGTAACGACGATCAGGTGAAAATCCGCGGTTTCCGGATCGAGCTGGGAGAAATCTCTGCCCGCCTGAGCACCTGCGCTGGCGTTGCTGACGCCACGGTGCTGGTTCGTGCGGATCAGGAAACCTCCGGCCAGAAACGTCTGGTCGCGTATGTGATTGCCCAGGCGGGCGTTGAACTCAATGCTCAGGCCTTGCGCGAGGAACTGCTTGGCTCGCTGGCCGAGTACATGGTGCCTGCGGCCTTTGTCATACTGGAAAGCTTCCCGCTGACCGCCAACGGCAAGCTGGACCGTCGTGCCTTGCCTGAACCGGGTGCCGAAGCTTTCGCCAGTCGAGAATATGAAGCCCCTCAAGGCCCGGTCGAAGAAACCCTGGCTGCGCTCTGGGCACAGTTGCTCAAGGTCGAGCGAGTGGGGCGTTTCGATCACTTTTTCGAGCTGGGCGGCCATTCGCTGCTCGCCGTCAGCCTGATCGAGCGCATGCGTCAGGTGGGGCTGAGCGCGGATGTGCGAGTACTGTTCAGCCAGCCGACCCTGGCAGCTCTGGCTGCCGCGGTTGGCAATAATCACGAGATCAGTGTCCCGGCCAATGCCATAACCGCCGATTGTCAGCGCATCACGCCCGCTATGTTGCCACTGGCGGATCTGGACCAGGCCTCCATCGATCACCTCGTGGCCACTGTGCCGGGAGGTATTGCCAATATTCAGGACATCTATGCGCTGGCGCCGTTGCAGGAGGGGATTCTCTATCACCACCTGGCTGCCGAGCAGGGTGATCCGTATGTGCTGCAGACATTGTTCGGCCTTGCGGACCGTGGGCGCCTGAATGACTTCGTCCAGGCATTGCAGGCTGTTGTCGATCGCCATGACATCATGCGCACAGCGGTTTTCTGGGAAGGTCTCGACAGTCCGGTCCAGGTGGTCTGCCGTCAGGCACGTCTGAGCGTCGAAGAGGTCAGCCTTGACCCGGCTGAGGGCGACATTGCCGAACAATTGCAGGCGCGCTTCGATCCACGGCATTTCCGACTCGATCTGACGCAGCCGCCTTTGCTGCGTATCCAGTTTGCTGAGGATGTCGTCAACCAGCGTTGTGTCGCCTTGCTGTTGTTCCATCACCTGGCGCTGGACCATACCGCCCTGGAAGTGGTTCAGCATGAAATGCAGGCCTGGCTGTTGGGTCGCCAGCAGGAACTGGGCGAGGCCATCGCTTACCGCAACTATGTGGCCCAGGCTCGTCTGGGCGTCAGTCGTGAAGCTCATGAGTCATTCTTTCGCGGCATGCTGGGCGATGTAGAAGAGCCCACGCTGCCTTTCGGCCTGCAGAATGTGCAGGGCGACGGTGAGGGTATCGAGGAAGCGACCCAACTGCTGGTCGCCGGTCTGGATCAACGCCTGCGTAATCAGGCACGGCATCTGGGTGTGAGCCTTGCCAGCCTGGTTCACCTGGCATGGGGTGTGGTGCTGGGTGCCATTGCGGGCAAGCAGGACGTGGTGTTCGGTACCGTATTGATGGGCCGCATGCAAGGCGGCGAAGGCTCTGACCGTGCCATTGGTCTGTTCATCAATACCTTGCCGTTGCGTCTTGCCGTCGCAGAGCAGGGGGGCCGTGCCGGAGTCCGGGCTGCTCATGGGCGGCTGACCGAATTGCTGGGCCATGAACATGCTTCGTTGGCACTGGCCCAGCGCTGCAGCGGCGTGCCCGTATCCATGCCATTGTTCAGCGCGCTGCTCAACTATCGGCATAGCGCTGCCGGGGAGATCACGCCAGAGGCCCGCGAGGCCTGGAAGGGCATCGAGGGTCTGTCTGGTGAGGAGCGCACCAACTATCCGCTGACCCTGAACGTCGACGATCTGGGAGATAACCTGCTGCTGACTACGCTGGCACAGAAGGGTGTCGATGCCCGGCGTGTCTGCGGCTATATGCAAGCGGCGTTGCAGCAACTGGTCGAAGCGCTGGAGCTGACGCCTCAGGCGCCGTTGCGCAGCCTGTCGGTATTGCCCGAGGCTGAGCGTGAACAAGTGCTGCGCGGCTTCAACGCGACCGATGCCGAGTATCCGCTCGATCAGACCGTTCATGGTTTGTTTGAGGCTCAGGTCAAGCGCACGCCTGATGCGATTGCGCTGGTATTTGGCGATGAACATCTGAGCTATGGCGAGCTGAATCAGCGGGCTAACCGTCTGGCGCATCATCTGCGCGGTCAGGGTGTGGTGCCGGATGCTCGTGTTGCGATCTGTGTCGAGCGTGGGATCGATATGGTGGTTGGCTTGCTGGCCATTCTGAAGGCGGGTGGTGGTTATGTGCCGCTGGATCCGGCGTATCCGCTGGAACGTATTGCCTACATGCTGGAGGACAGTGCGCCTGCTGCCGTGTTGGCACAGACTGCGACGCTGGAGTTGGTATCGGCGGCCGGTGTATCTGTTATCAATCTCGATCAGCCCGACTGGCAGGACGAATCCGTCTCCAATCCGGTGATCGAGGGCCTGACGCCGGCCCATCTGGCTTACGTCATCTACACCTCGGGTTCGACCGGTTTGCCGAAAGGCGTGATGATCGAGCATCGCAACACAGTCAACTTCCTGACCTGGGCGCAGCAGGCCTTTGAACCTGAAGTGCTGGCCAAGACGCTGTTCTCCACCTCGCTGAACTTCGACCTGGCGGTTTACGAGTGTTTTGCGCCGCTGATCTCGGGCGGCAGCATTGAAGTGGTCAAGAACGTGCTGGCTCTGCAAGAAGGTCAGCATGATGTCACGCTGATCAACACCGTGCCTTCAGCCCTGAAAGCGCTGCTGGAATCGGGCGGTCTGGGGCAGGGCGTGCATACCGTCAACGTGGCGGGTGAAGCGCTCAAAGGCTCGCTGGTGGAAAGCCTGTTTGAGCAAACCAGCGTCCAGCGTCTGTGCAACCTGTATGGCCCTTCGGAAACCACCACCTATTCCAGCTGGGTTTCGATGGAGCGTGAAGACGGTTTTGCGCCGCATATCGGTAAACCGGTGGCCAATACCCAGTTCTACCTGCTGGATGAGCATCGTCAGCCTGTACCGTTTGGCGTGCCCGGCGAGATCTATATCGGTGGTGCAGGCGTGGCGCGGGGTTATCTGAATCGTGATGACCTGACCGCCGAACGTTTCCTGGACGACCCATTCAACGCCGGAGCGCGCATGTACCGCACCGGCGACCTGGGTCGCTGGTTGGCGGACGGCAATATTGAATACCTGGGCCGTAACGACGATCAGGTGAAGATTCGCGGCTTCCGCATCGAGCTGGGCGAGATCGAAGCCAAGCTGGCGCGCCATGAAAGCGTAAAAGAAACGGTGGTCATGGCCCGTGAAGACGTGCCGGGCGACAAGCGTCTGGTGGCGTATTTCACCTCAAGCGTTGCCGAAATCAACCTGGAAATTCTGAAAGCGCACCTGCAAGGCCAGTTGCCGGAATACATGGTCCCGGCAGCCTATGTCCATCTTGAAAAGCTGCCACTGACGCCAAACGGCAAGCTGGACCGCAAGGCACTCCCAGCCCCGGACCTGCAATCCCTGATCAGCCGTGGCTACGAAGCGCCACAAGGCAGCGTAGAAACCACCCTGGCGCAGATCTGGGCCGAAGTGCTGCAGGTCGAGCGAGTGGGTCGTCACGATCACTTCTTCGAGCTGGGCGGTCACTCGCTGCTGGCCGTTACTCTGATCGAACGCATGCGCCGCAAGGGATTGTCGGCTGATGTGCGCATTCTGTTCAGTCAACCCTCTATTGCTGCGCTGGCTGCCGCCGTGGGCAATGATCGCGAAGTGGTGGTTCCGGCCAACCTGATTGAAGCGGGCTGTACGCACATCACACCTGAGCTGCTGCCATTGGTCGGCCTCGATCAGGCGGAACTGGACCGCATTGTGGCCAGTGTGCCAGGCGGCTCGGCCAATATTCAGGATATCTACCCGCTGGCACCGTTGCAGTCGGGCATTCTTTACCACCACATATCCGCCATCCAGGGGGATCCTTACGTCCTGCAGGCGACCTTTACCGTCAGGGACCAACAGCGCGTCGAGTCTTTTGCCTCGGCTCTGCAAAAGGTTATCGATCGTCACGACACCTTGCGTACTTCGGTCTTCTGGGAAGGGCTGGAAAGCCCTGTGCAGGTGGTCTGGCGTCAGGCGCAACTGGTGGTGGAAACCCTTGAACTGAATCCTGAAAACGGCGACATCGCCCTGCAGATTCGCGAGCGATTCTCGACGCAACATCACAGCCTCGACCTTGGACAGGCTCCGTTGATGCGTCTGGCCTGCGCCCATGATCAGAGCAACGGGTGCTGGATCATGCTGCTCATGTTCCATCATATGGTGCTCGATCACACGGCGCTTGAAGTGGTACGTCATGAAATGCAGGCCTTCATGGTCGGCGAAGGTGACGCGCTGCCAGCGGCGATGCCTTACCGTAACTACGTGGCTCAGGCTTGCCTGGGGCTGACGGAGCGGGATCACGAAACCTTCTTCCGTAGCCAACTGGCCGATATCGAAGAGTCGACCCTGGCGTATGGCCAGGAAGGTGTGCGAGGCGACGGGACTGGCATAGAAGAGGCCAGCATTACCCTGGATGACGAACTGAGTCGGCGAGTACGCGCCCAGGCCCGCAAGCTGGGCAGCAGTGCGGCCAGCGTCATGCATCTGGCATGGGCATTGGCTGCCCGCGCGGCTTCTGGTCGCGACCAGGTGGTTTTCGGTACGGTACTGATGGGGCGTATGCAGGGTGGTGAAGGCTCCGACCGCGCTCTGGGCATGTTCATCAATACCTTGCCGCTGCGAGTGGATATTGATACTCGCAGCGTGGTCGAGGGCGTGAAGTCCACCCATTCAGGACTGACGGCGCTGCTGGGCCATGAGCATGCCTCACTGGCACTTGCCCAGCGTTGCAGTGGCGTTGCCGCGCCTGCACCGTTGTTCAACACCTTGCTCAACTATCGTCATAGCGCTGTGGACATGACCTCCAGCCAGGCCATTTCGGCCTGGGACGGTATCGAAAGCCTGAGCAACGAAGAACGCACCAACTATCCGCTGACCCTGTCGGTGGATGACCTGGGGACAGGCTTTGCCTTCACCGCCCTCGCGATGGTCGAGATTGGCGCGCAAAGGGTATGCGACACATTGTTGTGCGCCCTGGAAAACCTGATCGATGCACTGGAGAATCGCCCGGATACCGCGCTTCATACTATTGCCGTATTGCCTGAGGCCGAGCGCGAGCAACTGCTGCACGGCTTCAACGACAGCGGCACAGACTATCCGCGGGACAGCTCCGTTCATGCCCTGTTTGAACAACAGGTGGCCGAACGTCCTGAAGCGCTGGCCGCTGTTCATGGCGAGCAGTCGCTGACGTACGCCGAACTCAATAGCCGGGCCAATCGACTGGCTCATCATCTGATCAGCCAGGGTGTGATTGCTGGCGATGCCGTAGCCATTCTGCTGCCACGCTCCCTGGATCTGCTGGTGGCGCAACTGGCGATTAATAAATGTGCCGCCGTTTATGTGCCGCTGGACGTCAATGCACCCCAGGAACGTCAAGCATTCATGGTGCAGGACAGCGGGGCGCGTCAGGTGCTGACCCATGGCGACCTGGATGTGCCTCAAGGCGTTGCGCGAATTGATCTGGACCGCCTCGACCTTTGCCAGCAGCACGGCGACAACCCGGAGTTGACCTGCTCCAGCGAAAGTGCGGCCTACATCATGTACACCTCGGGCTCCACCGGGACGCCCAAAGGCGTGCTGGTACCGCATCGCGCCATTGCCCGCCTGGTGATCAATAACGGCTATGCCGAGTTCAAGGCTTCGGACCGAGTAGCCTTTGCCTCCAACCCGGCCTTCGACGCCAGCACCCTGGATGTCTGGGCTCCGTTGCTCAATGGCGGCTGTGTCGTGGTTGTGGATCAGGACGTGCTGCTGTCGCTGCCGGAGTTCAAGGCCTTGCTGCTGGAGCAGTCAGTCAGCGTGCTGTGGATGACGGCTGGTTTGTTCCATCAATATGCTTCGGGCCTGCACGACGCTTTTGCCCAGTTGCGCTATCTGATTGTCGGCGGCGATGTGCTGGATCCTACGGTCATCGCTCAGGTCCTGAAAAACGGTGCGCCTGGACACCTGTTGAACGGCTATGGCCCGACCGAGGCCACGACGTTCTCGGCGACCCATGAAATCAAGGCTGTAGGCGAGGGCAGCATCCCTATCGGCAAGCCGTTGGCCAATACTCGCTTGTACGTACTCGATGCCCGTCAACAGCCAGTGCCACTGGGCGTAACCGGCGAGCTGTATATCGGTGGCGATGGTGTGGCCCTGGGTTATCTGAACCGTGCCGACCTGACCGAGCAAGTGTTCGTGGCTGATCCGTTCAGCACCGACCCGGCAGCCCGTTTGTACCGTACCGGCGACCTGGCGTGCTGGCTGGCAGATGGCACGGTGGAATACCGTGGCCGTAATGACCAGCAGGTCAAGATTCGCGGCTTCCGGATTGAAATCGGTGAGATCGAAGCACGCCTGGCTCAATGTGCCGGGGTCAAGGAGTCGGTGGTCCTTGCCCGTCAGGATGCGGACGGTGGACCGAAGCAACTGGTGGGTTATGTAACGGCTCTGCCCGGTGCGAGCCTGTCGGTACAGGCATTGCGTCGTGAATTGAGCGCTTCACTGGCCGATTACATGGTGCCAGTGGCCTTTGTGGTACTGGACAGCCTGCCGCTGACCAATAACGGCAAGCTGGACCGTCGTGCACTGCCGGCCCCCAATGCCCAGGCGTATGCCAGCCGTGATTACGAAGCGCCCGTCGGGCCGATCGAGTCGGTGCTGGCGACTCTCTGGGCAGAGGTGCTCAAAGTCGAGCGTGTGGGTCGTCATGACCACTTCTTCGAGCTGGGTGGCCACTCGCTGTTGGCAGTCAAACTGATCGAGAAGATGCGTCAGGGAGGGCTGAGCGCTGATGTTCGTGTGCTGTTCAGCCAGCCGACGCTTGCAGCATTGGCGGCAGCTGTGGGTAACAGCACGGAAATCCGTGTACCGGCCAACCTGATCGAGCCGGGTTGCACGCATATCACCCCCGAGATGCTGCCGCTGCTGGAAATCAGCGAAGCTTCGCTTGAACGTGTTCTGGCAGCGGTCCCGGGCGGAGCGGCCAATGTGCAGGATATCTACCCGCTGGCTCCGCTTCAGGAAGGGATTCTCTATCACCACCTGTCCGCCGAAGCTGGCGACCCGTATGTGCTGCAATCGCAGTACGCCTTCGACAGTCGCGAACGTCTGGAAGACTTTGTCCAGGCCCTGCAATCGGTCATCGAACGTCACGATATCCTGCGTACGGCCGTGCTCTGGACAGGTCTGGATGAGCCGGTGCAGGTGGTGTGCCGAAATGTCACGCTGCAACCGCAATGGGTTGAGCTGGACCCGGCCGACGGGCCTGTTGCTGCACAATTGTCGGAGCGTTTCGATGCCCGTCACTACCGCCTGGACCTGACCCGTGCGCCGCTGCTGCATCTGGCCTGTGCCGAGGACAAGGAGCAAAACCGCTGGGTAGCCACGCTGCTGTTCCATCACCTGGCGCTGGACCATACCGCGCTGGAAGTGATGCAGCTGGAAATGCAGGCCTTCCTGCTGGGCACGGCCAATCAATTAGGTGCGGCGATGCCGTATCGCAACTATGTGGCCCAGGCCCGACTGGGTGTCGAGCCAGCGGCCCATGAAGCGTTCTTCCGCGACATGCTGGGGGATATCGACGAGCCGACCCTGCCGTTTGGTGTACATGATGTGCAAGGCGACGGGCACGGGATCGAAGAGTCGCGAGCGTCTCTGGATGTGCAGATCAGCAGTCGTTTGCGTCAGCAGGCCCGTCAGTTGGGTGTCAGCGCTGCCAGTCTGGTGCATCTGGCCTGGGCGCTGGTGCTGGGTAAGGTGTCGGCCACCGATGATGTGGTGTTCGGCACCGTATTACTGGGGCGTATGCAGGGCGGCGAGGGTGCCGACCGTGCCCTGGGCATGTTCATCAACACCTTGCCATTGCGGGTCAACCTGGACAGCAATACGGTGCGCCAGGCTGTGAGCGAGGCCCACGACCGACTCACCGGTTTGCTGGTACATGAACATGCATCGCTGGCACTGGCTCAGCGTTGCAGTGGCGTGGCCGCGACCACTCCGTTGTTCAGTGCCTTGCTCAACTATCGTCACAGCAATACTGAGGCTTCGCAGGAAAGCCTGAGTGCATGGGAAGGCATACAGAGCCTGGGCGGCGACGAGCGCACCAACTATCCGCTGACCCTGAACGTCGATGACCTGGGTGAAGGCTTCCATTTTACCGTTCTGGCACTGGAAACAATGGGCGCCCAGCGCGTCTGTGGCTATATGCAGGTTGCTCTGGAGCAGTTGACCGAAGCACTGGAGCAGGCCCCGCAAACGCCGCTGCACAGTCTGTCGATTCTTCCGGTTGGCGAGCGTGAGCAATTGCTTCACGAGTGGAATATCAGTGACACGTCCTTTGCCGATGATCTACTGATACACCGCGCCGTTGAAAGCTGGGCTGCAAAACAGCCTTCCGCCACGGCAATTCGCTTTGAAGGCCACCTGTTGAGCTATGGCGAACTCAACGCCCGCGCCAATCAGGTGGCTCATCGCCTGATCGACCAGGGCATTGGTCCGGACGATCGTGTGGCGATCTGCGTCGAACGTGGTCCTGAAATGATCATCGGCCTGCTGGGCATCCTCAAGTCTGGTGCGGGTTACGTGCCGATGGACCCGGCGTATCCGGCTGAGCGTCTGGCGTACCTGCTTCAGGACAGCGCGCCGTTGGCAGTGCTGGTTCAGCAGGCCACAGCAGAAGTGCTGGCGGATGTATCGGTGCCGGTCATCAATCTGGATGATCCACGGTTGCAGGAGCAATCCGTCTCCAATCCGCAGGTGGATTCGGCCTCGTCAAACCTGGCTTATGTGATCTACACCTCGGGCTCTACCGGTCTGCCGAAGGGCGTACAGGTCGAGCATCGCAACGTGGCACGGCTGTTCTCGGCGACCCAGTCGTGGTTTGAGTTCGACCCGACCGATACCTGGGCGCTGTTCCATTCGTTTGCCTTCGACTTCTCGGTCTGGGAAATCTGGGGCGCGCTGGTACACGGTGGCGAATTGCTGATCGTGCCGCAACTGGTCAGCCGCTCGCCTCAGGAATGCTATGCCTTGATTTGCGAGGCTGGCGTGACGGTGTTGAACCAGACGCCAAGTGCTTTCCGTCAGTTGATTGCGGCCCAAGGCGAAAGCCAGCAGTCGCACTCGTTGCGTCAGGTGATCTTTGGTGGTGAAGCCCTGGAAACCGGGATTCTCAAGCCGTGGTATGCCCGTGCGGTGAACGCCGGAACGCAACTGGTCAACATGTACGGCATTACCGAAACCACGGTACACGTGACTTATCGTGCGCTGGAAGCGGCGGATGCCTTGCACGCGGGTGTCAGCCCGATTGGCGTGCGAATTCCTGATTTGCAGGCCTATGTGCTGGATGCCAACCGTGAGCCAGTGCCGGTCGGTGTGGTCGGTGAGTTGTATGTCGGCGGTGCAGGCGTGGCACGGGGTTACCTGAACCGTCCTGAATTGAATGAAGAGCGTTTCATTGCCGATCCGTTCAGCCAACGTCCGGGAGCTCGTCTGTACCGCACCGGTGACCTGGCTCGCTGGACCGCCGAAGGCAGCCTGGATTACCTGGGCCGTAACGACGATCAGGTGAAAATCCGCGGTTTCCGTATCGAGCTGGGTGAAGTTGAAGCCCAGCTTGCAGCTTGTGATGGCGTACGCGAAGCGGTGGTTATCGCTCGCGAAGACGTTCCGGGCGACAAGCGTCTGGTGGCTTATGTCATTCCAGAAGAAGGCGTGACGCCATCTGCCGCTGACCTGCGCGACCAGCTCTTGCAGAACCTGGCCGAGCACATGCTGCCAAGTGCCTTTGTGATGCTGGAATCGCTGCCGCTGACTACTAACGGCAAGCTGGACCGCAAGGCGCTGCCTGCGCCGGATCAATCGGCATTGGCCAGCCGGGCCTATGAAGCGCCGCAAGGCAAAGTCGAAGCGGCGATTGCCGAACTCTGGCAGGAATTGCTGGGTGTTGAGCAAGTGGGTCGTCATGACCACTTCTTCGAGCTGGGCGGTCACTCGTTGTTGGCAGTGAAGCTGATCGAACGGATGCGTCAACAGGACCTCAGCGCCGATGTGCGTGTGCTGTTTGGTCAGCCGACTCTGGCAGCCCTGGCTGCAGCGGTGGGCGGGCAGGCACAGATCGTGGTTCCGGCCAATTTGATTCCTGAAGGCTGCGAGCGCATCACCCCGGACATGCTGCCGCTGGCGGATCTGGATCAGGAAGCCATCGATCGTGTCGTGGCCAGTGTGCCGGGCGGTATCGCCAATGTGCAGGACATCTATGCACTGGCACCGTTGCAGGAAGGGATTCTTTATCACCACCTTTCGGCGGTCGAGGGCGATCCCTATCTGCAATATGCGCTGTTCGCTTTTGACAGCCTGGAGCGTGTCCATAAATTTGCCGCGGCCTTGCAGTGTGTGGTGTCGCGGCATGACATTCTGCGCACAGGTGTGCTTTGGGAGCGTCTGGACGATCCGGTGCAAGTGGTCTGGCGTCATGCAGAGCTGGTTGTGGAGGAAGTTCTTCTCGAGTCGGCTGCCGGCGATATCGCTGAGCAATTGAGTGAAGTGCTCGACCCGCGTCATTACCGCCTGGATATTCGCCAGGCCCCGATGATGCGCATCGGTTACGCCCATGATCCGGCCAATAATCGCTGGCTGGGCATGCTGCTGTTCCACCATATGGTCGACGATGCCACCTCCCTGGGGATCGTGACGTCGGAAATCGAAGCGTTCATGGCCGGCCTTGGTGATCAATTGCCTGCCTCGGTGCCTTACCGCAACTACGTGGCTCAGGCGCGCCTGGGTGTCAGTCGTGAAGACCATGAAGCGTTCTTCCGCGACATGCTGGGTGATATCGACGAGCCGACCCTGCCGTTCGGACTGCATGACGTGCAGGGTGACGGGCAGGGGATTCAGGAAGTCCGCCAGGTGGTGGACGCTTCCCTCGGCCAGCGTTTGCGTGCTCAGGCACGCAAACTCGGCGTGAGTGCTGCCAGCCTTTATCATCTGGGCTGGGCGCGTGTGCTGGGCGCCGTTTCAGGTCGCGATGAAGTGGTGTTCGGCACGGTGTTGCTGGGCCGTATGCAGGGCGGCGAAGGGGCCGACCGTGCCCTGGGCATGTTCATCAACACCTTGCCATTGCGTGTTGATCTCGGCGATCAGCCTGTCGACATCGGCGTGAAGAAAACCCATGCCAGCCTGACCGCTTTGCTGGGTCACGAACATGCCTCGCTGGTACTTGCCCAGCGTTGCAGCGGCGTTGAAGCACCTGCACCGCTGTTCAGTTCACTGCTCAATTACCGCCATCTGGAAAACCGTGCCAGTGCTTCCAGTGGCTCGGCCTGGGAAGGTATCGAGGCGCTTTCGGGAGAGGAACGCACCAACTACCCGCTGACCCTGTCGGTAGACGATCTGGGCGAAGGCTTCAATCTGACCGTGATGGCTGAAGCGCAAATTGGTGCAGAACGTGTCTGTGGCTATATGCAGCGCGTGATGCATCAATTGATCGATGCGCTGGAACAGGCTCCGCAGACAGCGCTGGGGAATCTGTCGATTCTTCCGGTTGGCGAGCGTGAGCAATTGCTTCACGAGTGGAATGTCAGTGACGCGAGCTTTGCCGATGACCTATTGATTCACCGCGCCGTTGAAAGCTGGGCCGCAAAACAGCCTTCCGCCACGGCACTTCGCTTTGAAGGCCACCTGTTGAGCTATGGCGAACTCAACGCCCGCGCCAATCAGGTGGCTCATCGCCTGATCGACCAGGGCATTGGTCCGGACGATCGTGTGGCGATCTGCGTCGAACGTGGTCCTGAAATGATCATCGGCCTGCTGGGCATCCTCAAGTCTGGTGCGGGTTATGTACCGATGGACCCGGCGTATCCGGCTGAGCGTCTGGCGTACCTGCTTCAGGACAGCGCGCCGTTGGCAGTGCTGGTTCAGCAGGCCACAGCAGAAGTGCTGGCGGATGTGTCGGTGCCGGTCATCAATCTGGATGATCCACGGTTGCAGGAGCAATCCGTCTCCAATCCGCAGGTGGATTCGGCCTCGTCAAACCTGGCTTATGTGATCTACACCTCGGGCTCTACCGGTCTGCCGAAGGGCGTACAGGTCGAGCACCGCAACGTGGCACGGCTGTTCTCGGCGACCCAGTCGTGGTTTGAGTTCGACCCGACCGATACCTGGGCGCTGTTCCATTCGTTTGCCTTCGACTTCTCGGTCTGGGAAATCTGGGGCGCGCTGGTACACGGTGGCGAATTGCTGATCGTGCCGCAACTGGTCAGCCGCTCGCCTCAGGAATGCTATGCCTTGATTTGCGAGGCTGGCGTGACGGTGTTGAACCAGACGCCAAGTGCTTTCCGTCAGTTGATTGCGGCCCAAGGCGAAAGCCAGCAGTCGCACTCGTTGCGTCAGGTGATCTTTGGTGGTGAAGCCCTGGAAACCGGGATTCTCAAGCCGTGGTATGCCCGTGCGGTGAACGCCGGAACGCAACTGGTCAACATGTACGGCATTACCGAAACCACGGTACACGTGACTTATCGTGCGCTGGAAGCGGCGGATGCCTTGCACGCGGGTGTCAGCCCGATTGGCGTGCGAATTCCTGATTTGCAGACCTATGTGCTGGATGCCAACCGTGAGCCCGTGCCGGTCGGTGTGGTCGGTGAGTTGTATGTCGGCGGTGCAGGCGTGGCACGGGGTTACCTGAACCGCCCTGAATTGAATGAAGAGCGTTTCATTGCTGATCCGTTCAGCCAACGTCCGGGAGCTCGTCTGTACCGCACCGGTGACCTGGCTCGCTGGACCGCCGAAGGCAGCCTGGATTACCTGGGCCGTAACGACGATCAGGTGAAAATCCGCGGTTTCCGTATCGAGCTGGGTGAAGTTGAAGCCCAGCTTGCAGCCTGCAATGGCGTACGCGAAGCGGTGGTTATCGCTCGCGAAGACGTTCCGGGCGACAAGCGTCTGGTGGCTTATGTCATTCCAGAAGAGGGTGAAGCTCCATCTGCCGCTGACCTGCGCGACCAACTGTTGCAAGCCTTGGCCGAGCACATGCTGCCAAGTGCCTTTGTGATGCTGGAATCGCTACCGCTGACTACTAACGGCAAGCTGGACCGCAAGGCGCTGCCTGTGCCGGATCAATCGGCATTGGCCAGCCGGGCCTATGAAGCGCCGCAAGGCAAAGTCGAAGCGGCGATTGCCGAACTCTGGCAGGAATTGCTGGGTGTTGAGCAAGTGGGTCGTCATGACCACTTCTTCGAGCTGGGCGGTCACTCGTTGTTGGCAGTGAAGCTGATCGAACGGATGCGTCAACAGGACCTCAGCGCCGATGTGCGTGTGCTGTTTGGTCAGCCGACTCTGGCAGCCCTGGCTGCTGCGGTGGGCGGGCAGGCACAGATCGTGGTTCCGGCCAATCTGATTCCTGAAGGCTGCGAGCGCATCACCCCGGACATGCTGCCGCTGGCGGATCTGGATCAGGAGGCTATCGATCGTGTCGTGGCCAGTGTGCCGGGCGGTGTTGCCAATGTGCAGGACATCTATGCACTGGCACCGTTGCAGGAAGGGATTCTTTATCACCACCTGGCTGCCAGCCAGGGCGACCCCTATGTGCTGCAGGTGCAGTTCAGTTTCGAGGACCGTCAACGCCTGGAAATCTTTGCCCATGCCTTGCAGAGCGTCGTGGATCGTAACGATATCTTGCGTACCGCGGTGGTCTGGGAAAGCCTGAGCGAGCCGGTTCAAGTGGTCTGGCGCAAGGCAACCCTGGACGTCGAAGAGGTCGTGCTGGAGCAGGGCGAAGCGGATGTGTTGCAGCAACTGCAACAGCGCTTCGATCCACGGCACTATCGTCTCGACGTTTCCCGCGCACCTCTGATGCGCCTGGCTTTTGCTGCGGATCCGGCCAATAACCGCTGGGTTGGCATGTTGCTGTTCCATCACATGGCCCTCGACCATACCGCACTGGAAGTCGTGGTTCAGGAAATGCAGGCCAGCCTCATGGGGCAGACCGAGCTTCTGCCTACCGCCGTGCCGTATCGCAACCATGTGGCCAATGCCCGGCTGGGCGTCAGCCGTGAAGACCATGAAGCCTTCTTCCGCGACATGCTGGCGGATATCGATGAGCCGACATTGCCATTGGGTCTGCAGGATATTCAGGGTGATGGCCACGGTATCGAAGAAGCGCATCAGGTTCTGGACGATGCCTTGAGTCAGCGTCTGCACACTCAGGCCCGCCGTCTGGGTGCCAGTGCCGCGAGTCTGGTGCATCTGGCCTGGGCACAGGTGGTAGGACGGCTTGCCGGGCGTGAAGAGGTGGTGTTCGGTACGGTATTGATGGGCCGCATGAGCGGCACTGCCGGTGCGGACCGGGCGTTGGGCATGTTCATCAATACCTTGCCGCTGCGCATCGATGTCGGCACTCAGGGCGTCGAGGCGGGCGTTCGTGCCACTCATCAACGCCTCTCTGCCTTGCTCGGCCATGAGCATGCTTCCTTGTCGCTGGCTCAGCGCTGCAGCGGTGTACCTTCGGCGTTGCCGCTGTTCAGCACGCTGCTCAACTACCGCCACAGCGCGGGTGAAGCGCCGGTATCCGAAGCCGTGGCAGCGTGGGCCGGTATCCAGACGCTGTCCATGGAGGAACGCACCAACTATCCGCTGACCCTCAACGTGGATGACCTGGGCGACAGATTCATGCTCAATGCCCAGGCGGTTGCCGAGATAGGTGCGCATAGGACCTGTGATCTCATGCAGGCTGCGCTGGTGAGCCTGGTAACGGCCCTGGAAGAAGCGCCGAATACCCATCTCAATCGTCTGTCGGTATTGTCCGAGGCCGAGCGCTGCCAGGTGCTGGTGGCATTCAATGACACCCATGCGCCGTATCCGCAAACCCAGACCATTCACGGTCTGTTCGAGGCCCAGGTCGAGCGCACGCCGGATGCGGTGGCGTTGGTCCATGGCAGTGAGCGCCTGAGCTATCGCACGCTCAACGAACGCGCCAACCGTCTGGCTCACCATCTGCGCAATCAGGGTGTGCAGCCGGATTCCCGGGTGGGCATCTGTGTCGAACGCGGCACCGATATGGTGGTCGGCCTGCTGGCGATCCTCAAGGCGGGTGGCGCCTATGTGCCACTTGACCCGGCCTATCCGGTAGACCGCATTGCCTACATGTTGAAGAACAGTGCTCCGGCAGCCATCCTGGCCCATACCGCAAATCATGAGCTACTGGCCACTTCGTCGGCACCGATCATCGATCTGGATCGGGGCAACTGGCTCAATGAACCGGCCGCCAATCCGCAGGTGCCTGGCCTCAACTCCAGCCACCTGGCTTATGTGATCTACACCTCGGGTTCGACCGGCTTGCCTAAAGGCGTAATGATCGAGCACCGCAACACAGTCAATTTCCTGACTTGGGCACAGCAGGCGTTTGCGCCTGAAGTGCTGGCCAAAACCCTGTTTTCGACCTCGCTGAACTTCGACCTGGCGGTCTATGAGTGCTTTGCGCCTCTGATTTCCGGCGGCAGCATTGAAGTGGTCAAGAACGTTCTAGCTCTGCAGGACGGCGAGCATGACGTCACCCTGATCAACACCGTACCTTCGGCGCTGAAAGCGCTGCTGGAATCGGGCGATCTGGGGCAGGGCGTGCATACCGTCAACGTGGCGGGTGAAGCACTCAAGGGTGCGCTGGTTGAAAGGTTGTTCGCTGAAACCGGTGTCAAACGCCTGTGCAACTTGTATGGCCCATCGGAAACCACCACCTACTCGAGCTGGGTGGCCATGGATCGTGAAGACGGTTTTGCCGCGCATATCGGTAAACCGGTGGCCAATACCCAGTTCTACCTGCTGGACGAACACCGCCAGCCCGTACCGCTGGGTGTTCCGGGCGAGATCTATATCAGTGGTGCCGGCGTGGCCCGTGGTTACCTGAATCGTGACGACCTGACCGCCGAACGTTTCCTGGACGACCCATTCAACGCCGGAGCGCGCATGTACCGCACTGGCGACCTGGGTCGCTGGTTGGCTGACGGCAATATTGAATACCTGGGCCGTAACGACGATCAGGTGAAGATCCGCGGCTTCCGCATCGAGCTGGGCGAGATCGAAGCCAAACTGGCGCGTCATGAAAGCGTGAAGGAAGCCGTGGTCATGGCACGTGAAGATGTGCCGGGCGACAAACGTCTGGTCGCTTACTTCACGGCCCGTGTCGACGGTGTGGATATCGAGGCGTTGCGTGAATACCTGCAAGCCTTGCTGCCTGAATACATGGTGCCGGCGGCCTACGTTGCGCTGGACGCCTTGCCACTGACGCCCAATGGCAAGCTGGATCGCAAGGCGCTGCCCGCACCGGATCTGCAGGCGCTGGTCAGTCAGGGTTACGAAGCGCCTCAAGGCGAAATCGAAGTGGCGCTGGCGCACCTCTGGCAGGAATTGCTGGGTGTCGAGAAGGTTGGACGCTTCGACCGGTTCTTTGACCTGGGTGGGCATTCATTGCTCGCCATTCGCCTGATTTCCCAGGTGAGACTGCGGCTGGGCGTTGAGCTGAGCCTGGCCGAACTGTTTACTCACTCAGAACTGTCGGCCCTGGCCGGATTGCTGGCCCAGGCGGGTCGCAGTGCGCTGCCGGATATTGTCAGGGTGCCTCGTGATGAGGATATTCCTCTGTCGTTTGCCCAGCAGCGCCTGTGGTTCCTGGCGCAAATGGAGGGCGGCAGCACGGCGTACAACATGCCAGCCGGCCTGCGCTTGCGCGGTGCTCTCGATGAAAACGCGCTGCAACAGGCGCTGGAGCGGATTATTGCCCGCCATGAAGCCTTGCGCACTCGCTTCGCCGTTCGTGAAGATCAGGAGCCTGTGCAACTGATTGAATCCCTTGAAAGCGGATTCACGTTGACCCGTGTCAACCTGCAGGCCAGCAACGACCGTGAGCAACAACTGCTCGCCATGGCTCAGGAGGAAGCCCTGGCACCATTCGATCTTGCCACCGGTCCCTTGATCCGTGGACGACTGGTGCGTCTGGGTGCCGAAGATCATGCCTTGCTGGTGACGGTGCACCACATCGTCTCCGACGGTTGGTCCATGGGCGTACTGACCCGTGAGCTGACCGAACTGTATGAAGCCTTCAGGCAGGGAATGGAAGATCCGTTGCCACCGCTGAGCGTGCAGTACGCCGACTACGCGGTGTGGCAGCGCCGCTGGCTCAGTGGCGAAGTGCTGGAAGCACAAAGCCGTTACTGGCAGCAGACCCTGGCCGATGCTCCAGCACTGCTGGCGTTACCCACCGATAAACCTCGCCCGGCGCAACAGGATTATGCCGGTGCGACCCTGGGCATCGTGCTCGATGCAGCCTTGACCCAGGACCTGAAAGCCTTGAGTCAGCGCCACGGAACGACTCTGTATATGACCGTAATGGCTGCCTGGGTCGTGCTGCTGAGCCGGCTGTCCGGTCAAGGCGACGTGGTGATCGGTTCGCCCATGGCCAACCGCATGCGTGCTGAAGTCGAGCCCTTGATCGGCTTCTTCGTCAACACACTGGCCGTGCGTATCGATATCGAGGATGACCCGGATGTCAGCACGCTGCTGGCGAGGGTCAAGGACCGGGTCTTGAGTGCCCAGGCCCATCAGGATCTGCCGTTCGAGCAAGTGGTGGAGGTTGTCAAACCGGTGCGCAGTCTGGCGCACAGCCCGGTATTCCAGGCCATGTTGAGCTGGCAGGATACTGGTGGGACAGCGCTGGAACTGGATGGCCTGGCTCTGGAAGGCATTGGTATTGCCAACACGGTGTCCAAGTTCGACCTTTCCCTGGACCTGAGCGAGTTGCAGGGCCAACTGGTCGGCAGCCTCGAATACGCCACGGCACTGTTTGGTGAAACCACCGTACGCCGTTATATCCGCTATTTCGAAAATGTCCTGCGCGGTCTGCTGGCAGGTGACGAGACGGCAATCACCCGCATTGAATTGCTGGATGCTGAAGAGCGTCAGCGCCTGCTGAATGACTTGAATCGCACACGCACAACCTACCCGCAGACCAGCACCGCTCACCGGATGTTCGAGGAACGTGCGGCTGCCCAGCCGGATGCCATTGCCGTGGTATGTGAAGGCGAGCGCCTGAGTTATGCGCAATTGAACCAGCGGGCCAACCGCCTGGCTCACACATTGACCGGGATAGGCATTGGCCCGGACGATCGGGTGGCGATCTGCGTGGAGCGCGGTATCGATATGCTGGTCGGCCTGCTTGGCGTACTCAAGGCCGGTGGTGCCTATGTGCCACTTGATCCGGCCTATCCCGCGGATCGCCTGCAATTCATGTTGCAGGACAGTCAGCCCAAGGCAGTCTTGAGCCATCGTGGGCTGGACCGTTCACTACCGCAACTGAGCATCCCGATCGTGGCTCTGGACAAACCATTGACGGGCGCGGAGCACAACCCTGAGGTCGAAGGCCTGAACGCCCGACATCTGGCCTATGTGATCTATACCTCTGGCTCAACCGGCAACCCAAAAGGGGTAATGATCGAGCATCGCGGGCTGGTCAACTACAGCCTTGACGCTGCGCGCCTGTTCGAGCTGACGCCTGAAGATTCGGTGCTGCAGCAGAACTCCCTCAACTTCGACCTGTCGGTGGAGGAGGTTTTCCCGGCGTTGCTGGCTGGCGCGACCCTGGTCCCGACCCGTGACATCTTTGGCAGTGAAGGTCTGCAAGA
Source organism: Pseudomonas cichorii (assembly GCF_018343775.1). Classification (NCBI taxonomy): domain Bacteria; kingdom Pseudomonadati; phylum Pseudomonadota; class Gammaproteobacteria; order Pseudomonadales; family Pseudomonadaceae; genus Pseudomonas; species Pseudomonas cichorii. The sequence goes on from NZ_CP074349.1 coordinate 2,944,288, forward strand.
TGCTGCCCCGAGCATGCTGCACATGACGGCCGCGCACTGGCATACCCTGGTGGGCGACTGGCACCATCAGCCGCATCTTGCAGCCAGGGCGCTGGCGAACGTGCGGTTGATCAACGTCACCGGCGATGCCTTGTCAGCACAGAAACTGCAATGGTGGCAGGCATTGCGTCCAGCCCATACCCAGTTGATCAATACCTATGGTCCGACCGAGGCGACCGTTTCCTGCACGACTGCCTATGTAGACAACACGGCTGCCAGCCACAACGTCACGATCGGCAAACCGATGGCCAACACCCGCATTTACCTGCTCGATGCACGGCAACAACCGGTTCCAGAGGGTGTGGCGGGTGAAATGTACATTGGTGGTGACGGTGTTGCCCGCGGTTACCTGAACCTTGAGCGAGTGAACGCCGAGCGATTCCTGGCCGATCCTTTCAGCGACGAGCCTGATGCCCGGATGTACAGGACGGGCGATCTGGCGCGTTACCTGGCAGACGGCAGCCTCGAATACCTGGGCCGTAATGACTTCCAGGTCAAGGTTCGGGGTTTCCGTATCGAACTGGGTGAAATCGAAACCCGTCTTGGCGACTGCTTCGGGGTCAAGGAAGCCGTGGTCATCGCCCGCGAGGATGCACCGGGCGAGAAACGTCTGGTCGCCTATGTGGTGCCTCATGCAGGGCAAACGCTGACGGCGGCTGTACTGCGTGAAACTCTCGCACCACAACTGGCCGAATACATGCTGCCAAGCGCTTTCGTGATGCTTGAAGCAATGCCGCTGACACCGAACCGCAAGCTGGATCGCAAGGCGCTTCCAGCGCCGGAAGGCGAGGCCTTTGTCAGCCGGATCCACGAGCCGCCGCAAGGCGCGACCGAAACTGCACTGGCCCAGGTCTGGCAGCAATTGCTTGATGTGGAGCGAGTAGGGCGCAATGACCACTTCTTTGAATTGGGCGGGCATTCCCTGCTTGCCATGCGACTGATTGCCCATGTCAGGCAACGACTGGGTGCCGAGCTGCGCCTGATGGATATCTTCGCCCATCCGGTGCTGGAGGCCATGGCCAAGGGACTGGCCCAGGCGGCCCGCAGTTCGCAGCCTTCGGTGATCGCGGTTTCCCGTGATCAGGCCTTGCCGCTTTCGTTCGCTCAGCAGCGCCTCTGGTTCCTGGCACGTCTTGAAGGCGACAACCCGGCTTATCACATTCCGGCCGGCCTGCGCCTGCGTGGCGAGCTGGATGCGAATGCGCTGCAACGTTCGCTGGACATGATCGTTGCGCGTCACGAGTCGTTGCGCACCACCTTTGTCCAGTTGCCGGGGCATGATGCCGAACAGCGTATTGCGCCGTCCGATATCGGTTTCGAGTTGCGACTGCAGACACTGGAGGGACAACCTGCTACCGAGCATAGTCTTGCGTTGCTGGTGGCTGAAGAGGCCCGTGCACCATTCGATCTGAGTAACGGGCCGTTGGTGCGTGGCCAACTGGTGCGCATGGCCAGCGATGACCATGTCCTGCTGGTGACTTTCCATCACATCATTGCAGACGGCTGGTCTTCGGATATTTTCACCCGTGAGCTGGGCATTCTTTATGAAGCGCTGCGCAACGGTGAAACCAATCCGCTGCCGGCTCTGACGCTGCAATACGCTGACTATGCAATGTGGCAACGCTGCTGGTTGACCGCCGACGTGTTGCAACAGCAGACGGGTTATTGGCAACAGGCACTGGATGATGCTCCGGCGCTGCTGAGCCTGCCTACTGACCGTGCTCGTCCTGCGCATCAGGACTATTCGGGGAATGCCGTCGGCCTGGCGCTGGATCAGGCGCTTACTGAACAGCTCAAGGCGCTGAGTCAGCGTCAGGGCACCACTTTGTTCATGACCGTACTGGCGGCCTGGGCCACGGTACTGGGGCGTCTGGCCAGTCAGGATGATGTGGTGATCGGTACGCCGGTGGCCAACCGTACCCGGGTGGAGGTCGAAGGCCTGATCGGTCTGTTCGTCAACACCCTGGCACTGCGGGTGGACTTGTCTGCAGACCCGTCGGTCGAGGCGTTGCTGCAACAGGTCAAGGCTCGCACCCTTGAGGCGCAGGCTCATCAGGACTTGCCGTTCGAGCAAGTGGTGGAAGCTGTCAATCCGGTGCGCAGTCTTTCCCACAGCCCGATCTTCCAGGCCATGTTGTCCTGGCAGAACGGCGCAGGCGAGGACCTGACCCTGGGTGACATGAACCTGCAGGGCGTGAATTCCACCAGCCGCAGCGCCAAGTTCGATGTGCTGCTGGACATGGCAGAAATCGGCGGTCGCCTGTATGGCTCGCTGGAATATGCAACCGCGCTGTTTGACCGGGACACCATCGAGCGCCACTTGGGTTACCTGGAAGCGGTGCTGCGTGGCATGGTCGCTGACAGTCATGCCGTCGTGACCCATATTCCGCTGGTCAAGGACGATGAGCGTCGGCAGTTGCTCGAAACCTTCAACGCGACCGCCGTGGAGTATCCGCAAGGCCTGACGTTGCATGGTCTGTTTGAAGAGCAAGTGTCGAGAACGCCGGATGCCATGGCCTTGACGTTCGAGGGCACGTCATGGAGCTATGCGCAGCTCAACGCCCAGGCCAACAACATCGCTCATCGCCTGATCGGCATGGGCGTCGGTGTGGAGGATCGGGTCGCGATCTGCGTGGAGCGCAGTCTGCATATGGTTGCGGGCCTGCTGGGGATTCTCAAGGCGGGTGCCGGCTACGTGCCGCTGGACCCGGATTATCCTGCGGATCGCCTCGCCTACATGCTGGAGAACAGTGCGCCGGTCGTCGTGCTCAGCCAGTTGTCGTTGCGTGACAGCCTTCCGGGCTGCAAATGCCCGATGCTGATGCTCGATGGTCAGGATCTGGATGGCCAGCCGGGCGATAACCCGACGGTTGCCAACCTGACAGACTCGAACCTGGCGTATGTGATCTATACCTCGGGCTCAACCGGCCAGCCCAAAGGGGTCATGAACGAACACATCGGTGTCGTGAACCGTCTCTTGTGGATGCAGGACGAGTACGGACTGGATGCGACCGATGTCGTGTTGCAGAAAACGCCGTTCAGCTTCGACGTGTCGGTGTGGGAGTTCTTCTGGCCGCTGTTCAACGGTGCCCGCCTGGTGATGGCACGTCCGGGCGGTCATCGTGAGCCGGCCTATCTGTGCGACACGATTCAGGCTCAGGGTGTGACGACACTGCATTTCGTGCCTTCTATGCTGGAAGTCTTCCTGGCTCACGGCAATCTGGAGCGTTGCCACAGCCTGACTCGTGTGATGTGCAGTGGTGAAGCGCTGCCGGGGCATCTGGTCAGACGCTTCAAGGCACAACCGACCGGCGCCGTTCTGTACAACCTCTACGGTCCGACCGAAGCGGCCGTGGACGTTACTGCCTGGGATTGCAGCGGTCTTGAAACGCCGGATAACACGCCGATTGGCAAACCGGTGGCCAATACCGGCATCTATCTGCTGGACAGTATCTTCCAACCGGTGCCACTGGGCAGTGCGGGTGAGATCTACATTGCCGGTGTTCAGGTTGCCCGCGGTTACCTGGGGCGTCCGGATCTGACCGCCGAGCGTTTCCTGCGCGACCCGTTCAGCAGTGACCCTGCAGCGCGGATGTACCGCACCGGTGACCTGGGCCGATTCCTGGCCGACGGCACGCTGATTTATCTGGGCCGCAATGACGATCAGGTGAAGATACGCGGCTTCCGTATCGAACTGGGTGAAGTGGCTGCACGTCTGGGCACTCATCCGGACATTCTGGAAGCGGTGGTCATTGCCCGTGAAGACGAGCCGGGTGACAAGCGACTGGCGGCCTATTACACCGCGAGCCGTGATCTGGAGGTCGAAAGCCTGCGCGGCTATCTGCTGGGCCTGTTGCCGGAGTACATGGTCCCCGCGGCGTATGTAAGGCTCGACAGCCTGCCACTGAGCGCTAACGGCAAGCTGGATCGCAAGCGCTTGCCTGCGCCGGACCGTGACAGCGTTGCCAGCCGCATTTATGAGGCACCGCAGGGCGCGACCGAAATCTTGCTGGCCGAGATATGGTCTGAACTGCTGCATGTCGATCAAGTAGGTCGCTTCGACCACTTCTTTGAACTGGGCGGGCACTCGCTGCTGGCGGTCACGCTGATCGAACGCATGCGCCAGGCCGGATTGAGTGCCGATGTGCGGGTATTGTTCGGCCAGCCGACCCTGGCTGCACTGGCACAGGCCGTGGGCAGCGACCATGAAGTGACGGTGCCGGAAAACCTGATTGTGGCGGGCAGTGAGCAGATCACGCCCCAAATGCTGCCGCTGATCGATCTGACTCAGGACGAGATCGACCGTCTGGTTACTGCGGTGCCTGGCGGTGTGGTGAACATTCAGGATATCTATCCGCTGGCTCCGTTGCAGGAAGGTATTCTCTATCACCACCTTGCTTCTGAAGTCGGTGACTCTTACCTGCAGCAGGCGTTGTTTACGTTCGAGAATCAGGAGCGTCTGGATGATTTCATCACCGCCTTGCGTGGTGTGATCGGGCGCCATGACATTCTGCGTACGGCGATTTTCTGGGAAGGCTTGAGCGAGCCCGTTCAAGTGGTCCTGCGCCAGGCTCCGCTGCCTATTGAAGTGGTCAAGCTGGACCCACGACAGGGTGCGCTGGAAAACCAGTTGCGCGCGCATTTCGATCCGCGTCATTACCGCATGGATGTACGCCAGGCACCGCTGCTGCATATGGCCTATGCCTATGACGATGAGCGGGATCGCTGGGTTGGCATCCTGCTGTTCCATCACATTGCTCTGGACCATACCGCGCTGGATGTCTTGCAGGCTGAAATGCAGGCGTTCCTGACAGGGCAGGAAGCACAACTGGACGCTGCCGTGCCTTATCGCAACTACGTGGCCCAGGCACGATTGGCTACAGAAGCGCAGACACACGACGCGTTCTTCACGCAAATGCTCGGTGATGTCAGCACCTCGACGCTGCCATTCGGCCTGCATGATGTGCAGATGGACGGCAGTGGCATCGAGCAGTTCCGATTGGTGCTGGACGAGACGCTTGGGCAAAGGCTGCGTGCCTGCGCCCGGCAACTGGGCGTGAGCCCGGCCAGCCTGCATCACCTGGCCTGGGCTCAGGTGCTGAGTCTGGTCAGCGGTCGTGAAGATGTAGTGTTCGGCACTTTGTTGATGGGCCGTATGCAGGGCGGTGAGGGTGCCGATCGTGCCTTGGGCATGTTCATCAATACCTTGCCGATCCGCATTGATATCTCTGCCCGGAGTGCGCGTGAAGCGGTACGTTCGACTCATGCTTCGCTGGCGGCTCTGCTGGCTCACGAGCATGCTTCGCTGGCGCTTGCCCAGCGTTGCAGCGGCATCGAGGCACCGGCGCCGTTGTTCAGTGCCTTGCTCAACTACCGTCACAGCGGGGTGCAGGTCGATGCCAAGGCTCAAGCGGCATGGGATGGCATTCAGGGGCTGGGCGGTGAGGAGTGGAGCAATTATCCGGTCGCGCTGAACGTGGATGACATGGTCGACTCGTTCGTACTGACCGCCCAGGCCGTACCTCAGGCAGGAGCGGAACGTCTCTGCGGCTACATGAACCGGGCGTTGTACAGCCTGATCGAAGCCCTGGAACGTACGCCGGACAAACCGGTTCATGAATTGCAGGTCTTGCCGCTGGCCGAGCGTCATCAGGTATTGCTGGACTTCAACGATACCCAGGTGGATTACCCTTCGGACCAGCCAGTGCATCGTCTTTTCGAGGCGCAGGCACGACTGAAGCCGCTGGCCATCGCTGTCGAGCATGACGGTGTCCAGACTTCCTACAGTAGCCTCGACGAACAGGCCCGGCGTCTGGCCGGACAGCTATGGCACGAGGGTGTCAGGCCGGGTGACCCTGTCGCCATCCTGTTGAACCGTTCGCTGGAATGGCTGGTCAGCGCGCTGGCGATTCTCAAGTGCGGTGCGGTCTATGTACCGCTGGACCGCCAGGCTCCCGAAGAGCGCTTGCGCATGGTTCTGGATGACAGTGCCGCTGTGCTGACCCTGAGCGCCGGGAACATGTCGGTTCCCGAGGGCATTCGCTGGCTGGATGTGACAGTTCCATCGGGTACTGTCCTTGAGGAACAGGTTGAGACGGGTGGCAACGATGCGGCTTACATACTGTACACCTCCGGCTCTACGGGGATGCCCAAAGGTGTGGTCGTGCCGCACCGTGGCATTGCACGTCTGGTCCTGAACAACGACTTCGCGCAGTTCACTGCACAGGATCGTCTGGCTTTTGCATCGAACCCGGCATTCGATGCCAGCACTCTGGAAATCTGGGGTGCGCTGCTCAACGGTGGGCGGATAGTCATCATCGATCATGAATGCCTGCTGGACCCGAACCGCTTCGCGCAGGTCCTGACAGGCTCCGAAGTCAGCGTGTTGTTCCTGACCACGGCTGTCTTCAACCATTACGTGAGCCTGATCGGTGATGCTCTTGCCGGGTTGCGTGTCCTGATGTCGGGTGGCGAGCGGGCAGACCCGCAGATGTTCGCCCGGATGCGCGAAAAGGCTCCTGCCTTGCAGTTGCTTCATGCCTATGGCCCGACCGAGAGCACGACCTTCGCCACCACTCATGAGGTCAGGGAGGTCGCGCCGGATGCAGCCATCCTGTCCATTGGCAAACCCTTGTCCAACACACGGGTGTATGTGCTGGATGCGCGACAAAAGCCTGTTCCCGTGGGCGTCGAGGGTGAGATCTGTATTGCTGGCGACGGCGTGGCTTTGGGTTACCTGAACCGCCCGGAACTCAGCGCAAAAGCGTTCCTCGATGATCCGTTCAGCCCGGGCGAAGGTGCCTTGTTGTACCGCACGGGCGATACCGGACGCTGGCAGGCAGACGGGACCCTGGATTGTCTGGGACGTACCGACAATCAGGTCAAGCTGCGTGGCTACCGGATCGAGCTGGGTGAGATCGAAGCCAGGCTGAATATTCACCTTGCGATCAGAGAGGGCGTTGTACTGGCGCGTGAGTCGACTGCCGGAGGGAAATGCCTGGTGGCCTATTTCACTGCCGATGGCGACGTTGATCTCGAAGCGCTGCGAGCGCACATGCAGAACCAGCTACCGGACTACATGGTGCCGGCAGCCTATGTAAGGGTGGAAAAAATGCCATTGACTGCAAACGGCAAGGTGGATGTTAAAGCACTGCCGGATCCTGATGAACTGGCGCTGGTCAACCGGGGTTATGAAGCGCCTCATGAGGGGCTTGAAACCACACTGGCCGAGGCCTGGGCACAGGTGCTGCAACTGGAGCGGGTGGGACGTCATGAGCGGTTCTTTGAACTGGGTGGCCACTCGTTGCTGGCGGTGCGTCTGGTCGGGGTTCTGACTCAGATCGATGCGCGCATCACTTTGTCGGAGGTCTTCGAGCACGACAGTGTCGCGGCCATGGCCGGGCTTATCCAGCAGCGCGGGGCTGGCCAGTCGGGAGAGGGAGGCGCAGTTCCCGTGCGCCGTAGCGGCACCCGTACGCCATTGTTCCTGGTTCATGAGTTCAGCGGTCTGGACCTTTACTTCCCGGCGCTGGGTAAACACATCGATCTCGATACGCCAGTCTATGGATTGCCCGCTCTGGCCTGGGGTGAGCCGCAATTGCAGACGCTGGAATGCATGGCAACCCGACTGGTCGGGCTGATGCGTGAGGTTCAGCCACAAGGTCCTTATCGTCTGGCGGGCTGGTCGTTTGGTGGTGTTCTGGCCTATGAAATCGCCAACCAGCTGATTGCACTCGAAGAAACGGTCGAGTTCCTTGGCCTGATCGACAGCTATTACCCACGCCTAGTGGATCAGGGGCAGCAGCGCTGGGCCGGCGAACACGGGCATGCCTTGCACTTGCTGGACCGCTGCGAGGTACTGGGCAATGCCGCCGGGCTGAGCAATGAAGAGCGTGCCCGTATCGCTGATGCTCTGGCGGCACTGCAATCGATGGCCCGTCAGGCAGATTTCGATACGTTGCTGGCCGCCTGCCGTGCACAGAATCTGTTGCCTGCGGAAATTGCAGTGTTGGGACGTGACGAGCTCTGGTCTTACCTGGATCGCGAAGTCGCTCATGGCCATGCACTTGCGAACTACAGCGTGTACCCGATTCCTGTACCGGTGCATCTGTTCGTGGCCGCTGAACGAGCCACGGATGCGCCGCTGCATGACGGGCGCCTGGGCTGGGAAGCGGTTATGCCTGTTGCCCAGTTGCGTTGCATCTCGGTACCGGGTGACCACCAGACCATGATGGAAGTGCCGCACATCCAGGTGCTGGGCGAGGCCATCAGTGCGGCATTGGAGGATGGCGGGCCTGCGGGTCCGAACGGCGGTACGTTCCACCCATTGCTGACGATTCAGTCCGGGCGTGCCGACCATGTGCCGGTGTTCTGTGTGCCGGGGGCCGGCGACAGTGTCACCGGCTTTATCGCCCTGGCCGATGCTTTCGGTCCGCACTGGCCGGTACACGGCCTGCAACCCAGAGGACTGGATGGCGCGACAGTGCCTTTCGGTCTGGTAGAGGTCGCCGCCGAGGCGTACCTGAAGGCCATCGATTCCGTTCATCCCCACGGTCCCGTGCATCTTCTGGGTCATTCGTTCGGTGGCTGGGTGGTTTATGAAATGGCGGCTCGTCTCCAGGCCCAGGGACGCGAGGTTGCGTCGCTGACCCTGATCGACAGCGAATCGCCCGGCGGCAACGGTGTGGTGGGCAAGCCTTATACGAGCAGCGGCGTCCTGAAGCGCCTGATCGAGGCGATTCAGTTGTCGTCGGGCAAATCATTGAACATCGATGCGGCGGCCTTTGCTGCCCAGAACGATGCCGGGCAGATGCGAATGCTGCATGCGGGCATGGTGCGCGCAGGCATTCTGCCGGCCCGCTCTCCGGTCACGGCAATGAATGGGCCGGCCCGTGCATTCGGGGCCGCCTTGCGCACGCGCTACAAGCCGGTTCACCGCTACGAAGGTCCGGTCCGGCTGGTACTGGCCGAAGACCCGACCCTGGATGCCGCGAACAACCAGCGTGAGCAGCAATCGATGCTCGAAGGCTGGAAGTCCCATGTGCCGGACCTGAGCGTCTGGTACGGCCCCGGAAACCATTTCACGATTCTCAAGGACGGTCATGTGCAACGCCTCGCGCAATGGTGGCGCGAGGGACTCGCTGAATCAGGCAAGGAAGTCAGCCCGAAAATGCCCCTTGAATAACGGCCTCGACGGCAAGCATCGACAACCTTCATCCCGGCTGCCAGCCAGCCGGGCCTGTCCGTAACGTATTCGTGGTCCTATATGCCAAAGTTCAAATTTCGCAAAACCGTTATCACTCTCGGTCTGGTGGTTGCTGCCGGGGTTCTGTATGCCGCGACTCGCTCCGAGGAAGCACCGCCCCAATACCTGACAGCCAAGGCCGAGCGCAGCGACATCGAGAATTCGGTGCTGGCTACCGGCGTTCTGCAAGGCGTCAGGCAGGTCGATGTCGGTGCCCAGGTGTCCGGCCAGTTGAAGTCTCTCAAGGTCCAGCTGGGAGATGAGGTCAAGAAAGGGCAGTGGCTGGCCGAGATCGACCCGGTCGTATTGCAGAATTCCCTGCGTCAGGCTCAGGTCAATGAAGAGGACCTGATCGCCAAGAAGGAAGCCACGGCAGCGCAACTGGGCCAGGCCAAGGCCACCTACGAGCGTTATTTGAACCTGCTGCCGGCCAACGCAATCTCGAAGCAGGATTTCGAGACGGCCAAGGCGGATTTTCATGTTCAGGATGCCAACCTGCGCTCCTTGAATGCTCAGCTCAAGGATGCCCGTATCCAGGTGGAAACCGCCCGGGTCAACCTGGGGTATACGCGCATTGTCGCGCCCATCGATGGCGCCGTGGTGGGCATCGTGACCCAGGAAGGCCAGACCGTCATCGCCCAGCAACTGGCGCCGGTGCTGCTCAAACTGGCCGATCTGGACACCATGACTGTCAAGGCTCAGGTTTCCGAAGCGGATGTGATTCACATCAAACAAGGCCAGGAAGTCTATTTCACGATCCTGGGCGAGTCCGACAAGCGCTACTACGGCAAATTGCGCGGTATCGAGCCTGCGCCGCAGAACTTCCTGGAAACCCAGGCCAACAACTCCAGTCGCCAGAACACAGCGGTTTTCTATAACGCGCTGTTCGATGTGCCCAATCCTGATCACAAGCTGCGCATTTCGATGACCGCGCAGGTGCGTATCGTCCTTTCCAAGGCCTCTGGTGTGCTGACAGTGCCTGTTGCGGCCTTGGGCGACAAAGATACTGATGGCCGCTTTGCGGTTCGCGTACTGGATGCTCAAGGTGTGGCGCAGGTTCGCAAGGTCAAGACCGGGATCAATAACAATGTCCGGGTGCAGATCGATGACGGGCTGCAGGAAGGTGATCAGGTGGTCATCGGTGAACCTTCCACCTCGACGGCGACTGCAACCGCAACGTCGGGGGCTGGCGCATGACGACTCAACCGTTACTGGAACTGCAGGGCATTACCCGTCGTTTCAGCGCAGGCGCCAAGGATTTCATTGCCCTGGATAACATCAACCTGACCATCAATGAAGGGGAACTGGTCGCGATCATCGGCGCATCCGGGTCGGGCAAGTCGACACTGATGAACGTGCTTGGCTGTCTCGATCATGCCGATGCCGGGAGCTACAAGGTCAGTGGACGTGAAACCCATGCGCTGACGGATGACGAGCTGGCAGCCCTCAGGCGCGATCATTTCGGTTTCATCTTTCAGCGTTATCACCTGCTTGGGCACTTGAGTGCTGTGAATAACGTCGAGATGCCTGCGATCTATGCTGGTGTCGGCGAGTCAGCCCGAAATGACAGGGCGCAAGAGCTTCTGTCACGTCTGGGGCTGGGGGAGCATCTGAGCAATCGGCCCAATCAGCTCTCTGGCGGTCAGCAGCAACGGGTCAGTATTGCGCGAGCCTTGATGAATGGAGGCGAGATCATTCTCGCCGACGAGCCGACCGGAGCGCTGGACACCGCCAGCGGCAAGGAGGTGATGAAGATTCTGCTGGAACTCAATGCGGCCGGGCGCACGGTCATTCTGGTGACTCACGATGAGAAGGTTGCAGCGCATGCGCAGCGAGTCATCGAGATATCCGATGGCAAGATTGTCAGTGATCGTATCAATCCTGATCGTCAGGCCCCGCAAGACCAGGAGCAGGATCAGTTACCGACAAAAAACCGGAAGGGCAATCGCCTGGTGGCCAGCTTCGAGCTGTTTCGCGAGGCCTTCACCATGGCCTGGGTTGCGCTGATATCGCACCGCATGCGCACCTTGCTGACCATGCTGGGGATTGTCATCGGCATTACGTCCGTAGTGTCTATCGTGGCGGTCGGCGAGGGCGCCAAACGCTATGTGCTCAATGACATCGCCGCCATTGGCAGCACGACCATCGAGATATTCCCCGGGACCGACTGGGGAGACAGCCGCTCAGCGGCGATCGAAACGCTCTCCCTGGGTGACGTCGCGGCGCTGGGAGAGCAGTACTACATTGACAGCGCCACGCCCAACGTCGGTCGCAACCTGCTGCTGCGCTATCAGAATCTCGACGTGACCGCGACAGTCAACGGAGTAGGCGACAACTATTTCCGTGTACGGGGCATCAAGATGGGAGAGGGCGTGGGCTTCAGCAAGGAAGACAGCATTCGCCAGGCCCAGGTGGTGGTGATCGATCACAACACCCGTATACGTCTGTTCGGGCCTAAAACCGATCCGTTGGGTCAGGTGATTCTGGTGGATAACCTGCCCTGTGTCGTCATTGGTGTGACCGAAGACAAGAAGAGCGTCTTCAACACCAGCAAAAACCTGAATGTATGGATGCCTTACGAAACGGCGTCCGGACGTTTGCTGGGCCAGCGTTATCTGGACAGCATCACGGTGCGGGTCAAGGACGGTCAGCCGAGCAAGCTGGTGGAAGAAAACCTGACCAAACTTATCGAGAAACGTCACGGCACCAAGGATTTCTTCACCTACAACCTGGACAGCATCATGCAGACCGTGCAGAAGACCAGTCAGTCCCTGGCGCTGCTGTTGTCGCTGATCGCGGTGATTTCCCTGGTGGTCGGCGGTATCGGCGTCATGAATATCATGCTGGTATCGGTGACTGAACGTACCCGCGAGATCGGCATCAGGATGGCGGTGGGCGCAAGGCCTTCTGACATTCGCCAGCAGTTTCTGGTCGAGGCGGTCATGGTTTGCCTGCTGGGCGGCCTGATCGGCATTGGCCTGTCCTTTGCCATCGGTTATGTGTTTTCCCTGCTGGTCAAGGAATGGCAGATGGTGTTTTCGCTGGGATCGATCATCACGGCGTTCGTCTGTTCCACCCTGATCGGCATCGTGTTCGGCTTTGTACCTGCACGCAATGCGGCACGTCTTGATCCCATCGAGGCTCTTGCACGGGACTGAGCCCTGCAGCCAGCCCCGGTTCCCCGGGGCTGAAGCGGCTGAATGAGAAGAGGGTTGCGCTGCTGGAAAGAAGCAAGGGTATCGGTCAGTACATCCCAGGGATGTAGAACCGATACCCTTGCGAAAGGCAGTGAACGTTGAAGAAGTGGAGGGCTGTCTCAGACAGCCTTTTGATAGACGCCGGCAACAGTGACACTGCGTTTGGTGTCGGTTGAATGCAGCCAGCGAAGCAGCGGGCTGCGCCCACCAATCCCCATCTTTACCGCTGCGCGCTTGAAATAGCTCTCTACGGTGCTGACCTTCAATTCCAGCCGTTCGGCCAGTTGAGGCACAGTGAGGCCTGCCAGCAGGCCTACGCATACCTCGGTTTCGCGCAGTGACAGGCTCAGCTCGCATGCATCCAGGCGATCAAGGAAGCGCTGGCGCAAGCTTTCCATGGCTGCATCTTCAGCAGCACCGGCGATAATCGGTGTTGGAGCCACAGCTGTGCGTACGGGCGTCAGGGTGGCGATGTGTTCTTCCACAATGGGCAACAGCATCCAGGACATGTCCTTGAGTTGCGACCGCTCCTGGCTGGTGAAAGGTTTGGACGAGGACGAGCGATAAACCGAGATGACGCAGCGTTGGCCATTGCTGTGCGATGCCAGGTGCACTTGAGGCACCTCACTCTGGTCTGTGCACTGGCTCGAGATGTCCTGTACGTCGAATCTGATGCTTTTATCGATACGGGCATTCGCAAACTGGTCGGCGCTCAGCAAGACAGGCTCCAGGCGGGGCTTTCCGGTCTGCGACATGGCATCCTGACTTGAGCTCCTGGTCATGGGAGCGGGTACTGATGCCGTTGTCGCGACCTCCACCAGCTTGGTGCGGTGCTGGGTCACATGAGTGGCGTCGACATGGAGCGAGGCACTGATCAGATCGTGAAGCAGGCGGGCAAAATGACGGCTTCCAGTACCGGTGATGACTTTACCCAGATGGGGAAAGAGTTGTTGAACGTTCATCAGACTTCCTTTTTGTGTTAGATGAAATTTTTTTCAGTTGAATTTCTTCAACCTTCCCAATCGCGACTAAAACGGCGACGGGCCTATGGATTAAGGTCTGGGTCGTCATCTTCCTGTACGCTTCCCAAGCCTTCCCCTTGGCGATTCAAGGGCTATTTTCTCGCAGCGAGTAATACCAGGAACTTGTAAGACTATTCAAAAAACGACATCGATCGGGTTAAACATCTATCCGGCGTTCGGCGCTCGGGTGGCGGAGTGGAGTAACTATTTGTGCGATGTCTGAATATTGAACAGTGATTGATTTTTAACTTTCACCCCGCTCTTTTACTACTGTACCTAGGTACAGGAATGATTCATGAGGCCGTGGGCGCGCTGTTATAACTTTTTTCAATGCCTCGAATAGTTAATGTTTATCGAAAACTTTCCTTAAGGTGAAACCTTACTAAACATTCCCGCCGTAACGTGCATCGTTTAAACATATACATGTTTCAAACACGTGTTTGTTGAGTAAGTTGTGAGGGGATATCGTGGGGGCACGCAAACTGCGCACTCATTGAGTGCGAGAATGTGCTTTCAATCAGGGCAAAAAGAGGAATTACTCTATCTTTCTGGACTAGACCAAAATGATATCTGGACTAGACCAAGTTGAGATACATGGCTTTCATCATGGCCTGCTTCACGTTGACGCACTCCAGCTTTTCCGTCATTTGGTGAGCATAGAATTTCACAGTGCGCTCGCTGATGTTCATTATCAGGCCGATTTCACGATAGGTCTTGCCCATGCTCAGCCATCGCAGAAACTCGTTTTCACGAGGGGTGAGCCTCAGCGAATCGGAGGAGGAAGAGGGCTGCGGTCGGTTGTGGTGGGCGAGATCGCTTATGGCCTTTATCGCCAGTTGATGGGCTTTGACACTGGGCACAAAGGCTTTGTTGGCCAGGGAAGCGGCCAGGTGCATCGAGCCAAACGTGCGACCTGGCTCATGCATCGGCACGGTGAAACCCTGCTCGATCCCGTAGTGGGCGGATTGCTCGACCACCTCCAGATTGACGTGTTTAGGCCGCAGGATCTCGTTCCAGAAGAACGGGCTCGAGGTGTTTGCCGAATGAATGATGATGGGGTCTTTCTTGTAGAGTGATTTCTTGCGGTAGGTTTCGATCCACTCGGTCGGGTAATTGCTGAATATGGAGACTCGAGAAATACCCAGGGGGGTGAGGTCCATGTGCAGGTAGGCAAAATAATCAACGTTTAACTTGCCAAACAGGGAAGCGAGCGCACTGATATATTCAGTTTCACTGGCGGCAGGGAAATTGCGCTCCGCTTCGATGAGCAAATCAAATACCTGGGAACCCGGCAGTTTTGTGTGCATAGAGTCAGTCCGATAAATATCAATCTTGGCCACGCTTGTGCGTGTCTGTCACCCGGTCAAGAACGCTGAATAGTGCGAGTTTTCATCGGAAACAAATGAGGTCGTATGACAACGGATGATCAGGAAAGTTCAATGGCAAGTTCGAGGCTTGTCGTGTATGACCTGCGCCCTAAGTCTGCCGTATGTGAAAATTTCATGATTTCAAAAGTCGATGTTTACCTGCTCTAAGATTCGATGATTCACGCATGGATCCAATCATGCACGGGGATTGGAAAAAAAGCTATATCGTTTCAGCCTCTAGTGCAACCTGCAGGTGTTGGCTTTTATCATTTTTGGCTATATGAGCGGGCTGGAGTTTGCGTTGGGGTCTTTGATTGAGTGAATTAGTAACACTGCTAAATGGCTTAGTGCATATACATACATATGAGTAGGTAAAAAAATATTAATGTGTTTTGGTACGCCTAGTGCTAGCTATTTAATATTAAGGCCTGACTATCATGCTACGCGGCTGCACTCGGCTACCACTATCATTTGAATGGATTATCGCGATGCCCGCTTACGCTGGCGGTGCCTGGTGAGGCGCGGGTGGGAGGCTTGCCGGGGTGGTGTATTCATGCCAGCCACCACCTAGCGCCTTGTAAAGGTTGATTTCGGCCGTCAATTGGGCGAGACGGTCCGAGATCAGTGTCGATTGAGCGGTGAACAGCGAGCGCTGGGCATCCAGCAGGGTAAGGCTGCTATCAAGGCCGCTTCTGTAACGTGCCTCTGCCAGCCGGTAGTAGTCCTCGTTGGCTTTGAGTGAGTCACGCTGCGCGATCAGTTGTTCTGTGTAGGTCTGCCTTGCCGCCAGGCCATCGGCGACTTCCTGGAATGCGGTCTGGATGCTTTTCTCATACTGTGCGACCCGGATATCTTTCTGGATTTTCGAGTAGTCCAGGCTGGCGCGCAGGTTGCCGGCATTGAAGATCGGAATGTTGATCTGTGGCTGGAACAGCCAACCCCCTGAACCCGCCTTGAACAACCCCGACAGCGCAGTACTTGAGGTGCCTGCATTGGCAGTCAGGCTGATACTGGGAAAGAATGCGGCCCGCGCAGCGCCGATATTGGCATTGGCGGCTTTGAGCAGGTATTCGGCTTGGAGAATGTCCGGGCGACGCTGTAACAGTTCCGAAGGCAAGCCCGCGGGTACGCTGCCAAGAAGCTCGCTGCTCAAGGGCTGCGCCGGCAGCGTATCCGAAACACTGGCACCCACCAGCAGTGTCAGGGCATTGAGGTCCTGGGCAACCAGTCTTTCGTATTGCGCCAGGCGTGCCCGCGCACTTTCCACGGATGTACGAGCCTGGCTGATGGCCAGGGCCGATGCAGTGCCTGCCGATCCTTGCTGCAGGGTCAGATTGAGACTCTGCTCATAGGTTTGCAGGGTGTCACTGGTGAGCCTGAGTTGTTCCTGATCTGCACGCCAGGTGAGGTAAGCGTTTGCCACGTTGGCCACAAGACTCAGTTGCGTACTGCGCCGTGCCTGTTCGCTGGAAAGATAGATTTCCAGATCTTCACGGGAAAGACTGCGGTTGCGGCCGAACAGGTCCAGCTCGTAGGCGCTGATACCCAATGTGGTGGAGTAGGAGCTGCTGATGGCGCGCTTGTTGACTCCAGACAAATCGGCAGGAAGGCTCTGTCGCGTGCCTGACCCGCTCACCGAAACAGCAGGAAACAGGTCGCTGCGTTGTATGCGGTGCTGAGCCTGATAGGCCTCGAGATTGAGTACGGCCACGCGCAAGTCGCGGTTATTGGACAACGAGCTTTCGATCAGTTGGCCAAGTACCGGGTCACGAAAGAAGTTTCGCCAGCCTTGTTCCGCCGCTGCCTGACCTGCAGACGCAGTAACACCTGTCGCATAGGCTGTACCAGTCGGATAGCTTGCAGCTACAGGTGCGGGCGGGCGTTGATAGTCGGGAATGAGAGAGCAACCGCCAAGCACTGAAGCCGCCAGGGCGCTGAGTAGGAAGTACTTCATTGAAATAGCCTTTGTGGGTACCGGCAACCCTCTGCATTCAGTGGATCAGGCACTCTGGGAGACACCAATCATCCACTTCACCAGACCATGACGTCCTTTCACGCCAAGCTTGGCTGCTGCACGTTTGAGGTAGGTTTCTATGGAGCTGTTTTTGACATGGAGTTTTTCAGCCATTTCCGGAACAGTTGAACCGGCAAGCAAGCCAAGACAGATTTCCTTTTCACGCAATGACAGCCTGACTTCGGAGAGCGTCAGCTTTTCGTTGAAGTCTTTCTGCAACTGTTGCCCACCCTGCATTGCTGAATCTTCTTCGGTCGGTGTGCTGAAGAGATTGCGTGTTGTCTGAGCGTGTCGCTCCAGCAAGGGCAGCAGGGTTTCGGAAAAATTCTTCAGGAAGGACAGCTCATGCAGAGAGAAATCACGCAGTGGCGGTTCCCGACGCAGAGAGATCACACAGCGCCGATTGGACTTTCGTGAAACCAGATTGCACTGGTAAGCGACACTGGAACCCGCGTTACTGCCCGGTGCATCGTTGATTGTGTATTTGAGGTGAATCAGCAGTGAATCATCCAGGTTGAGCATCCGCGTGAGCAGCATCTGGTTGTCCGGCAATGCTGTCGGCGTTCCCAGCTTTCGCTCTGTAGCTTCGCGCCCAAGAGGCTGGATGCTTATGATGCTTGCCTCGCTTTCATCGATAGTCCATTCGCTGAGTTCAAGGAAATCGATGGGCACAGAGGCTGCTATGAGCTGATACATATTGGAGACGAACTGCGCATCACCGACGCTCGAGATAAGACGCCCCAGTTCAAGAAAGTAAGCCGGTTGCTTTCCCGTCATTCGTAGATTGGCATTCATCACACGTGTGCCCCCATGGCATTAATTTCCGCCGGTATTTCAGGTATCACCCGGCCCGGAAGTCAATCAATGTCTTGCCTTGTGGTGCGCTCATTTTGTAGGACAAGACTCCTAATGTATGGATGAATGTACACAGGGGCCTTGATCCATGTCTGTAAGGGAAACTGGGGACAAACTGTCATGCATGTCTCTGAAAACGCTACAGAGCCTGCACTGTAAGGTTCTTGAGCCTGTAGATGAACATCACAGCAATCTTGTCCCCGAATGCAAGGACAGACGCGTCCGAGCCCGAATGCTTCTATTCCCCTGACAGAGAATGAGGGGGTTGCATGCATATCACGAAAAGGGCCTGGTGGTGAGGAGGATCTGGCGTTTTCTGCGTGGTCTCAACTACCGCAAGATCATTCTGCGGATGATTTTCATCGACCTGCTGGTGTCACTGGCCGGTTATGCTCTTTATAAAGGTGCCACGCAAGACGAGGCTCCTCATTACCTGACCGCTTCGGCCGAGATTACCCACATCGAAAATGCTGTACAGGCAGAGGGCGTGCTTCAGGGCCAGCAGCAAGTGGATGTGGGGTCCCAGGTTTCCGGCCAGTTGCAAAGCCTGAAGGTCGCTCCCGGCGACAATGTCCAGAAAGGGCAGTTACTGGCCCAGATCGATCCTCTGCCGGCGAGCAATGCGTTGCGTCAGGCCATCGTCAACAGCGAAAGGCTGACTGCAGACCGAGATGCGGCCGCTCACCAGTCGCACCTCGCACGTTTGACCTATCAACGCTATGAGGAACTGGGGGCCGATGCTGCTGTATCGCGTGAGGATTTCGACAAGGCGCGCTTTGATCATGAAGAGAAGAGCGCCACGCTCGCTTCGCTTCAGGCCCAGGTTCGTACTGCCCGAATCAACATAGAGACAGCCCGGATAAACCTGGGCTACACCCGGATTCTTGCGCCCATGGATGGCAAGATCCTGGCCATCGTTACCCAGGAAGGCCAGACAGTCATTGCCGAACAACTGGCGCCTGTGATTCTGAAAATGGCCCGGCTCGATACGATGACCATCAAGGCCCGGGTTTCTGAGGCCGATGTGGTGAAGATCAAGGCTGGCATGCCGGTCTACTTCACGATACTCGGGGACCGCGACAAGCGTTACAACGCCACATTGCGAGGCATCGAGCCGGCCTCTACCAGTTTCGCCAGCCAGTCCAGCGGAGCAGGGCGGTCAGATTCAGCGGTTTTCTACAATGCCTTCTTCGATGTTCCCAATCCCGACGGGCGCTTGAGAATCAATATGACGGCACAGGTACGCGTCGTGCTTGAGGTGAGTGAGGGCGTCTTGACGATTCCTGTGGCGGCACTGGGCGAACAGAACCCTGACGGGACTTATCCGGTGCGCATCCTTGAAGAGCAGGACCAGGTCAGAACGGAAAATATACGTACCGGCATCAATAACAAGGTCAGGGTTCAGGTGCTGTCCGGTTTGAAGGCGGGAGACAAGGTCGTGATCGGGGGAGAGGCACCTAAATAGAGGTCTTGTCTTGCCCTCGAGACGCCTTGAACATATTTAGATACGAAACGGGCTGAACTAACGGCTTGGCCATGCGTTCCTTTTCTGTGCGCAGTCTGCGCGCGCCCTGATGAGCCGGTGCCACTGCACCGCGCATGAGTCCAGGTTCGCCACACGATAAGGAGCCGCCGTGACCGTTACCGCCAACCCCGTCTACCGAAGCACGCCAAGCCCGCTGCACGCGATCTTGCTTGCCGGAACCGTCCCGCTGTTTCTCGGCGCCTTGCTGAGTGACATTGCCTACTTCAAGACCTTTCAGATCCAGTGGAGCAACTTTGCGTCCTGGCTTATTGCCGGTGGCCTGGTGTTCTGCGGCCTGGCGTTGCTGTTCGCGCTGGTCAATCTGATCCGGGCAGAGCACAAGGCTGGTCGCCCGGTGGTGTACTTTCTGCTGCTTCTGGGCACTTGGGTATTGGGCCTGATCAATGCTTTCGAACATGCTAAAGACGCATGGGCCGTCATGCCCTCGGGTCTGGTTCTGTCCGTTATCGTGACCCTGCTGTCTGTTGTCGCCGCATGGATCGGGTTGAGCAACCTGCGGTCAGGAGGTGCGCAATGAGACATTTGCCTGCACTGTCTGTTTTGAGTGTTGCCTTGTTGCTGAGCGCATGTGGCGGCGAAGCGGATAGCACCCAGTCTCTCGGGCCCGATCCCAAACTGCCTGAGCCGCAACGTGGCCTGCTGCCGAGCATGAAAATTGCCGAGCCGGCTGAGTGGGGCGACAAAAAGCCAACCGTGCCTCAGGGCTACAGTGTTACCGCGATCGCTACCGATCTGAGAATCCCGCGTCAGACTCTTGTTCTACCCAACGGCGATATCATCGTTGCAGAAGGTCGTGGCGGCGGTGCTGCGAAGCTCAAGCCCAAGGATGTCATCGCAAGCGTCATCAAGGCCGAGGGTAATACCAAGGTCAAAGGTGGTAACCGTCTGACATTGCTGCGCGATGCCGACGGTGATGGAACCTACGAGCTGAAGACCGTGTTTGCCGAAAACCTCAACGCGCCTTATGGCCTGGCCTTTGCCGATGGCAAGCTGTACGTGGCGAACCAGGATGCGCTGGTGCGTTTCGATTATGCAGAAGGCCAGACCAAGGCCAGCGGCGCGCCCACCAAGGTCACCGACCTGCCGTCCGAGATCAACCACCACTGGACCAAGGCTCTGACTGTCAGCCCTGACGGCCGTTTCCTGTATGTTGGTATCGGCTCAAACAGCAACGTCACCGAACGTGGCATGGAGGCAGAAGTCGACCGTGCCATGGTATGGCAGATCGATGCTCAGACGGGTGCTCACAAGCCTTATGCAACCGGACTGCGCAACCCTACGGCGTTGGCGATTCAACCCGGGACCGGACAATTGTGGACGGTGGTCAACGAGCGTGACGAGTTGGGCCCCGATCTGGTTCCCGATTATCTGACATCGGTACGCGAGGGCGGTTTCTACGGCTGGCCTTACAGCTATTGGGGGCAGAACGTCGACTCTCGCGCCCAGCCGCAAAATCCTGAGAAGGTAGCCGCTGCAATCAAGCCGGATTACAGCCTGGGGTCGCATGTCGCAGCACTGGGCGTCGACTTCTCCATACCGGCCCTGGGCGACAAGTACGCAAACGGCGTATTCGTTGGCGAGCATGGCAGCTGGAACCGGGATAATCCGGTGGGTTACAAAGTGATCTTCGTACCGTTCAGCAATGGACGGCCAGCAGGCGAGCCGCTTGATTTCGCTACAGGCTTCCGGGATGCAGAAGGGAAAACCCGCGGCCGGCCTGTGGGGGTGACTGTCGATCCACGTGGCGCCTTGATCATCGCCGATGACCTGGCGAATACGGTGTGGAGGGTGACTCGTAATCGATAAGCCTTGAGCGATGCGCCGGGCAGTAGTGCCCGGCGTGTCATTTCAGACCGTTTGTGGATGAGTGCGCTACATCGCCGTTGCTACCACCGAAATATAAGCCCCCACACGTAACTAGGCAAAATGCCAGCTGCAACGTCAAAAAGTCATAAGTTAATGACTAAAAACTATTTTTCTTATTCCTGATAGAAATATATCGTCCAGCCACATCAACGATATTTCTTGTAATCAGGAGTCAGGAATGCGGCGTCTTACGGCTTTGGCAATCGCTATTGCAATCAGTGGTTCGGTGTGGGCAAAGACGCCTGCGGATACGTTGATTGTGGCTCGTTCAATTGACGATATCGTCAGTCTTGACCCCGCAGAAAGTTTCGAAATTACCGCTACAAACACTCTGGTCAACTTGTATCAGCGACTGCTGGAACCTGATCGTCAGAATCCGTCTGTGCTGGTACCGGCCCTGGCGCAAAGCTGGACCGTCGGCAGTGACGACAAGAGCCTGGTGTTCAAACTGCGCTCTGGAGCGACTTTTTCTTCGGGCAACGCGGTACGTCCAGAGGACGTCATTTATTCTTTCAAGCGCGTCGTCAAACTGAACAAGACGCCTTCCTTCATTCTGGGGGAACTGGGCTGGACAGCAGACAACATTGACGGCTTTCTTACCAAGGTTGATGAGAATCACGTAAAAATTGCCTGGCCAGCAGGTGTCGGCAGCGCTTTTGCCCTGAGTATCCTGTCGGCGACCCCCGTTGGCTTTATTGTCGATGCGACAGAAGTCGAGAAACATGCGAAGGGCGCCGATCTGGGCAATGGCTGGCTGAAAAATCATTCGGCGGGTACGGGGGCTTATGCATTGCGCTCCTACACACCTCATGAGGCCGTGGTTTTGCAGGCCAACCCCCATGCAGCCGTGGCCCCCAAGCTGAAGACGGTCGTGATCAAGAATGTCACGGATCCGGCAACCCGCCGCCTGCTGGTGGTCCAGGGTGATGCGGACCTTGCGTATGATCTGGGTGCCGATCAGTTCAGCGCTCTTGAGCAGCAGAAGGGCGTGACAGTCCAGCGTTTCCCTTCATCGATGATTTACTACCTGGGCATCAATAGCGGTAACACTCAGGTTCCCGCCCTGAAGAATCCCGCTTTCTGGGAAGCAGCCCGCTGGCTCGTGGATTACCAGAGCATTTCCAAAAACCTGCTCAAGGGGCAGTACAGCGTGCACCAATCGTTCCTGCCATCAGGTGTGGCGGGATCATTGGGTGACCAGCCATTCAAGCTGGATGTGGAAAAAGCCAAAGGCATCCTGAAAAATGCAGGCATCGCTGAAGGCACCAGGATTGAATTGAATGTCTTCAATCAGCCGCCTTACACCGATATTGCCCAGGCATTGCAATCAAGCTTCGGGAAAGCAGGCATCGACATCACCGTTCGCCCTCTGGTCGAGAGCGAGTTGTGGGCAAAGATGCGTAGCCGTGATTATCAACTGATATTCACCTATTGGGGCATGGACTACCTTGACCCTAACTCCAACGCCAGCACCTTCACCTACAACGTGGAAAATGGGCCAAAGACTCTTGCCTGGCGCACCCAGTGGAATATTCCCCAACTAAGCCAGGAGACACGTGCGGCAGCCGCTGAACGCGATCCACAGAAGCGCACCGCCTTGTATGGCCACCTGCAAAAGACCGTACAGGAAAGCTCACCCTTTGTAGTCGCACTGCAAGGCCGCAATCAGGTCGCCGTCCATGAAGGGGTCGAGGGTGTTCTGCAGAACATCACGGTTTCTCTCCCGTACTTCGATCAGGTGAGCAAAGCCAAGTGAGGGTAGGGGCCTCGCGCAGGATTCGAGTGGCAGGAACCGGATTATTGACCTTGTTGGTCACATTGCTGGGCCTGCTGCTCTTTACCTTTCTGCTGACCACGCTATCGCCGGTCGACCCGGCGCTACGTATTGCCGGGGATCGTGCCAGTGAGGCAACCCTGGCACAGGTCCGCAGTGATCTGGGACTGGACCAACCCTGGCCAGTCAGGTTCGGCAGTTACCTCCACCAACTTTCCCAGGGCGATCTGGGTGTTTCCAATACCTCCAGCAAACCGGTGCTGGAAGACTTGAAACGTGCCTTGCCCGCCACCCTGGAACTCGCCACCCTGTCGATTGTGCTGGGTGCGTCTCTTGGATTGTCATTGGGACTGCTGGCTGCCTGGCAGCCCGGTGGCTGGATCGACACGCTGGTGAGGTTGTTCTCACTGATCGGTTATTCGGTGCCGGTGTTCTGGCTCGGGCTGCTGATGCTGCTCTTGTTCTATGCAACATTGCAGTGGGCAGGAGGGCCTGGCCGTCTGGATGATGCGTTTATCTACACCATCGAACTGCCCAGCGGCTGGATGCTGTGGGACACCTGGCGTTCGGGAGAAGAGGGGGCCTTGAGCAACGCCTTCTCGCACCTGGTACTGCCGGTGCTGGTGTTGGGGTTTTACGCCATGGCGGGTATTTGCCGACTGACACGTTCTGCGCTGCTGGGTGAGATGGGCAAGGAGTATGTGATAACCGCCCTGGCCAAAGGTGCTGGGCGCGGTCGTGTGCTGTTCCGCCACGTTTTGCCCAATGTCGCAGGCACACTTGTGGTGGTGGTTGCCCTGGCTTACGCCGGTCTGCTCGAAGGCTCCATTCTCACTGAAACCGTCTTTGCCTGGCCTGGCATCGGTCGCTATCTGACCACTGCATTGTTCGCTGGAGATGTGCCTGCAATTTTGGGTAGCACCTTGCTGATCGGTCTTTGTTTCGTCGTCGTTAACGGCATCGCCGATGTATTGGCTGGCATGATCGACCCACGAACAAGGGAGCTGCTATGAGCCTTTCTGTAGCTTTCGATAGTGTTTCAGGGCAACGCTGGTGGCGTCGCTCACCCGCCTTGACCCTGGGCGGGTCATTGATTCTATTGCTGTTGTTGGTTGCAGTATTTGCACCCTTGTTAAGCGGTTTTGACCCAAATCAGCAAAACATTGAACAGCGTCTGTTGCCACCCTCAGCCAGTCATTGGCTAGGCACCGATGGTTTCGGTCGCGATCTTTTCACACGCCTGCTTTACGGTACACGTCCCACCTTGCTGCTGGTGTCACTGGTCTTGTTGCTGACCTTGCCTATCGGTGTATTGGTGGGAGTCGCGGCCGGGTTTTATGGCGGCTGGGCGGAACGCATTCTGATGCGGATAACCGATGTGTTCATGGCGTTCCCGCAACTGGTATTGGCGCTGGCGTTCGTTGCCATTCTCGGACCGGGCTTGCTCAACGGTGCGCTGGCCTTGTCGCTCACTGCATGGCCGGCCTACGCACGACAGGCACGGGCCGAAACCAGCGTCCTGCGTGACAGCGACTATCTGGCGGCTGCTCATTTGCAAGGTATTACAGGAGCACGTTTGCTGCTCGGGCATGTACTGCCGCTGTGCCTGCCGTCTGTGATTGTGCGGGTGGCATTGAATCTGGGTGGCATCATTCTGGCGGCTGCCGGGCTCGGCTTTCTCGGCCTGGGTGTCGAGCCGCCGACAGCAGAATGGGGCTCGATGGTTGCCGATGGCAGCCGTGTCATCTTCGATCAGTGGTGGGTTGCTGCCGCACCGGGCATCGCCATTCTTCTGACGAGTTTGTCCTTCAACCTGCTGGGCGATGGCCTGCGCGATGTTCTGGATCCCCGTCATGGCTCGTGATGAAACACTCCTGGATGTAAGAGGCCTGCGTGTCAGTTTTCCCGGGCCTGATGCCCAGCGAATTGATGTCGTAAAGGGGATCGATTTCACCGTCGGAACTGAAAAGGTTGCCTTGGTGGGTGAGTCCGGTTCGGGCAAGTCACTGACCGCCCGTGCGCTGCTTGGGCTTGTGCCTCGTCCAGCTCGGGTTTCTGCAGAGCACATGCGCCTGGGAGCCGATGATTTACTGCGGCTGAATGAAAAACAGTGGCAAACCCTGCGCGGTACGCGGTTGTCACTGGTGCTGCAGGACCCCAAGTATTCCCTCAATCCGGTGCTCAAGGTCGGCACTCAGGTAGAGGAAGTGCTGGTATTGCACACCCGACTCGGGCGTCGCGAGCGTCGTGAGAAAGTATTGGAAATGCTCAATGCCGTGGGCTTGCCAGATCCGGTAACGCTCTACGATCGCTATCCTCATGAGTTGTCCGGAGGCATGGGGCAGAGGGTCATGCTGGCGTCGATGCTGATAAATGATCCTCGAGTGCTTATCGCCGACGAACCGACTTCAGCCCTGGACAGCAACCTGCGCGACCAGATGCTCGATCTGATCATGGGCCTGGTAGAGGAGCGGGGCATGGGACTGCTGTTGATCAGCCACGATCTGCCTCTGGTCTCCAGATATTGCGACCGCGTGTTGGTCATGTACCAAGGCAACATCGTGGATCGGTGCCGGGCATCCGAGTTGGCGACTGCCAGCCATCCGTATACGAAAACCTTGTGGAACTGCCAGCCTTCGGCGCTGAGCTATGGGCATCCATTGCCTGTCCTGGACAGAAGCCTGCTTGAGGAGCATCGATGAACGCAGTGGAGATCAGTTCGTTGGCAGTGGGCTTCAAGCGCGGCTTGAGCCACTTCAAGGCGCTGGAAGTCGAGCAGATACAGATCGGGCAGGGCGAGTGTTACGGCCTGATTGGCGGCTCCGGTTCCGGCAAGTCGACTCTGTTGAGGGTGCTTGCGGGACTGCAGCGTGACTGGCAGGGCGGCGTTCAAGTGTTCGGCCAGTCTCTTGTGGCGCAGCAAGCCTTCAAGGGCAAACTGCGCCGCGATGTCCAGATGGTGTTCCAGGACCCATACGCTTCATTGCATCCCTTGCACCGCATTCGTCGCAGCCTGCGCGAGCCGCGGCAAGTCAACGGATTGCCTTTTGATGAACACAGCCTGGTGGCCTCACTGGAGCAAGTGGGTTTGCCCGCCGAGGTTCTGGACCGTTATCCGCATCAACTCTCCGGTGGCCAGCGACAACGAATCGCCATCGTTCGTGCATTGCAGTTGCAACCCGGATTACTGCTGCTCGACGAGCCCACCTCGGCGCTGGACATGACCGTACAGGCAGAAATCCTCAACCTGCTTCAAGGGCTGCGACGCGATACCGGGATGACCATGATCCTCGTCAGTCACGACATGAATACGGTTGCACATCTGTGCGACAGGGCTTTGGTGATCAAGGGCGGCAGCATTGAGCGACGGCTGGACAGGGAAGGGTTATCGGCCATTGTTTGATAAGAGCGCAGACATTATTCAGCCCGGATATTTGACCGTTCGGTCATATCTGCTTAGGGTAGCGCGCTTTGTTTTGCTTCGAGATTGTCATGACCAACCGCTCTAAACTACCGCCTACCGTCTACCTGCTGGGTTTGACGATCTTCACACTGGTCACCGCAGAGTTCATGGTGGCCGGGATGATGCCGGCGTTGGCCGACTCATTCTCGGTGAGCCTTGCCCAGGTCGGTAACCTCATTGCCTTTTATGCACTGGGCATGGCACTGGGCGGGCCGCCTGTCATGGTGCTTCTGGTTTCCCGCAGCATTGGCAATAAGCCTGCACTCATCGGGCTATTGGCTGTGTATGTTGCTGCCGGAGTACTGGCATCGGCGGCGCAAAGCTACGAAATCCTGTTGCTGGCCAGAGTCATCATGGGCGTTGCCAGCGCCGCCTGCATCGGATTGTGCATGACGATATGCGCTGGTCTTGTACCGCCTGAAGCCCGCGGACGGGCGGTATCGGTTGTCCTGGGCGGACTCATGCTTTCACCTGTGGCCGGCGTGCCGATGACCAACCTGATTGAACATGCTTTTGGCTGGCGTGCGAGTTCATGGCTGATCGTGGCGTTATCCTTGGTGTGTACGTTCCTGGTAGCCACCCGATTGCCTGCTGGCGATGCAGACAAACAGCCAGCGTTACGACAGCAACTGAGTGATCTCAACAACCTCAGCCTATGGGGCGCTTACCTCACCAGCGGCCTCATCATCGGATCGACCTTCGCGGCGTTCAGCTACATCACACCGATTCTGATCAAGGAAGTCGGCGTACTTCCCGGCTACATAGCGCCGATTCTGGCGCTTTATGGTGTGGCCAATCTGGCAGGCAATATGTTCGTCGGACGCATCGCCGACCGCCATACATTCCCGGCATTGGGCTGGGGGCTGGCTCTGTTGACACTGGCATTGAGCGGCTTTGCGCTGGCTGGCGATCATCAGTGGCTGAACGTGGCGTGCTTCATCGCGATCGGCCTGACCGGTGTCTCACTGAACCCGGCAATGGCCGCCCGAGTAATGAAAGCCGCCGAGCCGGGCGCACTGGTGAATACACTTCACACATCAGTCATCACGGCAGGCCTCGCGCTGGGTAGCTGGGCAGGTGGAGAAGCTATCAATGCCGGGTATGGCCTGCGTGGACCGCTGTGGGTGGGAGCCGGGATGGCGTTGGTGGGTTTGATTAGTGTGGTGCGGCCGTTGCTGCAGGACTCTTCGGCAACGAGGTCCTGTGCTCAAGGTTGAGAGGGTTTGATCCGGTTTATGGCGTTTGGCATGATTCAAGCCCACACGTAAAGGAATACTCGATGCCAATCTATCTGGCGGCCGAATCAGAACTTCATGTAGGCCAAGGCTCAGTTACAGAAGCACCTGCGGCAGAAGGAACTTACGTTGTTGTATTTGAAGACGATGATGCGGCGCTGGGGTTGTTTGCGTAAGAGCTGGGTTGGGTTTCGCGAGATAGCATCAGTACGGTGGTTCGTGGTGATGTTTTTCTCGCAGGTGAGAAATCTGGCTTGGAAAGCACCAGCAGAGTGACCCATGCTTTGTATAGGATGATTCGTATAATGTGTATTATGTTAAATAATGCATGGGACCTAGTCGTTCGACTAAAACCAAGTACGCGTTGCCGCATAAGGACAGTAGCGCTGTGTGGGCGAAGCTGGTTGGCGTTTGTGCTGAGCTCAATGGCAGCGGCGCAGAAATCGACCTGACCTCACTCCATTTGTACTTGGAAGGACTAGCTCAAGATTTTCACAGGTCGCGGCTTGTGCGTGAGGCCATCATAGACCTGAGCTTAGGCACCGTAGTTGTCAGCCAAGAGCGGCGCGCACAGCTTGCCCCGTTAGCGGAGTACTTGGAGCCCCTGTTCTCAAGCAGCCGCCCTGCCACGAGTACCCTCCTCGCGGATGAACTTCCACCGGTGAGTCCGGCATCAGATAGCACCCTCGCCTCTCGCCAGCTTGATCGCGTCAGTCAATTCCACAACGATCATCGGTACCGGGATGCGCTGGCGCAGTTGGAGGTGCTCGAAGACGGTCTCCCTACTTACGATGCGCACCAACAGGCCCGGTGGTATTTCCTACGAGGGATGTGCTTCTGGCATTTGGCGGAGGACGTGAAAGCCGCGGCAGACCTCGAAATGGCTGCCAGCCTTTACCAGGACGATGAGCGTATCGCGGCGGGCCTTGTCCGGGCGTCGATGCTCAAGGATGACGTGCAGACTGCGATCCAGGTTGGACAGGAGGCCATCGCGCGTTTCCCGGACTCATACTCGGTCTGGGTTGCGCTGACCAATGCAAGGCTTCTGAACAGAGAGCAGCTGACGACCGAAGAGATACCTGAGACATTCCGTGACAAGTCGGGAGCTTGGCAGTTGCTGGCCAGCTCAATGGCTGGAGCCGGAGATGATGAAGGCGCTGTGGATGAATCGCCCCGGATTCTCTAGACACCTTGCAAGCTCATTGCGTAACGCTTTTCAAACTCTACCGGTGACAGCTGATTGTTGAAACCATGCCGGCGTTTTGCGTTGTAGAACATCTCGATGTAGTCGAACACATCGCTACGAGCATCTTGCCGCGTGGTGTAGATTCTCCGCTTGATACGCTCCCGCTTTAGAAGCTGGAAAAAGCTCTCGGCTACGGCGTTGTCATGACAGTTGCCTCGGCGACTCATGCTGGCAACCAAATTATTCGCCTTCAAAAAACTGCGCCAATCGGTGCTGCTGTACTGGCTGCCTTGGTCGGAGTGAACCATCACCTCCTGTTTCGGCTTACGCCTCCAAACCGCCATCAATAACGCATCAATGGCTAGATCACTGGTCATCTGCGACTTCATTGACCAGCCAACGACCTGACGAGAAAACAGATCCAGCACCACAGCCAAATACAGCCAGCCTTCGTACGTGCGAATGTAGGTGATGTCGGTGACCCACACTTTGTTGGGTTCTACGACATCGAACTGGCGCTTCAGTAAATTGGGTGAGGCGACTGCTGGCTTACCTCCGTACTTTCCAGGGCGTCGTCGATACCCTGTCTGAGAGCGCAGCCCCTCAAGACGCATCAGCCTCGCCACACGATGCCGACCACAATCTTCACCGACCTCGCGAAGATCATCATGGATTTTGCGATAGCCATACACTCCGCCACTCTCCAGCCATGAATGCTTAATCAAACCCAGCAATCGCTGATCATCTTTAGCGCGTGCAGATTGCGGCTCAGACAACCAGGCGTAATAACCACTGGGATGGACTTTCAGCGTCAGGCAAAGCCGTCGAATGGAATAGTCGCCCGCGCGCTGCTTGATAAAGGCGTACTTCAGCCGCACTCCTTGGCAAAGTACGCGGCGGCCTTTTTTAAGATGTCTCGCTCTTCAGTGACCCGCTTGAGTTCCGCTCGCAGTCGACGCAGTTCAGCGTGCTGGTCATCGTCTTGCTGCCGTTCTTCTTGAGGTTTGCTGTAGCGCTTTATCCACGCATAGAGGCTATGCGTCGACACACCAAGACGGGCCGCTACGTCAGCGACGGGAAGCTTCTTTTCGGTCACTTGATTGACCGCTTGGGTTTTGAATTCTTCGGGATAACGCGGGTTGCTCATGGCACCTCCTGATTGGCCTCATTTTAAGGCATGGAGGTGTCTACGAAACCCGGGGCGATTCAATCTGTATAGACCACGTTGTCAAATCGCTGGTTCTCTTCTGGGAAGCTCCCTTCAAAAAATCGGCTTTGATACAGAACCACAGAGCTTGCGTAATCAACACCGAGATCTTCACAAATGCTCCAGATCATTGGGGTGATTGCTGGATGGCCGCCCCATACAATCTTGTGCTGGCGAACGGCAGCGATGGCGAACTCGCGAACGGCACACTGGATAAGAAACGGGTCAGCAGTCTCAAAATACTGACCTCGCCCAGCCACTGGGATACTTGCCGAGAGAAAAATCGCCCCCATTTCTACGCCCTCCAGTCTGCAAATTGCCAGCCCGCTTCGCAGGCCTTAACCCATCGCGTCGCCTGGATGTGCTGGCCGAGCCAGTCCAAATGACTCAGCCACTGCGGATGCAGGCCTACATGGTCATAGAGTATGGCCACAGATCCGTCAGGAGAGTTCATTGAAGCTTCGTGCATAGTCGTGGAGGTCGGCACGCCCACGGCTGGGTAAACCACGACCATCCGGTCATCGGGCAGCCGTACCTGAATCCCGCGCCCGGCGCCCATACCAATCACCTCGCCACCAATGGTCTCGATGCCGATTCGCAGATTGCTAACCAGGTTAACGGTTCGCACCGCATGGCTCTTGCTGCGGACTTCTTCAAGCTGGAGACAAATCCGGTCAATCGCGTGGTCAGTGATCCTTCCAGATGCGACATCTAGCTCGCTCGCATCAAGCTCAGCGAGGCTTGCGGTGGCCAAGCGCTCGGAACGCTGGGCTTCGGGCCATCCTACCCGAAGCACGCTGATGCCCTTGGCAAGCGCCCTCCCGAACTCGGCCGATGTCCATCGTAATCGTCCGGCGAACTCACCTACCCGATCCCAGCCATAAGGGCGATGGTGTCCACCTAAAAAATACGTGGACACCATCACCCTTCTTGTCAGGATTTCCATGCGCCAAAGAACCTCTTACCCCAAGCCCTTTAAAGCCCAAGTCGTCCAGGAATGCCTACAACCGGGCGTATCAATGGCCAGCGTTGCCCTGCGTCACGGCATCAACGCTAACCTGGTTCGAAAATGGATTCCTGCGTATCGCAATTGCCAGCCACCGACGCCGCCCGCTTTTGTTCCAGTGAAACTCGCGCCCACAGCCCAGCCAGATCAGCCAATACCTATCAGCCTCGAGATTCCTTTCGGCCAGCAAATACTCACCGTGAAATGGCCATCTTCAGACCCAGATGGTTGCGCCCGCTTTATCCGTGGGCTTGCCCAGTGATCCGCATCGACGCCATCTGGCTCGCCACTGAGCCTATGGACATGCGCGCCGGTACGGAAACAGCATTAGCCAGAGTGATTGCGGTATTTGGTGCGGCGAAGCCGCACTGCGCTTATCTCTTTGCCAATCGACGGGCCAACCGAATGAAAGTCCTGGTGCACGACGGTGTCGGCATCTGGCTTGCTGCGCGGCGATTGAACCAAGGCAAGTTTCACTGGCCTGGCATCCATCGTGGCCTGGAAGTACAACTCGACAGCGAGCAACTCCAGGCGCTGGTGCTGGGCTTGCCTTGGCAGCGAGTCGGCGCGGGAGGCACCATCACAGTGCTATAACACCTTCTATTAGCCCATCGGTTTATCGCCGCTGATCGCCTGCTCTGGCACAATCAGCGGCATGACTTCCTCGCCCAGCCTCGACCAGATGACACCAGAACAGCTACGCGCCTTGGCCGAGCAGGCCTTGCAGTTGCTGTCCCAGGTCGACTCGATGGGCCAGAAGATCCAACGCCTCGAAACGGTCAATGAGCAGCTTGCCCATGAGATCGCGATCCTCAAACGCCACAAGTTCGCCAAGCGCAGTGAGCAACTGAGCCCTGACCAAGGCAGCCTCCTCGACGACCTGCTCGACACCGACCTTGCAGCAATCGAAGCCGAGCTGAAGGCGGCCAATCCGCCAACTGCACCGGCCGAGCCTCGTGAGAAACCCAGACGTGCGCAGCTGCCTGCGCAGTTTCCACGCACAGTGATCCGCCACGAGCCGGAAAACACTCAGTGCGCTTGCGGTTGCCAACTTCAGCGCATCGGCGAGGACATCAGCGAAAAGCTGGATTACACACCGGGCGTGTTCACGGTAGAGCAGCATGTGCGTGGAAAGTGGGCCTGCCGCCAGTGCGAAACGCTGATCCAGGCACCGGTGCCGGCCCAGGTAATCGACAAGGGCATACCTACTGCAGGCCTGCTCGCTCACGTGATGGTGGCGAAGTTCGCCGACCACTTACCGCTATACCGTCAGGAGAAAATCTTCGGCCGCGCCGGTTTGGCAATTGCGCGCTCAACGCTAGCCCAATGGGTCGGGCAAACTGGCGTGCAGCTTCAGCCTTTGGTTGATGCGCTGCGAGAAGCAGTACTGGCGCAGCGAGTTGTCCATGCCGACGAGACGCCGGTGCAGATGCTCGCACCCGGCGAAAAGAAAACTCACCGCGCTTATGTATGGGCTTACTGCACCACGCCATTTTCGGCGCTTAAAGCGGTGGTCTACGACTTCAGCCCAAGTCGCGCGGGTGAACATGCCCGCAACTTCCTCGGCTCCTGGAACGGCAAACTGGTGTGCGACGACTTCGCAGGCTACAAGGCCAGCTTCGAGCTGGGCATCACCGAAATCGGCTGTATGGCTCACGCCCGCCGCAAGTTCTTCGATCTGCACGTGGCGAATAAAAGTCAGTTGGCCGAACAGGCACTGCACTCGATTGGCGGTTTGTACGAGGTTGAGCGGCAAGCCAAGGAAATGGGCGATGAAGATCGCAAGCGATTACGTCAGGAAAAAGCGACGCCCATCGCTGAGAAGTTGCACGAATGGATGCTGGCTCAGCGCGAGCTTGTGCCCGAAGGATCGGCTACGGCCAAAGCTTTGGACTACAGCTTGAAACGCTGGGTAGCGCTGACGCGCTACCTGGACGATGGGGCTGTGCCCATCGACAACAATCCTGTCGAGAACACGATAAGACCATGGGCCTTGGGGCGATCTAACTGGTTGTTCGCAGGATCGCTGCGCAGTGGTAAGCGGGCTGCGGCGATCATGAGCTTGATCCAGTCGGCGCGCATGAACGGGCATGATCCGTATGCGTATCTCAAGGATGTGCTGAGCCGGTTGCCGACGCACAAGGCCAGTGAGATTGACCAACTTTTGCCGCATCAGTGGATGCCGGGCTGACTTGCGCAAGGCGTGTTCCCCGTACGCTTACGATGATCTTCGCTTGCCTGCTCTTCGTCGCTGCGACAGGACTATTGCCCTTGGGTTCTGTTGTTGCAGTCTATTGAGGAAGAACCGCCCTTCGGACAGTTCTTCGCCAAGAATCAGCCACGCTTATTCATAGTCTCAAACATGGCTTCTCCCATCTGACGGGTTTTAACGGAAACCCCGACCAGAATTTCATCTTTACCCGCTCCGAGCTGCTCAATGCTCTCAATAGTAAAATCATCAGCCGAAACCATCATGTGGCTTGCAGCGCCCGCACTGCGAGTACCGCCACCGAGAGCGGTATCGACTATGGGAGGAGCAATTTCAATAACGCGGATATTAGAAGACTTCAGTTGATGCCTCAGGCTCAATGTGAAGGAGTGGATAGCCGCCTTGGTCGCACAGTACACCGGCACGTCAGCCATAGGCGAGAATGCCAGACCAGAGCTGACGTTAATGACGTAAGCGTTTTCTTGCTGCTTAAAGCTCGGCAGCAGCTCCGCAATCAGGTGGACAGGAGCCGTAAAGTTAACGGCGATTTCGGCATCGAGCGTATCCATATGCGGGTCGCTGTTGAAATCACGTTGGTTTTGAACGCCTGCATTGTTGATCACAACGTTGAGGCTTGGGTGGTTATCCTTAAGCCATTTCACCATCGCACGACGACTTTCCGTGTCGGCAATATCGCAAGCATATGGGATCAACGTTGGAACATCATTTTTAGCGCGAGCCAACATCGCCTCATTGCGGCCGCAAATGATCACCGTATTGTTTTCAGCAAGGCGTTTGGCGAGAGAGAAGCCGATGCCGGTGGCACCGCCAGTGATCAGAATGGTATTGCCATTGAGCTTCATGAGAGCTTCCTACTTTTAGTAAGAAGGTGCGCTGCACAAAGAGAGAAATCCGCAGGCACACCTCCACAACCGGCAAGCCGGGCAAGGTGTCGCGGATACCCTTTCGGGAGGAGTTGACGTTCCATGGAACGTTGACCGGGCTACCATCCGGACTGCACTCTTTCGACGCACAATTTTTACCAAGCTTTTGTGCGGATCACAACCCGTGTCGTTAGCTGCAGCTAACAAATATCGGGCATTGCAAAAGTGGATAAGGTTTCTCTCACGCCTGGTTAAGGCGTCCAGGGTCACACACATAAGTGCTATCCAGGTCTAAGGCGCTTGGCTTTCCAAAATCCTTGGAAGCCCGAGTGCCAGCAAGTCAATCGCCAGACGTGATCGTAATGAAAGGTGCTGAGCGTCAGGCCAAACAACGTTGCACTCCATCACCGCCCAGGGATGCACACGAGCAAAACCCAGCAAAATGGGCGCAACGCAGTACCGCCCAAATAGCACAGGAAGCGACACTCTCAAACTTGGCGACAACCTCCCGACGGCCAGTCTCCAACATGATCTCGCCGACGCGCAATTCCTCTATGGTTCGGAGGCATTGCTCGTAATACTGTTGGCCATCTTCGGTATGGATTAAAAGAGCTGCATTCGGCTTGAGGAAAGTCATTCTGGAAGCACATGACAAGAGCGAAGTTAATCTCTTTGCAGAATAATGGCCAAGCCTTTAAAGCATATCAACAGCTACTGCCAATGTGACTGCCGGGGATACGGTGACTCTCTTTTAGCCTGCCTGACTGGAGATAGATGATAAGGCATGCCCACAGGCCATTGCTCACAACGCCTGGAGCACACTGGGGTCGATCAGCTCTAAAGCTCATCGAAAAGCGGCCGTTACACTGGGTTCAACCCTCACTCACGGAAGTAGTGACATGCAAATAACCAACAATCCTCTGCCCATACTGACCCCCGGCGGTACTCGCCCGGCGACTCCCCTGCCCGTTTCTCCAACCCCGCCGCCACCCTTGACCGATGAGCAAAAAGCAGCATTGGAAAAGCTCAGGGATCAGTTGCAAAATCCGACCAACCCTCCGGTTACTGTGACGCCGGTGAAAACCTCGCTGATCGATGAAGTGGTTTAATTCGACACAGTAATGGTGTTCAGGAGGTTATTTCCAAATAACCTCCCTTCTGGTTAACAGCCGTCTACGTTACCGCACTGAATCCAGCCACGAATCAACGTCCCGAGTCATTCAACTCAACGAATACTGTTCGCTGGATGAGCACATGTTTTCCATCAGGAGATGGTGGCGATAGAGTTCACATTCAAACCTGTCGAAGCTCTATTGTATAAGAGAAAATTTGAATCGTTTTTTATAAAGCCAGCCTCATCCCAAACTGCACGGCCTGTATTCCATGAGCCAAGCCTTAAGATGGAGCCCTCAACACCCAATAATAATGCGGCAATCTTAATCATATTTGCCCTGTTACTTTTAATGTTTTCCCAGGCTTTGTAGCCTGGGTTGTAATTGAGATATTTTTATCGCCTGGTCGAGGGCAGCTAAAATAAGTGTCTTCATGCTTTATTTTATGCGCTCAAAAACTCGCATTGGTATCTTTTTACTTTTTCCGGCAGCGTTCATTGCGTCAGTGTATTTTTTGTAATACCCCACAGCCTCAGTGGTTTTTTTCATATTCCAGAGAGAGTCAGCAATATTCAGCATCAATACTGTGCGCTGGCCGACAGATTCAAGGCCTCGATATATTTTAAGCGCAGAAGCATCATCCCCTGCTTGCGCCAGATAAAACCCCAAATCATTTAACGATTGGGTGTTTTTTTCGGGGGAATAACAGCTCATGTAAGAGTCGCCCCCCATAAACATCTGATCTTTTATCGCTGCGGCCCTAGAAGCTGCTTCGCCTATAACAGAAGTCGACTTTATCAACTCCTTAGGGCTTATTGTTTCCAGTTGTGGCTTTATAGTTTCTCCACCATCCGTTGACCAAGTGCCCTCCTTCCAGCTTCCCGAGCAAGCTTCAGCTGGCCGAGAGAGAAGTACACACCCGCTGTCCATGGAAATCATATCGCAGTAATTTTTTTCAGTACTTGTAACTTTCTCAGAGTCATGCAGCTCACCAAATACTGTTCGCTGAATTATTGCATACTTCCCATTCGGGGAGATGGCGGTAGAGTTTGCTCCCAAACCTATCGAGGCGCTTGAGCCGCCATCATACAAAGGGACGCTCAGGCCGTTCTTTGCAAAATCCAATTTACTCCAAACGGAAAAATCTTTATTCCATAAAGAAAAATTTAAAGCTGAGTTTTCAGCACCTTTTAAACTAAGGTCTGCCGCATTGCAAGTAGCCGCCAACGAGAGCAAGCAGTATAGGCCTGCGCCGAAGTTTCTGAGATATAACATTATTACAATTCTGCCTTTAGGTGGTTGTATCGAAGTGATGCGTTTGTCATTCTCCTGCCGGAGCCATACAGATCAAGAACCTTTCTTTCATGAACGTCATGTGTTGCTCCCCATGTATCAATATTTTTGCTGATCGTAGGGTTTTGAGCGAAAAAAGCGTTAAGTGCAGTTCCTAGGTCATCACTTACATAGCCCGGCCTGTTGATATCATGGTCAAGCACCACTGCTCTACCGAGAGCTGTTTTAAAGAAAGCTTCGGCAGTAAAACTATAGCCAGTGGGTTTCTTTTTCAAGGCGCTTCGCAATCTATCTATAAAGTCCATTATCTGTATTTCTATGTATGATGAACTTGCGATTGCGCAGGCCATCACTGAAACCGGCTGACAGTTAACTACCTGTCCAAAAGTTGACTCGCCGCAACCAATTTTCAAGTTGGTCTTGAGTGCCTGCCCTTCTAGCTTGGCACCATTAGCGCGCGCTTCTCCTTGATAATACATTTTTGGCGAAGTTCCAGTCTCATCAAGCTTCCAGCCCTTAGATTCAAAATACTCGATATAATCTTCAGGGTATTTGTCTTTGAATTTTTTGACCTGCGCAGGTAATTCTCCCCCTCCAGAAATATTAATGGTTTTTTGCATTGCGCCCGCAGTGATCACTTCACTGTCGTAACTTTGTACGCCATTGATTTTCGCCTCATTGCCTGACATCACAACAATTATTTTTTTCTCGATCGCAGTTATTTTTCCTCCTGAAACCAGCTCATCCCATTGGGGAGCACTACCAAGCTCTTTATCACCCGTATGTAATGGCCCATAATGTGTCATGCTCGATGAAATCCAGCGAGTAACCTTTACAATGGCGTTGCAGTCACAGGTTTTCTTAGCCCTCATTATTGTAATAAACTCGACAGGATGAAAATGCCAAACCAGACTCGACCCTATCGCCGCCTTCCCAGACAACTCATCCCAAAAAGCATACTTGTCAATACGCTCTTTCTCATGCTTGAGGGTTTTCGGCGAAGTCTCCAGCAGCGCATCCAGCTTGCTCCACTTCGCTGAACCGGACTTGTCCTTCCACTCCGTCGGATGATAAGCAATCAGCCTCGACCATTGATCTCTCGTATCCTTGTTTTTCAAGGCTTCTGACAGCTCGTCAGAGCTGACCTCCTTATCATTGTTTTTATCGATTTTAGCGAAAAGATCCTTGAAAAATGGCGGCATGTCATCCGGATCGAGAAAACCGTCGGCTGTAGTGTTGGTTTCTTCGACAATCTGAAAACCCAACTTCTCCCAGTCATGCTGAGTGATGAGCTGCGCACCTGTCTTTTTCACCAGGCCGGTCAGCGTCTGGTTGTCATCGACGACGCTGACTTCATACCAGTCTTCGTTGTTCTCCTTGATGACAGGTGCCTTGGCCAGATCGATGGCATGTTCTTTCTTGAGGGGGGCAGTTTCGGTGGCAGAGGCTTTTACCTTGAGTTTCGTGTCTTTTGCCAGGTAAAGATACTGCTTGCCTGTTTTCAAGCCAGCGATGTTCTTGAGAAATTCCTTGACCTCTGCTTCGGCGGTGAAAATCTCGACGTGTACCTGATGCTTGCTGCTTATTCCTCCCTCTTCACCTGTGAGGTTTTCGGTCAGCCCCAGATAGCCAATAGGATCGCCTGCCTTGATGCCTGTACTGGCCGTTTCAACCGAGTCGAAACTGCTTGGGGTCAGAGATGTCCATTCGACAACTTTGTAACTTGCTTCGTTTTCCACACATATCCAGAAACTTGGCGGTACAGTACCTGCCCCAGCGACTTCGCCACTAACCAAGGTGCATTTCGCCATTCTGCGGAGTTTGCCCCCCACGTTGAGAGTCAGAACCTCTTTGCTCTCAAACTCTACGATACTGGTGGCGTTGAGTTGGGTGCTGTACTTGTCTCCCGCTGGCTGACCATTTTGTGGATTCACCGGATCCTTGTACAGATCGAGCTTGATGGCGGCAGTCGCCTTTACCTTACCCTGCCAATAGTTCGGGCGCAGACGCTCAACGAGCTTGTCCGCTGTCCAGATTTTGTCGCCAGCGGAGTTTTTATAAGGCGCGTCGTTTTCCTTGTAGGCGAACCAGATTTCATCGCCTGCGTTACGTGTCGTACTTGAACCGCTTTTTACCGACCCGACAAGAATCTTGCCCTTGGCGTATACCTTCACGCCTTCGCTGGCCTGATCGATAATCTCCAACCTTGTGCCTTTCTTGATCAGGCCATAAGACTGGGCACCCTCTACCCAGGGAGCCTTGTCGTAAGCCTTGTAATCACCAACGTTCATCGTAACGACGGGCTTTGGTGTTTCTTCCGGGGCCAGTGGGTAACGTGCGTAGGGCAACAGATGCATGTACAAACTGTAGAAATTCAGTTTGTTCTGCTTACCTTTGTTGGGGCCTTCTTCCGGGTTTGGTGCTGATTTGTATTCGTGGCGCACCAGACAAAAGGAGTTGGAGTACTTCAACTTCTTCTCGTTGTCGCCGAAGGTCGACTCCAGGTAATCCTGATTCAGGCGATAGGCGACAACCTCACCATCGGCCATGCAGCGTACGGGTTCATTCAGTACGCACTGTGGAGCAGTTTTGTCTGAGATATGAATTCCGCCATGCCAGAACCTGTTGCTACCCAGCAGGTAATGGCCAGATGTTTCGCCCTCCAATGCTTTATAGACGTCTTCCACGTCGGTGAACTGCTTACCGTCAGCCTTGCGGAACGGGTACTGAAAGTTCAACAAGGGCGCAGGCCCGGCAGGTGCTGGAGTCGGTTCTGGTGCTGGTGCTGGGGTCGGTGCAGGTGCTGGCGAGCCCCCTGTTCTGAACTCTTCCTTTGCTCTCAGGAATTTCGTCGGGACTGGCCAATAGTAACTAAGAGGCGGTCTTGGGCCAAAAGCCGCAGTGGCATTACCACTACTCTGAGCGCCGAAAAATTTTCCACCCTGAGTCACAGGGTTATAGTCTTCAACAATACCTGTATGAAATAGTGCCACACCACCACGAACAGGAGGTATATTAATCCAGAGCGCGATATCTCCCTTTCTCACATCTTGCGGTAATACGGTCGTGTAATAGGTCGAGTTATTCATCACTCGAGTATCTTCATACGGAATATTGTAACCAGCGCCTGTCAGCAGCAGGTTGACCATATGAGAGCAATCAATCGCCTTTTTGCCGTTAAATAGGGCTGTACCATTACCACCCATCTTGTAAATATAATCGCCGCCGGTGTATCTGCTTTTTAAATCAAGTGGCTCTGTCATTTCTACATCCTGAGAATTAATAGCAATGGCTGGCTATTGTGAGGTCAGCCGCCTGCGTCTTCAGACGCTGCACATTAGTAGCGGCGGTTTGATTACCTTTATCGGCGGCTAGACGATAACAAGCCATCGCTCTAGGTACATCTTTAGTCCCCCATTTCCCGTCTTCAAAGACATAGCCCAGGTAATTGATCGCATCGACAGAACCCATGGATGCAGCTCGAACAAGCTCCTTTTCTGCCAGATCGGGATGTTGGCATACACCGTTGGCTGCAATGTCATTGCCATAGCAGTAAAAAGTCGACAAGCTCGCAGCTCCATCAGCAAGAGTAGTTGCAGCCGCTTTTAAAAGCGCCTCGACCTGTGCGGTTTCCAACTGTGGAGCCATGCCAGAAAGACTCAAACTTGCAGCATCCAGGCTGGCTTCAGGATCACCCGAGGCGGCAGCGCATAGATAGTTTTCCAGAGTCGCTTCAAATAATTCGGTAGTAAGCGGGTACTGCTCTGCCCCTGCTAGCCCGGAGTAAGCATCAGCACGTTGATAGCAGTAATTTTCAGTACGACTCATACCGGGTCTTTTTTCTGCCAACAGGTCTTTCTCACTGATCGACCAGTCTTCCATTCCCCCAAGCACCCAGCACGTCTGGCGAGTAAAGTTGAAGATTTTGATATTGCTGTTACCGGCACGCTTATCAATGACATTGACGTGGCTGTCGTCCACGTTCTCAATGACAACGCCTTCAGTCTTATCC
This sequence comes from Pseudomonas cichorii, assembly GCF_018343775.1. NCBI lineage: Bacteria > Pseudomonadati > Pseudomonadota > Gammaproteobacteria > Pseudomonadales > Pseudomonadaceae > Pseudomonas > Pseudomonas cichorii. Next base: position 2,984,819 of record NZ_CP074349.1, read on the forward strand.
GAAGCCATCGGTGCCATCAGTGGAAAAGCCAGCTCTGTATTCCTCACCTTAATAGTCTGAGGTTCAAATTGCTCAGCCTGTGCCGCAGGCTTGAGCACCAAAGCCGTTACCGTACTTGCCGTGAAACGCTGCTGCACTTGCGGAGCAGTAGAAAACGCCGTGAGGAAGGTGGTGAATTCCTCGGATGGGCACTCATCAGATGCACTGGCACTACCATGAAAAAGACTAAGGCCTGATGTAGCGAAAATCATCGCAGCCAGCAGGCGTCTTTTCTTTAATAGACTATTCATATCAATCACTCAGAAAACACAAAAAAAGCCTTCGGCTTAACCTTCTCAGGCGGCGCATTCACCAACGCCTGATCCATCAAACTCCCCGCCTTGTCCTTATCCGCTGCCCCCGGCAACACGGGTGGTTTGATCGCGATTCCGGTGCCTGATCCCGCCGAGCCACCGGCATTGACCTTGACGACCGGGCCAATCACGGTGATGCCACCGCCATCGAGCTTGATGAAGCTCCCGCCTCCCAGCGCAGTCAGCTCCGTACCGGCTTCGATGACGATCTTGTCGCCAGCCTTGAGATGGATTTCTCTGCCGACGCTGGTCAGTTGTGCCGTACCGAGCTTCACATGCTGGTTTTGTCCGATGGTAAGGTGGTCATCCATCCGGACCTCGACCTTGCGGTCGCTGTGGGTGGTGCGGTGTTCTTCGGCCTTGAGTTCGGTGTAGGTGTTTTTCTCTACGGTGTCGTGGCGTTCGTTGCCGACGCGGACTTTCTGGTCATGCTCGATGTTTTCGTCCCAGTCGCGCTGAGCGTGGATGTAAATCTGTTCGGCGCCTTTCTTGTCTTCGATGCGTAGCTCGTTGTACCCGCCACCGCCTGGAGAACTGAGTGTCTTGAAGACGGTACGGGTCTTGTTGGCTGGCAATGGGTACGGAACCTGGTTTTCCTTGTGGTACAGGCAGCCGTTCACCAGCGGCTGGTCGGGGTCGCCTTCGAGGAAGGTGACGAGGACTTCCATGCCGATCCGCGGGATGGAAATAGCGCCATAGCGGTCGCCGGCCCAGGCGCTGGATACACGCAACCAGCATGTGGTCTTGTCGTCGGCCTGGCCTTCCCGGTCCCAGTGGAACTGCACTTTGATCCGGCCGTACTGGTCGCAGTGAATCTCTTCACCTTTTGGCCCTGTAACAGTGGCTGTCTGGGTGCCGAGAACACGGGGTTTGGTGTGCTCCAGCGCCGGACGGTAGAACACGGCCCACGGGGTGGCGAGGAAGCGGTTGCGGTAGCCCTGATGGAAGTCGTCCTTGTTGTCAGTGGTGTCGCTGGTGACCGACTCTTCCAGCACTTGCGGCTGTTTGCCTTCGTGAACGATTTCGGTCAGCAACCACAGGTCGTTCCACTCGGTCTGGGGATGATCCGAGATTTCCAGAAAGTGCCCGCTGGTGAGGGTCGTCTGGTCGCCCCAGCCTTCGACCTGCTGGTAATCGGCGCGATGACGCTCCAGAGCGCGCTGGCTGAGGAATTTACCCCGGGCGCGGTCCAGGAAACGGCCAGGATAGTCGTAGTCTTCCAGATCCGGCTCGGTGCTTTCGTCAGCGGGCTTCCAGGCGGCTTCAAGTTGTATGCCGGGCTTTTCAAAGTCGTAGTCACGCCGAGTGACACGACTAGTGCGCGTTTCCAGGCGAAAGTTCAAGCCTTTGATTACCGGTTCGTCGGCAACCAGACCGCTGCCTTGTACATACGCCGTTGGCTGACCGAGTTTGGGAAACACAGTCTGATCGTCGCCAAATACCAGCAGATGAAGCTTTTCGCTGTGCTGGAAGTGATAGTGAATCCCCTCCTCTTCACACAGGCGCTGGATAAAGTGCAGGTCGGTTTCGTCGTACTGCACGCAATACTCACGCTTGGGGCACTGCTGGCTGAGCTGGAAGCTGTAGGCGTTACCCTTGATGCCGTGCTCTTCGAGGATCAGCGCAATGATCTCGGGCGCCGACAGTTGCTGGTAGATACGCTGGTTGGTCCTGTGGTGCAGGTACTGCAACTGCGGAACCAGAGACAGGATGTAACGGGTCAGACGCTTGCCGGCGTCGCCCTGGGCGATACGGTATATCTGGCCATGAATGCCGCTGCCCTGAGGATCGAACGCCAGAAACGCCTGCTTGTGCAGGAGCTTTTCCAAGTCCAGATCAGGGTTTTCGCTGACAAGTTCCACGTCGAAACGAAAGGCCTGGCTGATGCCTTCTGTACCAGTAAACGACAGCACCTGCAGATCGCCCTCGTAATCTTCGATGGTCAGGCTGAAGTGCGTTTCGTTGGAAGGGTTGAACATTGTTTGCTCCCTGTTCGGTAGTCATCCGTTACGCCAAGGCATCAGACGCTGCTGCCAGGACGAAGTGACGGTGAAAGCGTCACGCAATTGTTTGGCGGTGATCCTTCGATCCCCGGCATCGAAAGCCAGTGCTGCGCGCAGGGCTGGCCAGCAGTGTCTGGGCAAGTTCTTCGGCGCTTGCAATTCACGATCGAGGCGCTCGTCACGGGCCTGGGTCGAGGGCAAACGGCGAAACGGGTGTTTGCCTCCCGCCAGCTCGAAGATCACACAAGCCACGCCGAAAATATCGGCACCTGCCGACAGTGGCTTGCCTTCGAGCAATTCCGGGGCGGCATAGCCCGGTGTCCAGGCATGGAATCGCTCGCGGCTCAGGTGCGGCAGACCGGGCAGGATACCCTCCTCTGCCTGGCCAAGGCCAAAGTCGAACAGGCGTACGCCGTCTTCTGTGACCATGACGTTGCTCGGCTTCATGTCACCATGCAGCACGCCATGAGCATGGGAATAGGCCAAGGCATCGAGTAACGGCAGTGTGATGTCACGCAGTTCTTTCCACGGCAGCCCCAGAGGCCGCTCACAGAGCAATTTGTCCAGGGTCAGCCCACGCATGAGTTCCATGGTGATGAAGGCCCGCTGACAGTCAGTATCCACTTCAAAGTTATGCAGGCGCAGTACGTTGTCGTGGCGCAGGCGTCGGGTCAGGGCGTACTCGCTGTAAAGCAAGGCGCTGGCATCCGGCGACTCTGCAAATTCTTCGCTGAGGACTTTCAGCGCGATATAAGGATCGGGATCGCCGAACTGCTCGCTCAGCAAGTCCCGGGCACGATAGACCAGGCCCATGCCACCGGCACCGAGCAAACGCTCGATACGGTAACGACCTGCCAGCAGATCGGGCATCTCCGAGATGCTGGCACGGGTCGGCGCCGGCGCAGCGTCTGCCTTGTGCGACTGGGCGAAGGCAAAGTAGGTCAGATTGCTGTCCTGCTCCTCGCTCACCAGCAAGTCGTCTATCGGTCGCATGAGTTCAGTCATTGGCGGATTACCACGGCCGTCAGGTTGTCCCGTGCCGAACCACGCAGGGCACCATCGAACAGGCGCTCCAGCGCAATCTGCGGCGCAGTCAGGCTCAAGGCATTGCCGAGTGCATCGCTGCTGAGCCCTTGATACAAGCCATCGCTGCAAAGCAGAAAGGTATCGCCGGGATACACTTCCAGCTCCAGTACATCCAGGGTCAGTTGCTCTGCAGCCCCGACTGCACGAGTCAGGGCATGGGCGCCAGGATAGGCCCGCGCCTGCTCCGCGCTCATTTTCTGCTCGTCGATCAGTTGCTGCTGCAGCGAGTGGTCCCTGGACAACTGATACAGACGCTGACCGCGCCACAGATAGCAGCGGCTATCGCCGGCCCAGATGCAGGCCGCACGATTACCCTCCACCAGCAGCGCCACAACGGTGCTGCCCATGATGCTGTCGTGGCGTCCGGCGGTGACAGTCAACTCTTGCCCCAAACGGCGATTGAGCCAGTGCAGGCACTGGCGTATGTCCTTGAGTCGTTCGTTGAAATCATTCTGCACCGGCAATTCCGCCAGGCTGGCGACGATCAACTGGCTGGCGATATCGCCCCCCTGATGACCGCCCATCCCGTCTGCGACCACCCACAGCCCATGCTGTGGGGAGTCCAGAAAAGCATCTTCGTTGCGCGCCCGAACCTTGCCGGCATCGGTGCGCGCAGCGCTGCGCCATGGGCTGGCTACCAGCATCAGAGCTGCACCGGCATGCGGAAGGTACGCAGCACGCCCATGTCGAACGGGTTCGGCGTGCGCTGGCTGGTCAGCAGGTAGTTGGCGCGCAGGCCACCCACGTCGGCCTTGAGCACCAATACGTCACGCCCTGTCAGGTATTCGGTCTGCATCAGGTCGAACAGACGGAACAGTGACCATGGGCCAGTGTTCTTCTCGATACCCAGCGGGCGACCGACCATTCTGTCGAGTACCAGGCTGGTGCGCCCGTCTTCGGCATCGGTTGGCCATTTGAACGACACAGGCACGATCGGGCCATGGCGGTATTCAATGGTCTTGTCGCCCAGCTTGAACTCGGAACGGCTGACTGCCGGGTCCAGGGTGTAAGGCTCCAGCTTGAACTGCACTTGCGGCTCGGCCGGGTTATCGGCGAAGAAGCTCTGGCGGATAACCAGTGCAGACGCCATCTGGTCGAGGTAGACCTTGGAGACCGGCAGGCTGTAACCGTCGACAGTGCGCATACGGTAGTTACCCGGATCGCCACTGACGAATGGACGCATGTAGCTGTCGAAGAAGCGATCGGCAATACCTTGAGCCTTGAAGAACTCACGGAAGTCGCTGATTGCCACGTCGCTGGCGCTGTGCGCGTTGAACGGATAACGCTGGTTGATCGCCTTGCCGTAAAAACTGTACAGCTCGTTCTGATAACGCTGGTTCAGGTACTGATAGGAATCACGCAGCACCAGGCGCCATGTGTCTTCAGCCAGGACGTTGAACCACACACCCACCGGACGCGGCAGACGGCTGGATACAGTGCGCAGGTTGCTCAGCGCATCACGCTGGCCACCCATGCGGTTCTTGGCCAGCTCGAACGCGGCCTGATCCGGAGAGCTGGAGCGCGCCAGGCTGGCCATCTGCATTTGCAGTTCGTTGAGGGCTGCCAGGGCTGGCGTCAGGTCAGCGGTCGGGCCGTTGTTGTCATCCAGCAAACGGTGCAGCGGTTCAAAGCGGCTCTGCAGGGATTTGCGTGCAGTATCCGGCAGTTTCTTCGCCAGAGCATCAGACGCATTGCCTGCTGCAGCGGCTGCTACCTTGCCGAGTTTTCCGCCCTTGTCGGCCAGTTGCGCGGCAGCTGCAGCGGCTTCTTCTGCCGTTTCCGCGACCACCGGGAAGCGGGTGTTTTCACGCACTTCCACCAGCATCTGGATGACCGGTGAGTTGGCTGACGTCAGGCCTGCCAGTTGCTCGGCACCCTCGCCAAAGTCGTTGATGGCCGGCAGTTGAACCTGGCCTACCGCTTCACCCCAATAGTTGGCGTAGTCACGGAAATACAGTTGCTCCAGCTCAACCATCAGGCGACGCAAATCCATGCTGCTCAGGCCAGAGCCTTCACCCAATACCCAGTTGTCACGCAGGATATCGCTGACCAGCATCGAGCCCTGTACCGAGAAATACTGCTGGTAACCCTGTTGGGTGTAGAAGCCCGGAATCACGTAGTCGGTGCCGACAAACAGCGAGCCTTGTGGTCCCAGGTGTTGGTCCAGACGGTATTCCGGCAAGTTGCGAGCCTGTTCGCGCAGCATGCGGTAGACCACGTTGGCAAGGGACTCGCTGCGCAGAATCTGACGCGCCTGAGCCACCAGTTGCTCGTCCAGGGGATAAACGAACGGCTGCTTGAGCAAACGCTCGAAGTGGCTGTTCAAGCCGTTCTGTACGGCAGTGTTGCCACTGTAACGCTGGGACCATTCTGTCGCGACCCAGTCCTTGAGCCATTGCTCGTCACGACGGTCCTTCATGTTCAGCATCAGGTACGCACGCAGGCTGTTGAGCAGGCGATCGCGGTCCTTGGTGTTGGCACGCACCTGGCCTTCCAGCAGGGTTGCGACCCGTGGCAACAGTTGTTCTTCGAGCTGACGATCGTAAGCGTCCTTGACGACCGGGTTGACGACTTCACCCTGATACAGACCACCGCGTTCGTGGTAGCTCACATCGTCTTTTGCCGGGAACACCTGGGTAGCGGCGTAGCTGGTGTCCAGGGTCTTGAGCGCTGCCATGGCATCATCGCGGGTGCTGAGAGCCGAGCGTTGCTGGGTCCAGGTCTGAGCAAGGTTGCGCAGGTTTTCCAGACGCTCATAGTTGGCAGAGAAACCGCTTGCCCAAAGCAGGCCGAACAGTCCCAGTGCTGCCAGTGCGCCCACGTACAGCGCACGTTGGCCCCAATGGATGCGGCTGCGTTCGCGTTTGTCCAGACCCGCAAGATCGGCCTCAGGGAAAATCACCCGGCTGAGCAAGTGGTGAATGAAGCGCGAGCGACCGCTGCGCAGGGTTGGCAAGATGCCAGCATTCAGGCCCAGGTTGGCGCCGATACCAGCAGTGGTGGCGTCCATTTCCGCAGTCAGGTGCGGCGCGCTGGTCAGGTAGAAACCACGCAACTGGCTGGCACGCTGGTAGCGGTTGCCGGTGAATGCCATGTCGACGAACAGGCACAGACGCTCGCCGATCTGACCCAGTTGATGCGGGAAGTCGAGGATGCGGCCACGACGCTGGGTGTCACGCTCCTGGTGCATGCGCATGATCACCTGGCTGTTGAGGCGACGCAGCAGTTCTTCAAACTCGTTGCGCAGCACAGCCACATCGGTGCCAATCTGCTCTTTGCGGAAGCTGGTACCCAGTACCTGATCGCTTTCTTCGCGAGTCAGTTGATCGAAGAACTCATCAAAGCCCAGCAGGCTGTCAGCCTTGCTCAGCACCAGATAAACCGGCACGTCCACATGCAGTTTCTGATGCACGTCCTGCAGGCGGCCACGCACCTGACGAGCCAGGGTTTCGAGTTGCTGTTCGCTGCCCTGTAGCAGGGTTTCCACCGGAATGGTCACCAGCACGCCGTTCAACGGACGATTGCGACGACGCTTGCGCAGCAGGTCAAGCAAGGTGCTCCAGGCACTGCCATCGACTTCGGCATCCGGCTGGGTCAGGTAGCGGCCAGCGGTGTCGATCAGCACGCCATGATCAGCGAAGTACCAGTCGCAGTGGCGGGTGCCCAGGGTGTCTCGGGTCAGCTTGCGTTCGATCTTGTTGATCGGAAACTCAAGGCCGGAGAAGTCCAGCAAGCTGGTTTTGCCACTGCCTTGTGGCCCGATCAGCAAGTACCAGGGTAAGTCACTGCGCCAGCGCTCGCTACGGCCGCGATACAGGCTCGACGTCTTCAGGGTCTTGAGCGCATCCTTGAAACGCACTTTCAACTCTTTCTGTTCTTCGTCGATCTGCTCTTCGCGGCGGAGACGATCCTGGCCGTCTTCGCTCTCTTCCATCGCTTTCTTGCGAACACCGGCGCGCCAGCTGACGAAGACCATGGTCAGGCCCCAGATCAGGAACAGCACGCTGATGGTCAGCAGGCGGGAGGTCGAGCCTTCCCAGAACTTGTAGTCATTGACCGCCAGCAGCGGCCCCACGAACCACACCAGCAACGCGACAAACAGTACCAGCAGCAGCGTCCAGACCCATGTCTTGCGCAGGAATGCGCCGACTTTCTTGAAAAAATTCTTCATCACGCGTCCCTGATTACGGCTGCGACTGCGGCTGAACCGCGGTCTGATCAAACGGCTGATAAGGTTGCAGAACGGTGTCGCGCTGCTCGCCCAGCATCCAGGCGAAACCGGAATACATCACCACCAGGCAGACGAAGGTAAACAGCACCACCATCCACACCGGCACGATGCGTACCAGGCTGCGGCGCTGATCGTTCAAGCCTTCCCAATGGGGCGACAGCTCACGTGGTACATCACCGCGCAGTTGACGGATCTGGCGATACAAGGCGTCACGGATGCCTTCGAGCTCGAGCATGCCCCGTGCCTGGACCCGATACTTGCCTTCAAAACCGAGGGACAGGCACAGGTACATCAGTTCCAGCATGGGCAGATGCTTGACCGGGTTTTTCGACAGGCGATCCAGCAACTGGAAAAACTTCTCGCCGCCGAAGGTTTCATTGTGGAAGCTGCTGAGCAGGCTCATCTGCGACCACTCGCTTTCGTTGCCCCAGGGCGTGGTCACAACCGCTTCATCTACCACAGTGCACAGCACATAACGGGCAGCCATTACCTGACTGCTCTCGGCACCGTTGTGCAAGGCGCGCACTTCAAACAGTTTCAGCCCGGCCGTCAGTCGATCGTTGAGTGCGTACAGGTCCTCGCGGGAGTCACTGTGCTTGAGTCGCACCACTTCAGACAGCAGCTCGGAGCCAGCAGCCACCAGCGAATTGAGGCTGATGTTGAACGCTTCGGCCGGGCGCAGGCGCGCTGCATAGATCATGCGCTCTTCAAGCTGCTCGAAGCGTGGCGGCGCTGCGAAGTCGGTCAGCGGGCTCGATGCAGGCCCATGGCCCTGACGGTCGAGCAGGACGGTCTTGTCGTCCTGGTTGTATTCCGTGTCCTTGATCATGTCGATCAGTTCCTTATGGCCCAGAATTTCAGTTCAAGCTCGGCGAATTCGCCGGATACATGGAACGCGAAGCCGCCGGAGCGCTCGAGTTGTGCCAGGTCTTCGGAACTGAGTTCGAGGATGAAATAGGTTTTGTTGGAGTGGAACGCGATCTGCCGCGGGGCCACCGGCAAGGGTTTGACCTTGATGCCTGGCAGGTGCAGGTTGACCAGTTGGCGGATACGCTCCACCGGGCCGACCTTGAGGTGCGCGGGCAAGCGATGACGCAGCTCTTCGGAATCGCAGTTGGCACTGGCCGCCAGCACGAACGAGGCTGAGCCCAGCAGAGTGTGATCGTGCAGCGGCGAGACAATGATGCCGTACTGGCGCGCCTGCAGAATCAACTCGATGGCATGCTGCTCCAGCACCATCGACAACACCTGGCGGATCGCCTCCATCAGTTTGCGGAAGCTCGCGCCCTGGTCGCTGTGCTGATAACGGCTGTCCAGGCGTGGGCGTTTGCTGTCACTGGAAAAGGTCGCCAGATCGCCAAGCATGGTCAGCAGCGTGCGGTACAGTTCTTCCGGGTGAACCTGCTCCAGGCCCAGATAGTGACGCAGCAGCAGCTCGGTGCGGTTGATCAGTTGCAGCATCATGAAGTCGCCGACTTCAGCGCCACCCACCTTGCCGTTGGAGCGAATCCGGTCGGCGATGGTGTCGCCCCGGTGGCTGAGCATGCTGATGACTTCCTTGAGGCATGACAGCAGGTAGCTGGAAGCGTGCGCCTGGATGTAAGTCGGCACAAAGTCCGGGTCGAGGCTGATCACGCCGTCCGGCGTCGTATCGAGCACTTCGCAGATCTTCAGCTTCACGTAGGCCTGATCGCTCTGCTGCTCGCCGAGCAACAGTTTGAAATCGGGACGACCACAGCTGACCTGACTGGCGGAGTCGTCGCCGGCATTGGAGTCGGCCACTTCGGCTTCGTACGCGGTATAGCGCGCCAGCACGTCGGACTGCTCCGGACGACGAGCCTCGATGTGATTGCCGGTCACCAGCGGCAGTGCCAGATAGACCGGTGTATTACCGGTATTGGGTGGCACGTCGAGAGCCAGCGGCTCCGTGTTGCCGCCCAGCTCGAACAGGCTGCCGTCCGGCAGAATCCCCGAGGCCTGACTGACCACCAGCTTGCCCATATTGAGGAACTGCAGGTCGATGTCCAGATTGAGGAAGCCCCAGGTGTAGCTGCCCAGCAGCTTGGTGCGGGTCTTCATCTGGTGATCGTAGTAGCGATCGTTGTGCTGGAAGTGCTGCGGACGCAGCAACATGCCTTCCTGCCAAATGACTTTATGAGAGTTCATGGTCAGTCGACTGCCTTGGCGAGCGATTCATTGGTGTTGCGAATACCGTTCTGATCAAGAACCAGTTCGGCATCGGTGAGTGCCAGCGGAGTAACTTGAAGCGTGTAGCGCCATCTGGTTTCCGGCAGGTCGCGGTAGGCCGCGAGGACACCGACGTAACGGCTACCCTCTCCCACAGTCAGCTTGAGTTCGACGGTTTCACCCGGACGCAGCTCCAGCTCTTCGCTGGTCACCATGTCCGGAGCCAGGGACTCCTTGGCGCGCTCATAAAGGCTGAAGAAGTCCGCATTCTCGAACGCCACCGGGTGCTTGAGCTCGAACAGGCGTACCACGATCGGTGACGGACGGCCGTTGAGGTCCGGGTTCAAACGATCACTGGCCGTCAGCTTCAGGTTGAGCTTGGTGAGATGGGAGTACGGCGAAAGCGTTGAGCAGCCGGCCAGCACCACCAGGGCGGTCAGCGCAGCCAGCGTTTTAGAGAAAGCAGTCATACGGCGAGACATGCGCATCATCCTTGGTGATCGGTGTGGAGGGTGGAAATCAGGCGAATCTGCTCTTCATAGGCCTGGGCGAAATCGCGGGCCATCAAACGCTCGCTCCAGTCATCATCCTGGCGCAGCGCCTGGTGATAGCGCCCGTAAGCTCTCCAGCGACTGCCGGACGTGGCAATCAGCGGTTTGTTGTCGCGCTCGAAACGCAGGGTGAGCTGTTGCGGCGAGAAGTGTTCCAGGGTGCCGCGAACTGCGGCGCGGCTGGCGGTCAGCAAAGCCACCTGATGCGCCTGCAGATCACGGAATGCGCGGGATATCGCCTGCTCGGCCGGCAACTGCCCAGGCTTGCCTGGCTGCAACAGAATGCCCAGTGCTTCACGAGTATCGACGGCAAACTTCAACGGGTTCTTCTGACTGCCCTGAACCGTGGTCTGCGCCAGGCGTAATTCGTTTTTCAGCTCGCTGCGGGTGCGCAGGCTCTGTTGCAGACCGCCGATGCTTTGCTTGAGCAAACGGGCTGCATTGAGCGCCAGTGCCTCTTTTGCATCATGATCGAGATCCTTGAGGTCAACCCCCAGAGCCACAGCAAACTTGTCCCAGAAAGCCTCGGACTGACGCTCGACCGGTGGCGGTGCGGGCGCAGGTTCAGGCTTTTTCGCAACCTCGACCAGTTCCGGCACCAACAGGCTTTCCATATCGATGCGGGCATAGTCGGCACGCTGCCGTCCATCATCGATAGCGGTGTTCGGGGAGATCAACTCCTCGATTTCCGAATAGACACGCTCCTGCTGGTCAAGGGCGTTCAGCGGGTCCAGGTCGAGGAAAGCATCGTCAGGGATGATGCTGCCTGCCGCTTGTGGACGACCGACTTCCACGTCGAAAGTGGCCGGGTCACGAACCAGCCGCGCACGAATCTCGAAGTCACCCAGGACATACACACTGCCGTGTTCGATACGTACGGCTTCACCCTTGCGCAGACGCGCGCCGTTGGCACTGTCCTGAATACCGTTGCTGCTGGTATCGGTCAGGAAAAACGTTCCCTCGCGATAGCTGATCAGCGCGTGATGGTTGGACAAATGACGCTTGCGGTCCGGGATGATCCAGTCGCAGTCCTCTCCCCGACCAATCACGCCACCAGCCTGCTTGAAGGTCTTCTGGCACAACTCCGTGGGCACGAACTGCTTGGTGTTAAGCATTTCGAAAACCAGTTCCATGATGATGCTCCTTGCGGTCACTTGCCGCGATTGACCGCCTGAGGATCACCCAATGGGCGATAGGTGTTGTCGTTGAATTTGTAATTGCCGCTGCAGCCGCCAAGGCCGCATAGAACGACAAGTGTCAGCAGGAAGGCTTGCCAGTGACGAACAGACATCAGAGGGTCTCCAGGAGTAAGCACAAAGCGCCGGACCTTTCGGAGGGCGCTGTTAGAAGCGGATGAATTGGAAAAGAGTGTTGTTGCCTACCCATTGAAATCACCCAGATTGATATTCAGGCGCTCAAGGCGGTAAAGCAGCGTGCGCCTCGGCAAGCCGAGTTCACGCGCGGAAAGAGTCTGGTTGCCATCGTTCTTGCGCAGGCAATCGAGGAGCATGCAACGTTCTACCTGTTCCAGGCGCTCGCGCAGATTGAGGCTGCTGTCCAGAGGAATGGCTTCTGTGCGCAGGGAAAAGTGTTCGGCCAGCAACTCACCGCCCTCGCACAGCAGCACGGCACGTTCGACCAGGCCCTTGAGCTCGCGAACGTTGCCGGGGAAGGCATAACTGGACAGGTGAGTCAGTGCCGAATCCGACCAGCGCAACGACTCACGCTGCAGGAATGCACAAGTCTTGTCGGCAAAGTGCCGAGCCAGGTCGACAATGTCGCCTTCGCGCTGACGCAAAGCCGGCAGTTCGATAGGAAACTGCGCAAGGCGGTAGTACAAGTCCTCGCGGAATGTGCCTTCACTGACCATCACCGACAGGTCCCGGTGCGTGGCGGCGATGATACGCACGTCGATCTTGTGAGTCTCGTTGGAACCCAGCGGCCGAATCTCGCCTTCCTGCAGGACGCGCAGCAGCTTGGCTTGCAGGGCCAATGGCATGTCGCCGATTTCGTCGAGCAACAGGGTGCCGCCATTGGCTGCGTCGAAAAGCCCTTCACGGTCAAAGTCAGCACCGGTGAATGCGCCCTTGCGATAGCCGAACAACTCGCTTTCGAGCAGGTTTTCAGGGAATGCCGCACAGTTCTGCACGATGAATGCCTTCGAGTGGCGCGGGCCGAAGTCATGAATCGCCCGTGCGACCACTTCCTTGCCCGTCCCCGTCTCGCCGCGCAACAGCACGGTATAAGGGCTGTGCAGGACTTTGCTGATCATCGAGTAGGTACGGCGCATGCTTGCGCTTTTGCCGATCAGACCGTAATCGCTGGCATTGGGCACGCGGGCCGATGCAACGGGCAGCTCATCCGTGGGCTGACGCAGGCGCTGCATCAGATGCAACTGGCCAAGTACAAACGAGCCAAGCTGCCCGAGTGAGTCGGCAAAACCTTGCAGGTCGACATGCCGACGGCTCGCGCACAACAATACGCCTTCGACGGATTTCTGATGGGTGACCATGGGGACACACAGCAGCGACTGCCATGGCGTGGCCTGTGCCGGCAGGAAGCTGGTTTCATGCAGGCTGCCGCTCAGTTCACTGAGGAACAGCACACGATTCTGGCTCAGGGCGAACTGCAGCAACTGTTCGTCGCTGTAATCCACCGGCAAGCTCGCCGCTTCCCGTGGTTGCAGGATGCCATCAAGGCACTCGGCATTCATGCCCAGGCAGGTGTTGGTGGCATCCAGCAGGTAGAGCTGAGTCAGCTCGCAACCGCTGAGTCCGGCCAGCCCGCGCACAAAGCCACCCAGCAGATCGGCACCGCTGGCCGCCCGCGACAGTTCAGCGTACTGCGCAAGCAACGCTTCGGCATAGGCCAGTGGCTGAGGCACCTGAGTGAACATCACACCCACCTCAGGCGAACTCGCACGTCACACTGGCGTTGCCGTCAAGCGTGGCGTGAACCCGCTTGAGGCTTTCACCGGTGGCCATGGCATCCAGAAGGCGGTCGGCCACCAGCGGCAGAACGTGCTGATCCAGCAAGTGATCGATCAGGCGCGCACCGCTTTCGCTCTGGGTACAACGCTCGGACAGGTGATCCACAAGGTTCTGGCACCAGGTGAACTCCAGTTGGCGACGGTTCAGGCGCTCGCCCAGACGACCGAGTTTGATCTCGATCAGCTCGCGCAGCACCGGGCCGCCGACCGGGTAATACGGCACGACGCGCATACGGGCCAGCAGCGCCGGCTTGAAATGCTTGCTGAGGACTGGGCGGATGGTTTCTTCCAGCACTTCGGCAGACGGACGCTCGCCGTTTTCGCACAGTTCGGCGATACGGTCGCTGCCCAGGTTCGAGGTCATCAGGATCAGGGTGTTGCGGAAGTCGATCTCACGCCCTTCCCCGTCGTTGGCCACGCCCTTGTCGAAGATCTGGTAAAACAGGTTGAGCACGTCCGGGTCGGCCTTCTCGACCTCATCGAGCAACACCACGGAGTAAGGCTTCTGGCGCACGGCTTCGGTGAGCATGCCGCCTTCGCCGTAACCGACATAGCCCGGTGGAGCACCGATCAGGCGGGAAACAGTGTGCTTCTCCTGGAATTCGGACATGTTGATGGTGGTGATGAAACGATCACCGCCGTACAGCAAATCCGCAAGCGCCAGCGCGGTTTCGGTCTTGCCGACACCACTAGGACCGACCAGCAGGAACACGCCCACCGGTGCGTCCGGCTTGTTCAGGCCCGCAGCCGTGGCGCGCATCGAACGATCAAGCGCATGTACGGCCTGTTCCTGACCACGAATGCGGGTACGCAGGTCAACGGCGAAACTCGTGACCTTGGCATTGTGCTCACGGGCCAGTTGCGACAGCGGCACACCGGTCCAGGCGCTGATCACTTCGGCCACCAGACGCGGGCAGACTTCGAAGCTGACCAGACGCTCCTGGGTCTGGGCGGCGGTCAAGGCGCTATGGGTCTGGTTCAACTCGGCTTCCAGCGTCTCGACACTCAGGGCTTCGTCGGCTTCATTGCTCAGGGTTTCGATGACCGTGCCTTCGGCGTCTTCTTCGACACTGATGGTCGGCTCGACCGCTGCGGCTTCACGGGCCTTGGCCAGTTGCTGACGAAGTTCCAGCAGACGCTCGGCCAGTTGCTTCTGTTCGGTCCACTGGCTTTCCAGAGCGCTCATTTCGCTTTGGGCTTCCTCCAGTCGGGCTTCCAGTGCATCAAGGGCTTCATGGTCGATCAGCAGACCGGCTTCGGCATCACGGCGCAGCGCCTGACGCTGGCGGCCACCTTCAGCCAGCTCGCCACGCAGGCGCTCAAGGCTCTCAGGAGCCGCGGCCAGGCTGATACGCACACGGGCGCATGCGGTATCGAGAACATCGACAGCCTTGTCCGGCAACTGGCGGCCTGCCAGATAACGGGCAGACAACTCGGCGGCACACACCACGGCGTCATCGCGCAGGTAGATACCGTGGCTCTTCTCGTAAACCTGAGCCAGGCCACGCAGGATGGTCACGGCTTCGCTGACAGTCGGTTCGTGCAGTTGCACCGGCTGGAAACGACGGGCCAGGGCCGGGTCTTTTTCAAAGTACTTCTTGTACTCCGCCCAAGTGGTGGCGGCGATGGTACGCAACTCGCCACGGGCCAGTGCCGGCTTGAGCAGGTTGGCTGCATCGGAGCCACCGGCATTGCCGCCTGCGCCAATCAGCGTGTGGGCTTCGTCGATGAACAGGATGATGGGCTTTGGCGATGCTTTGACTTCGTCGATCACACCTTTGAGGCGTCGTTCAAACTCCCCCTTGACGCTGGCACCGGCTTGCAACAGGCCCATGTCCAGGGACAGAAGCTCTACGCCCTTGAGAACTTGTGGCACTTCACCCGCGGCGATGCGCGAAGCCAGACCTTCGACGATGGCGGTTTTACCCACACCGGCTTCACCGACCACAATCGGGTTGTTCTTGCGGCGACGGGCCAGAATATCGACCATCTGACGGATAGCGCCGTCACGGCACAGTACCGGATCAAGTTTGCCGTCACGAGCCTGTTGGGTCAGGTTGTGGGTGAAGCGCTCCAGCAGCGACTCGCCCTGCACTGCCGGTTTTCCGCTGGCCGGTTGTTCTTTCTGGGACAGAGCGAACTCTTTCAGACGTTCAACATTCAACTTGGCCAGCAATGGTTGGTAGCGGCTACCGGCATAGCGCATCGGGTTGCGCAGCAGTGCCAGGATCAGTGCGGCCTGCTCGACCTGGCTTTGGCCCAGCTCAAGGTTGGCAACCAGCAGCGCATCCTGCAGCCATTGCACCAGCTCCGGCGCGAACACCGGGTTGCGCGAAGCGCTGTGCTCGACCCGCGACTGCAAGGCTGCGCTCAGTTCACCGGCATCCACTTCGGCATCCTGCAAAGCGCGCGCGAGCAAGCCTTGGGGACGTTCCAGCAGGCCCAGCAACAAGTCTTCGACGAGGATTTTGCTACCGCCACGGGCAACGCAGCGCTCGGCCGAACGTTCCAGATCACGACGGGTTTCGGCGTCCAGTGCCTGAATAAGTTGTTGCAGGTCTACGTTGATCATGGGTCATCTGTCCTTAATGAGTTTTGCTGCCCAGGGTTACCACACCGTCCGCTTTTTCGCGGCCGAGCCAACTGGTCCATCCCAGGCGACAGGCGTTTTGTTCACCGATGCGCAGTTCGCGTATTTCTTCCTGGCGCAGTACCAGGCGAATGTCGTAATCAAGCGGGTCACGCAAGGTGAACCGCACCAGCGCGCACAGCGGCTGGTAGCCGAAACCGATTGGCAGGAACTCGTGAAAGCGCTGCCAGTCGAGCTCGCGAATGTGAATGCGGAACTTGCCGCTGCGGTCGCGTACATGTTCACCCAGCACCAGGTCTTCCCCGAGCATGCTGTTGGCGCAACCCAGACGATTGCGCTGCTCGTCGAGAATTTCCACCCGACGCTCGATGCACTGCTCGATGGTCAGTTCGGCGTGCTTGAAGTAGTAACGCAGCACCGCTTCGATCAATGCTGCCGAGTGAGCACGCAGGCTGAGCAAGCCCAGATATGGCAGCAGGCGCTTCCAGTTCAGTTCCTTGGCGCGCCGGATCTCTTCACCACCAAGGCCGATCAGGGCGAAAAGATGCGAAGAAAACGCATCGACCGCGCCGCTTTCGAAGCTGGCCCGATAGCGGTATTTTTTCCAGATCGGCAGCATCAGCCGTTGCAGACGATGGTGAAACAGATCGAGGAAATTGCGGGTCGGGTTGCCGTCCTCGCTGTCGCCCAGCGCCTGTTCGCCATAAAACGCAGGCAGCGGCGAACCGGAACCCACCAGACCGATCAGGTTGAAGCGCATGCGCGCTCGCATTTGCCCGTGCTCTTCAAAAAACTCCACGCGATCAACGTCACTGCCAGGGAAACCCAGGCTCGGGTTGGCCTGGAATTCCAGCTGGTCGTACAGGTCGTCCTCGCTCAGGTACGGGTGCGCCTCGCGCAGCCGGTCGATGACCAGCAGCACGGCCTGAAACAGCGAGTACTCTCGTATACTTCGGGTCAGCCCGCTTAAAGCAGGGGCTGAAGGCCCATACGTGGTGTCCATTGGTACACCTCTCCCTGTGTGCTTTTTACCCGCAGCTCATGGTACGAATTGAGACTGGCGTAAAGCGCGAAAAACTCGTTGAGAACCGAAGCGAACACGAACAGGTCGCCTTCGCCGATATACCCTTCCGGGTCGATGGTCAGTTCGGTGCGCAAACCGCGTACCGGCAGACCACGGTGCAACCGGTCCACGTGTTGATGCTTGATCGACTTGAGCCCGCCCAGCAGGCGTTTGCTGACCTTTTCCGCGTGCTGGTCGTAGTAGCGCGGCAGGTCGTAGGTTTCCAGAATCACCTTCAGTGCATTGACGTCGGCAAGGGACAGATAGTTAAGCGACATGTTGCTGATCAGCTTCCACAGGAAATCACGGTTCAGCGGCGGCGCAAAACTCGACGTGGCCTGGGTGATATTGCGAAAACTCAGGAACTCCGGCGTCTCTTCACAGGCCACGCAGATATCGCCGAGCTTGAGCTTGCGCGGCAGGTTCTGGTTGGTGCACATCAGCTCGATAGACAGGGTTTCGTGGGCTTCGGTATGACGGATACCGAAGCTCAGGTAAGTGTCCAGGCCGTGATGCAGCAAGGATGAACGCTGGCGGATGCTGTAGTGCGGACGGCTGTTGGGCACGTCGAAGCTCGGGTCATGCTCGAAGGACTCGAACGGCACGTATTCCTGATAACCGAGGCCGCCGGGCTTCCAGCCGGTCACGCTTTCCACCGAAAACACGCCACAGTTTTCCAGATCGTATTCCGCTGGCAGCAACAGGTACTCGTCCTGTTTGCCATCGAGACGGATCGGCAGCGCGTCGTGCTTGAACAGGTTGACGATGGGCGTGCAGAACAGCTTCACGTTATCCAGGGTCGGACGCAGGCGCTGGATGCCGCTCTTGCGGATGTCAAAGCGCAGTTCCAGGCCACGCATCTGCTTGAGGGTGTCTTGCGGCAGCGCTTTGAGAATATCCAGGCCGTTGACGTCGACGAACAGGAACTTGTCCTGAAAGGCGAAGTATTCCTGCAGGTAGCGATAGCCGCGGAAGGTGTTCAGCGGATACGGGATCAACGCCTCTTCCTCGGCAAAACCCACCGGCTGTACGCGGTCGCCCGGTATCTTGAATGCCATCGGAATGTCGTTGACGCCATTGATAGGCTTGCCGGCTCCGTCCAGAGGAATCAACTCGATGCCTTCCAGATTGCGCAACAAGCTGAGGTAAAGCATCTGGCTGATATAGCGCTCACCGGCGAAGTGCAGGCGCAGACGGCTCAGTTCCAGTTCGCCCAGATGACCATCAGCACTCATCTCCAGGCGCAGACTCAACAGCGAACCGTCGCCCTTCACCGAGTAATTCAGTGCCGCCAGATCCAGCGCCAGCACCTCGGTCGGGTAGCAGGTACGGAAACGGCAACGCACGTCATCCTTGGGCACGCTCTCGACGGGCGTATCACGCTCGACATTCAACGCAGGCCCTGAACGCTTGAGCGGATCGAACTGCAAAATACTGAACGCCGGCAGCGGCCGCATATAGTTGGGCCACAGCAACTGCATCAGCGAATGGCTGAGCTCCGGCAATTCGTCATCGAGCTTCTGGCGCAGACGCCCGGTCAGGAATGCAAAACCTTCCAGCAACCGCTCCACATCCGGATCACGCCCGGCCTGCCCCAGAAAAGGCGCCAATGCCGGGCTACGCTCGGCGAAACGGCGGCCCAACTGACGCAGTGCGGTGAGTTCGCTTTGGTAGTAGTGGTTAAAGGACACGGATTACCTGCCTGTTTTGTGAACGAATTGACCCGTTGCTTTCACGAATACGTACTTCCTTGCCAACTAAGCTGCCTTTAAAACAGCTCACGAAACACCCACTTATCAAAACTATAAATTGCGAGAAACGCTACGATAGAAACCAGCAAAGACGGAGCGCCTGCCCGAAAATCTCTTTGAACCAAAGCCAAGCCGGCACCTTTAACAAGATAATAAAGTGCCGCCACTATCAGCGGAATGAAAGAGATTGTACAAAACAAGAATAGCCATTCATAGAATGTGCTGTTCGGTTGCTGCCCTCGCGGATGTGTAAAAGACATCAGCAACAAAAGCGCAGATACGGCCAAACAAATGTACCGAAACACTTAGCGCAACCCTTTTTCGTACAGCAATTTAGCCAGCTCTCGACGTCTGGCTTTCCCCTCAGGATTATCGCCAGAGTAATAAAAGTGCCCTCCACCATTGAGCATCTGCTTGCCCAATTCAATAGAGGCTTTCATCAATTCTTCATCTGAAATCCCCGCGTAAATTGGATCTCCTTTGTCCTTGAGGTCAATAATGATGGTGCTGCCAATATTGGGGTGTGAGCTGACCGCATCACGTAGGCTCTTATTGATAGGCGCACCAATCAGAACAAGGTGATCGATCCTGATGCCGGCACGGGCATGATAAATGGCACTGCGTGCAGCAATCACTGCCCCCCACGAATAACCGACGATGTTGAACTGCCCAACCTTCGGCAAAGGCTTGTTTATCTGCAAAACGCTCAATGGAAACTCAGTTGCCTTTAATTTGCTCACATCGCGACTTATTTTCATTGCCATCAGATCACTGACGGGGGTACATACAACGTCCTTGTAGTTCCTGACAGTAATCCAGCCAAACAAGTATTTTTTCTCTATATACTCATTGCCGTACTCGCATTTCTGCAATTCTCCATACTCAAGGACGACAGGATCTTTTTCATCCTGATTATAAAGAACCACCGAGGATGCGTCGCTCAGCATGTCGGCGTATTCGGGAACATACTTATCCATACCAACAATAAGTGAAGAGTAATTTCCATAAGCCGCATTGGAAATGCCAACCTCTTCAAATGCTGCGATCATGTCATCGTTATAGGCGCCAATCATCCCTGCTCCGCCAAGAAATACGGTGAGCCCATGCTCTACTTCGACGGACTTTGGCCCCGGCTCCTTGGTTGGCGTGCTCTGCATGGTTGAGACTTTTACAAAGTTTCCGTTAGCAGTTGTTTTGGTATCGGCGCCCATTGATCAGTCCCTCGATGCAATGTAGATGTCGATTTTTTCTGCCTGCTTGTGGCGAGCAACACGATGAGTCAAGCCCTTGTCGTTTGTAATGCCCTCTTCCTCTGAACCATCCTCCCTTACCAAGAGGTAGCGGGAATTAGCCATTGGCGCACCAGACTTGTCGGTCAACACAAACTGCTCATCAAAACCAGGCAAAGGCAACGGCGGCACAAACGGCACCGGAGTATGCGAATTCCCGATAATCACCGTCCCGGACCCAGCCGTCACCTTGTTGCCATGACTACCGACAGAACCCACGGTCGCAGCCGGTTTGCCGTTGATCAGAACGGTTGTTGCAAGATCACCCACCAACGCACCGCCACAGGCCGAGGCATCGCCTTGGCGGGCGGCCGGGAGGCCGTCGAAGAATACGTCGCCGGAACCGGCGGCAATCGGGTTTGTGCCGTGGCCGGATACAGGGCAAGCAGTCGGGTCGGATACACGTGCTGCGGGTTTACCGGACATCGGAGCCTCCTTAGTTGACCTTCACTTGACCACTGCCATCCAGGCGAGCGGCGAAACTGACCTGGCGCTTGAAACCATCAACTTCCAGCAGGCCTTCGATGCTGAAGGACAGGCGAAGCTGATCGTTGTCACGCGGCAGGGAAATGACACGCACGTTGCTCAGGCGCGGCTCGTAGGCTTCGATGAAGCTTTCGATGGCCAGGCGTGCCTGACTCAAGGAATCGTGCAGGCTCAGGCGCATGTCATTGAGATCGGGTAACCCGTAATCGGACAGCGTTTGCACGCTGCCCGCACGGGTGCTGAGCATCTTGGCCAGATGGGCAGCCACGGACGACATGGCGGAAACCTCGCGGCTCCATCCGACGCGTTGATCCGCGTCGCCATTCAGGCGTTCGAAAAGGCTGCCGTATCCAGTCATGAGTTGCTCCTTACTCTTTGTCCAGCTTGCCAACCAGCGACAGGGTGAAATCGGCACCCATGTACTTGAAGTGCGGACGCACGTTCAGGCTGACGCGGTACCAGCCCGGCTCCCCTTCTACATCGCTGACGATGATCTGGGCAGCGCGCAGCGGGCGACGGCCACGCACTTCGGCGCTTGGGTTTTCCTGGTCGGCCACGTACTGGCGAATCCACTTGTTGAGTTCCAGCTCGAGGTCGGTACGCTCTTTCCACGAACCGAGTTGCTCGCGCTGCAGCACTTTCAGGTAGTGAGCCAGGCGGTTGACGATCATCATGTACGGCAGTTGGGTGCCGAGCTTGTAGTTCAGCTCTGCTGCCTTGCCTTCTGCGCTGATGCCGAAGAACTTCGGCTTCTGCACCGAGCTTGCGGAGAAGAACGCCGCGTTGTCGGAGCCTTTGCGCATGGTCAGGGAAATGAAGCCTTCCTCGGCCAGTTCGTATTCACGGCGGTCGGAAACCAGAACCTCGGTAGGAATCTTGGTTTCGATTTCGCCCATGCTTTCGAAATGGTGCAACGGCAGGTCTTCAACAGCACCACCGCTCTGCGGGCCGATGATGTTCGGGCACCAGCGGAACTTGGCGAAACTGTCGGTCAGCTTGGTGCCGAACGCGTAGGCCGTGTTGCCCCACAGGTAGTGCTCGTGGCTGTTGGCGACGGTTTCCTTGTACACGAACGATTTGACCGGGTTTTCTTCCGGATCGTACGGGTTGCGCAGCAGGAAGCGCGGCACGGTCAGGCCAACGTAACGGGAGTCTTCCGACTCACGGAAGCTCTGCCATTTGGCGAATTGCGGGCCTTCGAAGTGATCTTTCAGATCCTTGAGGTCCGGCAGACCGGTGAAGCTTTCCAGGCCGAAGAATTTCGGGCCGGCAGCGGCAATGAACGGCGCGTGGGACATGCAGGCTACGCTGGAGACGTACTGCATCAGTTTCACGTCCGGGGAGCTTGGGGACATGTAGTAGTTGGCGATGATCGCGCCAACCGGTTGTCCACCGAACTGACCGTATTCAGCGGTGTAGATGTGCTTGTACAGACCCGACTGCATCACTTCCGGCGAATCTTCGAAGTCGTCCAGCAGGTCGTCCTTGGAGACGTTGAGGATTTCGATCTTGATGTTTTCGCGGAAGTTGGTGCGATCGACCAGCAATTGCAGACCACGCCAGGACGATTCCAGGGACTGGAAGTCAGGGTGGTGCAGAATTTCGTCCATCTGACGGCTGAGCTTGGCATCGATCTCGGCGATCATGCGGTCAACCATGGCCTTCTTGACCGGCTCACCGTTGTTCTGCGGCTTGAGCAGTTCTTCGATGAAGGCAGATACGCCGCGCTTGGCGATGTCGTAGGCTTCGTCGTCCGGTGTCAGGCGGGTTTCGGCAATGATGCTGTCGAGAATGCTGTATTCGCCGCTCTCGTTGCTCTTTTGCTGTGCTGCGCTAGTGCTCATTGTGTTGGCTTCCTTGACTGATAGAGGCTCAGGCTTTCGGGGCTTCGGCGTTCAGACCCAGCTCACCGAGTACGCGACCGCGGGATTCGTCGTCGGCGAGAACGCCTTCGATGGCTTTGCGGAACGCAGGCGCGTTACCCAGCGGACCTTTGAGGGCCACCAACGCGTCGCGCAGTTCCATCAGTTTCTTCAACTCTGGCACTTGCTCGACCAGGCTGGCCGGGTTGAAGTCCTTCATCGAGTTGACGCGCAGCTGCACGGCCAGCTCTTCATTGTCGCTTTCTTCCTGAAGGCGATTCGGCACGCTCAATGTCAGACTCAGCTCTTGCTTTGCCAGCACTTCGTCAAACGTCATTTTGTCGATGCTGATCGGCTTGCGATCTTCGATCTTGCGTTCGTCCTTGCGGTGCGTGTAATCACCGATTGCAAGCAGCTTCAACGGCAGTTCGATCTCTTCCTGTGCACCACCGGTGGCAGGTTTGAAAGTGACGTTGATGCGTTCCTTGGGGGCTACCGAGCCTTCTTTGGCCATGGCTTTTCTCCTTGCGGTTGTGGCCCTGGGGCCTATTCGAGTACCACTTCGAGGTCGAGGTGGCACAGCCTGCGATAAATCTCTTCCTTGCGTTCACGCACTGCATGGTTCTGCGGTAACAACTCGTAGCAGCTATGCAGTAAATGCAGCACTTCCAGCGCAAGATCGGGCTCCCAGGCGCTCAGGCCTGAGTCCTGTAATGTTTGGTCGAGTGTTTCGAGCTGAGTCCTGGCCAGTTCGTATTTCTTGGCCATGAAGCACAGCCGCGCGAGTGCGAACTGCCAGAAAAACTTTACCCGTCCGCCGTTGGCGCTCTGCAAGCCCTGCTTGAGAATCTGCACGGCAGCCTTGAGGCCTTCCTTGCGCAGAATCGGCATGACATCTTCGAGGGCCTGCTCCCAGGCCGGCTGGATGTCGGCAACTTCAACCTTGCGCGGCGCACTGGCAGTCTGCAGGTGCGGCATGACATTGGCGCTGATCCAGGCGCGGGTATTCGGATCGGCAAACGGTGCGCCGTCGTGGAAACGCAATTCGATAATGCCGGGCAGGCGCTGGATCAACAGTGCAAAGTGGATTTCCACTTCGCGCAT
This sequence comes from Pseudomonas cichorii, assembly GCF_018343775.1. NCBI lineage: Bacteria > Pseudomonadati > Pseudomonadota > Gammaproteobacteria > Pseudomonadales > Pseudomonadaceae > Pseudomonas > Pseudomonas cichorii. The sequence continues at coordinate 3,008,364 of NZ_CP074349.1, forward strand.
GGCCAGTTCGGCGTTCAGGGCTTGCAAACATTCCCAGACCATCCGCTGACCATCGAACCAGAATGGCGCCTTCGTCAGGCTGGCCTCCAGCTCTACCAGCAGGTCGGCATATTTGCCCTGGTCGTAACGATCCTGATAAGCCTTGAGTTTGTCTGCCGGCAGCCCGCGCAGCGCGGTGATCTGCTCGGCATTGCGCTCAGGAACCGCATCGATAGGCAGCCACAGCAGCGTGCGGCTGAGGCGCAAGGCACGCAGGTCACTGGCTTTCTGCTTGAGCCACCAGGCGCACAGCGGACGTGCGTTTTCCTGTTGGGCACGCAGGGCCTTGTGCGCCTCCTTCTCGTTGTCGATCGGCGCACCGGGCGTGAATAACTGGGTAGCGGCCTGCTTGACCTGAGCAACCGCTGCACCCACCACGCCAGGTTCCGGCTGGTTGTCGGCAGCGCGCTGGACCATGCTTTTAAGGCGGCGGGAAAGTGGCAACAGCAGTGGAGCATCATCGCCCAGATGTTTGGTGCACGCATTGTCGAGACCTTCAAGGTGCTCGACCAGACGGCGGAACAGAGGCAGTTGCTCTTTGATGGCAACGTTTTCGTTCAACACCTGCTCAAGGCGTGACACCAGCCAGCTGATGCCAGCGGCACGAGTACGAGCCTTGCTCGGGAAAACCTCGGGCCAGTGATTCTCGCAAAGATGGTGTAAAAGCCCGAGACCTGCCAACAGCCCCTGGAAGGATTCACGCTGATAAAGGGACCAGGTCAGCCAGGCGCCTACGCGCAAATCCTTGGACTGGGTACGAAGGAGAGCTTCACTGTTTTCGCGAATTTTCAGCCAGTCGATCTGACCGCTTTCGTGCATGGATTGGGCTTTATTCAGCTCGCTTTCCAGAGCCTCATACTCGCTTGAAAAGCGAACGTCCTCTCCCGCAAAGCTTTCGGCGCAAACCGGTGCCTTTGCGAGTTCGAGGTAATGAGCTGAAAGCTTACTTGAGTAGGACATCCATGACCTTCAATTACGATCACATCCAATATGGCCATTACAAGTGCAATGGCATAAGACAGCGCGAAGTGGTAGCGAACCCCTGGTTTAATTGGGAATCCCACCTTCTGAGGCCGTGGATCTTACTCACGGTGATGGCCACTAGCAAGTACTTAAACAGCAAGACGAAACTTCTTTATCTTTTGTAGGGATTTTCTTAAATCGCGAGAACTAATGATACCAGGCTGATGTCACACATCTCTGCCTCAGTGCGGCCCACACGGGATGGAACCCCATCCGGCACATCGCAACGGACGACATATCCATCCAGGCGAACCACTCTCTGCGAGGATGAGAACCATCATGTAAGATGATGGCAATTAGCAATCATCTATATATCAACAGCACCCACCACTAACTCTTGCGATTATTATTTTTATGCACGGGAACTAATGATATCAATATGATGTCGCGCGCATCCTGACACTTGGCAATATGCAGACAAAACATGTGCCGTAGTTATGACTGAATGTCATGACCAGATGAATACATACAAGTGATAGGCAATGAAAAGACCATCCTCAGGGTTACCCGGAGATGTCTAGGGGTATTTCCCCATTGCTGTGCATGTATACATGCACAGCAATGGAGGAAAGAAAGGCTTGATGACGAGCCAGGGTTACTCCTGACTCCCTCCAACCAGCGTCTGCACTCTCAATACCTTGTTACCTGACGTCACGTAAGCCCAGTGCTGTGAGCCCGCAGAGCAGAATGCAAGGTTGCCGGTATCCTCTGCAGCCACCTGCAATTTCCCCAGCAGTTCGCCTTTTGGCGAGAACACCTGGATACCTTCTTTGCTGCTGCTCCAGACATTGCCTTTGCTGTCGACCTTGAGGCCGTCAGGGATACCCGGAGTGATTTCGGCAAATGTCCGGCCATTGCTCAGTGCGCCCTTGTGTACCTGATAGACCATGATCTTGTGGGCCAGCTTCGGGTTCTTGAAGTCGTGGGCCAATTGCGAGTCGGCGACGTAGAGCAGGCTTTGATCAGGCGAAAAGGCCAGGCCATTGGGTGAATGAAGGCCCGGTGCCTTGAGGCGCGTCAGCTCCTTGAGCAGCGGGTTATAGCGATACAGGTATTCACCGCCCTGCTCCGGCTTTCCTCCGTAACTCTCTGCCTTGTTCAAGACGCCAAAGGTCGGATCGCTGAACCAGATATGGCCGCTCTTGTCGACGATGACATCATTCGGGCTGTTCAGGCGTTTGCCCCTGTATCTCTCGACCAGGGTTTGCCATTTGCCATCCTTTTCCTGACGCACGATTGCCCGTTCGCCGTGGGAGGCTGCAACCACGCGCCCCTCGGCATCCAGTGCCCGCCCGTTCTGATAGTGAGCAGGATCCAGCAAGGTCGTGACGCCGCTTTTCTCGTCCCAACTCATGACTTTGTTCGCCTTGACGTCACTCCAGAGCAGTCGTCCATCTGGCAGGCACAGCGGGCCTTCTGCCCACTTTGCTCCGTCGGTGAGCAGTTCCACCTTCGCATTGGGCTCGACTAGCGTGGAAAACGAAGGGCTGGTGGCAACCACCGTTATGGGCGAAGCCGCATCCGCAGCCATGATCTGGCTGGTTGCCAAGAGTGAGCTGCCCAATAGCAACAGGGACACTTTCTTTCGTAATTGCCGCATATTCCGTCCTTATATGAAGATACGTACGAAGCTGGTTTGACGGTAATCGGCGGCCGAAGTTTATTCCCGATGTCTATTGGCTACGTAACAGCTTCCAGACGACGATGCTCACCAGACCGATCAAGGCGGAAGCCGCGAGCAGAACCAGACTGTGTGATGAGCTGAAAGCCTGCTGCCCGGCCAGAACGAGTTGCTGCGCCTGATGCCCGCCCAGCGCCTTGGCAGCCATCATCGTTTCGCCGATCGAGCGCCCTGCTGTTTCGGCGATATTCAAGGGCAGGTCACCCGGCAGACGGATCGATCTTTCATAGCTGGACGTCAGAATGATTCCGAACACCGTGATCCCCAGCCCTGAGCCAAGATCATAACTTGTCGCCTCCAGAGCCCCGGCCGAGCCGGCTTTCTCGACTGGCGTATTGCTCATGATCGCGACTGAAGAAGCTGTCATGCCAACGCTGAGTGCCAGTCCGAGTGTCGCCAGGATGAAAATGACCCTCACACCGTTGCTGCCCAGGTCTGCAAGCGCCAGCCCCAACAGCGATACGGCAGAAACCAATAGAGAAAAGCTCGCCACCCGTCTCAACCCGGTCGCCTGAAGAATCATGCCTCCCAGTGGCCCGCCCACAGCGGAGCCAATCATCAGTGGCAGCATGAAAATTCCGGCCTCCAGAGGCGTTTGCCCGAGCACGAATTGCAGCTCCTGAGCGAGCATCAACTCAACCCCGGCAAGCGCTCCCATGACCATCAGTGACATGACAACACCTGCGCTGATCGCCGGAACAGAAAACAGGCTCAAGTCGAGCATTGGGTCGGGCGAGCGCAGTTGTTTACGTGCAAACCAGCACATCATCAGGATGCCGAATGCCAGGAAGAGAATCGTCATCAACAGGGAACTGCCTGTCCTGAAGCCGGATTTCAGGCCATATACTGTTGCCATGATGCCGAAGATCAGAATCAGGGCCTGGCCTATGGGCCACTTTCCGTTACTGCCTGCCGATAGCAGACGCATCGGGATATAGGCCCTCACCAGAGGCATGACAACAAGCATCACTGGCACGTTTATCAGGAATACCGAGCCCCACCAGAAATGCTCGAGCAGCGCCCCGCCAGCAAGCGGTCCCAGGGCAGCTCCTGCGGAAGCGACTGCACCCCAGATGCCCAGCGCCATAGCCCGTTCGCCTTCATCATTGAACGTCTGGCGAACGATGGCCAGGGTGCATGGCATGACCATGGCAGCACCAAAAGCCATGAACGCACGCGCCCCGATCAGGGCCGCGGCACTCGGAGCAAATGCCGCAAGAACCGAACCCGTACAAAAGATGCCAAGCCCCAGCAGCAACATGCGCCGATGACCGACTCTGTCGGCGAGTGTCCCCATGGGGATCAACAGGCTGGCCATCAGCAGCGGATAGATGTCGATGATCCACAGGACCTCGGTGCCGGTTGCCTGCAGGGCCATGGAAAGCGAGGGGACTGCCACGTGAAGAATGGTCAGATCCAGTACGATCGGCAGGAAAGCCATCATGACCGCCAGCAATACCAGCCAGCGGTTTAAAGTTCTACCCGACAAGACAGCTCATCCTTTTCAATACAGCACCACGAAAACACTTGGGCAACCCTTTATTCTTCACCAGCCGAGACACGCTGTGCTCTTTCACGCAGCCCCATGATCAGGACGAAAAACACCGGCACGAAAAGCACCGCCAGCGTTGCCGTGAGCATGCCGCCCATGACGCCGGTCCCGATCGCCTGCTGGCCGGCCGAGCTGGCCCCCGAGGCAAACGCCAGTGGCACAACCCCGAAAATGAACGCCAGGGATGTCATCACGATGGGCCGCAGACGCAGACGAGCCGCCCGGATACTGGCCTCGACCCTGCCCATGCCTTGAGCATGAAGACTCGTCGCGAACTCAATGATCAGGATGGCATTCTTCGCCGAGAGTCCGATGATGGTGATCATCCCGACCTTGAAGAACACATCATTGGGCATGCCGCGCAAGGTAACAGCCAGCACCGCGCCGATAATCCCGAGAGGCACCACCATCAAGACTGCCGCAGGAATCGCCCAGCTTTCATAGAGCGCCGCCAGGCACAGAAACACCACCAGCATCGACAGCCCGAGCAGCAGCGGCACCTGGCCGCCGGATATGCGCTCCTGCAAGGAAAGCCCCGTCCACTGTAGGGCAAACCCTGATGGTAGCCCCGAAGCCAGACGCTCCATTTCCTCCATCGCATCACCAGTGCTGTGCCCCTGCGCGGGCTCGCCGGACAGACTGATCGCCGAGTAACCGTTGTAACGAGTCAGTTGTGCTGGCCCTTTCGTCCACTTGATAGTGGCGAATGCGGAAACAGGCACCATGCGCCCCTGACGGTTTTTGACTTCCAGGCGCAACAGGTCTTCAACCTGCTGCCGACGATCTCCCTCGCTTTGCACGATCACCTGCTGCATGCGGCCAAGATTCGGGAAGTCATTGACGTAAGCTGAACCCAGTGAGGTCGACAGCACGCTGGCGATATCCGAGAACGAAACCCCCATGGCGTGGGCCTGCAAGCGATCCACGTCAATATTGATTTGCGGGGTTTCCGCCAGAGAGGCTTCGCGCACGTTTTGCAGGATCGGGCTGTCGCTGGCTCGACGCAACAACTCGTCACGAGCCTGTCGCATCGCGTCATACCCTTGTGAACTGCGATCCTGCAACCAGACCTCGAAGCCGCCCGATGTTCCAAGACCTTCAACGGGAGGTGGCAACAGACTGAAGACCATGGCGTCCTTGAGACCTGAAAACACGGCAGTTGCCCGGTCGGCAATGGATTGCGCGGAATCCTGAGCCGCTCGCTCGGACCAGTCTTTCAGCGTGGTAAAGGCAAGCGCAGCATTCTGCCCGCTACCGGAAAAGCTGAAGCCGAGAATCATCACGGTATTGGTAATACCGGACTCCCGGGTGTTGTGTGCTTCGATCTGCCTGGCCACTTCAATGGTGCGTTGCTGACTGGCACCTGGCGGCAATTGAATATCGGTGATGGTATAACCCTGATCCTCCATTGGCAGGAACGATGACGGCAGACGGGCAAACAGCAGCCCCATGATGCCTGTCAGCAATAGAAAGATGACCATGTAGCGTCCAATGCGCCCTACTGCCTTGCTTACCAGATTTTCGTAGCCCTGACTGGCTTGCTCGAAGCGCCGGTTGAACCAGCCGAAAAAACCTTTCTTTTCGTGATGCGAGTTTGCAGGTATCGGCTTGAGCATGGTGGCACACAGAGCCGGTGTCAGGCTCAGGGCCAGAAACGCCGAGAACACAATGGCAACGGCCATGGAAATCGAGAACTGCTGATAGATCACCCCCACCGAACCCGACATGAATGCCATGGGAATGAAGACCGCTGTCAGCACCAGGGTTATTCCGATGATGGCGCTGCTGATTTCCTCCATGGCTTTGCACGTCGCTTCTCTGGGTGAAAGCCCTTCCTGGGCCATCAGTCTTTCGACGTTTTCCACCACCACAATGGCATCGTCTACCAGGATGCCGATTGCCAGCACCATGCCGAACAGTGTCAGCACGTTGATCGAGAAGCCGATCACATACATCACGGCAAAGGTGCCCATCAGGGCGACAGGCACCACAAGGGCCGGGATCAGGGTGTAGCGGATGTTCTGCAGGAACACGAACATCACGATGAACACCAGCACCATGGCTTCGATGAGGGTGTGAATGACTTTGGTGATCGAGACCTTCACAAAAGGAGACGTATCGTAAGGAATGTCGTATTTCACACCCGCCGGAAAGTAGCGCGAGAGTTCATCGAGCTTTTGCTGCACCAGGGTCGCGGTGCTCATCGCGTTGGCTGCCGGCGCCAGTTGCACTCCGACGGCCACCGATGCCTTCCCATCCAGACGGGTGGCGAAATTGTAGTTCTGGGCACCGACTTCAACCCGGGCCACATCGCCGATGGTGACGGTTGAACCGTTGGTGTTCGACTTGAGCACAATCGCGGCAAACTCCTGAGGCGTGCTCAACTGCCCCTTGACCATGACGGTAGCGGTCAACTCCTGATCCGTGGAGGACGGCAAATCACCAATGCTGCCCGCCGCAACCTGTATGTTTTGCTCGGCAATAGCCTGGCTGACATCAGCCGGAGTCAGATTGAAAGCCACCAGTTTCTGCGGATCGATCCAGATGCGCATGGCACGTTCCGAGCCGAATAACTGGGCCTTGCCCACGCCTTTCAGGCGCTTGAGTTCGTTGATCACGTTGCGCGTCAAATAGTCGCTCAGCGCAATCTCGTCCAGACGACCGTCAGTGGAAGTCAGCGTCGCGATCATCAGGAACCCGGCGGATATTTCTTCCAGTTGGAGGCCCTGCTGGCTGACCGCACGAGGCAAGCGCGGCTCGATGACTTTCAGACGGTTCTGCACATCGACCTTGGCCAGCTCGGGGTTGGTGCCCGGCTGAAAGGTAATGGTCATGGTCGCCGTGCCCTGGCTGCTGCTGGAGCTGAAATACAGCAAATTGTTGACGCCGTTCAGCTCCTGCTCGATCAGGCTCACCACGCTCTCATCGATGCTATTGGCGGACGCGCCAGGGTAAGTGGCCGTCAGTTCGAGTTGAGGCGGCGCAACGCTGGGGTATTGGGCCACTGGCAGCTGAGGTATTGCCAGCAGACCGGCCAGCACAATGAACAATGCGATGACCCAGGCAAAAACCGGCCGGTCGATAAAGAACTGCGCCATTACTTCTGCTCCTGGGCCAGGGCATCCGCGCCCTCTTCCTGCACGGTGACTGCACTACCCGGTTGCACATGTTGCAGCCCGGAAACGATGACCTGGTCACCGGCGTTCAGACCGTTCTTCACGATCCAGCGATTGCCTTGTACGCCTCCCAGCTCAACGCCCCGCTCCAGAACCTTGCCCTCATCCACAATAAGAACCAGAGCCTTGCCTGCCGCATCACGTTGTACAGCGCGCTGAATGACGGTAATGCCTTGTGCCGTGCGAGCCTGATCAAGCTGTACGCGGATGAAGCTGCCGGGCAGCAGCTCATTTTTAAAATTGGGAAATTCACTGCGCAGCGTGACCTGACCGGTGCCTTGATCAACGGTCAGGTCGGAAAACAGCAACGTCCCCTTGTGCGGATATGGGCTGCCATCTTCCTGAATGAGTGTCGCGGTAATCTGTCCCGGCTCAAGCTGCTGCAATCCGCCTTGCTGCAACGAGCGACGCAGCTCGCTTATCTGGCGGGTGGACTGGTTGATGTCGGCATAGATCGGCTGTAACTGCTGGATGGTTGCCAGAGCAGTTGCATCGCCCTGCCCGACCAACGCGCCTTCGGTAACCAGCGCCTTACCGATTCGCCCCGAGATGGGCGCAGTGACGGTTGCATAATCGAGGTTGAGCCGGGCGCGTTTGAGCGCAGCACGGGTTGAGGCGACATCGGCCTGGGCCTGCAGGAAGCTGGCGCGAGCGTTTTCGGCGTCCTGACGGCTGACGGCGCTGATCTTTGTCAGCTCGGCATAACGCTCGGCCTGCAGACGAGTCTGATACTCCGTCGCCTGTGCCTTGCGCAAAGCCGCTTCGGCACTTTCGAGATCGGCCTGAAAGGGGGCAGGATCAATGCGGAAAAGCACATCGCCCTGCCTGACATCGGAGCCTTCACGGTAAACCCGTTGCAACACGATCCCTGCGACCCGGGCACGGACCTCGGCGACCCGTGGCGAAACCAGGCGGCCATTGAGTTCAGTGGTGATGATCAGGGGACGCGTCTTGACTGTTTCCACCTTCACTTGAGCCGGCATGTCTGGCTCAGCCGTGGGCTTGCCACAGGCAGTCAGTGCGGCAAGACAGGCACACAACAGAAAACGACTTGGATCGAGACGGAATAAAGACGGCATTGTGGCGCTCCCCTGAAGATAACGCCATGCTAAAGACTGCTTGCGCAGCGCATGTAAACAAGTGTTGGGAAGATGTTAATAAGTGTTAAGGCTTTGCTCGTATCCGGCATGCCTTGGTTATGCTGTCCCCTTTGCACAAATGGCCTGAACAATGACCAGGATTATGCTTGTCGAGGACGACATTGCGCTGGCAGAGCTGATTGCAAGTTATCTCCAGCGCTTTGACTACGATGTCACGGTCGTCAACCGGGGAGATCGTGCGCTCGAGGTCATGCATCGTCTACGTCCCGACCTTGTCATCCTTGATCTCATGCTGCCTGGGCTCGATGGCTTGCATGTCTGTCGACAGTTGCGCGACGAAAGTCCCGTTCTGCCCATCATCATGCTCACGGCCCGGGACAAGAACGACGATCAGATTCTCGGCCTTGAAACAGGTGCCGATGACTACGTCGCAAAACCCTGTGACCCTCGCGTACTCCTGGCGCGAATCCGCACCCTGTTGCGGCGCAGCCTTTCTAGCGAGACTCGTCACGATGCCCAGCAGATTGTCCTGGGGCGGCTCTTGATCGATCTGGCTGAGCGACAAGTGAAATGGCGCGACCAGGATGTCGAGCTTTCCTCCGGGGAGTACAACCTGTTACTGGTGCTTGCCAACCACGTGGGAGAGGTATTGAGTCGCGATCAGTTGATCCAGCAGTTACGCGGCATCGAATTCAACGGTATCGATCGTTCGGTCGATGTCGCCATTTCCAAATTGCGTCGCAAGTTTGAAGACAACCCTGCCGAGCCTCGCAGAATCAAGACGGTCTGGGGCAAGGGTTACCTGCTCAGTCGCTCGGAGTGGGACGAGTAACAGGCCGGTTTCACGAACTCATTCCGCACTTCCCCGCAAAAGATAATGGATCGCCATGTTCAAGATGCTCGCTCGGCTTTACCTGATCATGCTGGTGACCTATGGCGTCGCGCTGTTTGCGATCCCGGAGATTGTGCTGAGCTGGTTCAACCAGCAAACCATCACCTATAACCAGGATCAGGCCAAGGGTACGCTGAGTCAAATCAGAAAACGCTTCAATCAGACACCGCAAGAAGCCTGGCCAGCGCTGGAAAACGAACTGCGGACCGATTTTGCCCCGTCTCGGCTGAGGCTTGTCTCCATAGACGATCCAGGCCTGTCGGAGCGTGAGCGCACCGCTCTCAAGCAAGGCCTGAATGCTGTGCGTTCGGACAATTATGGCGAGCTGGGCACAGCACTCACCCTGATCGCCCCGGATACGGTTGTCGAACTGGTAGCGCCCGATGCGCCTGTCGACATCAACATCATGTACTGGCTGATCAATATTCTGATCGGTGCCGCATTGCTGGCCTGTCTGCTGGTATGGATCTGGCCTCACTGGCGCGATCTGCAACGGCTCAAGCGTACGGCGATGACCCTGGGCAGCGGCAATCTGGCCGAGCGAACGCAAATCTCACCACGCTCGAACATTGGCGAGCTGGCCCAGGTGTTCGACACGATGGCTCAGGATATCGAAGGCCTGCTCAATCAGCAGCAGGAGCTCTTGAATGCGGTATCCCATGAATTGCGTACCCCCTTGTCGAGGCTGGAGTTCGGCATGGCGCTGGTCATGGCCGATCCCCTGGAGGCACCGACAAGGCTGCGTCTTGAACAGATGGTGGGCCACATCCGGGAGCTGGATTCCCTGATCGATGAACTGCTTTCCTACACTCGCCTGAAATCACCGAACCAGCGTCCACTGCCCGAGGCAATGCCACTGCAGACGTATCTGGACAGCGTGCTGGGTGGCTTCATCGATGAACAGGAAAACAAGGGGTTCACGTTACTGCTGTGCCTTGAGGATGCCGCAGGATACTTTGCCCTTGATCCTCGCCTGACTGCACGCGCCCTGCAGAATCTGGTCGGCAATGCCATTCGATACTGTAACAAGGTGGTGCGCGTCAGTGCCATGCTGACAGAGCAAGGCCTCGTCATCAGTGTCGAGGATGACGGGATTGGCATACCTGTCGCCGAGCAGGAGCATATATTCGAGCCGTTCTATCGACTGGATCGAAGTCGCGACCGTGATACGGGAGGATTCGGTCTGGGGCTGGCCATCAGTCGTCAGGCCATTGAATGCCAGGGTGGCAGCATTACTGTCGATTCATCGCCACTGGGCGGTGCAAGATTTGAGATATTTCAGCCAGCACGGAAGGCTGGCTGAATATTCATTGTACAGCTCACGCGCTGTGCAACACCCGCCCCTTTACCTCGGCAATCGCCTTGTCCAGGGCAACCTGGAAGACCCCGACCAGCACATCGATTTCTTCGGCCTGAATGATCAACGGCGGCAGGAAACGCACGACCGCTCCGTGGCGTCCGCCCAGCTCCAGAATGACACCCAGGTGCAGGCATTGGCGTTGAATGGCCTGGGCCAGTGCGGTATCCGCTGCTGGCACACGGCTGTCGCCCGGCGTATCGCTGACGATTTCCACGCCGACCATCAGGCCGCGACCGCGAACCTGACCCAGGCATGGGTAATCGCTCTGCAACTGGCGCAGCGAACTCATCAGGCGCTGACCCATGACGTCAGCATGCCTCGGCAGGTTTTCGCTGATGATATGGCGCAGAGTCGCAGCGCCTGCGGCCATGGCCATCTGATTGCCGCGGAATGTGCCGGCATGGGAGCCAGGTTTCCAGGTGTCCAGTTCTTCCCGGTAAACCACCACCGACAGCGGTAGGCCACCGCCAATGGCTTTGGACAGTACGAGAATGTCCGGCTCGATGCCCGCATGTTCGAAGGCAAAGAGTTTGCCGGTACGACCGATGCCGGTCTGCACTTCATCGATGATCAGTGCCACACCATGTTTGCGGGTCAACTGACGCAGGCCCTGAAGCCAGCGCACCGGCGCGGGTATCACACCGCCCTCGCCCTGTACGACTTCAACCACGATGGCCGCGGGAGGCAACACGCCTGACTCCGGATCGCCCAGGAACTGTTCGATGAAATGCAGCCCGGCATCGATACCCGCTTCACCGCCAATACCGAACGGGCAGCGATAGTCATAGGGATACGGCAGAAACTGCACGTCAGCCATCAGAGAACCCAGCGCCTGCTTGGGTCCCAGATTACCCATCAGGCTCAAAGTGCCCAAGGTCATGCCGTGATAACCGCCGGAGAACGACATGATGGGTTTGCGTCCGGTGGCGATACGCGCCAGCTTCAATGCTGCTTCAATGCCATCGGCACCGGTAGGGCCGCAAAACTGGATGCGCGCATGGCGGGCAAAGTTTTCCGGCAATGCCGCGAACAGGTCTTCGACAAAACGATCCTTGACCGGTGTCGTCAGGTCCAGGGTATGCAGGGGCAAACCGGAATCCAGCGTCTGGCGCATGGCTTCGATGGCGACCGGGTGGTTATGGCCCAAAGCCAGAGTCCCCGCGCCTGCCAGGCAGTCCATGAACAACTGACCTTGAGTATCGCGCACATAAAGGCCATGAGCTTCCTGCAACGCCAGTGGAATGCGGCGCGGGTATGAGCGGGCATTCGACTCCCGTGCAGCCTGACGCTGCAGGTACTCATTGGTGTTCAGTTCACGGGGTGCCTGCTGACGAAACTGCTCCAGTGTGAAGGTTGCACTGGATGCCTGGCGGGGCTGGACGCTTTCCATATTGAATCCCTGAAATTGAAAACACGGTCGCAGGCGATCAGCCCTGCCCTTGTACCTGCATGGCCTGACGCAGGCTCAGCGGGCGCATGTCGGTCCAGACTTTCTCGATGTAGCTCAGGCAATCTTCCTTGCTGCCCTGAACATCGAGGGTGCGCCAGCCTTCGGGCACACTGCGATAGTCAGGCCAGATCGAGTACTGTTCCTCATCATTGACTACAACCAGAAAGCGCGTATCCGGACTGTCCAGACTCATTGTTTTTCTCCTTGAACAAGATTTTGATACATTCTCGACACATTACTACGAATGGTAGCAATTCTCATTAATATTTTATTACCTTTACATCCCTCTCAACCGCCGATGGCGAAGATGAACAGTCGCAAGACGCTGACGCCCTGTTTATACTTCCAGCCCCTCTGAACGATAACTGCTCTCAACAAGCGGTCCACGGATGAGTCGATGATTCCCAGCCTTGCTCCGCTGTTCACCGGTCCCCTCGCCGACTACGGTGAGAAACTGCAACTGCGCAGCCTTCCACGGGCCGACGTTCCGGGTGACCTGTTTTTCGAGCACGAGCATTTCAGTGCATTCGTCAATGGCCTGTTGCTGCGCTACAAGACCGATGAGCGTCTTGCCCTGGTATCGCTGTGGTCCAAGTGGTACTTCAGCACCTTCATGGCTCCGGTAATGGCCGCCAGCCTGCTGCAACAATCCGCACTGCCGCTTGCCCTGGCCTACACCGGCCTGCAACTGGGTGACGACTCCAGACCCAAGGCACTGCATCTGGCCCATGCCGGAAAACCTCTGCCAGCCTGCTCGGCCTTCGAGCGCTTTCATGACCTGATCGACAATCACCTGACACCTGTCATCGACGCCCTGGTCAAAGTCACCCGCGCATCGCCCCGGCTGTTCTGGAGCAATGCCGGCAACACCTTCGAGTTCGTCACCAGCCGTCTCGACCTTCACCCGCTGGCCAGCCCGCAAAGCACCGCACCGGCCCGGGAAATCCTCACTGCCCGCCTGCGCCCTGACGGCCGACGCAATCCGCTGTTCGCCCCCGTGCGCTACCACGACACCGGCGCAGATGAACCCCTGCGCCTGAGGCGCATCTGCTGCATCCGCTACCGGCTTCCCGGTGTCGGCTATTGCAGCAGTTGCCCTCTAGATGAATGCAGGCAGCAGGACTGACTATTTCACCAGCTGGAAAGGGTTTTCGGTTTCCCGGTCGTAATCCACCAACTGGCCGTAGTCGAGGCGATAGACCCGGTCGGCCACATCGAAATAACGGTCGTCGTGGGTGATGGCGATCACCGTCTTGCCAGCGGCTTTAAGCTCAGGCAGCAGGTCGTTGTAGAACACATGCCGGAATACCGGGTCCTGATCCGCCGCCCATTCGTCCAGCAGAAAGACTTCACGGCCTTCCATCATCAGCATCAACAGCGCCAGGCGTTTGCGCTGGCCCATGGACAAAGATGTGGTGGACAGGCGCCCGGCCGCGAACTCGACCTTATGGGCCAGCCCCAGACGCTCCAGATAATGATCCACCCGAGCCTCAAGCCCTTCATGATTACCTGCCTCGCCCAGCACATCGGCGAACAGATAGAAGTCGGCAAAGATGGCGGCGAAATGCTCGCGATGCCACTCGCTGGTGCTGATATCGAGCACCACGTCATTGAGTGAAACCTGGCCCGAAGTGGGGACGTAGAGCCCTGTCAGCAACTTGGCCAGGGTCGACTTGCCACTGCCATTGCCGCCGACAATGAAAATCAGCTCGCCACGGCGAATCGACAGATCCACCGGCCCCAGTTCAAAGGCAAATTCGTCACTCTGGCCGGGATAGCGATAACGCACGTTCGACAGGCGCAGTTCTTCAAAAGGCTGCGACGCCTGCTCCGGTGTCGTGAACTGCACCGTTTCCCCCAGGGCCAGGGCATCGATGGCCTGCAAGGCCACATGACCGCGAATGACTGCCGGAATGGCATCGAGGATCATCGAGATCGGCGTGCGCAGGAACATGATTGCCAGTACGTAACCCACCACCACCTGCTGGTTCAGCCAGCCAAGCCCCTGGCCAAGAAAGAACAGCGTACCGATCAGCACGAATACCAGCAGGGTCGTCCAATTGAGGTTGATTGCCCATAAGGTATCAGCGCGCACCGAGGCATCCAGCGACGCCCGTGCGATGGGCTCCAGCTTGTGCTGATAGAGCTGATGCCGACGCTCGCGGCTCAGGCCCAGTTCGCAACGACCATGAATGGCGGCCTCGAATTGTTCGGTCAACTGGTCATCCTGGCGCCGTACCGCCTGCATCAGGGACTTGATCTTGCGCCCGAGCAACACATCCAGGCCGACCCCGAAGGCAATCACCACCAGCGTCAGGAAGAAGAACGGCAAGCTCAGCCAGGCCATGTACGCCAGCCCCGTCAGCAACAACAGGCCGTTGTACAACGAAATCGGCAGTTGCTTGAAGGCAGTGGCGACGGTGGTCACATCTTTGGTCAGCGCGTTGTAGATGCGTGGGCTGCCCAGCCGCTCAATGCGCTCCAGCGCAGTACCCAGCACCTTGCCCACCAGTCGCAGGCGCAACTGGTAGACCAGACGATGGCCGATCTGCACCAGCAGCGACTGCGAGGTGATGCCGCTGACAAACAACAGAATCAGCAAGCCGCCGAATATCAGCAAGGCCTGGCCGATATCGCCAGGGCCTTGTTCCAGACTGCGGTTGATGTAGCCGATCAGGCCGATACTGGCCGCTGCACTCAAGGCGCTGCTCAGCACCGCAAGAAAAATGCGCCACCGAGCGTTATGCAGCAGTTCTTTCAATAGAATCATGACGCCGATACCACCTTGGCAGAAGTTTCCAACAGTAGAGGCAACAGGCTTTCGGCCAGTCGAGGTTCGCCAGGTATTTCGTGATGGCCTACGTCCAGCGTCCATTGGCGAACGGCCTGCTGCGTATGCGCTTGCCACTGGGCACGCAGATCGGCATGGACATTGCCACGCCACACCCAGACCGGCACATCGACGACAGGCAAGGTCTGCTCATACAGGCGCGTCTTGATCGAGCGATATTGCCCCAGCAGTGCAAGCAGCTCTGCGTCGGCCGCTTCCCATTGCAGATGCGAGCGCACCTGAGGATCGTTGAGCAACAGGGTAACGCCTTCGGCATAGTCATGACCGGCCAGCAGGCTCGTCAAGCGCTCCCGTAGCGATTCGCCAATCGGTTGCGCGTGACTGCGGCAATAGAAGGCAAAATCGGCAATCAACTGCCCCGCCTCATCGCCCTCACCCGCCAGACTGCGCCGGGCATCGTGATCGAGCACGGCGAGCCCGGCGATGTTAAAACCGCTGGCCTGCAAGTGCGGCACCAGCAACAAGGCCAGCCGCGAAGCCAGACTCCAGCCCAGCAGCACCAGCGGGCGCTGTTTCAGCTCGGCGGGAATGCTCGCGACATAGTGCTGCAACAGCATATCCATATCGCTTTCGTCCCAGCCTTTTTCCAGAGCCGCAAGGCCGAAGACCGAGACTTGAGCGCCAAGATTGTCCGCCAGTGGCTGATACGCCTGCAGATGCCCTTGGGCTCCGTGTACCAGCAGCAAGGCTGGCGACTGTTCATCGGCTTGCGTCAATACTTTCCAGGGGCCACGGCTCTCGCCATTGCCAAGGCCACTCACCAGGTCGCGCACGGTATGGCGCTCGAACAACAGATTGGTCGGCAGGTTGAGCGACAGACGCTCGCGCAGCAGAGAAACCACCTTGATCGCCGCCAATGAATGCCCGCCGACCGTAAAGAAGTTATCGGTCACCCCCAGGTCGTCGACACCCAGCACTTCGCACCAGATGGCCAGAATGGCAGTTTCCAGTTCACCGACCGGCGCCACTCGCGTGTTTTGCAGGCGTTGCCGGACACGTTCCAACAGGTTTTTGCGATCCAGCTTGCCGTTGCTGTTCAGTGGCAGTGCCTTGAGCTCCAGAATACCGCTGGGCAGCATGTAGTCCGGTAGCTGGCGAGCCAGGCTGGCACGCAGTTGATCGGCTGTCTGAGAACCGGCCTCGTCCTTGACGATAAAGGCCAGCAGACGCGCATGATCGCCCTCGCCATCCAGCAGTACCGCAGCCTGCGATACGCCCGGCTGGGCCAGCAGTGCCTGTTCGACTTCCGCCAGTTCCAGACGGAAACCGCGAATCTTCACTTGCTGATCGTTGCGGCCCAGAATGCGCAGTGCGCCATCAGCCTGACGCAAGGCCAGGTCGCCGGTGCGATACAGGCGACGGCCACTGAGCGGGTCGATACCAAAGGCAGAGCCGCCCACATCCCCCACATAGCCGCGTCCGACACTGCTACCGCTGATGCACAACTCACCGGCCTGTCCCGGCGGTACTGGTCTTTGCTGTTCATCGAGCAGATGGATGCGGTTATCTCCCAGTACCTGGCTCAATGCACTGCCTGCCACGCCCTGATCGAGATCAATCGCTCGCCATAGCACCCCGACCGTGGTTTCGGTCGGGCCGTAATGGTTGTACAGGCGACAAGCCGGTTTCGCCTCGGCCAGACGGCTCAGCAAATGCTCACCGACGGGTTCCCCGCCCAGCACCAGGACCTTGCGAGGAAGAATGTCGGCGGCGTGCTCGCCCATCAGGGCTTCAAGATGCGAAGGGACGATCTTGAGGACATCCAGCGGATGACGCTGAAGTTCTTCTGCAAACGCCCGGGCATCGGTCACGGTGGACTGCTCCAGCACATGCACGCACCCGCCTTGCAGCCAGGCCGGGAACAGCACAGTGTTGCCCAGGTCCGCGAGCAACGACGACACCAGTCCATAATGCCCGCCCTCAGGCAATTGCAGCGCCCGGGTCACTTGCGTGACGTAATGGCGCAACTGAGCCTGTTCGATCTGCACGCCTTTAGGCTTGCCGCTGGTGCCTGAGGTATAGAGCACGTAGGCCAGGTCTTGGGCAGCAACAGGTTGCGGCGTCTCGAACAGCGGGCCATGGCTGGCTTCTGACCAGCTCAGAGTCCTGAGCGACGTTTCGGGCAGCAGGTCTTCCCCATGCAGCAACAGCGCCGGTCGAGCGTCGTCGAGAATACCGGCCAGACGCAACGGTGGCTGCTTGGGGTCCAGCGGCAGGTACGCGGCACCGACCTTGAAGCAGGCCAGCATCGCCACCAGCATGTGTGCGCCGCGTGGCAGGTAAAGACCAACCCGTTGTTCGCGCCCCACACCAGCCTGATGCAGGCTGCCGGCCACCCGGTCGCTCAGGGCATCGAGTTCGGCGTACGAGAATAGTTGATCCGCATAGCGCAATGCCGGCCGATCCGGTTGGGTCCGGGCGTGAGTACGCAAGGTGGCGATGATATCGAGATCGGCCTCAAGAGCCGGACGCGCCGGTGCCGGCAGCAGTTCCTCGGGCAAATGAAGGTCGAAGCCATTGATCAGCCCGTTGGGCGACTGCACCAGTTGCTCCAGCCAATGGGCAAAGCGCCGCAGCAATACCTGCGCCTGCTCGGCACGGTACAAACCGCAGTCATAGGCCAGCGCCAGTTGACCGCTGCCTTGTGCATCGAGGGTCAATTGCAGGTGCAGTTCGACCGGCGTATCGAAAGACAGCACTTGCAGGTCTTGCAGTTGCGGCGTGTACAGCACTCTCAGCCCTGCCTGGAAACTGGCGCGCCATTCCGGCAGCAGTTGGGCCTGGCCTGCATATTCCTGCCACTCGACAGCGTTTTCCAGCTGACGGGTCAGTTGCCGGGCCAGATTGACCAGGGTGCTGTGTTCGGAGAGCTGCACCACCATCGGCAAGGTTTGCTCGAAAACGCCATAAGCGCCCTGCAGCTCTTCATAGTCATCACGAGGGTCGTGCTGCAAGCCAAGCTGGCCATGCTGCTGACCATTGAGCCTGCCCAGCAGCGACCCCCAGGCCGCCAGTACCAGTTGCTCGACCTCCACGCCTTCGCGCTCGGCCAACGCATTCAGTGCAGTCGGCACTGTACGGGCAAGTTCCAGGCTGACCCGCGCATGGTTGCCACTGGCAATGCCATAGCGTTCGATCAGGCGCATGCCCGGCACATCCTGCAAAGCCAGATTGCGCCAGAACTGCGCGCCCTGTTCCGCGTCTTCGTCCAGTTGCAGGCCGTTGATCCACTCGACATATTCGCCGTACTGCATGGGCTCGGCTTCCAGCGCGGCACTGCGGCCCAACAAGTGCTCCTGCAACTGGATCAGGCTGCGCTGATCCAGCGAGTAGACAGGGACCGCCAACAACAGGCTGTCGTCCAGCAGCCAGGCCAGCACATCCGGCTGTTCAGCCTGGCAATGACGCTGAGCCTGCTCCAGCCAGCCTTGTGCATCATGGCCATCACTGACCTGAGCCTGACGCCAGTCCAGGCGCAGCTCGCTGAGTTCGGCAACCCGCTGGCGCAGCGCCGTGGCACCGACCGGGCGCTGATAGCGCAGGCGCATGGCCTCATGTTGTTCCAGGCAGGCACGCAGGCGTTGTTCGACGGCGCCTGCGGGTACGCCTGTCAATTGCATACGTACCCAGCGCCAAGCCTGAGGGTTGGCCTGGGCAAGCTGTTTCTGTTGCGGTGAAAGCGTTAATCCAAGGTCCATCATGGGTTCAACTCTGCGTGGGTTTCTTCGGTCTGCGCCGGGGCAGCCATTACCTGATCACGGCCATAAATCTCGCCCATGGCCACCACAATCTTTCGCTCGCCGTCGAACGGGTCCCGGGCATGGGCCGCCAGCATATTGTCGAGCATCACCACATCGCCTTGCTGCCAGTCGAAGCGCACGGCGCAACGGTCGTAGGCAGCGTTGATGGCTTCGATGGCGCTCTCTTCAAGCTCCGAGCCGTCGCCGTAGAACACCTGCCTGGGCATGGTTGCTTCGCCATCGCGCAGGAACTGCTCGCGGATGTCGGCATCCAGAAAGGCCGGATGGTACAGTTGGATCTGGTTGAAGAAGCTCTCTTCGCCGGTCAGCGGATGCAGAATCACCGCCGGGCAGACCTGACGGGTATGCAGGTCGTTGGCGCCGCGCCACTGGAACTCGATATTGCTTTCACGGCAGATCCGCTCGACTTCGGCACGTTCCTCGGTCTGGAAGAAGTGCTGCCAGCTGACGTCCAGGCTGGTGCTGAAATTGCGCACGTACATCAATTGTTTGCTGCGCAGCTTCGCCTGCAACCAGGCCGGCAGTTCCCGATAGACCTCGCGGCTGTCGACAATCGGCGTCGCGCCACCGGTGGAGGCCGGAATCTCGCAGTAGAACCACTGCCGACGCGGCCAGCGATGCTGATGCGCGCTTTCGTTGTGGAACAGGATCATCCGGTCCTTGGGGTATGGCGTGGACTTGTAGATGTTCTTGCCGCCCTCTTTCTTGGGCAGATCACCGTACTGACCATAGAGCTGCGGGCACAAGGCCTGGCAAAAGCTCTCGAAATCGACCGGGGTCGGCAGGTCGAAACCACGGAACAGAATGCCGCCATGCTCGCGCAGCCAGCTCTCGACCTTGTCACGGTTGGCTTCAGCCCAGATGGCCGGGGCCAGTTCACGGTCGCGCAGGGTCACCAGCAAGGGGAATTTCGAGCCTTCGCGCAACGGTCGGGCTTCGATGGGCTCACGGGCTGCGGGAGAAGCGCTCTGGCGCATCTTGCCCAATTTGCTCATCTTGCGTTGCACCGGGTTGTCCGTGGACATTGCAGCAGCTCCCTTTACTGTCGGAATCAAGGTATCGATAGGGTTTTCAGGCGCGTTGAGGGCCATGTCCAGCAGCGACTCGAAAGCGTCTCGCAGGCGTTCGACCGTGGCCGGGCGGAACAGGCTGGTGCGATACACCCAGCGCAGGCTGATCGCATCCCCGTCTTCGCTGGCAAACAGCGCCATGTCGAACTTGGAGTGATGCTGCTCGCCGGTCAGCGGCTCGACCTGCAGGTTGCCCAACTGACGTTGCTGACGCGGCGTGTTGTCCAGGACAAACAGCGTTTGCAGCAACGGATGCAAGTTGGCCACACGCGGCAGTTCCAGGCATTCAACGACACGCTCGAACGGCGTGTCCTGCCAGGCGAATGCTTGCAGACAAAGCTCCCGGACCTGCTGCGCCTGCTCACGGAAACTCAGTTCCGGTTGCAGACGGATACGCAAGGCCAGCAGGTTGACGAAGAAACCGATCAGCGACTCGGTAGCCGGATGGTCGCGGTTTGCGACATCGGTCCCGATCACCAGATCTCGACCTTGGGTTTCGCGCTGCAACACGGCGGCATAACAGGTCAGCAACAGCATGAACGGTGAAGTACCACTTTCCTGGGCAAAGGCTTTCAGGCGCTCGACCGTGGAGGCCGACAACTGGAAGTCCAGCGCTGCACCGGTACCGGTGTCGCGTTCCGGGCGCGGGAAGTCGAACGGCAATGGCACTTGCGACGGGATACCCGCCAGGGTGCGCCGCCAGAAGTCCAGGCCTTCACGCTGACGCAACTGAACTGCAGGCGAGCCTTGCCACACGGCATAGTCGACGTACTGAATCGGCAGTTCGCCCTGCGCGGGTTGCAGGCCTGCACTGTAGGCTTCGTAGCCCTGAATCAGCTCATCCACCAGTACCGCGCCGGACCAGCCATCGGAGGCAATGTGGTGCATGACCAGTTGCAGCACATGCTCCTGCTCGCCAGTGCGATACAGCACCGCCCGCAAAGGCGCCTCGCTGCCCAGATCGAAAGGTCGCAACGCAACCTTGCGGGCCTCGGCCGACCATTGGGCTTCACTGGAGTCGATCACTTGCAGCTTTACCGACAGATCCCCATGAATCCGCTGACGCAATTCGCCGCCCTGCTGGTGATAGGTGGTGCGCAAGATGGCATGTCGGCTTACCAGTCGCTGCAATGAGCGTTGCAGGGATTGCTCGTCCAGCTCTCCGCGCAAGCGCACGTTGCTGCCCATATTGAAACTGCTGTCGGCCAGATCCAGTTGCTGCATCAGCCAGACCCGCTGCTGCGCCGAAGACAACGGCTGTGCGATTTGCTGATCGACGTGAGGAATCGCCAGCGAGCCGATATCCAGATCACGCGCCAGGCCTTCGAGCCGCGCAGCCAGCTCGGCCAGTACCGGGGTCTCGAACAGCCAGCGCAGAGGTACTTCAAAACCCTGCTCGCGCAAGCGCCCACGCACCTGGGCAGCCATCAACGAATGCCCGCCCAACTGGAAGAAATGACCGTCGGCAGGAATCTGCTGGCGTTTCAACACTGCGCCCCAGATTTCAGCCAGCAAGGTTTCGCTGGCCGATAGCGGACGCTGGACGGTGCTGCTGGCAGAGGTATCCAGTTGCAAACGTGGCAATTGCTTGCGATCCACTTTGCCGTTGGTGTTAAGAGGCAACTGTTCCAGTGCCTGCATATGCGTCGGCAGCATGTAAACCGGCAAGCGCGCCTGCAAATAGTCACGGATCTCGGTTTCGTCAGGTGAACTGCCAGCCTCTGCCACCCAGAACGCAGCCAGATGCTCGCCCTGCACGGCCACGACCGCCTGAACCAGTTTCGGGTGACTGAGCAGAACCGCCTCGATCTCGCCCAGTTCGATGCGGAAACCGCGCAGTTTGATCTGGTCGTCGGTGCGGCCCAGGTAATACAACTGCCCGTCGGGTTGCCAACGCGCCAGATCCCCTGTGCGGTACAGGCGGCTGCCATCGGTGCTGAACGGGTCGGCAATGAAGCGTTCTGCGGTCAGGCCAGGTTGCCCGGCATAACCACGGGCCAAGCCATCACCGGCGATGTACAGCTCACCGACGCAACCGGTCGGCACTTCGCACAAGTGCTCGTCGAGCACGTGGCAACGGGTGTTGAGCAATGGCCGGCCAATAGGCGCGACAGGTAATTGCAGCGCATTGATCGGGGTCTGGGTAGACCATACGGTGGTTTCTGTCGGGCCATAGACGTTGACGAGATGAGCTACGGATTGACGCAGCTCGGTGGCCATGTCTGCCGACAGTGCTTCACCGCCGGCCAGCGCCACACGCCCGGCCAGCACCTGACGGTCGCCCTGCAACAGCATGGCCCAGGTGGCTGGTGTGGCCTGAATCAGGTCCACGGACTGGTTCTTGATCAGACTGGCGAGCAACACAGGGTCCTGACGCTCGTCATCGTCGGCCAGCACCACGGAACCGCCGCGCACCAGCGGCAGGCACAGTTCCAGGCCACAGATATCGAAGGTGACGGTAGTCAGGGCCAGGTAACGCTGCACGGTGTCCAGTGGCAGCGCTTGCTCCATGGCCAGCAGGAAGTTGGCAAAGTTGCCGCGACTGATCTGCACCCCCTTGGGCTGCCCGGTGGAACCCGAGGTGTAGAGCGTGTAAGCCAGTTGTTGAAGGTTTCTGTCAGCCGCCGGAACCTGTGCCGGGAACTGTGCCAACGGCAGGTCGGCCCAGAGGTAGCAGCGCAGTGGCTCCGGCAAGTCGGCAGCCCGCGCATCGCAGAGCAGCAATTGTGGCTGCGCACGGGTGAGAATCTGCGCCTGACGGGCCGCTGGATGGCCAGGATCGAGCGGCAGGTAGGAAGCCCCGGCTTTCTGGATCCCCAGCATGCATACCAGCAGTCTTTCATCCCGTGGCATGCAGAAGGCAACTGTCGACTCGTGACCAACGCCCTGCTCCAGCAGCCAATGGGCCAGCCGGTTGGCCTGGGCATCCAGCGCTGCGTAGCTCAAGCGCCGATCTGCGCTGAATACCGCGACGCGCTCGGGATGCAGGGCCGCCTGTACTTCAAAGCGCGTCACAAAATCCGCTTCGCAGTGCACCTCCATGGACGTGCCCGAGGTGGCCAGTTTTGCAACCGAGCCCAGCGGCACTTCCAACAGGCTCTGCTGAAGATCAAGGCGGGTCAGGCTGCCGAGCAGGCCCTGATAATCCTCGACCAGACGCTGAGTGGTTTCAGGACTCAGCAGTGCGGTGGCGTACTCGACAATCAGGCGGGTATTGGCAGCGGCGCCACGCCCGTGGGTGAACAGGTTGAACGTCAGGTCGAACTTGGCACTGACCACACCGTCCGGCAGCGCCAGTGATTCCACGCTGACACCCGGCAGGCTGAAGCGGCGGGAATCGCCATGGTCGATCTGGTAGTTGAACAGGTTCTGGAACACCGGCGTGCGATCCAGATGGCGTTCAAAATCCAGCGTGTCCAACAGTTGCTCGAACGGCAACTCCTGATGGGCCATGTCATCGGCCAGTTGCCCGTTCAGGGTCGTGATGAATGCTTGCAGGCTTTGTCGGGCATCGATCTGTACACGGTGAGCCAGGGTGTTGACGAACAGGCCGACCAACGCCTGCCCGGCCGCCGACTCACGCCCGGCCACCGGCAAGCCGATGGCGAAATCCGTGCGCCCGGCATGTCGCCACAGCAGGATCTGGTAAGCGGCAAAGTACAGCACGAAAGGCGTAACACCCAATGCTCGGGCCTGTGCATCGACTGCCGCGCTCAGAACACCCGGCAAGACAAATTCGTCACGGGCACCTTCGTAGGCCTGCACCGCTGGCCGCAGACAGTGATCGGGCAGCTCAAGAGGTTCATTGCCCAGACCTTGCAGGCGCTGCTGCCAATAACCCAGCAATTGCTGGCCTTGCTCGCCGTCCAGACGTTGCCGCTGCTCTTGGATGAACGGCAGCAAACCGGTTGCTGCAGGCGTTGGCTGGTCCTGATAGATCAGCGCAAAGTCCTGAACCAGCAAGCCCATGGACCAACCGTCCACGGCAATGTGATGCACATTGAACAGCAGGCGGTAATCGCCGGGCGCAATGCTGAAGACATCGATGGCCAGCAACGGCCCGTTGACCAGATCAAAGACACGTCGGGCGGCCTTGGCGATGGTTGCCTGTTGCTCGGACTCGCTCAGGCCGCTGAGGTCATGCACATTGAAGATCGGCGTGCCTGTCTCGTCCAGACGCTGCCAGACCTGCCCTTGCTCTTCAAAGAAACGGCAGCGCAACGCTTCATGCCGCTGGACCAGCGCCTGACAAGTGCTTTGCAGGCGCGGAACATCCAGATCACCGCGCAAGGCCAGCAACTGAGTGACGTTATAAGCGGTTTGCGCCGGATCCAGTTGCTGCATGAACCACACCCGCTGCTGGGCATGGGACAGGGGCTGCGGTTGATCTGCTGCCTGAATGGCTACTGGCGGCGTAACGGCCTTTGCTGCAACAGGTTTCAATACCCCGGCCAGTTGCCGAGGCGTCGGATTTTCCAGCAACTGCCGAGGCATCAGGCGCAGTTCGGCCTTACGCAAGCGGGCAATCAATTGCAGACTGAGGATCGAGTCGCCGCCTGCGGCAAAGAAATCGGCATCCGGTCCAAGCCCTGGTTGCTCAAGCAATTCGCGAAAGGCGTCAAGAACCGTGGACAAGGCCGGCTGCTGGCGGCAATCGATGCACAGGGCCATGCCCGCCAGCGTGGAATGCTGCAAGACGTCCCGTGGTTTCAGCATGAGCCCTGCGCGAGATGCCAGGCCGATCAGTTGCAGACTGAGGATCGAATCACCGCCGAGGGCAAAGAAATCATCCTCGCGCCCGACCTGCGCACACCCCAGCACCTGACACCACAACTGCGCCAGTTGCTGCTCCGTGGCACCTGTCGGTGGCTGAGCGACTGCGCTTGCTGTTTCAGTTTCAGCCGGTTCCGGCAAGGCGCGGCGATCCAGTTTGCCATTGGCGGTCAGCGGCAGTGTGTCCAGCGTCAGCCAATGGGCAGGCAGCATATGCTCCGGCAATTGATGCCGGGCCTCGGCTTGCACGTCAGCCAGTTCCTCAGTGCTCAGCGCGGGGCTGATATACGCCACCAGTTGTGTCCGGCCTTTGATTTCCTGTGCCAGCACCGCACCTTCGCGAACCTGTGGCCGGGCATTGAGCCAGGCACTGACTTCGCCCGGTTCGACCCGGAAACCGCGGATCTTGACCTGATCGTCCTGACGCCCCAGGAACACCAGACGCCCGTTGCGATCCAGGCGAACCCGGTCACCGCTGCGGTAAAAGCGCTGGTGCTGGCTATGGCTCTGGGCCGTAGAACCGAATGCCTTTGCAGTCAGTTCAGGTTGGCCGAGATAACCCTGTGCAACCTGTGGGCCTGCAATCAACAGCTCACCGGCCACGCCCAGCGGAACCGGAATGTCATTGCCATCGACAATGCGCAGTTCACAGCCTGCCAATGGCTGACCCAAAGGCAGGTACTGCCCCGATTCCAGTGAATCGATGGACGAAATTTCGCCACAGATCACACCGATCGTGGTTTCCGAAGGACCGTAGTGGTTGAAGATGCGCAGTTGCGGTGCCAGTTCGCGTACTTGCGTGAACAACGCCTGATCGAAGCCTTCGCCCCCCAGAATCAACACCTCTCTTGGCAACACCCGTCGGGCATCGTCCAGTGCCAGCAAACCGCGCAAATGCGAAGGCGCGATTTTCAGGCAGTCCACCGGCTGCTGGTCGAGGAAGTCAGCCCAGCCCGGTGGGTCGAAGGTCAGGGATGCGGGCGGCAGCACCAGCGGATCACCGGCATTCAGGGCTGCGAATACGCACGTCAGGCCCAGATCCGCAGCCACGGTGGCCAGGGTCGCCCAACGGCTGCCCGGTTTTGCCTGCAAACGTTGGCCGACAGCCGTCGCGTAATGCGCCAGATTGGCGTGAGTGACCAGCACGCCCTTGGGCTGACCGGTCGAACCCGAGGTGTAGATGAGGTAAGCAGGCAGTTGCGGCTGGCTAAGGCTTTGGCCCGAATCCACAGGCGCGTCAGCCGACCAGTCGCCAGTACTCAGCTCAAGGCGCGCAATGTCGACACCGGTTTCAGGCGCTTCGGCCAGGGTCAGCCACAGGCTTGCGCCACTGTCCTGCAACAGTTGCGCAAGTCGCTGCGGCGGCTGGGCCGGATCGAGAAACAGGCAGACCGCACCGCGCTGCCAGCAGGCCAGGGTCGCCAGCAACTGCTCGGCGCAACGAGGCATGCACAGCGCAACCACATGACCCGGCTCAATGCCCTGCCCGGCCAGTTTTGCAGCCAGCGACCGGCTGGCGGCACCCAGGGTTGCGTAATCAATGGTCTGCTCAAGGCTGCACAAGGCCGGCGCGGTCGGTGTATGGGTTGCCCAGTGCTGGACTTGCCGGTCCAGCGGCAAGGGCGTCGAGCCCAATGCCGGACCGCTCAGTTCGCTCGCAGGCGAAACCAGTTGCAGTTCGGCCAGACGCCGCTGGGGATGGCTCGCAGCCTGCCCAAGAATCGCCAGCAGGTCGTCCAGCATTTGCTCGACCGTGGCGGCATCGAACAATTCGTCGCTGTATTCCAGCTCGCAACGCAGGCGCGAGTCGGCGGTGCGCACCAGGCGCAGCGTCAGGTCGAAACGGGCATGGCGCTGCGGCGGGTCAAGCACTTCGACCGCAACACCGGGCAGTTCCAGGGTGCGGCTTGCGGGCAAGTCGACCTGCACGAACATGACCTGGAACAGCGGGCTTGAACGTGGGCGCTCAAGGCTTTCCAGCACATTCTCGAACGGTAGCAATTGATGATCGAAGGCGGCTGCGACGGTGTCACGGGTGCGCAGCAGTGCGCTTGTGAAGTCCGGGTTGCCCTGCAACTGCTGGCGGATCACCAACGTGTTGAGCAACGGGCCGATCAAGGGCACCAGTTCCGGCCGGTCACGCTGGGCGGCGGAAGTGCCAAGGCACACATCGTTTTCACCGCTATAGCGGGACAGCAGACAACTGAAAGCGGTCAGGCCGTAGATGTACAGCGTCACGCCTTGCTTGCGAATGGCGGCTTCGACGGCTGTCGTCAGTTCGTGCGAAAGTTCACGGGCAAGCACCGCGCCGCTATGACGGCGCTGGCTGGCCGCAGGGCGTGGGCGGTCCAGAGGCAAGGCCAGCGGTGCCGGGGCATCCGCCAGTTGGGTGCGCCAGAACTCGATGTGCTGCTGGCAACTATCACTGTCCAGCCACTCCTGTTCCCAGGCCGCGTAATCGGCGTACTGAATGCTCAGCTCCGGTTGCCGGGCAGGTTCATTCAGTGCAAGCGCCCGATAAGCCTCGGCCAGTTCCAGAGTGAGCTGCTGAGCCGACCAGGCATCGTAGGCCACGTGATGGATGGTGAAAAACAGCCAGGTCGACTGGCCCTGCGCATCGCTGAAGGCCTGCCAGCGCCAGGGTGCAGACAGGGCAAGATCGAAGGGCTCGGCGAGCTGGCGTGCGTATTCGTCGGCACACCATTGCTCGTAGTCGGCCGCCGCCAGTGTCAAGCGCTCGACCTTTGGCAGAGACACCTGCAAAGGTTCGCAATGGGGCTGCAACTGACCTTGCGCATCAGTTGTGTAGCGTGTGCGCAGGATCTGATGACGGTCGGTCAACTGCTGCATGGCCTGTTGCAGACGCTGACCATCGAGGTCGCGGTCGAAACGCAGCACCGAGCAAAGGTTGTAGAGCGCACGACTGCTCAGGGCTTCAGCCGACAGAAAGCGCCGTTGCGCCTGGGCCAGCGGCAGGCTTTGACCTTCGCCGGGTACGGCAGGCACTATTGGCAGCCGCCAGCTATCGATGCCCTTCTCGGCCAGACGCTGGCGGAACAGCTTTTTCTTGTCCGCAGACAAGGACGCCAGTCGCTGTGCAATCTCCAGGAACGCTTGTTGCGTCATCCCACTCATTCTTATTCTTCCATCTCTGATAGCAGACGCTGCATTTCGTCCAGGGCTTCATCCGTGGAAGGCCCTTGGGGTTTTTCGATCTGCTCGGCAAGCGCAGCAATCGTCGGGTTGTGAAACAGGCTGCGCAGTTCGATCTTGATGCCGAATCGGTTCTCGACCCGGGTCATCAAGCGCATCGCCAGCAATGAGTGGCCGCCCAGCTCAAAGAAGCTGGTGAATACGCCAACTTGCGGCACTTCGAGCAGTTCCTGCCAGATTTCGGCCAGTTGCTGTTCCAGTTCGTTGCGCGGCGCCACTCCCTGAGTCGCGACCGGTTGCGGCGCAGGCAGGCTCTTGCGGTCGATCTTGCCGTTGGCGTTCAGGGCAAAGCGCGGCTGTTCGATGAAACCGGCGGGGATCATGTAGCCCGGCAATACACCTTCCAGATGGCGACGTAGTGCCGCCTGATCCACCGGGCTCGGCGTTTGCAGCCAGGCGAACAGGCTCTGACTGCGCGCATCGATCATCACCACGGCTTCTTCCACGCCAGGGTAGCGGCGCAGCAGCGATTCGATCTCGCCCGGCTCGATGCGGAAACCCCGCACCTTGACCTGGAAGTCACTGCGCCCCACGTAGGCCAGCCGACCATCATTGCGGCGGCGCACCAGATCGCCGGTGCGATACATGCGGCTACCAGGCTCGCTGGCATAAGGATCGGGCAGATAGGCCGCAGCCGTGATCGCAGCAGCATGCTGATAGCCACGGGTCACACCGGAACCTGCGATATACAGCTCACCGGTGGTGCCCAGTGGCACCGGGCGCAGCATTTCGTCGAGGACATAGCAGCGGGTGTTGAGCAACGGCGAGCCAATATCGGCCACACCGTTCGGCACCTCCTGCAATGCCTGAGTGGTCGACCAGACGGTGGTTTCCGTCGGGCCATAGGCGTTGATCAGCGTCACGCCCCGGCTGCGCAGCTCGGTCACCAGTTCTCCAGGCACCGCTTCGCCACCGATCAGGCCGCGTACAGGAGGCCAGTCGGCCTGCCCGGTTTCCAGCAGAATCTGCCAGCCTGCCGGTGTTGCCTGGAACACTGTGGCGCGGCGCAGCAAGGCAAACAGTTGGTGGCCATCGACAACCTGCTCACGACGCGCAAGCAGTATGGCGGCGCCATTGACCAGCGGCAGAAACAGCTCCGGCTTGCACATATCGAAGGCGTAGGTGGTGCTGGCCAGCCAGACATCGTCAGCGCCCAATGGCAATTGTTGGTCGAGACCGGCCAGCAGATTGCTCAGGTTATCGCGGGTAACCTGAACGCCTTTCGGTGTACCGGTCGAACCCGAGGTGTAGATGACATAGGCCCGTTGTTGCGGATTCACCGGCAACACCAGATTCTCGGCGCTGTAGTCATCCAGCACCAGTTGATCGAGCAGAACCTTATCGACGCCGTTCAAGGCCTCGGCACTCAGACTCTCGCCAAGCACCCGTACCGGACGCGCATGTTCGATGATGAAACGCAGGCGGTCTGCCGGATGTTGCGGGTCCAGTGGCAAGTACGCCGCCCCGGCCTTGTGAATGGCCAACAGGGTTGGCAACAGCCACGGGCCGCGCGTCAGGCAGACGGCAATCAGGTCATCGGTGCCGACACCCTGAGCGCGCAGCCAATGGGCCAGGCGGTTGCTACGGGCATTGAGTTGTCCATAGGTCCATTGCTGGTCCTGGCAATCAACAGCCAGCGCACCAGGTGTCAGCTCCACTTGCCGCTCGAAACGGGCAATCAGGTCCACTTCGCGCTGCGGGGCCTGGGCTGGCAGGTTCCATGGGCGCTCGTCCAGTGCGTGATCATCATTGGCCAGATCGATATCCCACAGACGTGCTTCAGGCTGTTTCAGCATGCCTTCGAGCAGATTGCGGTATTCGTCGGCATAGCGTTGCGCAGTACGTGGCAGGAACAGGTCGGTGTTGTACTCCAGCACGCACTGCCAGTCCTCACCGTGCTGCTCGATATGCAGACCGATATCCACCAGTGCGCTGTCGCTTTCGACATTCAGGCGCTGTACCGGCACGCCGGCAAAGTTGTGTTCCAGCGATGCGCTGACATCGCGCTGGATCAGGTTGAACAGTGCCTGGAACAGCGGCGTATGGCTCAGGTCGCGGCGCACTTGCAGGGCTTCCACCAAACGCTCGAACGGCACGTCGCCATGCTGTTGCGCCGCCAGGTGTGTGGCTTGCAGTTGCTGCCAGAACTGCTCGACCGATTGCAGCGGATCAATGCTGCTGCGCAAGACCTGAGTGGTGGCGAAATAGCCGATCAGGTTATCGGTATGGGCTTGATGGCGATGAGCGACCGGCAGACCGATCCAGATTTCACGCTGGCCGGAGTGTCTGGCCAGCAGGGTTTTCCAGGCCGCCAGCAAGGGGGCGAACGCCGTCAGGCCATGACTTTGAGCGGTTTCCCGCAACTGACCGACCAACGTGGCGGGCAAGCTGAAGCGCAAGCGCTGGCCGTTGTAGCCTTGCTCCGCCGGGCGTGGCAAGTCGGTCGGCAGGTTCAGCACCGGCGGTTCGCCTGCCAGGGTCTTGCGCCAGTATTCAAGCTGCGACTCGATCAGCGCCTGCCCGGCCGGGCCTTGCCAACTGGCCGCAATGTCGGCGAATTGCAAGGGCAGTTGCGGCAGGCAAGCGTTGCGGCCTTCCAGAATGGCCTGATAGATCAGTTGCAGTTCATTGAAGAAAATCTCCAGCGAACGGGCGTCAGCGATGATGTGATGCAGGGTGACCTGCAACACGCTTCGGCCTTGACCTTGATACACACGGACCCTGAACAGCGGCGAGGCCGTGAGATCGAAGGCGCGCTGTGCTTCCTGGCTGAGTGTCTGTGCGAAAGCCGGGGAATGCTCATCGACTTCCAGCGGCTCGACGCTCACCTGCACCGCTGCCTGATCCTCGACACGCTGGCGTGCGCCTTCGGCGGTGTCGCTGAATACCGTGCGCAGGCTGTGCTGACGGCTGATCAGTTGAGTCAGGGCCTGCTCCAGCACTGCCGGTTGCAGAACCGCCTCCAGACGCAAGGCCAGAGACAGATGATAAGCCTGGGTATCGCCTTGCAAACGATCCAGGAACCACAGACGCTGCTGGGTGAAATGCAGCGGTGCCAAAGGCTCCTTGAAAGGACGCAGGATGCCGTCGGACTCCACACGGGTCGTCGCCAGTTGCGCAGCCAGATCCCGCAGGACCGGGTGCTCGAACAGCGTACGCAATGGCAGGCGTCGACCATGCTGTTCGGCAATACGCGCCACCAGACGCGCCGCCAGCAGCGAATGGCCACCCAAGGCGAAGAAATTATCCTCGGCACCAATGTCGCTGCTGCCCAACAGTTCCTCCCAGAGCCGCGCCAGTTCCTGCTCCCACTCGCCGGAAAGCACACCGCGCTGGCCGTCGCGCTGGAGCGGTTCCGGCAACGCCTTGCGATCAACCTTGCCACTCGGGCTCAACGGCAAGGTGTCCAGATGCACAAACTGGCCTGGCAGCATGTAGTCCGGCAGTTGTGCGCCAAGGGTTTCGCGCAGCCACGTTTCATCCTGCGCATCGCCCGCGTAATAACCCACCAGCCGCGCCGCTTCACCGTTGCCCGACAGCACGACAGCCGCCTCGCGAATACCGGGAATGCGCGCCAGTAATGCTTCGATTTCCCCCAGTTCGATACGGAAACCGCGCAGTTTGACCTGGAAGTCCAGACGCCCCAGGTAATCCAGGCTGCCATTGCTGTTGCGGCGTACCCGGTCACCGGTGCGATACATGCGGGCACCGGCCACGAACGGATCCGGCAGGAACGCCGCTGCGGTCAGTCTTGGCGCGGCGAAGTAGCCACGGCCCAGGTTGGCACCGGCCAGATACAGTTCACCGGGAACACCTGCGGCCACAGGTTGCAGGTCGGCATCCAGCACATAGGCAGCGGTATTGGCCACAGGCTGCCCGATGGGCACTTCCACGCCAGTCTCACTGCCATTGCGGATCTCGAAGGTGCTGTAGACCGTTGCTTCTGTCGGCCCGTAACCGTTGATGACCCTGGCTCCCCTGCCCTCGATGGCTTCGGCCAGCGCACAGGGCAAGGCTTCGCCACCGGAAATGGCCCGCACACCCTGCCAACTGCGCGAGGTATGAGACACCAGCATCCGCCAGGTCGCTGGCGTGGCTTGCATGACGGTCGGTTGCGAAGCCAGCAGCAGTTGATCGATGGCCTGCGGGTCCCGGGCCTGTTCACGATCAGCCAGCAGAATGCTTGCGCCATGGGCCAGGGGCAGCAGCAGTTCGACAATGGCAATATCGAAAGTCGCGGTGGTCAAGGCCAGGACCCGGTCCTGGCTGGTCAGCGGCAGGACGTGCCCGACAGCCAGCATCAGGTTCATCAGGTTGCCACGGCTGATCGCCACGCCTTTGGGCTTGCCGGTGGAGCCGGAGGTGTACAGCACGTAGGCAAGTTGATCCGCCGTCCATGCCGGTGTCCGGAGTGTTTCGGTCGAGTTCAGAGCGTCGATATCCAGCAACGGCACGCCGCTGTTCCACTCAGCCAACGCTTCCAGGCTCGCGGCAGTGCCCAGGCATAGGCGGGGTTGCGCAGCGTCCAGAATGTAACGACCACGTTCCGGTGGCGTGTCTTCGGCCAGCGGCACATAGGCTGCGCCAGTCTTGAGGATGGCCAGCATGGTCATAGGCAGACGGGCATCGCGGGGCAAGCTGAATGCCACACAATCTTCGATACCGACACCATGGGCCTGCAACACTGCTGCCAGTCGTTCGGCAGCCTGATTCAGTTCGGCATAGGTAAGGCGCTGATTGCCTGACAGGACGGCAATGGCGTCGGGTTGACGGGCAACCTGAAGCTCAAAGGCCTGGAGAATGTCCTGATGGCCATCGACTTCAGGGCCATCAAGCCGTGCCAAGGCACGTTCGACAGGTTGCCAGACCAGTTCCCCCAAGGCTTTTTCCGGTTGGTCGAGCAAGGCATCCAGCAATGCCAGGTATTGACCGGCCATGATCTGTACGGTCTGTTCGCGGAACAGGTCGCTGCTGTATTGCAGGCTCAGGCTGATGCCATGTTCGCTGTCACGCACATCCAGGTGCAGGTCGCACAAGGCGCTGTCCGGACGGTTGTCCAGTGGCTCGGCGATGACATCGGTCAGCTCGAAACGCTCCAGCGCATTGCCGGGGAAGTAGTTGAACATGACCTGGAACAGCGGGTTATAACTGACTTGCCGCGCCACTCCGAGTTGCTCGATCAGGTAATCGAACGGCAAATCCTGATGGGACTGCACCGACACCGACAACGCCTGCAACTCGCTCATCAATTGCAACAGGCTGCGCTCGCCGGACAGTTTCTTGCGATACACCAGCGTATTGACGAAGCAGCCGACCAGAGGCTGCAACGCCGCATGATGCCGGTTGGCAGCCGGCACCCCGACAATGATGTCGTCCTCACCGCTGCGGCTGCGCAACAGCAACTGGAATGCAGCCAGCATCGGGACAAAATTGCTCCAGCCGTGACGGGCACTGAAGGCCCGCAAGCGTGCGGTCAAGGCTTCAGGCAGGCGCTGCTCGACGCGACCGCCGTTCTGGCTGGCCTGGGCGGGACGCGGGAAATCGGCCGCCAGTTCCAGCACCGGCAACTCACCGGCCAGTTGCCCGCGCCAGAAGCTCAGTTCCTGTTCGCAGGCCTTGCTGCTCATCCATTGATGCTGCCACAGGGCGTAATCGGCGTATTGCATCGATACGGCCGGGGCCTCTTCGGTCAGGCCCTGACGAAGATTGCGGTACTGCTTGCACAAACCATCGATAATCAGTTGTAGAGACCAGCCATCGGCAACAATGTGATGGCAGTTCAGTGACAGGACAAACGCTTCGGGTGCCAGACGATACAGCCTGGCGCGCAACAAAGGTGCGGCTTCCAGATCGAACGGCGTCATTGCATCCTGGCGCAGCAGGTCGTGCAGTGTTTCTTCGCTGTCTACGTCGATCAATGGCAGCTCAAGCTCGGTGCGGGCCAGAATCACCTGGCTCGGGCCTTCAGGCTCGCTGATGAACCCGGTGCGCAGCACTTCATGGCGGTCGAGCAAGGTCTGCAAGGCGGCTTGCAGGTCAGCGATATGCAGATCACCGGTCAGCCGCACTGCACCGGCCAGGTTGTAGGCCGGGCTTTGCGGGTCAAGCTGTTGCAGGAACCAGAGCCGTTGCTGGGCAAACGACAGCGGCAGTTTTTCAGGACGCGGCAAGAGCGTCGGCGACGACTTGGCGGTATCGGTGCGGTTTTCCAGCCAGTCGGCCATGGCGGCGATGGTTGGGCGCTCGAAGACCACGCGCAGCGGCAGATCTTTACCGCTGAGTTTGCCGATCAGGCCGATCAGTTGCGTGGCCAGCAGTGAATGGCCGCCCAGCTCGAAGAAGTTGTCTTCGACGCCGACCTGATCGAGCCCCAGCACGCTTTGCCAGGCTTCGACCATCTGGCCTTGCAGCTCGCTGCTTGGCGCCACATAACGGGCCTGGCTTTGCGCGGCAAAATCCGGCGCGGGCAAGGATTTGCGGTCGATCTTGCCATTGCCATTGAGCGGGAAGCGCTCCAGGAACATGAATGCACTGGGCGTCATGTACGGCGGCAGATTACCGAACACATGCTCGCGCAAAGCTTCGATGCCCGGCGGGGTATCGGCTACCACATAGGCCACCAGCACCTTGGAGCGCTGCTGGTCATCGCGGGCCACCACCACCGCTTCCCGGACGCCAGGGTAACGGGTCAGGCAGGCTTCGATTTCGTCCAGCTCGATACGATGGCCACGGATCTTGACCTGATGGTCGGTACGCCCGACGTATTCCAGATCGCCATTGGGCAGGAAGCGCGCCAGGTCGCCCGTGCGGTAGATACGGCTGCCATCGTTGGCAATCGGGTCCGGCAGGAACACTGCCGCCGTGCGCGCCGGGTCGGCCATGTAACCGCGACCGACACCCACACCGGCAACGAAGATTTCTCCGACCGCACCGGCAGGAATGGGCTGCAGGTCGGCATTGAGCAGGTAAAGACGATTGTTGAGTGTGGCACGGCCAATGGGCACGTTGATGCGTTGCTCTGGCAAGCGCTCACGCAACGGATGGAACGCCACGTCATCGGAGCATTCGGCCGGGCCATAGGCGTTCATCAGCGGAATCGCGGGATAACGCTCGAACCAGCGCCGCGCCAGCGCTGGCGGCAGCGCTTCGCCGGTGGCCAGTACCCAGCGCAGACGCGACCGGTCCAGGCCTGCATCGAGCAGGCTCTGCATCAGCGACGGCACCGCTTCAAGAATGCTGATGCCATGCCGCTCAATGGCTGACGCCAGATCGTCGGGGTTCTGCACCACGCAATCGCCAAGAATCACGGTACGCGCACCCAGCACCATACCGGCCAGGGTTTGCCAGACGGAGATGTCGAAACATTGCGGCGCGGTCTGGGCAATCACGTCATGGGCATCGAGCCCAAGCCCCGGCAGTTTGCCGAGAATGTTGTTGAGCATGCCCGCGTGGGCCACCATCGCGCCCTTGGGCGTACCGGTGGAGCCGGACGTGAAGATGCAATAGGCCAGCGAGCTGTCGTGCACCGGAATATTCAGGTCGTCATCGCTGTAACGGCTCAATACCGACGTGTCGTAGAGCACCGACTTGAGTGGCTGCTCCAGAAGCTCCACGGCCTCCATCGCCAACTCGCCCTGCCCTGCGCTATGGATCAGCAAAGGCGTACGGCTCTGGCGCAGCACCTGGGCCAGACGCTGTGGCGGGTTGCGCGGATCGAGCGGCAGCCAGCCTGCACCGGCCTTGAGGGTGGCGACGATCATCACTACCAGATCCAGGCCACGCTCGTCGAACACTGCGATCAAGTCGTCGGATTTGACACCCACGGCCCGCAGGTGCCGGGCCAGACGGTTGGCGGCGCGGTTCAACTGATCAAAGGTCAGGCTCTGCTCGCCATGCACAATGGCCACGCGATCAGGCGTCTGGCGAACCTGTTGCTGCAAGCGCTCGATGTACAAGGGTTGCAGCAGTTGCTCATCGGCGGCCAGACCACCCCCGGCCCAGACCTGATGCTGGAGGGCAATTTCGCGCTCATCGAGCATGGCCAGATGATGCAAAGGCGTTTCGGGTTTCGCGCTCAGTGCTTCGCCCATATTCAGCAGCAAGGCACGGAAGTGGCGCAGCATCTGTTCGATTTCTTCGCGCAGGAACCAGTCGGTCTGATAGGTCAGTTGCAAATGCAGACGTTCGCCCGGAACGATCACCACCGTCACGGGGTAGTTGGTGTGCGTGCGGTTGGCCATGTCGCTGATGAGGTAATCCAACTGGCTCTGACGCAGGTCGGAAGCAATCGGCGCGTTCTCGAACACGAACAGGCTCTGGAACAGATCCTGACGCTGCACTTCACTCCAGCGCTGGATTTCGGCCAGGGAAACGCTTTCGTGTTCCCGCAGGCTCAGGTTCTCGGTCTGCAAGGCTTTTAGCCATGGGCCCAGCGCATCGTCCGGCTGCCAGCTCCAGCGCAGCGGCAAGCTATTGATAAACAGGCCGACAATGCTTTCCATACCTTGCAAGTGAACCGGACGCCCGGCCACGGTGATACCGAACACCAGGTCGCGATCACCGCTGTAGCGCGCCAGCAACAAAGCCCAGGCGCCCTGCACCAGGGTGTTGAGGGTGATGCCGTGGCGGGCGGCGGTGTTTTGCAGGCTTTGGGTCTGTTCGAGGGTCAGATGCTCGACGCAGTCTTCGACGGGCTCGGCGGCATCCTGGATACGCCCCACATGGCCAAAACCAAACTCGTTGGGCGTATCGAAACCGGCCAGGCGTTGCTGCCAGAAGTCCTGATGGTCTTCCGGTTTCTGGGTTTCCAGCCAGCGAATGAAATCGCGGTACGGACGCGGTGCCGGCAGGTTCAGGCGGCGACCTTTCTGGGCGGCGCGGTAGCCGTTGAGGAAGTCCATCATGATGATCGAGAAGCACCAGGCATCCATCAGGATATGGTGATAGCTGCGCACGAACTGATAGGTGTCGGGTGCAATCTTGTACAGCCTGACCCGCATCAAGGGCGCCTTGGTAAAGTCCAGCCCCTGGGCACGCTCTTCGCTCAGCAGTTGTTCAAGACGGTCCTGTTGCTCGCCTTCACTCAGGTGCGACCAGTCTTCATAGGTGATCGGCAGTTCTACCTGCTTGTGTACCACCTGCATCGGACGCTTTTGCTGCTTCCAGACGAAAGACGTGCGCAGCAACTCGTGACGCTCCACCACCTGCGCCCAGGCCTGGCGGAAAGCTTCCAGATCGAGGTCGGGCATGACCATGACATGGCGATATTGCAGCAGGTACATCCCCTTGCCGGGGTGCAGCAGGCTGTGGAACAGCAATCCTTGCTGCATGGGAGCCAACGGGTAAATCGCTTCGATATTGCGCGAAAGTGCTTTGACCTTGTCGTTCATGCTGACGGTATCCGAACCTTTAATATGGGGGACGCAGGGTTGTCACTGCTCAAGCTGTTCGAGCAGGCCCAGGAATTCATCGTCGGACAGGCCTGAGTCAGCGAAGTCCGAAGCCGTGGCGCGGCCAGCCGCTGGAGACAGGCAGTGCTCCAGCAAGGCGCCGATCTGCTGCACAAACTGCTGCGCCAATCCGTTTACCAGTGCCTGATCATGAACATGCGGGGCATAACGCCATTCGATATGCAGCCGTCCTTCGTTCTCCAGCACCGTCACATCCAGCCAGTGGGTGCGGCGGGTATCGTCGGCGCGCATGCCTGGGCAGATCGGTCGGGCCAGACGCCAGAGACGCGAGGCCCCAAGCCATTGGTCCACACGGCCCAGATAGTTGAAGGTCAGCAGCGAGGCCGCTTTCAGCTCATTGGCCGGGTCGAGGCGCAACAGGCCGTAACCGATGCCTTGCTCGGGGACCCGGCGCAGAGCTTCCTTGGCCGCAATGATCGAGGACTCAAGGTCCCAGGAAGTCTTGACCGCCAGAGGGTAGCGACTGGTGTGCCAGCCCACCGAACGGGACAGGTCAGGGCCTTGTTCCCAGCCGCTGCGGCCATGGCTTTCCAGCTCAAGGGTGACTCGTTCGCGCCCTTGCCATTGACCGATGACACCGGCCAGTGCCGCCACCAGCAGATCCTGGACCTGGGTGCCGTAGGCTGAGTGGCAATCGCCTTGCAACCATTGCGTCTGCTCAACCGACAGTTGTGTATCCAGGGTGCGGCTTTCGCCGTATTCATTGGTCTGCTCCAGGGCTACGCCTTCAGCCACCAGTTGCTCATGCCAGTAATCCACCTGAGCCTGTACTTCGGGTTCGTTGCGATGGCGCTGCAAGGCTTCGCTCCACACATGGAAACCCGCCGAGACGGCTGGCAGAGCCAGGTCGGGTTGCAGGTACAGGCTTTCCAGTTCTTCCAGCAGCACTTGCCAGGACACGGCATCCACCAGCAGGTGATGGGCCGTACACAGCAGTTCCCGGCTTTGGGAGAAATACACCCAGCGGATCAAGGGTGCCTGATCAAGGCTGAAACCCTGCTGCCAGCGTTGTAGCAAGGCCTCGCTCAGAGGTTCCTGCTCCACGTGCAGCAGTGCCTCGACCTGCTTTTCGGAAAAGGCCTGATAACGTTGTTGCCAACCGTTTTCCGAGGCCTCGAAGATCAGCCGCAAGCTGGCATGGCGCTTGAGCAGCGCGCCAACGGCCTGGGTAAAGCGTTCCTGATCCAGCGGCTCGTCCAGTGCCAGCAACAGCGACTGGTTCCAGTAACCGGGCCGGGTTTGCTGCTGAGCGAAGAACCATTCCTGAATCGGTGTCAGGGCAAAGGCTGTGGTGGGTTCCTGGGCCTTTGGCGTAGCACCTGCGTTTGCCGCGCCAAGGTCAACTACCTGCTCTGCCCAACCGCGCACGGTGGGGAACTCGAAAATTTGCTTGGGCTTGAGTTGCAGGCGTTGCTGCTTGGCCTTGGCGATGATCTGCAAACTCAGAATCGAGTCACCACCTGCCGTGAAGAAGTTGTCGTCGGCACTCAGGTCAGGCTTGTCGAGAATTTCACGGGCGATGTCCAGCAGGCGTTTTTCGAGTTTGCTCTGCGGTGTCTGCGCCACTCGCGCCAAGGCCCGCACGCTTTGCTCGGCAAACAGTTGCTTGGGCGTCATCAGAATTTGTTGCTGACGCGCCAGGGCGATGATTTGCAGGCCGAGAATGGAATCGCCGCCATGGGCGAAGAAGTTGTCGTCCGGGCCAAGCTCGGGTTTGCCCAGCAGTGTCCGCCAGATATCCAGCAAGGTGCTTTCAACGGCATTCAGGGGTTGATTGCCTGTCGGCTCTGCCGAAGACGACTGAACCGGCGCCTGCTCGCTCATATGTTTCAATGCCTGACGATCAACCTTGCCATTGGCCAGCAAGGCAAAACGCTCAAGGCAATGCCACTGGGCTGGCTGCATATAGTCAGGCAGTTGCGTTTGCAGAGTGCTCTGAATGCCGGCCAGAGCCTCCGGCGGCGCAATCAGGAAGGCCACCAGACGGTTGCCGGTCAACGGCGTCGGAATGTTCAGCACCCGGACATCGCTGACCTGCGCAATGGTGCGCAATTGGGCCGCGACTTCTGCCGGCTCGACCCTGTAGCCCCGGATCTTGACCTGCTCATCGAGCCGGCCAAGAAACTCCACCTGACCCTGATGATTGATCCGGACCCGGTCGCCGGTGCGATAGCCGTACTCACCAAAACGGGCGTGATCCGCATCCGGGGCACTGAGATAGCCCGGTGCGACGGTTGCGCCCTGAATGTACAGCTCGCCGCTGACGCCGATTGGCAACAACGCACCTTCAGGAGAACGAACACTGACTTGAACATTGGCCAGTGGTTTCCCTAACGGCGCAGCACCACTGCCTTCCACTTCATGGGTCAGGACACCGACCGTGGTCTCGCTGGGGCCGTAGTGGTTGACGATGCGCAGGTCCGTTTTCAAGGTGCGCAAGCGGCTGACCAGGTCATGGCCCAGCGCTTCGCCGCCCGTGACCAGACACTGGCGTGGCAGCAAGCGCTGCGGATCTCTGGCGACCAGCAAGGCGTTGAGATGTGACGGCACGATCTTCAGCAGATCGACGGGCTCACGCTCCAGCACGGCGGCCAGTTCCTCGGCATCGAAGGCCAGTTCTTCGGCCAGCAGGCGCAGACGGCGACCACTGAGCAAGGCCCCGAACAAGGCCGTATGCCCAAGGTCGGTGGCGCAACTGGCGAGGCTGGCGAGGCTGGCATCAGCGCTCAGATTCAGGCGTTCAAGGCAACCGGTCACGTAATGAATCAGGTTGCCCTGGCTGACCTTCACCCCTTTTGGCTTGCCGCTGGAACCCGAGGTGTACACCACGTAAGCCGTCATATCTGCCGCCAATGCAGCACGCAGCGGCGCGTCGCTGAATAACGGCGCAGTCGGAACTGGCAACCAGCGCACCTGCTCCGCCAACCATTCGGGGCGCGAGCCTTCGCCCACCAGCACTTTGGGTGCAGCGTCCTGGCAGATGTCCTGCAGGCGCGACTCTGGCCATTGCGGATCGAGGACCAAGTAGGTTGCTCCACTCTGCCAGGCCGCGAGCATGTGCATCACCAGCTCGCGACTGCGTGGCAGGCACAAGGCAATCCGCTCGCCAGCCAGATCCAGACCCAGGCGCTCTCCACGGGCAACCACGGCACGGCCCAGTTCGGCATAGCTGAGCGTGCCCTTTTCATCCTGCAACGCAATCGCCTGGGGCTTGAGCGCACACTGTTGCGTGAAGGCTTCCCAGGCATTGCTGACGACCAGCGGAGTGCCTTCACCCTTGAGCAGCGATTGCTGCTCGACTGGCAACCAGTCGAGTTCGGCAAAGGGTACTTCAGGCTGTTCGAGCACCGCATGGACCAGTGCCACGAACTGGTCGCGGTAACGCTCGACAGTCTGATGCAGGTACAACGCCTTGCTGTAACGCCACCGGCACAGGAAGCCTTCTTCCTCGTCGATGACCACCATGTTCAGCTCGTGGGCTGCGCCACGCTGCTCCGAGAGCAAACGGTCGACATACTGCTCGAAAGGCGCAATACGCTCCTTGTTGAGGGTGAACATATGCTGGAACAGCGGCGCCCTGCCCATCTGTCGTGGCAGGTCCAGCTGTTTGACCAGACGCGAGAACGGATAGTGACGGTGTTGCAGGGCCTGTTTGACGGTGGCGTCCACCTGTTTTGCCCACTCGCCACTGGACACGTCGCGGCGCAGACGGCAACGGATCGGCAGCGGGTTGACCAGGTAGCCCGGCAGGTTGAGGTGTTCACGGCGCAAACGCCAGCCGCTGGGGGTTCCCAGCACGAAGTCATCCTGCCCGGACAGCACGCCGAGAAACTGCTGGAACAGCGAGAACCAGAATACATAAGGCGTTACACCCAAGCCTCGGGCGACGGCACGGATTCTGGCCGTCGCAGCGGGATCGAAACGCACCGACAACTCGCCGCCCTTGAATGCCTGATTGCTGCCATAAGGGAAATCCGTCGGCAATTCCAGGGCCGGGGCTTCGGCCAGTTGCGCCTGCCACCATGCCAGTTCAGCAGGTTCGGCCGCTTCGCTGCGAATATGCAGATCACTGCAATAATCGCGATACGCATCGGGATTTACCGGAGCCAGCGACTGACCATCGAGCAACGCGAACAGCTCATTGAGAAGGGTATAGAACGTGGCCAGATCCGCAGCGATGTGGTGAATCACCAGCAACACGCTGTATTCGGTAACGTCGCCCTGAGAGTTGCTCAGCAGGACAACACGGCTGACCTCGGCGGCTTCCAGATTGAACGGCTTGTCGGCCAGCCCGGTAATGTGTTGCTGCAAGGTATCGGCATCTGCGGCCTGCAATGCCACACGCTGCAAGGGCTGGATCTGTTCACGATGACTCCATTGCAGCAGCTCGCCATTACGCTCTGCATAGGCCGTGCACAACATCGGGTAACGCTGCTGTACCGTGCCCCAGGCATTCTGAAGGCGCTTGGGCAGATCATCGGTGACAAATTGCGCCTTGATACGCCCGGCATAAGCGATGTTATAGGCGCAGTTTTCAGGCTCCAGACGCTGTAGAAACCAGAGGGCCTGCTCGTTATCCGTCAATGGGCGGGCATCGAAATAATCGGGATGCTGTTGCAACCAGCGCAGTACCTCAGGACTTTTGGCCTGCAGTTCGGCTACCAGTTCATCGTTCAAGGCGCCCTGTGATCCGTGGGCAATGGCTAACTGGCCTTCGGCTATAGACAGGCGAATTCCGCGCAGCCAGCAGCGATGCATCAGGCGATCCATTTGTTGTCCTTTTTCTACTTGTTCGAAGTAAGCCGTCTATTGCGACAGCTTTCCAGATGAGAGTGCTCAGCTTGCCGAAGCAGGCTCCGCCATGGCGACCACGACCTTGCGTGCGCCCTGGAATGTCGAGCGGCCGTGGGCCACCAGCATGTTGTCGAGCATCAGTACGTCGCCTGCCTGCCAGGGGAAACTGACCTGGCAGCGCTGGAGAACAGCGCGTACATGCTCAAGAGCTTCCAGCTCGATGGGTGAACCGTCGCCGTAAAAAACGTTACGCGGCACGCCTTCCTCGCCAACGATGGAAATCAGCGTCTCGCGTACCGCCGGTGCAAGATTGGATATGTGAAACAGGTGCGCCTGATTGAACCAGACCCACTCGCCGCTCACCGGATGCCGGGCAACGGCCTGACAAACCTGACGAGTTGAAAGCTCACCCTCTTCATCCCACTCGAATTCGATATTGCTGGCCTTGCAGAACTGCTCGACCTGCGCCCGGTCTTCGGTGCTGAAAGCCTGTTGCCATGGCAGATCCAGGCCATTACCGTAATTGCGCACATACATCAGGCGCTT
The DNA here is from genome assembly GCF_018343775.1 of Pseudomonas cichorii. NCBI lineage: Bacteria > Pseudomonadati > Pseudomonadota > Gammaproteobacteria > Pseudomonadales > Pseudomonadaceae > Pseudomonas > Pseudomonas cichorii. The sequence continues at coordinate 3,051,115 of NZ_CP074349.1, forward strand.
GTCGGCAAAACGCTGGCGAATGACCGGATCAAGCTGTCGATAGACCTCACGACTGTCTGCAATCGGGGTTTCTCCGCCGACCTGGGACGCCTGCACGCAATGAAACCAGATCTTCATAGGCCAGTTCAGGGAATAGGACTGTTCATTGTGCAGCGGAATGACCTGATGGGCCGGGTATTCGGTGGAGGTGTAGACGCGGTTGTTGAGTTTGGTGCGTGGCGTGGAAGCGTAGTCGTAGGTCAGCAGCTCATGGCCGAAGCTACAGGCAAACGCTTCAAAGTCGGCTTCGCCTTCGAAGGCAAAGCCTCGGAACAGAACACCACCGGCACGGGGCAATTCAGCCTCGACCACCCGCTGGATCTGCTCGCGATGGGCTTGCCAGGTATCGCCGGCAGCCGGCGCCTGAAAGATGAACGGCAGGGTCAGTTCACTCCCTTGGGAAACCTCCATGGATTGAACCTGTGTACGCGCCACACCCGTTTCCATTTGAACCCCTCGCCATCCCGATAAGCGTATTTTTTGGAGAGCACAAACTAATACAAACGAGTACCAACATCAATAGAGAATGATTGTCATTTATGACATTTGTATCAAAATTGACACAACTTATGGCGCTTGCAGCACGCTCTCCCGCTCACCGATATGCGACATCAGCAAATAGGCTGAACCTAACAGGCCTTGCATCGTATCGGCATAGCGGCTGCGGTTCAGATAAAGGAACTGACGATTCTTGACCGCAAACAGATTCTGCCATTGCGGCGACTGCCGGAAGGCCGCCGTGCTGGCCTCCGAATCTAGCAGCTCTTCATATGTATCAATAATGAAATCACTGTTGAAGTCGCCAATTCGCTCCAGGCTGTAGGGCACGTTCTGCCGTGCAGCGCTGTAAGCCGGGACACGTCCCAAGCCAAAATCGGCGATGACATCATCCATGCCGCCACGGCCGATCAACTGAAAGCCATCGGTGTAGACCTCAAGCGTCGTGACGGTCATTCGCGAAGGGTCCTTGACCCGTTTCTTGAACTCCTTGACGACCCATTGGTACTCACCGAGCATTTCGGCGTAACGCTGCTGCTTGCCGACCAGGTCGGCCAGCTCCTTGGCGTAGGTCTTGATATCGCTTTCACGTGCAGGCAACAGCACCACCGGCGCAATCTTGCTGAGCTTCTCCTTGATATCCGCGTGATATGACAATCCGATGATCAGGTCGGGCTTCAAGGCAGCAATCGCTTCCAGATCGGGCGCCTGATGCGAGCCGATGTATTGGATGCCCGTCACATCGAAACGCTCCTGGGTGCCGCGAAACAGCACATCGGAAAACAGCTTCTTGCGGCCTGTGGAGCCGCAGGGCTTGACGCCCAGCTCCAGCAATTGCGTGGTCAGGCTGAAGTCATGCAGCGACACGATGCAATGCGGCACCACTGGTACTTCGACCCGGCCAAAGCTGTTCTCGAACACCCTGGTTTCTGCAGCGTTCACATTTACGGCCAGCAATGCCAGAGGCACACACAACATGCACGCCACACCCCGGAAAATTCCTTTCACCCGCACTTCCCCCCAGACAATTTGTTTTTAGCGATTACGCTGACGCGCCAACAAGACCATCAGATAAGGCGCACCGATAATGGCGACCACCAGCCCGGCCGGTAGCTGCAAGGGTGGAAAGATGCCCCTTCCCAGTGTGTCGCCAGCCAGAACCAGCAGCGCGCCAAACAGCGCCGACAAGGGCATCAAGGCGCCATGGCGATCACCCGCCAGTTGCCGCGCCAGATGCGGAGCCACCAGACCGACAAAAGTCATGGTACCGACATTCGCCACAGCCGCCGCCGTCAGCATGACGCTGCACAGCAGCAAGGCAATCATGACACCCGTGACATTCAAGCCTCGGCTGAGCGCAACCTTTTCCCCCAGTTGCAGCAGGTTCAACTGCCGATGGCAGAACAACAACGGCACACCCGCCAGCAACAACCAGAGCCCAAGGCTGTTGACCTGCGCCCAGCCGGCCCGATGCAGACTGCCACCCAGCCACATCAGGGCCGACTCCACCTGATCGATATTGCCGTAGGTGATCAGCAGATCGGCGACGGCACTGAGCATGGCAGTAAGCCCCACGCCCACCAGAATCAGACGCAACGGCGAGATGCCCTGGCGCCAGGACAGCAGCGCAACAAAGAACGCCACGGCCAGACCGCCCGCCAGTGCCGCCAATGGATACAGCTCCAGCGGCAGAAGCCCGGGCCAGAGCACAATGATCAGCAACATGGTGACGCTGGCACCCGACTCCACACCCACCAGACCGGGCGCTGCCAGCGGATTGCGGGTCAACGACTGCATCAGCAGGCCAGCCAGGGACATGGCCGCCCCCGCCAGGATGGCCAGCAGCACACGGGGCAATCGCAGCTCCCAGAGCAGATTGCGGACTGTCGGACTGACCTGCTCGGGCGCCAGGACTGCCTGCCAGGCCTGAGCAACACTCAGGGAAAAACTGCCCACGGTCAGCGCATACAGGGCCAACCCGATCACAGCCCCTGTCAGCACCACCACCGAAATCAGGTCGATGGGTCGGGCAATCCAGGGAAGCAACGGCAAGGCTCTGGGCAAGGTCAGTCCGGCGCGCTTCATTTGACCTTCCTCAGCACCAGGATGACAAAAACAGGGCCACCGATCAGGGCCGTGACGATGCCGGTGTTGAGCTCGAACGGACTGACCACGGTGCGAGCCGCGATGTCCGCCAGAATCAGCAGCAGCGCGCCCAGCAAAGGGGCTGCCAGCAACAACCGACGATAATTGTCGCCAAACAGCAGGCGCGCCGCATGAGGCACCACCAGCCCGACAAAACCGATGGGGCCTGCCAGCGCCACGGCACACCCGGACAAGAGGACCACCGAAGCCAGCCCGAACACGCGCATCCGCAACAAGCTGACGCCCATGCCAGCAGCCGCTTGCGGACCCAGGCGGTGAGCATTCAAGGCCCGCACATTGAGCAGGCACAGAAACATGCCCAGCAAGACATAAGGCCAGACCCAGGCCTGCATGGTGCCGCCAGTCACGCCGATGGAGCCGGTCAGCCAGCGTCGCAGGCTGTCGAGCCCTTGTTGATCGAGCAATAACAGTATTGAAGTGATCGCACTGAACAGCGCCGCAATCATGGCGCCCGACAACGTCAGGCGAATCGGGTTATGGCCCCTGCCCGCCAGCAACAGGACGCCGATGGCAGCCGTCAGCGCACCGGCAAAGGCAAATAACGGAATCATCGACAAATCGTTGCCCGGCATCACCAGCAGCCCGAACACCACGAACAGTGCTGCGCCGCTGTTGATACCGAGAATCCCCGGATCGGCCAGCGGGTTATCGCCGACCGCCTGCATGATGGTACCGGCAAGCCCGAGGCTGGCACCGACCAGCAGCGCGACCAGCAGGCGCGGCAGGCGACTGCCACGAATGACACTGTGATCGGGATTGCCCGGCACATAAGCAACCAGTGCCTGCCAGGTTTCATGCCAGGGAATGCTCTTTGCGCCAACTGCCAGATGAATCAGTGCGGCCAGGGCGATTGCCATCAACAGACCCAGCCATACCGGCAACCGTAGACCGTGACTCACATCGCCTCCTGCACGGGCAGCGGCTTGCTTCGGTTCGACTGCGGGACGCATAACGGGTCGCCGGAATAAGGGTCGGTGATGATGTGTGCATCCAGATCGAAGACTGCCTTGAGGTTTTCCCGGGTGAACACCTCGGCAGGCGCGCCCTGGGCCAGCAAACGACCGCCACGCATCATCACCAGATGATCGGCGTAACGTGCGGCCTGATTCAGGTCATGCAGGACTGCCACGATGGTCTTGCCCTGCTCGCGCAGATCCACCAGCAGTTCGAGCAGCGTGATCTGATGGGCGATATCAAGAAAGGTGGTCGGCTCGTCCAGCAGAATCACCGGCGTATCCTGGGCGAGGGTCATGGCAATCCAGCAGCGCTGCAACTGCCCGCCCGACAGGGTTGCCAGCGAACGATCGAGCAGAGAGTTGATACCGGTCAGCTCGATGGCGCGGTCGATGGCCTGCTGATCCTGCCCGGACCATTGACGCCACCAGCTCTGCCAGGGAAAACGCCCCTGCATCACCAGTTCACGCACGCTCATGCCCGCTGGCGATGTGGTGCGCTGGGGCAGCAATGCCAGCTGTTGCGCCAGCGCCCGACGCGAATACTGGCGCAGCGGCTTGCCGGACAATTGCACCTCGCCAGCGCCAGGACGCAGCATGTGCGCAAGCACATTGAGCATGGTGGTCTTGCCGCAGCCGTTGGCACCGATCAACGCCGTGAAACGGCCTTCGGGGATGTCCAGGCTGACACCATCAAGCACAAGTTGTTCGCCATAGCCCAGCCGCACTCCGGTGGCTTTCAGCATGACCTTTCTCCCACCCAATAGAGCCTGATCGAATCGTCCGTCGAGCAATGCCCCGGCATCGTTTTTCATCCTGTCGTCACATCAGGGGCATAAGTGGGCCACAGAATGTGTCGAAAATGAAATAATTCTGTACCTCAGCAACAAATCTTAATGCAAAACCTTATCATTTACAGATAAAGTATGGCCAGTCGATACCAGCCCGGTTGAGCCACTGATGGCGCAGGATTCAGGGCAAATGGCTATTCCGAAAGTCAAAATGTACATCCAAGGACTTCCTCGATGCTCGAAAGAAAAATAACAGTTAGCACCGAAAACCGTTACACAAGGCGCCCTCCTGTGTTTCACCTGACCACCCTGGCACTGGCTTTGAGCGGCGTCATCTCGACGCAGGCAATCGCGGCGGATGAAGCATCCGACAAGAATGCCGTTCAACTCACCAATATCAACATCAACGCCGACACCCCGGAAAACCCGACTGCCCCGCTGGCCGGCAAGGTTGCCCTGCGCAATACCAGTGCCACCAAGACCAACGCGGCCATCACCGAAACACCGCAGTCGCTGTCCGTGGTGACTGCCGATGAAATCAACGACCGCAAGTCCGACACCCTGGCCGACGCCCTGAGCTATACGCCGGGCTTCACCAGCCAGCCATCGAGCTTCAACCGCACGTCCGACCGTTTCCGTATCCGCGGTTTCGACGTAGAGTCTGCCACCGGCGGCTCACTGCGTGACGGCCTGCGCCTGCAGAACAACTCCTACGACGGCGTCCAGGAACCCTACGGCCTTGAGCGTGTGGAAGTGATCCGTGGCGCGGCCTCGGTCCTGTACGGCCAGTTGTCACCAGGCGGATTCGTCAACGGTGTCAGCAAGCGCCCGACCGATACCCCGCTTCATGAGTTGGGCCTGCAATACGGCAACAATGATCGCAAGCAATTGACGGCCGACTTCAGCGGCCCACTGGGCGACAGCGATACCCTCAGCTACCGCCTGACCCTGTTGCAACGCGACAGTGGCACCCAGCAGGACCATATCAATGACGACAAGCTCTACATTGCTCCGGCCCTGACCTGGCGTCCCAATGAAGACACGTCGCTGACCTTGCTGGCTTTCCACCAGAAAAGCGACACGCGCTTCTCCGCGCCCCTGCCTTATCAGCTCGTCAAAGGCCTCGGCAACGGTCCCTTTACCATTGGCCGTCACGACTTCATCGGTGAGCCCGGTTACGACGACATGAATGGCGAAATGTCCGCCATCGGTTATGAGTTCGAGCATCACTTCAACGACAACATCCGCATCAGCAACAAGCTGCGTTACTACGAAGCGGAGATGAAGTGGAACTACTTGCAGGTCCCAATCAATAACGCAGCAGCAATAGCGGCTGTCAATTCTGCTGCCAGAAATGGCTTGCTGACTCGCCAGTACAGCGACCGTCACGAACGCTCCAGGGCCTTGGCCAGCGATACAAACGTCGAAGCACGCTGGAACATCGGCGGTGTGGAAAACACCTTTCTGATGGGTGCCGACACCTATGATGCATCCTATGACTCGCATAACTTCAGGGGCAACGCGCCCTCTTTGAATCTCGCCACCTACAACTATGGGCAGCCGGTGGTAGTGAACAAGGCGCAGGCCCTTGAACGTGGCTCACAGATCGATACCCTGCAGACCGGCATCTATCTACAAGACCAGATCAAGTTCGACGATCACTGGCTGCTGCTACTCGGTGGTCGCCACGACTGGGCCAACCAGGACCAGAAAGCTTTTGCCAACGGCCAGAAACGGCACCAGTCAGACGAATCCACCACGTGGCGCGCTGGCCTGGTGTACCAGGCGGATAACGGCCTGGCTCCATACATCAGCTACAGCGAGTCGTTCTTCCCGGTAGCGGTGGCGGATGCGCCGACCCAGAGCTTCGCCCCGACCGAAGGCAAGCAGTATGAAGTGGGTATTCGCTACCAGCCCCCTGGCAGCAATATCCTGTTGAGTGCCGCTGTTTATGAGCTGACCCAGAAAAACGTGCTGAAGACTGTCAATAACGTTTCTTCGCAGACGGGCGAACAACGCTCCCGCGGACTGGAACTGGAAGCCAAGGCCGATGTAACGCCGCAATTCAGCGTCATTGCCACCTATGCCTACACCGACGCGCGCATTACCGAAAGTTCGGTTCCGGGGGAAGTGGGCCAGCGCAGCGAAGATACGCCGTACCATCAGGCTGCACTGTGGACCGACTACAACTTCGCCCTGTTCGGCATTCCGCAACTGAAGATTGGCGGCGGCGCTCGCTACAAGGGCACAACCCAGGCTTCGGGTATCGAGTCGCAGATGCCGGCTTACTTCCTGTTCGACGCCATGGCCAGCTACCAGATCGACAAGAACTGGGATGTTTCCCTCAACGCAAACAATGTGACGAACAAGAAGTACACCTACTGTGAATTTGCGATCTGCCGCTACGGCGATGAGCGCGAACTGGTGACTTCCGTCAATTTCAGGTGGTAAAAACCCTGTAGGAACGAATTCATTCGTGAAGCCTTTCGCGAATGAATTCGTTCCCACGACTCACCCCTTCGGCTTCGCGGCCTCCAGCACCCCCCGGATAACCTGCGATTGCCACGCAAAGTACGGGTTGTACGTCAGCCGTGCATGCACCTTGCCCGGCTCACGATAGCCCCACTCGGAATACCACACCTCCTCTCCTGCCTCACAGCGCGCAACATCCCTGGTATTCAGGCTGTTCCAGCAGAAACGCAGCTTTCCTGATCGACCGTAAAGCGCATTTTGTGGCGAGAACAGGATGCCCATGTGTGAAAACTGGCTGATACGCTCATCTGCCAGTCGGTCCGTGCGGGTCAGGATGCGTGATGAGTCCGGTGCGCCTGCCTTTTCCTGGCCATACCAGATCAACCGGCTGGCAGGGTTTGTAAAGCGGCTACTGAACAACTCTCGAACATACTGCACATCAACGACCGAATCCTTTTCAGTCAGGACAATAGCCACTGGCCGGTCGAAGTTTTCATGCTCTATAAGGCTGCGAACCGCCACGCTGCTGCGGTAGAACTGGGCGAAGCCGTTGGTGGGCACGTTGTAATAGCGTACCGGTGATTGCTGCGGGCGCGTCTCGTTGGGCGCGACGAGCCAGGTCCTGACGTGGGCCAGCCATGGCGTCACCCAATCGAAGGTGGCACTGGAACGAAGGGCTGGCGAAAACAGCACCAGGCCATTGATGCCGGGATCCTTCATGGCATAGGCGAGTGCCAGATTCGCGCCGGTCGAGAAACCTCCCAGGTAAACCTCAGGGAACTCCTGTCGCAGCAGTGCAATCTGCTCCTGCACAAGTTGCTGCCATTCTTCCAGGTGAATGTCGATCATATCCTCAGGCTTGGTGCCATGCCCGGGCAGCAATGCTACACGCACGACATAGCCCTGATCAGCGAAATCCTGAGCGACGTCAACGAATGACCAGGGTGAATCACCCAGCCCGTGCAGCAAGAGCAGCGCCTTGCCGGACGGTGCGGCAGGACGAATCTCGAAAGGCGCATTCCACACCAGTTCATTGTCACGATTTTCAGTCTGGAAAAGACGCCGATCACGAATTTCCTGCCGTGTATCTTGCAGATACGCCTGAAAGCTCGCGTGATGTGTAATGGTTCTTTCAGCTTCTGGCGGCCGGGTGCATCCCATCGCCAGAGTCATGAATGCCATGCTGGCCGCTACCCTGGCCATGAGTGATTGCTGCATCGTTCCCCTACTCCCGATCCTTGCTGAACGTGTTTCCCTAAAAGTTGATCATCGTAATCATCCGCCTACACGAGCGATACTTTATTTGGTTGGTGGTTTCACACGGCATGGTTTGCCCTGCCCTGTATCCTTTCGTAAACTGCCCGCCACCCTCGGGGAAGCCTTGAACAGCGTGCTTCCCACTCATCGACCAGCGAAGTCAGGACACCCGTGGCAAGAAAATCCAGAAGGGATCTCACCCATGCAACGGGCACAGGCGATGCACCGGTCACGGTCATCGATGTGGCTCGTGCAGCCGGGGTTTCTCCCATCACGGTGTCTCGCGCCGTCAATCGCCCCGAGCTGGTCAGTGATGCAACCCGCGAGCGGGTGCTGGAAGTCGTCAAGGCCATGGGTTATGTGCCCAATCTTCTGGCTGGCAGCCTTGCCAGCAGCAAAAGCAAGCTGGTGGCTATCCTGCTGCCCACCATTGCCCACTCGATTTTCGCCATTGCCGTGCAAGCCATCATGGATCGCCTGACGGAAGCCGGGTATCAATCGCTGCTTGGCCCTACCGGCTATTCCCCTGAAAAGGAAGAGTCTCTGCTTGAAGCCATTCTTGGTCGTCGCCCCGACGGTATCGTGCTGACCGGTACGCTGCACACCGAAGGCAGTCGCGCCCGGCTGGCCAGCGCCGGTATTCCAGTGGTTGAAGCCTGGGACCTGAGCGACACGGCGCTGGATATGCAGGTCGGTTTCTCCCATGAAAAGGTGGGAGAGTTTGTGGCCGATCACTTTGTCGCCAAGGGCTATGAGCGCTTTTCGGTGATCACAGTCGACGATCCTCGCGGGATTCGCCGTTGCAACAGCCTGATTCAACGGCTGGAGCAACATGGCCTATCTGAAGTGCCAGTCGAGGTGCTGCCTTTGCCCGCGACCTGGGAAGTGGGCCGCGAAGGCCTCAAACGTCTGCTGTTACGCCACGAGCGCCCACAACTGGTGTTCTGCAGTTCCGATACCGTAGCCATGGGGGTACTCGCTCAAGCCACGGAGTTGGGTTTGCGGGTTCCCCAGGACATTGCCGTGCTGGGCTTCGGCGATACGACCAATAGTCGGTTTGCGCAACCGGCGCTGTCGACCATCAGCGTCAACTCCACACTGATGGGTCATGAAGTCGCACAGGCTCTATTGCGCCGTTTTGAAGGCGATACCTCGATCACCCACTTCGACAGTGGCTTCTCGCTGATCGAACGCGCCAGCACCTGATCCCTCTCTTTTTTCAAAAAAATGCTGCACTGGGCTTGAATGATAACGTTATCTGAACAATGATAACGTTATCGTTGTACGACAACGTATGAGAACTCAAAACCTGCTCACGCCTATCTACCCGCATAAAAATAACTAGTGGGAGCGTCATACATGCAAGAACCCAAGAAAACCCGTGCCCGGTATCTGATCCTGCTCATGCTGTTTCTGGTGACCACGATCAACTTTGCCGACCGCGCCACCATCTCGATTGCCGGGTCCAGCATCCAGAAAGACCTGGGCATCGACTCCATCACCCTCGGCTACATCTTTTCCGCTTTCGGTTGGGCCTATGTGCTTGGCCAGATTCCCGGCGGCTGGCTGCTGGACCGCTTCGGCTCCAAGAAGGTCTACGCGGCAAGCATCTTCACCTGGTCGCTGTTTACCCTGCTGCAAGGCTATATCGGTGAGTTCGGGGTCGGTACAGCGGTGGTCGTTCTGATCCTGCTGCGCATGATGGTCGGCCTGGCTGAAGCGCCCTCCTTTCCGGGTAATGCGCGCATCGTGGCTTCCTGGTTCCCCACCAAGGAACGCGGTACAGCCTCGGCGATTTTCAACTCGGCCCAGTACTTCGCAACGGCCCTGTTCGCGCCGCTGATGGGCTGGATCGTCTACCGCTTCGGCTGGCAGTACGTATTCATCTTCATGGGTGCCATAGGCATCGTGTTCTCGATGATCTGGCTGCGGGTCATCTACAGCCGCTGGCCAATGCTGAAGAAGTCCGCTACATCGCCGAGAACGGCGGCCTGATCGATCTCGATGACAAGAAAAAGAAAACCGACGCTGGTCCGAAATGGGATTACATCCGTCAATTGCTCACCAACCGCATGATGGCCGGCGTCTATCTCGGACAGTTCTGCATCAACTCGCTGACGTACTTCTTCCTGACCTGGTTCCCTGTGTACCTGGTCCAGGAGCGCGGTATGACCATCCTCAAGGCCGGGCTCATCGCTTCGCTGCCCGCCATTTGCGGCTTTCTCGGTGGCGTGTTGGGCGGTGTGTTCTCGGACATGCTGCTGCGTCGCGGCAATTCCCTGAGCGTGGCGCGCAAGACACCTATTGTCGTCGGCATGCTGCTGTCGATGTCGATGATCATCTGCAACTACGTCGAAGCTGACTGGATGGTTGTCGCCTTCATGGCACTGGCCTTTTTCGGCAAGGGCGTCGGAGCACTGGGCTGGGCGGTGGTGTCCGATACCTCGCCAAAACAGATCGCAGGTCTGGCCGGTGGCCTGTTCAACACCATCGGCAACATCTCCTCGATCACGACGCCTATCGTGATCGGCTACATCATCGCCGCTACGGGCTCGTTCAAGATGGCGCTGGTATTTGTCGGTGCCAACGCCTTGATTGCGGCCATCAGCTATCTGTTCATCGTCGGCGATATCAAACGCATCAATCTCAAAGGGATCAGTGATCCGCTGGAAGACAAGCCGCTACAGGCCGATTCGCCAGCCGCGCCTCACACTCCCCGCTGACTCACAACAAGAAAGGACTTTGATTCATGACTGTTCAGACTTCAAATCAGGCAACACACGGCGCACCGGTCATCACAGAACTGCAGGTCGTTCCCGTTGCGGGCCACGACAGTATGCTGCTCAACCTCAGCGGTGCCCATAGCCCGTACTTCACACGAAATGTGCTGATCCTCAAGGACAACGCCGGCCATATCGGCGTCGGTGAAGTGCCGGGCGGCGAAGGCATTCGCAAGACCCTGGAGGATGCCAGGGGCCTGCTGCTCGGTCAGTCCATCGGCAATTATCAGCACCTGCTCAAGCAGGTCCGCACAGCCTTTGCCGATCGCGACGTCGGCGGACGTGGCCTGCAGACCTTCGACCTGCGTATCACTATCCATGCGGTCACTGCCGTGGAGTCGGCCCTGCTGGATCTGCTTGGCCAGCATCTGGAGGTGCCGGTGGCCGCCCTGCTCGGCGAAGGCCAGCAACGGGATGCGGTGGAAATGCTGGGTTACCTGTTCTATGTCGGCGACCGCACCCGAACCGATCTGGCCTATCGCTCGGAGGCCGATGCCGATAACGCCTGGTTCCGCCTGCGCAATGAGGAAGCATTGACTCCGGAAAAGATCGTCAGCTTGGCTGAAGCAGCCTACGAGCGTTATGGCTTCAAGGATTTCAAGCTCAAGGGCGGCGTATTGCGCGGCGATGAGGAAATCGAAGCGGTCACCGCCCTGACCGAGCGTTTCCCGGAGGCGCGCATCACTCTGGACCCGAACGGTGCCTGGTCATTGAAAGAAGCCATCCGCCTGTGCCGGGACCAGCATCATGTGCTGGCTTACGCCGAAGACCCATGTGGCGCGGAAAACGGTTTCTCTGGCCGTGAGGTCATGGCCGAGTTTCGTCGCGCCACGGGTTTGCGCACTGCAACCAACATGATCGCGACCGACTGGCGTCAGATGGGTCACGCCATTCAATTGCAGTCGGTGGATATTCCGCTGGCCGACCCGCACTTCTGGACTATGCAGGGTTCGGTACGTGTGGCACAGATGTGCAACGAGTGGGGCCTGACCTGGGGCTCGCATTCCAATAACCACTTCGATATTTCCCTGGCGATGTTCACTCAGGTCGCGGCTGCCGCTCCTGGCCAGATCACGGCCATCGACACTCACTGGATCTGGCAGGATGGACAGCGCCTGACCAGAGAACCGCTGAAAATCGAGGGAGGACTTGTGGCCGTGCCGAAAAAGCCGGGCCTCGGGATCGAACTGGATATGGACGCTCTGCAAAAGGCCCATGAAGTCTACAAAGGCATGGGCCTGGGTGCCCGTGACGACGCTATGGCCATGCAGTACCTGATTCCAGACTGGACGTTCAACAACAAGCAGCCTTGCCTGGTGCGCTGATCGGTTCACAGTTGTAGGTCCGAAACTGGCCACTCAGTTGGCAGCCGGCGCACAACCCCCTTGTGCGCCGTTTTTTATCAAGGCCTGCAGACCCTGACGTATATTCTGCCAAAGTCGTAAACATGTAACAGGATGCGTACAAAATCTGAGACACAGCCTCGCTCCCGGAAGCTAAAAACGACTTCATATAGAAGCTACAAGCTGTTGATTTAATGGGGCTATCGCGCAACAGATCAAGTCCTCTCGCGCTATCGCCATCGGTCAAAAGCCTGGCGATTCATTACCTCAAAATGTATATACAAGCAATCACGCATATTCACATTCGTGACCGGGATCTCTTTATTGACGTCGAAAATGGGTCCCGCTACATCATCATGGATGAAAAAATGCCCCATAACCTGTTTCCGCAAATTGGCCCAGTTATCGCCAGTATTGGTACTCGGAATTTCTCACGTGCGTTTCAGGAACTGATCAATACGCAGCTTGGAATCGATGCCGCACATCTTCACGCGCTGCCACAGCCCCTGCAAATTGAGCATTCTTCCGCTCGTGCGGTGTTTGACGAAACGGTAACTTCACCGCGCAACCTCAGCCTTTTCACCGACTCGGTCCATCTTTACCCGACGCTGGAGTCCAATGGTTACTGCTGCCGAATCACGGTCTTTCGTGCGCCACCTTCACCTTGTTTCTCCGCTGGCGAGCGTCGTCGGTTGAAAGACATCTCGCCGTTCCTGTTTTCGATCCTCGAGAAACATGTGGAAGCCTTGCAGGCTGTCCTGTCCAGGGCCGAAGCCAACAAGACTGAAAGCCTTGAAGACCGCTTCCACGAGCGCCTTCGCGAAACCGGCCTGACGCTTTCCGAGCGGGAAACACAGGTCTGTCTCGGGCTGCTGGCCGGGCATACGGCCCTTGAGCAGGCCGAGCGTTTGACGCTGAAGGTCAATACCGTGGGCAGTTATCAGCGCCGCGCCGCCGTCAAGCTGGGGATCAGCGGGCGCAATTCACTGATGCGCTGGATGTACGCGTCGTCCGAAGGCATTTCCATAGCCAACTGAAGCTCTGGACCTGCCCTCGGACGCGGTTTTCAATCCCGTGCCAACGCTTCGATCGGATCAAGCCTTGCCGCATTGCGTGCCGGTACAAAGCCGAACAGCACGCCAATCAGTGTCGAACAGGCGAAGGCGGTGACGATCGAAGCCGGTGAGAACACCATTTCCCACTGTTTGACGAACAGCGTGAACAGGTAGCCGATCCCGTAAGACAGGGCGATACCGATAACCCCGCCGATCAGGCATACCATCACGGCCTCCACCAGAAACTGCTGGCGGATATCAGACTGGCGAGCACCGACGGCCATGCGGATACCGATCTCGCGGGTCCGCTCGGTCACCGACACCAGCATGATGTTCATCACCCCTATACCACCGACCACCAGGGAAATCACCGCAATCAGCGACAACAGCAAGGTCAGCGAGCGACTGGTTTTCTGCACGGTCTGCATGACGCTGTCGAGGTTATTGGTGAAGAAGTCCTTGGTGCCATGGCGCTGCAGCATGAGGGCCTTGATCTCTTCCTCCACCTGCTTGCTCGGCATGCCGTCCTTGACCCGCACACTGATGCTGTCCAGATGGCGCTGGCCCAGCACGCGACCGGCTGCCGTCTCGTAAGGCATCCAGATATTGAGGGTATTGCCGGCGATGAACAGGTTCTTGTGATCGCTGGTAACGCCAATCACCGTGCACGGCAGATTGCCGATCAGGATCACCTTCCCCAACGGATTTACACCCGGCCCGAACAGCCGCTGAGCGGTGTTGTGATCGAGCACCACCACCTGGGCCTGACGCCGTGCATCCTGCTCGTTGAAGGTGATGCCTGCCGCCAACTGGATGTTGCGCACCTGGAAGTACCGGTTGCTGACGCCGTTGAGCTGGGCATCGACGTCAATGTTGCGGTAGCGCACCAGCATGCTTCGACCGACCACCGGCGTAGCGCTGTCGATGTAATACATCCGATTGAGCGCCGCGACGTCGGACGGTAACAGGGTTTCGATGGACTTGGCCCGGCTGTCACCGAAGTTGCTGCCCGCGTAGATATCGATGGTGTTGCTGCCGATGGCCTGGATGTCCTTGAGCACGTAGCGCTTGGCACCTTCGCCAATGGCCGAGATGGACACGACCGAAGTGATACCGATGATGATCCCGAGCATGGTCAGCAAGGTGCGCATGCGGTGCGAAATCAGGGCGATCCAGGCCATGTTGAAAGCTTCGCGAAACAGACCGAGGCTGACACCCAGGCGCCGGGCCGCGCCCTCATGCTGCAACTGAGGCTCGGGTTCGGGCGCAGCCTGTGCCTTCTGCACCGTTCGCTGGTCACTGATGATCTCGCCGTCACTGACTTCGATGATGCGCTCGGCGTGGGCCGCGACCTTGGGGTCGTGGGTGACCAGAATCACTGTATGGCCGAGGCCATGCAGCTCAAGAAGGATGTTCATCACCTCCTTGCCGCTGGCGGTATCCAGGGCGCCGGTGGGTTCGTCGGCCAGAATTACCTGACCGCCGTTCATCAAGGCGCGGGCAATACTCACCCGTTGCTGCTGCCCACCGGACATCTGGCTCGGCCTGTGCGACAGGTGCCCACTGAGCCCCAGGCGCGTCAGCAACTCTGACGCACGCTGATGCCGCTGCGCCTGGGATTTGCCGGCATACACAGCCGGGATCTCGACGTTGCGCACGGCATCCAGGTGCGGCAGCAAGTGATAGCGCTGGAAAATGAAACCGAAATGGTCACGACGCAGCGCCGCCAGTTCCTCATCATCGAGGTCACGGGTTTCCTGGCCGTTGACCTTGTAGCTGCCGCCGCTGGCATGGTCCAGACACCCAAGGATATTCATCAGCGTCGACTTGCCCGAGCCCGAGGCACCGATGATCGCCACCAGCTCGCCTGCATGAATCGCCAGATCGATGTGCTTGAGTGCCAGAAACTCGCGGTCTCCGGCCATGAAACTGCGGCTGACACCTTGCAGGTGCAGGATCGGGCTGCCTGTATCGATCGTCGTCTCGTGGAGAGCTGCAACCTCTACCTTCTGGTTCATGCTCAGGACCCCGCCACGGTCGCTGACGGATCGGCGATGACCACCTGATCACCTTCGGCGAGCCCGTTCTTGATCTCCACCTGAACGTTATTGTTGATCCCGGTCTGAACCTTGCGCTCCTGGGCGAAACCGCTCTTGTCCAGGACACGAACGGTGTAGACACCTTCTGCATCGCGATTGCCCAGCGCGGCCACCGGCATGCTCAGGGCATTCTTGGCGGTGTCGAGAACGATACGCACCTGAGCGGTCATGGAGATGCGCAGGCGATGATCGAGGTTCGGCACTTCAAACAACGCGTTATAGAACACTGCCGAGTTCTGCTTGGATGACGAACCGCTGCCTTCGGTTTCCAGGTAGTCCTGTGGCGCTGGCTCGGTGCCGCGCAGCGTGGCGTAGTAGCGTTTCTCTTCACCCAGAATCGTGAAGTAGACCTCCTGACCCGTGCTGATATGAATCACGTCCGCCTCGGAAACCTGAGCCTTGATGGTCATGGTGTCCAGGTCCGCCAGCTTGAGCAGTACCGGCGCAAGTTGCTGGGCGATAACGGTCTGGCCTTCCTGGGTCACGATACCTACCACGTCGCCGTCGATGGGCGCGACGATGCGGGTATAGCCCAGATTGACCTTGGCCGTGTCGATCTGCACCTGGGCGCTTTTGATCTGCGCATCCAGGGCGCTGACGTTGGCTTGCTGCACTTCATAGTCGGACTCGGCATTCTCGAAGTCCTGACGGGAAATAGACTGATCGGTCTGTAATTCCTTGTAGCGATCATAAAGGCGCTTGGCCTGTTTCATCTGGGCTCTGGCCGAGAGCCGGTCGGCCTGCAGCTTTTCCTCGTCCACTTCGGCCTGACGCAAGGTGTTGCGCAGTACCAGGGGGTCGATTTCAGCCAGCCACTGGCCCTTCTTGACCTTGTCTCCCAGCTTGACCTTGAGCGACTTCATCTGCCCGGAAACCTGGGCACCGACGTCAACCTGCTTGATGCCTTCCAGCACGCCCGTGGCCAATACGGCGTTCTCGATGTCGCTTCGCTCGACCCTGGCGGTGATGTAGGTCGGCGGCTTGGCCGGAGCTTCGATGGCATACAACACGGCACCCGCCACCAATACCAGGGCAGTACCCAATCCAACCTTACGCAATTTCGACTTGTTCATAGATGCCCACTGATACTTGAAGATCGCGCCCACCAAACGGGGCGGTAACTGACTTTTCGGTGTTCTGTGCAGCAGAGCTTCCCGCGCTCATCGGCGGGAAGCTCCTTTCTTCATGGCCTCATGACAGCGTTTCCTCGACCCCGACTGTCAGCCTGTCGTACCACCATGCAGCGAGGCTGTAGACGTCTGGCGCCTTGAGGATGCTGAAGTGGTTGCCCGGGCCATCCCAGATCGCCAGTTGCGGCAACAGATGCTGCCAGCCGACAGCCATGGCGGCCTGCTCGATCAGGTTGGCTTCGGCATCCAGGCGCGTGTCCGTCACCCGCACCAGACTGGCCGGCCCGGTGTAGCCCTGGCCTGGCAGGTAAACGGTGCGCAAGGCCGTGGCGAAGGTGCGGAAGATCCCGTGCAGAGCTTGTGGCGCCAGGCGTGGCGGCAACAGGCCGGCACGAACCATAGCTTCCTGCAGCATCCGCAACTGGGTGGCATCATCGCCGTCGGTGAAGCCTTGCTGGTCAAGGTCCAGACGCTTGCCGCTGGAAATCTGCAGCGCCTCAATCAGCTCCTTCAACGCCGCTGTGGTGGTGTAAGGCTTGCTGAGCACGCCTTGGCCGCCGGGCGCTTCGCTGTCGATCAGCGTCAGGGAAGCCACTTCCCGGCCACGTGCCTGAAGCTTCACCGCCATGGCATGAGCCGCCCAGCCACCAAAGGAATGGCCGACCAGATGCAGCGGACCTTGCGGGTAGAAATCCTCGATTTCCTGCACGTAACGGTCTGCCGCGGCCTCGACCTGGCTATGGGGAACGCTGCGCCCGTCCAGGCCACGTGGTTGCAGGCCGTAGATCGGCCAGTCCGGCCCGAATGCCTCCACCAAGCCGATAAAGCTGGTGACGCTGTCACCGGCACCCGGTATGCAGAACAGCGGAGTCTTGCCGTTCTTGCCGCTCTGGATCGCCAGCAAGGCCTGATAGCCAGGCGCTGCCGTAGCCTTGGCAGGTTCCACCGCCAGCACCTGAGCGATGGCTTGACCCAGCACTTGCACATGAGGTGCCTGCATCATGGTCTGGTGATCGCCCGGCACATCGATGCTGTGCAGTTGACCCGGTTGCAAGGCCTCGGCCCACCCCAGGGTCGCGCTGGTTCCGGCCGGCGCCATCGGACGCTCCTCGGCACGGAACTGGTGCACCGCCAGGCTGATGGGCTCCAGTCGGTAATGGGCCAGGGCATGACCATGGGCCACTTCCCGCTCAAGGAAGTGCTGCAGTTGCTGATCGCTGGCCTGAGCCAGTTCCGGATGCAGCAGTTGTTCGTCGCGACACAGCAACAGCAGCGCCTCGAAGCCCGGCATGGCCGGCTGCTCCAGAATGGAAGCCAGACGCGCCAGTGGTGCAACACCCGCTTCGCCCTGAGCCTTCCAGTGCGCGGTGCAGTGCGACAGCAGTTGCCGCTCCAGCAGGTTCGGCCCTTGCCAGCGCGCCTTGCCCTGATCGGTCAGACGCGGCACGTAGGTGTCGATCAGGCCCAGGAAGTCGACCTTCTCGTCCATGCCCAGCAGTTGCGTGGCAACTTCATAAGCCAGCACCCCGCCGAACGACCAGCCAGCCAGACGGTACGGGCCCTGTGGCTGCACGTCGCGAATCAGCCCAACCAGACGCGCCGCCAGGCATTCCATGGTGTGCAGTTGCGGTTGCCCCAGGCCAATGCCCGGCAATCCGTAGATCGGGAAGTCGCCTTCCAGGTGACGGCCCAGCACCGGGAAGTAGGCATCCAGGCCGGTGAAGTCATGGACCAGGAACAACGGCGACTGTTTGCCGTCCGCACGCACGGTAATAACCTCTTCAGCTTCTGTCGGCCCGGCTGGACGCTGGTCAAGCAGACCGGCCAGCGCAGCGATACTGGAGTGCTGGAACAGCTCGGCCAGAGTCAGCGGCACACCGGACTTCTGGATCAGGCTGACCAGACGGATCGCCGACAGGGAATGACCGCCCAGCTCGAAGAAGCTGTCGTGTCGCCCTACTCGCTCGACTTCCAGCACCTCGGCCCACAGTTCGGCCAGACGTTCTTCCAGCAGTGTTTCTGGTGCCTGATAGGTGGCAGTCGCCATGGCATCCAGGCTCGGTACCGGCAGCGCACGGCGGTCAACCTTGCCGTTCTGGGTCAGTGGCAGTGCATCGAGGCCGACATAAGCGGCTGGCACCATGTATTCCGGCAAGCGGCCCAACAGATGGGTGCGCAAGGTGCTGCCGTCGAGTTCAGGGTCCAGACGGGTGAAGTACGCCACCAGACGCAACGCCCCCTGTTCCAGACGCTGGGTGGTGACCACGACTTCGCCGATGCCTGGGCACAGAGCCAGTTGCTGCTCGATCTCGCCCAGTTCGATACGCACACCGCGGATCTTCACCTGATCGTCGTTACGGCCCAGGTATTCCAGGGTTCCGTCGACCAGCCAGCGCACCAGGTCGCCGGTGCGATACATCCGTGCTTGCGGCTGCGCAGTGAACGGATCGTCGAGGAAGCGCTCGGCGGTCAGGTCCGGACGGTTCAGGTAGCCACGAGCAACACCGGCACCGCCGATGTACAACTCGCCCGGCACGCCCAGCGGCACCGGCTGCTGACGTTCGTTCAGCACATAAAGACGGGCATTGGTCACCGGCTTGCCGATGTGCAGCACGCCGCCCACTTCCATGGTCCCGGAACTGGCCACGACTGTGGCTTCGGTCGGACCGTAGTTGTTCACTACGGCAAAGCCCGGATCGCGGTTGAAGTTACGCAGGCGGTCGCCACCGATCAGCAAGGTGCGCAGGGTCGGATGACGCAGCTCGCGGCTGAAAGCGTACTCGGCCACCGGCGTCGGCAGGAAGGACACTTGCAGCGGCTGAGCCAGCCACCAGTCAAGCAGCGTATCAAGCTGTTCGTTTTCCACCTCGGCTGGTGGAATGTGCAGCACGGCACCGGCACACAGAGCTGGCCAGATTTCCCAGGCCGTGGCATCGAAGCCAAAACCCGCCACGCTGGCGGTGTGGCTGCCAGCTTTCAAGTCGAAGGCCTGGCAATGCCAGTCCACCAGATTGTTCAGGGTGTGGTGTTCGACCATCACGCCCTTGGGCAGGCCGGTAGAGCCCGAGGTGTAGATCACATAGGCCAGGTTGGCCGAGGTCAGGCCCGGAACCAGCGGGTTCTCTGGACTGGCCGCCCAGTCCGCACGATCAAGGGCAATCACCGGCACCGGCAGTTCAGGCAGACGCGCCAGCAGGTCGAGCTGAGTCAGCACTACTACCGGCTCACTGTTCTCCAGCAGGTAGCTGATGCGGTCGTCCGGATGGCCAGGGTCGACCGGCACATAACCCGCGCCCGCCTTGAGCACAGCCAGCAGGCAGACCAGGGTTTCCAGCCCGCGACGGGCAACCACCGCCACCCGATCATCCGGGCGCACGCCTTGGCCGATCAGGTGATGGGCCAGCGCATTGGCACGGCGATTCAACTCGCTGTAGCTCAAGTGATGACCGCCCACTTGCGCGGCAATGGCATCAGGCTGCACAACCGCCTGCTGCTCGATGCGCTGGTGAACGGTCAGTGCCGTTTCATGCTCGGCCAGGTGATCGTTGAAGCCTTCCAGCAATTCGACCCGCTCGGCCACCGGCAGGATGCCCAGCGCCTCGACCGGTGTCTGCGGTGCCTGCTCCAGAGCCGCCATCAAACCTTCCACGGCGTTGATCAGGTACGCGCAGATACGCCGTGCATCGATACCCGCCGAGGTCAGCGCGCTCAGCTCGAAATCCTCGCCAAGATCGTCGACGCTCAAGGTCAGCGGATAGTTGCTGCGCTCTTGCGCCTGCAACAACTCGATCCCCTGCCAGGCCGTGCTGGCCGCTTCGTCGGCAGCTTGCGGTGCCGCGCTATGGCGATAGTTGAACAGCGCGCTGAACAAAGGCGCACCCGCTGGCAAGGCGCTGCAACGCTGGGCCAGTGCCAGCGGCGCATGCTCGTGGGCAAACAGCCCGGTCAGGCGGCGATGGGTTTGCAGAACCACGTCGCGCACCGGCTGGTTACCCAGGTCGATACGCAGCGGCAAGGTGTTGATGAACACACCCAGGGTGCGCTCAACCCCTTCACCGCCCTGCAAGCGTCCGAGCAACACGGTGCCGAACACCACTTTTTCACGACCGGACAAGTGGCCCAGCACTTGAGCCCAGGCCAGATGCATCAGGCTTGCGGCACTGACGCCCAACTGGCGGGACTGATCGCGGACCCGACGGGACAAGGCGCCATCCAGACGCTGACGGGCTTCGCCTGGCACATCCGCGCCCGGCAACGTCGCCTGACCGTAAGGCAAGGTTGGTTCGTCCAGGTCACCCAGTTGCTCGCGGAAGAACGCTTCATGGGCTTCATCGCCAGGCCCCAGCAGAGCCTGAGCGATGTAGTTGCGATACGGCACCGGCTCAGGCAATTGCGCCTCAAGGCCCAGCAATACGGCTTGCAACTCGTGGCTCAGCAGCTCCAGCGCCATGTGGTCCATGATCAGGTGATGGAACAGCAGCACGGCGACGATGCGCTGGTTGTCCGGATCATCGGCATGCACCAGACGCAACAGCGGTGCCGCGTCCAGATTCAGCGGCTCGGCGTCGCTCAAGGCGGCCAGCGGCACTTCGACCACCGGCAGTTCGGCATTGCGCCAGACCACCTGTACCGGCGTTTCCAGACCTTCCCAGCTCAGCGAGGTGCGCAGCACATCGTTACGGGCGATGACGCGCTGCAAGGCAGAGCAGAAAGCGTCCAGACGTTCGCGATTGGCAAAGGCAAAGCGCGCCTGCAAGCGGTAAGGATCGTCCTCAACCGACGTCAGGTAATGGTAGAAAATACCGGCCTGCAACGGCCCCAGCGGGTAAATGTCCTGCACGTTCGCAGCACCGCCAGGAATGCTGGCGACGATACGGTCGATGGCAGGCTGATCCAGCGTCACCAGCGGCAACAGATCCGGCGTAATGCGTGAGCAATCCGCCGTGATCAGGTTGGCCGGCACTTGCACGCCATGGCTGCTGCCGATGCCGCTGGCCAGAGCGGCCAGGGTTGGCTGGGCAAACAGCACGCGGATATCGGCTTCCAGCCCGAGACGACGAATGCGCGCCACCAGCGTAACCGCCAGCAACGAATGACCGCCCAGTTCAAAGAAGTTGTCGTGACGCCCTACTCGCTCGACTTGCAGCAACTCGCTCCAGATTTCGGCCAGATCGGTTTCCAGCTGACCTTGCGGTGCCTCGTAGTCACGACCCGGCAATGCATCACGATCCGGAGCAGGCAAGGCGCGACGATCGACTTTGCCGTTGGCCGTCAGAGGCCAGGCGGCCAGGCGCACAAAGGCGCTGGGCACCATATAGCCAGGCAAGACAGTCAACAGTTCGGCACGCAATTCGGTGACAGAAGTCGGCGTTGTATTGGCCTGCTGGATGAAATAGGCCACCAGTCGCGTCTGGCCCGGTTCGTCTTCGCGAGCCAGTACCAACGCCTCTTCGATACCCGGCAACTGACCCAACTGGCTTTCGATTTCACCCAGTTCGATACGTACGCCACGGATCTTCACCTGATCGTCATTACGACCCAGGTACTCCAGCGTGCCATCGGCATTCCAGCGCGCCAGGTCACCCGTGCGGTACATACGCGCACCCGGCTGCTCGCTGAATGGATCGTCGAGGAAACGCTCGGCGGTCATTTCAGGACGGTTGAGGTAGCCACGGGCTACGCCATCGCCTGCCACATACAGTTCACCCGCCACGCCAAACGGCACCAGTTGCTGATGTTCGTCCAGCAGGTAAACCTGGGTGTTGGCAATTGGCTTGCCGATATCCAGGCTGCCATCGGGAAACAGCTGACCCGAGGTGGCCACAACGGTGGCTTCAGTCGGGCCGTAGTTGTTGATCACGGCAAAGCCCGGATCACGGTGGAACTGACGCAGGCGGTCGCCACCGATCAGCAAGGTGCGCAGCGTCGGGTGACGCAAATCGCGGCTGAAGGCGTATTCGGCAACAGGGGTCGACAGGAAGGACACCTGCAGCGGCTGCGCCAGCCACCAGTCCAGCAGCGAATCCAGCTGTTCATTGCTGACATCCGCAGGCGGCACATGCAAGGTCGCACCGGCACACAGCGCCGGCCAGACTTCCCAGGCCATGGCATCGAAGCCAAAACCGGCAACACTGGCGGTATGGCTGCCTGCGTGCAGATCAAAGGCTTCGCAATGCCAGTGAACCAGATTGCTCAGGGTGCGGTGCTCGACCATCACGCCTTTTGGCTGGCCGGTGGAACCGGAGGTGTAGATCACGTAGGCCAGATTGGCGGCGCTCAGACCGTGTACCAGTGGATTGTCCTGATGATCGGACCAATCCTGACGATCCAAGGCAATCACCGGCACCGACAATGGCGGCAGACCGGCCAGCAACGCTTGCTGAGTCAATACGGCCACCGGTGCGCTATCGCTCAACAGATAAGCGATACGCTCATCCGGATGAGCCGGGTCCACCGGCACATAACCCGCGCCCGCCTTGAGCACGGCCAGCAAACCGACCAGTGTTTCCAGACCACGACGAGCGACCACGGCCACACGATCATCCGGGCGCACGCCCAGGCTGATCAGGTGATGGGCCAAGGCATTGGCCTTGCTATTCAGTTCGCTGTAGCTCAGGTGCTGATCGCCCACTTGCGAGGCGATGGCATCAGGTCGTTGAACAGCCTGCGCCTCGATCAAACCATGGATGGTTTGACCTTGCGGGATTTCCAGACCTGTAGCGTTGAGTGCCTCCAGCAGGTACTGACGCTCTTGCTCGCCCACCAGCGTGACTTGATCCAGCACCGTCTGTTCGTTGGCCACCAGGGCTTGCAACAGTTGCTCGAAGTAATGAACGTAACGACCCACGGTGGCTTCGTCGAACAACGCCAGCGCGTAGTCCAGCGTACCGACCAGTGTTTCGCCCTGCTCGCCCAGGTTCAGCGACAGGTCGAACTTGGACACCTGACTGGCCTGCTCGACCGGCGAGACGATCAGCCCGTCCATTGCCGGAACCGAACCTTCGCCTGCCAGCCAGTTCAAGGTGGTCTGGAACAGTGGCGCGTGAGCCAGGCTGCGTTCCGGCCGTACGATCTCCACCACCTGCTCGAATGGCAGGTCCTGATGGTCCTGGGCTTCCAGAACACGTTTCTTGACCTGTGCCAGCAAGGATTTTCCGGTTGGAGCGCCCGAGGTATCGATGCGCACGGCCAGGGTGTTGACGAACAGGCCGACCAGCCCTTCCAGTTCGGTGCGACCACGGCCTGCCATCGGGCTGCCGATCACCACATCGTTCTGTCCGGACAGGCGCGCCAGCAGCGTCGCCCAGGCCGTCATCAGCGTCATGTACAGTGTCACGCCCTGACGTTGGGCCAAGGCCCGCAGACCGCTGCTCAGATTTGCATTCAGGTGTACCGCCAGGCTACCGCCCGCGAAGTCCTGCTGAGCCGGACGTGGCCGGTCGGTGGGCAGCATCAGCAGCGTCGGTGCGCCGCCCAGTGCTTCACGCCAGTAGGTGGACTGCTGTTGCAGACGCTCGCCCGTCAGCCATTGACGCTGCCAGACGGCATAGTCGGCGTACTGGATCGCCAGTGCCGGCAAAGGATCAGCCTCACCCACACGCAAGGCCGGGTACAGAGCCAGCAGTTCGCGGGTCAGCACGCCCATGGACCAACCGTCCGCGACGATATGATGCACAGTCAGCAGCAACACGTGATTATCGTCGGCCACTTGCAGCAGGCGGCCACGAATCACCGGCCCGTGGGTCAAGTCGAAAGGTGCCGCAGCTTCTGTGCGAACCCGTTCAGCCAGGGCTTCAGGGTTATGGCGCAGGTCTTCCACCGGCAGCACGACTTCATCGGACACCGGCGCAAACAGCACTTCTGCACCGTCTTCAAGGGCGACAAAGCGGCTGCGCAGGGTTTCGTGACGCTCGATGATACGAGCCAGGGCACGGGACAGCGCAGGCACATCAAGTGCGCCCTGCAGGCTCAAGGCCATCGGGATGTTGTACGCCTCGTTGCCACCTTCCATCTGCGCCAGGAACCACAGGCGCTGCTGGGCGAAGGACAACGGCAACGACTGGTCGCGAGAGGCCGGCAGAATCTGCGCCTGTTCGGTACGTTCGATACCGGAAACGGCGGCAGCCACAGCGGCCAGTTCGCCCAGGGCAAAGAGTTCACCCAGCGGCAACTCGACACCCAGTTGCTGGCGAACCTGAGAAACCATGCGCATGGCCAGCAGGGAATGCCCGCCCAGATCGAAGAAGTGATCGTGGCGACCCACCTGCTCGACCTGCAGCACTTCGGCCCAGATCTGTGCCAGAGCGATTTCGACCTCGCCTTGTGGCGCTTCATAGGTCATGCCGAACAGCGCCGAGCGATCCGGCTTAGGCAAGGCACGGCTGTCGAGCTTGCCGTTGGCGGTCAGAGGCAGGGTTTCCAGCTCGACGAACGCCGCTGGCACCATGTATTCCGGCAGGTTGGCCTGCAAGGCCGTACGCATCTGCTCGGACGTGAGGGCTTCGGCGTCCTGATGCTGGGTGAAGTAGGCCACCAGGCGCACGCGCCCCGGCTCGTCTTCCCGGGCCAGCACCACGGCATCGCGGACACTCGGCAGCTCGTGGAGACGGCTGACGATTTCGCCCAGTTCGATGCGGAAACCGCGGATCTTGACCTGATCGTCGTTACGGCCCAGGCATTCCAGCTGGCCATCTTCCAGCCAGCGACCCAGGTCGCCGGTTCGGTACATCGTGGCACCTGGCTCATCGCTGAACGGGTCGGTGAGGAATTTCTCGGCAGTCAGGTCCGGACGGTTCAGATAACCCTGCGCCACGCCATCGCCGCCAATGTACAGCTCGCCGATAACACCCTGCGGCACCAGACGCTGATGGGCATCCAGCACATAGATGCTGGTATTGCCGATAGGTCGGCCAATCGATACCGACTCGGCACCTTCAGCCACTTCACGCACTTCGTTGGTGGTGGCAAAGGTGGTGGTTTCGGTCGGGCCATAGCCGTTTACAAGACGCGGGCCCGGCCCATGTTCCAGCATGGCGCGGAAGCTGGCCGGATCGGCACGCTCGCCGCCGGACATCAGGTAGCGCAGGCCCTTGAGTGCTTCGGGGATCAGTTGCACGTACTGGTTGAACAGCGCGGTGGTGAGGAACAGCACGCTGACAGTGCGCAAGGCATCGCTGAGGCGCGCCGGGTCGATCAGGGTCTGGTGGTCGATGATCAGCAGTTGCCCGCCGTTGAGCAAAGCGCCCCAGACTTCCATGGTGCTGGCATCGAACGCAGGGTTGGAAGCGAAGGCAACACGGTCCTGTTCGTTGAAGTCGGCAAAGCCATTGTTCAGCACCAGACGGGCAATGCCGCGATGCAGCACGCACACGCCTTTCGGTGCGCCGGTGGAACCGGAGGTGTACATGACGTACGCCACGCTGTTGGAGTTCTGCACCAGAGCCGGATCATGGGCCGGCTGATCGTCCAGAACCAACTGGTCCAGGTCGATGCGCGGGGTGGCAGAGTCAATCGACGCAGCACGCTGAGCCAGCACGAACACAGCCTTGCAGTCTTCGATCATGTAGACCTGACGCTCGGCGGGTGCATTGATGTCCAGCGGCACATAGGTTGCTGCGCACTTGCCGATGGCCAGTTGGCCGACCAGCATGTCAATGGAACGCGGCAGCAGGATGGCCACGTGATCGTTGGGCTTGACGCCCTGACCGATCAGGTAATGAGCCAGACGGTTGGCGCGTTCGTTCAGTTCGCCATAGCTCAGCGAGAGACTGCCATGCACGGTGGCCACGGCCTGAGGATGCGCGGCTGCGCGCTGCTCGAACAGGCGATGCACCGGCAATTCGCGAGGGTAATCGCGACGGGTGATATTGAAACCCACCAGCAGGCGCTGACGCTCTGCCGCTGGCAGCACCGACAACTGCTGCAGGCCGTTTTCAGGCTGCTGCTCCAGCGCCTCGACCAGATTGGCCACGGCTTCCTGTAGGTAACCGCAGACTCGCTGGGCATCGATGCCTTGTGCCGCCTGAGCGGTCAGGCTGAAGGTTTCGCCCAGATCGTCGATGCTCAGGGTCAACGGATAGTTGCTGCGCTCTTCGGCATTCAGCACGTCGATGCCTTGCCAGGCAGTACTGGCCGCCTCGTCCCTGGCCTGAGGTGCCGCGCTGTGGCGGTAATTGAGCAGCGTGCTGAACAACGGCGCGCCAGCCGGCAAGGCACTGCAACGCTGGGCAAGGGCCAGTTGTGCATGCTCGTGGGCAAGCAGGCCGGTCAGGCGGCGATGGGTGTCGAGTACCGCGTCACGTACCGGCTGGTCGCCCAGATCGATGCGCAGCGGCAAGGTGTTGATGAACACGCCAAGAGCACGCTCCACACCTTCGCCACCTTGCAGACGTCCGAGCAATACCGTGCCAAACACCACGCTGTCGCGGCCGGACAACTGGCCCAACACTTGAGCCCAGGCCAGGTGCATCAGGCTTGCGGCGCTGACACCCAGTTGCCGGGCTTGCTCGCGAACCTTGCCGCACAAGGCGACATCCAGCGGCAGTCGCGCTTCGCTCAGTTCACCCTCGCCAGCCGCCACGGGCAGGCCGTAAGGCAGGGTCGGCTCGTCGATATCGCCCAGCTGTTCGCGGAAGAAGGTTTCATGGGCTTCATCGCCCGGGCCTTGCAGGACCTGAGCGACATAGTTGCGATACGGCACCGGTGCCGCCAGCTGTGCTTCTTCATTGAGGAGCATGGCCTGCAACTCGTGGCCCAGCACCTCAAGGGCCACGTGGTCCATGACCACGTGATGGAAGCGCAGCACAGCGGAAATCCGCTGGGTGACCGGATCACGGGCATGCACCAGATGCAGCAGCGGAGCCTGGGTCAGGTCCATGCGTGGCGCGCTGGCCAGGTCTTGCAGCGGAATCTCGTCGACTTTCAGACGAGCCTCACGCCAGACCACTTGTACCGGTGCCTGTAAACCTTCCCAGAGCAGCGCGGTACGCAGGATGTCGTTACGCTCGATGACCCGCTGCAATGCGTGGCTGAACGCTTCGAGGCGTGATTCGTCAGCAAAGGCGAACTGCGGTTGCAGCAAATACGGATCGTTGTCGCCTGCAGCCAGGTGATGGTAAAGAATCCCCGCCTGCAACGGCCCCAGCGGATAGATGTCCTGCACGTTGGCTGCACCACCGGGAACGCTGGCGACGATACGGTCGATAGCGTCCTGTTCCAGCGCTACCAGAGGCAGCAGGTCCGGGGTGATGTGCTGGCAATCTGCGCCAATCCGGTTGGCTGGCACTTGCAGTTCGCTGCCGATGCTGTTGTCGGCGGAGTTGGCCAGAGCAGCCAGAGTCGGCTGGGCAAACAACACGCGGATATCCGCGGTCATGCCCAAGCGGCGCATCCGGGCAATCAGGGTCACGGCCAGCAACGAATGCCCGCCCAGCTCGAAGAAGTTGTCCTGACGACCGACTGTTTCTACATGCAGCAGCTCGGCCCAAAGTGCAGCCAGCTGTGTTTCTGTCTCGCCTTGAGGCGCTTCGTAGTTGCGGCTCAGCACGGCCTGTGCGCCCGGCTCCGGCAAGGCGGCACGGTCGAGCTTGCCGTTGGGGCTCAGGGGCAAGGTAGCCAGCGCGACATAGGCCGAAGGCACCATGTAGTCCGGCAACCCGGCCAGCACGTATTCGCGCAGGGCTTCGATGCCCGGGGTTTCCTGGCCTTCATGGCAACTGAACCAGGCCACCAGACGTTCGTTATGCAGCAGGACTGCCGCTTCACGAATGGCCGGATGGGTGGCCAGTCGTGCCTCGATCTCGCCCAGTTCGATACGAAGGCCATGCAACTTCACCTGGAAGTCATTACGCCCCAGGAACTCCAGAGTGCCGTCTGCACGCTGACGCACCAGGTCGCCACTGCGGTACAGGCGGTCACCTGCAACGAACGGGCTGTCGATGAAACGCTCGGCCTGCATGTGCGGCAAGTTCAGGTAGCCACGAGCGACACCGGCACCGCCGATGTGCAACTGGCCCACCACACCTTGAGGCACGGGCTGGTCACAGGCATCCAGTACATACAGGCGGGTATTGCTGATCGGGCGGCCGATAGGCAATGCGCTGTCTGGCACGGAGTCCTGAGGCTCCAGGGTCCAGACGCTGCAATCCACCGTGGTTTCGGTCGGGCCATAGACGTTATGCAGGCGCACGCCAGGCATGCGCTGACGCACCTGTCGGGCCAGCGCCTCGGTCAGTTCGCCACCACCGCAGACGATATCGGTCAGAGAGTTGCACTGGCTGCTTTCTTCCAGTTCCAGGAACTGTTGCAGCAAGGCCGGTACGAATTGCACCACGCTGACCTGCCGCTCGATGATCAACTGCGCCAGATAGGCCGGATCACGATGCCCGTCCGGACGCGCCAGTACCAGACGCAGACCGGCGCACAGCGGCCAGAACAGTTCCCATACCGACGCATCGAAACTGACAGGCGTCTTGTGCAGCAAGGCGCCTTCAGGGGTTGGCAGAATCAACTGCGAACTCCATTGCACCAGGTTGCACAGGCCACGGTGCTCGACCATCACACCTTTCGGCGTGCCGGTGGAGCCGGAGGTGTAGATCACGTACGCCAGATGGTCGGCGTTCAGGCCTGGCACCACCGGGTTTTCAGCGGATTGCGCTGCCCAGGTACTGGCATCCAGGTTCACCAGTTGCAGAGTGTTATCGGCAAAACGCTCCTGAGTCGCGGCATCCGCCAGCAAGGTCAGGGCCCCACTGTCGGCCAGCATGTAGGCCAGGCGCTCGGTCGGGTAGCCCGGATCCAGTGGCACGTAGGCACCACCGGCCTTGAGCACGGCCAGCAGACCGATAAGCAGGTTCGGGCCACGTTCCAGGCAGACTGCAACCCGGCTGTCAGCCTGTACGCCTTGACCGATCAGGTGATGGGCCAGACGGTTGGCGGCCTCGTTGAGCTGGCGATAGCTCAGACGAACGCCTTCGCTTTCCAGGGCCACGGCATCCGGTGTACTTGCGACTTGAGCCTCGAACAGCGCCTGCACAGGCTGATCGAGTACGAAATCCTGCTCACTGGCGTTGAGATCCACCAGCAAACGCTGACGCTCCTGGGGTTTGAGCAGTTCGGCCTGTGCCGGAACGGCCTGATCGCTGCCGACCATGCTCCACAGCAAAGGCTCCAGGTAAGACACATAACGCTCGGCAGTGGCTGCATCGAACAATGCAGTTGCGTAATCCAGGGCGCCGGCAAAACCTTCGTCGGTTTCGCCCATGCTCAGGGTCAAGTCGAACTTGGCAAAAGTCGGTTGATCGCCCAGCGGCTCCAGGCGCAGATCGCCCAGATGCAGTTC
The DNA here is from genome assembly GCF_018343775.1 of Pseudomonas cichorii. Classification (NCBI taxonomy): domain Bacteria; kingdom Pseudomonadati; phylum Pseudomonadota; class Gammaproteobacteria; order Pseudomonadales; family Pseudomonadaceae; genus Pseudomonas; species Pseudomonas cichorii. The sequence continues at coordinate 3,081,037 of NZ_CP074349.1, forward strand.
CAGCCCCTGACTGCCGTCCCAGGCCAGGGAGGTCTGGAACAGCGGGCTATGGGCCAGGCTGCGTGGTGGCCGCAAGCGCTCGACAACCTGCTCGAATGGCAGGTCCTGATGTTCCTGAGCTTCCAGCACGCGAGTCTTGATGCGAGCCAGCAGTTCAGTGACATCCGGCTCGCCCGAAGTATCGACACGCACGGCCAGGGTGTTCACGAACAGGCCGATCAGCCCTTCGACCTCGGCACGACGACGGTTGGCCACCGGCGTACCCACGACCACTTCGTCCTGACCGGACAGACGCGCCAGCAACACGGACCAGGCACCCATGAACAGCATGAACGGCGTCACGCCATGGCGCTGGCATAAAGCTTTGATTTCGGTGCTCAGGCGCGCATCGAAACGCACAGGAAGACTGACGCCGCTGTAGTCCTGACGGTCCGGACGAGGCCGGTCGGTCGGCAGGGTCAGCAAGACTGGCGCGCCGGAAAGCGCCTGATGCCAGTAATCGCCCTGGCTGCTCAGCCTTTCGCTGTCCAGCCAGTTGCGCTGCCAGACGGCGTAGTCGGCGTATTGCAAGGCCAGTGGCGGCAGCGGGTCATCGAGGCCCTGGCTGAATGCCTTGTACAGCGCGGTGAGTTCGCGGGTCAGAACACCCAGGGACCAGCCGTCAGCAACAATGTGGTGCACGGTCAGCAACAGCACATGACGATCTTCGGCCAGGCACAGCAGACGACCCCGGATCGGCAATTCATGGTTCAGGTCGAAAGCCTGTTCGGCTTCCTCCTTGACCACGGCCTGCAAGGCCTGCTCGTCCTGATCGCGCAAGTCCTGCCAGGTCAGCTCCGGAACCACGTTTTCGGGTGCGGCCTGTACCGAGGCTTCTCCGTCTTCCTGAGTGAAACGGCTGCGCAGGCTGTCGTGACGCGCAACAATGCGTTCCAGTGCGCGCCTCAATGCGCGGGTGTCCAGTTGGCCAGTCAGTTGCAGGCCCAGTGGAATGTTGTAGGCGCTGTTGGCGTCTTCCATCTGCGCCAGGAACCAGATCCGCTGCTGGGCGAAAGACAGTGGAACCGCCCCGCTGCGCGGCAGCACTTCGATGGGTGGAAGCTCATTCTTGCCGGCATTGCCCAGGCATTGCGCCACGGCAGCCAGGGCGCTGTCGGCGAACAGGTCGCCCAACGACAACTCCAGCGACAGGCGCTGACGCACCTGAGAAACCATCCGCATCGCCAGCAGGGAGTGACCGCCCAGCTCAAAGAAACGGTCATGACGCCCTACTCGCTCGACTTGCAGCAATTCGCTCCAGATCTGTGCCAGAGCGATTTCCAGCTCGCCTTCCGGCGCCTGATACTCGCCGGTGAACAGCGCATCGCGATCAGGGACAGGCAAGGCGCGGCGGTCGACCTTGCCGTTGGCCGTCAGCGGCCAGGCGTCAAGACGCACCAGCGCGCTGGGCACCATGTAGGCTGGCAACTGCTCCAGCAAGGCCGCACGCAAGTCATTCACCACCAGCGGCGTGCTATCGGCCCGCTCGGTGAAATAACCCACCAGCCGTGGCTGGCCCGGTTCGTCTTCACGAGCCAGTACCAACGCCTCTTCGATACCCGGCAACTGACCCAACTGGCTTTCGATTTCACCCAGTTCGATACGTACGCCACGGATCTTCACCTGATCGTCATTACGACCCAGGTACTCCAGCGTGCCATCGGCATTCCAGCGCGCCAGGTCACCCGTGCGGTACATACGCGCACCCGGCTGCTCGCTGAATGGATCGTCGAGGAAACGCTCGGCGGTCATTTCAGGACGGTTGAGGTAGCCACGGGCTACGCCATCGCCTGCCACATACAGTTCACCCGCCACGCCAAACGGCACCAGTTGCTGATGTTCGTCCAGCAGGTAAACCTGGGTGTTGGCAATTGGCTTGCCGATATCCAGGCTGCCATCGGGAAACAGCTGACCCGAGGTGGCCACAACGGTGGCTTCAGTCGGGCCGTAGTTGTTGATCACGGCAAAGCCCGGATCACGGTGGAACTGACGCAGGCGGTCGCCACCGATCAGCAAGGTGCGCAGCGTCGGGTGACGCAAATCGCGGCTGAAGGCGTATTCGGCAACAGGGGTCGACAGGAAGGACACCTGCAGCGGCTGCGCCAGCCACCAGTCCAGCAGCGAATCCAGCTGTTCATTGCTGACATCCGCAGGCGGCACATGCAAGGTCGCGCCGGCACACAGCGCCGGCCAGACTTCCCAGGCCATGGCATCGAAGCCAAAACCGGCAACACTGGCGGTATGGCTGCCTGCGTGCAGATCAAAGGCTTCGCAATGCCAGTGAACCAGATTGCTCAGGGTGCGGTGCTCGACCATCACGCCTTTTGGCTGGCCGGTGGAACCGGAGGTGTAGATCACGTAGGCCAGATTGGCGGCGCTCAGACCGTGTACCAGTGGATTGTCCTGATGATCGGACCAATCCTGACGATCCAAGGCAATCACCGGCACCGACAATGGCGGCAGACCGGCCAGCAACGCTTGCTGAGTCAATACGGCCACCGGTGCGCTATCGCTCAACAGATAAGCGATACGCTCATCCGGATGAGCCGGGTCCACCGGCACATAACCCGCGCCCGCCTTGAGCACGGCCAGCAAACCGACCAGTGTTTCCAGACCACGACGAGCGACCACGGCCACACGATCATCCGGGCGCACGCCCAGGCTGATCAGGTGATGGGCCAAGGCATTGGCCTTGCTATTCAGTTCGCTGTAGCTCAGGTGCTGATCGCCCACTTGCGAGGCGATGGCGTCCGGCTGGTCGAGGGCCTGACGTTCGATGCGCTGATGGATGGTCAGCACGGTTTCCTGATCGAGATGGTAGGCATTGAAGCTTTCCAGCAGCCGCTTGCGCTCATCGGCAGGCAGGATGTCTACGCGATCCACCGGCGTCTGTGGCGCTTGTTCCAGTGCCTCCAGCAAATGCTCCATGGCTCGTTCAAAATAGGCACAGGTGCGCTGCGGGTCGATGCCGTCTGTGGTTTGTGCGGTAAAGCTGAAGGCGTCGCCCAGATCGTCGACGCTCACCACCAGCGGGTAGTTGCTGCGTTCTTCGGCGTGCAGCACTTCGATGCCCTGCCAGGTTTCACCTGTGGTCTGGGCAGAGCTGTGGCGGTAGTTGAGCAAGGCGTTGAACAGTGGCGTCGGTGCGGCCACACCGCTGCAACGCTGGGCCAGAGCCAGCGGCGCATGTTCGTGGCGCATCAGGGTGGTCAGGCGCTGATGGGTGGCCTTGACTGCTGTGCGAACGTCCTGCGCATCCAGATTGATACGGATCGGCAAGGTGTTGATGAAGATACCCAAAGCACGTTCGGTCGCCTCGGCGCCCAGCAGACGCCCCATGAGTACGGTGCCGAACACCACGCGCTGGCGGCCGGTCAGGCCTGACAGCACTCGCGCCCAGCCCAGGTGGAACAGGCTGGCGACGCTGATGCCGAGGGTCCGCGCCTGATTACGCAGGCGGCGGCAGAGTTCGAGGTCCAGAGACAGGGTGTATTCGGTGATGTCGCCGCCATCACCGCTGAGGTCCTGCAGGTCGTAGGCAAGGGTCGGTTCATCGAGGTCGCCCAGCATTTCGCGGAAAAACGTTTCGTGTTCTTTCTCGCTGACGCCCAACAGGGCCTGCCCAACGTAGTTGCGGAACGGAACCGGAGTACCCAGCAGGCCGGCCTGCCCACTCAGGCAAGCCTGAATTTCATGGCGCACCACTTCCAGGGCGCTGTGGTCCATGGCGATATGGTGGAACTGCAAAGCGGCCTTCACGCCCAGGGCGTGGTCGGCCTCGTCGTAGACCAGACGAATCAGCGGTGCCTGGCCGAGATCCATGAGGGTCTGAGCTTGCGCCGACAAGGCACCGACCTTGAGTTGAGCACTGCGCCAGACAACCTGGACCGGGGTTTCCAGCCCGTCCCAATGTACCGACGTACGAAGGATGTCGTGCCGTTCGATCACTGTTTGCAGCGCCAGAGCGAATGCGTCCAGACGAGCGCGGTCGGCAAAGGCGAACTCCACGTGCATCACATAAGGATCGCCATGACTGGCGGTAACGTGGTGATAAAGAATGCCCTGCTGCAAGGGCGCCAGCGGGTAGATGTCCTGCACATTGGCCGCGCCGCCGGGGACATGCGCGACCAGGCTGTCGATAGCTTCCTGATCCAGTGACACCAGGGTCAGCATTTCAGGCGTGATGCGTGTGCAGCCAGCTGGAATGCCGTTTTCCGGCAAGGTCGGAGCACCACGTTTGGTTGCCAGATACTCGCCCTGTTCGATCAGCTCGATCAATGCCGGCTTGTGCTCGCGCAGGTGTTCCACCAGGCCCTTGTCGGTCAGTGCACGGCGATTACCCTGCACCACCAGTTGCCCATCCTTGACCGACAGATTGATGTCATTGGCCTTCAGTGTCGCCAAGAGTTCGTTGATGCTCACAGGATAATCTCCATGCTCTCTGTGATGGCTGCATAGCCGGCCAGCGTAGGTTGTTCGAACAACGCCCGGACATCGGCTTCAATGCCTTCCTGCCTCAGACGCGCGGTCAGACTGACCGCCAGGAGCGAGTGACCGCCCAGTTCAAAGAAGTTGTCGTGTCGCCCCACTCGCTCGACGCCGAGCAGTTCGGCCCAGAGTTCGGCCAGCAGGACTTCCGTCTCGCCCTCCGGTGCTTCGTAAGGACGGGTCAATACCGCGTCTGCACCCGGCGCAGGCAGAGCCTTCTGGTCCACCTTGCCGTTGGGGGTCAGGGGGAACTCATCAAGATGCACATACAGCGCAGGCACCATGTAATCCGGCAGTTGCGCCCGCAGCACTTCACGCAGGGTTTCGAGCGGCAGCAGCGTGCCGGTGTAGTAAGCCACCAGTCGCTGGCCACCCGGTTGTTCGTCGCGAGCCAGCACCACAGCCTGCTGGATACCCGGATAACGGGTCAGGCACGCCTGGATTTCACCCAGCTCGATACGCAGGCCATACAGCTTGACCTGATCGTCGTTACGGCCCAGGAAGTCGAGGTTGCCGTCCGCACGCTGAGCGACCAGGTCGCCAGTGCGATACAGACGGTCGCCAGCCACGAACGGGCTGTCGATGAAACGCTCGGCCTGGAATTGCGGCAGGTTCAGATAACCACGGGTGACGCCTGAGCCACCGATGTGCAACTGACCGATGACGCCCTGAGGCACCAGTTGGTCGTACTCGTCCAGCACATACATGCGGGTGTTGCTGATCGGTCGCCCGATAGGCAAGGCGCTGTCCGGTACAGGCTCGTGTGGCTCAAGAGTCCAGGCGCTGGAATCCACCGTGGTTTCGGTCGGGCCATAGACGTTGTGCAGACGCGCCCACGGCAGGCGTTGGCGTACACGCTCGGCCAGAGCGATGGTCAGTTCACCACCGCCGCAGACGATGTCGGTCAGTGAAGTGCACTGGCTGATTTCTTCCAGTTCGAGGAACTGCTGAAGCAAGGCCGGTACGAACTGCACTACGCTGGCCTTCTGATCGCGGATCAAGCGCATCAGGTAAGCCGGATCGCGATGGCCATCAGGACGCGCCAGCACCAGCGGCAAGCCAGCGCACAGTGGCCAGAACAGTTCCCATACCGAGGCATCGAAGCTGATGGGCGTCTTGTGCAGCAGCGCAGTTTCCGGTTTCAACGGAATAACCTGCGAACTCCAGTGAACCAGGTTGCCCACGCTACGGTGCTCGACCATCACGCCCTTCGGCGTACCGGTGGAACCGGAGGTGTAGATCACATAGGCCAGGTGGTCCGGGTTCATGCCGACGATTTGCGGATTGTCGATGCTCTGGGCGCCCCAGATGTTGTTGTCGAGGTCGACACGCAACGTGCGCTCTTCGTCCAGCAGCTTGCGGGTGGCAGTCTGGACCAGCACCACGGCCGGCGCGCTGTCTTCAAGCATGTAGTGAATGCGTTCACGCGGATAGCTCGGGTCCAGCGGCACATAGGCGGCACCGGTCTTGAGGATGGCCAGCAGACCAACCACCATGGACACGCCACGTTCGACACAGATCGCGACCCGATCATCGGTTTTCACACCCAGACCGATCAGGTGATGGGCCAGGCGATTGGCCTGTTCGTTAAGGGCCTGATAGCTCAGTTGTACGCCTTCGCCACGCAGCGCCACGGCCTGTGGTTTGCGGGCAGCCTGACTCTCGAACAGACCGTGAAGGGTGTGCTCCAGATCGTAATCGACCTCGGTCTGGTTGAAGTCGACCACCAGACGCTGACGTTCTTCGGCGTCCAGCACCGACAGGTGTTGCAACGGCAGATCGGGCTGGGACTCAAGGGCCTCGACCACGCCGGTCAATGCCTGTTGCACATAGCCGCAGATACGGCGGGCACCCACGTCAGGCGTGACAGTGACCGACAGACGCAGGCTGTCGCCCAGGTCGTCGACGTTGAGGCTCAACGGGTAGTTGGTGTTTTTCTCGCTGGCCAGGACTTCCAGGCCGCGCCACGCTTCGCGCTGGGCATCCTGCTTTGCCTGACCGGCGCTGTGACGGTAGTTGAGAATCGCGCTGAACAGCGGCAATGGCGCAGCAACACCGCTCCAGCGCTGGGCCTGAGCCAGGGAAGCATGTTCGTGACCCAGCAGCGCCGCGAGGCGAGCGTGAGTGTCACGTGCCCCTTCACGCACGCCGATATCGGCCAGATCAATGCGCAGCGGCAAGGTGTTGATGAACATGCCCATGCCACGGTCGGCACCGGCGCCGCCTTGCAGGCGACCGAGCAATACCGTGCCGAACACCACACGGTCCTTGCCGGTTGCGCTGGCCAGCACCCGGCCCCAGGCCAGGTGAAACAGGCTGGCGACGCTGACGCCCATCTGCCGGGCCTGATTGCGCAGGCGCAGGGTCAGATCATCGGGCAGTGTCTGTTGAGCTTCTTCAATGGAGCTGCCATCACCCTGAACATCGTGCAGGCCGAACGGCAGGGTCGGCTCGTCGATATCGCCCAGTTGCCCGCGGAAATACGCTTCGTGCTCCGCTTCGCTGACACCCAGGCGCGCCTGGGCCACATAGTTGCGGTAAGGCACCGAAGGCTCGACGGGTTGTGGCTCGCCGCGCAGGTGAGCAAGAATTTCCTCGCGCATCACTTGCAAGGCCGTGGCATCGACCACGATGTGATGGAACAGCAGCGTGGCCTGCAAACGCGAGCTGGCCGGATCATGGCTGTAGACCAGACGGATCAGCGGCGCCTGGCTGAGATCGATCCGTGCCGAACTGTCCTGGGTTTCGATCTGCGCCAGAGGCACTTCGTCCACCGGCAGCTCGGCATGACGCCAGACCACCTGCTGCGGAACCTCCAGTCCTTCCCAGACAATCGCGGTACGCAGGCTGTCGTGACGGGCAATGACCTTGCGCAGGCCATCGGCAACCGTGTGCAGACGCTCCAGGCTGTCAAAGCTGATGCGCAACTGCAGCAGGTACGGATCGCCCTGATCGGCGGTCAGGTAGTGATAGAGAATGCCTTCCTGCAACGGCGCCAGCGGGTAGATTTCCTGCACGTTGGCAGCACCGCCGGGGACGGTTTCGACAATTCGGTCGATGGTCGGCTGGTCGAGATGCGACAGACTCAGCATGTCCGGCGTGATTCGTGTGGCGCCTGCCGGTACGAGGTTGGCCGGTACCGTGATTTCGCGACCATTGCCAACCGAAGCGGCCAGTGCCGCCACCGTCGGCTGGCCCAGCAATACGCGCACATCGGCACTCAGACCGGCGTTGCGCATGCGCTCCACCAGGCTGACCGCCAGCAACGAGTGACCGCCCAATTCAAAGAAGTTATCGTGGCGCCCTACCCGGTCCAGCCCCAGCACCTGGGCCCAGAGTTCGGCAATGGCGACTTCCACTTCGCCTTGCGGCGCTTCGTAGACCTGAGCGGCCAGATCGGACTGATCCGGGTCTGGCAGAGCACGGCGGTCGAGCTTGCCGTGGCTGGTCAGCGGCAAGGCTTCCAGACGGATAAAGGCCAGCGGCACCATGTAGCCCGGCAGACTGGCCTGCAAGGCTTGGCGCAGTGCGTCCGTCTCCACGGGCGAGGTTTCGGTGAACCATGCCAGCAGACGTTCGCCGCGCACCAGAACCACAGCATCTTTCACGCCTGGCTGAGCAGCAAGAGCCGCTTCGATCTCACCCAGCTCGATGCGCATGCCGCGAATCTTCACCTGATCGTCGTTGCGCCCCAGATAGTCCAGGGTGCCATTGGCATTCCAGCGCACCAGGTCGCCACTGCGGTACATGCGTGCATGGGCCACGTCGCTGAACGGGTCGGCGATAAAGCGTTCTTCGGTCAGGTCCGGTCGGTTCAGGTAGCCACGGGCAACACCCGAACCACCAATGTACAGCTCGCCGCTCACACCCACCGGCACGGGCTGCAACTGCTCATCCAGGACATAAATGCTGGTGTTGGAGATCGGGCCGCCGATATGCAGCGACTCGCCCACCCGTACCTGACCCGAGGTAGCAACCACCGTGGTTTCGGTCGGGCCATAGTTGTTGATCACGGCAAAGCCCGGATCGCGGTCGAACTGGCGCAGGCGGTCGCCGCCGATCAGCAAGGTGCGCAGGGTCTGGTGTTGCTGCGGACGACGGAAAGCCTGCTCAGCCACCGGAGTCGGCAGGAAGCCCACCTGAAGTGGCTGCTCCAGCCACCAGTCGAGCAGTTCATCAACGTGCTCGTTGCCCACATGAGCCGGTGGCAGGTGTAACACGGCACCGACACAGAGCGCAGGCCAGATTTCCCAGACCATGGCGTCGAAACCGAAGCCTGCAACGCTGGCGGTATGGCTGCCGGCGCTCAGGTTGAAGGCCTGGCAGTGCCAGTGAACCAGGTTATTCAGGGTGCGGTGCTCGACCATCACGCCTTTGGGTTGCCCGGTGGAACCGGAGGTATAGATGACGTAAGCCAGGTTTTCGTGGCTCAGGCCCGCCACTTGCGGGTTGCTGCGGAACTCCTGATCCCAGGCGCCCTGGCCCAGATCCACTTGCGCCACATCACCGACCAGATCCCGGGTCGAAGCATCCACCAATACCACTCGCGGCGCGCTGTCTTCCAGCAGGTAGCTGATGCGATCGGCAGGGTAAGCCGGATCAACCGGCACATAGGCGGCACCGGCCTTGAGAATCGCCAGCAGGCCGACCAGACGGTCGGGGCTGCGGCGCAGGCACAGGGCGACCCGCTCGTCCGGCTTCACGCCAAGCCCGATCAGATGATGGGCCAGGCCGTTGGCGCGGCGGTTGAGTTCGGCGTAGCTCAAGACTTCATCGCCCTGCACCACGGCAGGCGCGTCCGGCCTGTGGAAGGCCTGGGCCTCGACCAGTGCATGCACGGTCTGGCCTTGGGGGAAGGCTTGCGCGCTGGCATTGAAGTCCACCAGCACCTGGCGGCGCTCTTCGGCCTGCAGGATCGACACCCTATTGAGCGGCGCCAGCGATCCCTGCTCCAGGGACTCCACCAGTTGCGTCACAGTGTTATGCATCCAGCCGACCACACGCTCGGCACCGATACCTTCCAGTGCCAGCACATGCAGGTCGAAACTGTCACCCATGTCGTCGACGCTCAAGGTCAGCGGGTAGTTGCTGCGCACATCACCACCCAGCACACGCACACCCTGCCATGCACCTTCACCGTCAAGCGGCTTCACATTGGCGCTGTGGCGGTAGTTGAGCAAGGCGCTGAACAGCGGAGAACCCGCCGCGACGCCGCTGCAACGCTGGGCAAGCACCAGCGAGGCATGTTCATGGGCGAGCAAGGCAGACAGCCGCGAATGCACGTTCTTCACGGCTTCGCACGCGCCAGTCGTCGTATCGACCCGCAGCGGCAAGGTATTGATGAAGACACCCAGCGCCCGATCAGCCCCCTCGCCGCTCTGCATGCGACCCAGCAGCACAGTGCCGAATACCACATCGCGACGGTTGGCCAGCACGCTCAGAACCCGCGCCCAGGCCAGGTGCATCAGGCTGGCGGCGCTGACACCCTGCTGGCGAGCCTGCTCACGCAGGCGCAGGGAAAGAGCATTGTCGAGTACCAGACGGGACTCTTCGATGCCGCTGCCGTCGGTGCGCACGTCCTGCAAGCCGAAAGGCAGGGTCGGCTCATCGACGTCACCAAGCATTTCGCTGAAAAAGGTTTCGTGACGGGCGTCATCACTGCCGATGCGTACCTGAGCTACATAGTTGCGGTAAGGCACGGGTGGCGCCAGATCCACCAACTGGCCAGCCAGCAGGGCTTGCATCTCGTTGCTGACCACTTCCATGGCCGCATTGTCCAGCACCAGATGGTGGAACAACAGAATCGCCACGACCTGGTTGTTGGCCGGGTCCTGGGCATGGACCAGACGCATCAGCGGTGCCTGGGACAGTTCCAGACGATGATGACGGGCGTCGAACTGTTGCTGCAGACGTTCGATGACGCTGGCGCCTGCATCCGGGGTATCGAAGCTGACCGGTTGCACGGTCAGCTCGGCTTTGCGCCAGACCACCTGCTGCGGGCTTTCCAGTCCTTCCCAGACCACGGAAGTGCGCAGGATATCGTGACGATCAATGACTTGCTGCAACGCACCGGCCCAGGCTTGCAGACGATCCAGGCTGTCGAAAGCCAGGCGCCATTGCAGCAGGTACGGGTCGCCCTGTTCGGCAGTGATGTGATGGTAAAGAATGCCTTCCTGCAACGGTGCCAGCGGGTAGATTTCCTGCACGTTGGCGGCGCCACCTGGCACGGTGGCGACAATCCGGTCGATAGCCGACTGGTCAAGATCGGTCAGGCTCAACAGCTCTGGGGTGATCTGCGTGCAACCTGCCGGCACACGGTTGTCCGGTACAGCAATCGTTTGCGCCTCGTTGCCTTCAAAAGCCGCCAAGGCTGCTACGGTCGGTTGGGCCAGCAAGACATGCACATCAGCCTTGAGGCCGGCCTTGCGCAGACGATCCACCAGATTGATGGCCAGCAGCGAATGGCCACCCAGCTCGAAGAAATTGTCATGACGCCCGACCCGCTCCACATCCAGCACCTGCGCCCAGATGTCGGCCATGGCGACCTCAACTGGACCTTGCGGCGCTTCATAGGCCTGGCCAAGCAATGACGCAGGATCCGGGTCCGGCAAGGCACGGCGGTCGAGTTTGCCGTTGTTGGTCAGCGGCAAGGCTGCCAGATAAGTGAAGGCGCGCGGCACCATGTAACCCGGCAGACGGGCACGCAGGGCCTGACGCAAGGCTTCGGGGTCCACGACAGACGTTTCGGTGAACCAGGCCAGCAGTTGCTGATCGCGCACCAGCACCACGGCATCTTTCACGCCGGGCTGGCTGGCCAGGACCGCTTCGATCTCGCCCAGTTCGATACGCATGCCGCGAATCTTCACCTGGTCATCGTTGCGGCCCTGATAGTCCAGAGTGCCATCGCTGTTCCAGCGCACCAGGTCACCGCTGCGGTACATGCGCGCATGGGCAACGCCACTGAACGGATCGGCGAGAAAACGCTCTTCGGTGAGGTCCGGACGGTTCAAGTAACCACGGGCAACACCCGCGCCGCCGATATACAGCTCACCGGTCACGCCCACCGGCACCGGCTGTAACCGCGCATCCAGAACATAGGTGCGGGTATTGGCAATCGGGCCGCCGATATGCAGCGCGCCACCCACCAGCACTTGCCCGGAAGTCGCAACCACCGTGGTTTCGGTCGGGCCATAGTTGTTGATCACGGCAAAGCCCGGATCGCGATTGAGCTGACGCAGGCGATCACCGCCGATCAGCAGGGTACGCAGGGTCGGATGGTCTTCTTCCTGGCTGAAAGCGTACTCGGCCACCGGCGTCGGCAGAAAGCTGACGTCCAGAGGCTGGGCGCGCCACCATTGCAGCAAGGCATCGATGTCTTCGCCGCCTTCCTGAGTGGGTGCGACATGCAGGGTCGCGCCGGAGCACAGCGTCGGCCAGACTTCCCAGGCCATGGCATCGAAACCGAAACCGGCCAGGCTGGAGGCGTGTCCACCCGCACCCAGCGAAAAAGCCTCGCAGTGCCAGTCGACCAGATGAGACAACGTGCGATGCTCCACCATGACGCCTTTCGGCTGGCCGGTGGAACCCGAGGTGTAAATCACATAGACCAGATTGTCGCTGCTCAGGCTGGCGATCCGCGGGTTAGCGTGAGCACCCTGCCCCCAGTCGCTACCGTCCAGATCGATCAGCGGCAGGCTCAGTTCTGGCAGACGGTCATGCAGATTCGACTGGGTCAGCACCGCCACCGGCTGGCTGTCGCTCAACAGGTAGGACAGGCGCTCACGCGGATGCGCAGGGTCAACCGGCACATAGGCCGCACCGGCCTTGAGCACTGCCAGCATGCCCACCAGGGTTTCCAGGCCACGACGGGCAACCAGCGCAACACGATCATCCGGGCGCACGCCCAGTTCGATCAGGCGCTGGGCCAGGCCATTGGCCTTGCGGTTGAGCTGGGCGTAGGTCAGGTGTTTTCCCTGATGGACCGCCGCAACGGCATCCGGGCGAGTCTGAGCCTGATTTTCGATGCGCTTGTGGATCAGTTGTTCGCTGGCAGAGGCCGCGTCGGTCGCATTCCAGCGCTGCAATTGCTGGTGCTCGACAGGCGTCAGCAGGTCAAAGTCCTCGACCCGCAGCTCCGGATTTTCCAGGGCCTGTTCCAGCACCTGCAACAGGCGAGAGGCGATAGCCTCAGCCTCCCCGGCCTCAAACCAGGCGCGGTGATAGACCAGGTGCAGCCAGGCGTTGTCATTGAAGCTGTTGGTACGCAAATGGATGGCAAGAGGCGTCGTTTCGTAGCCGTTCGAGACTTTTACCGTCTGTGCCTGAGCCTCGCCATAGCGATATTCATGGTCTTCCTGCTCGTAGGAAACCGAAACCTCGAACAACTGACCACGCTCCTCACGGGCCACACCCAGGTTGCGATTCAACTCGCTCAGTGGAAAGCGTTGATGACGGAAGTCGCGCTTGAGTGTGTCGCGCACTTCCTTGACCAGCGAGCCAAAGTTCAGTTGCCCGTCAAAAGTCATGCACACCGCACTGACCTGAGCGAAGTGGCCCATGGTCGCCTTGAAACGCGCACCGATACGGTTGAGCAATGGCAGGCCGACCACCCAGTCTTCGCGCTGTGCGGTACGGGTGAAGTAAACGTGCAAGGCTGCCAGCAGTACATGAAACGCCGTAGAACCGTTGCTTTCAGCGAACTGCTTCATGCGCGTGTGCAGTGCTTCCGGGAAGTTCTGTACCCAGGTATGGGACGGTGCCGGATCAGTTGCACGGCGGTTGTGGTAGCGCGATACAAGCAGCGGCTCTGGCAGGTTGCTGTACTTCTCCAGCCAGTAAGCCTTGTCACGCTCGTAGCGTGGCGATTCGTGGTAACGCGCGTCTTCCTGAATGAAGTCGCGGTAGTCCGGGCCTTTGAAATCAAGACGGCTGCCTTCAGTCAGTGCGGTGTAATGCTCGCCCAGGGACTTGATCATCTGCCCGAAGCCCCAGCCATCGATAATCAGGTGATGAACTACGCAGATCATCCAGTGGTGGTCTTCCCCCAGGCGCACAAGGCAGAACCTGAACAGTGGACTGCCATCCAGCATGCAGGGGCGCTGCATATACTCAAGGGTCAGCGCGTGCGCGACGCTGACAGGGTCTGGCTGGTCGCTCAAATCATGCAAGGGCATCGGCACAGGCATCGATTCGGCATAGGTCTGCAACGGCAAGCCATCTGCCGAGGCTCCCGGCAGCAACACGGTGCGCATTCCCTCGTGGGATGCAACCATATGTTCAAGAGCGCGCTGATACGTCACCGGATCCAGGGGACCGGTGAGGTTCAGGTAGCCGCCGATGTTGTAGAGGGGAGAATCGCCACGACTGATCTGATCGAGCCAGACATCACGCTGAGCGGCGGTTAGGGGGAAGACATCGGCGGCTGACATGGTCCAGGTCCTTCTAGGCAGTTAAGCCGCGGATTCAAGCACCGCCCTGCCAAACCTGTATGTCCTAGAAAACCCCTACAATGGCGTATAGCCACCATTCAAAAAAATCTTGACAGCCGCTCTGGCCCACGCAGTTAGCTGTTTCGACCGCTCGTCACCGAACGAAGGGATTATCTTTGTCAGATAAAGTTCATATCCAATAATGCGCCTGTCCCGGTTTTCCACTACAGACACAGTACAAACCCTTGGGATTGAATAAGACCATCGTCAGCGTCATTATTCAGGCGTCAACATAAGGAATCGGCCACTATTAATCAGTACGGTCAGAATCAGGGAAGATAGAAGTATGAAACTGACAACCTCTCTTGAGCACAGTCACGACCCTCGTTTTTATCAGCATCTGGGCCAGCTTATTTCCAGCACCGGCAGCAACGCCTTTGCCAGACAGATGCTGCAACTTGTCGATGCATTGGTCCCGGTCCACGGCCTTGATCTCAATGAGTGGGTCCTGGATGCCCCACAGGCTTGCATCAGCCAGACCAACAACCTCGGCAATGCCGGCCTGCAATACGACTTCCCGACGACCAACAGTCAGCGTCCGCCACTCCTGCAGAATGTCATGCAGATGGACGCACCACTGCTGATCCAGCTCAAGGTCCCCTCGAACACGCAGAATCCGCAGTACACGATTCACCAGTGCAATCTGGTTTCGAGCCGTGGTGAGCAGCGATGGATCATCTGCTTCTATCGCCTGCCGACCTTGCGACCGTTCTCACTGAGCGAGTTGTCACTGCTCAAGAGCCTGTCCGACACACTGCTGCCGCTGGTCGAGCACCATGCACAACTTCTCGCGCAACCCGTCACTCGCGTAGCAAGCACGGCACGTGTCGAACCCGAGCAGGAAGCAGAAGCCGCCTCGATGCACCAGGCTTTCAGCGGTCGCCTGGCACAGGATGCCATCATTTTGTCTGCACGCGAACAGGAAGTCTGCCTCGGCCTGCTGACCGGGGGCACCGTGCCGGAGATGGCGCAACGACTGCGAGTCAAGGCCAGCTCGGTGGAAACCTACCTCAAGCGAGCCACTGTGAAGCTGGGCATCAGTGGACGGCATGGCTTGGCAAGGTGGATGGCGGGGGCCTGATTCACTAATACCCAGTGGGAGCGCCGCCCGATCCGCTCTCACTGGGCAATCTCCACATCAAACAGCCACTGTTGCCCCGCCAACACCTGAACAACAGAGCACGCCCTCAAACAACATCGCCACTGCACCTCCATTCATAAACCCCATATAAATCAGCCCATTACACTCTGGCACAGGACTTGCCACCTGAGCGATGCAGCTCTGATCACGGAGCCTCATCACAAAGGAATCGAACATGAGTGGACTATTGAAGGTCATCGCTGTTTCAGGTGGGGCCTCTCTCCCTTTTATCCCGACAGCCTGCCCGATGCTGCCAGACAACGGGCTTGAGTCTGTCTGCGCAGGAGGATGCCTGTGACCTCTCCTCTGTCCGCTTCCTTCGCTTCACCTCTGTTACTGGCCCGCAATCTGGCGACGGATTTCGCCAGTAACGCTGCCGAACGCGACAAGAACGGTGGAACGCCACTGGCCGAACGCGATGCCCTGCGCCGCAGCGGGCTACTGGCCCTGAGTATCCCGACCCGCTTTGGTGGCCTGGGTGCCAACTGGCAGGAAACCTTCGACGTGGTACGTGAGTTCGCCAGGGTCGACAGTTCCATTGCCCATGTCTTCGGCTTCCACCACCTGATGCTGGCCACGGTCCGGTTGTTTGCCAGCCCCGAGCAATGGCACCCGTGGTTCGAGCAGACAGCCCGGCAGAACTGGTTCTGGGGTAACGCGCTGAACCCTCTGGACACCCGAACCGTGATGAAGACCTTTGACGGCTGGCGTGAGTTTTCCGGGCGCAAGAGTTTCTGCTCCGGGGCCAGCGACTCGGAAATGCTCATCGCGTCGGCGGTGGATGAGAATGCCGGTGGCAAGCTGGTGATTGCCGCGATTCCCAGCGGTCGCACCGGCATTACCCTGCACGACGACTGGGACAACATGGGCCAGCGTCAGACCGACAGCGGCAGCGCAACCTTCGAGCGGGTGCGTATCGAAGAATCGGAACTGCTGCTCGATCCGGGCCCGCTGAGCACCCCGTTTGCCTGCCTGCGTCCGCTGATTGCCCAGTTGCACTTCACCAACCTGTTCCTGGGCATCAGCGAAGGTGCCTTCGAGGAAGCCCGGCAGTACACCCTCAAGGAAAGTCGCCCGTGGTTCACCTCCCTGACCCGGGACATCAGCGAAGATCCTTATGTCTTGCGCCATTACGGCGAATTCTGGGCGGCTCTTGAAGGTGTGCGTGCCCTGGTGGAGCGCGCCTGCATACAACTGGACGAAGCCTGGAACAAGGGACCGGACCTGAGCAGCGAAGAACGTGCTCACCTGGCACTGTCCATCAGCAGCGCCAAGGTCGCAGCGACTCGCACAGGTCTGGATCTGTGCAGCCGACTGTTTGAAGTGACCGGTGCCAGGGCCACACATGCTGCCCTGCGACTGGACCGTTTCTGGCGCAACCTGCGCACCCAGACCCTGCACGATCCGCTGGATTACAAGCTGCACGAGCTGGGCGACTGGGCCTTGAACGGCAAGCGTCCGACACCGACCTTTTATTCCTGAGCGAGAGCTCTGCGAGTGGTGGTGGAAGCCGCAACTGTCCGCCAGGCAACAGTTGTTCAGCATTATGCCTTCGGCTGCACAGCCCCGTTTCAGCCCAGATTGCGTGTAACGTCCACGGGCCGTGGCCTGCAGCATATGGCATGACACCTGCAATCGCGTCATGACTTCCCAACCCTGACTGGATACCACGCGATGCGTCTGATTGATCTGGCCTTGCCCCGCCTCCCTCGCTCTCTGAAGCTTCTGGCCTGCTCAGGCCTGATGGCACTGGCCCTGAACCCGTCGGCCCGCGCCGAAAATGCGCCTGAGGAAGTGCGTCTGGATTACGCCTACTACTCGCCTGTCAGCCTGGTGCTCAAGCACTTCGGGTGGGTCGAAAAGGCGTTGCCGAACTCAAAAGTCAGCTGGGTGTTCAGCCAGGGCAGCAACCGCTCGCTGGAGTACCTGAACAGCGGTGGCGCCGACTTCGGATCGTCGGCCAGCCTCTCGGCGGTGCTGGCACGGGCCAATGGCAGCCCGATCAAATCGGTGTATGTCTACAGCCGTGCCGAATGGACGGCATTGGTGGTGCGCAAGGACTCGCCCCTCAAGAGCGTGACCGATCTTAAAGGGAAGAAGATCGCCGCGACCAAGGGCACAGACCCGTATCTGTTCACCCTGCGCTCACTGGCCAAGGCGGGCCTGGAAAAGAATGACGTGGAACTCCTGCACCTCCAGCATCCGGACGGACGCACCGCGCTGGAGAAAGGCGATGTCGACGCCTGGGCCGGTCTTGACCCGCACATGGCCGCCAGCGAATTGCAGGCCGGTTCGCGCCTGCTGTACCGCAACAAGGACTTCAACAGCTATGGCGTAATCAGCGTAACCGAGGCCTTCGCCAAGGCCCATCCACAAACCATCACTGCCGTGATCAAGGCCTACGAACAGGCACGTCACTGGGCCATCGCCCATCCGGAAGAGTTCGCCAAACTGCTGGCTGACGAGTCCAAGCTGCCGCTGGATGTTGCCAAGCTGCAACTGACCCGTACTGACTTGTCTGCGCCTCAACTGACCGACAAGGATATAACCGCCTCCAAGGCTGCCGCACCGATTCTGGTGTCCGAAGAACTGGTCAAGCGCGGTGTCGATGTCAATCAGGTCATCGATCAACTGATCGATCCGTCCTTTGGCAAGGCCAGTATTGAGTGATGAGCACTTCCAGCAAAGCCCTGGCCGGGGCTAGTCCGGCAGAGCGCCCGGCCAGCCGTGCGCTCCAGTGGCGACGTCGGGCCAAAGGCCTGGCCTTGCCGCTGGCGATCATCCTGCTACTTGAAACCGTGGTGCGCCTGGGCTGGATCGCTTCCTACCAGATGCCCGCTCCCAGCGAGGTGGCGCAGACCCTGTTCCAGCTCGCCGATGGCGCGTTGTGGAAACACATCGGGGCGAGCCTGTCACGGGTGCTGGCCGGTTTCTTTATCGGCTCCGCACTCGGGTTGCTGTTTGCCGCCTGGGTAGGGCTCAGCCGCGAGGCCGAGGCCTGGCTGGAGCCGACCTTCGCCAGCCTGCGGGCGATCCCAAGCCTGGCATGGGTCCCACTCTTGCTGCTGTGGCTGGGAATTGGTGAAACCTCCAAGGTCACGCTGATTGCCATCGGTGCGTTCTTCCCCGTGTACCTCAACGGGGTCGCAGCGATTCGCAATATCGACCGCAAGCTGGTGGAAGTCGGGCGCATGTATGGTTTCAGCCGCACGCGCCTGGCCCGGCGGATTCTCTTGCCTGCCGCTTTTCCGGGTGTGTTCACCGGCCTGCGCAGCGCCCTGAGCCTGAGCTGGATGTTCCTGGTCGCCGCCGAACTGATCGCAGCCACTCGTGGCCTGGGTTATCTGCTCAGCGATGGCCGGGAAACGTCTCGGCCAGACCTGGTGCTGGCGGCAATCATTGTTCTGGCGCTGCTCGGTAAAATCAGCGACGGCCTGCTGGCTGGCCTGGAAAAACGCTGGCTGGCCTGGCGTGACACCTTCGACGGCGTAGACTCTGGAGCCCGACCATGACTCAGCTTCATCACACGACGGCAGATCAGATGCATCTGCTGGACCTGCATGTCGAGCACAAGGCTTTCGGTGATACCGCCGTGCTCGGTCAGCTTGAGTTGCGTCTGCAACCGGGGGAAATCGTCAGCCTGCTCGGCCCAAGCGGCTGCGGCAAAAGCACGCTGTTGCGTCTGGTTGCACAACTGGATCAGGACTTTCGCGGACAGTTGCGCAAGCGTCCCGACGAGGTGGGTTTCGTGTTTCAGGAGCCACGGTTGATGCCCTGGCTGACGGTTGCCGAGAATATCGGCTTCAGTCAGGACAAGGATTACGACCGCGCCCGGGTCACCCGCCTGATTGACGAAGTCGGCCTGACTGGCTTTGCCGACGCGCTGCCCAAGGCGTTATCGGGCGGCATGGCCCAGCGCGTGGCCATTGCCCGCGGGCTTTACGGCCAGCCGCAGCTTCTGTTGCTGGACGAACCCTTCAGTGCGGTCGATGCCTTCACTCGCTTCAAGCTCCAGGACCTGCTACTGGATCTGGCCCAACGTCACCATATTGGCCTGCTGGTCGTGACCCACGATGTCGATGAAGCGCTGTACCTGAGCCATCGGGTGCTGGTGATCGGCAACCGCCCCGGCACCGTCATCAGGGAACTGACCGTCCCTCTCACCTACCCCCGCGACCGCAGAGACGAAACCCTGGCAAAGCTGCGCAGCCAGGCGCTGGAGTCACTGCATGATGCGCGGGTGATTTGATATTACGTCGCGGCCAAGGCCCCTCCAACGGATTATGAGGGAGGGGCCTTGGCCGCGACGGGGTATTAAAACTCAAAACAACCCTGAGGTCGGCGGCTCTGTGCCCTTGAGCTGCCAGGCTCCCACCACTGCTGCTTTCCAGTGTCGCGGATTATGGTTGGCCACGGTGCGTGCATTGCGCCAATGGCGATCAAGGTTATGGCTGCGGCCTGTCGTCGATGCCCCGCCCACATCAAACAAGGTTTCAGCAGCCTTGAGCGCAAGTTCAGCGACCAGATACTGCGCCTGCGCGACTTCCACGGCAGCCTGTTCGACGTCTGCATGCGCCCGTTGCGCAGCCCAGGCCCGATCGATGGCTTCCGCGGCTTTGAGCACCAGTGCTTCGGCAGCGTAGGCCCGAGCGGAAATATCGCCCACGGCCAATTCCACATAGGGATCGTCCACCGAACGACTGGCGCTGCTGTGCTTGATCGGCCGTGCATGCTCCCTGGCAAAACGGATCGCGTCGTCCAGTGCATTACGTGCGATACCGGCCTGCACCGTGCCCAGGAACAGTTGCAGGAACGGCGTGACGATAGTGCGCTTGCCCTCTTCCACCGTGCGGGTACGAATATCGCTGGCCTCGACCCTCACGTTCTGCAGATGAGTCGTGCCACTGGCCGTCAGACGCTGGCCCATGGCATCGAAGTCATCCAGCAGCACCAAGCCTTCGCGATCACGAGGCAGAATGAACGACACCGGCTGCTCGTCTTCATCCAGCGCCACCGCGCTGACCCAGTCGGCAAACAATGCACCGGTGCTGTAGAACTTGCTGCCATTGACCCGGTAATGATCTCCTTCGCGCACCAGCCGTGCAGCAATCGCCCCATTGGCTCCACCCAGTTCCCAACCGGCATTGCCGATTACCGCGCCCTCAAGGTAACGGGCAAACCAGCGCTGGCGCTCGGCCTCGGCATCTTCAGTTGTGGAAACCAGCAGCCCTTCGACAAAGGCAAGACCGGGGCGCAGGGCCTGGGCGACGTTTGAGTCCACCGAAGCGATGCGCAACAGCAGTTCGATGACATCCCGTACGCTGCCGCCAGGGCCGCCATGGCTTTTAGGGATACGCACGGTATACACACCGGCAGCAGCAAGCTGGGCGATGGCCTTGAAAGGCAATTGCCGCTCGCGTTCACGCTGTGCCGCACCGGCGCCGATGGCTGGCAGCAGCGCAGTGATGCGGGCTTGCAGTTCGCTGACGCTGGCAGCAGGCGGCTGCGGGGTAAAACGTTGAAACGTGGTCATGGGCAGTCCTCAGCCTAGATGGCGATTTTCCAGAGACGTGATTCATCGAACACGTCGAAAGCTTCGTGTTCCGGGTCCAGCGGCGGTACCACCAGTTCCGCGCCGCTCCCGGGCAGGCACGGCACCGAACCGAGCAAACGCTGGGTGTATTCATGGGCGGGCCGAGTGAAAAGCTGCTCCGCCGGAGCCAGCTCGACGACCTGGCCGTGGCGCATCACCAGCACGTTGTCGCTGACGTGACGAATCACCCCCAGGTCGTGGGAAATGAATAGATAGGCCAGCCCCAGTTCCTGTTGCAGATCGGCCAGCAGATCCAGCACTTGTGCCTGTACCGAAACATCCAGCGCCGACACCGGTTCGTCGCAGATGATCAGCTTCGGTTCGCTGGCAATCGCTCGGGCAATGGCCACACGCTGACGCTGGCCACCGGACAACTGCAAAGGACGTCGCAGGGCCAGCTCTGGCGGCAATCGCACCTGCCCCAGCAGATGGGTAATCCGCGCCGGACGCTGGCTTACCTCGACGCCCGCAACATGCAATGCATCATCAAGGATTTGCATCACGTTCCAGCGAGGATCGAAGGAGCCGAGGGGGTCCTGATAGATAACGCTGATTTCACGCCGTAGTGGCCGCCGCCGTTTTTCATCGATGGCATTGCCAGGCAGGTTCCAGGGGTGGCCGCGGTACAGCACTTGCCCGGCATCGGGTTGCAACAGGCCAAGGGCAATGCGGGCTACCGTGGTCTTTCCCGAACCGGACTCGCCTACAATGCCCAGGGTCTGCCCGGCGCGCAGCTCGAAACCGACGTCCTGTACCACCTGACGAAGCTGGCCATCAGGCCCCAGATAACGCTTGCCCAAGCCTTGAGCCTGCAACAACACGTGCCCCGCTTCGCCACTTTTGACGGGCGATGTCGGGCGTGTCACTCCAGACAAGCGACTCCCGCGAGGGTGTTCGGACGGCACGGCGGCCAGCAACTCACGTGTGTAAGGATGTTGCGGCTTGCTCAAGACTTGCAGCATCGGCCCTTGCTCGACCACTTCGCCATGGCGCAACACCACCACGTCATCCGCCAGTTGCGCCACCACCGCCAGGTCATGGCTGATGATCAGCAAGGAAGCGCCACGGGCCTTGATCTGCTGGAAGACTTCAAGAATCTGTGCCTGCACCGTGGCGTCCAGCGCGGTAGTGGGCTCGTCGGCAATCACCAGCGCAGGGTCCATGGCCAGGGCGCTGGCAATCAACGCCCGCTGGCGCAAGCCACCGGACAACTGCCCGGAGCGTTGGCGGGCGCGTAACGCAACATCTGGCACACCAACCCGCTCCAGCAACTCCAGCACACGTGCGCCACGCTGCTGCCGATTGCCGAAACCATGGGTTTCCAGCACTTCGAGGATTTCCTTGCCCACCGGACGCAACGGATCGAGGGACACCAGCGCATCTTGAAGGACAAAGCCGATGTCCTTGCCACGCACGCCCCGCCACTGACGCTCGCTGAGAGCCAGCAGATCGTGCTCACCAAAACTCAGCCGCCGCGCCGCCACTTCAGCGCGACTGCCCGCCAGGCCCACCAGACTGCGAGCACTGACGCTCTTGCCGGAACCGGACTCGCCCACCAGCGCCACACAACGTCCGGGTGCCAGCGTAAAGGACAAGTCCCGCACCACGTTGCGGCCTTCAAAGGCGATGCTCAGGCCTTCGACAATCAAGGTCTTGTCACTCATGGCAGGCGACCCTCCAGACGTTGTTGGATATAGCGGCCGGTCACGGTGGTAGACAACGTGGTCAACACAATGAACAGGCCCGGAAAGAACGTGAGCCACCAGGCATTGGCGATAAAGTCACGGCCCATGGACAACATGGTTCCCCACTCGGGCGCTGGCGGTTGCGCGCCCATACCGAGAAAGCTCAGTGCCGAAGCCCAGACAATCGCCTGACCAACGCCCATGGTCAGGGTCACCACCAATGGGCGCATGGCATTGGGCAGCAACTGGCGCAGCACGATGCGCGAAGTCGGATGCCCCAGCGCCCGCGCCGCTTCGATATAGCCGGCATTGCGCACGGCCAGAACCTGACCGCGAACCATTCGGGCATAACCGGGCGCAGCCCCCAGCCCGGTGGCAACAATCAACGGGCCGATGCCGCTGCCGAATACCGTCACAAACAACAAGGCAAGCACCAGGCTCGGAAAGGCAAACAGCACTTCCAGCAGCCAGCCCACCCAGCGATCAACCCGCGCACCACCCAGACCGCCCAGCAGCCCGAGGGCAATGGCAATGCTCATCGCCAGTGCCGTGGCGGCCACACCGATAAACAGACTCTCGCGGGTGCCATAGACAATCCGGGCAAAAATGTCACGCCCTGACTGATCGGTTCCCAGCCAGTGCGCCCAGCCCGGCGCCTGAAACGCCTCGCGAGGCACGATGGCCAGTGGATCGATGCGGGTGAACAACTGCGGTGCCAGTGCCGCCAGTATCAGCGCGGCAAGAAACAGCAACGCCAGGCTTGCGCCCAAAGGTGGAAGGTGCAAACGCCGTTGACGGTGCAGCGGGCCGAAGGTCTGATCAAGAGTCAGGTCGCTCATGAGTTCGGCTCCTGTTGCCGTGGGTCAATCCATTGATAAAGCAGGTCCACCAGAATATTGGCCAGTACATAGCCGGCAGCCACCACCAGGCTGATGCCGATCACCAAGGGCAAGTCCTGGGCCTGTACTGCCTGATACAACTGGCGACCGACCCCCTTACGGGAAAAGATCACCTCGCAGACCACCGCACCACTGATCAACGCACCGATAGCCCAGCCGGAAAGCGACACGCCCGGCAGCAGCGCATGGCGCAAGGCGTGTTTGAAGCGCACCGCCAGATCGCTCAACCCCCGGGTGCGGGCTGTCAGCACGAAAGGTTGATCGAGTGTCATTTCAAGGGACTCACGGGTGACCTGAGCAATGAAGCCCGCCAGCGGAATGGCCAGAGAGAACGCAGGCAGCACCAGACTTGCCAGGCTGTCGCTACCCGCCGGTGGAAACCAGCGCAGACCAAAGGCAAATACGGCCAGCAGCACTACCCCAAGCCAGAAATGCGGCAAGGCGGCACTCAGGGTTTCAACGAATGACGCAGCGCCACCGATCAGTCGCCCGCGCCCGGAAGTGATGACCGTCAACAACAGGACCAGCACCCAGGCCAGCGCCAGTGAGGCCAGGGTCAGTTCCAGCGTCGCACCGCCCTGCTCGGCCAGCACGCGGGTCACCGGCTGATGCTGGGAATAGGAGTTACCCAGATCCCCCTGTAGCAAGCGGCCCAGATAGACCGCATATTGAACCGGCAACGGCTTGTCGAGGCCGTATTCCTGGCGCGTGGCTTCGATGGTTTCGGCTGTCGGGTTGCCGCTCGGGCCACCGAGAATGGCCAGTACCGGATCGCCCGGCATCAAGCGCAGGGCAAAAAAAGTCAGGGTTGCCACGGCCCACAGCACCAGCACGCCGCCCGCCAGACGAATGGCAGCACGGCGCCCGAGAGCAGTCAGGCGTTGGCGACGCGGATCAACCGCATCCAGAGACGTTGCGCTTGCACTCATTTCGTCACCCATGAGTCATAGAGATAAGTCACCGCCAGCGACGGCTCCAGGCGCACCCCGTGTGCGGTCTTGTAGATGCCCAACCGGGTGCTTTGCGGATAAGTGGTCAGCTCCAGGTATTGCGCAGCGATCTGCTTCTGGGCTTCGTAATAAATCGTGCGGCGCTGTTCGGGGTCCTGAGTGGCCAGAGCGCTTTCGATCAGCGCGTCGAATCCGGGATCGGCATAACCGGCGGTGTTCTGGTGATAGCCACCAACCCCGGCAGGCTGGACAAACGCAGAACTGAAAATGATCCGCAGCACATCGGGGGTATTGGTGTTCCAGTAGCCGATGCGGATGTCGTAATCCCAGGCGGCCTGACGCGCCGTGGACTGCACGTCGCTCATCTGTTCCATCACCAGATCGATGCCGACCTGACGGGTCGTCGCCTGGACCTGCTCCCACAAGGTCACCTCCGACGGTGGCGTACGTGAGCCGATCAGCACGACAGCCCGCAGACGCTTGCCGTCTTTGGTGCGATAACCCTCGGCGTCACGACCGGTCCAGCCTGCCTCGTCGAGTAATCGGTCGGCGCGGGCCGGGTCGTAGTCCTGAACACGCTCGAAGTCGGGGCTGTAGAACGGCGTCGCCACACTCAGCGGACCGCCCGCCCTTTGAAACTCGCCGAAATAGACACTCTTGAGCGCGCCCTCGACATCGGCGCTACGCACAAATGCCTCGCGCACCCGCAAATCGTCGAAGGGCGCGCGACGAATGTTGAAGGTGCCATTGGTAGGGTTGCCCGGACGCTGGGAGATGATCAGTTTCAAGTCAGGATTGCGCCGCGCCGCTTCATGGGACTCCGGTGGCAAAGCCTCGATCACGTCCACTTCACCGGCCTGCAGCGAGGCAAAGCGTACCGAAGGCTCCTGGATGAATTTCCAGACAATACCTTCCAGATAAGCCGGCCCCTGATGGCGAGCCGTGGGCGGTGCCCAGTTGTAGTCGGGATTACGGGCCAGCTGGACGTGGCTCTGCCGCTCCCACTTGACCACCTTGAACGGCCCGCTGCCCACCGGGCTTTCGCAGTTGGCATCGCGGCTGCGGGCCAGCGCCGTGGGCGACTGAATGCCCAGGAAACCCTGGGCCAGTACTTCCAGAAACGCGGCATAAGGCGTAGCCAGATGCACGATGGCGGTGTAGTCATCCACGACCTCGGTGCTGCGGTACTGGCGAATGTAGCCACCGGCGGTGCTGGACTGGGTCTTGGGGTTGGTAATGTGTTCGAGGTTGGCCTTCAGGGCTGCCGCGTTGAATGGCGTGCCGTCAGTGAAATGCACGTCATTGCGCAAATGGAAGGTGTAGCGCAGGCCATCGGCCGAGACTTCCCAGCTCTTTGCCAGCCAGGGACCGATCCGGCCTTCGCTGTCCATGGACACCAGCGAGTCCAGATACTGCTGGGCGACGAACACCTGGGGCATGTCGCCCGCCACATGAGGGTCGAGACAGGTGGGCTCGCGGTCAGTGGCGTATACCAGCGTACCGCCATGCACCGGCTGATCGCTCTGGGTCGCGACGTTCTCGGCACGCTCACAGCCAGTCAACGCCAGGGCCAATGTCGAGGCGGCAAATAAAGGGATAAAAGGACGGATATCGAATTTCAAGATCGCTCCCGGGGATGACAGGTCCGATGGCTTTGCATAGGCGGTTACCGGGGTATTGCAGGTCCCGTGCCGACTCTCAAACCATTGAATTAATTGACTTAAAAACAAAGTCCAGTGGTGAATGACCAACAAAATGTCCATGGGCTGTTGCTGTTGCAACAGCCGCGGACTGTGGGTTCATGACGGTTCTGCCGCCGCAAAGCGCAGCGGCTGCAAGGGCTGACTCAATGCTGCCGGGTCGCGGTAGCGCGCTGCCGGATGGTTGTTTGGCAAGCGCGCCTGCCCTGCTCCGAACAGCCGCTCGCGCAAGGTTTCGCCGGGGGTGTAGCGCTCACGAAAACGACCGCGCCGCCGCAGTTCAGGCACC
This sequence comes from Pseudomonas cichorii, assembly GCF_018343775.1. Taxonomy (NCBI): domain Bacteria; kingdom Pseudomonadati; phylum Pseudomonadota; class Gammaproteobacteria; order Pseudomonadales; family Pseudomonadaceae; genus Pseudomonas; species Pseudomonas cichorii. The sequence goes on from NZ_CP074349.1 coordinate 3,107,309, forward strand.
ACCAGGTCGATGAAATCCCGGGCAGTCTCGAACGACAGGTACTGGCGCAGGTTGATGCCGTCGATACCATCCACATCCAGCCAGCGCTCGATCTCGTCGGCGACGACTTGCGGAGTTCCAGCGACAAAGTAGCGATCCTCTTGCAGCCCGGAAAAACTGCCAAGCATTTCACCCACCGTGGTATCCGGGTCAAAACGGTTGAGCGAGCCCCAGCCGATATCGCCGCGCTTGATGATGCTGGACAGTCGCTCATGGGGTGGATACGCCTTCAGGTCTATGCCCATCTGGGCGTGGGCCATACCGCCGTCGGCGCTGATCAGGCGTCGATAGCTGTCGAGCTTGGCCGACACTTCTGCATCGGTGCGCCCGACGATCACCCCCGCCTGAACAATGAACTTGATGCCCGCCGGATCACGGCCCTGCTCCTCGGTGTTGCGGCGCATGGTGGTGATATTGCGCCGCACGTCTTCGTGGGTGATGCCGCCGGTAAACACCACTTCGGCATGTCGCCCCGCGAAAGCCGAACCTGCCGCAGAACCCGTGGCCTGGAACAGCACCGGCGTGCGCTGGCGCGACGGCTGGCACAGGTGCGGGCCGGCGACCTTGAAGTGTTCACCGACATGGTTGATATAACGCACCTTGGCCGGATCGGTGTAGATGCGCTGCTCACGGTCCTGAATCACCGCATCGTCGTCCCAAGAGCCTTCCCACAGCTTGTAGAGCACGTCGAGGTATTCGTCGGCGATCTCGTAGCGATGGTCGTGGGGCACTTCCTGATCCAGCCCGAAGTTACGGGCAGCGTTGGGCAGGTAGGACGTGACGATATTCCAGCCAACCCGGCCCTTAGTCAGGTGATCCAGGGTGCTCATGCGACGGGCAAAACTGAACGGCGGCTCGTAGGTGGTGGAAAAGGTCACGCCGAAACCCAGCTCACGGGTTACCGCTGCCATGGCCGGGACCAGCAGCATCGGATCGTTGCTGGGCACCTGCAAACCTTCGCGAAGGGCAGTTTCCGGGCCATTGCGAAAGCGATCGTAAACCCCCACCACGTCGGCCAGAAACACCCCGTCGAAAGTGCCGTATTCCAAGAGTTGAGCCAGTTCGGTCCAGTAGTCCAGATCGTTGAAGCGATGGCGGTTATTGTCCGGGTGAACCCACATGCCATGAGTGATATGGCTGACGCAGTTCATCTCGAACAGGTTGACGTGCAATTGTTTGGGCATAGCGCTCTCCTTGAATGGCGTTCAGACCGCGCTGGCTTCGTCGACAGCGCCCTGCCCATCAGCCTTGGCATGCAATGCTCGCCAGGCCGCTGTCGGGCTGACACCGTTGAGGTAGTAATTGCCCAGCGCCTGCTCGCGGTAGATCGCCGGGTTGTGGGAAGCCAGGGTGCGTGTGTTACGCCAGTGCCGGTCGAAATTGCGCCGGGTGCTGGTGGCCGAGGCCCCTCCGACTTCAAACAGCAACGTGCTGGCTTCCAGCACCTGGGCCAGAACAATCTGCTGGGCCTGATAGGTCTGTACTTCCGCTTCGGTATAAAGCTGCTCGACAACCACACCTGCCTGTTCGGCCTCGTACACGGCTTGCAGGCTGTGGCCGATGGCGGTGACCTGTGCCTGAGCTGCAAAGGCCAGGCTCGACAGGCGACCGATGACCCGCTGCACCAGCGGATCGTCGACCGGTCGGGACTGACCAGGAATGCCGAAGGCTCGTGTGCGGCCCTGCACGAAATCCACGGCATCGGCCAGCACGCCACGTGCGATACCGGCCAGGGTTGCCAAGTGCACGGTCTGATAAAAAGCCGTCAGGTAGGACTCGGCGCGCAGTTCGCCTTTCTTGAAGCGGCGCAGAATGTGCTCTGCTGGCACCTCAACGGCATTAAAGCGTGTGGTGCCGCTGCCGGTCAGGCGCTGGCCAAAACCGTCCCAGTCATCCAGCACCTCGACGCCCTGCGCCCTGGTCGGCACAGACAGGCTGACAACGTCATCACCCTCATTGGCGATGGCTGCCACCCAGTCGGCATAGAGCGTGCCGGTGCAGTAGTACTTTTGCCCGTCCAGGTGATAACCCGCGCTGGCATCTCCAGGCACTCGCGCTTGCAAGGCTACGGTGTTGCTGGAGCTGTCGTTGCGTTCAGCCATCGCAGCGCCCCACAACTCGCCTGCGGCCACCTTGGCGAACCAGTAGGCCTGGGAGCTGGTTTCACGGGATGACAGCCGTCCTTCGACAAAACCCAGGTGCGCCCGCAGGATTTGCGGCAGGTTGGAGTCGGCTTCCCCCAGACGCACCAGCCAGTGCAACAGTTGTGGCAGGCTTGCGCCCCACCCGCCATATCGGCGCGGAACCCGCAACGCGCCGAACCCGGCCTCACGTAGCCAGCCAACCGGCTCATGGGCCAGCTGGCGTTGCTGCTCGCGCTCTACGGCGCCCGCGGCAATCCGCGCAATGATCGGCGCGAAGCGCGCTTCCAGTTCAGCATCGGTAATAGGCAGTTCAGACTCATGACTCATGGCAGTTCCTTGCATTCATGGATAACGGCGTTCAGAACCGGAACGCCACCCCGGTCGTCACCGAGAAAGCGTCACCCGGATAGAAATTCGCCGAGTCCTGGCCATTGGCGTTGTAGGCCGTATTGGCGGCAGTGGCGTAACGCTCGTCAGTGAGGTTGCGCAGGTCGGCGAAGACCTCCCACTTCTTGCTCGGTGCCTGATAGCCGACCTTGGCTCCCCAGAGCACGTAGGACGGTGCCTGCCAGCTATTGGCGTAGTCGACGTAGTAACTCGACGCGGCACGCAGGTTGAGCGAGGCGTAAAAGCCGCTTTGCTGGCGATAGGCAAGTTCGGCCTGATAGACATGACGTGGCAGGCTGGGCAGCTCGTTGTCGCCAAAGGTGTCGTCGTGGCGGTAGTGGAAATCGTTGAGGGTGTAGGCCTGACGCAGGTCAAGGGTGTCGCCGTTGGCACCCGACCAGAGCAGCGCGCTCAAGCCGGCCTCAATGCCCTGGTGAATGGTCGGGCTGGCATTAGACGTGGCGGTGAGCTGATCCTGAGTCGCAGTGGCTTGCTGCACCACGACGGTCAACAGCTCTTTCTGAACCCAGGAACGGTAAAGAGTCAGGCTGCCATCGAAAATACCCTTGCTGCCGCGAATGCCCACCTCGAAAGTGGTCGCCTTCTGCGGCCTGGCATCGAACAGATAAGGGTTGCCGGTGCTGCCCAGTTGCCAGGTCACCGGCGGATCGATGCTGCGGCTGACATTGCCGAACACCTGGAAATCCGGCGTCAGTTGATAGCGCAGGCCGATACGTGGCGCGATGTCGTTCTCGGTGTATTCGACACTGTCGGGAAATTCACTGGTGTTGATGCGGGTGCTGTACTCGATCTCGGCCTTGCGTTTGATCGTGATGAACGACACCCCCGAAGACAGCCATAGCCGGTCAGTCAGTTGCAACTCATTGCCAAAACTCAGCACCGTGTCCCGGGAGCCGGTGTAGTTGGTTTCCTGCAATTGGGTGCCGGTGCTGGCGCTGTGGGATTTGACGTCGGCCAGATAGGCCCGCGTGTTACTGAAGATGATGCTGCTGTCGCTGGGTAAGCCGAAAAAGCTGTCGCCGGTACGGAAATAGCGCAGGGTCAGGTTTATATCCTTGGAACGCCAGTCCTGTGGCTCAACGGCGTAGCGCCAGCCGTTGAGCAATGGGTAATTGTTGTAGGCCGCCCCCACTTCAAGCTTGCCACCATCGTCGAAAGTGTAAGTGGTCTTGTTGGCCAGAAACGTGGTGCCGTCCTTGCGGCGTCCGGTGGGTACAAGGTTGCTGCGCGGGTCGTGTTTGAGCTGCTGGCGAGTCAGGGTATTGCCGTTGATGAGGTCCTCTTCCCGGTACTTGAGGAAAAAGCGCGTCTCCAGTTTCGGGCTGAACACATGCCCGAAGTTGGCCGCCAGACCACGGGCCTCGTTGGAGGCATGGTCCTGATAACCGTCACGCTCGTTGTGCTGGATATTGATGTAGTAATCGCTGTCACCGACCACGCCGCCAGTGCTCAACTGCTGCTTGCGATAACCGTAGCTGCCGACCTCGAAACGGGCGTAATTACCCGGATCGGTACGCCCGGTCTTGCTGACGAAATTGATCGCACCGCCCAGCGACAGGGCTGCATATTCCGAAGCATTGGCGCCATACAGCACTTCAGTGTGATCCACGGCCTGCATGTCCAGGAAGTCTTCCTGGGTTCCACCGGGGCCAGTGATCGGCAGACCGTCGAAGAGGAACTTGGTCCCCAGCACATAACCTTGATAGAAGGTATTCAGGCCGGAGCCACGGATGGAAATCTTGTTGGCACCGCTGCCACTGGTGGCCTGGGCGAACACTCCCGGTTGCAGGGCAAGCACATCCTCGGCACTGCCTGCCTTGCCCTGCTCGACCTGACGGTTATCGACCACTGCGGTATTGCCGGCCACCTTCTGCAAGCGCTTGCGGTCCTTCTGCGCCTCGCTTGCGGCAGTGCCGGTAACCGTCACTTTGCCCAGCGTCGTACTACCCGATTCATCGGCCGCCTGGGCAAACGGGCCGAGCAAGGCCAGCAGAATCGGCACGCTGGCGGCGCTGCTCAGATGGGGTAAATAACGTCCGCTTTTTCGTTTTATCGCCTGCACGGCAAGTACTCCTTAATTGACAGGCCGATATTCAAATGGCCACTACTTGACCGACTTTGAACAGCGCCAACCGTTATGAAAGTTCACAGTGCAGATGTCGTGCCAGCAATTTAATAGTGGTTTTTCTCTATACAGACACCTTTTAACAAGTTGAACAACCGTACAAACTGACTGATTGATGTTGCGCTGCAAACAGTTGATCGGCTCTGAAGCATGAAAAACCTGCGAAGGCTCTGAATCAAAAGGCGTAGCGGGGTTTTCGCTGTAAACAGATGCAATTCATACACGCTAACAATCCGTAATATGCATATAACCACTACTGTTTACCCTGCAACAGCCCACCGACAAACTTTACGATTTTTAATCACTTCTTTATCAACACCTACGTCCAAACACCAACTTTACGGGCATCTAACATCTGGCACAGAACCTGCTCAAGGCCCAAGACTGGCCTGACTATGCCCATAGAACGCCGATACCTTTTAACGACGAACTTGGGAGACATAAATTGCACGCTATACAACAGGACCGATTGCGTCTGGCCATCCGCCACGCCTCTTTCACAATGGGGCTGGGATGCGCCTTGATGATTCCAACCATGACTTGTGCCGCAGACTCAACGCTGAGCACCGTCACCGTCCAGGGAAGCCGCCAGTCTGAAGCCGAAAACGCCAGGAGCCAGCTAGCCGAAGTACCCGGCGGCACCAGCGTGGTCGACAGCGAAGAAGTAGCAAGAGGCCGCACCGCCAACCTGCAGGACACCCTTGGCTATCAGCCCGGCGTGTTTGTGCAATCCACTGGCGGTAACGACGCGGCGAAAATCTCCATCCGGGGCTCCGGTGCCAACACCTCGCCCGGTTACTTTCGTGAAGGCATCAAGTTCTTGTTCGACGGCCTGCCGATCACAGGGCCAGGAGGCACACCCTATGAATTCCTCAATGCCTCGGGCGTGAATTACACCGAGATATTGCGCGGTGCCAACGCCTTTCAGTACGGCGCATTGACCCTGGGTGGCGCGGTGAACTTCGTCAACCACAGCGGCTATACCGCACCGGGCCTGCGCTTGCGCGCAGAGGTCGGCAGCTACGGTTACCAGAAGCAGACGCTAAGTGTCGGCGGTGTGGAAGGCCCGCTGGACTACTACCTGAACGTCGACAATTACCGCAATGAAGGCTATCGCGACTACAGCCTGTCCAAGAGCTCCGGCGTGGTTGCCAACCTGGGTTATCGTTTCAGCCCGAAACTGGAAACCCGCCTGATGCTGCGCTACCGCGACGAGTTCCACGACGACCCCAGCGCCACCACCCTGGATGCAATCAAGCACAACCCCAGACACGCCAGTGCCACGGCCGAATCCAGTGGCGCTGGCAGCCGCAGGCCCGGCAGCCTGTGGCTGGGCAGCAAAACCCTCTACACCTTCGACGACGATGCACGCCTGACCCTGGGCTTCGCCTATCACGACTATGCCCACAACAATAATCCGAACAGCCCGAGCAACCCCAGTTACTGGGACTGGCATGACCTGAACCTGCTTGCAAGCTACGAGCGCATCGATAGCTGGTTTGGCCATGAAAGCCGCAGCTCCATTGCCTTTACCTCCACCCAACATCTGCGTGGAGAGGTCAATTCGACGACGGCATCGAAGGTTCCGCTCAAGCAGGTCAACTACAAGGACTCCTCCGACCGGGTCATCTCCCTGGGCAATGACCTCAACCTGATCGATCGCCTGTGGCTCACCAGCGGCGTGTCATTCATCAATGTGCGGCGCAAGGTCAATATCGATCAGGCGGTCAATCCCAACACCACGACTTTCGCCACTCACGAGGACTACGACAACTGGAGCATCGCCCCGCGCATCGGCCTGCGTTATGAACTCAACCCGCAACTGCAGGTATTCGCCAACTTCAGCCGCTCCATCGATCCACCGGCTTCGTGGGAGTACTCAGGCTCCGGCCCGACCACGCCTTATATCCGCACGTTGGTAGAACAGAAAGCCAATACCTTCGAGGTGGGCATCAAGGGCTCGTCCGGGATCTTCGACGGCAGCCTGGCGCTGTATCGCTCATGGATTCATGATGAGCTGCTGAACGTCCAGTTCATCGCCGCAACCTCGACCTCCGCAGCAGTGACCGGGGCCTTCAATGCCTCACCGACCATTCACCAGGGCGTGGAAGCGGGCCTCAATACCCGGCTCTGGGAAAACCCTCAGGGTGACCAGTTACGCTGGCGTCAGGTGTACACCTGGAACGACTTCCACTACCGCAACGACGAAGCGTTCGGCGACAACTCGTTGCCCGGCATCCCGAGCCATGTTTACCAGGGCGAGTTGCAGTACCGGCATCACGGCGGCGTTTACACCGGTGTGAACGTACAATCAGCCTCGCGCACCGCAGTGGATTACGCCAATACCTTCTATGCGCCCTCATACACCATTTGGGGAGCAAACATCGGCTACGAAGCACCCAAGGGCGACTGGAAAGTTTCACTGGATCTCAAGAATCTGGCGAACAAGGCCTATGTCTCGGCAGTGACGCCGCAGTACAACGTGGCCGGGGCCGATACGGCGTCGCTGTATCCGGGGGATGGAATCGGGGCTTATGTGGGGTTTGAAGTGAGGTATTAAGACTGATGCCACCTGTAGGACCGGATTTATCCGGGAAGCGGCCTGTAAATCCACTGCATCTCCTGGATCAGGAAGAATGTCTTCCCGGATGAATCCGGTCCTACACCGGCTGCGTGAAGACGCAGCCCGTACAACCCGCCCGGTTCTATCCTTAGCGCCACAAAGTCTAATTTTCCAGACCGATCTGCCATTACAGTCGATACCGGTCATAGACGCATTTTAAGGACGATCATGAACGCCAGGATTTTTGCTTTAGGCTTTTCCACCCTTCTCGCTTCATCCTTCAGCCAGGCGGCTGCACCCGATACCTCGATCAGCGATACGCAGTACAAGAGCGTGCTGGAAGGTTCATGGCGAGCCAAACAGAACAGTGTGCGCGACAGCCATCGTCACCCGCAGGAAACCTTGAAGTTCTTCGGTTTGCAGAGCAACCAGATCGTGATCGAAATCACGCCCGGTGGCGGTTGGTACAGCGAGATTCTTGCGCCCTTGCTCAAGGAACACGGGCATTACATTGCAGCCCTGCAAGCGCCCTCCTCGGGTGACTATTACAAGAAAGCTGCCGACAGTCTGAAGCAGAAATTCAAGGCCGATCCAGAGCGCTACGGCAAAGCGGAATTCATCGAGTTCGATCCAAAGACACCCGTCTTCGGCAAACCCGCCTCGGCCGACCGGGTCCTGACGTTCCGCAACGTGCATAACTGGGTACTTGCCGATGATGCACCGCAAACATTCGCGGCCTTCTTCAAGGTCCTGAAACCGGGCGGAGTGCTGGGTGTGGTCGACCACCGCGCCAAAGACGGCACCGACCTGGAAAGCATCAAGAAAAGCGGCTACCTGCCCACCGATTACGTCGTAAAACTCGCTACCGATGCGGGTTTCACGCTGGAAGCGCAAAGCGAGGTCAACGCCAACCCGAAAGACACCAAGGATTACCCTGCGGGCGTCTGGACACTGCCGCCAGCGCTGAAACTGGGTGAGCAGGACAAGGCCAGGTATGTGGCGATTGGCGAGTCGGACAGGTTTACGTTGAGGTTTGTGAAGCCGGAAAAATAGCGTCGCAGGCAAGCCCCCTCACACAAGGTGGGCTGCCCCCTCAATGCGCCCACCGTCGATGCAGCCCCCGCGCCGCCGCATCCAGCATGAACCCCAGCACGCCAATAATCAGCACCATGGCCATCAGCTCCGAATACGCCAGTCGATCACGGGTATCGAGGATGAAGTAGCCCAACCCGGCGCTGACACCGAGCATTTCACAAGGCACCAGCACGACCCACAGGATGCCGATGGACAATCGGGTGCCGGTCAGTACGTGCCCCAGAATGCCTGGAATGATGATCCTGCGCAGGGTTTCCCATCGCGTGGCGCTGAGGCTTCGGCTCAGTTGCAGCCAGCGTGGATCAAGCTGGCGTACACCTGCCACGGTATTGAGCAGGATCGGCCAGACGGCGGCAAAGGTCAGCAGGAAGTAGATCGGCTGGTCGCCAACGCCCATCAGCATCACCACCACCGGCATCCACGACAGCGGCGAAATCATGCGCAGCAGTTGAAAGGCCGGATTGGTTGCCGCTTCCAGCGTCCGGGAGCCGCCAATCAGCAAGCCCAGCGGGACACCGATCAGCAGCGCCAGCAGCAGCCCGACGAAAATACGCTTGAGGCTCACCCCTATGTGTTCGTACAGCTCAGCCCGCCCGAGCAATTCCCACAGGCTGGCAAAGGTCGACTCCGGCGAAAATCGCTCTGACAGACCACCCGTTTCACCAAAGACGCTGACGCCCAGCCACCAGAGTGCAAGCAGGCATAACAGACCGGACAGGCCTAAAAGCGCATGCCCGGTGGTTGAACGTTTCACCTCGCTCAAAAGCCGAACTCCTCGGTACGCTCGAAGTTATTCGCCAGCCCGAAGGTTTTCAGGCCGCCACTGGCCTCGATGCTGTTGCGCACAAAGCGGTCGTCCACCAGGTCCCGTGCTGCAAACTTTGGATCGAGATTAGCGAGAAAACCCTTGTCGCCTTCGATCAGGGTGTCCTTGAGGCGACGCACCAGTTCTTCCGTATAGCTAGGGAACGGATAAGGCTGGAAGTCGATGCGATGTTCGTCCCACTGCGTATGCTGGATGGCACCGCTGGCCAGATAACCCTGTCGCTCGCTGGCCTGTGGCGCAAGCACCCGGTCCAGCACCGATTGCGCATGCGGCGTGTAGCGGTTGGCGCCGTCCTTGGAGAGCAGCTTCGCCGCTTCGGCTCGGTTATCCCGGGTCCAGGCCTGAGCCTGAACGATGGCGTTGACCACTTTTTGCGACCACTCCGGGCGGTTGTTCAAATCATGCTCGTGCATGAACACCACGCAGCAGGCGTGATTGCGCCAAAGGTCGCCGGTAAAGCGCTGGATGCGCCCGACCTTGAGGTCTTCGGCCAGGGCATTGAACGGTTCGGCGACGATGTAACCGGCAATCCGCTTGCTCGCCAGGGCTGGCGGCATATCGGAAGGCGGTAGCACGATCAGGTTCACTTCGTTGGCGGCCAGTGTGGCAGTGGCCGCCTTGCTCACCGGCACCAGGCCGTTGTCGCGCAGCAGGTTCTGCAACACCACGTTATGCACCGAGTACCAGAACGGAATGGCCACCGTCTGCCCGCCCAGTTGTCGAACCTCGTTGATCTGCGGCGCAACGGTCAGGCCCGAACCACCCACATGGTTCCAGGCAACCACCTTGGCCGGGACTTTGCTGCCATAACGTGCCCAGACGGTCATTGGCGATAACAGGTGAATGACGTTGACCTGACCGGAAATGAAGGCCTCGATCACCTGCGCCCAACTGCGCAGCAGCACGGGACGTTCGGCCTTGACGCCTTGGGCCTCGAACAGGCCATTGTTGTGAGCCACCAGCAACGGCGTGGCGTCGGTAATAGGCAAGTAACCAATGCGAACGGGGGCATCCGGCTCAGCAGCCGCCCTCGCTTCCAGGCTGTTGAGCAACGGCAAGGCACCGGCTGCGGTCAGCATGGCGCTGAGTTTCAGAAAGTCACGACGTGTGTGAGTGAAATCGTCCAGGCACATGGCCATTCTCCGGCAAATCCAGCGATTGAGGGTGACGTTGCGGATTGCGGCTCGCCCGCCGAAGGGTTTTGAGAATATCGATACGCAGAGCGCCCAGTTCATCTACCAGTTCGGCACGAGGCTGAGGCAACTGGATACGCCACTCGCCGAGAACCCGCGCCGGGGTGTTGCCCAGTAGCAGGATGCGGTCGGAAAGCAGCAGCGCTTCATCTATGTCATGGGTAATCAGCAACGCTGCGGTGCCATGCCGGGCGATCACCCTGAGCAACAGTTGTTGCATGTCGGTACGGGTGACTTCATCCAGCGCACCGAAGGGCTCATCCAGCAGTAAAACTTGTGGCTGGCGTGCCAGGCAGCGTGCCAATGCTGTACGTTGCGCCATGCCACCGGAAAGCTGCGCCGGGTAATAGCTGCGAGCGTGCTCCAGGCCGACTTCGCCAATGGCCTGATCGATACGCCCCTGACGCTCGCTGTCTGTCAGTTGCGGCTGACGGGCAAAGTCCAGACCGAAGGCGACGTTCTTTTCAAGGTTCAGCCACGGCAACAGGCTGGGGTCCTGAAAAGCCACCGCCACTCGTGGATGAGGACCTTGCAGCGGTTCGCCAAGCAGGCTCACCGTGCCTTCGCGAGGGACCTGCAAACCGGCCAGTACGCGCAACAGGCTCGACTTGCCGACCCCGCTCGGCCCAAGAATGGACACGATCTCGCCCTTGGCCAGTTGCAGGTCAAAGTTCTCCAGCACGTTTTGCCAGCCATTGTCCCGTTCGTACCCCAGGACGATGGCTGAAGCCTGCAACAGGAGTCGGCTCATGCGGCGTTTTCCCCGGCGTGTCGGCGCAGCTCGGCACGTAGCTGTACCAGGCTTGGCGTGACAATCGGCAAAAAGGCCGACTCGCGCCAGCGCCGTGCAAAAGCGCTGCCGTATTCACACAGGAAAGCCTTGCCGCCGCTGGCCTGAAGCTCCAGTTGCACGGCATTGGCGGCAGACTCGGCCAAGGCAATGCGCAAGCGAAACAAGGCAGCGGGCTGGGTCAGGAAACGGCCGTCGAGCAAGCCGCGCTTGAGATCACTCACCGCGCTCTCCAAATGGAGCCGGTATTCGTCCAGCTCGCCACGCAATACCGAACGTGAACCCTGCAAATGACTGTCGACTTCCTTGAGGGCACGTCGTGCCAGACCAATCGACATCCCGCATTGCAACCCCAGAAACGCCGGCCGCACTGCTGGCAGAAACTGCCTGGCATCGCCATGCAGCAGCCAGTCGTTGCTCAACTGGACATCCTTGAAATCCAGGGCCGCCGTGTTGGTCGACTGTAACCCCATCAATTGCAGATCGTCCGTGCGTTGCAAACCGCTGACCGATTGCGGAATCGCCAGGATAAACGGCTTGCCGCCCTGTTCATGCTCAATGGCAGCAGCCACCACAAACCCGCTTTTGCGCAGGTTGGTGACCCAATGCAGGCGGCCGTTCAATTGCCAGTTGCCAGCCTGTTCACGGGCACTGACCTGCAACGTCTCGATGCCCGACAGAAACTTCATGGCATTGGAAAGGCCGGTGGCTCCCGCCAGACCACCACTGAGCAAATCCGGCAACAGACGCTGACGCAATGCCGCATTGGGGCTGTGCAGCAAATACTCGATAAAAGCCCGCTGGCCCCACAACACGAAAGCCGCGGCCAAGGAATGACCGGCGACTTCTGCAACCGCTTCCACCGCATCGCTCAGGTCACCGCCTCTGCCCCCTTGAGCCGCATCAATCCCCACACCCAGCACATCTCCGGCCACCAGTTGCGCCAGCACCTGTTCCGGGTCCAGGCTGCCAAGGTCAAGCGCAGTGGCATGTGTGTCCAGCCATCGGCCTGATTCGGAGTCGAGCATGATGTTTCTCCCGTGCCGCGTATTAATGTTCAGGACCTTGCCACTGGTACTGGGCCAGTTCAGGGTTGAGCGGTGTTCTGGCAAAGACATTGGCAAAATTGCACAAGGTCGCCAGGCTGACACCCAGAATCACTTCCAGCGCATGACCCTGGCTATAACCGGCGGCCAGGAACGCTTCATAAGTGCTGTCGCTGACATTGCCGCGAGTCGCAATGACGGCGCGGGTAAAGTCAGCCAGTGTTTCGAGCTTTTCCTCAGGCAACTCGCCACGTTCACGCAGGGCATCGACGACTTCCCTTGGCAGCTTCGCCTTGTTGAGCGCCACTGCGGTATGGCCTGCCACACAAAAACTGCATTCATGTGTCGTGGCAGCAATCAGTTGTACGACTTCCCTTTCGGCCAGACTTAGCTCAGCCTTGGCGTTGAGCCCCGAAACGGTGAGGTAGGTTTCCAGCGCCGCAGGTGCATTGGCCAGCACGCCAAGCAGGTTAGGAATGAATCCGGAAGTCGCCTGGGCCTTTTCCAGAAAGGGCCTGGCCGCTTCGGGAGCGCTTTGCACGGAGTGAACAGTGACACGAGACATGGAGTGGACTCCTTGATACAAGATGGGTCCCAGTCTGTTGGTTATAAGAATTTCAATCCATATTCTAAAGTCGCAATTACTTGCTCCTGAGTGTTTCCCTTAGATGATTTCATCAAGTCCTGTTATCGATTGGTTATTAGAAAGCCTTGAGCTGGATGCCAACCTCTTCCACGTGGGTCGCTACTGCGGCGGCTGGCATGCCAGTACCCATGGCATGGCGCGGGCCAGTTTCCATCTAGTGGTTCAGGGCAATTGCTGGCTGCATATCGAAGGGCATGAACAGCCAAAACGGCTCGACACAGGCGATGCGGTGTTTCTGCTGCGCGACCTGGACTATCGGCTGTCGAACGAGGCACAACCCGAAGACGCCCGCCGCCAGCCGCGTATAGAGATGCAGGCCCTCAACAGCAGTGCAGCCGATGGCGTCGGGCTGGTCTGCGGTTTTTTCCATTTCCAGTCAGGCCTGTCGTCACTGCTGATCGAAGCCCTGCCCGACTGGCTGATACTGCGCGCTGACGAACCGTCCTCCGATGCCGCTCGCAGCCTGTTCCAGCTGATCCTGCAGGAATGCCAGCGGCTACCGGCACCCTCCTCGTCAATCCTCGAACGCCTCAGCCACCTGCTGTTTCTGTATGTGCTCCGTCAGCACGTTGCCGACAACCCGGCACTGGGCGGCATGGTTGCACTGGCCAGAAACCCGGCGTTTGCAGGCCTGCTGGCAAAAATGATCGAACACCCGGAGCAATCCTGGGGCCTGGAAAGCATGGCCGCCTGCACCGGCCTTTCACGCTCGGCCTTTTTCAAACGCTTCAACGAACTGGCCGGCCAGTCACCGGGCCAGGTCCTGCTCGCCCTGCGCATGCGCCACGCTTGTCAGCTCCTCAAGGCGAACAAGACGGTTGAGCAAGTGGCGACTGCCGTGGGGTATCAATCGACTGCGGCGTTTACCCGGGCATTCAATAAAGCGATCGGGGTACAGCCGGGGGCTTATCGCAGGCAGCATGAGGGGGGTTGAGGGGGATGTCGTGTAATGCCGATCAGTTAAGCTCATAAATCACTTTGTGAGAGGCCGCTTGCTGGCGACTTCAGTGTACAGGCGCAGAATATCTGCCGGTTTCACAGGCCTTTTTCGCCAGCAAGCTGCCTTCCAAACGTTTTGCTTGTACCTTAACTGATCGGCATTACGCCTATAACGCCTGCTTACCCCCGTATATCTTTTGACGAATAAAACACCACACTCCCGTAAAGACTCCGTATAGATAATTGCTATCCCCCGTCCTTGCATTACCCTCCAGGCTTCACATTCTGCGGGGAGATCAATAATGGAAAACTCGGACCTGGGCTTCATGATCATCATAATGATCGGGCTCTTTGGATTTGCTTCGTTCCTTTTTGAATTTCTTGGCGCACGTTACTCCAAAAAGAACAAACCACGCTAAATCAAAAGCGAAACGTCCTGATACGTGACAGGCGCACCGTTGATAAGGATGCGCCTGTGTCCATTTCTATATCGCCAGACATTCAAAACAGCACTAATGCGGCCCTGACTTTATCTTTGCCAAATACGCTCATCCGCTCGAACTCCTGATGCGTCAAGGGAACGTGTTGGCAGTCCAGGCGCTGACGGTATCGACCATGGTCCAGATCGGGATCATGCAGGTACACGAAGTCTTCATCACAGCCCGTTATGACCACCCAATGCGGGGCCTTGGAGCGTGTCAGCCGGTAGCTGCTGATCAGGACGATGGGGACGCCGCCCTCGGTGAAAATCCGTGGCAGGTCCAGGCGGCCAGACCGGGATTGTTGTACCCCGCTGGCTTGCAGCTCCCGGCAAAATGCGTCATGCACCAGGCGCATGACCGACTTCTTGTCCTCGCGACGTACGCCATCCAGAAACAGCGGCCCTGTGCGACTCACTTGCAGCCGTACATCGAACCCGCGTCGCCAGGCAGCCAGTGCGAGGCCATGGGGGCTGCAACCGCCGTGACCGGAGGTCATGAAAATAGTCGTGGCTTCGCGCCACAGTTGAATTTCCTCGTCCCGGGAAAAGGTTCGATCCGGATTGAGGGCCTTCATGGCCATGAGCAATGACGCCGCGCCACAGGTAAATTCGGTTGTCTGGGAGTAATACGGAACCGCCATGACGCTGCCTGCAACCGGCAAAACGATACGCTTCTCATAACGTAGCGCACGGGCATGGTCCTGATAATAATCGTCCACTTCGGCAAAGAGCCGGTAACCCGCACGCTCGTAGAGACGGATAGCTGCCGGGTTGTCGGGGCGGACCTCAAGACGCAGGTGCGCGCACTCGTGCTCAATGGCCAGTTGCTCTGACTGCTGAAGCAGTGCCAGTCCAAGACCCGCTCCCCTGGCCCGGCTGTCAATCGCCAGTGAATACAGCCTTGCCAACGAGGTGCCGCGATGAAAGAGCACCAGTGCATACCCCATCAGGCCCTGATCGTCTTCGGCGACCAATAACCGGGCGTGGGCACGCTGAATCATCCACAGAAAGTTGCGTCGGGACAGTCGATCCTGCTCGAAACATTGATTCTCCAGAAGTTCAAGAGCCGGAATATCTTCGGCGACAGCAAAGCGGTAGTTAACATTCATGGTTTTACCGTAAATAAAGCGTAACGACAAAGGACAGACCTGCTCAAAACATGTTTTATAGAAAACACTTACACGGCAAAGGCCCCCTTTATCATGGTTTCGGTGTATTCAAACGTAATGGAAATATTACCAAAGGTCGAGTTCAATCTACCTTCAACGAAAGAAACCCCGACCGCACTGTTTGCCCCTAGCAAGTTACTGGTTATTGTCGAGCGCCGTGACGACTGGCTCGATTATTTACCCAGCGAAAGTATAGTAACCGCCCAGGAATACCTTGAAGACAAACGCTATAAAAACCCCGGCGGGCAAGTTCAAGTCATCAACCTGTGCCGCAACTATAAATACCTTGGGCACGGTTACTACTGCTCGTTATTGGCAGAAGCACGGGGCCATAAAGTCATCCCCTCGGTCAAGACCATCAGCGAACTGACAAAGCGCTCGCTCTACGGCCTGGCACTTGAAGACCTGGACCGCGTACTGGATAACGCCATCGCCGATCACCCCTATGGCGAAACCGAAGGGTTTACGCTGAGTTTTCATTTCGGCAAAACCGACCTGATAGCGTTGCAAGGTCTGGCACAACAGCTGTTCGACACCTTTCCCGCACCCATCCTGCAAGTGGAGTTCATCAAGAACCAGCGTTGGCATATCGCCGGAATCAAGGTAGGAGCCCTGCACAAGCTGCGGGAGGAACAGCAACACGATTTTGCCCATGCGCTGGACACCTTCAATCGGCGCATCTGGCGTCAGCCTGTTTCACAACGCCAATCCCGTTATGACCTGGCCATTCTCCATGACCCGGCAGAGGCCCTGGCACCTTCCAATCCTCTGGCCCTTCAGCGTTTCGTCGATGCAGGTCAGCGCCTTGGCATTGATGTGGAGCTGATCGAAAAGAAAGACTATGCGCGGCTGGCCGAATACGACGCACTGTTCATCCGTGAAACCACCAGCGTGGCCAACCACACGTATCGTTTCGCCAAGAAAGCCGAGAGCGAAGGCCTGGTGGTCATGGACGACTCGGCTTCGATCCTGCGCTGCACCAACAAGGTTTTCCTCACCGACCTGCTCAACAAACACAATCTGGGCATGCCCGCGACCGAGATCCTTTATCGTGATCGACTACACGATCTGGAACAGGTGGGCGAACGCCTGGGGTTTCCTGTGGTACTGAAAATCCCGGACGGCTGTTTCTCCCGTGGCGTGATCAAGGTAGAAAACCAGGCCGAACTCGCCAAAGCGGCAGCCGAACTCTTCGAGCATTCGGTATTGCTGCTGGCTCAGGAATACCTCTACACCGAGTTCGACTGGCGTATCGGCGTGCTCAACCGTCAGCCTCTCTATGCCTGCCTGTACTTCATGTCCAAAGGGCACTGGCAAATCTATAACCACAAGGCTCAAGGCAGCGAAGTCAATGGCCTGTGCGAAACAGTCCCCATCGAAGACGTACCCCCGGATGTGGTCAAGCTGGCCGTGGACGCCGCCAGTCTGATCGGCGACGGACTCTATGGCGTCGACCTCAAGCAAACCGACAAGCGTCTGGTGGTCATCGAGGTAAACGATAACCCCAACCTGGATGCCGGGATCGAGGATGCCTGCATTCAGGACCAGCTATACGACCGGATACTGGAGGAGTTCGTCCGTCGTCTAGAGCTCAAGCATCAGGCCCATGGTTAATCAACCTTTGCAGTAGAGACGCCAGAATGATTGAAAGCTATAGCCTCGATGCCGGGGCGCTACACGCAACAACGGCCGAGGATGCGCCGCTATTGTTATGCACGGACCCTACAGCGCAGGAGCGGGATTTTCTGCATCGCACCTTCAAGGTCGACGCCCATATGCTGGATTCGGCGCTGGACCCTGACGAGGTGTCCAGAATCGAATTCCATGATGGTCAGCTCTTTCTGATCTGGAAGCGGCCGGAAAGCTATTCGGGCACAGCGGCCATGACGTTCGAGGTGTCGTCCTTCGGTTTGATGCTCTCACCCGAGAGCCTGGTGGTGATTTCTGCGGGGAATTCACTGCTCAGTGCAGGGGGCACCCATCGCCCCTTGAAAAACCCGCTCGATATCCTGATCGATTTGCTGTTCAACAGCGTGCACCACTATCTGGGACACTTGCGGGTGATCAAGCTGATCGCCCGAGAACTGCACAAGAAGTTCGACACGTCTCTGAACAATCAGCACCTGCTGCACATGTTCAATCTCAGTGAAAGCCTGATCTATTACATCAACGCGATTCAGAGCAATGGCGCGGTCCTTGAACGCTTGCACAATCACGCCGAGAAACAGGGGTTTCCCGCTCATTTCATCGCGTTGCTGGACGACCTGATAATCGAGAACGATCAGTGTTACAAACAGGCCAGAATCTATTCCACCGTGTTCGCCACGCTCATGGACGCCCGAGGCAACATGGCAAACAACAACATGAACTCGATACTGCGCAACCTGACCGTGGTCAATGTGGTATTCCTGCCGCTGAACCTGATCGCCGGTATCGGAGGCATGTCTGAGTTCAGCATGATCACGGCGGGTTTCCCGTGGTGGATATCATTCCCGGCACTGATTGTGGGCATGCTGCTTCTGAGCCTGTTGATGGTGGTAGTGCTCAGAAAATCGTTCTTTCGCAGCGGCACCTGACGACAGCCACAGGTTGTACCCGGTAGAAAAAAGCCCCGCCATCAGGCGGGGCCAAAGAGTCGCAAGCCTCAGGCCTGCTTGTCGCGAATACCGCAGTGAACATCGGAAGCGATCTGGCCGTCGGACAGCTTGATGATGCGGTCAGCCAGCTGGAAGTACTGATCGTCGTGGGTGATGATCAGGATCGTCTTGCCACGGCGTTTCAGGTCAGGCAGCAGTTCCTCGTAGAAGAATCGCTTGAAGGGTGGGTCCTGATCCGCAGCCCATTCATCGAGGACGTAGACCGGTCGGTCTTCCAGGTAAGCACAGACCAGCGCCAGGCGCTTCTGCTGGCCATAGGAAAGTGCCTTCAGCGTCGAATAACCGTGCCCTTCGATCTTGATCTTGTCCGCCAGCCCCAGAGTTGTCAGGTATTTTTGCGCCAGCGCAGTACTCGCTTCCTTCTCGTCAGGACCGATCAGGCGGTTGAACAGGTGGAAGTCAGAGAACACCGCCGAGAACATGTCTCGATAATCGCTCCGATTCTTGTCGGTAACGTCTACACCGTCGCGCTGTACCTGGCCCTGGCGCGGGATGTAGAGGCCGCACAGCACTTTGGCCAGGGTGCTTTTGCCACACCCGTTGCCGCCGACGATATAGATGAGCTCTCCGGCATGAATATCCAGGTCAACAGGCCCCAGGGCAAAGCCCGAACCTGCATCGGCATTCTGGTAATCCATCTTTATGCCCTTGAGCGAGATGGTATTCCAGGCTTTCTGCGGGAAGTGCAGCAATTTGGGCACGTCCGCTTCCACAACCTGTGGGTGCTTGTCATTGATACTAAAGCCGAAGTCCGCCAGCCGGCTGCTTGCCACACGCCCTTGGGCCAGAATCGGCATGGCGGTCACCAGCAGAGAAAGCGGCCCCATGATATAGAGCACGGCCAGAATGCTGGCTGTGAGCACGGAGGGGTCCAGGGCTGCCACTTTCGGCGCGGCGAACAGCAAACAGCCCAGCAGTATCGACAGGGTGAGTTGCCCCACGTTGTCACCGGCCGTGAACCAGACCCGCTCGATAAAATTGAAACGCGCCACTCGGGTCGAGGAAGCGTCGATGGCCGAGCGACTGAACCAGTTACGGCGGATGCGGTTGAGCTTCAGTTCCTTGAGACCGAATACCAGCGCATGGGTGTATTCGTTGAACGAGGTGAATTCGTCACGCACCCGGCTCGACACCTTCACGCCACTGCTGAAGAAATACAGATAAAGCACCACGCCCATGAACATCAGTGACAACGTCACCGCAAACACCACCCAGGACAGGTAGGCCAGGTAAGCGATACCAAACAGAAACACCGTGGTTTCCACCAGCACCGTAGGCATCACGACCAGGGTGGTATTGAGCTGGGGAATGTCATTGGTGAGCATGGTCAGCACATTGGCCGGGCCGCGTTTGTCCACTTCTTCAAGAGGCGTGCGCAGAATCTTGCGGCACAGCGCGATGCGCAGCCGGGTCATGATGTGCATGCTTGCATAAGCCGGAAAGAACGCCGCAGCATTGCGAAAGATGAACGCGACGGCGCTCAGGCCGATAAACCAGTACAACACATGGGTCCGCGAGCCTTCCATGTGGATGGCCTGGTTGATCACGTTGACCACTGCAATCGAAGCGACCCCGCTGATGACACCGGTCACCAGGGTAAAGAGGGTCAGCCAGGGATGGCTGCGCCATAACAGGCGCATGATCGAACCCGGACTGGGCTTTTTCTCTTGCTCGTTGCTCATTGCTCAATATCCTTGGATGGACGGGCCAGATGGCAGTACCGATTACCAATCGCTGACGCATGGGCGCCAGCACGTTCGGGAAAAACAGTGAAAGATCAGGACAGCCAGTGTACGGACGCGTCAGCTCGCGGCTGTCCCGGACTCCGAGTACAAGCGCCAATCATTTGCTCGGCCAGACAGCGTCCCGCGTGGTCATCTCACCCATGGCCACAGCGATGAGCCGCGGCTCTTCATAGGGGTCACGGGCATGTGCCGCGAGCATGTTGTCCAGCATGATCAGGTCACCCTTCTGCCACTGGAACCGCACAGCACAAGCCTCATAGGCCTCGCCGACCAGCGCCATGACGTCATCCTCAATCGGGGTGCCATCGCCGTAGCTGACCATGCGCGGCAGGCGGTCTTCACCAAACATGTCGAACAGGTCTTCACGCATTTCCTCACCCAGGCAGAACGGGTGATGCAACTGGACCTGATTGAAAAAGGCCGCCTGGCCGGTGACAGGGTGATGAATGACCGCTGGGCAATGGGTGTGAATCTGCAGGGTGTCGGCATCCAGCCACTCGAACGCCGTACCTTGTTCGCGACAGCGGGCCTCTGCCACTTCGGGCTTGTCGGTGCCGAAGAAGCTCTGCCAGCTGGGTTCTACGCCCGAGGTAAAGGTACGGATGTAACGCAACGCCTTGCGCTCGAACTTCTCGACCACTTCGCCAGGCAGTTGCAGCAGCATCTGGCGAATGTCCACCAGCGGTGTGGCGCCACCCACTTTCGAGGGCAGCTCACAGTAGAACCACTGCTTGCGTGGCCAGCTTTCCAGGTGTGAGCTTTCGTTGTGATAGAGGATCATTTCCCGCTCGGGATAAGGCGTGGAGCGATACACATTGCGACCGCCCTCCTTCTTCGGCAGATCGCCATACCCGCCGTGCAAGCCCGGTGACAATGCTTCGGCAAAACTCTCGAACAGGGGCACGCTATCCAGGCCGAAACCCCGAAACAGAATCGCTCCGTGTCGGCACAACAGTGCTTCGATGCTTTCACGGTTTTCTGCGGCCCAGGCCAGCGGTTCCAGCCCGGCTTCGGCAGGCTCTATCACCACTGGCAGGCTGCTGGCGGGATCCAGCAGCGACAGGCGCACCTTTTTGTCACCGTGGCTGTCGGGCCAGCGCAATGACTCGATAGTTTTCGGCTGCATACCAGCAGGCAAATCGATGGTTTCAAGGTTCATGCATAACTCCCGGGCGATGAATATCGAGGGTCGTGCCCGTTCGAGAAACCTCCCTTGCCGGCACGCTTTGCGCCAGCATGTAAGCATCGCAGGACATGCCTGTCTGTCACCGCAATCAGGGACATTGCGGCCCTTTCGCTGTGTCACCGACTGTCCCCATTTCCCTCGACAGACACCTTTGCGGGATGGGTGCTGAAATGCCTCCGCTGCGCAAATACGAGCGGTTCGCAAGTACCTCACAACTCTTCGGTACGGGCTGCAGAACCTGGTTTCGAATGCGTCCAGCGCACTGCAACTTGTGATCAAACAGGAGTGTTATTCATGCCGATCAACCCGACAGGCGAAAGGGCAGACAAGCTGTCAGCCCCACTGCGACCCGGCGCCTTGCTGCACGAATTGTTCAGTGCCAGGGCCAGAGAATTTCCCGAAAGAACAGCGTTATCCGATGAAACCCGAGCCGTCAGTTACGCAGAGCTCGACGCAGCATCTTCGGCGCTGGCAGCCAGCCTGCGCAAACGCGGCGTCAAGGACGGCAGTCTAGTCGGCCTGTGCCTGGAGCGTAATGTCGATCTGGTCATTACCCTGCTCGCCATTCTCAAGGCCGGCGGTGCCTATGTCCCGGTCGATCCGGCCTACCCTGCAAAACGCATCGAGCACATCGTTCAGGACAGCGGTCTGCAACTGATCGTCAGCACCAGTAATCTGTGCAGCATTCCCAAGACGCCTTCACTGCAAGTGCTGCTCCTGAACGAGCTGCTTGCAGAAAAGAGCCCTGGCGAGTTCAAGGCCAGCAGCGCCGATGCGTCTCAGGCTCCGGCCTATGTGATCTACACCTCGGGCTCCACGGGCGAACCCAAAGGTGTGCTGGTAACCCATGCCAACGTGAGCAGCCTGCTGGAAAGCACCCAACGCATTTACCATTTCACTCACAACGATATCTGGTCGATGTTCCACTCCATCGGCTTCGATTTCTCGGTCTGGGAAATCTGGGGCGCTCTCGCCCACGGTGGCCAGGTTGCCGTCGTGCCTTACGAAATCTCCCGCTCACCTGAAACCTTCAGGCAGTGGCTGATCAGCAATCAGGTCACCGTCCTGAGCCAGACGCCGTCGGCCTTCCGCGGTCTTGACGAAGCAGACAGTCAGGCCAGCAAACGTCTGTCGCTCCGCTACGTGGTATTCGGTGGCGAAGCATTGCCGGCGACCGTACTGCGTCCGTGGGTCGAACGTCATGGTGACGCGCTGCCAGCCCTGATCAACATGTATGGCATCACCGAAGCCACCGTGCATACGACCCACAAACGGGTACGCGCTCAGGACCTTGAAACATCGGCCACCGTGTCTGTAGGCAAACCGCTGGATGGCTGGACCCTGCACCTGCTGGATGAAAAACAGCAAGCGGTGAACACAGGCGAAATCGGCGAGCTGTATATCGAAGGCGCCGGGCTGACCCTGGGCTATCTGAATCGCCCGGGCCTGACGGCCGAGCGCTTTGTAACCCTGCCAGGCAGCGGCATCCGTGCCTATCGCACCGGCGACCTGCTCAAGCTCGACGAGCATGGCGAATACCTCTACGCCGGACGTAGCGACCAGCAACTCAAGGTTCGCGGCTTCCGTATCGAGGCTGGCGAAGTCGAAGCCGCCCTGCAGTCGAGCAAGAGCATTTCCGCCAGTCACGTTACCGCCTATGACTACGGTCAGGGCGATCTGCGACTGGTGGCCTACGTCGTTCCTTCCGATGGTTCACAGACGGTGACTCAGGAACTGCGCAGCGAGCTGGCGGCACTGGCCGCACAACAGTTGCCGGACTACATGCGTCCTTCGGCTTACATTGGTCTGGCGACACTGCCAGTCACCGCCCACGGCAAGATCGACAAACAGCAACTGCCTTCGCCGCTTGAGCACACCAGCACCACAACCGATCAGGGCAACCTGTCGGAACAGGAGCTGTATGTACTCAAGGCCTGGTCCGATGATATCGGCCTCAAGGGCATAGGCCTGAACGACGATTTCTTCGATCACGGCGGTACCTCGCTGGCCCTGATCCGCTCCCTCAGCCTGCTCAAGGCTCACTACAAGGTCGACCTCAACCCCGGCGTTCTTGCGGACGGAGCCACTGCCAAGGTTCTTGCCGCCAGCATTCGCAACTCCCTTGCCAAAACCGAGCAGGGCAACCTGTCGGAACAGGAGCTGCATGTACTCAAGGTCTGGTCCGATGACATCGGCCTCAAGGGTATTGGCCTGAACGACGATTTCTTCGATCACGGCGGTACCTCGCTGGCCCTGATCCGCTCCCTCAGCCTGCTCAAGGCTCACTACAAGGTCGACCTCAACCCTGGCGCTCTCGCGAACGGAGCCACTGCCAAGGTTCTTGCCGACAGCATTCGCACCTCCCTTGCCAACGCTCATTGACCGAAAAGGAACACGCACATGTCTGAAGTAGCAATCAAGCGATTCCACCTTTCCAAGGAAGAACGCGCCGCATTCGAAAAAAACGGTTTCATCGGTCCTTTCACGGCCTATGACCAGGACGAAATGAAGGAAACCTGGAAACGCCTGCGCCTGCGTCTGCTGGATCGCAGCCATGCGGCCTATCAGGATCTGGATGCGATCTCCGGCGGCACCAACATCGCCAACTACGACCGCCACCTTGATGATGACTTCCTTGCCGAGCATATCGGCCGTCCGGAAATCTGCGACCGCATACAAAGCATTCTGGGCCCGGACGTACTGTGCTGGCGTACCGAATTCTTCCCGAAATACCCGGGCGATGAAGGCACCGACTGGCACCAGGCAGACACCTTCGCCAACGCCTCGGGCAAGCCACAGATCATCTGGCCTGAAAATGAAGAGTTCGGCGGCACCATCACTGTATGGACAGCCTTCACCGACGTCAGCATCGCCAACGGCTGCCTGCAGTTCATTCCCGGCACCCAGAACAGCATGAACTACGACGAAACCAAGCGCATGAGCTACTCGCCGGAAACCTCCAACTCGCTGGTCAAGGAGGGTGTACGCCGTGGTTTCTTCGGCTACGACTATCGCCAGTTGCAGATCGACGAGAACTGGAAGCCTGACGAAGCCAGCGCCGTGCCGATCCAGATGAAAGCAGGCCAGTTCATCATCTTCTGGTCGACCCTGATGCACGCCTCGTATCCGCACAGCGGCGAAAGCCAGGAAATGCGCATGGGCTTCGCTTCCCGTTATGTGCCGTCCTTCGTGCATGTCTACCCGGACTCCGATCACATCGAGGAATACGGCGGCAAGATCAGCCTGGAAAAATACGGTGCGGTGCAGGTCATCGGCGATACCACTCCTGACTACAACCGCCTGGTAACCGAAACCACCCGCGGCAAGAAGTTCAGGGAAGACTGAGTCATCGGCAATTGAGGCGGCAGGTCACCACATATGTCTGATATGTCTGGTAAGGAGCGTTTAACCATGTCCAATTTCACCGACGCGGCGACGCGCCTGTGCGAGGCAGTCAGGATGCTCCGGCATCTGGCGACCCACCTCCCCGAGCCGATTCGTATCGGCTTCCTCGGGGCCGAGGATGATCGTTCGATCATCGCCGGCCCCGGCGTAGCAGCAACACAAAAGGCAGTCAACCAGGCTTTCGAGCGCCTGGGCATTCGACATCTTGAATATCACCACGATGCGATTGCAGAACTGTCCTCCTTCGAATTGTTCATCAGCAGGAAAGTCAGCGCTGCGCTGGATTTCAATTACGAGTTGTTCGGCGCTTCGGAGCCGGATCAGACGCAACAGGCGCTGATCCGGGATTTCGACTTCAGCCCTCCTCTGCCCGGTATCGCGAGATCAAGCCTGATCACTCGCGACGGCGTCCTGCTGAACACTTACGCCAGTGCCAACCGGCAACTGGCCCCGATTGTCCTTGCCCTGCCCTGCGGCCTGCCTTTCGAACTCTGCCGCGAATGGTTCCAGGCGCTGGGCGAGCGTTATTTCGTCATGGCCTGGGAGACTCGCGGGCTATTTGGTGCCTGCATCGACTTCGATCGACTGCAAGTGGATGCCGATGCCCAGGTGGCTGATCTATTCGCCGTCATGGATCACTTTGGCCATGACAGCGCGCACCTGATGGGAATCTGTGGCGGCGCGGCCATCGCCCTGTGCGCGGCCGCTGCCAACAGTGAGCGGGTGCGTTCGTTGAGCCTTTGGCATGGCGACTACAACCTGGCCGATGACAACCTGCGCACGGCCCACCAGCGCAATTTCGAGTGGTTGATGGAGGCCGCCGCAGCGGACCGCAACGAAGCAGGCGACCTGCAGATGCTGTTCGTCGATCAGGCCACGCTGGTCACCACCCCGGAACCCATTGCCCATGTGGCGCTGTTTCCGTACACCAATCCGGAGCTGTTCTACCGCTACTCGAAACTCAACGATGCACTGAACAAGACGGACCTGAACGGGCTGCTCGACCAGATCGTCATGCCGGTACTGGTGGTGGCTGGCGACAGCGACCAGACCACGCATATTGGCGGCTCACGACACATTGCCCAGAGCATCGACGGGGCACGTCTGCATGTGGAAGAGAATGGCAGCCACCTGGCGTTTTTCGAGCATGCCCCACGCTCGTGCGCTACCGCGTTTCATTTCATGAAAGAGCTGGAAGAACCCGCACTGACTTAAATCACAACCGTATTTATGTTCCGCCTTTACGGCGGCCCCCTTTTGTTTCGGCAAAAAGGGGGGGAAAACCATCCGCTCCGGTTCGGCCCCGTCTTGTGGCGGGGCCGAACCGGAGCAGTGGCTTTGGTTACTTTTACCGAAACCAAAGTGACGCGCCGTAAAGGCGCAAGACGGCCTCAAGCCGAACCATGAATCTGGAAACACCTGCTCCTCTTTGCTGCGCGACAGCGCGGCGCCGAGGCAGCGGGTGATCTCCTACCACTCACACCATATGCTGTTCGCGATAGAACTCCATGTACATCACCGTGCGAACACCGCCCGATGCGTTGACCGCGAAATGATCGAGTGAGCCGTCAAAAACCACCAGGTTGCCGTTGACGCTCTGGCTGAACTGGCCATTGACGTTCAGGTAGTTGTAATTCTGCTCGACAGGCGCATCGATGGTCAGCTGCATGTGCAGCAAGCCCTCTTCCCAGGTACCACCGTGGGAGTGGGTGCCCAGGAAGACATTGGGCTCCAGGCGCAGCAATGCACACAGTTTGATGCCCGGTGTGTTGCTCAGCAACTCCAGGGTACGTGGCATCTTTTCCCGGGCATAGGGAATGGGCTGGTCGTAGGCCACCAGCGCGTACTGGGTCCAGTTGGTCATCAACTGATCGTTGTCGCCCCACCCCCAGAGCCAGCCGTACTCGCCGCCGTTATTGACGTGCTCGGTCAGTTCCTCGAACAGCTCGGTGATGGACTTGTTGACGCGATTTATTTCGAGGGTCGGGGCATTCAGAGCCTGAAACTCGTCACGAATCACTTCCCAGTTTCTGGCCAGGTTTTCAAGTTGCGGGAAGCGGCAGGCTTCATAAAACGACGGGCGCATGGCGCCTCCTTCATCAGCAATTATTGGAAGACCTTCAGGTGAGGTCATTTGCCTTTCGCCACGCGAATGCAGGGCGATAAAGCCATTTGGCCTGCCACCACCACAGACTGTCTGCCACCGTAATCGGGTACATCGTTCCCCCATGAAGCGCCTGGCGTTTGTCCCCACTTCCGGCGACATACAGTGAGCAAGCGTTCCTCTAATTTTCAGCCATGGCTCCCCGGAAGCGCCCGGAACCCAGGCACGAGATGGTTTGCTCGCTTGCGCATTCCTCTCTCGAAAAGCCGGTTCACCGACAGCGACCGCCGAGACGACTTTTTTGACCGAACCTCATGATTCGTCACGCCGATGGGTAATGTCCGCATTACAGCCTGGCTGCCCACCGCCCGTAGACGAGCCTTCACTGACTGCGCGATACAGGTGATCCGACATGGCCTCGTCCACTCCCCAGATGCTTGAACAAGAAACCCCGTCGTACGGGCTCGCTTCCGTACAGCAAGGTATCTGGCTCGATCAAATGGCCCATCCCGAATTGCCCTACTACAACATCGGCATGGCAATGGAGATCCGTGGCGAAATCGACGTGCCGCTGTTCGAGAAGGCCATCCAGCTGGTGGTGGAACGTCACGATTCCCTGCGCCTGAGTTTCGGCGTGCAGGACGGAGTGGCCTGCCAGCGGGTTCTGCCTCAGGTCGATGTAGCGCTGGAAGTGGTGGATTTTTCCAACGAGCAGGATCCTGAGAAAGTCGCCAGGGCGTACCTGCGTGAAGAGTTTCGCCGCCCTTTCCCGTCGCTGACCGGCGTACTCTGGAGCGTTCGTCTGGTCCGTTGCGGGCCTCAGTTGTATTACTGGCTGACCCGTTATCACCACCTGATGACCGATGGCATCAGCGTCATGCTCATGGGTCGCGCCGTTGAACAGGCCTATAACGGGTTGCTGATTGGCGAAGACGATCCGGCCCAGGGTCCTTCCTATCTATCTTTCCTCGAAGAGGATCGTGGCTACCTGGAATCGAGCCGTTTCGAGCGGGACCGGGCGTTCTGGCAGGAAGTCTTCGCCGAGCTGCCACCGCCGCTGCTGCAACAGCGTTTCGCAGTACCGGGCAGCGGCATTGCACCGAGCGCCCAGGTGCAGACGATGATGCCGCGCAAGCTGTTCAACGATCTTGCCGAGTTCGCCACAGGCCAGGGGTTGTCCCTGGCTCACGTGTTCATGACGGTCATCAGCACCTATTTCTGCCGCACCACCGGCGTCGACTCCATCGTGATCGGCATGCCGGTACACAACCGCACCAATGCCCGGCAGAAAGCGACTGTGGGCATGTTCTCATCGGTCAGCCCGATCCGCCTGGAAGTCGACACCCAGGCTTCGCTTGTGGATCTGATGCAAGTCACGGCGGCCCAGTTGCGCCGTTGCTATCGACACCAGCGCTTCCCGATTGCCGAGCTCAACCGCACCCTGAAGCTGGCCCAGGAAGGTCGTCGGCAGTTGTTTGACATATCGATCTCGTTTGAAAGCCTCAATGGCGACGCAACGCTGGGCGGTCAGGAAACCGAGATTTTTACCCAGGACAACGGTTACGAACGTCTGCCACTGGCAATCTTCGTCCGTGACTACCATGCCTCGGATGACGTTTACCTGGACTTCAACTTCAACACCGCCTTCTTCACTCGGGAGGAAGTCCAGATCATTCAAGGCCGCATGGTGTCGATGTTCGAAGCGCTTATCGAACACCACGCACTGCCTGTCGCACAATTTCCGATCATGCCGCAGACCGAGCAGGATCGCGTGCTGCATACCTTCAACGCGACCCGGCATGATTACCCTCGCGACGAACTGATCCATGGCCTGTTCGAGCAACAGGTCGAGCGTACGCCTGACGCTGCTGCGGTCAGCGATCACAACGGCCAGTCATTGAGCTACGAAACGCTTAACCGACGCGCCAACCAGTTGGCCCATCAACTGATCAAGCAAGGCGTAACACCGGACTCCCGAGTCGCCGTGGCCCTGCGCCGCAGCAACGAACTGGTGGTGGCGCTTCTGGCAATCCTCAAGGCCGGTGGTGCTTACGTGCCGATAGATCCGGACCTGCCAGACAACCGTCGGGACTACATGCTTGACGACAGCTCTCCCGTGGCGATGCTGACCTGCGAGGCCTTGCTGGATGACGTCGCCCGTGCAGATATTTCCGTGCTGCTGGTGGACGAAAATGTCGACCGCTCTGCGTTCCCGGATACCAACCCGAACCCGGCATTGCTGGGCCTTGAAGCCACGCACCTGGCCTATGTGCTGTATACCTCCGGCTCTACCGGCAAACCCAAAGGCGTGATGAACGAACATCGCGGCGTAGTCAACCGCCTGCTCTGGGCCCGCGACGAATACCGGGTCAATGAAACCGATCGTGTACTGCAGAAAACGCCTTTCGGCTTCGACGTGTCGGTCTGGGAGTTCTTCCTGCCTTTGCTCACTGGTGCTCATTTGTACATGGCCCGCCCCGGCGGCCATCAGGACCCTGGCTATCTGGCCCAGGTGATGCGCGAACAGAACATCACCCTGCTGCATTTCGTCCCTTCGATGCTGGAAGTGTTCCTGGAGCATGGCGACAACCAGGGCTTCAGCGCACTGAGTCGTGTGCTGTGCAGCGGCGAAGCCTTGCCTCGCAGTTTGCAGAAGCGTTTCGAGGAACAACTGGCACCGGTCGAGCTGCATAACCTTTACGGCCCGACGGAAGCGGCCATCGACGTCACGTCATGGCAGTGCCTCCCGAGCGACGAAGGCG
The DNA here is from genome assembly GCF_018343775.1 of Pseudomonas cichorii. Classification (NCBI taxonomy): domain Bacteria; kingdom Pseudomonadati; phylum Pseudomonadota; class Gammaproteobacteria; order Pseudomonadales; family Pseudomonadaceae; genus Pseudomonas; species Pseudomonas cichorii. The sequence goes on from NZ_CP074349.1 coordinate 3,136,632, forward strand.
ACAGCGTGCCCATTGGCCGACCTATCGCCAATATCCAGATTTACATCCTCGACCCCCATGATCAGCCGACACCTGTAGGCGTGGCTGGAGAGATCAACATTGGCGGCGTGGGGGTTGCCCGTGGCTACCTGAACCTGCCTGAACTGAGCGCCGGACGCTTTGTCCGTGATCCGTTCTCCACTGACCCGGATGCCCGTCTGTACAAGACCGGTGACCTGGGCCGCTGGCTGGATAACGGCGCGGTGGAGTACATCGGGCGCAACGACTTCCAGGTCAAGATCCGTGGCCAGCGTATCGAACTGGGCGAGATCGAAGCCAAGCTGGCCTTGCACGAGGCCATCAAGGAAGCCGTGGTACTGGCCCGCGACGAGGCCTCAGGAGAGAAACGTCTGGTGGCCTATTTCACCTCGACCAGCGACTCGCCACTGGATATCCGTGAGCTGCGCGATCACCTCCAGGCCCAGCTTCCCGCCTACATGGTGCCTGCGGCTTATGTCGGCCTGGCAACCCTGCCGCTGACCGGCAATGGCAAGCTGGATCGTGGCCTGCTGCCTGCACCGACCGCGAGCGACGTGATCAGCCGACGCTATGAAGCGCCTCAGGGCCAACTGGAAAGCGCCCTGGCCGAACTGTGGCAAAACCTGTTGAAGGTTGAACAGGTAGGACGCGAGGATCATTTCTTCGAGCTGGGCGGCCATTCGTTGCTCGCCATTCAACTGATCTCCCAGATGCGCCAGCAACTGTCCATCGAGCTGGATCTGGCCGAGCTGTTTGCCCACCCGACCCTCGCTGATCTGGTAAAAATGGCAGCAAGCGCCGGTAAAAGCAGCCTGCCGGACATCACGCTGGCTGACCGTGACGCCGACCTGCCCATGTCCTTCGCCCAGCAGCGCCTGTGGTTCCTGGCACAGATGGAAGGTGCCAGCGAGGCCTATCACATGCCGGCGGGCCTTCGCCTGCGCGGCGTACTCGATGCTTCAGTACTGCAAAACGCTCTGGACCGTGTGGTGGAGCGTCATGAAGTATTGCGCACACGTTTCGTGCCGCATGCCACCGAGCAGGCAGTGCAAGTCATCGATGCCAAGGGTGCAGGCTTTACCCTGAAACGCATCGACCTGTCGGGTCAGGCCGATGCAGAACTGCAAATGCAGACTCTGGCTCGTCAGGAAGCTCTGGCACCTTTCGATCTGGAGCGCGGCCCACTGGTACGTGGCACCCTGATTCGCCTGGGTGAAACCGAACATGTGTTGCTGGTGACCCTGCACCACATCATCTCCGATGGCTGGTCGATCGGTGTGCTGACCCGTGAAGTGGCAGCGCTCTATGACGCCTTGCGCCAGGGCCATGTCGATCCCTTGCCGCCGCTTGCGCTGCAATACGCCGATTACGCCGCATGGCAGCGCCGCTGGCTGACCGGCGAAGTACTGGAGAAGCAAAGCCGCTACTGGAAGGAAACCCTGGCCGACGCACCAGCTCTGCTGACCTTACCCACCGACCGGCCACGTCCGGCGGAGCAGAACTACAACGGCGCCAGCCTGCCGGTGAACTTTGACGAAGACCTGACCCAGGCACTCAAGACCTTGGGGCAACGTCACGGCACAACCCTGTACATGACCGTGATGAGCGCCTGGGCTGCATTGCTCAGCCGCCTTTGCGGCCAAGACGAAGTGGTGATCGGCTCGCCCATGGCCAACCGGACCCGTGCCGAAGTCGAGCCCTTGATCGGCTTCTTCGTGAACACCCTGGCGATTCGTGTCGACACCTCGGGGCAACCCGATGTCGGATCGCTGCTGGCACGGGTCAAGGCCCAGACCCTGGCTGCCCAGCGTCATCAGGACCTGCCTTTCGAGCAGGTCGTGGAAATCGTCAATCCATTCCGCAGCCTGTCTCACACCCCGATCTTCCAGGCCATGCTCAGTTGGCAGGACACTGGCGTCGGCCAGGCCGCACTGGGCGAGCTGCAACTGGAAGACCTGGGCCTGTTGAACGACATCGCCAAATTCGACCTGTCCCTTGATCTGGGTGAAGACAACGGGCGCCTGAGCGGCAACCTCGAATACGCCACTGCCTTGTTCGATGAAGCCACGGTTCAGCGTTATCTCGGTTACCTGGAGCGCGTCCTGAGGGCCATGGCCGCCGACGACAGCTCCGTCGTGGAACATATCGCCCTGCTCGACGCCAATGAGCGTCAGCAGGTCCTGCAGGATCTGAACCCCGCCCGCACGCCCTACCCTCACGACCAGACTATCCATCGTCTGTTCGAGGATCAGGCCGGCCTGCGCGGCGATGAACTGGCGGTGGCTTTCGAGGGCCAGCGTCTCAGTTACAGCGAACTCAACCGGCAGGCCAACCGCCTGGCCCATCATCTTATCGGCCTCGGAGTCCGACCAGACGACCGGGTGGCGATCTGCGTAGAACGCAGCGCACGAATGGTGGTGGGTCTGCTGGGTATCCTCAAGGCTGGCGCAGCCTATGTGCCGCTGGACCCGGATTATCCTGAGCAACGCATTGCCTACATGCTGCAAGACAGCACGCCCTCGGTGCTGGTCAGCCAGCACGAAGTACTGGGGCGCGTGCCACAACTGACGATTCCGCTGGTGCTGCTGGACGAGCCCATCACGGGCCGCGATGACAATCCGGTCATTACCGATTTGCGGCCCGAACATCTGGCCTATGTGATCTACACCTCCGGCTCCACAGGCAACCCGAAAGGCGTGATGGTCGAACACCGTGCGCTGGTCAACTACAGCCTCGATGCAGCCCGTCTGTTCAAACTGAGCACCCGGGACACTGTGCTGCAACAGAACACCCTGAACTTCGACCTTTCCATCGAAGAAATCTTCCCGGCCCTGCTGTCAGGCGCAACCCTGAAACCGAGTCGCAACCTGTTCGGTACCCGCCAGGAGGACGACGAGCCAGTCGCGACCATGGTGCACATGACCGCCGCCCATTGGCACACAATGGTGGGCGAATGGCACCTGAATGCTGCCCTGGCCGAAAGACAACTGAAAAACGTGCGCCTGATCAACGTGACCGGCGATGCGTTATCTGCACAAAAGCTGCAGCAGTGGGAAGGCATCCGCCCGTCCCATGTAAAGCTGGTCAATACCTATGGCCCTACCGAGGCGACGGTGTCCTGCACCGCCGCCTATGTTCAGGGCTCTGCCGAAGCCAGCGAAGCCAGCGGCAATGCCACCATCGGCACCCCCATGGCCAATACCCGGATCTACCTGCTGGACGGGCAACAACAGCCTGTCCCTTTTGGCGCTTCGGGAGAAATGTTCATTGGCGGCGATGGCGTCGCCAGAGGCTATCTGAACCTGGATAGCGTTACCCGGGAGCGCTTCCTGGCTGATCCGTTCAGCGATCAGCCGAATGCACGGATGTACAAGACCGGCGACCTCGCCCGCTACCTGCCGGATGGACGCATCGAGTACCTGGGCCGTAATGACTTCCAGGTCAAGGTACGAGGCTTCCGCATCGAACTGGGGGAAATCGAGGCTCGTTTGGGCAGCCTGCCGGGGATCAAGGAAGCGGCCGTCATTGCCCGCGCCGATAGCGCAGGTGAAAAACGCCTGCTGGCTTATGTGGTTCCCCATGAAGGCCAGAGCATCGATGCTTCACAACTGCACGCGCAACTGACGCCGCTGCTGGCTGAATACATGATGCCCGCTGCGTTCATGAGCCTGTCGGCCTTCCCGCTGACCGCCAACCGCAAGCTGGACCGTCAGGCGCTGCCCGAGCCCACCGCCGATGCCTACGCCAATCGCGTACACGAAGCGCCGGAAGGTGCCACCGAAACCCTGCTGGCGCAGGTCTGGCAAGAAGTTCTCGGCGTTGAAGCGGTCGGTCGCAACGATCACTTCTTCGCCCTGGGCGGACACTCACTCAAAGCCGTCAGCCTGATCGAGCGCCTGCGTGAGCAAGGGCTGGTGGCCGATGTACGAGCGGTCTTCAGTGCCCCACTGCTGCGGGACATGGCCAAGGCCATCGACGGCAGCAGCGACTCGCTGTTCGTCGCCCCGGCGAACCTGATTCCCGATGGCTGCACGGCGCTGACACCAGACATGCTGCCGCTGGTGCAATTGAGCCAGCCGCAACTCGATACCCTCGTCCGGCGCGTGCCGGGCGGCGCAGAGAATATTCAGGACATCTACCCGCTGGTGCCTCTGCAGCAGGGCATTCTCTATCACCACATGCTGGGGCATGAAGGCGACGCCTATCTGGTGCGTTCGATGATCGAGTTCGACGACCGTACCCACCTGGATGCCTTTCTCGATGCCTTGCAGCAGGTCATCGACCGCCACGACATCCTGCGCAGTGCCGTGCAATGGAGCGGTCTGCCACAAGCGGTGCAGATCGTGCAGCGCCAGGCCACCTTGCCGGTCGAGACACTGGTACTCAAAGGCAACTCGACAGCCCTTGAACAACTGCAACAGGCCAGCGACCCGCGCCACCTGCGCATGGACCTGACCAAGGCTCCGCTGCTCAGTGCCCGGATCGTCCAGGATCCGCAATCCCGGCGCTGGCTGCTGGCATTGCTCGATCATCACCTGATCAGTGACCACGTCAGCCTTGCCATCATTCTCGAAGAAATCCAGACGATCATGCAGGATCGCAGGGATAAGTTGCCGGTGCCGCTGCCATACCGTGATTTCGTTGCCCAGACCCTGGCCAGTACACCAGAGATTCACGAAGCCTATTTCAGCGAACGCCTGGCAGTCATCGATACACCGACCGCGCCTTTCGATCTGCTTGATATACAAGGCGACGGAGCTGACGTCAGCGAAATCAGCCAGTATCTGGAGCCGGAACTGGCACAGGCCATCCGCGAGCAGTCCCGCCGTCAGGGCATGACACCGGCCGTGTTGTTCCACGCCGCCTGGGCACAGGTTCTGGCCCGCTGCACCGATCAGAGCGACGTGGTGTTCGGCACGGTGGTGTCGGGTCGACTGCAAGGTTCGTCCGGCTCCGAACGGGCGCTGGGGGTTTTCATCAATACCCTGCCGGTGCGTATCAGCCTTGCCGGGCAAGGCACTCAAGAGCTGGTCAGGGAAGTGGCCCGGGATCTTGGCCAGTTGCTGGGTCACGAACAGGCTTCCCTGGCGCTGGCCCAGCGTTGCAGCGGTGTTCCGGCGTCCCTGCCGCTGTTCACCACCCTGCTCAACTATCGCCATCAGACCGATGGCGGGTCCCTGGCCAATGACGAAGCCGTACTGCAATGGAATGGCGTGCGCTTCCTCAGCAACGAAGCACGCACCAACTACCCGATTGAAGTTGCAGTGGCCGATGAGGGCCAAGGATTCTCCCTGACCACCCAGACAGCCGCTGGCGTCGATCCCCACAGGGTCGCCAGCTATTTCATTCAGGCGGTCACGACACTGGTGGAAGCTCTGGCACAGACGCCGCTGCGTCTGGCAGAAACCCTTGACATCCTGTCCGAAGCCGAGCGCCAGCAGGTGCTGACCGGTTTCAACCAGACCGCCAGCGACTTCGGTACACCTCGCCCCTTGCCGGTGCTGTTCGAGGAGCAGGTCAAGGCACAGCCCAATGCCATTGCTCTGGTTTACGAGCAACAGCAGCTCACCTATGCCCAGCTCAACCGCCGCGCCAACCAGTTGGCCCAGCGTCTGCTGGTGCACGGCATTCAGCCTGAACAACGGGTCGCCATCTGTGCGGACCGTGGCGTCGAGATGATCGTCGGTCTGCTGGCCGTGCTCAAGGCCGGCGGCGCCTATGTACCGATCGACCCCAACCACCCTGCCGATCGCATCGCCTTTATTCTCAAGGACAGTGCCGCTCGCCTGTTGCTGTGCCAGAAAGCCCTGACACCTCACCTGCCTGCGACACGCTATTGCCCGGCGCTGATTCTGCTCGATGAGCATGACCCGGCACTTATCGACAACGACCCACAATACGACGAGAACTTCGACCCTGAATCCTTGGGCCTGACAGTCGAAAACCTGGCTTATGTGATCTACACCTCCGGCTCCACCGGGCAGTCCAAAGGCGTGATGGTCGAACACCGTTCAGTGTTCAACTTCAGCCACGTCATGGCGCGTACTACCCACGCCCATTGCCCGCCACAGGCTAATGTGGCGCTCAATGCCGGGTTCTACTTCGACATGTCCATCAAGGGCATCGCCCAGCTGTTCTTCGGTCATCGCCTGATCATCATTCCATCGCTGATCCGTGCCAGCGGCCATGAACTGCTGGATTTCCTCGAAAAACATCAGGTCCATGCCTTCGATTCCACACCGTCGCAACTGGATACCCTATTGGCGGCTGGCCTGCTTGAGCGTCGCAGTTATCAACCGGTCAGCGTCCTGCTGGGTGGTGAAGCCCTGAATGCCGCAACCTGGGACAAACTGCGCCAGAGCCGGAACATTCATTTCTACAACATGTACGGCCCGACCGAATGCACAGTGGATGCATCCCTCGGACTGATCAGCGAACTGGGCGAGCGCCCGAGCATCGGCAAGCCGCTGTCCAACATGCAAGTGTTGGTACTCGACAAGCGTGGCCAGCCAGTGCCGGTGGGCGTGACCGGCGAGCTGCATATCGGCGGTGCCGGTGTGGCCCGCGGTTACCTGAACAACCCGCAGTTGACTGCACAGCGTTTTGTCTCCAACCCGTTCTCCAGTGATCCACACGCCCGCCTGTACAAGACTGGCGACCTGGGTCGCTGGAAAGCCGACGGCAGCCTGGAATATGCAGGCCGCAACGACTTCCAGGTCAAGATCCGCGGTTTCCGTATCGAACTGGGCGAGATCGAAAGCGCGCTGCTGGCCTCTGCCTCGGTGCGTGAGGCCGTGGTGATTGCTCGTGAAGACAACCCGGGCGAAGCCAGCAGCAGCCGCTTGGTGGCCTACGTCTGTGGCGAACCGACTTCTGCCGAAGAACTGCGGGCACGGTTGATCAAGCGCCTACCGGAATACATGGTCCCCAGCGCCTTCGTGCAACTGGACGCCATGCCGCTGACCGCCAACGGCAAGCTCGACCGCCGTGCCCTGCCCGCTCCGGGTCAGGATTCCCTGGCCAGCCGTGCCTATGAAGCGCCACAGGGCGAAGTGGAACAGGCCATTGCCAGAATCTGGCAGGAGCTGCTGCACGTCGATCAGGTCGGCCGCAATGACGGTTTCCTGGAACTGGGCGGCCACTCTCTGCTGAGCGTTCAGTTGCAGGCCCGACTGCACACCGAACTGGGTGTTGAAATCGATCTGCGCACGCTGTTCGCCCAGTCCTCGTTGCAGGAACTGGCGGCCTATGTCGCCAAGGCCGATCACTCCCGCTCGCAACCCATTCCTCTGGCGGATCGGCAGCAGCCATTGCCGGTGTCCCTGGCCCAGCAGCGTCTGTGGTTCCTCGACCAACTGGACCACAGCGCCGGTGCTGCCTATCACATTCCGGCACTGCTGCGCCTGAACGGTGAGCTGAACCGCAATGCCCTTCAACAGGCGCTGGACAGAATCATCGAACGCCACGAAAGCCTGCGCACAACCTTCGAGCGCCATGGCACACAAGTACTTCAGCGTATTGCAGCACCAGACAGCATCACCATTAGCGAAACCGCGATCAGCCAGGCGCTGGACAACGAAGCCCTGCAACACATGGCCGCACAGGAAGTGAGCAAGCCTTTCGATCTGGCCAAAGGCCCGTTGTTCAGGGCTCATCTGGTACGCCTGAGCGATAGCGAGCATCGACTCTGGGTAACCCTGCACCACATCATTTCCGACGGTGTCTCCATGGGCGTGCTGATCGATGAGTTCAGCGCGCTCTACAATGCTTTCGCCAAGGACGAGGCCGATCCGCTGCCTGCTCTGGCCATCCAGTACGCCGACCATGCCGTCTGGCAGCGGGAGTGGCTGTCGGGTTCACGCCTTCAGGCGCAAAAAGATTACTGGCAGCAGCATCTGCAGGGCGCACCGACCCTGCTCGAACTGCCTACCGACCGCCCTCGTCCGCTGGTCCAGAGCCATGCAGGCGGGCAATACAACGTCGTGCTGCCCACCGAGCTGACATCCGGGCTCCGCGCCCTGAGCCGTCGTCATGGCAACACCCTGTTCATGACGCTGATGGCGGGCTGGGCAGCATTGCTGTCACGCCTGAGCGGACAGACCGACATTGTGGTCGGCACCCCGGTCGCCAACCGGCAACGCGAGGAAACCGAATCGCTGATCGGCTTCTTCGTCAATACCCTGGCGATCCGTGTACGGCTGGACGACGAACCAAGTGTCACGCAACTGCTTGAGCAAGTGAAAGCCAGCACGCTTGGGGCTTTCAGCCATCAGGAACTGCCTTTCGAGCATGTGGTGGAAACCCTGAACCCGGAACGCAGCCTGGGCCACAGTCCGGTCTTCCAGAGCATGCTGGCTTTGAGGAACGGCGACGCCGAACCGGTTCTGCAACTGCCGGGGCTGACGCTGAGCGCTGAGCATTACGAGCACCGCAGCACCCAGTTCGACCTGTCGCTGTCCCTGACCGATGACGGCACCGACCTGACCGGCAGCGTGGAATACGCCAGCGATCTGTTTGACGACAGCACCATCGCCCGTTTCATGTCCCACTTCCAGACCTTGCTGGAAGGCCTGCTGGGTAACGATCTGCAAGCGGTCAGCCGCCTGCCGCTGCTCAACGAGGAAGAACGCGAACAAGTGCTGCATGGCTGGAACGCAACCGAGCGGCCGTTGCCGGGCAATCCCTGCATCCATGAACTGTTCGAGCAGCAGGTCCGCAATCAGCCTGACGAACTGGCACTGATCTTTGAAGATCAGCACCTGAGCTACGCCGAACTGAACGCCGAAGCCAACCGCCTGGCCCATTACCTGCTGGCCACCGGTATTCAACCCGATGACCGGGTGGCACTGGCCGTCGAGCGCAGCCCGCGCCTGATCGTCGCTTTGCTGGCGATCCTCAAGGCAGGTGCGGCGTATGTGCCGCTGGACCCGGCTTACCCTGCCGAGCGCCTGGCGTACATGCTGAGCGACAGCACGCCGCGGGCCTTGCTCTGTGAGCACGCTGCCCTGCAACGTCTGGGCGAGTTACCCGCCGACCTGCAAGTGATTGCCCTGGATGACGAGTTCCAGCCCTGGACCACGCTCGATGACAGCAACCCGGATGCTTCGGCACTGGGCCTCAGCGCATCGAACCTGGCTTATGTGATCTACACCTCCGGCTCCACCGGTAAACCAAAAGGCGTAATGCTTGAACATGCGGGCCTGCGCAACGAAGTCGAGGCCATCTGCGGGCTGACCGGCCTGATCGCGGGTGAACGCTCGCTGCAATTCGCCTCGGTCAACTTCGACGCCTCCACCGAAGAGATTTTCGGCGCACTGGTCAGCGGTGCCACGCTGGTCTTGCGCAGCGATGCCTGGCTCACCTACGCCAGCAACTTCTGGGCCTTGTGTGCAGAAAACAGTCTGAATGTGGTGAGCCTGCCCACACGCTTCTGGCAACAGCTGGCTCAGGACCAGAAAGCGCCGATTCCCGAGCATGTGCGGGTGGTGGTCATCGGCGGCGAAGAATTGAGCACCGAGGCCGTTCAGCAGTGGTTTGCACGCGCCGGTCATACCCCGAGACTGCTCAATACCTACGGCCCGACCGAGGCGACCATCGTGACGACTGCGGCTGAAGTCCGGCCACAGGACACCCCGAACCGCTGCATCGGACGGCCACTGGCCAATACCCGGGTCTACGTCCTCGACCGCCATGGCGAGCCGCTGCCCACCGGCGTGGTCGGTGAGCTGTATATCGCGGGTGCCGGGGTTGCGCGTGGCTACCTCAACCAGCCGCAAATGAGCGCCGAGCGCTTCCCGGTCTGCCCGTTCAGTGAAGATCGACAACGCATGTACCGCACCGGCGACCTGGGTCGCTGGCTGCCGGACGGAACCTTGCAGTTCCTGGGGCGTAACGACGATCAGGTCAAGATCCGGGGCTTGCGCATCGAGCTGGGTGAAATCGAAAACGCCCTCGCCGCCTGTCCGGGCGTGCGTCAGGCGGTGGTCCTGGCCAGGGATGACAGCCCGGGACAGACCAAAGGCCTGCAACTGGTCGCCTACCTGTGCGGCGAATCGCTGGTCGTGGAGCAATTGCGCACGCAACTGCTCGAACGACTTCCCGAGTTCATGGTGCCCAGCGCCTTCGTTCAACTGGATGCCTTGCCGCTGACCCCCAACGGCAAGCTCGACCGCCGCGCATTGCCGGCCCCCGATCAGCAGGCTTTCGCCACCCGCCGGGACGAAGCGCCACAGAGCGAGACCGAAATCCTGCTTGCCACGCTCTGGCAGGAACTGCTGGGGCTGGAGAAAGTCGGTCGCCATGACCGGTTCTTCGAGCTGGGCGGTCATTCGCTGATGGCGGTCACGCTGATTGATCGCCTGCGTCAATTGGGCCTGAATGCTGACGTGCGCAGCGTATTCACCGCGCCAAGCCTGCATGAACTGGCCGCAACCCTGCAGCACGGCAACGTATTGCAATTCGAGACCCCGGCCAACCCGATAAAGGACGGTTGCACGGAACTGACCCCGGACCTGCTGCCGCTGGTAGAACTCAGCCAGTCGCACATCGACCGAATCGTCAGTCAGATACCCGGCGGCGCGGCCAATATTCAGGACGTCTACCCACTGGTGCCTTTGCAGCAGGGCATTCTGTTCCACCACCTGCTGGGCCAGGAAGGCGACACCTATCTGGTGCGCTCGGTTCTTGAGTTCAGCGAGCGGGCCTCCCTCGATGCATTCCTGGATGCCCTGCAACAGGTCATCGACCGCCATGACAGCCTGCGCACCTCGGTGCACTGGAACGGCCTGCCGCAGCCGTTGCAAGTGGTACAACGCACAGCGCAACTGACCGTCAGCAACCTGGACTTCACGGGCGACGACATTCGTGGGCAACTGGACCACGCCACTGACCCGAGTCGGCTCCGTATCGACCTGGGCAACGCACCACTGATCCATGCCCATGTCACCCGGAATACGGGAAGCTGGTTGTTGACGCTGCTCGACCATCACATCATCAACGACCATGTCAGCCTGGGCATCGTCCTCGACGAAATCCGTACCATCATGAAGGGCGACGCCGACCTGTTGCCTGAGCCACAGCATTACCGCGAGTTTGTCGCCCAGACCCTGGCCAGCCCGGTGGAACTGCACGAGGATTATTTCCGTCGGCGTCTGGCAGACGTGGACAGCCCGACGGCACCATTCGACGTGCTGGAGGTAGAGAGTGATCTTCAGAATCACATCCTGACCCTGGACGAAGACTTCACCCGACAACTGCGCACCCAGGCCAGAAACCGTGGCGTGCTGCCTGCCACGATCCTGCATGCAACCTGGGCAATGGTGCTGGCACGTTGTACAGGCCGCGACGACGTGGTGTTCGGCACCGTGCTGTCAGGCCGGCTGCAAGGCGGTGCCGGGGCGCAAAGTGCCGTGGGCATGTTTATCAATACCCTGCCGGTGCGCGTGCAACTGGCAGGACGCAACGTCCAGGAATTGATCAGCGCAACGCATCAGGACCTGAGTGAGCTGCTGGGTCATGAACAGGCAGCACTGACCACCGCCCAGCGTTGCAGCAGCATCGAAACCGGCACCCCGCTGTTTACCGGCCTGCTCAACTACCGCCAACACGCACAGGCTGATGGACTGGCGGACTGGCCGGGCATTCGGGTCCTGACCGATGTGGACAATGGCGACTATCCGCTGTCGCTGTCGGTGGACGACTATCCGCAGCACCTGAAACTCACCCTGCAATGCGTGCCGGTCATCGGTGTTCAGCGTATCGCTGACATGACCCTCAAAGCCTTGAGGCTGTTGGTTCAGGCTCTGGCGGACAGCCCTGGCACCGAGCTGAGCGATCTGGACCTGCTGCCGGATGAAGAACGCCAGCGCGTGCTGGTCGAACTCAACCGGACCCAGGTTCCTTACCTGCAGGAAGCCCTTATCCACCAGCTCTTTGAAGCCCAGGTGCAGCGCCAGCCCGAGGCCATTGCCGTGCAGGCCGGCGAGCTGAGCCTGAGCTATCAGGTACTCAACCGTCAGGCAAACCACGTTGCCCATCAGTTATTGGCGCAAGGTCTTCAGCCGGATGATCGGGTTGCCTTGCTGCAGGAGCGTGGCCCTGAACTGATTATCGGCATGCTCGGCATTCTCAAGGCCGGTGGTGCCTATGTGCCGCTGGACCCCAACTACCCGACCGAGCGACTGGCACATATCGTCACCGACAGCGCACCAAAGGTCCTGCTCAGCAAGGCAGAACTGCTTGACTCACTGCCTGAACTGTCGATCCCGACACTGCTGATCGACGCCGAATCCATTGCACAGGACAGCCCGGCACAGGAGCACAACCCGGATCTGGCGTTGAGTTCCAGAAACCTGGCCTACGTGATCTATACCTCGGGTTCGACCGGCCTGCCCAAAGGCGTAATGATCGAGCATCGCAGCCTGGTCAATTACAGCCTGGACGCAGCCAGCCTGTTCGAGCTGACATCAGGCGACCTTGTGTTGCAGCAGAACTCGCCGAACTTCGACCTGTCAGTCGAGGAGATTTTCCCGGCCTTGCTGGCAGGTGCCACGCTGATGCCGACCCCGGACATTTTCGGCACTGACGGCCTGAGCAGCGAATCCGCGCCAACGGTGTTGCACATGACCTCGGCCCACTGGCACAGCCTGGTCGGCAACTGGCACCCACAGCCGGAGCGCGCACTGGCCTGCCTGGGCAACGTGCGGCTGATCAACGTGACCGGCGACGCACTGTCGACACAGAAGCTGGAGCAATGGGCGCAGATCCGGCCGGTTCACACCCGACTGGTGAACACCTACGGCCCTACCGAAGCGACCGTGTCCTGCACCGCAGCGTATGTCGGCGAAACAGCAGGCGATCCGGATCTGCAATCGCCGACAAGCATCGGCAAGCCCATGGCCAATACCCGCCTCTATCTGCTGGATGCGCACTTGCGCCCGGTGCCTTTCGGTGTCGCGGGGGAAATTTACATTGGTGGTCATGGGGTCGCTCGCGGTTACCTGAACCTGGAAGCCACCAATGCCGAACGCTTCCTTGTGGACCCGTTCAGCGACGAAGCCGATGCGCGGATGTACAAAACCGGCGATCTGGCGCGCTACCTGGCAGACGGCAACCTGCAGTTCATAGGCCGTAACGACTTTCAGGTCAAGGTCAGGGGCTTCAGGATCGAACTGGAAGAAATCGAATCCCGGCTCAGTCGTTGTGCCGGAATCAAGGAAGCCGCAGTCATTGCCCGCGAAGACATACCCGGCGAGAAGCGACTGGTTGCCTATGTGGTCGCCCAGACCGGTCAGTTACTCAGTGCCACGGCCCTGCGCGAAGAGCTCGCGCCGCAACTGGCCGAATACATGCTGCCCAGCGCCTTCGTGATCATCGATGCAATGCCATTGACCCCCAACGGCAAGCTCGATCGCGCACGGCTTCCAGCACCGGATCAGCAAGCCTTTGCCCAGCGCACCTATGAGGCACCCAGCGGCGAAACCGAGCAATTGCTGGCTACCATCTGGGCCGACCTGCTCGGCGTTGAGCGCATCGGTCGCAATGACTCGTTCTTCGAGCTGGGTGGCCACTCCCTGACAGCGGTGCAACTGAGTCTGCGGATTCGTGAGGAAACCGGCGTCGACATTCCTCTCAGACCCCTTTTTGAACAGAACTCGCTGATGGCCCTGGCCGACCACATCAACACCTTGCAACTGGCGCTGTACGACGCCGACGACCTGCTCGCGCTCGAACAGGAACTGGCTTTGCTCTCTGAAAGCGACCTGCTCGCTATTGTCTCCAAGGATGCCTGAATTGAACGACCGTAACGAAAGTCTCGACCTGTTGAAACGCGCTGCCCTGCTGCGCCTGCTCCAGCAACGCGGTGCCAGCCGTACAGAGCGTGCGCCTCAGGATGCAATCGAAGCGGCAGACCGCAGCGCCGCGCTGCCACTGTCGTTCGCCCAGCAGCGCCTGTGGTTCCTCGACCAACTCGATCACACCGCCAGCGTTGCCTATCACATGCCCGCGGCCTTGCGCCTGACCGGCACGCTGGACAGAGCAGCACTCAAGTCTGCACTCGACCATCTGGTGGCGCGCCACGAAAGCCTGCGCACGACCTTTGAACAGAAAGGCGAACAACCGGTGCAGGTCATCGCTGCTGCCGACAGCGGCTTTGTGCTGGTGGAGCAGGATTTGCGCGGCCAGCCCCCTGAACAAGCACGCCTGAGTGCCACCCGGCTCAGCGAGGCCGAGGCTGCGGAGCCTTTCGACCTGCTCAAGGGGCCGCTGATTCGCGGTCGCCTGCTGCAAGTGACCGATGAAGAACACCTGCTGCTGATCACCCAGCACCACATCATTTCCGATGGCTGGTCCATTGAAGTGCTGGTCCGGGAGTTCTCGACCCTTTATGAAGCCTTTGTCGGCAACCAGCCCAATCCTCTGCCGCCCTTGTCGATTCAGTATGCCGACTACGCCGCCTGGCAACGCCAGCGCATGAATGGCGACCTCCAAGCGCAACATCTGGAGTTCTGGCGCAATCACTTGAGCGGCGCGCCAGCCCTGCTGACGGTGCCCACCGACCGGCCGCGTCCGCCGGTGCAAAGCCATGAAGGCAGCACCCTGAAATTCGCTCTGCCCAAGGAGCTGTCTCGCGCAATCGGTGCCTTTGCCCAATTGCGCGCCGCGACGCCATTCATGACCCTGATGGCCGCCTGGGCCGTGCTGTTGACCCGCATGAGCGGCCAGCAGGACGTGGTGATCGGCACCGTTGCCGCCAATCGTGACCGCCAGGATGTACAAGGGCTGATCGGCTTCTTTGCCAATACCCTGGCGTTGCGTGTCCGTTTGCAGGCTGACCCGAGCCTGGATGAAGTCATGGCCCAGGTGCGCAACCTGATGCTGGAATCGTCGAGCTATCAGGACACGCCATTCGATCTGGTGGTGGAAGCGCTCAAGCCACCGCGCAGTGCCAGCCACAGCCCGATCTTCCAGACCATGCTCTACACCAATGCCGGCAACGACTCGGAACAGCTGCGCCTGCCGGGCCTGACTCTGGAGTTCCTGTCTTCGCGCCAGGAAGACACCCAGCACGATCTGTCCCTGCACATCGATGAGGGCGGTGAGCAACTGGTGTGCAGCCTGTCCTACTCAACGGTACTGTTCGACGCATCGACCATCGAACGGCTTTCCCGACGCTTCGAGCGGGTGCTGCGCTATTTCACCGATGCGCCACAGACCCGAGTAGGCGCAATTGATCTGGACCCGGATCTCGATCTGCCTCAGGTGCAGCCGACCGGCCACGATGCACTGGAAACACCACTGTCCTGGCACCAGGAACGTATCTGGTTCGTCGACACCTTTGAAACCGGCTATCTGTATGCCGCCAACCCGATCTACCACAACATTCCGCTGTTGCTGGAGCTAGACGGAGAGATCGACAACAGCGCCCTGCAAACGGCCCTCAATAGCCTGATGGCCCGCCATGAAATCCTCCGTTGCCGGGTCCTCAGCGATGGCGCCAGAGCCTGGCAGCGTTTTGAAACGAAGGCCGCACTGCCCCTGAACTGCCTGCAAGCCGCAACCGGTCAATGCACCGCCATTGCTCTGGAAGATGCAGCGCAACCGCTGCACATGGACGGCGGCGGACTGGTGCGGGCGACGCTGGTACAGGACGGAAGCCGGAAGTCGGTGCTGGCCATTACGGTTCATCACTTGCTGGCCGACCGGGCTTCGATGCAGATCATCAAGCGCGACGTGCTGGAGCTTTATGACGCCGCCTGCTCGGAGCGCGAGCCGCAACTTCCAGACCTGCCGGTCACCTATCGCGATTTCGCCCAATGGCAGCGTCAGTTGCCTGCCGCGACCCGTGAATCCCTGCGCTCGTTCTGGGCCTACCAATTGCGCGGCAAGCTGCAGCCCATGGAACTGCCCCTAAACCGGCCACGTGCAGCGGTTCATGTCTTCACACCAGCCACTCATGCTTTCGAGTTCACGGCCAAGCAGGTCAAGGCCGTGGAAGCCGTTGCCCGCCGTGCCGGGGTTTCCACTCAGAGCCTGGCACTGAGTGCATTCACCGCCCTGCTGCGTCGTTATGCCGGGCACGACGAACTGGTAGTCGGAACCACCGCTGCCTGCCGTGAAGACCAGGCCTTGCAAGACATGGTCGGCCCGGTCGGCAACCTGCTGGTGCTGCGCGGTGCCTGTGATGAAAACACCTCGCTGCAAGGCCTGCTGACCCAGACCGCGACCAGACTGGCCCAGGCCCACAAGCACCGCTACATGCAGTTTGACCAACTGGTACTGGCCATCAACCCCGACAAGGACATGAGCCGCACCGCGCTGTTCGATGTACTGTTCAACTTCGAGCAGGCTCGCCAGACGCCTGAACAGGTTGCGGGCCTTGGGGTTCGCACCCTGGAAACCAGCCTGGGTTACGGCAAGAACGACCTGCACCTGCTGATCGTCGCCAGCGAAGCTCAGTGGCAGGGTCATATGACCTACAACGCCGACTTCTTCGATCAGGATTTCATCGCGCAACTGATGCAGCATTTCGTGCGTCTGCTGGACGCCTTTGCGGGCGATACCGAACAGGCGGTGGATGACATCCCGCTACTGGATGAACAGGAAAAACTCCTCCAGGCCTTGCACTGGAACGACACCGAAGCCGCTTACCCGGCGAATGCAACGCTGCATCAGTTGTTCGAGGCGCAGGTTCTCGCTACACCGGAGCACATTGCGGTCAACAGCGACGAAGGCCAGCTCACCTATAAAGCCCTCAATGAGCGGGCCAACCGTCTGGCCCATCGCTTGCGTGCCAGCGGGGTCGCTACCCAGGAGTTGATCGCCATTCTACTGGACCGCTCGCTGGACATGATTGTCAGCACCCTGGCCGTGCTCAAGGCCGGCGCGGCCTATGTGCCCATCGACCCGGCCTCGCCTGCCGATCGCATGGCCTACATTCTGAAAGACAGCGGCGTGCGCAAGATCATCGCCCGGGCAGACACCGCCAAGTCATTAGCGGACACGGCCCTTGAAGTCTTCGATCCTGCCCCGTCGGACAAAGAACGCAGCACCGCCGCCAACCTGGACAACCTCACGGCGCCGGAACACTTGTGCTACGTGATCTACACCTCGGGCTCCACCGGCCAGCCCAAGGGCACCTTGCTGGAACACCGCAACGTGGTACGCCTGCTGCACAACAGCCGCAGCCCTTTCACCTTTGGCAGCGACGATGTCTGGACCCTGTTCCACTCCAACGCCTTCGATTTCTCGGTATGGGAAATGTTCGGCGCCTTGCTGCACGGCGGGCGTCTGGTGCTGGTGCCGGAACCCGAGCGCCGCGATCCGGCGCTGTTCCTCGATTTCCTCGAACGCGAGCAGGTCACGGTCCTCAACCAGACACCCTCGGCCTTCCTGCCACTGAGCGAAGCGGCGCTCGGACACAAGGAAACCGCTCTGCGCGCCTTGAAATACGTGATCTTCGGTGGCGAAAGCCTGGAAGTGAACCGTCTGGCAGCGTTCCATGGCGCTTTCCCCGAGGTGGCGCTGGTCAATATGTACGGCATCACCGAAACCTGCGTGCATGTGACCTTCAAGCACATCAAGGCCGACGACATCAACGTCGGCATTTCCAATGTGGGACGGCCGATCCCCACCACTGTGACCTACGTCATGGATGGCAAACAGCGCCTGCTGCCGGTGGGCGTACCGGGGGAAATCTGTGTGGGCGGCCTGGGTGTGGGCCGTGGCTATCTGAATCGCCCGGAACTCACTGCCGAGCGCTTTATCAACGACCCGCTGCGCCCTGGCGAGCGCCTGTATCGCTCGGGCGACCTGGGCAAACTGTTGAGCAATGGCGAAATCGTGCACCTGGGCCGTATGGATGCGCAGGTCAAGATTCGTGGTTTCCGCATCGAGCTGGGGGAAATCGAAGCCAAACTGCTGGCCTGCGACGGCGTGCATGAAGTGCGGGTACTGGCCCGCGACGATGCCCGCCAGGGTAAACGCCTGATCGCCTACCTGATTACCGAGCCGGGCGCTGCGATTGAAGTGGCGGCCCTGCGCAAGCAGTTGGGTGCGACCTTGCCGGACTACATGGTGCCCAGCGCCTTTGTCAGCCTGAATGCCTACCCACTGACCGCCAACGGCAAACTGGATCAGGACGCCCTGCCCGCTGCGGGTGTGGACTCAATGTCCGAGCGCGGCTATGAAGCGCCGCAGGGCGCAACCGAACAGGCACTGGCACAGATTTATCAGGAACTGCTGGGAGTCGAGCGCATAGGTCGTCGCGACGGCTTCTTCGAGCTGGGCGGTCATTCGTTGCTGGCCGCGCAACTGGTGTCACGTGTCCGTCAGGTGCTGGGCGGCGAACTGATGCTGCGTGAGCTGTTCAGCCATCCTACCGTCGAAGAACTGGCCAGGGTCATCCGCACACTGGCCCCGTCCACAGTTGCCGACATTCAGCCCGTCGACCGTGAAGCTCCGCTGGTCCTGTCCTTCTCTCAACAGCGCCTGTGGTTCCTGGATCAACTGGACCCCAATGCCAGCATCGCTTATCACATGCCGGCGTCCCTGCAATTGCGCGGCGACCTGAACACTCAGGCCTTGAAAGCGGCACTGGATCATCTGGTGGCGCGTCACGAAGGGCTGCGCACCACCTTCAAGCGTATCGGTGAACAGCCGGTTCAGGTGATTGCCGCCACCGACAGCGGTTTCAGTCTGACCGAACACGACCTGCGCGCCCTGCCTTTCGAGGAAGCGCAATCCAGCGCGGCACGTATCGCCCAGCGCGAAGCGGCAGCACCTTTCGACCTGCAGCAAGGCCCGCTGATTCGCGGCAGCCTGGTGCGCCTGGCCGATGACGAATACCGCTTGCACATCACCCAGCATCACATCATTTCCGATGGCTGGTCCGTGGGTGTATTGGTCAAGGAATTCGCACAGTTCTATGAAAACCTCAGCCAGGGGAATACGCCCTCGCTGGAACCACTGGCGATCCAGTATGCCGACTATGCCGCCTGGCAGCGTAAAACCCTGGCTGGCCCGCAACTGACCAGCCAGCTTGAACAATGGCGCGAACACCTCAGTGGCGCGCCGACCCTCTTGACCCTGCCTGCCGACCGCCCAAGACCGGCACTGCAAAGCTATCGCGGTGCCGATGTGCCACTAGCACTGAGCCCGCAGTTACTGGCCCAGGTGGAACGTTGCTGCAAGCAACACGACGTCACGCTGTTCATGGTCCTGCTCAGCGCCTGGTCGGTGTTGATGGCACGGCTGGGCAACGAGCGCGATGTGGTGATCGGCGTGCCGACAGCCAACCGTGGCAATGCGCAGGTCGAATCCCTGATCGGCTTTTTCGTTAACACGCTGCCGGTACGGGTGCAATTGCAGGACAGCCCGAGCGTCGGGCAACTGCTGGTGCAAGTCCGGGATACGCTATTGGCGGTCCATGAACGTCAGGAGGTGCCTTTCGAGCATGTGATCGAAGCCTTGCAACCGCCTCGCTCCCTGAGCCATAACCCGTTGTGTCAGGTTGCTCTGTCCCTGAACAACACCCCGGACGATGGCCCGCTGAACCTGCCAGGCCTGACTCTTACAGCATTGAATCAGGCTCAGGAAACCTCGCAGTTCGACCTGATGCTGTCCCTGGCGGAAAACACCGGGGAACTGGGCGGTGCCATTCAGTACGCCACCGACCTGTTCGACCGCGCAACCGTGGAGCGCTTCGCGCAATCCTTCCAGGTCTTGCTGGAGGCCTTTGTCAGAGACAGCGAACAACCGGTTATGGCCTTGCCGCTGCTGACGCCAGCCCAGCGAGAAGCGCATCCGTCACTGCGCCCGCCTGTGGCGAGCTTCAACACGCCTGCCCTGATTCATCAGCGCTTCGAGCAAATGGCGGAACAACAGCCGCACGCCATTGCACTGCAATTCGCCGAACGTCAGGTCAGCTATCAGGAACTCAACCGTCGGGCCAACCGCATCGCCGGGC
Organism: Pseudomonas cichorii; assembly: GCF_018343775.1. Taxonomy (NCBI): domain Bacteria; kingdom Pseudomonadati; phylum Pseudomonadota; class Gammaproteobacteria; order Pseudomonadales; family Pseudomonadaceae; genus Pseudomonas; species Pseudomonas cichorii. Next base: position 3,156,616 of record NZ_CP074349.1, read on the forward strand.
AATTGCTGGAGCTGAACGTCAAACCCGACGATCGGGTCGGTATTCTCGCCGAACGTGGCGTGGACATGCTGTGCGCCATTCTCGGTGTGCTGAAAGCCGGTGCGGCGTATGTGCCACTGGACCCGGCCTACCCTCAGGCACGCCTGAATTATCTGCTGGAAGACAGCCAGCCAGTGGCCCTGCTGGCCCAGCCCGCCAGCCTGGATGCCTTGGGCGCTCGTCCCGATATTGCGCTGATCGAGCTCAACCCGCAAACCAGTCCCGGAACGGCAACGGACGCGACCCTGGACCGCAACCCGACGCCGGACCTTGGCCCGCAGCACCTCGCTTACGTGATTTACACCTCCGGCTCTACCGGGCTGCCCAAAGGCGTGCTGGTGGAGCACGGAAATGTGGCTCGGCTGTTCGATGCAACGCAAAACAGTTTCAGTTTCGGCAGCGACGATGTCTGGACGCTGTTCCACTCATTCGCCTTCGACTTCTCGGTCTGGGAGATCTGGGGAGCCCTGGTCTACGGCGGCAAGTTGGTGATCGTGCCCACCGAACTGGCACGCTCGCCGGACGACTTCCATGCACTGGTCTGCCGTGAGCAGGTCACTGTGCTGAACCAGACGCCGAGCGCCTTCCGCCAGTTCATCGAAGCCGCCGGGCGCAGTGGCGAAACACACAGCCTCAAGGAGGTGATTTTCGGCGGCGAAGCCCTGGACGTTCGTACCCTGCGCCCCTGGACGCAGAACACGCCGCTGACCCGCACCCGACTGGTGAATATGTACGGGATTACCGAAATCACTGTGCACGCCACCTTTCATGCCGTCAGCCAGGCTGAAATCGATGCAGGCGATAACGGCCTGATCGGCGAACCGCTGCAGGACCTGTGCCTGCGCATTCTGGATGCCTTCGGGCAGCCGGTGCCCGTCGGGGTCGAAGGTGAGATCTACATTGGCGGCGCAGGTGTCGCTCGCCATTACCTGAATCGTCCCGAGCTGAATGCCGAGCGTTTCATCGCCGATCCGTTTTCCGCCAGCCCCCAGGCACGCCTCTACCGTACCGGTGACGTGGCGCGTTACCGGGCCGATGGCCAGGTCGTTTACGTAGGCCGCAACGATTCACAGATCAAGATTCGTGGTTTCCGTATCGAGCTGGGCGAAATCGAATCCCGTCTGCAAGCCTGCGACGGCGTGCGTGAAGCCGTGGTGATCGTGCGTGAAGATGCGCCCGGTGATAAACGTCTGGTGGCTTACCTGATCGCCCATGAACAGGCGACGCTGGAGTCGTCGGCCCTGCGTTCGCAACTGGCCAGTACCCTGGCCGAGCATATGATCCCGAGCGCTTTCATGCCCTTGTCGGCCTGGCCGCTCACCACCAATGGCAAGCTGGATCGCAACGCACTGCCCGCGCCGGATCGCACCGCAACGGCAACCCGCGAGTACGAAGCACCCGAAGGCGCGCTGGAAATTGCCCTGGCCTCGGCCTGGCAGGAGCTGCTGGGTATCGAACGAGTGGGTCGCGAAGACCACTTCTTCGAGCTGGGCGGGCATTCGTTCCTGGTGATCAGCCTGATCGAGCGCCTGCGCCAGAGCGGAATCGTGCTGGATGTGCGCAGCGTCTTTGCCGCACCGACACTCAAAGCCATGGCGGCGGTACTGTCCACCGATACCGGGACTGTCAGCGCTTCTATCCCGCCAAACCTGATCCCTGACGGCTGCACGGACATCACTCCAGACATGCTGCCACTGGTCACGCTCACCGAAGCGGAGATCGAGCAGATTGTGGCCGACGTGCCAGGCGGTGCCGGCAATGTCCAAGACATCTACCCGCTGTCGTCACTGCAGGAAGGGATTCTCTTCCACCACCTGTTGCAGAACCAGGGCGATGCCTACCTGATGCGCACCGTGGTGAAATTCGATCAACGCGAGCGTCTGGACGAGTTTCTGGCGGCGCTGCAAAGCGTGATCGATCGCCATGACATCCTGCGCACGGCCCTGCGCTGGTCCGGCCTGCCGAAACCGGTGCAGATCGTGCAGCGCCAGGCAACGCTGCCGGTGAATGTGCTCGACAGCAGCCAGGCTGCCGATCCGTTGCAGATGCTGCATGAACACACCGACACCCAGACCCTGAGTCTGGATCTGCAACAGGCGCCGCTGATCGCGGCCTACATGACCTGGGACAGAACACGGGAGCAATGGCTGCTGGCGCTGCTGGATCACCACCTGATCAGCGATAACGTGACCCTGCGCCTGATCATGTCGGAGATCTACGCCATCCTGCATGGCGAAGGTCACAGCCTGCCGCCGTCCCATCCTTACCGGAACTTCATTGCCAAGGCGGCCATGGTTTCCCAGGAAGAGCACGAAGCCTATTTCCGTAAACTGCTGGGCGACGTGGACGAAACTACTGCGCCCTATGGCGTGCTGGATGTTCAGAGCAGCGGTGCCGGCAATACCAAGGCCATCCGTTACCTGAGCGATGAGGTCAGCGCAGCCGTTCACCGCGTGGCCAAAATCCGTGGTGTGCCCAATTCCGTGCTGTTCCATGCGGCCTGGGGGCTAGTGGTCGCGGCCACCAGCGGACGCGACGATGCGGTATTCGGCACAGTGTTGTCGGGCCGCTCCCAGGGTGCCAGCGGTGCCGACCAGGCACTGGGCATGTTCATCAACACCCTGCCGATGCGCATTCGACTGGAGCAGAGAAGCGTCAACGACATCGTCCAGGATGCCTATCAGCAATTGAGCGAGCTGCTGACCCACGAACAGGCTTCACTGGCCCTGGCCCAGCGTTGCAGTGCGGTCGATGCCTCGATGCCGCTGTTTACCGTCATCCTCAACTGCCGTCATGGCGAGATGATCACTGCCGATGGCAGCAATATCGCTGAATTCGACAAGTGGGACGGTATCCAGTTCGAGGCTTCGGAAACCCACACCAACTATCCGATCGAAATTGCCGTGGCGACTGAAAACGGTGCAATCTCGCTGACCTCCCAGACCGTGGTCGGTATCGACCCGCAACGGATTGCCGATTATCTGGCACAAGCGGTGACTGTGCTGGTGGAAGCGCTGGAACATACACCGCAACGTCTGGCCGATACCCTCGACATCCTGCCTGTGGCAGAGCGCCAACTGGTGCTGAACGGTTTCAACCAGACCGCCAGCGACTTTGGCAGCCCTCGCCCTCTGCAGACCTTGTTCGAGGAGCAGGTTCAGGCTCAACCGGATGCCATCGCTCTGGTTCACGAGCAACAACAGCTCACCTATGCCCAGCTCAACCGTCGGGCCAACCAGTTGGCCCAGCGTCTGCTGTCCCACGGCATTCAGCCGGAACAACGGGTCGCCATCTGCGCGGAACGCGGTATCGAGATGATCGTGGCTCTGCTCGCCGTGCTCAAGGCTGGCGGCGCTTATGTGCCCATCGACCCCGATCACCCGACCGACCGTATCGCCTTTATCCTCAAGGACAGCAACGCTCAGGCATTGCTCTGCCAGCAGGCTCTGGTCGCTCACCTGCCTGCCGAGTCCTGCCGTCCGGCGCTGATCCTGCTCGACGAGCATGACCTTGCATCGGTCGATAACGATCCGCAGTACGACAGGAACATCGACCCTGCCGACCTCGGTCTGACCGCCGAAAACCTGGCTTATGTGATCTACACCTCCGGCTCCACCGGGCAGTCCAAAGGCGTGATGGTCGAGCACCGTTCGGTGTTCAACTTCAGCCAGGTCATGGCACGGACCACTCACGCCCATTGCCCGCCACAAGCCAATGTGGCGCTCAATGCCGGGTTCTACTTCGACATGTCCATCAAGGGCATCGCCCAGCTGTTCTTCGGTCACCGTCTGATCATCATTCCGCCATTGATTCGTGCCAATGGCCATGAACTGCTGGATTTCCTCGAGAAGCATCAGGTCCATGCTTTCGACTCCACGCCTTCGCAACTGGATACCCTGCTGGCGGCTGGCCTGCTGGAACGTCACAGCTACCAGCCGGTCAGCGTCCTGCTGGGTGGCGAAGCCCTGAATGCAGCAACCTGGGACAAGCTGCGCCAGAGCCGGAACATTCATTTCTACAATATGTACGGCCCGACCGAATGTACGGTCGACGCCTCGCTGGGCTTGATCAGCGAACTGGGCGAGCGCCCGAGCATCGGCAAGCCGCTGTCCAACATGCAAGTGCTGGTGCTCGACAAACGTGGCCAGCCAGTGCCGGTGGGCGTGACCGGCGAGCTGCATATCGGAGGCGCCGGTGTGGCACGCGGTTATCTGAACAATCCGCAAATGACCGCTGAACGCTTCTTCAGCAACCCGTTCTCCAGAGAGCAGCAGGCTCGCTTGTACAAGACCGGCGACCTGGGTCGCTGGAAAGCCGACGGCAGCCTGGAATACGCTGGACGCAACGACTTCCAGGTCAAGATTCGCGGCTTCCGTATCGAACTGGGCGAAATCGAAAGCGCGCTGCTGGCTTCTCCAGCGGTGCGTGAAGCGGTGGTAATTGCCCGTGAGGACAATCCGGGCGAAGCCAGCAGCAGCCGGTTGGTGGCCTACGTCTGTGGTGAGCCGACTTCTGCCGAGGAGTTGCGCGCCCTGCTGCTCCAGCGTCTGCCGGAGTACATGGTGCCCAGCGCCTTCGTGCAACTGGAATCCATGCCACTGACTGCCAACGGCAAGCTCGACCGTCGCGCCCTGCCCGCTCCGGGTCAGGAATCGCTGGCCAGCCGTGCCTATGAGGCACCACAGGGCGAGGTGGAAGAAGCCATTGCCAAAATCTGGCAGGACTTGCTGCATGTGGAGCGAGTCGGCCGTAACGATGGCTTCCTGGAACTGGGTGGCCACTCCTTGCTGGCAGTGCAATTGCTCTCCAGGCTGCGCCGCAAGCTCGGCACCCGGCTGACCTTGCGTGAGCTGTTCGACGCCCCGACTGTGCGCGGTCTTGCAGCACGAGTGGAGTCAGCATCATCCGAACAGAGCCAGACCATCCCGCTGGCCAACCGCAAGGAAAAGCTCGCCCTGTCGTTCTCGCAACAACGGTTGTGGTTCCTGGATCATCTGGACCCGGCAGCCGGTGCCGCCTACCACCTGCCAGTGGCCCTGCGCCTGAGTGGACAACTGAACCCCGATGCCTTGCAGGCCGCCCTTGACCGTCTGGTGGCCCGCCATGAAAACCTGCGGACTTCGTTTGCACTGGTCGATGGCCAGCCGGAACAGAAAATCGCACCTGCGGACCGTGGCTTTTCGCTGACGCGGCATGATCTGCGTCAGTTATTGCCCGAGGAACGGCAACAGGCCATCGAGCAACTGGGCGAAACCAATGCCAGTACTCTGTTCGACCTGTGCAACGGACCGCTGCTCAGGGGTTGTCTGGTACAGGCTGGCGATAACGAGCATGTGCTGTTCATCACCTTGCACCACATCATCTCGGACGGCTGGTCCAACAGCGTTCTCGCCCACGAGATAAGCGTGCTCTACAACGCCTATAGCCAAGGCAACAAGGACCCGCTGCCAGCCTTGCCGCTGCAATACGCCGATTACGCCGTCTGGCAACGGCAGTGGTTGCAAGGTGCAGCCCTGCAGGCCCAGACCGACTTCTGGCACAAGCATCTGCATGGAGCACCCGCCTTGCTGAACTTGCCACTCGACCGGCCTCGTCCGGCGGTGCAGAGCTATGCCGGCGGCATCATCGACTTCGCCTTGCCCGACGGGCTGAGCGAACAGTTGCGTGCCTTCAGCCAGGCACAGGGCACCACCCTGTTCATGACCCTGCTTGCCGGCTGGTCGACCCTGATGACTCACCTCAGCGGTCAGGACGACGTGGTGGTCGGCACACCGGTTGCCAACCGCCAGCGTACCGAGCTGGAGCCTCTGATCGGGTTCTTCGCCAACACCCTGGCCTTGCGGGTCAAGGCCGAGCGTGAGACGAGCGTTTCCCGGTTGCTGGTCGGTATCAGGGACCTGACCCTGGCGGCTTTCAATCACCAGGATCTGCCTTTCGAGCAAGTGGTCAGCGCGTTGCAGCCAACCCGAAGCATGAGCCATAGCCCGTTGTTCCAGGTGATGCTCAGCCTCAACAACACGCCTCCAGCCCCCCTGACGCTGCCGGGTCTTGAGATCGAGTCGCTGGAAAGTGCTCATCACACCACCCAGTTCGACCTGTCACTGTCCCTCACCGAAGACCAGGGCACTCTATACGGCAGCATGCAGTACGCCAGCGACCTGTTCGATACCGCCACGGTGCAGAACATTCTCGATCTGTTCACCCTGAACCTGGAGCATCTGGTCGCTGATGCGCGGCAGCCGGTCGGCAAGCTGCTGGAGCAGTTGCCAGCACTGGTGCGTGCCGATTCCGCGCCGCACCTGCCGGCCTTGGCACTGGATGCACAGGAGGCAGAAGCCTTGCCTTATGAAGCCCCCCAAGGCGATACGGAGCTGGCCATTGCAAGCATCTGGCAGGAACTGTTCAAGACCGAGCAGATCAGTCGCCATGATGACTTCTTCAAACTGGGCGGCATCTCTCTGATGGCCGTGCAAATGACCTCAAGGCTGCGCAAGGTGCTGGGCAAGACCATCGCGGTTCGCGATCTGTTTGTCGAGCCCACCGTGGCCGGTTTCGCCCGGACGCTGGACCAGAAGGCTGGTCAGGCAGCACAGAACAATCTGGTACCGATCCGTCGCAACGGCAGCCAGCGCCCATTGTTCCTGGTCCACCCGCTGGGCGGCGAAGTGCAATACGCCCGGGACCTGGCACCGGAGCTGGATATCGACATGCCGGTCTACGGGCTGGCGGCCAGTGGCTTCGCAGCCGGTGAAAAGACGCCGACCACGATCCAGGCACTTGCCGCCAGCTACCTGACAGCGATTCGCGCCGTGCAGCCCAAGGGGCCTTACCGGATTGCAGGCTGGTCCGCTGGCGGTCTGATCGCCCACGAAATGGCGCATCAGGCCATTGCCGCAGGCGAAACCGTCGAGTTTTTGGGGATTATCGACACCTCGGTCCACAAGACGGCGCCTGCCGGGCAACCGATCAGCGAAACGCAGTTCCTGCTGGAGTGGCTGCCAGAAAGGATTGAGCCAAGCATCAGGCATGAGCTGGATGCCCATGCCGCCGCCAACCGGATCGATCAGATGCTTGTGCTGTGCCTGGCCAATGACCTGCTGCCGCAGGAGCTGGGCAAAGACATCGACGCTCAGTCACTGCGCACTCACCTTAAGGTGGCCCATGCCATCCGTCAGGCGGTCGATGCCTATGTCAGCCCGGTGACGGCGGTGAACGTATCGCTGTTTACCGCCAGGGATCAGGAGCGCGTCGATGCGGCACTGGGCTGGAGCGAGCTGCAGGGCGACCGTGTGCAGATCACTCCGCTGCGCGGCGAGCACAACACGCTGGTAACTGCGCCCTACGTCAGTGCACTGGGCGAGGCCATCACTCTGGCCTTGAAGCGTCTATAACTTCCAGCAGCACCGGCGGCCTGGCGCAACAAACGCCAGGCCGCCATTCTCTGGATTGAAGCGAGGGTTTTCTGTGAATGGAGTATCTGCAACGGCCATCAACTTTGCCGACAAGTTTTCCCTGTTTTCGGAGCAATGGACACCCAAGGTCATCGCGCAGATGAACGACTACCAGTTCAAGCTGGTCAAGGTCGAAGGCGAGTTTATCTGGCATAGCCATGCCGATACGGATGAAGTCTTTATCGTCATTGAAGGCGAGCTGGAGATTCACCTGCGCAATGGCAAGGTCACGCTGGGAGCGGGAGAAATGTATGTGGTCGGCAAAGGTGTCGAGCACAAGCCTTGTGCGGCGCGGGAAGCCAGGATTCTGCTGGTCGAGCCCCGTGGCGTCATCAATACCGGCGAGCATACGGGCGACATGACTGCCGAGAACGATCGCTGGATCTGAGCGTGCTCCCGCACACTGCGCGGGAGCCTTCAGCCTGAAACTCCGGGTCAGGAAACCACCGCCTTGACGGGCGGCTGGGTACGACGTCCCAATACACCGGCACCTGCGGCCACCAGACCGGAAATCACCATCGTGATCAACAGTATCCAGGCAGCCTGGGAAACCCGCTTGGCAGTCACTTCGGCGGCCTCACGGGCTTTCTGTTCGGCCTGGGCCTTCAATTCCTCATACTTGGCATAAGCCTCGCGATAGCTGGCCTGGGCCTGATCGACGATCTGGTTGGCCTCTTCATCGGTCTTGTTGCCACGGGCCTTGATCAGATTGACCATGGCCTGACGGTCGGCTGCATCCCAGACCTGATCACCCTTCTCCTTGATGCGATCCATCAGGCTGCCCAGTTGCTCATCGGCCTGCTGAGGGTTCTGCGCACCTTGTCGGGCAGTATTCTGCGCGTCCTGCTGAGCGGATTCGGCCTCCTGGCGAACATTGTCGGGGTTCAGTTCCGGCTTGCCGGTCTGGCGCATGGCCGTTTCGATTTCACCCCGGATATCGTTGAGGTTGAAATCGATACCTTGCGCACGCAGTTGCTCCTGGATCCTGTCACCCAGTGCAGGTGCGACCTGAGCGATGCCGCTGCCCAGTGCAGACATGCCGCTGCCCGCCAGATTCAGCCCACCGCGCACCACGCCCGTGACAGCGCTGGAAACCAGATAGACAGTGATCAGAGAAACGCTGGCCCACACCAGCAGACCATGGAATGCGCCCTCGCGCTGAGCCAGGCGCCCTGCAGCCCAACCGCCGACGAACAGGGAGATCATGGAGCTGGCGACCAGCCAGATACCGGCACCGGTGCCGATCCCGGACATGGGATTGGCTTCTTCTATCGGATCGATGCTGGCACTGCCGATAGCCGTGCCCAGCAGGTTCAGGAGCAATGAAACAACCATGGCCAGCACGACACCGGCCAGTATCGCACTCCAGGAAATACGCTTAAGCACTGGCGCAATGGTATGAGCATCCTGATGGACATAGGCGGGGTCGGCGCCCGGAGTAATACGGTCATCGCGAATCATGGTGGTAGTCCTTGAAGTCAGTGGCAGAACACGCAAGACGTCTGCGCTTAGTCCAGTGACCTGAAGGCGAGCCAGGAAGTTTAATACTTCCGTCGAATAATCCATAAATAAGCAAAGACGTTACAACAGGTGTTTCATATAAGCGCAGCGAGCCGGTTCATTGATATTACACCCTGCACTTATTCGTTATTAAAGTATTCCGCAATCATACCTTTTCTAACACTATTGTAATAATCGGCTCACCTTCCCGTTAGCATCCGCACCGTATCATCACCCTCATGTCCTCAGGAGCGATTGCACGCTGCTCAGGTATCAGTCATCAAGCCATACAGAGGGTCATGATCATGAAATTGCTCAAGTCGATGGTTTTTGCAGCCGTTGCACTGTCCACTACTGCTGCTTTCGCTAAAGACGGAAGTGAGCGTGCAAGCCAGGCCGCTCATAACATGCGCATTGCTCAAGAAGTGCGGTTCAACGAACAGAACCGCAATGAAACCTCACCACTTGTCAGCGTTGAAAAGACATCTCGTGCTGAACAGATGAAGAAGTCGGAAGGCTGAAAACAGAGTTGTAAAAATTCACCTTTATGGCCTTACAGCTCCTTTGGTAAAGGTGAATCTTCAAGCGTCCTCAGGGACGCTTTTTTTGCGCCGGGATCTTCGCGAATGAAGTGCACCATCAAAGCCAGATATCCAATTGCCGTTCTTCAAGAACCAACGGTTGTCCATGTTCCAGCAAACGCCGGATTCCCGGGCCAAGCAGATCCTGCGGGCCATCCAGCGGCCTCGCAGGAAATGCCTGGAAACGTCGCTGATTGGCGCTGACCTGCTGGAGGATCTGTCGGTCCTGGCGCAGGATGACCCGAAACGCCTTTTGCAGAACAAGACGTTTGATCGCAGCCGGCAGCCAGCCTTGTGCCGTGGCAATCCGGGCAAACACGCGGAGTTGTCCATCGCCACACGGAGTCAGCCAGGCGCTGGCAAGCAGGCTGAGGCCGTCGCGGCGGTCGCGATATTCGATTTCCGCCAGGCCCGGCAGCCGGAAGCGGCCCATGCTGCTGCCCCGCTCGCCCTCGAACAGTCGCGAGATCAGCCCTGACTGCTTGCCTTCCTCGCTGTACAGCGCCTCAATGCCATCGGCCAGTGGCCGGACCCGGGCACTTATTTTCTGCCGTTTGAGGTCGTGGCGTATCCAGCCGGCGTGGACGAAATGGGTATGGAACCCGTCGAGGAAGTTTTCCGCAGCGTCCTGCAGCGAGCACTGCACACTGTCCGTGATCCAGAACGTGTCGAGTTGCTGCTTTTGTTCGGCAGGCGCAACCGGCGGCATTGCAGGAGGTTGCCCGCTCAGGCAGACCCACACCAGACCATGGGCTTCGCAACTGGCCAGGCTGTCGAGCAGCGGCTTGCTGCCTGGCGCATGTTCGGTGCCGGGCACGCGGGTACAACGTCCGTCAGCGGCAAATCGCCAACCATGATAAGGACATTCGATCTGCCCGCCACGGACCTTGCCCGCGCTCAGGGGCGCAAAACGATGCGGGCAGCGATCCGGCAGCGCAGCGGCGCGCCCGTCATCAGCCCGGAAAAGCACCAGCGGCGTGTCGTATAACTGGCACGCCAGAGGCGTGCTCTTCAATTCGTGGCTGAGCGCGACCGGCCACCACTGGGCAAGAGGATTCATAACTTGAGTTTCTTCATCAGAGGCACGCCAATGCCATGCAGCAGAAAACCGAGCAACGTCCACACCAGCCGACGGCCCCGGGACAGATGGGCAACGTGAACCAGGCTGTATTCGATCTGCGGCTGACCACCGCGCAAGCGCTTGAACCCGGCGGCACCAGAACTGAAATTCAATACCTGATGCCGTTTGGCCGCTTCCAGCAGGCACAGGCAGGTCAGTTGCCGATACAACCCCGTCTTTTGCGGCAGTGCCGTGTCATAACCCACGATGGGAGTGCTCAGGGTCGTGTCATTGGCAAACCAGCCCAACGCGCCGTCGATACGTCCTTCGGGGTTGCGCAAGGCGCGAATGTCGAGCCAGCCTTCGCGTTGACCGTGCTGCATCCAGCGGGCGCTGTAGTGCGGATTCAGGATGCAGTACTTTTCCAGATAAAGCAGGTTGTAGAGGTGTTCGATACGCTGAAAATCAGCGTCGCTCAGCACTGATCCCGGCACGACTTCGTAGGGTGCACGTCGCAAGAGCGTGGTGTCCATACCCACGTTGTGGTGCTTGAGAAATTCAGCCTCGTCCCCTGCCCGGCCATCGAACAGATAGACCTGGCGACTGGGAATACTAAGGTAGCCGAGAGCCTGCAGATGCTTGCGCAATTCCCTGTTGCTGAAGTCGTTGATGGAGCGAAAGCATAAGGCGTGATCCGGAAAAGCCTGCTGCAAAAAGGCGCTGATCGCCGACAGTTCGGCGACATTCCACTGTGCAGGATAAAGATTGGTGGACAGCAGCCAGTTGTTGACCTGCACCAGCCTGTCGACCCTGGCCGACTTCAGTAAAAGATCAACGCTTCGGGTCAGCAACTGCAATGGCCACGTCAGCCAGGGTCGACCAAGGCGCTTGAGCTCTTCCCGTGCATAACCACTGTAGGCCGTGCGGGGTGAAACCACGTAGCAGTTATCGTCAGGTTCACTGCCATCGTTGATGCTGACCGGAAACTCCTGAGTACCGGTGTCGAGCAGCGCCATGCGGGTGCTGACATTGCCGATCAGGCCAGCGGTGGCGCAGGCGCGGACGTAGTGCCGGGCATGGCTGTCGTCCGGGCTGGATTGCTCGCTGAGGAGTTGTTCCGGGAATAGCAGCTTCATCGCGGACGCTCGCTCAGCGCCTGACCGTTCCACTCGATATCCGCCGTGGAGGCTGCCAGCAGACCGCAGCGTCGGGAAACGGAGCGGGAGATGATTTCTGCAAGGCTCAGCACTTGCGCGCCCAACGGCCAGAAGTCGCCCTTGTGCACGATCACATCCCGGGCCGCGTTGTAATCGCGCCAGAATGCCTTGTTCAACAGCCGTTGCGGGGCTGCCAGCAACAACATGGCCAGTGCAATCATGCGCGGATCGCCCGTCGGCTCAAGCACCTTCCCGGATGCCTCACTCAGGCTGCTCACCAGGGACCTGCGCTGATCGTCGAACAGGTGCACGCCGCTGGTCGCTCGCGGATTGCATTCCAGCACATGGAACCGGCCCTCGCGATCCTCGATAAAGTCAAAGCCCACTTGGCCGGTGTAGCCGGTTTCCTGGCCGAACTGTTCCAGAAACCGGCGCACGGCTTGCGGCGCGGCCGGCTGGAAGTAGATCCCCGAGCCACGGCCCACGCGGTAGCATGGCTGGTAGCAACTGTGGGCGCGCAGTTCGCCATTGATCAGCACGCTGAAACTGCAGAACTCTTGCCCGTCGATAAACCGCTGCGCCACCCAGGGTGATGCGTTGTCGGGTTGAACCTTGCTCAACTGACTGGACGACGGGCGAATCAGGGTCTGGGAGGCAAAACGCGAATACGCCGGTTTGAATACCCATTGCCCTGCTTCAGCGGCCAGTGCCAGCACGGCTTGACGATCCGTCAGCAGTCGGGTTTCGGGAGCCGCCAGCGCCCAGCCCTGGGTCATGGCGGCGAACTGGCCTTTGTGATGCAGGCGATGCAACAGTGCAAAGTCACTGGTCAGAACACGGCACAGCGGTGCCAGCCGCTCAAGACCGTGGGACAGGTAGAACACTTCTTCGCAGGTGGGCAGCAGCAGGTCGATGCGCCGGGTTTCGATCACTTTCGCCAGGGCTTCGATCCAGGCGGCCGGATCCTGCCTTGGCTCCGGCAGGCGCACGAAATGCTGTGCCGAGCGGCTGAAACGACTGAGTGGCTGGCCCAGTGAGTCGCCAACCATGACGCTCCATCCGGCTTCGTCAAAAGCCCGCGCCCATTCCAGGCAGGCTGGCGCACGCGCCCCGAGAATCAGTACGCGCATGGCAGGCCCTCGGGCAATTGCAACAGTTTCAGACGTCGACGCTTGGCATGTGGCGGTGGCGCCTGCCAATGGCCAAAGCTCAACTCGGGTGGCTGCAAAGTATGGTCAGTGCACAGTGCGTGAACACTGTCGGTCAGTGCCTGGCACAAACTGGCGTAATCATCACGGGCCAGCAGGTTGACTTGCCAGTGAAGACCCTGCTGATGGATTTCATATTCCTGAAGCGCTGAGCCATGCATCAGCAAGGCGCGACGAATGACATCGGGATAAAGCGCCTGCAACCGGTCGCCTGCAAGGCTGGGCAGCCAGAGAATGTCATCGGCACGGCCTTCGACAGCCGCAATCGCCCGCTCGACTCGCCCGCAAGGGCAAGGTGCCTGGGCGACACGCAGAATGTCATTGAGCCGGTAACGCACGATCATCTGCGTGCGCCGGGAGAAGTCGGTGATGATCGGCTGAAAGCGCGTATGCCCGGTATCCAGCCATTGCGGCTCGATATGCAGGTGGCTTTCGTTCAGGTGCAAGGTGCCCTGCTCGCAGGTGTAACCCAGAAAACCTTCACTGGCCTGATAGATCTGCTGCGGTGCGACACCGAAGGCCTTGAGCACGGCATCGGCATCATCGCTTTCGAGCACTTCGGCCACCGACAGGATATGCGTGGGCCGTATCGTCAATTGTCCGCTCCGCATGGCCTCGGCCAGCCCCCTCAATACAGTGGCCGGAGCCACCAGCACATCGGGATTCTGCGCATTGAGGCGTTCAAACGATGCCTCAAGGCCCAGGGTCAGGTCGTGAAAAGCAAAGTCGATACGGCGACTGGACAAGGTGGTGTAGAGACGGCTGTTGGCGCGCAGGAAAAAGGCAATTCCCAAGGGCTCGCGCCAAAAGCACAGCAAGCGCGGCAGGAAGCGACGCGGCAGGGTTCGCGCCAACAGGATGCCAGCCCAGCGCTGACGCTCCAGTGCACTGACCAGAAACACGCCCTGATTGCCGGAGGTGCCGCTGGAAAGCCCCACCGTCATATCGCCCAGGGTCGGGCTGAAATCCCTTGATTCTTCTGCCTGACGTGCAATGGGCAAGACCTGTTCCAGATTCAGGCCGCGGGTGTTGAACCCGGCAAAGTCGCCCATCAGAGTGGCCTTGTCCATCAAGGGAAGGTCAGCCAGATCGGTGATGTGCAAACCTTTGAAACGCTGCGCCTTGGGCAACACCTGTTGCAGGAAATGTTTCAACTGCCGGGCCTGCCAGGCTTCCAGTTGCTCGCGCCGGGTGAAGCGCAGCCGGTAGCGGCTGTTGATGAAACTCAGGACACTGCGCAGAGCCCCCATCAGCTTTTCACTGCTCATGAGCGAATGCCTCCCAGGCCTGGGTGCAATGGGACGGCAGCACCGCTACGGCAGGCTCTCGACGAATCAAGGCGCCAAGGTCGCTGTAGGTCTGGCGGTATTGCCTGGCATCGTGACTGACAAAGTGCAGCGCGGGCCAGGCAGGCAGGCGCTCGGCGCGGCAGGCGGGAACCGACCAGCAGGCGTCGGCCACCAGAAACACCGGACGCCCATCGGCATCGGGGATAAACAGGCCAAGCTGGCCTTCACTGTGTCCCGGCAGCGGCACGCCGATCAGGCTGCCGTCGCCCAGCAAGTCGAGGCCCTGGCTGAAAGGTGTCATCCATTGGGGCAGCGCAACCTTCCTGCAGTGGTCGGCAAGAGTCACCCGCGATCCGAAATCTTCCGGCAATAATCCGGGCAAGTGACCGCCAAGTGTGGCGCGCCAGCGGGAGCCGCGCAGGCTTTCGATCTGTCGGCGGTCGGCATCCAGCGCAATGAACGATGCCTTGGGAAAATCCCTCAGCCCCGCGATGTGATCGCTGTGGAAGTGGGAAATGATCAGGGTACGAATGTCATCCGGGTGAATACCAAACTCGTTCAGTTGAGCCAGCAGTTGCTCCTGCGCGGGCAATTGCACCGGCACCGCACTGCGATACAAGCGCTCGGGCAGCGCCTGGGTCGCCTTGAAAAAGTGTTCGGCGTAACCGGTGTCGTAGAGTATCCAGCCCGCATCGGGGTGGCGAATCAGGCCGCATAATGCAGGGAAACGGGTCGGAGCAATGCGCCCGCCACGATCGGCCATGCATTCCAGGTGTCGGCACCAACCGGCGCGCAATACGTTGAGGCTGACGGTACGGCTCAACCTTGTGCTCCTTGCCGGGCCAGCCACCACTGAGCGTGCTGGCGAATGCCCTCTTCCTGAGTCATGACGGGGCGGTAACCCAGTTCGTTGCGAATGGCGTCGAGGTTCAGGGTCTGACTGAATGCCAGCACGCCAGCGCCATAACGGGTCAATAAGGGCTCGCCGCTGCCCGTCAGTCGGGCGCGGGCTTCCAGCACCCGCGCCACGGTGTCCACCAGTCGCCAAGGCAAATGCCGGGTGCGCAGAGTCAGGCGAAACTGCTCGGCGATACGCTGCAGCAAATCCTCGAAAGCCAGTGGCGTGCCGTTACTGACGTTATAGGTGCACACGGCCCTGGGCAGCGGCTGGCTCAGGCTCAGTTCCACGGCATGCATCAGATTGTCGACGCAGGTCAGGTCCAGTTGCGCCTGGCCGCCACGCATCAACGGGATTCGTCCACGCTGCATGACCCGCAGCAAGCGCGGCAACAACGTTCCGTCCCAAGGACCGAAGACCGCACGAGGGCGCAGGATCACAGCTTCGGCGAGCCCTGCTTCATGTATACGTGTTTCAGCCAGTGCCTTGCTGCGGGCGTATTCGTTGACCGCGGGTGGCAGCGGATCGTTTTCGCGAATGTCCAGACGATCACGAAAGGCAAAGTACAGACTGGGCGTCGATAGATGCACCAGACGCTTCACCTCGTTAATGCGACAGGCCTGAAGCACTTCATCGGTGGAGTCCAGATTGGCCTGGGCAAAGGCTTGCGGCGTTCCCCAGGGTGAAGACAATGCCGCGCAATGGACAATGACGTCACAGCCTCGGGCGGCTTCGCCCAGTGTATTGGCCGCCTCAGGCGTGCCATGCTGCAAGGGAAGCCAGCTCACAGCACCGGGGCTGTGGTGAATGACTTCAGCGGCTGCCGCCGGGTTGCGACCGCTGAACTGCACCTCGAAGGCCCGGGAGGCCAGTCGCCAGACGATATGTCGGCCAATGAACCCAGTGCCGCCAGTAACCAGAACTTTCATCAGTACTCCAGGATCATGCCGCCAAGCGAAAGGCCCGCGCCGGTGCCGATCAGCATCAGCGTCTGGCCGCGCAGGATACGCTGGTCGCGAATGGCGATGTCCAGCGCAGTGGGCAGCGAAGCGGCCACCTGATTGCCGTGCCGGGCAAAGATGTCGATGACCTTTTCCGCTTCAAAGCCCAGGCGTCGGGCCGCATGGTGCAGCGCTTGCTGGCTGGCCTGATGAGGGATGACCCAATGGATGTCATCCTGAGCCAGCCCGGCCTGGGTCAGCAGTTCATCCATCAGCGTGGGCAAGTGCCTGGCCGCCAGGCGATACAAGTCCTTGCCCTGCATGGCAAAACTGGTCAGCGGCTCGAACGGTATATCGATACGGCGTGGGTGAAAACGCGAGCCACCGGCAGGGATCTGACACAGGTGCGCGCCTTCGGAAAAGGTCTTGAGGCTGGAGGCAAGGATTTTCGACCCACCATCACTGACACTCAGCACCACGGCGGCAGCGCCATCGCCAAAAATCCCGCCGACTTCGACCTGCTGCCAGTCCAGACCGCACGAAGCGATATCCGAGCACACCAGCAGAATGCGCCTGTAACGCCCGGCAATCAGAGGCCATGACAAAGTATCGATGGCGGCGAGAAAGCCCAGACAACTGGCATTGATATCCATGGCTGGAATGCCGGACTGGCCCAGCCCCAGTTCTCGGTGCAGCAAGGCAGCGTTGCACGGCAGGCCCTGATCCATGGTGCCGCTGGCACAGGCGATCAGGTCGATCTGTTCCAGCTCGACACCGGCCGCACGCAAGGCATGACGCGCCGCAATGGCACCAAGGCTGGCGGCGGTTTCGGTACGGCTGGCGACATGCCGTTGGACCACGCCGCTGATGCGCTCCACACTCCCCGCCACCAGGCCCAGCTCGACATCGAGTTCGGCACTGGTGACCCTCCGTTCGGGCAAAGCGTGCCCGGAACCCAAAATGACCACGGGTCGTGGCGGGAGTGGTAAAAGCGGTGAAGTCTGCATTCAAATTCCGTTTGGCGAGGATAAAGCATCGTCTGATAAAGCGGCGGAATAGGCTAACAGGTTATTGATGGATATACGCGCTGTACGCTTACAGTGTCGGCTTGGGCACGGGCGTGTCTGGAATGGACTTGGCGTTCCTGGGTTGTTTCGGACAGCCTCCGGATATGCCCCATTTGGTAATAATGCCCCCTTCAACAAGGAAGCGTTGAACACATCGGGAATATCTGGGGTTATCTCCACTCGCGCCTGCAAGCCAGACATACTCATAAGAAATCATGCTTGCTGCACCTCCCGCCATTGGAAAGCTGTTTTGCGGCGTCCCCCAGGACATGATCAAATCGTCCAGGGACGAACCTACCCAGGACGCCTGCACGTCATCCGTCGTCTGAAAACGCTGGTTATACAGCAGGTTTCCCAGAGGTGAATTGGCACACCCGCCAAGCGTCAGGGCCGACAGAACAATTATCAGGAACCTCATATCCCAAACTCCATTAGTTGTTACGACAGACTGGTTTTTCCGTTTCTGGATGAGGCGCTACAAGAAGTGCGCAGGCCGTTATACGGTCTGGCTGGTGGTCGGAAAATAGTACAGGTGTACTATTCAAGCAGGCTCGAAATCACTCTAAGTTGCTCAATACAATGATTGACTGTGCAATGCGTCAATTCATATCCGGCTGTTCAGTACTATCATTTCAACTATCGCCAAACGCTCGAAGGTGAGCGGTTCCTGGTCTAAAAGGATGTCGCCGCGTGCTGCTCACTCTTCTGGAAATCGGGCTGGAAACGTTTGAATACCTTGTCGAGAACCCGCCTTATGCCTGGTTCTTTGGCCTGTCCCTCGCTCTCCTGGCTGTGGGCATCTGGCTGAAGCAGCAAGTTGCAAGTCTGCGCACAGAATCCGTCAGACAAAAAGAACAGATCGAAACCCTGCAGCAACGCCTTGCGCGCCTGGAGTCGCCCCTCGCCATGCCTGAAGCGGCACAGGCCACGACGCCGCTTCCTGACGATACGATTATTGTCGCGACCCAGGACAGCGGGCCGGAACTGCTCTGGGACTTGCCGGAAGAATTACCCGCTGCTGCGCAACCTGAAGCTGACATCAAACCGACCGCTCAACCTATTGCACGGCCGAACCCGCTGAACACTGCGTTCGAGGCTGCGAAACACTGGCTGCTGGGTGGCAATACCGTGCTGCGGGTTGGCGCAGTGGTGCTGTTCATGGGGCTGGCGTTCCTGCTGCGCTATGCCACTGAAGGCATCGTGGTGCCGATCGAGGCCCGCTATGCAAGCGTCGCCGCCAGCGCCATGGCGTTGCTCGGCCTGGGCTGGTGGCTGCGTCAACGCAACGCCAACTTCGCCTTGATGATGCAAGGCACCGGAGTCGGCGTGCTGTACCTGACGGTCCTGGGTGCCATTCGGGTGCATGAGCTGCTGGACCCGAGCCTGGGTTTTGTCTTGCTGGTGGCGGTCATGCTGTTCTCGACCATGCTGGCCGTCACACAAAATTCGCTGGCGCTGGCCTGCGCCGCCACGATTGGGGGTTTTGCAGCGCCCATCCTGTCGTCTACCGGCCAGGGCAGCCATGTCATGCTGTTCAGTTACTTTGCCCTGCTCAATGCCGGGATTTTCGCCATTGCCTGGCTCAAGGCCTGGCGCTTGCTGAACCTGATTGGCTTTGTCGGGACCTTCGGCATCGGTTTCGCCTGGGGCTTGCGCTCGTACAAGCCGGAGCTGTTCTGGAGTGTCGAACCGTTCCTGATCCTGTTCTTCCTGATGTACCTGGCCATCGGCCTGCTGTTCGCCCGGCACAAACTGCAGGAACGCAATGATGCGCCCGATGATGACAGCCGCGAATCGATGCTGCGCTGGTCCAGGCGTCAGGGCGACTATGTCGATGGCACGCTGCTGTTTGGTACGCCCCTCGCAGGCTTCGGCCTGCAATATGCGCTGACCCGCGACATGGAATTCGGCACCGCTTTCAGCGCGCTGGCGCTGGGCCTGCTGTACATGGGCATCGCTCGCCTGCTTTCCGGTCAGGCACCGGGTCGTGCGTTGTTGCTGGTGGAAACCTGCCTGGCACTGGGCGTCGTGTTCGCGACACTGGCGATTCCGCTGGGGCTTGGCGCGCAATGGACCACCAGCGCCTGGGCCATCGAGGGTGCGGCGATTTTCTGGCTGGGCCTGCGTCAGCAACGCGTGCTGGCACGCGGCTTTGGCTTGCTGTTGCAGGTTGCTGCGGGGCTGGCGTTCATCCATCAGATGTTCCAGTGGTACTCCCTGAAGCTGCAAGGCGATTTCTGGACGCCAATGATCATCGCCCTCGTCGCCCTGCTCAGTGCCTTGTTCGTCCATCGCATCAAGACTCTGCGTTACCTCAAGGACAACGTGCTGTCAGGCATGCTGCTGGTCTGGGGCAGCCTGTGGTGGGGGCTGGCCTTTGTCATCGCGCTCATGCGTTTCTCGTCGCACACAATGTTCCCGACCTGGTTGCTGCTGTCGGTGGCCGCCAGCACAGGCATATGGACCTTGCTGGCCCTGCGTTGGCGCTGGAGCGGGCTGGCGGCGCTGAGCCTGTGGCTGACACCTGTCAGTTGGGTCCTGCTGATCGGCGCGATGACCGACACTTATCACCTTTTTGCCCATTGGGCCTGGGTGGGCTGGGGCGCATTGCTGGCCGTGCATCTGTTTTCCCTTCGCCGCCTGGCAGATCTCCTGCCCCGCAAGGCGCAGTCACTGGCTCATATTCTGGGTTGCTGGCTGACCCTCTTCATCCTGAGCGTCGAGCTGTTCTACGGCGTAGACACGCTGGTCAGATCCAATGCTCCTAACAGCGCGTGGAACACGATGGCAAGCACATTGCTGCCAAGTCTGTACCTGATCGCAATGGCCTCCAGCCGCCCCTGGATCTGGCCGGTTACCGCCCATGCCTGGGCTTATCGCGTGTGGGCCGCACTGCCCGTGGCGCTGTTGATGCTGGCGTGGTTCTGGCTGACCAACTATTACAGCCGTGGCTACGCCGAGCCTCTGCCTTACATGCCCTTGCTCAATCCGCTCGATCTGGCCTTGTCGTTCGCCTTGCTGGGGATCGTGAACTGGACTCGCAACAAGCTGCCACAACTCGGCATAACCGTACCGCGTGCCGAGCAGCTGGCGGTGATCATCGCAGGCGCGTCCTTGTTCGCCCTGATTACCGCCACGGTGCTGCGCACTGCCCGGCATTGGGGCTGGCACGAAATCGACCCCATGCTGGATCAGGCGGTGCTGTCCATCGTCTGGACCCTGATGGCACTGGCCTTGATGATCGGCGGCCATATTCGCCGCCAGCGTGAGATCTGGATCACCGGCGCGCTGTTGATCGGCGTCGTGGTCGCCAAACTGTTCCTGGTCGAGTTGAGCGAGCGGGGAGGCATGGCACGCATCGTGTCCTTTATCGGTGTTGGCGTCCTGCTGTTGGTGGTGGGTTACTTCGCCCCGCTTCCACCGAAAAAACCGACAAACACTACGCAAACACATTGATCATGAGGATTGCCTTCTTGAGTCATCAACCGCTGTTCAAGATCGTGCTGTGCAGCCTGGCCCTGCTGGGCTCGCCCCTCGCCAGCGCTCAGGACAACCCGGCCGACTTTGCCAGTCAGACCCCCTTGAAACTCAAGGGTGACGGCCCCTGGTATCGCATCGAACTGCCACTGACCGTGCAGCTCAACTCGCGTCAGAGTGCTCTGGGCGACTTGCGGGTCTTCAACAGTGAAGGCCAGACTCAGGCTTACTCGCTGGCCTATGACCCGATTCAGCCACGACAGGAACCGGTGCCGGTTTCAGTCAAATGGTTCCCGCTGTACAACAGCGCAGACGCTGCCGACAGCACACCCAAAATCCGCGTTGAACGCAGTGCCAGCGGCACGCTGGTCGAAGTGCAGCCCCAAGGTGCCATTGAAGCGGGCGAAGAAGTGCTGCGCGGCTGGCTGCTGGACACCAGTGCCATCCAGCAGCCCCTGAAACAACTGATCCTGGACTGGAGCACCGAGCGTGAAGGCTTCCAGCGTTTCAGCATCGAGGCCAGCGATGACCTGCAACACTGGCAAGCCTGGGGTGAAGGCCAGGTAGCACGTCTGTCGTTTGCCAACGATGTGGTGCAACAGCGCCAGGTCAATCTGCCGGGTCGCAAGGCACGTTATCTGCGCCTGTTATGGAATACGCCAGACAGCGCGCCAACGCTGACTTCCGCGCAACTGCTCAGCGCCAGCAGCGACACACCACAAGTGCCTCTCACGTGGTCTCAACCGCTGGAAGGCAGCCTTGAAAAACCCGGCACTTACCTCTGGCAATTGCCCGCGGCCCTGCCCGTCGAGCGCCTGAAACTCGATATCGCCCAGGCCAACAGCCTGGCGCCCGGCACCTTGTACGGACGACCGGACAGCAAGAGCACATGGCAGACGCTGGGCAGCGGCCTGTTGTACCGCCTGACACAAAATGGCAAGGATGTGGTTCAGGATGAAATACAGGCATCCGGCACAATCGTGCGCCAGTTGAAACTTGAAGTGGATGAACGCGGCGGCGGTCTGGGTAGCCAGCCACCTTCCTTGCGGTTTGCCGTACATGCGCCTCAGGTCGTGTTTCTGGCACGCGGCAACGGCCCGTTCTCACTGGCTATCGGCAATCCGAGCGCCAAGCCTGCCAACCTGCCGCTGGCAACCCTGATCCCGGACTACAACGCCCGGAAGATGAGCAGCCTGAGCAGCGCCGAGCCGATGAACGAACCGGTCAGGCTGGCACAGGCCGCCGAGAGCAGCATCGACTGGAAACGCATTGGTTTGTGGGCCGTACTGGTGCTGGGCGTGGCTCTGCTCGGCTGGATGGCCTTGAGCACCTTACGTACGTCTGCCCCCAAGCCCTAGATTCGTGTGTCACTTATGATCCAGCCACCTGCTTTTTGAAATCAGCCTCTGGACTGATCCATCAAGCCACAGATCATTCTTTAGGCTGGAAGATCACCTTGACCGGTGTGTTCTGCTTGTAAGTCCAGCTCCGGGGTCCATCACCCGGTTTGAACCCCGGATACCAGGCTCTGAGTTCGCTATCACTCGCCCATTGGAGTTGTAACTGATCGGGTTTCGGAGATTCGGGGGTGTCGATATCAAACTGTGCCCAGGCTTCCACGGCGGATTGGCATGCTGCCGATACGCCAACGTCAAGAACGGAAACCTGTAGCTTTTCACCCCATGTCATGGACCCGCTCTCAGGGCATCGGCGAACTTCGACGTGATGCTTTCCATCGGGCGAAGGCAGACTGGAAACCAGTTCGTTGGGGCCGCATCCCGCCAGGGCAACGGACAGCAAGAGCAGGCATGGAATCATTTTCTGCATCACAGCACTCCAGGGATCTATTCCAGCAAAAGACGCCGGGCCAGACCTTCGATATAGGTTTCATCCTGACCGTCAGGGTGCGCTTCAAAGGCCAGGTGAAGGTATTCATGGGTGAGGTCGAGGCGGTCCTGAAGTGACAGGACGCCACGCACGTAGATACGTTTGCGTTCACGGTCGACATAGGGGTTGCCGAAAGCCAGCTGGCAGACGGCAAATGTGCTGACTTCGTTGTAGCCCGCTTCGCTTTCGAGTCGTTGACGCCAACCCCGACGCTGGTTTTGCAACCAGTCCTGGGCGGCTGGAAGCGCCCGGCAGGATGCGACCGGGTTGTCCCAGCGACTGAGACTGGTGCGCGGGTATGCGTGCAACAGAATGGCGTCGTAACGCTGACCGGCCTCGGCCTGATCCACAGCTTGCTGCCAGGAGAGTTTGTCGGAACCAGGCTCAGTGGAGTGATAGGTGATGTTGCTACCGGCCACCACCAGGTCACTGGTCCAGGCCGCGATCTGGCGGGACTCCGCAGAGGCCGGGCGTGGGGCGACGCGCTGGCGATTGCTGCTGTCATCGATGGCCAGACACTCGCCGTTACGGCTGGCATTCTGCAACAGGTAAGTGCGAATCGCGACGGCCAGGGCCTTGGCCGCTTCGGGCGGATTGGCCGAGGCTTCACGCTGGAGCACGCGGGCGACGTATTCCTCACGGTCCAGGCGCGCGACCAGCTTGTCCTTCAGCAGAAAGAGTTCGCCGTCGCTGTGTATATCCAGTTGATTGCCATTGGCGAACTCGACGCGATAATCCCCCAGCAAAGGCCCCGACTCCACAGCACGGCCCGGGGCAAGAACGCGCTCCACCGGATAACGTGAAAACAGGTTCACTTCGACACAACGCCCCGGCTCCGCAGGCCAGCCTGCTGGAACGACCGAAGCGATGGCCTCGCCGTAGTTGCGCAAAACCGTCTGGCTGGTGCCGCGCCCCTGGGCCCAGACAGGCGTGCCATCCACTGTCCAGCCGGCAAACCCGCCCTGACGCACCCCACTATCGCGATCCTCGAACCAGCTCCAGGTTTTCACCCGCAACCGGCCGCCCAGCTCGCCCACAACATTGCCGTCAGCCGCGTTCAGCACTACATCCAGCAATACCCGCCTCGCCTGCTCCTGCGCAGGCAACACCGCCAGCATCCCGAGCAGTTCGGCCACGGGCACCTGTGCAGCAGGCTGCAACGACTGAAGGCCAAGCAGCCATTGCGGGGCTTTGCGTGCTTGCCAGTACGAGCGCCAGTCAGCTTCGGAGATGGCCAGGCGTTGCGGCTCGAAGTACAGACCACAGGATTTCACCAGAGCCTGATCGCGCTCGACCTTGCCACCGGTCGTGCAGCAATACACTTCCTCTTTCGACTGGCCGCGACACTCATAGGCCGGTTCACTGGCGCCGGTGTCCACCAGCCATGCGTAGACAAAGAGTTTCCAGAGGCTGCCCAGATGCGCCTGCAAATCCGCAGGCAACGGCTCTCGCGACAGCAGTCGGGTCTGGTTCAAAGACAGCAGTTCCCCCTTGAACCCCATCTGCAAGGGCTCCTCCTGCGCGGTTGCCAGCGCAGGGAGCAAAAGCAGTACCAGCCATGACAGACGCCGGATCATGTCAGTTGACCTTGACCTGACCATAAGCGGGTTTCGTTTCCAGGGCCTGATTCTGCGGCGCATAGACCTGAGTGAAACGCACCGGCGGCAGCTTGAACTGGCCTTTTTGCGAGAAGCGCACCAGATGCCGTACCCGCAACTCGCCGCTCAGGGCGTCCACCGGAATGGCGTAAGCCATTTGCCCCGGCTCAAAGCGGGCCTTTTCCAGCGCCGTCGGTTCGGTACCGGCCTTGCCCTGCAACTTGATGCCCCAGGTGGTACGCTCCACATCCGCACCCGGTGGCAGCGGCACCTCGATCATGCCGTAGCGCAGCGGCTTGGCGGCCTTGCTGGTGATGATCACCTCGTCGAGGTAAAGGCTGTCACTGGACAAGGGTTTACCATCGACCGCTTCGAGGCTGAACTTGAACGCTTCGTCACCCGGTACAAGGCGCGACAGGCGACGGGTGATGGTCACTGCCATCGGATCGATTGCCGGTTGCCGGGTCTGATAACTCAGCAAGGCCCGCAGCGGACGCTCCTGGGTCCCGGACAACGACAATACGGCAGGCACAGGAGTAGCCCCCTGCCAGATCCAGTACATTTCACCGCTGTCGCCATATCGTTTCTTCCAGCCTTCACCCGGCGCCAGAGCGATGGTGGGCGAAGCCTGCTCGATGCTTCGCTGCAACCAGCTCAGGGCCAGGGCACGCTCCAGAGTCGATTGCTGTGGCAGCAGACGTTGCAGCAAGGCGTGAGCGCGGCCCTGATCGAAGCCTTGAAGCGACAGGTTCAAGGCTTCGGCAAATGGCTGGGAACTGACCGCCAGACGTTGCTGCGCATCCGGCAGTTGGCGGCTGAAAGCATCAGGCAACGTCACCTTCGACTGCCGGGCCAGGGAAGCGGTGAGCGCACGCGCCGCCGCCAGTCCCAGTGCAGAATCCGGGGCACTCATGACCATGCTGTCTTCGCCACTGTCCAGCAGGTTCGCCTGAGGGCCCTCACCGGCTTTCGCCAGATCATCCATCAGGCCGCTGAGCAATGTGTTGACAGGCAATTGCATTTGTCTGGCGAACGACAGGATCAGCGCACGCTGGAGCAAAGGCGTGTTTTTGGCCTGCTTCGCATACACCTCCAGCACCCGCTGCCAGTGCTCCGGCGGCAGGTGCAGCTCCAGAGCCTTGCTGGCGTGCCAGTCGGCGTAATAGGCGTAGGCGGTCAGGAATGCATCCGGCTCAACGTCATAACCCCACCATGTAAAGCTCGCCGAAGGACCGGCCATTTGCACCAGTCGCAAGCGACTGTTCTGCATGATCAGGCGCAGGCGATCCCTGACTTGCGGGTTCGACGACAGGATCGGATAGGCCATGCTCAGCGGCAACAGACGGCTGGCCGTATGCTCGACGCCGCCATAGGGATAGCTCAGCAAATCGTCGAGGGCCGAACGGAACAGCGCTTGCGGGCTGTCATCCAGGCGCAGGCGGATACCGGTTGCATCGCCGGGCAAGGTCAGCGGATTGTCGCCACTGATTGCGTCCAGGCTCTGGTTTTGCGTCACCTGCCAACCTTCACCGGTTGCTGTCAGGTTCACGGCCAGTGCATCGGCGACTTTTCCTTCCTGAACGAGTTGCGCCGTCCACTCGCCACTGGCCAGTGCAAACCCTGGCAGCGCGATGTAGTTGATGCCCTTGTTCAGGGTGACGGGCACACGCTGCTCGATACCGGCGTAATGCGTCACCAGCTCGGCCTTGATGGGTTTATCCGCCTGACTGAAAGCGAACACACCCAGATCAGGCTGGTCGCCTGCGCGGAACCGCGTCGGGCCGCTCCATTTCAGGTACAGCGGTTTTTCCGACCGTACAAACTGCTTTTTCTGCCCGACCTGACCGTTCTGGTCGATGGCACGGGCCGTGATGCGCCAGCGGGTCAGCGAGTCCGGCATTTTGAAGGTAAAGCGCGTCTTGCCGTTGGCATCGGTCACCATTTCGGGTTCCCACGCTGCGGTGTCGACGTCCTCACGACGCGGCCGCTCCAGCACTTTCACGCCACGCTCGCTGCGGTTGGCCTTGCCCGGCGCCGTCGGGTTGCCCGGCAATGCCACGTCGTAACTGATGAACGACAGGCTCGCGCTGGTACGCACGTTATTGCGGCGCGGATGGTAAAAGAACTGGTCGATGGTCGGTGCGATTTCCGGTTGCAGCGCGTAGACCATTTCGTCTACCACGCTGACCGTCAGGTGCGCCGGGACCGGCTTGCCAGCGAAGTGTGTGGTCAGGTCCACCGAAACGATATCCCCCGGCTGGTAATCTTCCTTGTCCGTGGCGATGGCGACGTCTATCTGCGGCGCAACCACCTTGATACCGGCGTTCTGGAAGCTGTACTGGCCACCCTTGGTGTACAGGACCGAGAAGGTCAGGTTCGGCGCAAAGTTATCCTTTACCGCAATTCGCGCACGGTATTGGGTTTCGTTGAGCTTCTCCATCGTCAGCCAGTCGCCGCCCTTGGACAGCAAGGCCGTGGCCTCGACCTTGTCACGTTCCAGGGACAGCAGCGCATCACTGACCGGCTCGGGGAAAGTGATCAGCGCCAGGGCCTCGTCGCCCACCTTGTAGTCGGGCTTGTCGAAGATGATTTCCACGGTGCCCGGCACGGCCTTGACACCGTCGCCAGTCACAGAATGTCCGGTGGCCCCCAGCAAGCGGCCATGCTCGTCCAGCAGGGTCAGGTTGTAGGTGCCCGGACGGTCGAAACTCAGGCTGAAATCCTTTGCTGTAGCCGCAAGCTTGTCGCCGCCACTGGCCTGGTCTTCCAGACGAACCCATTTGTAGCTGCTCGGCGTCATCGCCTTGAGCGGCTCGTTGCCGCCTTCATTCTGATAGCTGAAAGCAACCTTCTCGCCCGCGGCACTGAATCGTTGGGGAGCA
Organism: Pseudomonas cichorii; assembly: GCF_018343775.1. NCBI lineage: Bacteria > Pseudomonadati > Pseudomonadota > Gammaproteobacteria > Pseudomonadales > Pseudomonadaceae > Pseudomonas > Pseudomonas cichorii. The sequence continues at coordinate 3,183,651 of NZ_CP074349.1, forward strand.
GTGAGACGGAAACTGGCTGCGCCACGATCGATCAGGATTTCCCTGGTGGTCTTGACCCGATACGCCGCGCCATCGCTGGCGAACACGGTCAGCATGTAGCGGCTGGGCTTGTCGGCAGCGGGCAGATCAAGAGGCGCATTGCCCTTGGCGTCGGTGGTCAGTTCGGTGCTGGTCAGTTCCACAGGGAATTGCCCGAGGTATTGCAGTTCGTTATCGACCGTGGACAACTGCTGGGCGCGCAGGCTCAGGGTCACCTTGGCATTGGCCACCGGCTTGCCGTCCGGGTACAGCAGCACCAGATTGCCTTTTACCGGCTCGCCGGTGCCGTAGTCCTGTTTGTCCAGATTCAGCGACACTTCAAAGTGCGGCTTGATGTATTCCGCCACCCGGAAGGCGCTGCTGTAGGCCTGGTCCCTGTAGCTGAAACGCAATTCATAACCGCCCGCAACGGCGTTGTCCGGCAACTGGAAACGCCCCTGGGCACCCGACACGGCGTCGAATTTCAATGGCAGCGATTGCAGTGCAGTACCTGTGGCGTCGAGCACTGTCACGTCCACATCGGCAGCGGTCGGCGCGACGGAATCACGGGCGTTCTTGAACTCGCGACCGACGATTTTCAGCGACACCCAATCACCGGGCCGGTACATGGGCCGGTCGGTAAAGGCATAAAGCTTGGTGTCGTAGATTTCACTGTCGTAGTAGAAGTTTTCCGAAACGAAGACACCGCCCTCTTCGTCTTCACCAATCACGAACGAGCGTTCGGGGCTGACGTGTTTCAGTCTCAGCAAGCCATCGGTGCCGGTGGCACCGCTGCTCATCACGCCAAGGCCATCGGTCCACAGCACATTGACCTTGGGTGCCGAGCCGCCGTCATGCTTGCGGGCGGCCCAGACCAGAAGCTCGTCACCGGAAATCTTGCTCACGGCCACGGTATTGGAAACGAAGACCATGGTCGTGGCCCGGTACTTGCCGATCAGCGCCTCCACCAGATACAGGCCCGGCTTCAACTGGCCCAAGGGGATATAGACGTTACCCGGCACGACCGTGACGAACTTGCTGGACGAACCGCTCAGGTCCACGCCAGCCGGTGGCTGGATCGGCTTTGCTTCCCACAGCGGATAACGGAACTGGCTGACAACCGGCAAACCGGGGATCAGGGCAAATTGGGGTTGAGACTCGAAAGGTGTCGGCGCAGCGATGGCATTGCCCATCTTCAGTTCAGGCACTTCCTCGGTCACCTGCTTGCGGGACTCGTAGGAAAACGCTCTCTGCATCACACGACGGGAAGTGCGATACCAGTTGTCCCACAGGTAAGCCAGGGTGTTGGACAAGCCTTCGCCCTTGAACTGGCCTTCACTGACCACGCGGTGCAGGTTCTTCTGCCGCTTGAGGAAATCCAGCGGCTTGTCGATGCGGTACACGCGAATGTCTGCGCCGCCGTAAGGCTCCATGCGAAACCGGCGATAGTCACGCCCCGGCGCTTCCAGGCGAACCAGCGCCTGTTCATTGCTGGAAAAACTGCTGTCCGCCAGCAGGAAAAAGCTTTCACCGGGCACCGGGCTATAACCGCTGGGGGCGACGCTGTCCTCGGCGTGGGCATTGGCCACGGGGACCAGCAGCGCCAGAAGCAATGAAATCAGAGAGCAGATACGCAACATGCGGGCACCGGTCATTGGGAGAGAAAGTTGAGTCGATAGACGCCGATGAAATTGGGGTTGGCAGCGTCGGGTATCCATCGGGTGTCCTTCCATGTCATGAGTTGCTGCAGGCTCGCGGAGCGCATGCCGTTGTCAGTGGGGGTTGTGGTGCCGGTGTGGTAGGCGATGTAGCGGCCCATCCAGATCATCAGGTGCTGGTCATCGCCCTGATCGAAAAACATCAGGTCGCCGGGGCGGGCCTGGGTCACGTCGCGCCCTACCAGATGGCTGTTGAACTGGATCAGTTTGATTGCATTCACATACGGGCCGACCTTGCCGCCACCTTGCTGCCATTGCTGGGCGAGCCCTCGCTGTGCCTCAGTCAGTTGCAGTTCAGGCGGCAGGTAACGGTTCGACAGGCCATTGCTGCGCAGCCATTTCTCGTCATGAACCTTCAGCGCCTCGTTACTGGCGAAGCGCACCAGACCGGCGCAATCCTGCTGATACCAGCGCGGGCTGGGGCCCTGGGCCAATTGTTCCTGAGCGATACGCACGAACCAGGCACGAAACACCTGGGATTGCTGCGCATCGAGCGGCGGCACGTCACTGGCAAATGCCCGGCTGCCCAGCAGCATCGTCAACAGGACAAGTCCTCGAACCAGCCTGATCACAGGGCTTTCCACTCCAGCGGCAACCATTGCCAGTGGCCGTCGGGCTCGGTGCCTTCCGGCAGCGTGAGTGCGTACTTGCCGTAACCGCCGAGCTTGCGCAGCTTGGGAATCAGATGGGTCTGTGCGGCGTTATAAAACACCGGTTCCATGTCCTTCGGCAGGCTGCCGAGGGTTTCCTGCTGCATCAGTTGCGCCATGGAGCCGGGGTTGAAGTAAACCGGCACCAAGGAGTCCTTGGGCAACACATCGGCCAGCGGCGGGAAACGCTTGTCGAGGGTGCCGAGGGCTTTGTCCACGAGCTTGTCGTCGAGGGAAAACAGCAGCGTCGAGCCATGACGTGCCAGGCTGACTTTCATGAAGGCCTTGCCGGTGATGGCGTCCGGGTTCTCGGCATTGCGAGCCAGATACGGGCCGAAGTTGGTGCTGACCTGACGTTGCCATTGGCGGGTTTCACCTTCCTGCTTCTCGACCACCGGGAATACTTTTTCGGCGACGTTGGCCTCATAGGCTCCGACCATGGAACCGAACAGGTTGCCCAGGTCTGCATCCAGACTTGGGGCTTCCTTATGCTTGAGGCTGGCAACCAGAAGTGGCGTGTACAGACGCGAGTCGGCGTACCAGCACAGGCCTGCCGAATCGGAGATGTGCTCGGTCAAAGCCTGGGCCACGGCATCCTGCGCGCCCAGTTTGACCAGCAGCGGCTTCTGCTGGGTGGCCGCCAGCGGCAAGGCCACGCAGGCGCTGGCACCGATGGGCATGGCTTGCCAGATGGGTTTGAAATTCAGATCGGGCTGGTTCTCCAGTTCGTCCATGGCCAGGAAACTGTGCCAGCCCTTGTCGTCCATCTCGAAACGCAGGCCGGCGAAGTTCGGGATAAAGCGCTGATAACCCATGGCCAGGACACTGGAGTTGACCGACAGGCGTTGTTTGACCTCAGGTTTGCGCGGCTCCAGGCCAAAGGCTTCGGTGAACAGTTTGTCGCCGTTGAGCAAAGCGGCCATGGCTTCGGTGGAAACGCTGCCGGGTGCAAGCGAGGAACCGCTTTCCTGCTCCTCGGACGGGCTCATGCCGGAAGAGGTCGCTTCATGGGTAGCGGTGTCCGGCCCTGCAAGCCTGGCCGGGTTGGACAGCACCACCAGTTTGTCGCCGCGGGAAGCGAATACCAGCGACTTGCTGGCGTTGTAGCTGAGCTGATAGAGCGGCACCTCGTCAGCCCCCACTTTCAGCACACCGATCTTGTTCAACTGAGTGTCGTACAGCACCTTGAGCAGCGGCTCCAGGGTCTTGGCCAGACCTCCGCGGTCCATGACCATCAGAAAATCCTTGAGCCGGCCATCCTTGCCACGCCACAGGGCGATATCTGCCGGCTGATCGAGAAGTTGCTCGATCAGGGTGTCCTGCAGCTTGAGGTCGTATTCGTAGATGATTCTGCGCAGGCTGCCGATCAGGCCGAGGCGATCGGCATGGGTTTCGTAATAGAAGACGAAATCTTCGGTCAGGGTTTCCTTGAGGAACGGCACTGCCAGCAGGTCTCTGGGCAACTGGCTCAGGGACCGGGTTTCCAGCAGGCCGTCCGGGCGGCTCATGCCCAGTTTGTCACTGGCAATTGCAGCCACCGGCACCTTGGGTGTGTGCATGAACCAACCCATGGCGCCGGCCACTCCCGCCACCAGACACAACCCCGCCAGCAGCAATGGCCCGCGACGGGATGATTTGACAACAGGCGTTTCGGCAGGTTGGGGAACCGCTGTTGAAGTCGAGTTATCGCTCATGTTCACAAAACCCAATTCATCCATGGGACGGGATGATCAATAGTTGAAAGTCTTGACCAGCAGCAGGTCACCAATGGCACGCAAAGGCACGATGAAGGTTTCGCGCTTTTCATCGACGGTATTTTCGTTGAGCACCAGGCTTATCTGTGAAGTGATGACTTCCTGTTTGTTACTGGCTTCATCAAAGTTGTAACCCCCGTTGCCGAAGTTGCCCCAGTAGTTCACGTAAATCAGGTAAGTGCCCTGCATGGGGGCGGTCATGGTGAACATTTCCGGGCCTGGCCCGTCGACGCCGTCAGGGTCCAGGCCGCCACCGTTGGTCAAAGCCGTGTGCCCGAAAAACGCATGCTGCCCGTCGGGGGTCACGATGTGCAGGTCGAGTTCGGCCTCCGGGTCGTCCCAGCCCAGCACAACGCGAATCCGCGCCGGGGTTCGCTGGCTGTTGGCTTCATAGAACTGAACACGCTTGAGAGACTTGCCTTCCGCACTGCGCACCTCAACGCTGTTGGAGCCTGCGCCAAATGCATAAGGCCGGGCGAAACGCCCTTCTTCGTCGGTGTAAAGATTCAATGGGTTGCCATTGACAGAGAGCACATGGGGACCGCGCTGTTTACCGATGGCCTTGAGCTGGCCTTCGATCATGGTGCGATTGCGCTCCACGCCCCGGTCGATGGGGGGCGTGGGATAAGCGACACTAGGGTTTTCACTGCGGTCCAGAAGGCCGTGGTAGCGCCAGCCGCCCACAGGCTCCGAAAGCGTGGCCGATGGCTCGGCCCATGCGGTGGATGCCCAGGCAAACGTGGCCATGAGCGTTATCAAACGACCTTTCAAGGTAAGCTCTCCAGGAAAATCATGACGTCTGAAAGGCAGACGAAAATCCGGGCATTCAATTGACCACGGCACCCGACGGCGCAGGCTCGTCAGGTATGGGCTCATCAGGAACAGGGCCTATGGGGAATGTGCCCATGTCGGCGATGTCACTCGCCTCTGACGGGCAACCACGGCCATCCGTGGTCGTAACGACGATCTCGCCATCGAGATACCAGTACGCCATGTTGTTGTCGTCTTCTTCGTAATAACAGAGCGCCATGCGGCTGCCATCCAGCGCCGCAAGAATAGCCCAGTTCACGGAACCACCACTGCGCCGATCCCAGCCTGAAGCGAGCAAGCGATCATCGACCTTGAGAATCGGGCTGATCATGTCTTCACCCAGCACCGCATCACTGACCATGGCCGAAGGTGCCGCCTTGATCACGGCTGCGCGAACGTCAGGGTCCTCGATGAAGGCGGTGCCATTCACCTTTTCCCATGGATACTTGCCGATATAAGCCTTCAGGGGGGTGTGCGCCTGTTCCTTCCCGGCAAGGGCAATGCCTGCGGCCCCTGAAAACAACACGCCCAGAACGGTCCCTGTAAGCAAGCGTTTCATACCACTTCCTGATCAATACTACGGTTCGGGAAAATTATCTTCAGCCTTCGCACAAGGGCCAATTCTGCCGGGAATCTACCCTCACAGATAATCCCGGCCAATAGTACGGATGTGCTATCCCCGTATTCAAAATCGCCCATTCCCTATCAATAGCTTGAACAGGCCCTGAGAGCTTTATTAATGGCGCAAGGCAGCACGCTGCCGAAAACAGGCGAGGCCCGCCCTCTAAAAATGTTAATTAAGAATAATAAAAATCGTATAAATCACAAAAATGTATATTAGCTTAAAACCAAAAAGACTTTTACAGCCTCTTCTCAGACGAATAAGGTCTTAAAACCAGCCTGAAGCGCTGTTCGACTTGAAGAGGATTTCTCATGCAGCCCAACCAACCTTCGGCACTGCCAGGCAACCCCGCGGACCAGGGGACACAGCAATGATCAAAAGCCCTCTTCTACCGCGCCTGTTGTTCGCCGCTGTGACTGCCGCCACTCTTCTGGGTTGCTCCCCTGCCGGTCAGGACAGCCAGGCAGGCAAGACTCTCAAAGTCGCTTTTTTCAGGGATAACACCATATTGGTCAGCGTAGATCCCTTCCAGGTCTACTGGCTGGAGCATCGGGTAGTGCTGCGCAATATCGTCGAATCATTGACCGATCAAGACCCACAGACCGGCAAGATCATTCCCTGGCTGGCAGAGCGCTGGGAAGTGAGTGACAACGCGCTGGAATACACCTTCCACCTGCGCAAGGACGTGACCTTCAGCAACGGTACACGCTTCGATGCTCATGCGGTGAAAGCTGCTTATGACTCAAACAAATCTTTCGCCGCCCAGTTGCCGAGCACCTTTGGCGCGACTTATCTGGCGGGCTACGATCACGCCGAGGTCTTGGACGACTTTACCGTCAAGCTGGTGCTGGCCAAGCCCAATGCCGGCTTCCTGCAAGCCACGTCCACTACCAACCTCTCAATTCTAGCTCCGGAATCCTACAAGCTCAGCGCCAAGGAGCGCTCGCTGGGCGCGATCATTGGCACCGGGCCTTTTGTACTGGAGCGCTACACACCGGAAAGCGGTCTGCTCCTGACCAAACGCAAAGGCTACGCCTGGCCATCAGCCAATGCCCAGAACAAGGGCGAGGCGCATCTGGATAAGGTCGAAGTCAGTTACGTGCCGGAAGAAAGCGTGCGCAACGGTCAGTTCGTACAGGGCCAGGTCGATATTCTCTGGCCGCGCAACCCGTTCTCCGAAGTGGACCTGAACCTGTTCAAGTCCAAGGGTGCCACCATCCAGAGCCGTTCCTTGCCTGGCCCGGCCTTGAATATCTACCCCAACACCCGTGGCTCGCGCATTCTGGCCGATCGCGATGTGCGTCTGGCGCTACAGAAAGGCATCGACCGCAAGACATACGCCGCCACGGTTTATAACCCTGAGTTCCCGGTGGTTTCGGGCATCTATGACATCACTACGCCCTATTACAAGAATCAGAGCGACAAGCTTGCCTATGATCCCCAGGGAGCCGAACGCCTGCTCGACGGTGCGGGCTGGCAGAAAAATGCCGATGGTTATCGCTACAAGGACGGTAAACGGCTGAAGCTTTCCTACAACCTGTCACCTTCCGAAAGCGCTGGCGATGTGCTGATCCAGGATCAACTGCGCAAGATCGGTATCGAACTCAAGCTCAGCGTCGTGACGACGGCTGAATGGGCGGCGACCAACGCTGCAGGCAACTACGACCTGACTTTCGCCTATATGACCCGCGCCGACCCGATCGTTCTGCAGAGCATCCTTGATCCGCGCAGTGCCAACAGTTCGACCCTGGCGACCAGCCTTTACGAGCCGCAAACGCTGCCAAGAGCACTGGAGCTGTTCGATGCCGGGCTGACCGCTACCCGCAGCGAGCAACGGGCGCAAGCCTATGGCGACTTGCAGGACCTGCTGATCGACGAAGGCTCGGCGTTCCCCGTCTATGAGCGGGTCTGGCAAGCCGCGACGGCCAAGAAGGTGCGCAATTTCCACTGGACCGCCGAAGGTTTCGCACTGTTCAACGACATCGAGATCGCAGCACCATGAGCCGTTACGTCCTTGGCCGGATTGCCCAGGCGCTGCTGGTACTCTGGGGTGCCTACAGCATCACTTATTTCATTCTGTATCTGCTGCCCGGCGACACACTGTCCATCATGCTCAGTGCCTCCGGGGTCGAGATCGATGCTCTGTCAGAGCAGGACCTCGCCCAGGCCAGGTCCTATTACGGGCTGGACCGCAGCGCCTTCGAGCAATATGTCGATCTGTTATGGGGTGCGATCCACGGTGACTTCGGCAATTCACTGACGCTCAACCGCCCCGTTTCAGAAGTGCTGGTCGAGCGGCTGCCGCAAACCATGGCGCTGGCGGGCCTGGCGATTGTCCTGTCGCTGATTGGCGGGGTTGGTCTGGCTTACCTCACCGCTTACGTGCGCTGGCAGCCGTTGAAAGTTGCCCTGTCGCGTCTGCCTTCGCTGGGCTTTTCGGTGCCGGTGTTCTGGATGGGGCTGTTGCTGATCCAGTTGTTCGCCTTCAGCCTCGGCTGGTTTCCGGCAACCGGCAATGAGGGCTTTTCCAGCCTGATATTGCCTGCGGTCACCCTGGCGATTCCCAGTGCAGCGGTGTACGCCCAGGTGCTGTTGCGCGGCTTTCAGGGTGTGTGGAAAGAGCCCTACATCATCACTGCCTACGCCAAAGGCCTGAGCCGCGCTCAGGTCCAGGCACGCCATGCGTTCAAGAACGCGGCCTTGCCCCTGCTGACACTGATCGGCCTGCAAGTGGGCAATACCGTTTCCGGCGCCGTGCTGGTGGAAACCATCTTCGCCCGCTCTGGGATCGGTCGTCTTGTCCAGGAAGCGGTGCTGCGCCAGGACATTCCGGTGGTACTCGCCATCGTCGCCGTCTCGGCTGCCGCTTTCGTTGTGGTCAATCTGATCGTTGACCTGCTCTACCCCGCGCTGGATCCGCGCATTGCCCACACGCCAAAGGTCTCCTGACACCATGACCATTTTCGATACTCGCCTTGCACGCCTGGCTCGCCTTGTCAGCCGCAATGAAGCGCAGCCTGCGACCCAATGGCGGCGGCGCAGCAGCCTGAGCCGGGCTTTCGATTCGGCTCTACCATTGTTGCGTCGCCCCGGATTTCTGCTGGCCGTGGCTATCGTTGCCTTTGCATTGCTGGCCGCCATCGCGCCGACCCTGCTCAGCAGTTATGCGCCCTACGCCACCTCGCCCGCCGACAAGCTGACGCCACCCAATGCCGAGCACTGGTTCGGCACCGACGAGCTGGGGCGCGACCTTTATACACGCGTCGTGCATGGCTCCAGCCTGTCGGTACAGGCAGCCTTGCTGGCCGTCGGCATCGCCATGGCCGGCGGCCTCAGCCTTGGGGTGATTTCCGGTTTTGCGGGCGGTCGCATCGATGCCGTGATCATGCGTTTCATCGACGTATTACTGGCCCTGCCCGGCCTGCTACTGGCCCTGGCCATCGTCACCGCCATCGGCTTCGGCACCATTCCGGTGGCCATTGCGGTAGGTGTCGGGATCATTCCCGGCTTCGCCCGCACCACCCGCGCCGAGGTGCTGCGCGTCAAGACCTTGCCCTACGTCGAAGCGGCACGCCTGGGTGGCGCAAGCTGGACCCGGACCTTGCTGCGGCACATCTTGCCCAATGCCTGGGGCCCGGTAGCCGTGCTGGCCACCCTGGATTTCGGCGCAGCGATTCTGGCCACTGCCGGCCTGAGCTTTCTTGGCTTTGGTGCAGAACCACCCGCCGCCGAATGGGGCACGCTGATCGCCAATGGTCGTCACTTCCTGATGACCGCGCCCTGGGTTTCGTTATTGCCAGGCCTGTTTCTGGTGGCCGTGGTGTTCAGCTTCAACCATATCGCCCGCACTCTGGAAGAGACTCAACGATGACTGACACGCCGCAACTGATCGATCTCCAGAACCTGAGCGTGACCTATCGTTTCAACGGGCAGCTCACCCAGGCAGTGCGCAACGTCTCCTTTCAAGTGGCCAGAGGCGAAACCGTGGCGATTGTCGGCGAGTCCGGCTCCGGCAAGTCCACCATCGCCAACTCGATTCTCGGCCTGCTACCGGATAACGCGACCATCACCCACGGCGAACTGCGGGTCGATGGCAACGACCTGAGCCACGCTTCTGAACGGGAAAAGCGGCGGATTCGCGGCAGCATCATCGGCCTGGTGCCTCAGGACCCGATGGTCAGCCTCAACCCGACCTTGCGCATTGGCCAGCAGATTGCCGAAGCGCTGATCCAGGCCCACGGTCGACGCTACCCGGCCATCGACGCCGATGTGGTGGAATTGCTGGAACAGGTCGGCCTCGACAAGCCGGTGCTGCGCGCCCGGCAATACCCACACGAGCTGTCCGGCGGCATGCGCCAGAGGGTGCTGATCGCCATCGCGCTGGCAGGCAATCCCCGCCTGATCATCGCCGACGAGCCTACCAGCGCTCTGGATGTCACGGTACAACGCAAGATTCTCGACCACCTGCAACGTCTGGTGGGCGAGCGAGACATTTCCCTGTTGATCATCACCCACGACCTTGGCGTGGCAGCGGATCGCGCAGACCGGGTGCTGGTGATGAAAAGCGGTGAACTGGTGGAGCAAGGTCCGCCACGGCAGATCCTTGTAAACCCCGAACACAGCTATACACGCGCATTGATTGCCGCCGCGCCGGCTTTCGGCCAGAGAAAAAGCCCGGCAGCACCACGCCCTTCTTCGCCAGACACTACGCCGCTGCTGACCCTGAGCAATATCGGCAAGACCTATCGCCTGCCTTACGTGAAAGGCGAAGACGCCGACTTCCAGGCTTTGCAGGACGTCAATTTCAAGGTTTATCCGGGCCAGACACTGGCCATTGTCGGCGAATCCGGCTCGGGTAAAAGCACGGCATTGCGCATCGCCCTGGGCCTGGAAAAGCCCACCCAGGGACGGGTGCTGTTCGAGGATCGCGACGTCACCGACCTCGGCTGGAACGAGTTCAGGCCATTGCGGCGGCGTATCCAGCTGGTTCAACAGAACCCGTTCGGCGCCCTCGACCCACGCTTCACCCTGTTTGAAAGCATCGTTGAACCGCTGGTTTCCTTTGGCCTGCTCAAGGGCCGGGCACTGGAACAGGCGGCACGCCAGTTGATCGAGCGGGTTCATTTGCCGACGGCTTACCTGGACCGACTGCCTCGGGAACTGTCAGGCGGGCAAAGGCAGCGGGTTGCGATTGCCCGAGCCCTGGCCCTGAAACCGGACCTTTTGCTGCTTGATGAACCGGTCTCGGCACTGGATGTTTCCGTACAGGCGCAGATCCTCGACCTGCTCGTCGAGCTGCAAAAAGAACTGGGCATCGCTTATGTACTGGTTTCCCACGACCTTGCGGTAGTGGCCAGTGTTGCCCATCAGGTACTGGTGCTCAAACACGGCAAGACCGTCGAGCAAGGCCTGGCCAGCGATGTCTTCGAGCGGCCCGAGGCGGCTTACACTCAAGAGCTTATTGCCGCGATACCGGGTCGAAGCCTGGAATTACAGGCTGCGATATAGGATTGATGCCGATCCGTTAAGGCATACCTCCCATGGCCCGCCTCATAAAATAATTTATGAGGTGCTGAAAATAACTTTGTTGGCGACTGACCCAGCAGACCTCTAGGATGCCTTATCGCTCATCGCCTCAAGGAAAGACCATGATAAGGCTGCATCATCTGAACCAGTCTCGCTCCATCCGCATTCTCTGGCTGCTGGAGGAGATTGGCGCGCCGTACGACGTCGAGTTCTACCGCCGCGACAGCAAGACCCATTTTGCACCCGAGTCCTTGAAGGCGATCCATCCGCTGGGCAAATCCCCGGTGATCGAACTGGATGGCAAGGTCGTTGCCGAGTCCGGCGCCATCACCGAAATCCTCATCGAACGCTTCGCACCGCACCTCGCGCCTGAAAAACACACCGCAGACTATCTGGACTACCTGCAATGGCTGCACTTCTCCGAAAGCTCGGCCATGCTCCCGCCACTGTTGAAAATCTTTGCCCAGCGCGAAACGGCCACCCTTTCCTTTCTGCCCGGCTATGCGCAGGTGGAATGCGAAAAGGTCTTTGGCTATCTGAACAAGCAACTGGAAAACAAGACATTCCTGGTCGGCGAAAAGCTCAGCGGAGCAGACTTCATGATGCTGTTCGTGGCAGAGCTGGTCGAGCGACTGGAGAAGCCGGAGGCCTACGCCAATATCCAGCGCTATCTGGTCACCCTGAAGAACCTTGATAGCTGGAAAAGTGCGCAGGCCCGTGAGGCAGAGGCTTACAGGTAAGCTCAATTACATCCTGCTCAGAAGACTCACTCGGCGAATGGCAGTGAAAGGTAGTGTCGGCCCAACTCCGTCAGCGTTCCCTCGTTACTCAGCAGGCTTGAAAAATGTGGGTCATCGTTCATCCGCCCGGTGAACCACGCATAACGGAACACGTCAGCCCGGCTCTCGCAGATGGCAACCATTTCGGTCATCTGCTGCTTCTGCTTTTCGAGTGAGTCGATCTGGACACCATCCGGCACGGAATGCCAGTTGGCAAATTCGGTTACCCAGAACGGCTTTCCAAATCTGGACAGCCTGTCGAGCATTCCTGACAGGCCATAGTCGTACCAGTGAAAGGCCAGGTAGTCGATTTGCGGCTCTCTGTTCTGGTTCTGCGCCCGATAGGCCGCATAGAACGCATCCAGCCATACGACCGGGTCCCCATAACCGCTCATGGTTCCCCAGTTCATGGCAGGACCGACCAGCTTGACGCCAGTCTGGGCGGATATCTGCTCCAGTCTTGGCCAGAACCGGGCTGCCGCTTCGGGAGTCATGTTCGCCTGATCCAGAAGATTAGGCTCATTGATGATCAGCAGATATCGAATAGCGGGATGTGCGAGCAGGTACAGCTTCAACTGGCCGTCATCGACATTCGAATTCCAGACCATGGGGATGAAGTCCACCCCGTACATCGATGCATAGTCATACGAAGCCAGCCGATCGTGAGGCTTGGGACTCCAGTTGTACCACCAGCTGATTCCGGGAGCCAAAGCACTCAAGTCTGCTGGATACGCAATGTCATAGGCGATCCCGCGCTTTGCACTTTTTGTGGCAGCCCAGGCCGATGAGCTCAATACCAGCATCAGCAGCACACAAAAGAATCGTGCGCAGCGTTGTCTTGCAGCGTTTTGCAAAATCATGGGCTGATCTTCCATAGATAATTCAAAGGAAATTCTTATTCAGATCATCCAACGACAGCCACTCTTCCCGCCCTGCTCCAGCCGGATATTAATCACTTATCTTATCCACACTTCTTGAAAATCCACCCCAAAGCCCCTGACAACTAACCCTGGAGAAAACCCTAACTAACCCATTCACAAACCTTTATTTAACACACAAAAAACCACCATTTAATTCCAGCTACAACAGCATATCAGACCACTAAACCTAACAGCAATTAGGTTTAAAAATTAGCAAAACAAACTCATAAACCCACTAAAAAACAGCAACAAAACCCATAAAAACCAAAAATAAAGCAATAAAAAATCAAAAAAAGGCGTTTTTAGCAAAATATTTTCGGAACAATCCTTAAAAACAAACACCCATAGCCATGCGCCAGCATTTCCAACTAGCCTCATAAAATATAATTTCTCACCCGCTGAACTTTTAATCCTCTTCCCGGACTTAACATGCGGCCCTCAGGCGGAACTTCTGCATTCCGCGATCAGCCGACTCAACACTTATCCTTTATCGAGACCCCATCGATGACTAGACCCCTGCTGTCTGTTGTTAGCGTATTACTGCTGGGCGCCTCCAGTGTCGGCCCGGTTTGGGCAGACTCTAAAGCGGTCGACACACATCATTCGGAACAAGCTGTTCGTGAACAGGTGGATAAACAAAGGGAGCAACTTTCGGGTGCCAACAAAATTGCCACGCCGGTTGAAAAAGGATCGTCCGCACTTCTGCAGGCCCCTGTAGATACAGAGGATGCGCCCGCTCAGGTGCAGAAACCATGAACATCGGCTCCCATGATTCCTTCAACTCCCGCCTCCATCATCAGCCAAAAAGGATGCTGCCCTTGTCAGCCCTCAAACACACGCTGGGCTTGAGCATATTGGCCATAAGCGTCTCGCAGGCCAGTATTGCCATGGCCGTGACGCCCATGACCGGCAACGAGGTAGAAGCCCGTGTCGGTGCCGTACTGGATAACATGAGTGTCGCGGAAAAGATCAACTTCACCCGCGTGGATGACGGGCGCATGATTCCGCGCCTGAGCAAGTGGGGAATGGAAGGTACCGTCGCGTATGACTCGGCGATGGGCGTGCATGTCAACAATGCGACATTCGGAGCCCAGTACCCGGCTCAATCCGCGCTGGCGGCCACCTGGAGCATCAACCGCGCCAAGGAGTTCGGCCTGGCAATCGGGTACGAAACCCGCATCGCGGGCGGCCAGCAAATGCTGTCTCCGGGCGTCAACCTGTATCGCACGCCTTATGCAGGACGTACCGCAGAGTATGTGAGTGGCGAGGATCCATTCCTTGGAGCCGTGCTGGCACCAGCCATCACCAACGGAATCCAGGTCCAGGGCATACAGGCTGCCGGCAAACACTATGTTGCCAATGAACAGGAAGCCAACCGGCATTACGTCGATATCCGCGTTGATGAGCGCGCCCTGCGCGAAATGTACCTGCCCGGCTTCGAATCGATGGTCAAGAACGCCAATATCGCCTCGATCATGTGCGGCTACAACAAGATCAATGGCGACTATGCCTGCGAGAACCACCACCTGATCACTGACGTTCTCAAGGGTGAATGGGGCTTTCAAGGCTTTGTGATGAGCGACTTCAACTCGGTGCAGGATGCCTTCAAGGGTGCATGGGCCGGGACCGATATCGATATGCCGTCCGGCCTTCAATTCACCGAGGCCAAACTGCTTCCTTACCTGTGGAGCGGGCAACTGACTCAGAACGTCATCGACGACAAGGTCAGACGCAACTTGCGCGGTCTGGTGAGCTACGGTTTCGACAAACAGCTGAACAAGGCCCAGACTCTGGAGCATCCGGAATACGGCATGCGTGCGGCGCTGAATATGGCCCGCGAGTCGACTGTGCTTTTGCGTAATGAAAAGACCGCGAAGGGAACCCCTCTGCTGCCACTGGCCCGTGATGCGAAAATCGCCGTTATCGGCGACCTGGCCATGCAGCCTCCGGCTTCGCCGTTCGGTACTGCCAACTCGCCACCCAACACCTATGTGACAGAACTCAGCGGCCTGCAGCAACTGGCTTCAACAAGCTCGAATATCGAGTACCTGCACGAGATGAGCCTCAACCCGAAGGCGTCTGTCTGGTATCAGCCGGGCAGTGGCCAGAACGGCATCAGCAACGGCGGGGTAAAAGCGGAGTATTTCTCCAATACGGAGCTTTCCGGATCACCTGCCCTGACGCGTGTGGAACCGGGGGTCAACCTGAACTGGGTCACCAATACCAACACCACCGATACCGGCACTACCACCGTTTCGGGATTCACCCCCGCAGCCGGATCCTTCTCGGCACGCTTCACCTCCACGATCAAGCCGACCATTTCCGGCGAACACGTTTTCAAGGTTCGTGCTGACGGCGCTTACAAGTTGTGGGTGAACGACGAACTGGTTCTGGAAAACGATGGCACGCAACAGTCGTTCGATCTGATCAACGCGCTGGTGACTTCGGGCAAGACCGCCCGACTGCAAGCAGGCAAGGAATACAGCGTGAAGCTGGAATATCGCCGCCTGCAAGGCAACTTCACGACGTTCCTCGGCGGCCTGGCTGGCGTTCAGATGAGCTGGGCGTCTCTGCGACCGCCTAAGGATCTGTCCCGATACGACGCAGTCGTCATTGCGGCCGGTACCAATCATGAATATGAGGGCGAGTCGATTGACCATGCCTACGAGTTGCCCGAGTACCAGTCGGACCTGATCACCTACGCAACCAAGGCCAACCCGAACACTGTCGTCATCCTCCACAGTGGCGGCGGGCTGGATATGCAGCCTTGGGCCAACAAGGTCGGTGCCAGTCTTCATGCCTGGTTTGCAGGTCAACAAGGTGGTCAGGCAATCGCCGAAATCCTGTACGGCAAGGTGAACCCTTCGGGCAAGCTGCCTATCACGATCGACAAAAAGATCCAGGACAACCCCAGCTACGCCTCGTATTCCGATCCAAAACAATATCGAGGTGACAACGCGCTGACCGAAATGACCTACAGCGAAGGCATTTACCTGGGCTACAGAGGCTATGACAAGAAGCATGCGAAACCGCTCTACCCCTTCGGATACGGGCTTTCGTATACCAGCTTCGCGTACAGCGACCTGAAACTGTCGACCAACGTCATGACTCCGGGCAACACCATTGACGTGAAATTCACGGTGACCAATACCGGCGACAAGGCCGGCTTCGAAGTCGCGCAGTTGTACGTCCGTCCAGTGGCGCCAGCGGTGGACCGTCCGGAAAAAGAACTCAAGGGGTTCAGCAAGGTGTACTTGCAGCCAGGCGAAAGCAAGACCGTCAGCATCCCGATCGACTCGCGTTCACTGGCTTATTACGTGGACAAGACGGCCAGTTGGGATGTCGATGCCGGCAAGTTCAAGATTCTGGTGGGGCCGGACTCAGAGACTCTGCCCCTGGATCGCACCCTGATCACGCTGTATCCAGAGCACCTGACCACCCGCGACAGCAACCCGTTGCCGCTGCCGTTGCGCAAGGCCGTACAGGTAAGCGCCACCCAGGCATTCTGATGACAGGCATTCAGGCTCAGGGATGAGCCTGGATATCCTTGCCCAGACGACGAAGGTAAATATCGAAAACAGCCATGACATCCACGTCCTGAGGACATCTCAGCCACTGGATCTGCAAACCGTCCATGACCGAGAAGATTTCCTGCGCCAATGCCTTCACATCGATATCAGCACGAATCTCTCCCGCCTCTTTCAAAGCCGTCATGTGCCCACGTGCGTGCTGATGAGTGAGGTGAAAACGTTCCTGGTACCAGGCCCATGCAGGGTGAGCCTTCGACATGCTTTCCATATTCATGACCAGCGATGCCTGGCACTCGAAGGCATCTTCGATACTGAAGCCCATGCTCTGCCTCAGGAACCTGAGGAAACCTTCAAGCGTCATCTCCATGGTCAGCTCATGAAATCGCGAGACGACCCTCTGATCCCTGCGCTCCAGAAGCGCGTTCAGCAAAGCCTCTTTATTCGGAAAATGGTGCAGCAACCCTACGGTTGTAATGCCGACAAGTGCCGCGATATCGCGCATCGAGGCGCTGGAGTATCCATCCCGCGCAAAAATGACGGTGGCCGCATCCAGCAACGCCGTTCTGCGCATCTCACCCTTCGGCGCGCGACGACGCTTCGGCGCAGTCTCCTCAACCGATTCATTCCCTGATTCGTCAACTGCCATAAGGATCCGCTAACACACTCATTCAAACTGTCCCGACGTCTTGTAATACCCGACTCCACGGAGTCAGGCCAAGGAGGCGACAAGATACGCTAGCGCTGAGGGCATCGCCAAACGGGTAAAGTGCCAAGACGTAACGAATTACATCAGGATTGCTAAAACTGTAATCGCCAAGACGGCAATACCTATCAAAGACGTCAAAGTGGCCTGCGCGGTTTCTGCAAACAAGGAGCCTTTCACTGGGTACTTTCCCAATGTGAGGGCCTTCATCACAGGCCAGCCGACAAAGTAGCAAACAGCTCGAAAAACGACTTCAACCAGTATGTCAATCACAGCCGACGATCCTTGATCTGCTTGAAAAGAGAACGGGCCGGTAAATTACCATTACCTCATGGGTTGCCGAAGGCCTGATTGGCTGAACATTCAGGCCAGCCTAACGAAAGGCATCGGCGCTGAGCCCGAATCGGTTCATTTTGTTATACAGCCCGCCCCGGGACACTTTCAGTTGCTTTGCAGCCAGCCGGATATTTCCGTTGGTGTGCTTAAGCGCATCAATAATCGCGTTCATTTCATGGGCTCCCAGGTCCGGGGCATCATTGTATTCAGGTCGTGAAGGGGGTTGCGGCCGGAGCGATGCCTGCAGGATTTCCAGAGGCAGGTCGCCTGGCTGGATCGATGCGCTTGCCGCCAGATTGGTAGCGCGCTCGAGGGTATTTTCAAGTTCGCGCACATTTCCCGGCCATGAATACGCCATGAGCGCGTCCAGCGCCGGGGTGGAAATACCCGACACGGACTTGCGCAGTGACTGCGCACAGCGGTCAAGAAAGTGCTGTGCCAGAAGGGAAATATCCTCCTTGCGCATCCGCAATGGCGGCACGGTGAGGTTCAGGACATTGAGTCGGTAATAAAGGTCTTCCCTGAATGCACCTTCAGCCACTGCCTGGCTCAGGTTACGGTGGGTGGCTGCAATGATCCGGACATCCACCTGCCGGGACTTTCTGGCGCCGACGCGAGTCACCTCGCCCTCCTGTAAAACCCGCAGCAGGCTGACCTGTGCATCAAACGACATGTCACCGATTTCATCGAGAAAGATGGTGCCGCCATCAGCCAGCTCGAACTTGCCCGCAGAACCGCCACGGGCAGACCCGGTAAACGCGCCTTCAACGTGACCGAACAGCTCGCTTTGAACCAGTTCCCGGGGAATGGCGCCGCAGTTGACGGCCACAAAAGGACCACTGCTACGGTCGCTGGCATTATGGATGGCCTGAGCGAACAGTTCCTTGCCGGTGCCACTCTCGCCGAGAATCAGCGTGGTGGAGTCGCTGCGACTCGCAATCCTGCCAAGGCGCAGCGCGTCCTGCATGACTCTGGAGTGTCCCTGAATGCTGTCGAAGGTATAACGAGCCTGAGCCCCCATGATGCGGCGGGTGATTTCGCGGATGCGGCGGTTTTCACGCAGCGACACGATCCGTCCGCCCTGCCCGGTCAGGCAGACCGAAACCAGGCACACCAGTTGAGTGCCATCGTGAAGCTGAAAGGTACAGTCCAGATCCCGTAAGGCTTCGCCCTGACGCTGCATGATTTCTTCGTTCAGCTCACTCTGCCCGAGTTGCAGGAACGGACGCTCCAGCAGTTCAGGTCCGACCCGGAACAACTGGCGGGCATAGCGATTGAGCGCCTTGATGCAGCCCTTGTCATCAAGAACCACGAGGCCTTCATTGAGCACTTCCAGAACGCTGCGCTGCTCGTCCAGCAGGATCTGCAACGCCATCTGCCGCGAAACGGCCTCAGCCGCTGCCTGCACGGTACCCAGGGTATGGAAGTGAAACCATCCCGGTTCGGCTGTCAGGGTCAGGATCGCCAGGGTTTCACCACTGGCATTGCGAATCGGCGCCGCAGCGCAATGCATTCGGCGCTGCCGCAGGCCATTGGCAAAGTTCTCCTCGGCCAGCACGTAGACCAGGCGATCCTCGGCAATCGCCAACCCGGTGCAGTTGGTGCCCTGAATGGATTCCAAGAGGCGACTGCCCACCGGCGTGATGTCCAGCCCGCAGAAACTCAGGGTCGTGCCTTGAGGATCGGTGAGGTTGATATGGCCTCGAGGGTTATAGGCGAGCAGACCGCGCATCACTTCCTGGGCGGTTTCGATCAACAAGGCGTTAACGCTCAGCTTTTCAGCCAGATCCGTCGGGGTGACGAACCGGTACTCGGCATCTTCAGGGTCGATTCCCTTGTCGATGCTGCGCCGCCATGAAGCCCAGATCACCGGCCTGACCACAGGATGAGGATCGACCCTGCCTGCAAGACACTCCCGCCAGGCCTGTTGCAGTTCGAGCATCGGCCCGTCATTCAGGGCCAGCGGACCGATGGCGGTGATGTAGTCCAGTTCATTCTGGGGCAAGGTCAGGAACGAATGATCGGCCATTTGCAGCTCTCGAAGTGTTCATTTCTTTGACATGTCATTGTAGACATGTCTTTCAAATAGACACTCCTACATGCGCACAAACAGATATTTTCATTACATATCAATACCTTGAGAAGTGGCACAGGGCTTGCTCTCCCGTCCATAGAGCGAAGTGAGTTCACTCGCTCGCCCCATGACAACAACAAGGAACGCATGCATATGAGCAAGATCATCCGCCTGGGACTCATCGGTGCAGGCCGCATGGGCAGTTTTCACGGCCAGACAGCCGCCCTGCATATTCCGGGAGCCTGCCTGGCTGCCATTGCCGACCCGACACCGGGACAAGCCGCTCGCCTGGCTGAAAAATTCAATGTGCAGAAGGTCTACACCGACCCGCAGCAATTGCTGGATGATCCTGATATCGATGGGGTTCTGATTGCGGCTCCGGCTCGCAGCCATGCTGAACTGGTCATCGCAGCCGCACGGGCCGGAAAAGGCGTTTTTTGCGAAAAACCCATGGCAATCACACTGGATGAAGCCGACCGGGCCATCGCTGCAGCCGCCGATGCCCAAGTGCCTTTGCAAGTGGGGTTCAACAGGCGTTTTGCCAGAAGCTTTCGCCAGGCGCATCTGGATGTTGTCTCGGGCCGCATCGGCACACCGCAACTGCTGCGCTCAGTCACCCGGGACCCGGCATTGAATAATCCGGCTGGCATCGGGCAGTGGGTGATTTTCCTGGAAACACTGATCCACGATTTCGATGCCCTGCTCTACCTGAACTCCGGCGCCAAGGCCGTGGAGGTGAATGTCATGGCCGATGCACTGGTCGCTCCGGCCTACAAGGACAAGGGCCTGCTCGACACCGCGGTGGTAACGATTCGTTTCGATAACGGCGCCATCGCCACTGCCGAGGCCAATTTCCAGGCAGTCTATGGCTACGATGTGCGGGGTGAGGTCTTTGGCAGTGCAGGCATGCTGACCATGGGCAGCGTTGCCCAGTCCGAACTGGTTCGTTATCTGGCCGATGGCATCCAGGCCGACACCCAGCGCATGGACACCGACCTGCTGCGCGATGCCTACATTGCCGAACTCAACCACTTTGCAGACTGCCTGCGCACGGGCGAAAAACCATTGGCAAGCGGTGAGGATGCCAGAGCGGCACTGGCCATTGCCCGCGCCTGCATCGAGTCAGTCCAGCAGGGCAAGACGATCCGGATAGCAGGAGAACAGCCATGAGTTTCTGCCCCTTCACACTGGCCGTCAGCGCCGAAATGGTGTTTCTCGACCTGCCCTTCGTAGAGCGCGTTCGACGCATCCATGAGCTGGGTTTCAGTGCCGAAATCTGGGACTGGACCACCAAGGACATCGCTGCGCTGAGTGCCACCGGTGCTGATTTCACCTCCATGACCGGTTATATCTGGGGCAACCTGACAGACGCCGAAGATATTCAGCGCTTGCTGGACAGCGCCAGAGAATCACTGGCCGTTGCCGAGCACCTGAACTGCCCCAGCCTCAACCTGCATGGCACCGGCCTGGATAACAAAGGCCTGCCGGTCAAACCCGTCAGTCATGCCAATGGCCGGATGTGGCTGAGCGCCTGCAAGACTCTGGAAAAGATTGCCCGCCTGGGTGAAGAGCATGGAAAAGTATTCCTGCTGGAAAACCTCAATACTCAGGTTGACCATCCCGGCACGCCTTTCGCCAGGGCCGAAGACACGCTGGTCCTGATCGAAGCCGTGGACAGCCCGCACCTGAAAATGAATCTGGACCTTTATCACGCACAAATTGGCGAGGGAAACCTGATCGAACTGATCCAGCGTGCCGGAACGGCCATCGGCGAGATTCAGGTGGCCGATGTACCGGGACGCATGGAGCCGGGCACCGGCGAGATCCATTACCCGGCCATTGCCAAAGCCCTGCATCACATGGGTTATCAGGGCGTGGTGGGGCTGGAAGGCTGGGCCAGCGGCGATCCGGTCATTGCGCTGGAGCGCTTCCGCCAGGCTTTTACCCTGTCGGCGTAACCACCCGAAGCATTGATCCACTGATGAATTTCAACTCATAAGAACAAGAGGAAAACCATCATGCGTCGCTACTTGTTTGCACTGGCCTCTCTGGCACTGCTGTTCAGCCACAGCGTTTTTGCCGATGCCCGGATCGGCGTCAGCATCGCCAAGGTCGACGACAACTTCATGACCTATGTGCGCAGCGGTCTGAACGATGCCGCGAAGAAGGAAAACGTACAGATTCAGTTCGAGGATGCCCAGGGCGATGTGGTTCGCCAGCTCAGCCAGGTCGAGGGTTTCATCAGCCAGAAGGTGAATGCAATCATTGTCTTGCCGGTCGATACCGCCGCCGCAGTCAATATCACCCGTGCAGCTACAAAGGCCGGAATACCGCTGGTCTACGTCAATCGCCGCCCCGACCAGCGCCCCCTGCCCGCCGGCGTGGTCGCCGTAGCCTCGGAGGACATCCAGGCCGGGCAACTGCAAATGCAGTACCTGGCGGAAAAGATGGGTGGCAAGGGTAATCTGGCGATCATCATGGGCGATCTGGTGCAAAACGCCACCCAAGGCCGGACCGAGGGGGTCAAGCAGATTCTGAAGAACTACCCGGACATCAAGATCGTCGGCGAACAGAGCGCCATGTGGCAGCGCGACAAAGGCATGGACCTGACCAGCAACTGGCTGCTGGCAGGAGTCAGGATCGATGCCGTAGTCGCCAACAATGATGAAATGTCTATCGGGGCCGCCATGGCCTTGAAGCAGGCCGGACAAGGCTCGACCCCCGTGGTCGGCATCGACGGTCTGCCCGATGGACTGGCGGCCATCAAGCGTGGCCAACTGGCAGCATCGGTGTTTCAGGACCCCAAAGCCCAGGCCAGCAGCGCCATCACTGCCGCGCTACGGATGATCAAGGGCGAAACTGTGGAGCCCGATATCTGGGTACCTTATCAATTGATCAAGCCGGAGCAGGTAGAGGAGTTCGCGCAACATTTCAAATAACTTCGGGTAAAGCGCTCACTGAATGAGTGGCCGAGTGTTGCGGATAAATCCGGGGAAGATGACGCTCTTTCCATTGCCGCGACACTTGGCCAAAGCCCAAAAAAGACGATAACGAATCTCATTTATAAATAAAAAATAATCTCAATAACAGCAATTATTACCCCACAAGAACTTCTTTGATTCCCTCCAGAACTTCCTCCGCAAATTCTGTCATTTCACATACTTGCAAAACGCTAGCACTGAACTACATTGCTATTGATTCCAAGCCTGAACACTCAGGCGCCCTACCCGTTTGGTTGTAGAGACAGGAGTAATGCCGGCCCCGGATGCAGTTTGAAATATCTGACAAGGACACTCAGTCATAACAATCAAGAGGGATGCTTGATGAAGCATAGTCAGTTGTACCGTGCACTCTCGAAAACAGGAGTCGCCGGAAGTTGGTGGCTATCCTTGCTGTGTTTTTCGATTCTGGTCATCACCAGTTTTCTGTTGTTTGGTGAGCAGATCGAACACTTCCTGACCGGTTTGAGCCTGACGACTCCATCAGACCCCATTCAGAAGTTAAACCTCGCCCTTCTGCTGATTGCGCTGCTTGCGTTCGATGTCGTACTGCCTGTGCCCTCCAGTATCGTGGCGCTGATGGCGGTGGCGTTGCTGGGCAGTGTCGGCGGTTATCTGGTCATTTTCATTGGGCTGTGCCTGGGTGCCGGAATGGGCTATGCCCTGGGGGCCGGTTACTTGCGACTGCTGTCCAGGCGCCTGGCGGTCAACAAGCGCAGTAGCGGGCAACTGGCCTATCAGCTCAGTACCCTGTCGCTGATCTGTCTTCGTGGCGTGCCGGTACTGGCCGAAACTTCGGTGGTGGCCGCTGGCATGCAGCGCTATCCGCTGCGTCAGTTCCTGCTGGTCACTACTCTGGCGAATGCCGGGCTTGCACTGGCCTACAGCGCCATCGGCACCTATCTGATGGAAAAAAACGCACTGTTGGCCACGGTACTGGCCAGCATGGTGTTGCCCGGCCTGTTCATCGCCGGTCGCAGCCTGGTGAAAACCATAAAGAGCCGCGCTGCAAAAGACACCGACAGTCCTTTGCAGGGCCGTTTCGAGGTCAGTTACAACTATCCGGTGGTTTTTACCGATCACCTGTTTGACCCGAAAAATGACTGCTTGCGTGCGCAACTCACCGCTGAGAAGGCTGGCCAGATAACAGTATTGATCTTTGCCGACGAGCAACTGCTCAAGTCGTCGCCTCACCTTCTGCCGCAGATTGATGCCTACTTTGCCGCGCACAGCAATGACCTTCGTTTGCAGACCGCGCCCATTGCGGTGCCTGCAGGTGAACTGAGCAAAACCCCGCAAGTCCTGCACCGGCTCTATGAACACATGTTGCAGCACGGGCTGGACCGGCATTGTTATGTGCTGGCCATGGGCGGCGGTGCCGTGCTGGATGCCGTGGGCTATTCCTGCGCCACCTTCCATCGTGGCATGCGCCTGATTCGTATCCCGACCACAGTGCTGGCCCAGAACGATGCCGGTATCGGCGTCAAGAACGGCATCAACGCCTTTGGCCAGAAGAACCTGCTCGGCGCGTTCTGCCCGGCCAATGCTGTGATCAACGACTTTCAGATGCTGCTCAGCCTGTCCCAGCGAGACCGGATCGCCGGATTGGCCGAAGCCGTGAAAGTCGCTGCCATCAAGGACTCGGCCTTTTTCCAGTGGATGGAGCAACAAGCCCAGGCGCTGGCGACCTTTGAACACAGCGCCAGCCGTTACGCCATCCGCCGTTGCGCGGAGCTGCATCTGAGGCATATCACAGGCGCAGGCGACCCGTTCGAGCGGGGCAACGGTCGGCCACTGGATTACGGACACTGGTCCGCCCACAAGCTGGAAAACCTGAGCCAGCACCGCTTGCGCCATGGTGAAGCAGTGGCCGTGGGCATGGCCCTGGACGCGCTGTACGCCAATGCGGTGAAGCTGCTGTCGGACACCGATACGGAGCGCCTGCTACACCTGCTCGTGCAACTGGGTTTCAGCCTCAACCCACCGGAACTGTTGCTCAAGGACGCCCAAGGCCGCTCGCTGATCGTGCAAGGGCTGGAAGAGTTCAGGCAGCACCTTGGCGGTCAGCTTTCCATCCCGATGCTCACCCGCCTGGGTGAATCCACCGATCTGCACGAGATCGATTTCGCCCTGATGGAGCAGGCTTTGCAGCGCCTGTCGTCCTACAGCACATCGCCCCTCGGCTGGACCAAGAGTTGCCCTGAATGAACCAGACCTCCTTGAAAACCTGGATGACACTGGGCCGTGTCTCCAATCTGCCGACGGTATGGACCAATACCCTGGCAGCCGCATTGTTGGCCAGCAGCGCTGGCGCCCTCGCCCCGCCCTCGCTGCTGGTCTGGGGCCTGCTGCTGGTGGTGCTGTCGCTGCTTTATCTGTTCGGCATGCTCTTGAACGACCTGCTGGATGCCGACTGGGATCAGCAACACGATAACCCGCGCCCCATTACCCTCGGACTGGTCAGCCGCCAGCAGGTCGCACTGGCTGTCGGCGCGCTGATTCTGGTGGCGGCCGTCGCGATACTGGGCCTGAGCCAGTTGATCGAAGAACCGGACTGGCTACTGGGCAGCGCGGCGCTGTTGCTCGGCTTCATCCTGGCCTACAACATTCTGCACAAGAAATACCCCCACAGCGTCTGGCTGATGGGCGCCTGCCGCTCGGCGCTTTACCTGACAGCGGCTGCCAGTCTGAGCGTACCGCCGGAACCCATCTGGCTTTGCGCAGCATTGCTGGGTGCCTACATCAGTGGCCTGACCTACCTGGCTCGCCAGGAACATCGCAACCAGTTGCTCAGCCGCTTCCCGCTGATTCTGATGCTGAGCCCGCTGATTCTGGTCAGCTACGCCAGCAACGGCATGTTCTGGCTGGTACTGCTGATCTGGCTCGTCTGGCTGGGACGCAATTACTGGCGTCATCTGGCCAACCCGCAGCATCGTCAGGTCCGTGCGTTCATCGGCGCCGGTCTGGCAGCACTGCCGCTGTTCGACGCCATGGTTCTGGCCCTGGCGGATCAGCCATGGGGCAGCCTGCTGTGCGTTCTGGTGTTCTTTCTGCTCCCTCGCTTCCAACGCTGGATCAAGCCGACATGATCGAAATCGCCCCGAATGGACTTGCGGCACTTGAACTCAGAGACGAGATCCTGACCGAGCAGTTGCAGCGTTTCACCCGCCACCTGCCCATTTCCGAGTTGCAGTGGTGGGAAAGTACGCTGCCACAGATTGCGCAAAACCCGAGTGCCGATACGCTGGTGCTCCTGAGTAGCCAGTGCAAACGTCAACTGACTGAACAGCCTCAGGTCGACAGCGCTGTCTGGACCAAGGTGCAGCAAGCCCGCGTGCTGCTTCTGGCCCAGGCCCTCAAACATCAAGAACCGGGCAAGCGCTCACCTTTGCTGCGTCAGTTCTATGCCTGGGGCGACGATCAGGAAAAGATCGCCATCCTCAATGCCCTGGACTGGTTCGATGCCAGCGGGCAGTGCCTGGACCTGGCACTTCAGGCTGGCCGCACCCACAACAGTCAGGTGTTTGCCGCCATTGCGCTGGATAACCCCTTCCCGTCGAGCCACTACAACGAGCGCGCTTTCCACCAACTGGTGTTGAAGGCGCTGAGCATGGGCCTCGATATCCGGCGCATGCTGGGTCTGCCTGAAAGGCGTAGCAGCTCGCTGAACCAGCTTGCCCTGGACCTGCTGGAAGAACAGCTTGCCGCCGAGCGCCCGGTTTCAATCGGACTGGTTCACGTCATCGCTTTCGCGCTGCTCACAACGCCCCAACACCAAAGGCTTGCCCAGTTGAATCAGGCACAACGCCTGCCCGCCGAATGGGCCGGGCACTTTCGGTAACACCAAACCCTCATTCCCCAACGCTTGCCCTTTGCGCATTACGAGGATGTCCCATGCCCAAGTACTTCGATCCGCACATCCACATGGTAAGTCGTACCACGGACGACTATCAGAACATGGCCGCAGCCGGGATCACCGGGGTCATCGAACCCGCCTTCTGGCAAGGCCAGGCGCGCACCAGCCTCGGCAGCTTTGTCGATTACTTCGATACGCTGCTCGGCTGGGAGCGCTTTCGTGCCAGCATGTTCGGCATCCATCACTTCTGCACCATCGGCCTCAACCCCAAGGAAGCCAATAACCTCTCGATAGCCGAAGAAGTGCTGGAGATCCTGCCGCGTTATCTGGTCAAGGATGGCGTAGTCGCCGTCGGTGAAATCGGCTACGACGACATTACACCCGACGAGGATCGTTTTCTGGCCGCCCAACTGGAACTGGCCAAGCAGTTCCACCTGCCGGTTCTGGTCCACACCCCGCATCGCGACAAGATTGGTGGCACCAAACGCACTCTGGCGGTGATCCGGGAAGTCGACATTCCCGAAAACCTGGTCATCATCGATCACCTGAACGAGTTGACCCTGCCGCTGGTGATGGAAACCGACTGCTGGCGCGGCCACTCGATCTACCCCAACACCAAGATGTCGGAACAACGCATGGTGGCGCTGCTCAAGGAGTACGGCACCGAAAAAATGGTGGTCAACAGCGCTGCCGACTGGGGCATCAGCGACCCGCTCAAGGTACCGAAAACCGGTCAGGCAATGCTCGATGCCGGCTTTACCCAAGCCCAGGTTGAACAAGTGCTGTTCCATAACCCGGTGGACTTCTTCGCCCAGAGTGGACAACTGGACAAGACCCTGGTCAGCACCCCATTGCCCATCGACCAGCGCAAGCAATGGCAGGAAAACTCGGCCCTGCGTGGCCAGGAACCGGTGGTCAAATGAGCGCCGCGTCAGGCTGGACCGCCGCCCAGATAGGCTATTGCAGCAATGTGCATCCCGCACCCGGGCTGGCTGAGCTGTGCGCCTCCATCGAGCAGCATTTCCAGGGTGTACGCCAGCAACGCAAGCTGGTCGAGCAGGAAAGCGGGCTATGGATCAGCGCCCAGGCCGCACAGGAACTGCAAGATGATTCAGCGCGCAAGGCCTTTCTGGGCGTGTTGAAAAACTGCGGCGTGCGGCTGACGTCACTCAACGGTTTTCCCTACGGCCAGTTTCACAAGGGCGCAGTGAAAGCCGAGGTTTACCTGCCCAGTTGGGCGGACGGCGAGCGACTGGCCTACAGCCTGCAACTGGCAGAAATTCTCGCCGAAGCCTTGCCAGCGGACTGCGATCAGGGCGTGATTTCGACCGTGCCACTGGGTTACGCCGCCCACTGGAGCCCGGAGCGGCAACAGCGTGCCGAAGAGCTTCTCGCGCAACTGACGTCTTCCCTCGCCAGCCTTCGACACAGGACCGGCAAGAAGATCGTGATCTGCCTGGAAATGGAACCGGACTGCGTGCTGGAAAACACCACACAATCCATCGAGTTCTTTCAGCGCCTGCAAGCCCGCGATCCGCATCATGAGCATCTGGCGCTGTGCTTCGATGTCTGCCATCAGGCGGTCGTTTTCGAGCACTGCTACAAATCCCTTACGAGGTTGCGCGAAGCCGGAGTCCCGGTCGGCAAGATCCAGTTATCCAATGCCATGATCTGTCGTTTGCCCGCCGAGGGTGACAGTCGGCGTGAACACGTTCTCGATGCTCTTGGCAACTTTGCCGAAGCCACCTATCTGCATCAGGTCAAGACCCTGGACCCGCAAGGCCGGTTAAAAGCCTGGGCCGATTTGCCTGAGGCACTGGAGAACCCCGAGCAAAGCAGCGAACTGAGGATTCACTTCCATGTGCCGCTGTTCAGCGAGCAACTGCTGCTGCCGGAACTGAGCGGCAGCCAGTTGGCCCTGGCCCAGACCTTTGACTTTCTGGCAGACCACGCCGATTTCCGTCCGGTGCTGGAAGCGGAAACCTACAGCTGGAACGTCCTGCCTTCCGCCATCAGGCCGCAGACCGAGCGGGCCTTGCTGCTGGGCATCGCGGCCGAACTGCAATGGGTCGAAAAGCAACTGCTCCAGCGCGGTTTACTGCTGACCGATGCCCACAAGCAAAAGGCGTATGCCGATGCGATCTGACTTGCCGCCACTGCTGCTGATCAACGTGGTGGGCCTGACACCCGGCTTGCTGGGCGAAGCCACACCGCAGATCAATGCCTTGCTCAAAAATGCGCAGATGACCAGCTTGCAGCCGGTGTTTCCGGCGGTGACTTCCACTGTCCAGGCGTCCATCCTTACCGGCCAGCCGCCGTCGAAGCATGGCGTTGTCGGCAATGGCTGGTATTTCCGCGATCAGGCCGAAGTGCGTTTCTGGCTGCAGCCCAACGATCTGATACAGGGCGAAAAGGTCTGGCACGCTCTCAAGCGTGAGCATCCGGAGTTTCGCAGCAGCCAGTTGTTCTGGTGGTTCAACATGTACGCCGACGTGGATGCCGCCATCACGCCACGCCCCCACTACCCTGCTGACGGCCGCAAAATGTTCGGTCTGTATTCGTCACCGGCGTCCCTGCACGAAGTCATCGAGCAGCAGATTGGCGAATTTCCGTTTCCTGGCTTCTGGGGGCCAGCCGCCGGCATCGCGTCCAGTCGCTGGATAGTGGATTGCGCCATGGCCGAATTCCGCATCAACCGGCCCAATCTGCAACTGGTCTATCTGCCGCACCTGGATTACAGCCTGCAACGCCACGGGCCGGATCATCCGTCGATTGCCGATGAAGTCAGGGCCATCGACCATGAAGTCGGACGCTTGCTGGCCTTCGCCGAACAGCAAGGTGCCAAGGTCATGCTGCTTTCGGAATACGGCATAGAAGCGGTTCAGCAATCGGTGTCGATCAATCGGGTACTGCGCTCGGAAGGCTTGCTGCACGTGCGACAGTCCCTGTCCTGGGAACTTCTGGATCCGGGTGCCAGTGCGGCCTTTGCCGTTACCGACCATCAGATCGCCCATATCTACGTGAAACGGGCGCAAGACATCCCCAAAGTGAAAGCCCTGTTGCAGCGCCAGCCAGGCATCGAGCAGGTGCTGGATAAAACCGAACAGCAGGCCTGGCAACTCGATCACCCTCGCAGCGGCGAGCTGGTGGCCATCGCAGAGGCCGGTTTCTGGTTCGATTACTACTACTGGTTCGATGATCGCAAGGCGCCCGACTTTGCCCGCACCGTGGATATTCATCGCAAGCCCGGTTACGACCCGCTGGAGCTGTTCATCGACCCGGCCATTCGTTTCCCGAAACTGAAAGTGGCGCGCCGCCTGCTGCAGAAAAAGCTCGGCTTTCGCTACTACATGGACTTGATCCCTCTCGATACCCGACTGATTCGCGGCAGCCATGGACGCTTGCCCAGCGACGAACAGTCAGGCCCGTTACTTATTACAAATTGCGAACTGCAGCTGCCGGAGCGTCTTCCTGCAACCGCCGTCAAGCAACTGCTTCTGGAGTACTTCCGGGGGCACCAACACCGTGATCAGGCCAATGCCAAGGAGATTTCATGCGGCGAGCCCTTTGTGTAACCGTTCTAAGTGCCGTGGCCGGTCTGGCTCAGGCTCAGACGCCGACCCCAGCCAACTTCGATTGCACCAACCTTTTCAAGTTTGGCACCAGCCCCGCCACGACCTGGACTGCATTCCAACAGAGCCCTGAAACCATGGCCTGGAACTGGTTTGCCTGCCTGAACCAGCCCGCAGCCCAAGGCAACCCCAATCGTGTCTGGGAAACCCTCAAGCCCAGCGATCAGGTCTATCTGGGCAATGGCGCACAGCCTCTGCCCTATGCCCAGCGCGAACCGTTGCCAGCCGAGGTGAAAGACAAGGCCCAACAACTGGGCCTGAACATGCAGCGCGCGTTCCAGAACCTGGACAGCGTGCAGCAGGTGGACGGGCTGATTCTGCAAATGGGCAACCAGGTGCCTGCAGCGCAACGGGGCCAGCCGGTGCGTTTTCACCTGCAGATGAGTGAAGACACCTTCAATTACATCATGCAGCAAAAGGTCTACAACGCGAACGGCCAGGCGGCCCTGACCAGCAGCCTGAACTTTCCCTCCACAGCCTGGGAGCTGAAAACTTCCTGGCTGTGGATCGGTGCCGATCAGACTTTCATGCAGCAACTGACCAATGATGGTTACTACATCATTCAGGCCTATTACCTGGAGGACGACGAGAAAACCTATAACGTTGGTTATGCAGCCCTCAGTGGTATGCACGTCATCAACAAGCTGTCGCCAAGCTGGGTCTGGACCACCTTTGAAAACAAGAACAACAGCAAGTACAGCGTGACCAATGACACGCCGGCAAAGCCCATGACCAATATCACCGGGCCAACAGCGGCGGCAAAACCGGTCAACGCCACTTTCCAGGCTCAATACCCTGCGCTGGCGCAATACGAATTGATCGGCGTCCAGTATCAGAACGACGGACAGTTGCTGGCCAACTCGCAACTGGAGTCGGCTTTCCAGAGCAATTCCGACTGCCTGGCCTGTCACAGCACAGCGGCCTATTCAACGAAGACCAAGACTTATTTCAACTTTGCGCTCGACCAGAATGGCGGCCTCGCCTACCCGGTCAAGGAGCTGCCCGAGTCGGCCTATGCCGGTTACGAAAAACTGGACTTCGTCTGGTCGCTGAAACGCGCCCAGTGGCAACGACCTTAAGGAGCATGACCCTATGAGCGTGTTGAATTTCCCCCGTATCTATTTCAATGGCCACATGTTCTGGAACCCGCCGACGGCCAACAACAACGACATGTTTCCGCTGTACGACGCGGTCAAGATGCAGATGAACTGGCCGTTTCTGGCCGAGTACGGCATCACCCCCGAAAACGCCGCCAGCACTCTGCTGCCCTGGACCATCGCACCGATTCCCACCGTTCCAGACTATGTGCTGCAAGTACCCGGCAACGCTGCGGCGAGCGGTATCCCTGGCGAATGGAACCTGTTTGGCGATAACAGCTGCGGCACGGTCAGCCACAACCTCACCCAGTCGCTGGTCATCGGTGGCGAGTTGCAGACCAACAGCTACATCAGCCAGGACAACCTGGTCAACAAGAGCTACCAGTTGACAGGCAACCCCTTTGGCGGCACGGCACCCTCCGCGGCACGTTTCGTTGATGTCAGCCCCTGGCAGAACACATTCACGGCGCTGTACTTCGACAATCTGGTCATAGGCGACAGCCAGTGCGGCCTGACCCTCAATCGCCAGCACCGCATGCTCGACCGCTTTCTGAACTTCAACTGGGGAGCCTTCGGCGGCCTGAGTTATGTCACCACCACCTGGCAGACCTGTTTTCCCAAGGAAAACCTGCAATGGGTGATCGGCGACTCGGTTCTGTTGCAGAACCTGCAGCAGCAGATGGAACAGCAAAACGCCAAAGGCCTGATGTTCCGCTTCTCGACCTATCTGACCTACTACGACAAGAACGGCATCTTCAACGACTACCCCCCCTTTATCACTCACCCGACAGGCAACGAAAGCCCGGCAAAAATACTGGCAGAAATGCAGGCCATGTATCAGAAAGGTCTGGATAACGTCGCCGATATCTTTTTCAACCCGGCCTACAGCCGCACGGCCGGCACACTGGGGTTATGGTTCGAGGATGAATTCCCGACCGCACCCGCAGGGCAGCGTCTGGTCCCGGCCTCGCCTATCAGCGTTTACAAGACCAAACCCGGCGATACCCCGCTACCGCCTGGCGTGGCTATCCAGCTTGGGGTGATTTCGGCTCAGGTGCAGCCTGAGAACAACACCCTGTCGCTGGACCTTGGAACCGGATTCCCGTTCTATCCGGTCGACAGCAAGGCGGCCATTCCCGTTGCGGAAAAATTCCAGGCCGGTGACTACCAGGTGGGCGTGCGCAATAACGGAAAATTCACTCCGGTAGCGAACTTCGGCTTCGAGCAGTACCGGCAGTTTGCGTTCGACAAGCGCGCCGGTATTCTCGACTTTGTCCTGAGCGCCGATGACATCGCCACGCTGCAAAGCGGGCCGCTGGAACTGCGCTTGCTGGGCTCGTCACCCAAGACCGCCGCCACGCAACAGATGTGGACTGCCGAGGTAGTGGAAAGCGCCAGCTTCATCGATGTGGGTGATATCAAGACCCTGAATATAATGGTCCAGTACGACGGCAAGCCGGCAGTGGACACAGTGATCTGGGTGGCGGAATACAACAACGCCTTCTCGGTAACCACCAGCGACTATTATCTGGCCTTCCGCAATGATCCGGACTTCACGCTGTTCACCAACAATCCATTGGACTACTCGCAGAACCAATCCCGACTGCCGCAATTTATCGATACGCCCCTGGTAGTGAGTCAGGCAACCAAAGGCAGCGGCCGCAGCCTGAGTGCCGTACATTCTGCGGCAATCAACACGGGAACCAATGGCGATAAAGTCAGCTATCAGGCCTATTTGCACGAACCCACAGCGCTGTCCCTCAAACATTGCCTGACGTTTGCCAATGCCACCGACCTGCAAGGCACCCTGCAGGGCAACACCACGGTGGATTACAGCGTGGTACAGATCAAGACCGACGCCAAAGGCATTGCCCAGGTGATGATCAACGCCACGGCAGCCGGCTTTCCCACCCTGAGGTTCTTTGTCCAGGAAGGCGATCAGCCTCCCGCGATCCCTTTCAGCTTCAACTACATGGAAGCCTACACCGACTTCCTGGCACCGTTGCGGGTGCTGCCTATGGAGCCCAAGTTGCAAAAGGACTTCGTCGACTACTGGAACAGCATCTGTACGCAACAGGATGCCCGTGTATTGATCTGGGAACAGTTCATCTACCCGAAGATCCTGCAGCCCTTCTACTACCTCTACCCGATCATGACCAAGTACATGCCGCTCAACTCCCTGAAACGCATCGAGGGCGCGGTCGATCAGTTGATCAAACTGATCGGCAAGCCATACCAGGAAGAAAGCACACTGGCGATGCCCATCACCCGTGACATGCCGCAAAGCCGACGCGCCGTGCTGGAGCTTTGGGCGCAATCGCTGGTGAAGGCGAACTACCCGCCCATGCCGCTGAGCATGAGTAATTACCCTCAAAGCTGTTAAACCCGGCAGGAAAGCGGGTGGCTGAAAGGCCATCCGCGCTTGCAAAGGAGTGTCGTATGAAGTCCAGCATTTTGATTCGGCTGTTCATGTTGTCGAGCCTGCTGTTTTGCAACACCCTGTTTGCGCAGGACGGCGGCGATGTCTACTTCAGCATGGGTGTCCATAACACTTCGGGCTGCACCGAAAAGAATGGCAATTGCATTGCCAAGAGGAATCCGGGCGACCCAAGCGATCCGTTTTTCCCCGCGTACTGGGTCAGTGACTGGACCATGTACCGGGTCACTACTGACAGCTACAAGAAAAACCCGCCGCCTTACAGCAACCCGCCCGCCACCCTGAAGCCCAGTGACTACAGCGTTTCCAAGGGCACCAGCTATTACGACACCACTTACATTCCCGCCGACGGCGATGGCTACGGCGCGATGATGGAGCACTACGAGAAATACTGCCTGCCGATCTTCCCGATCAAGGACAACAATTACACCTGCTCCTTCGTATCGCTGGGCAACAAGGCATACTTCCTGACCTACGAGCAGGACCGCCCCAAGGGCATGCCCGCCTGCTGCATGTTCTCGCCCATGAACCACCCGCCTCGCCAGGACTTCATCCAGCACCTGCCTTACAGCGTCGAGCGCAGCAAAAACCTCAATGCCAGCGTGCAGGCCTATTCCATCGATGTACCGGGGCCGGATGGTCCGATCCTGTTCGGTTATTCATTCTTCAAGGACGCCACCAGCGACCAGAAAGGCCAGGCTCCTTATCGGCATCCACAATCCTTCTTCTTTTCAGGCGATGTCTCCACCGCCAATGCTCCCATCGTCAGCCAGAACTACACCAACTTTCGCGTGAGCAAACCGGACCCGGCCACCACCTGGGCACAAGTGGCGAAGATGTGTCCGGCCAATCCAGAGCCCTGCCAGCTGTTCAATCCGCCAGCCACGCTGAGCAATGGCAAAAAGGCGCAATGGAACAACCTCATGCCCAACAAGCCCTGACAGACAAGGAGGTACGCCATGAACTCTCGATATCGTCTTGCCCTGGCACTGCTTGGCAGTGTCAGCCTGCCTGCCCTGGCTCTGGAACAACCGATGCCTGATGTGTCGGTGACGAGCCTCAACTGCCAGCTTCCCGGTAGCGCCCCAGCCGCCAAAAGCGGCCAGGACCTGTTCGATCTGTACAGCTGGCAGATGTTCATCGCCCTGAACTGGCCCGTAACGGATGGTCAGCGCGGAGTCCCCGACTGCAGCAAGAAGCCTGGCGATGCGGGCTACACCGTCTGGCAGAGCTACAAGAACGTCAGTGAAATATTCCCGGCGGACGGCAGTAATCCAGGCCCCTGGAATACTCCGTTGACCGGCAGGAATCTGGGCATGATCAATATTTCGGCCCTGAAAAATACCGGTGTACTTCAGGCGGTCGATCAGGCCGTGGGGGGCTGGCTGATCGATCAGCGCGGCAATCCGACCTATTACGACATCTCGGCCAACGAGGTTTCGTACACCTACATCGTGGCCAACAACTTCTACAACGCCAATGTGGTTTCCAAAGCCAGCAACATTTCATTCCCCAACGGCGTCATCGAGGTCAAGTCGAGCTGGCGCATCCTCACACCTGCCGACAACGCCAGCCGTTACCTGACGGTTCATTCGCAGGTCGATCTGTTCGATGATCAGGGCAAACCCACTGGTGCTGTTGCAGATGCCTATCTGGGGCTGGTGGGTCTGCATATCATCACCAAGGTTCAGGGCTACCCACAGTGGATCTGGTCCACCTTCGAGCAGGTCGATAACGTGCCACCCAAGAAGGAATCGGGAGGCCAATGGATCGACAACCCGGCACCCGGCATCAACTACTCCTACTTCAACCCCCACGCCGAGCCTGCCAGCCTCAATCAGTCCCCGTGCGACTGGCAGACGCAAGATAACAAGATGGTGTGCGTGCCCAAGGCCGGCACCACCTTCCAGACCCCGAACCCGCTGAACCGGGTGACGCCGATTGCTCTCTCCACCGAACTGATCAACAAGGGGTTCCAGCTCAATCCCGGCCTGCAGCAAAGCGCTCTGAAGTACTACCAGCTCGTCACGACCCAGCGT
Organism: Pseudomonas cichorii; assembly: GCF_018343775.1. NCBI lineage: Bacteria > Pseudomonadati > Pseudomonadota > Gammaproteobacteria > Pseudomonadales > Pseudomonadaceae > Pseudomonas > Pseudomonas cichorii. Next base: position 3,219,151 of record NZ_CP074349.1, read on the forward strand.
CCGTTCAACCCGAACAACCCCGGTAATCCGTTGGGCCAGCCGACCCCGGCACTTTCGGCCAACGTCACGATGGAAAGCTATATCCAGGCCAACAGCAGTTGCATGGCTTGCCATTCCATGGCGACACCGGTCGGCAGCCCTTACAAGGCCGACTTTTCCTACATGTTCAAATTTGCACAACCCGCCGCCCAAGGCGCCAAGGACGAGAAATAGATCATGAGCATTCTCAATGGACCACGATTGAATTTCTGGGGTGGCATCAGCACCGATGTGAGTGTGCCGAACAATTCAGCGACCGTTCCTCAGGGGGATCAAACAGGCTTCAAGCTGTTCGATCCGGCAACCTCGACTATTGCTCCAGAGGCCCAGTCTTACACCGACGAACAATTGAACGAAAAGATCAACACGCCTTCCAGCACTGCGCCAGCCAGCGGTTACACCCAAGGTGGCTGGAATCACTATGGCCAGCATGTCGTCGAATTGGACACGAAGATCAGTTCGCAAGGCAATCCGGGAGCTATCAGCAAGCAAGGCGATCTAGTAGGGCAACCCGTCTATCTGCTAGGTTCACTGGACCCGAAAACCGGCCAGAGCAGTTCCTCTGGTGCGATGATGGTGGATCTGGACCCGACCTCAACGGTCACCACCCAGATATTTGTCGGTGGCCTGCAGATTGGCGACAGCGACATCCAGTTGCTGATTCGCTGTAATACCGTGTGCAGCAGCCTGGATGTGAAACAGCGAATACTGGGGCCGGCGACGATGGATGCTCCAGGATCCTTCGCCCTCAGCGGCACATTCCAGTTGACCTTCCCGCTGGACAGCATCGTCAGTTACAACCAGAACAGCGAAATCCTGCAATCGATCATCAAGGCTCCCGGAGCAACCGGTATCGTCTTGCGCTTCGTCATGTTCGAGATGTGCCCGACCCTGACCACAAAACAACTGAATGCCGATTACGCAGCCAAGAGCTACACACCCAACCCAAGCATTGGCAGGGTCATTGGCACTCTGGCGCCAGCCTTTGCCGACGAGCCAGCCATCTGCCCGGCGGGTCGACTGCTGGTCAATCAGGATACAAAAAACACCGGTTTTGCAGACCTGAGCGACGACGGGTTATTGAGCATCGATATGGTGAACCTCATTCCCAAAGAAACATTCAGGACTGATCGAACGGCCATCACCAGCCCCATCGGCCCCAATGCCGATTATGGCCTTGTCAGTTTCTGCGCAGGCACAACAACTCTCACGACACTGGCACCGGACAACGAGTACCTGCAAAACTATTACCTGTACGGCGGTATCGTGGATTTGCCGCTTGATGCAGGCAATGCACAGCAGGCAAAGACCCAACCGCTTTCCCTGTCGGCCCCCGACAAGAAAATCAGCTACTGGCCAAAAACAAGAGAAACATCCCTGCTGATCAAAGAGTCGGCTTACAGACTCTACACTGACCAGAGAAATATCTATCTGGAAGACCACCCCAACGGCCTGACGATTCCGTTGCAGGTCAGGTATCTGGGCGGACCTGTCCCTTCCGCCACCGAGATTGCTGTAACGATTGACGACACCCTCGATTGCCTGGACTACCCGACATCGGTTCCCGTACTGCCCAACCAGCTCTCGGTCGATGTCGAGGTAACCCTCAAAGCCGGTACCGAAGCATTAGCTGGTTTCAGCACTCTGACGTACACCCTTACGGGCAACAGCCCGTACTTCAGCAGCTTCCGCAAATACGCCCAGACAGACTTTGGAATCCCTCAAGGCAGCATCATCACTTGGGATCAGGTCTACCCCAACGTGCTGCGTTTCCACTATCTGGCGTTTCCTGCCATGTCGCGCTACGTGCCGCTCAACCAGCCAGACGCAGTCATGGGCCACAAGAATGCAATCCTTGCGCGCACTTCGGACACGTACAAAGGCACCACCTTGTATATGCCGGTAGTTCGTTCGATGTCACCCAGCCAACGAGCATTGCTCAGCGCCTACCTGACAGGCACGCCTTGGCAGCCGCTGCCATGAGTACCCCACCCATGGCTATGGAGAGCGTCATGACTGTTCACATTGAGATTCCCGCCCATCCAACTGAGCGACTGTGTGCCAGTACGTTCATTGCCGAGGGTTTGCTGAACCCGCGAGGGCTATGTGCCGGGCCGGATGGCAACCTGATTCTGACCGAAGCCGGATCAGGCTTGCCCGATGCGACTTTCAGCGGCCGCATCAGCGTGCTGCGCCCGGATCCGGAAAGTCCGGGCGCTTATTTGCCTGCCGAACCCCTGGCCCAAGGTTTTCGTGCCATGAACATGCAACCACGCATGCTGCGGGACGAGATCATGGGCATTTCGGATGTCGCCTGGGGTGACGGGCGCTTTCTGGTCAGCCAGACCGACTATGTGCAGGGTTCGAAGATCCTGGATATCCAGTACTCGCCACCCGAGCCGGTATTCCGCAGTCAGGGCAACCTGAACTCCCTGTGCTATCACCCCACCCGTCACAGCTGGCTGGCGGTCAAGCCCGATACCAATCAACTGGTGGAGTTCAGTCAGGGCAACGAAGGTGAACGCATCCTGGTCCAGTTGCCCGATCTGGCTCAAGGCCAGGAAGCGGTGCCGGTAACCCTGATTTATGAACCTGCGACCGGAGCGGTCCTGATCAGCCTGTTTTCCGGGGAATTGCGCAGCGATCCTGCCAGGCAGGGTATCGATTTTGTCGACCGAGCCGGCCAAGTCATCCGGGTCTGGCCGGACACCGGCAAGATCGAGTTGCTAATCAGCGGGCTGCAACTGCCCACCGGCCTGGCCATCAGCCCGGATGGAAGCGTACTGGTGCTGGAGTTGTGCGACCGGCTGCTACAACCCTTGCGCCCCGACTGGGCCGGCGAACCCCTACATGGTGGTTTCGAGCGTTTCAGCGGTCGGTTATTGAGCTGCGACCTGAAAGCACGGGAAGTCACCGTGTTCGCCACTGGGCTGGATACACCCTCCAACCTGTGTCTTCTGGAGAATGCCGTGATCGTCAGTGAAGGCATGGGACTCACCGGACGTCTGCTGCCCGGTCGGGAAAATACAGTGGTGCCGCTGAGTGGGAGATTGCGGCGAGTGGCGTTATCTTCCTGAAGCTTGAAAATCCTCGCCTCGCCGCAGGAATGAATTCATTCGCGAACAGCACAGTACATCCGACAGAGATATGTCGTTTTGAATGTCGTCTCGCGAATGAATTCGCTACTACTTTCCTGCAACACGTGTAAGTGACGCCATCTCCCTGTCCGGCATCGAATACCTATTCTGCGGCACAGCGGTCGTTCTCAAGGAACAAGGCATATGCACTTGCAACACACTCCACCTTTCCCTCTATCTCGTCTGAGCACTGCGAAACTGCTGGGCCTTAGCACCGCCCTCGCCTGCGTCAATATCGCTCACGCCCAGAGCAGTGATGAAAACACCGTCAACCTGTCGAATATCGAGGTTTCTGCCGGTACGGTCAGTGCCGCCGAGGTATCGCGGGAGGAAGTGAAGAAGGTGCCGGGTGCCACCAATGTCGTGGACCTGAATGACGTCGAGCAAGGCCGTGTGGCCAACAATGAAGATGTCTTCAAATATCAGGCCGGTATCTACGCCAAGGCGGCCAACAACGAAGGCGCGAAAATTTCCATTCGCGGCTCGGGCATCAACCGGGCACCGGGCGCACATGCTTCGGGCCTGTTTGAAATGCTCGACGGCCTGCCGCTTACCGGCCCCGGCGGTACGCCTTATGAACTGAAGGAACCTCTGTGGCTGAGCCATGTGGACGTACGGCGCGGCGCCAATGGTTTCGATCAGGGCTCACTGGCTCTGGGCGGCTCGATCAATTACCTGACCCGTACTGGCTATGACGCGCCCAAACTGCAATTGCGCTATGAAGCTGGCAGCCATGGCTATACCAAGCGTCAGATCAGCTCCGGGCAGGTGCTGGGGGATCTGGATTACTACGTCAGCCTGACCGACTCGAACTATGACGGCTTCCAGGACCAGAGCTCCGGTGGCAGCAAAGGCATTGCCGCCAATGTCGGCTACCGCTTCAACCCGAATATCGAAACCCGCTTTTACTTCCGCTACCGGGAAACCGATAACGATACGCCGGGCCGACTCACCAAAAACCAGATCCAGCACGACCCGCGTGCAGCCAACTCACTCAATGTGACCCGCGACTCAAAACGCCTGCAACCGGGCAGCACCTGGCTGGCCAACAAGACCACGTTCTACCTGGATGACAATTCTCGCGTGGAAGCCGGTCTGGTCTATCACGACTACCCCATGGACCTGCGCGAAGGCACCAACCGCCTGAAAGTTGCCTACACCGACATCAGCGGCACGCTGAACTATATTCGTCAGGACCAACTGGCCGGGCATCAAAGCATCACCACCCTCGGCCTGCGCACCACCAAAGGTTTGCCGAATAATGGCGCTTCCGAATACGTCCGTATTCCCACCGGCAACACCGCCGGTTTTGCCGTCGGTACCAAGACCCGGGATTACAGTTACCTGGGCTCCGACACGGCCCTGCACCTGAGCAACGATCTGGAACTGGTGCCGGACTTGTGGCTGACCACCGGTGTCGCGGCCATCTATACCCGCCGCGAGACGGAAGTCACTTATCCTGAGGTCAACGACCCGGTCAGTACCCATGACTGGGATTACGCCGCCCGCCTCGGCCTGCGTTATGACTTCACTCCGCAATTGCAGGTGTACGGCAACCTCAGCCGTTCGGTAGAACCGCCTCATGCCTGGTCGATGATCTGGGGCTCGAACAAGTTCTTCCCGGCCGGCAGCGGGGCCGCCACCGGCCTGCAACGCGCCGGTGTCGAGCTTGAGAACCAGACCGCCACCACTCTGGAACTGGGCGGACGCGGTGAAAACGGTTTGGGGCGCTGGGATCTGGCCTGGTATTACTCGCAGGTTCGCCACGAGTTGCTGAGCGTCGAAACCCAGGCTGCCACCCAGACCACCTCGCAAATCATTGCGGAATCCAATGCCAGCCCGACCATTCACCAAGGGATCGAAGCCAGCCTGGACAGTACGCTGTGGCAAGGCGGGGCGGCAGGCAAGCTGGCATTGCGTCAGGCCTACACCTACAGTGACTTCCACTACCGTGATGACGACCGATTCGGTGACAACCAGTTGGCTGGCATTCCAAAACACTATTACCAGGCTGAACTGCGCTATAGCCATCCCACCAGTTTCTACGTCGGGCTGAACACCGAACATGCATCAAAGATTGCCGTGGACTACGCCAACTCCTATTACGCGGACTCGTACACGCTGCTGGGGGCAACGCTGGGTTATGCCTCGCCCAAGGATGACTGGCAGACCTGGCTGGACCTGCGCAACCTGACCAACAAGCGTTACGCCAGTACCGTGACGCCAGGTTATGACGACCGAGGGCAGGATGTGGCCCGCTCGACACCGGGCGATGGGCTGGGCGTCTACGCCGGCATTTCCTGGAGTCTGCGCTGAGATAACCTGTTCCCCATCGACTGGCACTGTGCAAGCGATGGGGACCGGTCAGAAGTTTGCAGGCGTGTTGGCGCTGATGATCTCGGCCTCGTCCTGGCCGATATTGCGGAAGCGATGAGGCAAGGTGGAAGGAAAATAGTAGCCATCCCCGGCGCTGAGGATATTGGTCTGGCCATCGATGGTCAGCTCGATTGTCCCGCGAGTGACCAGCCCGCACTCCTCGCCTTCGGCATGCACGATGGGTTCGTCACCGGAACTGGCACCCGGCGCGTATTGCTCGCGCAGAAAGCGCATCTGCCGGCTCGGCAGGGTCGCGCCGACCAGCAAGAGGCGTAGCCCGTTACGACCAAGATCGGGCTGATCACTGGCGCGGAACACATACTGGTCCTGCCCCGGCGGCTGATCGAAGGTGAAGAAATCCGCCAGGGTCATGGGAATGCCCTCAAGCAGTTTCTTGAGGGAACTGACCGAAGGGCTGACCCGATTCTGCTCGATCAGAGAGATCGTGGCATTGGTCACACCGCTGCGTCTGGCCAGCTCGCGCTGAGACAACTTATAGCTTTCGCGTACCAGCTTGAGTCGTGCTCCCGTGTCCATAGCCGCCTTACATGAGAAATATTCGGTGAATGAGGCGCGATTGATGGCAGACACCACAACCCCACAAAAGCCGCGTATTAAATCACGTTTGCCAGCGTACGGAACATGCTCCGGCTATCGCTGGCTGCGGCGTTGCGCATAAACCTGACAGGCTTCACGAAATGCCTCGAACAGACGCAACGACACCGGATTGTCCAGAAACTGCCACTCCGGGTGCCACTGCACGCCCAGCACAAACCCTGATGCGCCAGGCATGGATACCGCCTCGACCAGACCGTCCGGCGCCAGCGCTTCTGCGCGCAAATCGCCCGCCAGCCGGTCGATGCCCTGGCTATGCAGGCTGTTGACCTCGAAGCCCGGAGCCAGGCCAAGGGCATCGAGCACGCCACCGGATTGCACCTGCACGCCATGCTGCGGGGCGTATTGCTCTTCCAGCAGGTCACTTTTCGGCTCGCGGTGGTCCATGTAACCCGGCAGTTCATGAACACGCTGGTGCAGGCTGCCACCCAGGGCCACGTTCAGTTCCTGGAAGCCCCGGCAGATACAGAAAACCGGCACGCCCAGGGCAATGGCCTGCCGCAGGAGTGGCAAGGTGTTGCGATCCCGGAACACATCATGCTGAGTGCCTTCGGCGCTGGGAGGCCCCTGATAGTGGCGAGGCTCGACATTGGAGGGCGAACCGGTAAACAGCAAGCCATCCAGACGGGCCAGCAACTGCGCAGGATCGGTTGGCATAGCCAACGCAGGCAAGACCACAGGAATACCGGCAAATGCGGCGGCCTCGACGTATTTGTCACCCGCCGTATGGGAGGAATATTTGCCCAACTGCTGACGGCAGGCAGTAACGCCAATCATTGGAGCGTTCGACATGATTCAACCTCTTTGACGATGCACGCGCAGGGCCTGTAAAGCCGCTATCGCGCAGAATGGCTATGAGTCTAAGATAGTCACCACCGCAATGGGCATGGGCATTCTGGCAATGGAAGTATGCAGCGATGCAATATGAGATCAGTCACGCCGACCTGGCCCTGGTGCTGGCATTGGTGCGCGGACGCACGCTGGCGCGGGCCGCAGAGTTGCTGCAGGTGGATATCTCCACGGTATTCCGCTCCATCAGACGGCTCGAAGCGGCATTGGGTACGGCACTGTTCGAGAAAAACCGTCGCGGCTATATTCCCACCGACACGGCACAAGCCATGTCCGAACAGGCTGAACGAGCAGAGCTGGCCCTCAATGCTGCCCGCGTGGCCCTGCAACAAGGGGAAAACGTAGTCAGCGGCACAGTGCGCCTGACCTGCACAGACGCCGTATTGCACAGCCTGTTGTTACCCGCCCTCGCCCGCTTCATGCCGTCCTACCCGGCGTTGACGCTGGAACTGGCGACCTCCAACACTTTCGCCAACCTGAGCCGTCGCGATGCGGACATCGCCCTGCGCCTGACCAATACCCCGCCCGAGCACCTGATAGGCCGACAACTGGGCACTGCCCACTACGTCATTTGCGGCCACCCGGATTATCGCGATCCATTGCTGGATTCGCCGACGTCCGTGCCATGGATCAGCCCGGACGATTCAATGCCGGACCACACCTCAGTCATCTGGCGCAGACAGACATTCCCTGCCGTCGTGCCACGCTATCGATGCAGCAGCATGTCAGCCGTTTCACAACTGGTGGCCGCCGGGCTTGGCGTGGCAGCCATGCCCGACTTCACCGCCCGCAACCTGCCAGGCACCGAAGTGCTGAGCCCTCCCCTCGAAGGCTGCAGCACCGACCTGTGGCTACTGACACGTCCCGATTGCCGGGCATTGCGTTCGGTTCAGGTACTGATTGAAGAATTGACGCCGTTACTGCGAAGCGCGCTGGAGTGAAAAAGCAGCCATAAGCTTCAAGCTGCAAGCGTCAAACCGTTTCAGATCGATAGTTCAACAATTGCCGCCCTGGCCTGCTCGATCCCCTTGTTGCGCACTTCTTCGGTTTTCGATGCGCCTTCGGCCCTGACCACCTGCACATCGGTGACGCCCAGAAAACCGAAGAAGGCCTTGAGATAGCTTTCCTGAAAGTCCATATGCCCCGCCGGTCCCTGCGCATAAAAACCGCCACGAGCCGAGACGATAATGACCCGCTTGCCGACGGTCAGGCCGACAGGGCCTTTATCCGTGTATTTGAACGTACGCCCCATCTGCGCAATACGGTCCAGCCAGGCTTTCAGCTGGCTCGACACGGAAAAGTTGTACATGGGCGCGCCGATCACCAGCACATCGCTGGCCAGAAACTCGTTTACCAGCGCTTCCGATACCAGATGTTCCTGCCGGGCGCTGTCATCGATAGCGCTGCTACCGCCCGGACGGAATCCGGCTGCAATGGCACCATTGAGGTGTCTGATTTCGTTGAGAGCCAGATCGCGGTACTCAACCTGAGCATCGGGATGGCTGGCCTTGATATGAGCCACAGTGGCGGCAGACAGATCACGGGTTACAGAACTATTGCCCAGAATGCTGGAGTCGATATGCAGAATTTTCATTTCAGCCTCACGTTTACGGGGGTTATCGGTTAGAGGATTCCTGGCCTGTTTCCCTGGCGGCCCGGTCAATCAGCGCAGCCACTTCTTCGGGGTGAGAAAGCAGAGACAGATGACCGGAGCGGATGGAGGTGACTTTTGCGCCAATCTGCCGGGCAATGACCTTCTGCACGTCGGGAGGCAGAGCCTTGTCGCTTTCCGTCTGCAGATACCAGCTGGGCTTTTCATGCCAGGCCGCATGCCGGACCTTTCCGGCAAAACTGTCCGCCGAGATGGGCTGCTGGACCGCGGCCAGTTCCTGCACCTTTTTCATGGGCAGATCCGCTGCCATGACCTGCTGAAATGCCTGGGGATCGTCCAGCCAGATCAGGCCTTGATCATCGGGTACCAGCCCCTCCATGGGGGCATCGAGCCTGTGCAACAGATCGGCTACTGACTCACCGCTGTCGGGAACCAGCGCGCTGAGATAGACCAGGCCTTTGACATTGTCTTCATTACCCGCCTGGCTGATCACGGCCCCGGCCCAGGAGTGGCCCACCAGCAGCACATCGCCCTTCTGGCGTTTCAGCACTCTTTCGGTGGCAAGGACATCATCGTCCAGTGAAGTCAGCGGGTTCTGTACCGCAGTGACGCGATAGCCCCTGGCCTGAAGTCTGGCAATGACAGGAGACCAGCTGGAACCATCGGCAAATGCGCCATGCACCAGCACGATACTGCGCACGCCTTGCTCTGCAGGGGCGGCCATGCTCTGCCCAGCACTGAACAGCATCGTCAATCCGAGCGCCGCAGCGAGTTGGCCAGGTTTGAGAAACTTCATGGGGAAACGCCTGAATGACTTGATGGAGAAAAGTCTATAGAGGCTCTCGAAAAGGCATCAGATGGCAAACTAGACATGTTTCATGCAAAACTCGCCAATGCGTGACATTTATCAGGAGTCCCTATGCGCATTGCGATCGTTGCCGTGGATGGCAGCCTGCTGTCGGCGATTGCCGGTCTGTCGGATATGTTCTGGATCACCAATCAGGCACTGCGCAGCCCGCCACAAGGGGCTGCAAAAGGCCTCATCAATCAGGCCGGTCTCGAATTCGAAACCACCATCGTCAGCGCCGATGGCAAGGTCATGCGCGACCCTCAGGGTCGGCAGATTCCGGTGGACGGCTCGTTTCATGACCTGCCCGATTGCGATGTCGCCCTTGTCACCGGGATGGCCCTCGGGCCGGACGGACTGCCACCGTTATCCGACTCGATCCGTCAGGCCGCGGGCTGGCTCAAGAGCAGCCACGAAAAAGGCGTGCTGATTGGCGCAGCCTGTGCCGGTGGGTTTGTGCTGGGGGAGTCGGGCCTGCTGAACGGCAGACGCTGCACCACCACATGGTGGCTGCATCACGCCTTCAAGCAACGCTTTCCGAGGGCACTTCCCGTCTGGGGCACGGCCGTGGAAGAACAGGACGGAATCATCACCACAGGAGGTCCGCTGTCCTGGGTCGACCTGGCCCTGCATGTGATCAGACGTCAGGCCGGGGCCGAAGTCGCCAGGCTGGCCGCGGACATTTCCGTTGCCGACAGCCTGCCGCTGCCACAACTGGTTTATGCGCCTCGGGGGTTCGTCAATGCAGCAGATCCGTTATTGCTGCAGGCAGAACAGATCATCCGCCATATCAATCCCGAACTGACAGCAGGAGGCCTGGCAAAAGCCCTGAACATGAGCGAGCGAACCCTGCATCGCCGGCTCAAGGAACTGACCAATGAATCCCCCAAGACGTTCATCACTCGCGTCAGGATAGAAACCGCCTGCGTGCTTCTGGAAACGCCGGGCAGCAGCGTCAAGCAAGTGGCTCTCAAGTGCGGCTACAGCGAAGAAACCGCATTCCGCCGCGCCTTTATCCAGTCGACCGGCATGACACCCGCCGATTACAAACGCTGGTCGAATGGGCGCAATTGAACAGCCTTTCGAATAAACCCGGTCCTGCGCTCAAATGCTGTGCAACCGCACCTCAAACCGGCAGCCATTAGGCTCCCGGCTGGTCAGCAGCACTTGCCACTGCTGGTTGGCGCAGATGCGTTGTACCAGTGAAAGCCCCAGCCCCAGACCATTGCCTCGTTGTTCGTCGCCCCTGACAAAGGGTTGAAACATTGCTTGCTGCTTCTCGGCGGGAATCCCTATGCCGCTGTCTTCCACCACAAAGCTGTCCGCTCTCAGGGTCAGGCGGATGAAGCCTTGGTCGGTGTAGTGCCAGGCATTGCGCAGCAGGTTACCCATGACCGAGTGCAGAAGAGTGGCGTTGTACAGGGTGTCCGATGTTTCCAGGGGTTCATGGATCAGTTCCAGCCCTTTTTGCTTGATGGGTTCACCCCAGAATTCGACCAGTTCCCTGGCCACCATCGACAGTGTGGAACGGGGTCCCTGACTGGGTTGATTGCTTTCGGCACGGGCCAGCAGCAGAAAGGTTTCCACCAGTTGCTGCATCGCGGTACTGGCCCTGGCAATGCGCACCACCTGTGAATGGGAGCGTTTGTCCAGGCTCGGGTTTTCCAGCAGCAGTTCGCTGGAACTGATCAGAATCATCAAGGGCGTGCGCAGCTCATGGCTGACATCACTGGTAAACAGCTTCTCGCGCCCCAATGCCGCACGTAACTGATCCATGGTCTTGTCGAACGCCACGGCCAGGGTGCCCACTTCATCCTGGGCATATTCGGGGGCCAGTGCAGGCGCCTGGCCCATGAATTGTTCCCGCTGCCGGACCTGACGGGACAGACGCACCACCGGCGCAATCACGCGATGGGCCAGCAAGCGTCCCAACAGAATGGCCAGCAGCACGCTCAATACAAAGCTGATGAAAACCACGACCAGCAGGATTCTTTCACGCTTGATGGAGCTGTACAGATCGCGCAACAACACATACTTGCGGCCGCTGACCAACTCGACCATGGCGTGATAAGGACGGTTTTCCCAGGTGAGTTCATGAAAGCCTTCGCCCAGTTCCTCCAGAGCCGGCGTCATCGCCAGATCACCCGCCCCGCCCTGAACGTAGAACAGCGAACGTTTATAAGGCCGGTGTCGCCAGTCATCTGCACTCTCCATCATCAAGAGCCGGTGCAGGTCACTGCCGAGGGTAATGATGGCCAGTTTTTTCTCCACCACATGGACTGTAGCAACGACACCGACCGCAAATACCCCGGCAATCAGAGCGCTCATCACCGCAAAAACGGTAACGATGCGTTGCTTGAGACTGTGTTTGTTTTCCATGGACTTTCCGACATCAGGACAATGCTCAACGACCCGAAATCACTCAAGCCTTCAGGCGTGAGTGATTATCGGGAAGCGGATGTCATGATTTCGTCAAGAAATGGTGCTGACCACGCGCAATGCCAATCCTTCGTACGCATCCAGGGTAATTGTGAATTCACCCTCTTGGGTCAGATCCCCTTCCACTCGCTCGTTGATGATGTCCACCACAAGGCCTGCGGCAATATCCGGCAGGTGCAGGGTTTCGACAATGACCTGCGAGCTGAAGTTGAGGGCCGTTATCTGAATGCCTTTGTCGGCGGGCAACTCATGAACCATCACCAGCAGGCCGGGATGTTCCACATCGGGAATCAATATCTGGCGGCTGGCCGCAATGTCGTAGGCGCGGCGCACGGCGAGTATTTTCTTGAGCTGCGACACGAACGAGTCCGGACGCTGCAACTGGCTGATCAGGCTGCCGTACAGGGTTTTGGGGCGAGGCATATTGCCGGAGGAAAACTCTGCATCCGGGTCAAGGTCCACCAGATCATAGGCCCCGCGATGAATCCAGCGGGTATCACCATCCTGCATCAGGTGCTGAACCTGCTCGGCCGGCAGTGGCAATGCACCGACCAGATCCCAGCCGGACAAGGCAAAAACCCCAGGCTGCATTGCGTTATACATCACCAGCAACAAGTGAATGTGCTGGATCTGCTTGATGTCTGCCTCGGTGATGGTGTTCAGGTCACGAATTCCCAGGGCCGCCGTGATGATACTGGCCGTGGTACAGGACACGCCGTTAGTGACGAACTTGAGGTTGTAAGGCGCATGCTCTCCCGCCAGATGCTCATACATCTCTTCGCGGATGTGCTCGCGCAGGATATTGCCGGGAAAGGTCTGGCCCTGATAGTGGTATGTGTCATGGGCATGCAGGGTCCAGAAATGCACCAGTTCCAGGGTCAGCTCATCATGGTTCTGCAACGCATGGATCAACGACGCCGGATCGATACCGAACGCATGCACCTGACGCAGCATCAGGCGCAAAAACTCGGTCGTGCCGGTCACCAGCGCATGCTGATAGGCAGGCCGGGTAATGAAGTCATAGGACAGATCGGCGCCGCCATGGGACATGGCCGCGATGTCATCCAGGGTCAGGTTGAGTTCCTGAAAACTGAAACCGCCCGCCTTGCGGATTGCGCCACCCAGTAACTGGTTGCCGGTAATCGACAGCGGATGGCTTTCCGACCAGGCCGTGCCTTCGGCCTTGCGCTCCACACCCAGAAAACCGTTGGCATCCAGGCGCAGAACCCTGGCGCCCATGACATCGATGGCATGCAGTGCGTCGCCAATGATCATCTGTTGCGCGGCAAAGCTTGGGTCCAGCCAGTTGAGCGAGGGCTGGCCCTCCTTGAAGTAATGCAGGTAGACCCAGCGCCGGGCCTTGCCATCCACGCCATGAACCACAGCAGTGGCACTCCAGTCGGTTTCCTTGACGCCTGGCTCGAAGAAAATGACCCGCTGCAATTGCCCGACGATGTAATGCTTGTCCCGAAGCTGATCGACCACCTCGGGCATCAGGTTGATCGCATCCCGTCCCGCAGGTACATCCGGCAGCAGGGACCAGTCTTCCTCACGGATCTCGACCATGTGATAAAGGCCGGGATAATCCTCGTAAGCCATCTCCGCCAGACGGAAATCAGCCCCCTTGCCGGTGTGTGACGGAATCACGTCATCGATGATGACCGCATTGTGCGCGGCAGCAATGCGGCTGAGGTTCAGCAACTGGGCCTCGGTCCCCAGTTGCGGATCGATCCCGAAACTGATCCGGTCGAAATTGCCGTCGATGCTGGGCGTGAGATTGCGGCCTTGCAGGCCACCGGAAAGCTTGAGCGGTCCGTTATGAATACCCTGGATACCGATTTCGGATAATGAGTGCCAAAGTGCCTCATCCCCCAGAGCCTCCAGAACCGAGCCGCCCTCGCGGGTAATGATGGAAGCCGGATAGGCCGTGAACCAGACAGAGGCTATCGCCGAAGCATCCCTGGGACGGGCCTGGGCAAAAGGTCGCTGCCATAACCTGCCCTGCCCGCCATAGGATTTGGCACGCTGCCGTGCGGCATTGAGCATTGATTGTTCAACCAGCCAATCCAGGTACTGCTTGTCCGGTGTCGTCATAGGGTTCAGTCATCCACGTCCATTAGGGTGGCTCAAGACAGAGCGCAAGCGCTCCGCCCCGAATTCATTACCTATGGGTATGAGCGCCAGCGATGAAAAACGTTGCATCCGGTTTTACGTGAACACTCACTTGGCCGGGATGATCGATGGCTTCTTCAATGTCTGTAGCACGGCATTGGCAGCATTGGACAATAACGATGTGGGCCGTGCGACGACGCTGATATGGCGCATGATCATCAAGGGAAGCGGGACGGGTTCAAGCGTGCTGAAACGACCGGCCAGCAAGGCGCTGGGCAGGATCGAGATGCAATGCCCCTTGGCAATCAGGTCCAGCAATGTTTCCAGACAACTGAGTTCACCGCGATGGCTGAGGCGCAACTGGGCCGAGGCCAGATGATTGTGCAAACGCTCAAGGCCTGGATGACGCCAGGCAACATAGCGCACGGTTTGCGAGAGCTCGGTAAAGCTGCGTACAGAGGGGTGTCCGTTCCTGGCGCACACCAGCACGTAATAATCGGACCAGTGATGATGCTCGATATAGTGTTCGCTCAGCACGGTGCTGGGCAGGATCAGAATATCGGCCAGTTCTTTTCTCAAGGGGTCGAGAGAGGGGGTTTGTTCGTTGCTGTGCACAACGCTCAAATGGATATCCGGGTAAATCCGGGCCAGAAAATCCAGCGACGTATCCAGGCTTGTTTCGAGAATGTGTGTGAAATAATGGATTGTTACAGTACCGCTGGCCCCATTTTTTTTAGTTGCTCAAGCGTCGCCATGATACTGCCCAGGGTCTGGGTGATGACTTTTCCTTCCGGGGTCAGGGTGCAGCCTGTGCGGCTGCGGATGAACAGGCGTTTCTCGAAAAAATCTTCAACTTCCTTGATGGCGTAGCTGATATTGGACTGACTACACCCCAGGATGGCTGCAGCCTCCGAGAAAGAACCATGCATTGCAACGGCTTGAACGACTTTGAAAAAGTGGGTTTTCATATTTCCTGCACTCTGGACGTGGCGATAGTGGGCGCGGGCCTGCAATTGAGCAGGTTGGTGAAGGGAATACAAGAAGCCCCGCAAACGCAATCCCGCAGCCTGCCGCAGGGCGGCACAAAGGGAAGTGTCAGACGGGGTAAAGCGACCGCTGCATTTTTCGAGAAAGGTGCGTGACGCCCAAGCGCGTCACGAAATCAGTGATATTCCCTGCCTGGCTCAACGGCTGTGAGCCAGAGGGAATATCGGCACCGATCCTTCTGAAAAAACAGGAAAAGACGGGATGGCGAGATGACTCAGTCGTTTTCGGTCCAGTCGAAGTCTAGTTGCAGAGCGGTGCGTTCCGCCAGTTCGCGACTGTGCAAACGTTCGACAAGGTGAAGGCTCATGTCGATACCGGCAGAAATGCCCGCCGAGGTCACAAAGGAACCTTCATCGACCCAGCGCAGGGTGCTCAGCACATCGATGGAGGGGAACATTTCCTTGAGGTCGGCGATGTCTTCCCAGTGAGTGGTGACTTGTTTACCTGCCAGCTTGCCGGTCTTGGCCAGCAAGAAAGCGCCGGTGCAGACGGCAGCCACCACACGACCGGGCACAGACTGATCACTGATCCAGTGGATGACATCCGGTTTTTCCAGTTCGGCGTTTACAACGCCGCCCGGCACGATCAGGCAATCCATGGCCGGATGATCATGGATCGAATAGTCCGGGTCGACCTTCAGGCCAGCCCTGGCGCGTACCGAAGCGGTGCTTCGGCCAATGGTGAATACATTGAACAATGGCCGTTCGTCGCGGCTTTTGCGTGCATGCATGCGCGTTGCAGTGGTGAACACTTCATAGGGCCCTGCGAAGTCCAGGACTTCGACATCGTCATAGACGTAGATACCGATATTGAGTGACATGAAGGGGCTCCAGAGTACTTGGTGACAGCCGTCAGATTACCCAGTAGCATCACACCGAACTACTGTCGGTAATGCCAATATCCGGTAACATCGCGCCATGAAAAATCATCTCGTCGTTGCCCTCATCTACAACCAGCTCTGCACCTTTGAATTCGGGTGTACGGTGGAAGTCTTTGCCCTGAAAAGGCCCGAGCTGGGTGTGAACTGGTATGAGTTCGCCACTTTTCCGGTAGATGACGGCCCGATCACAGCGGCGGGCGGCATTACTATCGTTCCAACGCCCGGTGATGTGCTGCTGGAAAACGCCGACACCATCATCGTCCCCGGCTGGCGCGGGGTGGAATCCGCAATTCCTCAACGGCTTATCGAACAACTTCAGGCAGCCCATGCACGCGGGGCACGCATTTGCTCGATCTGCACCGGCGCCTTTGTGCTGGCAGCGGCAGGCCTGCTCGATGGGCACAAGGTAACCACTCACTGGCGTTACACCGACCTGTTGGCCACCATGTATCCGGGCCTGACCATCCAGCCCAATGAGCTGTATGTCGATCAAGGCAATATCGTGACTGCTGCCGGGTCTGCAGCAGGCCTGGACATGATGCTGCATCTGGTGCGTAACGATCACGGCTCACGTGTTGCCAATATGGTGGCGCAACGTATGGTGATTCCGCCCCATCGCGAAGGCGGACAGTCGCAATACGCTTCCCGGCAACTGGTCGCAGCCGCCGATGGGCCGATCTCCAACCTGATGGACTGGATCCGCAGCGACTTGCAGCGCCCGCACACCATCAAGGAAATGGCCTCCCGCGCCGCCGTCAGTACCCGTACTCTGCACCGCAGCTTCATGGAAAGCACCGGGCTGACGCCTTATGACTGGCTGTTGGGTGAACGCATCGCCTACGCCAAGGAATTGCTGGAATCTTCGCGAATCCGCCTCAATGAGGTAGTAGACAGAGCAGGCTTTGGTTCGGAAGAGTCTTTCCGTCGGCACTTCCGCAATCTGGTGGGTATCAGCCCCAGCAGTTACCGCAAGCAGTTTGCCAGGGCCTGATACTGGCCGGTTCTAGCCGTAGATGGCCTCGACCAGCCCATCGGAAAATGCCCCCCATGCCCCGGCCACGGCGGTATTGGTCAAGGCAACCAGGCTGATCCCGGCCTGCGGATCGACCCAGTAATGGCATCCATATAAACCACACCACGACCAGGTACCCGCGCCCTGCGGATGCCGGGCACGCTCAGGGTCGGCAAGCACTACCGGGCCAAGCCCGAACTTCCAGCCAGCCCCCCTGCCCGCCAGCCCGATATCACCAATGGCATTGCCCAACAGGCTGGCGGTACTGGCAGCGCTCAATACCGGTGAACCACCCAGCCTCAGGCACTCCAGCAGACGCAGATAATCATCGGCCGAGCCCAGCATGCCCGCGCCCCCCGAAGCATAAGCCTCAGGCTCATAAGCCCGGCTCGACGACAGCCAGGCATGCCCGCTGTCGAGCACCAGTACATCATGGCGGCTCACCCGTTCCGGGCCACACACTCCGTCCTTGTAGGCGCTGGCCAGCAGTTGATCGCCAGTGGGACTGAACCCCGTCGCGCTCATGCCCAAAGGTTCCGTCACCCAACGGGCGACCGCTTGCGGCAACGCAAGACCGGTGGCCTGTTCGATGATGGCGCCCACCACCTCCGTAGCCAACGAATACCCCCAGCCCGTGCCCGGCTCGAACAACAGAGGCACGCTGGCCAGACGTTGCAGGTTCTGCTGCAAGTCCATGGCGACAAGATCCAGCCCGTCCGATACACCGGCCAGTGCATAGGCATTGCCCGGTGGTTGCTCGAAGCCATAGCTCAGGCCGGCGGTGTGCGACAGCAAATGCCTCAAGGTGATGACCGGCTCTCGACCATCGGCAAGTTGCGGGCGAAAGTCCTTGAGCCAGTTCGTCACCGGTGCCTCCAGCGGCAATACCCCCAGCTCGCAGAGACGCAAGGCCGTGACCGACGTCAGCAGCTTGGTCAGCGACGCCAGACGAAACCGGGTATCACGCTGCACCGCTATCCGGCTTTCACGATCCGCCCAGCCTCGAGCGGAGGCGTAGCGAATCTCGCCCTCCTGAGCCACAAGCAGCACCCCGCCCACAATCGAGCCCTGATCGACAACCCCATGCCAGACTTCGACCAGACGTTTGATGACCGGCCCATCGATAGACGGCATAGGCTACAGCCCTCTGACCGCATGGCTGAATATCTGCGAATAGGCCTGCGCCGAATGACGGATCGGATTGGTATGTGAGCAACCATCGGCAAAGGCCATACGCCCCACCAGCTCCGCATCCCGCTCATCGATGCCAATGGCTCCCAGCGTGTGAGGAATGCCGATTTCTTCGCGCAGTTGCAACAGCCACTCCATGACACCCTCGAAGCCCGACCCGGGCAGGCGCAGGTAAACCGCCAGATCGTCCATTTGCGTGGTCAGGGCCGATTCATTAGCTTGCAACACGTAGGGCAACAGAATGGCATTGAGCAAACCGTGGTGCAGGTCATACAGGGCACCCAGGCT
Source organism: Pseudomonas cichorii (assembly GCF_018343775.1). Lineage (NCBI taxonomy): Bacteria > Pseudomonadati > Pseudomonadota > Gammaproteobacteria > Pseudomonadales > Pseudomonadaceae > Pseudomonas > Pseudomonas cichorii. Next base: position 3,237,595 of record NZ_CP074349.1, read on the forward strand.
CTGGGCGATGGCATGCACCCCGCCCAACCCACGCTGAAAGGCAGCCGCACCCATGCTTGAAGCCACCAGCATCTGCTGGCGGGCCTCAAGATCGTGACCATCCGCCACGACTCTGGGCAAATGAACCTTGATCAATTGCATGCCCTTGACCGCAATGGCCTCGGCCATCGGGTGATAGACCGGCGAACAATAGGCTTCCATGCAGTGAGTCAGGGCATCGGCGCCGGTGGCAGCGGTCAGGTGCGTGGGCAGATCAAGGGTCAGGTTGGCGTCCAGAATGGCAATGCGCGGCATCATCCGCAGATGCAGGATGGTGCGTTTGACCCGCGCCTCTTCGTCGGTAATTACCGATGCCCGTCCGACTTCCGAACCGGTACCTGCCGTCGTGGGCAAGGCAATCACCGGCGCAATCCCCAGAGGATCGGCCCGCAAGTGGTTCTGGCCGATGTCTTCAAAATCCCAGAGCGGACGAGTCTGGCCCGACATCAGCGCCACGGCCTTTGCCGCATCCAGCGCAGAGCCGCCGCCAAAAGCGATGACACCGTCATGACCACCGGTTTTATAAGCCTGCAACCCATTGGCGACATTGTCGCCGGTGGGGTTGCCCTTGACCTGATCGAACAGGCCGCAGTGCCCCAGCGCTTCGCGGCACTCGGTCAAGGCGCTGTGGATCATGTCGGTGCTGCCCAGAAACGTGTCGGTAATCAGTAACGGGCGTTTGATCCCTGTGGCACGACAGGCATCGGCCAACTCTCTGACACGCCCAGCTCCCACCCGAATCGAAGTGGGATAGTTCCAGTCGTTAGTGTGCATAGGTCTATTCCTTATTGAGGCGATAGTTGCTTCAGCCGATAAAACCGGCAGGCAATAAACCGATCAGCAGTCGCAGACCGAAAACGATCATGAACAGCCCGGTAATGATGTCGATGGCCTTCTTCATACGCTGATAACGCGCTTGAACAGCCGGAATCGAAAACAGCGTCGCCAACAAGACAAACCAGGAAATGGCCAGAATCGCGATAATCGAAACCCCGGCAGTACGTACCCACATTGGCATGCCCGGCGTGGTGACGGTGGTAAATACGCTGGTGTAGAAAGCCAGGGCCTTGGGATTGGTCATATTGGTCAGCAGGCCAAAGCGATAGGCGCGGCCCAGACTGCCGATGCCCAGGGCCCGGATATCACGCGGCTTGGGCTGACTGCCCGCGCTGCGCAGACTTTTGCTGCCCAGCCAGGTGAGGTAAGTGCCGCCGAGCAATTGCAGGGCCGGCTGCAACCAGGGCAGTTGCTGAAAGATCAGCCCCAGGCTGGTAGCCGCCAGCAATGCCCAGATGATGCTTCCCGACGCCACCCCCAGCCCGGCACATATTCCTTGCTGTCGAGACTGGCTGAATGAAAGTTGGGTAATGACCAGAAAGTTGGGACCGGGGCTGATAATCAGAACGATGAAAGCACCGGCAAGCGCGGTCAACAACGTGATCTCGTACATCAAAAGTTATCCTGTTCAATTCAATAAATAATGTGGCGGGTTACAAACTGGCGGCTGTTGAAGCGTTAACACCCAATGTGTCCATACAAGACTCGACAGCCAGTCGCGCTTCGATAAGCGCCCGACAACCCGGATCCGGCGTGGGAACGTAGTGGTTATAGAAAGTGCAGCCCTCGACGGCAGGACCCAGGACCCAGAGCCTTTGCTGGACCGAACCGTCAGCACTCAGCGCCCGGCCTACGCTGTCCGTCTCGATGCCATCGGCGGGATAGGCATGGGCAGCGCGAACCAGCCCCTGACGCTGCAAATCGCCGATCAAGCCCTGAGGGTTGCGGGACAGGCCGCTATGAGGGACCCGGGCATTGATGACCCTGTCGAAATCCGAACAGCCTGCCTCCTCCATCGGCGGCAATACCGTGACCACACCGGCGTCCATCAAGGCCAGCAGGTCTTCGTAACGTTCTTTTTGCGGCCCGCCGACCAGACGGTTTGAAAGCCCGGCCCAGGTGCCATAGAACTCAAGGGTCGAGCGTTCCGTCAGCCCGTTGCGATCCACCAGCATTCGCAGCAGGTCGCGGTAGTCGCGCCAGACCTCCAGCGCCTGCTTCACCGGGCTCTGTGCAGTGCCTCGGCGACTGAGCGCCAGATCATGCTCGACCCACTCGCGATACCACTGGCTGTAATCGCTGGCCTGCCCCGTCCAACGCCGGGTTGGCAACCAGTGAGCCGGCTCGAACTCGCCCCACTCTCCGGCCAGGCGAGCGAACAGCATTTCCCGAACATCGGCCCCCTTAGCGGCCCACAATCCTTGTTGAACAGACAACAGTTGTTCAGGTGCTTCAAGCCGAACCCTGGCCTGATAGAACACCGCACGCATTTCGTCTTCGATCAGCGGCAGGATGTCCTGCTCGAAATCCAGTTGCCCGGTCGCGCTCTGCTGTCGCAAGACCTCGATGGCCTGGGCGGTAAAAAACATCCTGGGTAATCTTTCACTGCTGGCCGGGCTCCATTGTGGCCGGGCATGGAACGCCAGCCCCGAACGGGAAAACAGGTAGATCTGCGGCTCGCGACCCGAAGGCAGGTAACGCCAGCCAGCAAAGCCCGCGTCACGCTCGTAGCGCCCGCCTCGGCCCTGAGTCAGTGCGGCAACGGTGTCCATGGCGGTCAGTCCAAGGCCTTCGATGGCAACCCGCTCACCAATGACCTGTTCTGCCCGTGCTTCAAGCACATGCCCGCTGGTGAGAAACAACGCTTCAGTGATGAACTGTCGGCCATTGGCGACCTTCAAGCGAAAGCCCGTGGCATCCGGCAATGACTGGCAAGCGATCACCTCTTGCGGGTCATGACACACCTGGACACTGGCAGGACATTGCTCCAGCAGAAACCGGTAGCTGTCCTGCAGATAGCGGCCCAGTAACTTGCGTGGCACGAAATCGCCAAACCCGACGGGGCGACCATGCTCGCTATCACAGGTATGGCCACGCTCATCCAGACGCACGCCATGGGCTGTACACCATTGCAGGAATGTCATGCCCGCCGGCTCACAAACAGGAAACGCACTGGAAAACGCCGAAAGCTGCCCGGCCATGGTGTTGAGCATCAGGTAGTCCGGTTGCTCGGCCAGGTGCAGGCCGCTGCCGGGCGCTTGCGGGTCTAAAACCTCGATCACCCAGCATTGGCTCGGGTCCTGACGCGCCATGCCGATCAACTGCTCCAGAACACTCAACCCTCTGGAGCCCATGCCGACAATGGCGACCTTGCGTGTTTCAGGTACGGCAACAGGTAGGGTTTCATCAAGGAAACGCTCGATGGAAAGAGTCTGCATAGCCATCACCACCGATTCGATTCAAAAAAGAACCGGGGCACGGACAACGCCGTGCAGTCGGTAATCGCCTGCTGATACACCCGCTGGCCCACAGCCAGATCCAGCACTCCCAGCCCGAACGGCGAAAAGATCGACGCCCGGCCCGGCTTCAGCTCGACCTGGCCCAGCATCAGTTGCGCCAGGGTGCCGGTGATGAACGAGCGATCCTGATAATGCTGCACCGCAAGGTCAGGCGAGGTCTGGGCCTTGAGGCAGTGCTCCACGTCATCGAGGATATTGTTGGCGCCGGCAATGACCTTCGGCCCCAGATCACGCAATGAGATATTGAGGATGACCTGCTCGGGGCGGAACGGGTAATCGTCCACGTAAGGGCTCGGCGCAGTGGTCGCAAATACCACCACATCGGCCTGCAGGCTGCTTTCCAGATCCGCCGGGTGACTGGTGAGTTGATGACGGGTCGAAGCGTGTTCGATCAAGGCCAGGGCCGATTCCACATGTTTGTCGAATACGCTGACGTCATCCATAGCCCAGCCATCGCTGACGAACATGTCCAGAATCGTGCGGGCAATGAACCCTGCGCCGATAAAGGCGATGCGACGGACGCTGCGTTGCTGGCGGTTCAACCAGCGCGCCCCCAGCACTGCCGAAGCCGCCGTCCGCATGGCGCTGATGCGCGAAGCTTCAAGACACGCGAAGGCGTAGCCGGTCAGCGGGTCGTTGAGGATCAGCACCGCCGAGGCTCGCTGCAACCCCGTGTCGATATTGCCGGGAAAGCTGGAAATCCACTTGATGCCACTGACCGACTGCTCACCCGACAGGCTGGCCGGCAAGGCGATGATGCGATTGGCCGGAGCCTGGGGAAAGCGCAGGAAGTAACTGTCCGGGTTGATGGAACGCCCCGCTTCATGCTCCAGATACGCACGCTGCACATCGTCGATGCAGGCTTGCGGGTCGGCAGACAGAATCCGCGCCACCGCTTCGCCATCCACCACATGGAATGGCGTCTGGCGCAGGCGCTCAGCCGCCAGATAAGTGGTCCACTCGGGTACGATCGGCATGTCAGCCAGGGTCATGTTCAGCACTTCACTGCCAAAGCGCTGCTCGACCCATGGGTCGTCGTAAAGCGTGTCCAGATAGCGCTCGCCCCAGTCCGGCGACAACGCCACCACCACCGAGTCCGGCTCGATGCGCTCGCGCCAGGCATGCACGGCCGCTATCACCGTGGCGGTCGAACCACCGACCAGCAAGCCTTTGCTGCGCGCCAATACCCGGCACATGGCAACGGTGCGCGATTCAGGCACCATTTCCAGGGCATGAATGCCTTCGGCGTTGAAGATCGGCGGACGCTGGCTGGTGCCCAGCCCCGGAATGAAACGCCGACTGGCGGGCGTGTTGAAAGTCACCGAGCCGACACTGTCCACGGCAATGATCTTGGTCGTGGGGTGATGGCGCTGGAAATACTGCACGCAGCCCATCAGGGTTCCGGTGGTGCCAGCCCCCACGAACAGGTAATCCACATGCCCGAAATGTCGGCCTATGGAACGCGCCGTCGTGCGCGCATGGGCCCGGGGGTTGGCCGCATTTTCATACTGATTGAGCCAGACATAGCGCGAGTCGCTGCCGACCTTGTCACGGATCAAAGCGATGCGCGTCCCCAGAAAACCGCCATTGGCATCCGGCGTATCGACCTGGATCACCTCGGCGCCATAAGTGCGCATCATGCGGATGTTGTGATTGGAACTGTTGGGGTCGACCACACAGGTGAACCTGATGGAGCGCTCGGCACAGATCATCGCCAGGGCCACACCCAGGTTGCCGGACGAAGACTCGATCAGAATGGTGTCCGGACCGATCAGGCCGCGGGCCTGAAGATCATCTACCAGGCCCACGGCGGTCTTGAGCTTGATGGAGCCTGCCGGGTTGAGCGATTCCATTTTCAGGAAAAAATCATGCCCCAGACCTGCGACCTTGAGAAAGGTCTGGTCGTGAACGATATCGCAGATATTGTCGTACATGAGGATCACTTCACTGTGTCAGGAGCGGGGCATCGGCCAGGGAATCGAGTGTTTGTCCAAGGGCATTGGCAATGCGCTCGGCGCGCAACGCCATCAGGGAAAACGACTGGCTGTCGCTGATGCCATGGGTACGCTCGGACAGGCCGTTGACCCAGACGCTCACGTCACACTCGCCCTGAGTGGCGACGTTGTAATTCCTGTCGATGACCAGGCCGCCGTCCACATCAGCCTTGAGCCAGGGCTGCAGGTTGCTCAGCAACGGCGGGATCAGATATTGCTGGTAGCCCGTGCCCAGCACGATCACGTCCACTTCCAGCAGTTCGGTGCGCTGGCTGAAGGTGTCGGTCAATGCCACGCGATAACCCTGGTCGATTTTTTCCACCTGGGAGATGACCCGGTAGCCATAGGTCTGCAAACGCTTGCGACCGACAATGGTGTCTTCATAGATCATCGAGAACAGTTTCTGGCTCTCGTCCGGATCGATACCGGCGTAGTTGGTCGACCGGCTCCAGTCGAGGAAGCGGTGGCGTGCAGCAGGGTTCAGGTCATGGAAATAGTCCACATGATCCGGGGCAAAAACCCGGTTGGGGAACTGGCCCAGTTGAGTCAGCTTGAAGCCTGCGGAGCGATGCACCGAATGCACCTCGATGCTGCTGTCGCGACCGGTCAGCTCCAGCACCGACTCACTGGCGCTCTGCCCGGAACCCAGCACCAGCCAGCGCTTGGGCAGCCGGTCGCCAAAGGCTTTGAGGCGGGTCAGAAACTGCGAGGTATGGAACAGGGTCGGGCCAAGCAGAGCCTGGAACTCCACCGGAACTCTTGGCGCACTGCCGCTGGAGAGCACGATATTGCGTGTGTTGAAACTGGCATCCGGCGTCTTGACCTGCACCTCGCACAAACGACCGTCACGAATGACCGGCAGGATTTCAGTGACGGGCGCATTGAAGCGGGTGTAGCTGTCGACTTGCCGGGAAACCCAGGCGAGATAGTCCGACCACTCATGGCGGCTGGCAGGACGCCCCAGCAGACCGAAGTCGAACATGCGGCCCTGGCTTTTCAGGTACATGGCGAATGAAAAGCGGCTGCGGGGATTGCGCGGCGTTACCAGATCGCGAAAGACATGGTGATTGATATCAGTCCCGGTCAGCAGAAGTTCGCGATGCCATTGAGTATCCGGCGCGGCTTCAAGATAACGGACCGTCAGGCGAGACAGTGGGTCATCCACTTCCCGCGCATCTTCAAACACACAGGAAAGTGCAATACCTGCCGGCCCGAAACCAATACAGACCGCATCGGTATTAAACGTGTGTGGTGCTAAGTTACCCATTGAAGAACCATCCTTAGAACTGGAGTAAATGGCAGTAAGCAGATAGAGGTGTTGCGTTATTCGGTCACGGGGACGAGCCCTCTCTCGCCCAGCTTCCAGACACTGTTGAACGCCCCCCGGCATTCGCCCCGGTCGAAACTGACGAGGCCCAGCGGCGTGTTGAAAATGGTGTTGCTCAAGGCGGCTGACAGTTCGGCTTTGCGCAAAGTGCTGTTGGCCAAGACCCCAAGTACGTAAAGCATCAGCAGGCTTTCGCGGTAATAGGTTTGCGGCATTGCGCCGTACAGTTGCTGATGAAAATCCGTTGCCTGACGCGAAGAGCTTTCCGGTTCTTCAGCCAGGCCTGCTACACCGAAACCGATGACGTAGGTGTCGCGGTCATCAGCCTGTGCATTGCCCAGGTAAGGCGATGCGGCGTCGTCAGTGAGCACCAGAGGTCGCGTACTGCCCGACTGGCGTCGTGCAATCCAGTGCTCGCGGCTGGCCTGCAAGCGTCCGGCGAAGACTTCCACCTGGGCCTGATCGGGCTCGAAAACCCGGCGCAGCCCAGCCTGTCTGGCTGCAACGGCGATTGCACTGGCCAATGCCTGACCGTGGGCGCTGTCGTCGGCGTCGATATGCAGAACCTGCCAGTTTCGGGTTTTCAGCCAGGCCAGCAGATCACTGGCCAGTTGCCGATCCGACGGGCAAAAACGAAAGACGTTGGGGTGCTCCAGCGTCAGGCAGTCAATGGTCGCGGCAGGCGTCAGCAAGGGGATTCCCGCCTGCTGATAGAGTGGCGCGGCACTCAGCGCTGCATCGGAAGAGAAATGCCCGACCACCAGGTCAACCTCCCAGTCGATCATCTGTCGCGCAACCTCGACTCCCCGTGCGGCATTGGCGCCATCATCGAGAAAACGCCACTCCACCCGGTCCAGTCCGGCAATGAAGTTGCGGGCTACAGCCAGCGCCCGCAGAAAGGTTCGTGCATGAGGCGTGTCATTGGGGTCGAACAACGCACTCACGCCAACCCGCAGAGCCCGGGGCGTCTGTACTGAGGTCATGGCTGCACGCTCGAGTCGGCGGAGTCATTGCGGGCGCGGGCTGGTGACAGGGCCGACCAGTCACTGCTCAGTTCCTGGCCTGCCAGATGACTGCGCAACTGGTCGAAGGCAATCTGTGCAATCGCCGGGGCAAACTTGAAGCCAAGCCCGGACATACCGGTGGCCATGTAAACCGGGCTGTGCTCGCCGCAGAATCCCACCAACGGCCTGCCATCGGGGCTATAGCTGTCAAAGCCCGGCAGCACATCCAGCACGCTGATCAGGCCGGTGGAGGCCGACAGTTGCTGCACCCGCTGGCTGGCGTCCAGAGCATGACGCTCATCAGGCAAGGCAAGACTTTCCGGCCACGCACCCGCCTCTCGCAAGCCACAGCCGGTCTGCACGATATTGCGGGTCAGGGGAATGCCGTAAGACTGGGTGACGGCATCGATCACCGGCATCAACCAGGTGCTTTCGGTCATCACTCGTGCAAGTGGGATCGAGCGGGTTTCAAGTCCGAAGTCCATGCCTGGCAGCAGATCCGGACTCCAGGCCCCGGCGGCAATCACCACCGCCCGGCAGCGCAAGGTGGCGCTGCCCAGTTCGATGCGAACGTCGTGACTGGAACGACAGTCGATGGACCTGACTTCACTGTGCTCCAGCAACAACCCATACTGACGGACCACATTACTCAACAAAGCCACGGCCTGACGCACATTCCCCACACTGGCACGGGGCTCGAACAGATTGACCCGCGCCTCCTTGTGACAGTGTGGATAATGCACGCCGTCAAGCTCATGGGTGCCGACCAGATGCATCGGGTAGCGCACTTTGGCGTGTTGCCTGATCGCGCTCCAGATGTCCTCCAGTTGATCCGGTGCGGCACGATAAATCATGCCGGTGCGACGCAATGCACTGGAATACGTGGTGGCGAAAACGCCCTCATCCATCAAGCCAATGGAATACGCTGCCAGTTCCATCAACAGCGGATCGGTGTCGTATAAACGCACCAGCCCGCCAGAATAACCGCTGGCCCCAAGGGCACCTGCTGCGCCCTTGTCGATCAGCGCCACGGAAATACCCGTACTGCTCAGTTTCGCGGCAATGCTGGCGCCCACGATGCCAGCGCCAATCACCGCAATTTCATAATCGATGAACATCGAGATGTTCCTGCTCAGATAGAGTATTCAGCGGCCGAGCCGGACATGACCGTGGCGTTTACCCGTGTCTCGGGCAGCCCGAATGCCGTGACGATGCGCGCTGACATCTCAGGGATCAGCGATTTGCCGATCACAGCCAGGAACGCCGCCAGGTGAATCACCGTGCGCCCTTCGGCAAGGCGCGTAGCGGTAATGGCGATCACATCCAGCAGCACCTGAGCCATGCCCTTCATCGAGAAATGTTCGGAGTCCGAAGCCTTGATCCATTGCAGACGCAGCGCTTCCAGCAAACCGGCATCCTGGCCGCAGACGCCACTCCACCAGCAGTCATCGCAGCGTTGCCCGGCTTCCAGCAAGGCCGGGAAAAACTCGTTGAATACCCTCTGCCGCCATTGCAGGAAGTGCTGCAGGCGGAAATCGCCTTCGCTTTCCTCTGGGGCAATACTGGCCAGGTACAAACGGGCGCTGTCCGCGCAGGCCTCGCGGGCCAGATCCCCGACCCAGATGGCATGGTTGCGGCTGGTGGACAGGTTCAGGCCATCGAGCTTGAGAAACTGGTTGGGAATGAAACGCTGGTTGACCTTGATGTCATCCATTGCAGAAAGCTGCGCCGGGTAAACGATGGCGTGGCTGAATACGCAGTCGAAACCCAGAAAATGCACCAGCGTCCCCTGCCCCGACTGCCAGTACTGGCGGAACAGTTCGGGGCGTCCAGCCTGCTCCGCATACTCGCGAAAAGCCGCCATGTAACCGGCCAGCCCCATGAACCAGGTATGCACCCGGCATGAACCATCGACCTCAAGATCGAGCCCGCCATCTTCAGGGCGCGTCACACCCCAGTCATGCAGGTGTTCAACAGTTTCGCGCAGCCAGTTGTCCAGCGGCTTGCGCCATTTGCGGCCCAGCAGCCTGTCGCGCAGAACCGGCTTGAACGCCGCCAGTTTCATGAAGGCACGATGGGTGGATTTCCATTGCGACGGCTGCTTGCACAGCTTGCAGTGCAGATCGCTCATCAACGCAGCATCAGGCGCCTGAGCACAGTTTTCGCACTGGCTGGCGTCGGACTCGGCCCCGCAGTAGTTGCAATTGCCCCGGGCAAAGGCTTCATAGCCCCACACTCGACAGTCCGGGCAATACGGCTCCTCGGCATCGAGAAACTCGATGAAGCCGGATTTGCGAACCTTGCCGAACACCTCGCCAACTGCCTGCTCGAACCACGGGTTCCGGTATGGGCGCATCCAGTTGTCCGGCTTGATGTTGATGGCCGCCAGCGACGCCTCGATGCGGTTCGAGTTGCGATTGGCCAGCTCCACCGGATCGACACCCAACTCCATGCCTTTGCGCAGCATGTAGGACTGATAGTCATCCGAGTAGGAAACCAGCACGCAATCATGGCCGCGCTGGCGCTGGACGCGGGTGAACACATCCGCCGCCAGAAACGGTCCGGCGATATGGCCGATGTGCAGATCGCCGTTGGGCGTGGGCGGTGTGATGGTCACAATGAACTTAGCCATTGAGGCACCCCGTCGTCTCGTTGTGCTGCTCGACGAAGGCATTCACGTAGTTCATGTCCCACCAGACCACGTAGAAATGAAAGTCCTCATCGGAATCGTTGATGACGTAGTGATTGGTGTGTTTGGGAATTGCCGCAATGTCACCCACGGCAAATTCCATTTCCCGATCACCGACCACCAGCCTGGAACGCCCCTTGATGGCGATGAAGATTTCCTGATCGATCTGGGTGTGGGCTTCACTGCTGGTACCCGGTCGAACGACGCACCAGCCCCCGGCAAATGGCATCGGATAACCATCCCATGGCAGCAGACGACTGCCATCGAGCCCGTATTCATTGACCAGGGCTTCGAAGTTGGTTTTACGGTGAATGTCGAACTTTTCCATGCTCAAACCCGTGCGTTGTAGAGGGGTAAAGCATGAATTTGGTGAGAAACGTTGGCTATCGGATTGCTGGATAAGTCAGACGGGTCGAATCGATTTTTTGGATGGGTATATACATGGCTTCACCCTGCGCTGAAGCACAGGTGTCTCAGTGAAACTTCTTACAGCAATGCAGGCATTTGATTCAAAGTATTTCATTTCAAATGAAAAACATCGTTATGACAGACGTTACAAGGCATTGGCGCGCAAGGGGCGAACAATGATAATCACTATCATTGTTGCTGATAATTGAATACATCCCGGCAGTGTTACTGTGCCCGCGATGACAGAACACGTTGACAGCCTTGCGAAACCGCATCGCAGGGACTGAATACCTGCTCTACTTCATCAGTCCTTTGGTTAGATCTTTTAAGCCATCACACGCGAGTGCGGTGGCTTTTTTTTTGATTTCGGGCAATTGGCAGTAACAACTTTAGACTTGATGAATGGCCTGTTTGCGATAGTTTTTCGATCGTTTTCTCACGGCAAAAACAGGCACTCCGATGTTCACCCCCGCAGTTTCTCCTCGCAGCACCGAATCCGGTGCCGAATTCTGGTTACTTGCCAATCAGGTCAGTAAACGTACCGAAAGCGAACGCCTGAGCAATATCCATTCAGGCTTTGCACCCGGCTGGATACGCTCGGTTCGCGAGGCGTTCAGGCTCAGTAATGAACACCTTGAAGAATTGCTCAATGCCTCGACTTCCACCCTGGAGCGGCGTCAACGCCAGCAACAGCCTCTGGACCGGATAGCCTCAGAGCGCCTTGACCGGATCGCCATGATTGCCACCCAGGCCATGGAAATATTCGAGACCCCCGAAAGCGCCAGCCAGTGGATGCTGACCGCCAATGCGGCATTGGGTGATCAGCATCCTCTGCGCTTGTGTGAGACGGAGATCGGTGCCCAGCAAGTACGCCGCGCCCTCGCTGCTATCGCCTATGGCGGTGTTGTCTGATGCACGCCTGGAGAATCACCACGGCACCGTGCGCCACAGACCTGAGTGGCCAGGGTGCTGCGCTGTTTGGCGGGCGCTGGAATCACACGGAGCACAAAGCCCTGTATTTCGGCATGACAGCAGCAATCTGCGCGCTGGAAGCGGTTATCCATTGCACCGAAGTACCACGCATCGCACTGAAACTCGTACGCGTGAAGCTGCCGGATGAGCCGCAGCTTTACTGCGAACCCGACCTGCAAGAACTTGGCGAGGCATGGGCCAGCAATCCTGCCGATATCCAGAGTATGGATTTCGGTACGGCCTGGCTCAGGTGTGGTCAGCAGCTAGGGCTGATCGTACCGTCCTCGGCCCTGCCTCAGGCCCGCAACATCATGCTCAATCCGCTGCATCCGGCAGCGCAGCGGATCGAGGTTATGGAGGTCACTGACTTCGCGCTGAATCAGCGTTTGATATCCACCACCACTCTTCCCCTCACCTGACCGGCAATCAGTTGTGGCGCTATGTCGATGACTTCGCTCAATCCGATTTCACGGCTGATCAGCGGTAACAGCGAAACATCCAGATCAGTGGCCAGCCGCCCCCAGGCTTCCAGGCGGTCGGCGCGAGGACGATTGACGCTGTCGATCCCGGCCAGGGTTACACCGCGCAGGATGAACGGTGCGACCGATCCCGGAAACTCCATGCCCTGCGCCAGACCGCAGGCTGCAACTATGCCGCGATAGCGAATGCCGGCGCAGACATTGGCCAGCGTGTGGCTGCCGACCGAATCGATGGCTGCCGCCCACTGCTCTTTGGCCAACGGGCGACCGGGCTCGGACAAGGTCGCCCGATCAATGATCTGCGCCGCGCCCAGTTGCTGCAGGTACTCACTCTCCTCAGGACGCCCGGTGGAAGCCACGACCCGATAACCGAGCCTGGCCAGAATGGCCACCGCAAAGCTGCCCACGCCACCGTTGGCACCGGTCACCAGCACATCACCACTGTCGGGCGTCAGACCATGTTTCTGCAAAGCGATAACCGCAAGCATTGCGGTATATCCCGCCGTACCGATAGCCATGGCCTGGGCTGGCGTGAACGCCTCGGGCAGAGTAATCAACCACTGGCTCTTGAGTCGTGCCCTGGCAGCCAGACCACCCCAATGCGACTCGCCTACGCCCCAGCCATTGAGCAGGACCTGATCGCCCACCTTGAATTCCGGCGACTCGCTGCTTTCGACCGTTCCCGCCAGATCGATCCCCGGCACCATGGGAAAACTGCGCACTACTGGGCTGGCACCGGTGATAGCCAGGGCATCTTTGTAGTTAAGGGTGCTGCTGGATACCTGCACCGTCACATCGCCCGGCGGCAGCGAAGCTTCATCGATATCTGCCAGACTGGCGCGGTATCCCTGCTCGTCCTTGTTGATCAAAATGCCTTTGAACATATGCACCTCCAATTTAGACCGATCGTCTTTAAATAGACCCGAGCAATCATTGCGGCAAGCCGCGAAGAAAGCCCGCAATAAAGGTATTCAAGGGTTTATCGCTTTTAACCAGCCGCGCACGCAGCACCGCGCCTTCCCAGCCGATCCAGAAAAAAGCCGCCAGCTCATTGCAGTCCGCATCCCTGGCCAGCTCACCAGCCTGCTGGGCTGCTTTCAGACAATGGGTGAGTCTGGCCTGCCAGCCCTGAAGAATATCTTCAAGTTCAACGCGAAAATATTCAGGTAAGACACTGATTTCCTGGCCAAAATTACCCACCATGCAACCGCGTCGATAATCATGGCGCGCCATGCCGTGCTTGGCGCTCTGCACGAACCCTACCAGCCGCTCCAGCGGCGAAAGCGATTCATCCAGCAGCCAGCGATCCAGGCGACGGGCGAAGTAACCGGCGTAGCTCTCCAGCACTGCGCGGCCAAAGGCTTCCTTGCTGGCAAAATAGTGATAGAAGGAGCCTTTGGGTACGCCCACTTCCTTGAGGATGTAATCGATGCCCGTGGCCGTATAGCCCTGCTCGGTCAGGACCTCAAGGCCTCGGCGAATCAGGGCTTCGCGGGTTTCCAGATTTTCACGGTCCACCTTGGGCGGACGACCGGGGCGTCTGGGCTTATCGGATAATGTCGTCATGGCGGCAATATTAGACCGACCGTCTCCAAAGTCAAATCCATGTGAGCCAACATCCGCCTGAAGGGTTGCCAAAGGCGATGGCTGCGCGCTCAATAGCAGTTTTACTGCCTTCGATATGGAGCCTCTGGCATGAGTTCATGGCCTGACAACCGCATCCTTGATCTGCTATCCATCACCCTGCCCATCCTGCAGGCCCCCATGGCCGGAGCCACTGGATCGGCAATGGCGATTGCCGTCGGAAATGCAGGCGGACTGGCCTCACTCCCCTGCGCCATGCTGAGCCCTGAGCAAATACGCGAAGAAGTTGCGTTGATTCGTCAATACAGCCAGGCACCGCTGAACCTGAACTTCTTCTGCCATACGCCGCCTGCTACCGATCCTGAGCGGGACGCACGCTGGAAAGAAGCGCTACAGCCTTACTATCAAGAACTGGGTGCCGATTACGCTGCACCCACACCGGTTTCAAGCCGGGCACCTTTCGATGCCGATAGCTGCGCATTGGTCGAAGCCCTGAAACCTGAAGTGGTGAGCTTCCATTTCGGCCTTCCTGAACGCGCCTTGCTGGATAGAGTCCGGGCGACCGGCGCCAGGATCCTCTCCTCGGCCACCACCGTTGAAGAAGCTGTCTGGCTTGAGAAAAACGGCTGCGACGCGATTATTGCCATGGGCTATGAAGCAGGCGGCCATCGCGGCATGTTCCTCAGCGACCAACTCCATACCCAGGTCGGCACTTTTGCCCTGGTCCCGCAAATTGCCAACGCCGTCAGCGTGCCAGTCATTGCCGCAGGCGGCATTGCAGAAGGCCGAAGTGTCGCAGCGGCCTTCATCCTTGGCGCATCGGCGGTGCAAGTGGGCACGGCTTATCTGTTCTGCCCCGAAGCCAAGGTCAGCAAGCCGCATCATCAGGCCCTGCGCAGCGCTACGGACAGCCAGACGGCATTGACCAACATCTTCACTGGTCGCCCGGCACGGGGCATCGTCAACCGGATCATGAGAGAAATCGGCCCCATGAGCCCTCTTGCGCCCGCCTTCCCCCTGTCTGGCGGTGCGTTGATCCCCCTTCGTGCCAAAGCCGAGCCACAGGGTAACGGCGACTTCATGAACCTGTGGGCAGGCCAGGCCGTGGGCATCAAGCATGAGCTGTCCGCAGCCGAACTGACCCGTCAACTGGCTGATAATGCGCTGAAAATACTCTCCGGGAAGTGAAACAGCGCTTCCATGGGAATGCGTCATCGCTATATATTTAAATATATAGCGTATGACTCCCTATGGCTGTCTCGCTAATTATCCCCCTCAAAATATCCCGGAGCCGTTTCATGCGAGCGTTCCTGTCACGCATCACCCTCAGATCACTGGTTGCAGCCATCGCGGCTCTGGGCATGACCTCCGCCCTTGCCGATGAGGTCCAGGTCGCCGTGGCTGCCAACTTCACGGCGCCGATACAGGCCATCGCCAAGGACTTCGAGAAAGACACCGGACATAAGCTTGTCGCCGCCTTTGGCTCGACCGGCCAGTTTTACACCCAAATCAAGAACGGAGCGCCTTTTGAAGTGTTCCTGTCCGCCGACGACACCACCCCGGCCAAGCTTGAACAGGAAGGCGATACCGTCAAAGGCTCGCGCTTCACCTATGCTGTCGGCACCCTGGCGCTGTGGTCGGCCAAAGAGGGTTATGTCGACAGCAAGGGCGACGTGCTCAAGGCCGGTCAATATCAGCACCTGTCCATCGCCAACCCCAAGACCGCACCTTACGGCCTGGCAGCCACTCAAGTGCTGGGCAAACTGGGGCTGATCGATGCAACGAAGGCCAAGATCGTCGAAGGCCAGAACATCACCCAGGCCTATCAGTTCGCCTCCACCGGCAATGCCGAGCTGGGTTTCGTCGCCCTGTCGCAGATCTACAAGGATGACAAACTCACCAGCGGCTCGGCCTGGATCGTCCCTGCCGAACTGCATGACCCGATCAAACAGGACGCGGTCATCCTCAACAAAGGCAAGGACAACCCGGCCGCCAAGGCTCTGGTGGAATACCTCAAAGGCCCGCAAGCGGCCAGTGTCATCAAATCCTTCGGGTATCAACTGTAAATGCCGCTGGGGAGTGCCGATATCGCGGCGATCTGGCTGACGCTGAAACTGGCGTCGCTGACAACCGTCATCCTGCTGGTGATCGGCACGCCCATCGCCCTGTGGCTGGCCAGGACCGACTCCTGGCTCAAAGGCCCGGTAGGCGCAGTGGTAGCCTTGCCTCTGGTGCTGCCGCCGACGGTCATCGGCTTTTACCTGCTGATCCTGCTGGGACCTGACGGTTTTGTCGGCCAGATCACCCAGAGCCTTGGCCTGGGCACGCTGACGTTCAGCTTCACGGGGCTGGTGATCGGCTCGGTGCTGTACTCGATGCCCTTTGTCGTGCAGCCTTTGCAAAATGCCTTCGCGGCCATCGGCACGCGCCCGCTGGAGGTGGCTGCCACCCTGCGAGCCGGCCCGTGGGACACCTTTTTCCATGTGATTCTGCCGCTGGCCAAACCTGGCTTCATCACCGGCGCCATCCTGGGCTTTGCCCATACCGTGGGCGAGTTCGGCGTGGTACTGATGATTGGTGGCAATATCCCCGAGAAGACCCGTGTGGTGTCGGTGCAGATATTCGATCACGTCGAGTCGATGGAGTACCTGCAAGCTCACTGGCTGGCGGGTGCCATGCTGGTTTTTTCATTTCTGGTTCTTTTGGCGCTCTACTCAAGCGGCAAGTCCAAAGCAGGTTGGAGTTGACTCATGGCATCGCCCATCGCCGCTCGCCTGCAGATGGCTTTTCCCACCTTCAAGGTGGATGTTGACCTGAACTTGCCGGGCACAGGCGTGACGGCACTGTTTGGCCCGTCCGGCTCAGGCAAGACTACCTGCCTGCGCTGCATCGCCGGCCTGGAAAAAGCGCAACAGGGGTTTATCCAGGTCAATGGCGAGGTCTGGCAGGACTCGGCCAACGGCATATTCCTCGCACCGCACAAGCGCTCGATCGGCTATGTCTTTCAGGAAGCCAGCCTGTTCCCGCACCTGTCGGTACGCGGCAACCTGGAGTTCGGCCTGAGCCGCATCCCCAAGAACCAGCGCAGCATCCAGATGCAGCACGCTACGGTCTTGCTGGGCATCGACCACCTGCTTGATCGCCAGCCAGACAAGCTCTCCGGCGGCGAACGCCAACGAGTCGGCATTGCCCGCGCCCTGCTCACCAGCCCGCGCCTGATGCTGCTCGACGAGCCGCTGGCCGCGCTGGACAGCAAGCGAAAAAGCGAAATCCTGCCGTATCTGGAGCGCCTGCATAGCGAGCTGGAAATTCCCATGCTCTACGTCAGCCACTCCCAGGATGAAGTGGCACGTCTGGCGGATCATCTGGTACTGCTTGAGGAAGGCAGCGTTCTGGCCTGTGGCCCCATAAAGGAAACCCTCGCCAGACTCGATCTACCGCTGGCCATAGGCGACGATGCTGGCGTGGTGATCGAAGGCGCAGTGAGCGCCTACGACAGTCATTACCAGTTGCTGACCATCACCCTGCCCAACAGCGACCTGCGCCTGACCGTTGCTCACACCGAACTGGCAAAGGGCAAGACATTGCGGGTCAAGGTGCAGGCACGCGATGTCAGCCTCAACCTGCAGGCCGATGACCAAAGCAGCATTCTCAACCGGTTACCCGTGACCGTGATCAGCGAAGTCGCCGCCGACAATACGGCACATGTGCTGGTGCGGCTCGATGCTGGCGGCACACCTTTGCTGGCGCGTATCACCCGCTATTCCTACGACAACATGAGACTTTACCCCGGACAGCAACTCTGGGCGCAGATCAAGGCCGTCGCGGTACTGGCATGAAATAATTGGCACCCGCTCGAGCAGGCGTGGTCAGTGTTGTTAACCGACCTGGAAACATGACCATGCCCTCTCCGACCGCCAGTTCATCAGCAGTGCCTGGACTTCATTACGTCGACGATTCTCAGCCAGGGTTCACCCGCAAGATCCTGCGAGGCAAGTTCGCCTACTTCGATACCGATGGTCAGCGCATTCGCGACGAGGCAGAAATACAGCGCATCAACGCACTGGTCATTCCCCCCGCCTACACCGACGTCTGGATCTGCGCCGACCCGGCCGGACATCTGCAAGCCACTGGCCGCGACGCCAGAGGCCGCAAACAATATCGCTACCATCCGCAATGGCGGGAAATCCGGGATCAGGACAAATACTCGCGCCTGATCGAATTCGGCCATGCACTGCCCAAGGTCCGCAAACAGATCGAAGCACAACTGGCACAACCCGGCATCGGTCGCGAAAAAGTCATGGCAACGGTCATTTCCCTGCTGGACGCCACCTTGATCCGCATCGGCAACAGTCGCTACGCCAAGGAAAACCGCTCGTACGGCCTGACCACCCTGCGCAACAAACACGTAGAAGTGCACGGCACGCAAATCGTCTTCGAGTTTCGGGGTAAAAGCGGCATAGAACATCGCGTCAGTGTGCGGGATAGACGACTGGCCAATGTGATCAAGCGCTGCATGGAATTACCGGGGCAAAACCTCTTTCAGTATCTGGACGATAACGGCGAACGCCACACCGTCACCTCTTCGGATATCAATGCCTACCTGCAAGACCTGACCGGAGCCGACTTCACCGCCAAGGACTATCGCACCTGGGCCGCCAGCGCGCTGGCCCTGGCAACCCTGCGCAAACTGCATTGGGAGCCGGAAGCCGATGCCAAGAAACACATCGTTGAAATGGTCAAGGCCGTCTCACGACAACTGGGCAACACCCCCGCCATCTGCCGCAAATGCTACATCCACCCCGCCGTGCTGGAGGGTTTCCTGCTGGGCGAACTGGCGAAGCTGCCCCGCAGCCGACAACGCAAAGGCCTGCACCTGGAAGAGGTCGCCCTGGCCCATTACCTACACAGCCTGGCGCAAAGCATGGAAGACGTCGCGACCACGAAGAAATCGTGAGGTGAGTATCTGACAGAGATACGAACCGGGAACCTCCTGCTTCATCGCAAGCAGGTTTCGTAGCCCCATGATTTACAGAGACTTTTCATTTCACGGAAAAAGTAACATCTTGTGCCATCTGAAGGACTTGCACGCTTGCTTCATGGGGACGGGATGTATATATTCCCTGCCTTGGCGCTACCGCCCCGATGGCGAAATTGGTAGACGCAAGGGACTTAAAATCCCTCGTCCTCTGGACGTGCCGGTTCGACCCCGGCTCGGGGCACCATATATGAATCAAAGGCTTGCACGGGGAGACTCGGCAGGCCTTTGGTGTTTTTGTGGATTGTGAACGTTACGCTGCTAGGCAATTTCGGCAAAGCAGATATATCAAGCCCGGCTTAGTGCCGGGCTTTTCGTTTCAGTTCCTAAGCCAACCGCCTCATGGACAATTCCATCTTCGCCATCAGATCTCGCTGCTCCCTCAACGAAAGCACCAGATGCGCGATCGACCTGCTGGATGACAGATCAGACAAAGGCATACCCGTTACGTACAGCTCGATTTCGCCTGATTCGGCGTTGGTGAGCTTTACCGAAAAGCTGTCGTTCGCCGAAATGACGCATTCGCATTTGCTGGGCAGAAAAGCCGTTTCAAGGACTCGCTGTAGCTCGGGCTTTGAATACATGGTTGCTCTCTACTGATCAGATCTTTCCGACAATACTAGACAAGTATTACGCCAACTTGTTGCCGATCGTCGGCATCTTTTCTTGATCCAAGTGGCTTCGGGCGTACTCGATAAGCTCATCCACATACATTTCTGCACGAGCCAGTCGGGTACTCAGGGAAATACTTGAACCATGAGTAGTGGTTCGTCGATACAGACAGTTTTCTGAAAAAGATAGAAGTGGCCTGGCTTCAACTACATCAGATAGTTGAGGATGCTCGTTCAAAAATGCCAGAAGCCTTTCGCTGGCTCTGTGTAGAGCTTCCTCCATGAGACGGCTGAATCTGCCAGCATTTCTGTTTACGTATCCAACAAAATACTCGCTCTTGTAGCAGTCCGGTGACGCCACATGACATTCGGCACAGAGCAGGAATCGGTTCTCTACCGTGTCAGCCCCACCCAGAGAATGCGGAATGATGTGGGCGACTTCCTGATACCCCTGATCGCCACAGCACCAACAGATACGCAGCTCTTCATTGTCATCACACACCGCTTCGAGTGCGTATTCAGAAAAGCCGTACTGTTTGATCCAGTGCGAATTGTCTTGCCAGGCCTTGCGAACAACTTCGCGCCTGATCACTTTTCTCTTTGGTGACAGCCCCATTAGAGACACCTGCTCGATCAACCATGAATGACTTCATGATCGCAATGATACTTCGGCTATAGCGGACTGTAGGACCGGATTTATCCGGGAAGACGATATGACTGACGATATAGATATCGAGGATGTACAAGTTGCCTGGTACACACATCATGAGCAGGCCCGACATTCGCCGAACCTGCCAGACAACCTATCTTACGGACATACGCAGACCGTCGGACCAAACACCGGGCCGCTGCATGGGTCTTTGGACGGGCCGAATACCGGGCATGCAGCCTGGGCATTCAGGGAGAAACCACACAGCAGCACTACAGCAAACATCACTTTCTTCATTTGCAACCTCCTGGTCGAAACATCAATAACATTCCGTGCTCTCCCTGCAGCCAGGACACCAGCCCGCAGAGGTGCCGAATATTCGCCTATCACAGGATGGGCCGCAAGATCTGTCAGCAATGACCGCCGAGCCCTTCACAGAAAATCCGGTTGAACCAACACACTGGAACGCCATCCACTTTCAAGCAGCCTGAATCTAATTCGGATGGACAGCCAAGGCTGGGAGGCAGTCATGAAAAAGAACACCGACACCAAGAACAAAGCAGTGCCGTCGTCAGATCAATCAGGCGAAGTCGAGCGCGATAACGATGCACATCGTCCAGACGGGTCTTCTGGAACAGCGCATGATTCAACGGCGCAGAAAACCGCCCGCAAAGAAGGCAAGCATTCAAAGTGAAGTGACGACGATGCTACACATTTGACAGGGCGAAACTGCGAACAGCCGCAGTTGCTCTGGGCCAACAACACCGTTCAGGTACGTTGCTGCTTGTCATAGCATATTGCTTCATACTGATGGGCAAAGTCATACGTACGAGAGTTGCCACTTGCTCGATTTCATAAGCGATGCATTGAATATATTTGCGAACTGGCCCACCTATGAACGCCCTCGTCGTGTATTTACGAGAGGTTTCGTCATTTTTTGCATCGTGACG
The DNA here is from genome assembly GCF_018343775.1 of Pseudomonas cichorii. Taxonomy (NCBI): domain Bacteria; kingdom Pseudomonadati; phylum Pseudomonadota; class Gammaproteobacteria; order Pseudomonadales; family Pseudomonadaceae; genus Pseudomonas; species Pseudomonas cichorii. The sequence continues at coordinate 3,258,695 of NZ_CP074349.1, forward strand.
GCAGTGGCAGAACTGCTCATTCTGAATGAGCTGTTCGGCAGCTGATGATGAGAGGCAAGCCCGCCCCTGGCGGGTAAATGAATCGATGCAAATGGCGAATACCGATCCCCTGTACTACCTTCAAGGTGCTTGCATCCCCCTGCGCGTAAAACACAGAGCCGGGCGTATCACTGCGAAGCGGACTTGATCTGGAGCTTTCATGAAAAAAATCATGCTGCTGGTGTTTTTTGCCCTTTCGGTGTCTGGCTGTAGCTATTTTTCATTTCAGGAAGACAACTGCACAGACAACCCACAGATGGCGGGATGCGATGGGGAACACTCTGAATCGCCCCGGATTCTCTAGACACCTTGCAAGCTCATTGCGTAACGCTTTTCAAACTCTACCGGTGACAGCTGATTGTTGAAACCATGCCGGCGTTTTGCGTTGTAGAACATCTCGATGTAGTCGAACACATCGCTACGAGCATCTTGCCGCGTGGTGTAGATTCTCCGCTTGATACGCTCCCGCTTTAGAAGCTGGAAAAAGCTCTCGGCTACGGCGTTGTCATGACAGTTGCCTCGGCGACTCATGCTGGCAACCAAATTATTCGCCTTCAAAAAACTGCGCCAATCGGTGCTGCTGTACTGGCTGCCTTGGTCGGAGTGAACCATCACCTCCTGTTTCGGCTTACGCCTCCAAACCGCCATCAATAACGCATCAATGGCTAGATCACTGGTCATCTGCGACTTCATTGACCAGCCAACGACCTGACGAGAAAACAGATCCAGCACCACAGCCAAATACAGCCAGCCTTCGTACGTGCGAATGTAGGTGATGTCGGTGACCCACACTTTGTTGGGTTCTACGACATCGAACTGGCGCTTCAGTAAATTGGGTGAGGCGACTGCTGGCTTACCTCCGTACTTTCCAGGGCGTCGTCGATACCCTGTCTGAGAGCGCAGCCCCTCAAGACGCATCAGCCTCGCCACACGATGCCGACCACAATCTTCACCGACCTCGCGAAGATCATCATGGATTTTGCGATAGCCATACACTCCGCCACTCTCCAGCCATGAATGCTTAATCAAACCCAGCAATCGCTGATCATCTTTAGCGCGTGCAGATTGCGGCTCAGACAACCAGGCGTAATAACCACTGGGATGGACTTTCAGCGTCAGGCAAAGCCGTCGAATGGAATAGTCGCCCGCGCGCTGCTTGATAAAGGCGTACTTCAGCCGCACTCCTTGGCAAAGTACGCGGCGGCCTTTTTTAAGATGTCTCGCTCTTCAGTGACCCGCTTGAGTTCCGCTCGCAGTCGACGCAGTTCAGCGTGCTGGTCATCGTCTTGCTGCCGTTCTTCTTGAGGTTTGCTGTAGCGCTTTATCCACGCATAGAGGCTATGCGTCGACACACCAAGACGGGCCGCTACGTCAGCGACGGGAAGCTTCTTTTCGGTCACTTGATTGACCGCTTGGGTTTTGAATTCTTCGGGATAACGCGGGTTGCTCATGGCACCTCCTGATTGGCCTCATTTTAAGGCATGGAGGTGTCTACGAAACCCGGGGCGATTCACTCCGGTCATCGACGCTAAACATTGCCGTACTTCGAAACGCGGGCCTGATTGACCTCATGAGCGACTGTAGGCCCGCCCCCGCCATTACCCTCTGACCATCTGCCTGCGTTGTCTGCGATCAGTCGCTCTGGATACCACATAGGTCCAGCTCAGAAATCCCATACCCGCCACAATGAACACTGCCGGGCTACGCATCAGAACAATCCCACCGATCAGCATACCCAGACCCAACGCACCCACGAGCAAGGCAGATAGTGCAATCAGATTCATACAACCCTCCTTTGTCATAAATAAATTGGTCGCACCTTCGGCATTGCCATGCGTATAAGTTTTCAACTGCGAGATAGGTGTGCAGACCGGCTTGGAGGATGAGTGGGTGTTTGGCGGGGGTGGTTCCATGATTGCGGCATACCGATAAAGCCCTGAGTCTTGCAGGTGCTTGGCAAGAGCCTCATATAGCTGTAAAAAACGCAACGAAAGTGGTTATCACTTACAGCCATCCCAGCTCTGGAATCCAAGGACGATAATGCCCCTGATCACTGAACGTGTAGAACTGGCCCGCAACGGAGCCAACGATAAAGTCATTTGCCGAATGGCATCAGGCTGGGCGGTCATGGGCGACGTGCAGTTTCTTCCCGGTTACTGCCTGCTACTCCCCGACCCTGTCGTTCCAAGCCTGAACGATCTGGATGCAGAAGCCAGAACGACATACCTGCTCGACATGGCCCGAATCGGAGATGCGGTGCTTCAGGCAACCGGGGCACTTCGTATGAATTACGAAATTCTGGGCAATTCAGAGCCCGAACTGCATTGCCACATTTTTCCTCGTTACGCCTCGGAACCGGAAAAGCATCGCAAGATGCCTGCATGGTTCTATGACTGGAAAACGGCTACGCCATATGCGGAGGAAGTGCATGGGGAATTGCGCAAGAAGATTGCACGGTTGTTGGATGCAGACTTGAAATAGCGGCAATTTGCCGGTATTGGTGGCGCCTTCTAACAGCCAGATAGCTGACCAATGGAATTCGTTCGCAACCGTTTTACTGCAGTATCCATCCTGGCCGCCCTGGCTCTCAGTGGATGCACCTCCTATCCGCCGGAGACGAAGACTAACTACGGACCTGGGAAAGTCGACATTGTGAGCAGAAAATATGTTTGCTACACGGATGCGCAGATCATAAATGGCGAGCGTACCCTCGTAAACTTATGCGGCAGGTCCCATTCGGGGTTTTCTTTTAAGGATGAACCTCAAATATGGGCAGGGATTGGCCACCAGATGCCGCCCAAGTTTCAGCTCAGCGATGCGATTGAAGGAACAAAAGTACCTATCAAGGATAAGATTGGCCTGCTCAAATGCGAGCCGCTGAAGCAAGAAACCAGTACTGCGGCACGTGAGACTTTCTGCAAGGTCACACTCAACGATCAGGTGCTTGTGAGTGCTCAAATCATCTTTGAACCGCTCTCCGAATCTCGCATGGATGAGCAACCGGCCAATCCATTGACCAGACCCATCTCGAGCCTCATCGAAACATTGCAACGACCGTGATGAGTAATACCGGTGTCACCAACAACATTCTGATAACTTGCCGCTCGCTGGAAAGCTTTCAGGGTAATCATCGTCGTGGTCATTTTGGCTCTTTCAAGGCTACCCCTCTCCCGCGGATACACCACCACGCAAATCACACCACAACGGCGCAGACATCCGCATCACTAAAATCGAGATACTGTCTCGCATACCTGCCTTGGCGGACGAGCTAGATAGAATGACAGATGACGAACATCTTGGACTGACTGCCGAAGATCAGCGTGAAATCTGCTATTCCCAGGCAATCCATAAACTAGGGGAGCAGCAGGGACTGAAGCGCCCACCTCTCAATTGTTTGATTTTTGCGAGATGGCACGCATGATGAGCCCCGCTTAACACTGTCCGCAGCCTCATATAACAAATCCCGCATCAGCGGGCTTTCGTTTGCCTGAGCCAAGGGTGCATCAGTTCGCTTCTACCCTCGCCGCCGAGATATCTTCAAGCCCAAGGGTCATCTGCAACTGATCACGCCAGTAGGCGACCTGATATTCCAGGCGCGGTTTCTTCTGTTTCCACTTGGACAGCTCACGGCCGCTGAGGCTGGCGATGTCCTTGCCGTCGTCCAGCGCCTTGCAGGCCAAGTCGAAATTTTGTTTTTCGTTCAACTCGCCACGGATAAGCGCGTCGATGTGCAGATCACACCAGACCGAGAACTTCACATCCAACCACCGAGCAAAAACTACCGCCAGCTTCGGATGAAGCAATGTTCCCGGCGACTTACCACCGCGAGCAGTGCGCACCAGACCAAAGTGATCCTGAGTCACTTTGGTATCCAAGCCCAGAGCATCAGCCAAGACAGCAAGGTACTGCTTGGTCTCGGCCTGCTTCAGCCAGTCCACGGGTCGTTTGTCGAAGCGCTTGGCCACGTCCGTGGCATTGATCCAGCCATCGCTACTGAAGTGCACTGGCTGTCCTTGGTAATGAAACGGGATCACATTACTTGCGTTCATGGGTGTCACCTCGCTCATCAGGCGAAAAGGTACGCAGCCGGGGAGGACGGATGAACGAACATCCACCGTTCGACTGTACGGGTCTAGGCTGCGTATTGGGTTTGCCTTGCGGCAGAAACAAAAAGCCCCAGATCGCAAGTGCGTCCGGGGCTATGTGGGGGATACGTCGATCTACATCGCGACCTTCAGCGCGCTATTTTTTCTCAAGTGTGGTGGAGGGCTGATGCGACTGGATTTTGATATCCAAATTTTTGATAACCCCCTCCAGATTTTTTCCATCATTGGTGCCACTGACAAGCGCATACCCAACAGTGTCCTTTGGCAAGGCCAAGACATTTTGGAATCTCACCGTCACCGTATTCGACCTTGCGGACGATTTTTGCCCGGAAAGCTCGCCTCCAACACCAACCCCATCACTGACTGCAGGAGCTGACAAGTCGACCTTCAACTTCCCGCCGCTGGTGGCGTCTGCAGATATCTTGAAGGTTATCTCCGCAGATTCGGCCATTAGTCCGGTCTTGACATCTCCTTGCGCGGCCCGCATCGAGCTGAGCCCTTCTCCGACCTGCCTCATTGCCTCGACCAGGGTGATATCACTGGGCTTTGCGACCTGCTGAAAACACCCCGAAAGCGGCACCAAGCACATCGCCAATATGACCTGCTTCATTCACTACTCCTTGTTGTGAGTGGCAAATAGCCACTTAAGGAGCGTAGCAGTGGGTTTCAGCAAGCCAAGGAGCCAGATGCAAAAAGCCCAGCGCGGGGCTGGGCTTTTACCTACGATCAATCTTGGATCACGACTCAGGAGCACGATCATAAGCATCTTGATCAGTAATCTGTGTGACCTTTTCAACCTCCGCCTTTATGAGCTTCCCAGCCCTGGTCTTCGTTACCAAGTGCAGCATCACAACTTTTCCGCCCCACTCAGCCTCTTGGATCACATCCAATATCTGGTCAGTAACAAATGAACCATCCCTTGGCAGAGTTGCAGTTATCTCGGTTTTGCGAAGAACATCAAACAAAGCGAGCTTATACTCGGTACTTGATCGATGATCAACGCCGCGAACCGTAAATACACTGACGGATCGATCCTCAACAGCAACATTTCGAGGGGTATTACTCAGTTCTTCAACAGCAGCACCTGGAACCTCAACCCCTTGAAGATTGATCGACTCAGAATCCTTAGTGGCAGCTATAAGCTTATTGTAGGTTCCGGCCATATGATCAGAAATTGTCTGAATTTGCGGAGTCCTCTCAACTACCATTTTCATGAGATCCGCATAACGATCGGCTGAAATCTCAGATGCCTGCTTAACAAGCTCAAGGGTTTTCATGCGCTCATCCCGCTCAGCGTCGGACTCCAGTTTGGCCAGCTCTACTCGCCTGGCTTCGGCTTGGTGTTCCAGATGATAAACAAAGCCTGCCGACCCAAAACCAAGCGCCCCTAACGCCAAGAAGGTGATTAGCTTGTGCTTAGAATCCATAGTTTTAAATCCTTCACATAGGCCGGTCACCAAGGCTTCCGCCTGATCGCCCAAGAAAGCGAAAAAGCCTGAGCTACCATCCCCAACTTGGACCAGGATTTTCAAATCATCGCGATCTGAATTAGTGAGTCGACGACTCGAATCTGAATAGCGTAGCAGCGCAAACGACTTGTTAATGGTTTTCTGGAAGTCTAGAAATGACTCCATGAGTTCAGGCGTGATGGTAGAGTGGTAGCGCTCCCCCCGCACGTGCATCTCGAATCTGGGCCAGTTATGAAACTCGATCTCAGGAATCAGAGAGTCCGGCTCCCGCAAAAGCATTTCAAGCAGATTTAATGCCGATTCGTCGCTATCAATTACTACATTGTTGGCGCTGATTTAAAACTGACCCACCCTGCCGATTGAAAATTGACCCAGGACGGATTGCTGATTTTTGCCCCAGCAATTGTGGATAAGCTTAGCAGCAGTGTTCCGATTCAAGACCATCAAGCCCCACCGCAAGCGGCAGGGCATTTATGGTGCGGATCAACATGGCTCATCGTCCTCGACATCATCTCCGTCCTTGCGCTTTCGTTCCCGTGACTTGATCTTTGTCTGCGCGGCCAAGGTGCTGTGTTGTAGTCGGTAGGACTCGTTGCCCGTTTCGACGATGTGGCAGTGGTGTGTCAGCCGATCCAGCAACGCGGTGGTCATCTTGGCGTCGCCAAACACACTCGACCATTCCGAGAAGCTCAGGGTGGTGGTGATGACCACGCTGGTGTGTTCGTACAGTTTGGACAGCAGGTGAAATAACAGGGCACCGCCGCTTTGACTGAAGGGCAAATACCCCAGCTCATCCAGTATCACCAGGTCTGTTCGTAGCAGTCCCTGGGCGATTCGCCCTGCCTTGCCATCGTACTTCTCACGCTCCAGCAGATTCACCAGATCCACCGTGGAAAAGAAGCGCACGCGTTTGTTGTGGGCCGTGATTCCGGATACAGCCAAGGCACTGGCCAGGTGTGTTTTCCCGGTTCCAGGGCCGCCGATGAACACGACATTCTGCGCGGTTTCAGTGAACGCTAAGCTGGATAGATCGCTGACCAGCCGGGCATCAGCGCTGGAAGCGCTGAAGTCAAAGCCAGCTAAGTCACGGTGCATGGGGAGTTTTGCCATGTTCATCTGATGATTCACCGAGCGTACCGCGCGATCCGCATGTTCCTGCTGAAGCAGATGTTCCAGCAGCCATTTCGATGAAGCCGTCGACGCTGTTCCTTGAGAGACCAGTTCTTCCCAAGCACTGGCCATGCCGTGCAGGCGAAGTTCTTTGAGTTCAGTCATTAGGTCACGCATTGCGATTCTCCTCATCGGTCGCACGGAGCCGGTCGTAGCGTGCCGTATTGGCAACAGGCGCGACCTTGAGTTGCAGGCTGGTTTCTACACAGGGAGGTGGTGTGGTGGAGGTCAGGCGGGCAACGACATTGAGGATGTGATCGGCGCTCAGACTTCCCGATTCAAGTACCAGCTCCACCGCCACCAGCACTGGTTCGAGACCCGCAATTGGCACAGCAGCCAGTACCTGCATCATGATTCGATCACCGTTGGTGTGACGCCTCAGTCCTCGTTTGAGAAGCCGTAACGGTTTTGGCAAATCAGCAAATGGCGCGCCGTTGCGCAATGCACCAGGCTTGCGTTCGATGAGTGGGATGTAGTGCTGCCAGTCAAAACTGACCTGATCTCGATCAAAGAGGCGCTCGTGACTGGCGATCACCGTTTCGTCGGCAATGACCACGATTCGCGAAGGGTACAAACGGCTGCTGACCCATTGACCCACACGCTCGCAAGGCACCGAATAACGATTGCGCGCCACGCTGATCAGGCAGGTGCTAGAGACACGGACGGTGCGTTCCACGTAGCCATCAAAGGCCGTCGGCATCGGCATCATTTCAGCCTGCTCCAGCTCCAGGACTTCTGCCACCGTCAAACCGTTGTACTGCGGATGTACAAGTTCAGCCCAGAGCGTACGACAGCGTTGGCCGAGCCAGACGTTCAGCTCCTCGAAGGTATGGAACATGCAATTTTGAGCATCGAGCCAGATTCGCCTCCGGCTGTCCTGCACGTTCTTTTCGACGATGCCTTTCTCCCAGCCAGAGGCCACGTTGCAGAAGTCCGGATCGAACAGATAGTGCGCGCACATCACGGAAAACCGGGCGTTGACCGTGCGGCCTTTACCTTTGTTGACCTTGTCGACAGCCGTTTTCATGTTGTCGTAGATGCCGCGACGTGGCACGCCACCCAACGCTCCAAACGAGCGCGTATGGGCATCAAATAGCATCTCGTGGCCTTGGCTGGGGTACGCAACCAACCAGAATGCGCGGCTGGCGCACAGCTTCATGTGGGAGACCTGGACACGTCGAAAAAGACCACCGATCAGCAGACCTTCTTCGCTCCAGTCAAATTGAAAGGCCTCACCGAGAGCAAACGTCAGCGGTACAAAAGCGCGTAAAGACTTGCCTTGCTCCCCTCGCCAAGAGCGGACAAACGCCGTGAGCTGGCTGTAGCCGCCGTCGTAACCCTCGGCCTTGATCTGCTCGAAAAGCGCTTTGGCGCTCCTGCGGTTGTGTCTTGGCCGGAACGAATCGGCCTTGAGCGCCTGCTCCAGGGTCTCGTGAAAAGGGCTGAGCTTATTGAAGGTTGCGCACCGTTGGTACGCTGGCTGAGTGGCTTCGGGCGCTCTGACCCATTTTCGGATGGTGTTTCTCGACAGCCCGGTACGCTTGGCTATCTGATGCAGCGAGAGCTTGTCGCGGAAGTACATCCGCCGGATTTTTCCCAACATTTCCATGCTGATCACCCTGTGTTCTCCTGCTCAAAAAGTGAGCAGAAGCAGTTGAACACCTGGGTCAGTTTTCAGTCGGCAGAACAGCCTCTACTGGGTCAGTTTTCGGTCAGCGGCAACACCCTGCCGACACGCTGAAGTTCAGCACCATCGACCTCGACGAGGACTACCTGTGGGTCGATCAGAACAAGACTGAAAAGAAACTGCGCATCCGTCGGCACGTCAATGGCGAGCTTACTGGCCTTGGATTGTTCATCGAGGCGTTACTTGAGCGCCGCAAGCTGCAGGGCGTGCGCAACTCACGACTGATCACAAACGACTCGGGACTGCGAATGAGCTGGGAGATGCTGAGGAACCGGTTCAGCGAAGCGCGTGACAAGGCTGCTCGGAAACTTACGGCCGATGGTAACGCTGATCTAGCCAGCAAGGTCCGGCAGTTCCAGTTCCGCGATATTCGACCGAAGGCAGCCTCGGAGATCGAGGACATCAGTCACGCCAGCCGACTTCTGGGGCACTCCAAAGAGGAGATCACGAAGCGAGTCTATCGACGAGTCGGCGAGGTGGTTTCTCCGACCAAATAAATGCCTGATGCGGAAACGATGCCTGATTATGCAGAAACGATCCCCCTTTCCCCAGCCCAATAAAAAACCCCGTAGACGTTAATCTACGGGGTTTTCAATAGTGGAGGCCGAGGTCGGAATCGAACCGGCGTAGGCGGATTTGCAATCCGCAGCATAACCATTTTGCTACTCGGCCTCAGACGCCTGATGCTTATACAACCACATCAACCGTTTTGAACTCTTTGGATCAAGCCTTGGCTTCACCCTCAACCCATTGAATCTTAAGGGTTTTTTCTCGTTCCCGAATCAGGAATGGACGCAATTCTGGACTGGTTGACCGGGCATGTCAAGAACGAGAATGAAATAATTCCATACACGTCCGGTCAACGAGTCAGACTTTACTCTTTGCTCAGGTCCACCAGTGGTTCCTTGCGGACTTCGGTTGCCCGGCCGCCCTGGATGGTCTTGATCTGGCCCAGTGCGGTGTCGACTGCGCCTTTGTCTGCCAGCAGGCTGTAGCTGATCTGGAACTGGCGCTGTTCTTTCGGGGCGATGGTCGGCACGAGTTTCAGAGGGCGCTGGTAGCGGCGGTTGTAGGAGAAGCTGGTGCCTGGCTCAAGGCCGGTGACGTAGCCCTGGCCACGGGTGTCGGTGTTTTTCCACAAGGAGAACACAGGCAGTTGGTGGGTGTTGAAGCCCACCGCCACCCCGAGGCTGCCGACCTTGTTATGCAGCACGGTCAGGGTATCGCCCTTGGCGTCGCCGTAAGGCACTACGTTATAGACGGTTTCGTCGTAGTCTGGTGTAGGACCGCGGTAGGTTTGCCAATCAGGCAAGTCGCCTTTGGCCTTTTCGTTGAAGGGCGATACCTGCTGCACCGGTGCCTCGAAGCGTGCGCCCTCCTCCAGGAACGGCGTGCTGAAGTTGCTGTGGTACAGCGCCTGGTATTCCTTTGGATAGTCGCCGTTGTTGGTCAGGGTGTCGTTGAGGGTAAAGCGGGTGCTGCCCGGATCGGTGACCAGCTCGGTCTGGACCGAAAAATCGACTTTCTTGAACGCCTGCTCTTTCAGTTCACCCTTGAGGCGAATGGCATAAGGCGGCTTTTCGTCGATATGCAAAGTGACTTTGTTCGCCGGGATATTCGCCGCGCGGCCATGCAGGGTCAGCAGTTCGCCGTTGTCGATGCCCGGATGGCCAACCCATTCATAACCACAACGGGTCACCAGTTCGTTGAAACCTTCGAGCCAGCCCAACCCGCCGCGACCGTTCAGTTCGATAAAGGCCGGGTTGACGACCTCTTTCACCGGCGAGTCCCAGCCCATGCGTACATCACCGACCGAGGCTTGCAGCACGTTCATGCCGCGAGTGGGCACAACCGACAGCTTCATGGTGCCGTTGTCGATCTCGATGATGCTCACGCCTTCCTGACGACCGCCGTGGAGGGTGCGCATGGTGACGGAAAAGGGTTTGTCGGTCTTGATCCCGAGTTGGGCACTGGTGATCTGCTGGTTCTGGGCGGCCTTGTCGGTATCGAGCAGCACATAGTCCCAGGCGAAGGCGTTGGTAGCCGAGACAATGGCAGTGGCACCGAGAAGCCAGGCGAGCGATTTCATGGGGGTGGTCCTTATTGGAATTATGGGGACAACTGAAGTTGATTAAACGATTCAGCGACCCATCAAGTCTAGTCAAAATCGCAGAATTCGTGAAAAGAGAATTATACGCCCATGCAGATTCGACCCTCTGATCAGAACCTCGACCACAATTGAAAATACTTATCGTTCACGTTTAAACTGCGCGCTTTTCAGCGGGCGACACAACCGCTCTTCAGGTTCGAGATCACTGCAATGAGCGATTCATCCGGCCATCTGTACACGTTTCTGGGGATTCGCCGGGAACTGGTCAGCTACGCGGCAAAGATCACGGGTGATCGCATGCAGGCCGAAGACATTGTTCAGGAGGCCTGGATTCGCTTCATTCCGCAGCAGGCCAGCGCCGAGCAGCCGGCAGCGTATCTGTATCGGATTGTGCGCAATCTGGCGCTGGACCTCATACGCAGCCGCAGCCGGGAGCTGGCGCATCAGGTCTCCCCTCCTGCCTGGCTGCTGCCGGCGCATATCAGTGATCCTGCCGAACTGTGCCAGCACAACATGACGCTGGAACGTCTTTCCCGTGCCCTTGAAGCAATGCCTGAAAACAGTCGTCGGGCTCTTGAGATGCATCGCTTTGGCGGCTGCACCCTGGCCGAGATCGCCGGGCATCTGAACGTGTCCCTGACCACGGCCCATCGCCTGTTGCGTGATGCATTGGTGCGGCTGGCCCGTGAAGTGGACAACCCGGATGACGATAAGGATGTTTCCCTGTGAGTCATGAGGACGATGCACTGGAACAGGCCGGTGACTGGCAGATACGCCTGCAGGAAGATCCTCAGGCCCGGGAAGCTTTCGAGCAGTGGTTGCAGGCCAGCCCTGAACACCGTGCAGCATGGCTCAAGATGGAAAAGCTCTGGGGCGCGCTGGGCGAATTGCCAGCCCTGGCAGTTGCGCCTGCCCCCCGCAGCCAACCGCAGCCACAAGGCAAACCCGTAAAGCGCCGTATCTGGACCCGTCTGGCACTGGCAGCCGGGCTGGCGGCAGTTGCGGTTTTACTGGCGCCGCAAGCCAGCCTCACGCTGCGCGCCGACTATCACACCGGCGTTGGAGAAACCCGAACGGTCCAACTGGCGGACGGCTCCACAATCACCCTCAGCCCGCAGAGTGCATTGCGCCTGATCGGTGGCGATGCCCGAAAGGTGGAATTGCTGCAAGGCCAGGCCTATTTCCAGATCGCCCCCGACCCGCAGAATCCGTTCACGGCCCAGGCCGGACAACTCTCGGTACGGGTATTGGGCACGGCTTTCGATCTGGACCTTCAGGCACACAGTGCCGAAGTCGCTCTGGAGCATGGCCAGGTCCAGGCCGAAAATGCTCAACCACCGCTCAGCGAACGCCTGATGCCCGGCCAGCGCCTGAAGTTCAGCTGGCCATCGGGCAAAGCCGAACACTCGCATGTCAATCCCACGGACATTGGGTCATGGCGCAGCGGTTCGTTGTTCGTCGAAAACCAGACCGTGGCCGACATCGCTGAGCGGCTGCAACGCTATACCAGCGGCTGGATTGTGATTGCCGACCCGGCCCTGAAGCAGCGGCGCATTACGGGCGTGTTCGACCTGAACCACCCGGATCGAGCCCTCAAGGCCCTGGCGCAATCGCTGGCGGTTGAAACCCGGCAGGTGTCGCCGTGGGTGCATGTTTTGGGGAGTTTCTGATTTTTTATCTGAAAGATGGAAAAAATCCCGGCGTCCTACGTCTTTCATGACCAACTTGAGAACTTATCTCAAATGCAATCAAGTCGTATGAAGGATTAAATCGATGTCGCGCTTCCCTGCATTGCCGACACTGGCACTGGCCATCCTCCTGCCGATGGACAACGTCCGGGCCACCGAAACGTCCGAGAACCTGCGCACGGCACGTTACAGCATCGCTGCACAACCGCTGGCCTCGGCACTGGCCCAGTTTGCCCGACAGAACAACCTGCAACTGAGCTTCGATGCCGCACTGGCCCAAGGCAAGATAGCCCCGGCGGTGAACGGGCAGCTCAGTGAGCGTGAAGCGCTGGCCCGGCTGCTCCAGGCGTCGGGATTGAGCTGGTCGCTGACCGACGACCGTATCCTGTTGCTGTTCCCGCAACCTGCCAGCGGCTCGCTTGATCTGGCGCCGTCACTCATCACCTCCAGCGCATTCACCGAACAGGCTGGCGGCCCGGTGCAAGGCTATCGGGCGACTCGCAGCGCGACCGGCAGCAAGACCGACACGGCCCTGCGCGACATGCCGCAGTCGATCCAGGTGGTGTCGCGCAAAGTGATAGAGGATCAACAGGCCAATAGTCTCGCCGACGCCCTGACCAACGTCAGCAGCGTGCAGCGCAGCAACTCCCATGGCGGTTCGTCCGAGAGCTTCGTGATCCGTGGTTTCAAAGCCACCAGCTATGCCGTGGACGGAATGCTGATCAACCCGCTGGCCTCACGGCCCGAGGCTTTGCGCGACCTGGCCAACGTCGAACGTGCCGAAGTGCTCAAGGGCCCGGCGTCGGTGCTTTATGGCCGGGGCAACCCTGGCGGCCTGATCAATCTGGTCACCCGCAAGCCCAGCTTCACGCCCGAAGCACAGGTCAAACTCCAGGCAGGCTCCTACGATTTCTACCGCCTGGAAGCCAATGCCAGTGGGCCGCTGGACGAAGCCAGGACCCTGGCCGGGCGCATGACGGTCGCCACACAGACCGAACGGGGTTTTCGGGACACCTTCCGCGACAGCAAACGCACCTACCTGGCCCCGACCCTGCGCTGGGAGCCAACGGATACCACCCGGGTCGACGGTGGCATGGAGTATATCGATCAGACCAGCCCGTTCGACCGAGGCCTGATTCCGGTCAACGGCAAGATCGATATGAGTGCCGACCGCTATCTGGGCGAACCCTGGGCGCGTGACAAGGCCAACAAGTTTTCGCTCTGGTATCGCGCCGAACATGACGTCAATGACTGGCTGACCCTGCGCCAGATGACTCGCTGGGATCAGTCCCACAAGGATCGCTATGTCGTCGATCTACGCGGCCTGGGTCCGGATGGCCGCACCCTCGCCCGCCGCGCCACTGACGGCGAAGAGCGAATCAAGACTCTGGACATGCAGCTCGAGGCCATCGCCCGTTTCGCCACCGGCGGCCTGAACCATACGGTGCTTGCCGGCTTCGAGTACATCGACGGCAAACGTCGCAGCCGCAGCGACCGCGCATCCCTGACTTCCATCGATATTTTCAATCCGGTCTACGGCGCCACACCCAGCCCTTTTGCATTCAGTGAAAAGGCCAGTTTCGACCTGACCGCCTACAGCTTTTACCTGCAAGACCAGATTGATCTGAACGAACAATGGAAGCTGATCCTCGGCGCCCGCTACGATGACACCCGCCAGCGAAACACCACAGTGGGCACCTCTGACATTACCCGCACCGACGTGGACCCCGGCAAGGTGTCGCCACGTATCGGCCTGGTTTATCAACCCACCGACTGGCTTGCGCTCTACACCAGTTACAGCACGTCATTCACCCCGCAGAGCGATATCCAGCGTAACGGCAGCCTCCTGGACCCGGAAGAAGGTATTCAGTATGAAGTGGGCGCAAAATTCGATCTGATCCCGGACCGTCTGAGCGCTACCTTGTCAGCCTTCGAGATCACCCGCCAGAACGTTGCCGCTACAGACCCCGAAGACGACAACTATTCAGTGCAGACCGGTGAGCAGCGCGTACGTGGTGTCGAACTGGACGTCAGTGGCACGCCGCTGGAAGGCTGGGAGATCATCGGCAATATCAGCGCGCTGAATGCTGAAGTGACCAAGGACACCACCATCCAGGTCGGCAACACGCTTGAAGGCGTGCCGACCCTGAGTGGTTCGCTGTGGTCCAGTTATCAGTTGCAGGAAGGTGCGTTGAGAGGGCTGGGCTTTGGTGCCGGGGTGATCGCTGTCGGCGAGCGTCAGGGTGATATCGACAATACCTATGACGTGGGCGGCTATGCCCGGATCGACGCCAGTCTGTTCTACGACATTGATGAAAACATCCGGGTATCACTCAATGGCCGCAATCTGACCGACCGCAAATATATCGAAACCGTTGCCAGTACCGATGGTAACTATGCTGGTGCACCGGCATCGGTGGTCGCGACCTTGAGTGCCAGGTTCTAGGGCGACATCTCTCAGCCCTTCGCGAATGAGTTCACTCCTACAGATTGTGTAGGAGCGAATTCATTCGCGAGACTCACTACAAGCTGGAACTTTGACTCGCGCAGGCCCTGTCGCTGGTATGATCCGCTTTTCGCCCTGCACCGCTGAAATCGTTTAAGGACCCTTAATGGCCAGCCATCCGCAACGTGTCGCCATCGTCATCCCGGCAAGATACGCATCCACCCGCCTCCCCGGTAAACCGCTTGCCGACATCGCGGGCAAACCCATGGTGCAGCATGTGTATGAGCGCGCTCTGGAAGCCGCCATTGCCGATACAGTGGTGATTGCCACCGACGACCAGCGTGTGGCCGACGCGGCGCGCAGCTTTGGCGCGGCCTGTGTGATGACATCCCCTGACCATCCTTCGGGCACTGATCGCCTGGCCGAAGTCATGAGTCAGGTCGACGCCGATATCTACGTCAACCTGCAAGGCGACGAGCCTCTGGTAAGGCCTGCGGATATTGTCACACTGGTGAAGGGCATGCTCGCCGATGCGTCCGTGCAGGTCGGCACGCTCTGCCATCCGATAGACTCGGCCGAAGCAGGCAACCCCAATACCGTCAAAGTGGTCCTGGCCGCCAACGGCAATGCGCTGTATTTCAGCCGCTCGCCAATTCCTTACCCCCGCGAAGCTGAAACCGCCACCTACCTCAAGCATGTCGGAGTCTATGCCTACCGTCGCGAGGTGCTGACCAGCTACTCCGGCTTGTCCCAGCCAATGATCGAACACGCGGAAAAACTGGAACAACTGCGCCTGCTGACCGCCGGTTACTGCATTCGTGCCTGGGTGGTGGAGCCCACCGGCCCTGGCGTCGATACCCCTGAATGCCTGGAGAAAGTCCGCGCCCTGATCGAAGGCCGTTCACTGCCAGGCCTACCTGCGCTGGCCGATATTCGTCTGGTAATTACCGATGTCGACGGCGTACTGACCGATGGCGGTATTTTCTACGACGCCACCGGCGAATGCCTGAAACGCTTCCACGTGCGCGACGGCATGGGTATGCGCATGCTGGAAGAAAACGGCGTACGCGTGGCCGTGTTGTCGGGCCGCGACTCGGCTACTTTGCGCAAACGCGTGGCTGATCTGGGCGTCGAGCTTTGCCAGTTCGGTATCAAGGATAAAAAGGCAGCCTGCGAGCAGTTGATGGCTGCCGCAGGCGTTACTGCCGGGCAAACAGCCTGTATCGGTGATGATTCCATTGACCTGCCAGCCTTTGCTGCCTGCGGCCTGTCGTTCGCCGTGGCCGATGCACCGATATACGTGCAGCAGCAAGCCACCCATGTGCTGCAACGCGCAGGTGGCACCGGTGCATTCCGTGAGGTTTCCGACTCCATTCTGATTGCTCAGGGCAAAGCCGATGTGCTGGGCTCAGCCGCCGGTTATGCGTCGGTCATGGCAAAGATGGCCCAGTAAAACCTGAGGCTCCCGACCTCCAGCGGCTCGGGAGCCTTTACATCCGCATCACCATTTCCCTTTCTGCATGGAACAACTCCCGCACAACGGCCACTCAGGTTCAAACGAACCTAAGACCGCGGGAGAGAATTCATGGGCATTCAGTCCGCCAGGGCTTTCAAATACGTACAAGAGTTTTCATGCATTGCCGAGCGTTGCGAAGACAACTGCTGCAAGGGTAACTGGCGCATTGCGGTCAGCAATCGTAGCCATGACCTGTACAGCCGGGAGTTTCCCGAACTCTTGAATCTGATCGTCAAGGACGATTCGGGCTACCAGATGGACAAGACGGGTGGCCAGTGCGGCGCGCTGCAAGGCGGACGTTGCCAGATCCATGCCCAGCAGGGTGAAGCAGTTCTCACCGATACTTGTGCCAACTACCCTCGCATGTATCGCCGTATCAATAACTCGTTGGTGAAGTCCGCAACCATGAGCTGCCCCGAAGTTGCCCGTATCGGACTGTTTGGCGAAGCGCCGTTCCAGATCGAAGAAGGTCCGCAGGACGACCATCATCTCTACGCCGCCGCCAATCAGGAATTCCCCGGTATCGATCAGGCCCAGTGGCGTTCGGTGGTGGAGTCTCTGCTGCAAATCACCCTGTCGAAGAAACTGCCGGTTGGCCAGGTATTGCTGCGCCTGTACGACATTTCTGCGCAACTTTCGGAACTGCCACATGCCCGTTGGGTCGAGGAAATCCCGCTGCTGGCCGACAACACCAGCAACCTTCAGGAAGATACCAGCGAGCCGATTCTTGCCGACCCTTTGCTGATCGTGCTGATCAATGTCTTGAACTCGCCGGGCGCCCCCTCCTCCTTGCGCCAGCAGATACTCACCTCTTCACTCATCGTGCCCGGCGAAACCCCGGCACAGGCGCAATGGACCCTGCGCAGCGAATATCGCCACCTGTATACGGAAAAACTGCAACACAGCCTGGATCTGATCCTGAAGCGTTTCATTGCGGCCGAAATGACCCGCACCGGTTTCCCGTTCATCTCCAACACCAGTGCCGGGCAGGATTACGGCCTGAGCCTGACCGAGTGGGCCACCACCCTGGCGATCCGCACCCTGACCCTGCGCAACCTGCTAATCGCGCATTGCGATGTAACCAACCAGTTGGCGCCGGACAAACAGCAGACCGTGGACCTTGTCTACCGCTTCTGCCGGGCTGCCAGCCATAACGCAGTGACCGCCGCCGAACGGACCTTGCGCAACGCAATCACCGACAAAGGCCTTGCCTACCTGAAGACGCTGATCAATCAAGTGAATGCCTGACGGTATCCGCGTCCCCCTTCCTGAGCCCTGCGTCGAGCAGGGCTCAGGCATCAAAGAATACTGTACACAGCGTTTCATAGATCCAGATCAATAAACCCGGCAGGCAAGGCGATTACCGTTCGCGACTTTTTGCGACCGACACCGCCATGACACCCTTTACCCCGGAACTGCTCGCCCCCGCTGGTACCCTGAAAAACATGCGGTATGCCTTCGCCTACGGAGCCGATGCGGTCTATGCCGGCCAGCCGCGCTACAGCTTGCGGGTGCGTAACAACGAATTCGATCACGCCAACCTGGCACTCGGCATCAACGAGGCTCAGGCTCAAGGCAAGCGTTTCTACGTCGTGGTGAACATCGCACCGCACAACGCCAAGCTCAAGACCTTCCTCAAAGACCTTGAACCCGTAATCGCCATGGCTCCAGACGCGCTGATCATGTCCGACCCCGGCCTGATCATGCTGGTACGCAAGCACTTCCCGCAGATGCCGATTCACCTGTCGGTGCAAGCCAACACCGTGAACTGGGCCAGCGTCGAGTTCTGGCAACAGCAGGGCCTGAGCCGGATCATCCTGTCTCGCGAGCTGTCCCTGGAAGAAATCGACGAAATCCGCCAGCAGGTTCCTGCCATGGAGCTGGAAGTATTCGTCCACGGCGCGCTGTGCATGGCCTATTCCGGCCGCTGCCTGTTGTCGGGCTACCTCAACAAGCGTGACGCCAACCAAGGCAGTTGCACCAACGCCTGCCGCTGGAAATATTCTGCGCAAGAAGCCACGGAAAACCCGCTTGGCGACATTGTGCAAGTCTATGAGCCCGAACCGACCCTGAGCGCAGGCGCGCCGACCGATCAGGTGTTCCTGTTGCAGGAAAACAATCGCCCGGATGAGCTGATGCCCGCCTTCGAGGACGAACACGGCACCTACATCATGAACTCCAAAGACCTGCGCGCTGTACAGCATGTCGAGCGCCTGACCCGCATGGGCGTGCATTCATTGAAAATCGAAGGCCGGACCAAATCCCACTTCTATTGCGCCCGCACTACACAGGTCTACCGCCGGGCAATCGACGACGCCGTAGCCGGCCGCGAATTCGACCGCAGCCTGATGACCGATCTGGAATCCCTGGCCCATCGCGGCTACACCGAAGGCTTCCTGCGCCGCCATGTCCACGACGAATACCAGAACTACCAGAACGGCAGCTCGGTTTCAGAACGACAGCAGTTCGTCGGCGAACTGACCGGCGAACGCCGCGACGGGCTGGCCGAAGTCCGGGTCAAGAATCGCTTCAGCCTCGGCGACCCTATGGAACTGATGACACCCAGGGGCAACTTCCACTTTGACTTGCAGCAGTTGCAGAACGCCAAAGGAGAAGCCATCGAAACCGCGCCCGGGGACGGGCATACGGTGTACTTGCCTATTCCCATTGAGGTGGACTTGGGGTTTGGGTTGTTGATGCGAGATGTGGGAGGTTGAGCGACAGTCTGGCGTGGGAGGGAGCTTGCTCGCGACGACGGCATTGAAGGCGATACATTTTTTGGATGTACCGCCCTCTCACTTGATCTAAAGGGTTTTCATGTACTCGATCAACGCATAGCGCTCGTCATCGTTGAACGATGATGCACCATAGTCATGACCTGCCTTCGAGTTCCCCGGTAAGGACGTATCGAAAGTGAAGGGGGCACCAGGCCCATTGGCATCGATAAAACCGACAGCCTTCGGATCGAACACAATCGAGCCCGTCTTGAAACTCGAAGGACGTGCATCAGGGGGAAGCAGCAGATCATATAGCGTGCGTACCGAGCCGTTGTGCAGGTAAGGCGCTGTTGCCCAGATGCCCGTCAATGGGCGCGCCTTGTAGGCAAGAGTCGGATACTCCTGAATATTCAGTGCATAGCAGGCCTGGAGTCGCTTGTTCTTTTCGGACGAGGCAAAGCTCAGCAAGGAGAAAGCGCTCTTGTGTACGACTCGTGGCGGTGACGGCTTGACATCCAGGTAATCCTTGAACGCCAGCTCAAGAAGGTCTTTCTTCTGGTTCAGCAATATTTCTCGTGCCGTTACGCCCAACTGTGTAACCAACGTCGTCTGATCGGTGACAACACCGTCGAATGTGTTGAGAAGCGCGCCCTTGAGCTTGCCAGGATCACTGATGAACTGGACCGCATTACAGGCCATCCAAGGGTCCGTATTGATGCTTTGAAGGCTTTCGGGCCTCGTACTGATAGGCGTCATCTGAGCGACGATCTTGCTTTTCAGATCATCGCGTGACAACGGTAAATGGCAGCTTGAACAATTGTTGTCGAACAGTCTGGCGCCCTGCTCCACCTTCACAGGATCGATAGCTCCGAGTTTTTCAGGCCATTTCGGTGGTTTCAGGCGCTGCAACGTGCGCTCGAGCTGATCAAGGTTATCGATGCGCACGCTTGAAACAAAGCCCTTGAAAAGCGAATTTGAGCGAAAGGCCACATCACCGAAGACCCCCACGACTTCCGAGGCGTTGCGCGCAAGAGCGCCAACATCCAGGCCATCCGGACCCAGTCGCTTGTTTGGAGCAACACCGTTCCATTGCACTTTATCGTGCTGGGAAGTGTTCCACAGGAACGGATAGCTGACGGGAGCATCCGAGGGATTGGGCGTTGGGTGTGGCGCACCATTGAGCTGCGCCACACGGTTGAGGATATGCCCCACAGCATCAACTCGGCCGGGGCCATACACCAGATCCGTCTTATAGAGCGATGCGCTTTTCTCAAGGAAAAGATTCAACTCATTCAGTGAACTGGACAGAAGCTGACGATTACCTTCGGTGTCGTCACCTGCAAGGACCTTTGCCGCAAAGCGATCAAATTTTTCATCATCACTCTGGGTGTCGATCAGCGCATCGCGGAAGGCATCAACAAACTTCTGGAAATCGGCATTGGTGGGGCCGCCCTGAACTTCCCAGGTATGGCCACCGTAGGAAACATTGGCCGTGTGACAGGCCGCGCAGTTCATTCCCACCCAAGGTTCCTTGTCAGACTGGTTGCTCTTCCAGCGCAGGCGAGAAAACGTCAGGGACTTGTCACTGCCTTGATCGACCACAAACCCCAAGGGCAACCGATAACTCTTGTAGTCGAACTCCAGAGTACGCGGTGTATAACCATACTTTTCAATATTCGCATCAGACATGAAAGGCACTTTCGAGCCTTTTATTTCCAAGGCCATCATCCAGCTCAGAGGAACCAGACGCGATCCTTGAGAAGTGTCCTGCCAGACTGCGAGATCTTTCGCACTCCAGTTTTGATCCAGACTGTACTCATCTGCCAGTACCACTGCCGATGTCAGACTTCCAACCCCAATGCTTAATGCTGCCAACACAGACTTCACTGTCATTTTCTCGATCCTTCGTGGCTGTCTCAAGGAACCGCAATCAGTGAGCGCATCGCCCGAATCCTCGATTGGGCAGCCCCCTGATTGGCAGTGTAGATATTTTCCAAGCGAATGATGGCATTTTGTCGTAAGCCTTGGAATTGGACGGCCACTCCTGCTCTCACCCCCTCTGCGGACTCAGCGCCCAATCGCAAAACATTTTGATGTCGATCATAATCAAATAATTTGACCAAAAAGATTATGACCATCATCATAATCAGGCATTCACACCCAGTCAGCCTGACGAGAAAAGCGGCCTTCCGGATCGCCCGATTTCCAATTCACAGAGCCAAATCAACATGAAGGCATTTTTCATTGAGCGCTACGGCAAAAACAGCGGACGTTTTGCCGAGTTACCCGACCCGCAAGTGGGGCCCAACGACGTACTGGTTCAAGTGCATGCCACAAGCGTCAATCTTCTGGATTCCAAGATCAGGAAAGGTGAGTTCAAGCTGATCCTGCCGTATTCCTTTCCACTGGTGCTGGGCAACGACCTGGCTGGCGTTGTGGTTCGTACGGGGGCGGGTGTGCGGCACTTCAAGCCAGGTGATGAGGTTTATGCGCGCCCTCCCCAGGAGCGCATCGGCACCTTCGCCGAGCTTATCTGCGTCAAGGAAGATTCACTGGCCCTGAAACCCAAGAACATAAGCATGGAGGAAGCAGCCTCTGTCCCTTTGGTCGCTCTGACGGCCTGGCAGGTACTGGTCGAGACAGCCAGAGTAAAGAAAGGGCAGAAGGTACTTATACATGCCGGTTCAGGCGGCGTTGGAACCATCGCCATTCAGCTTGCCAAACACCTTGGAGCCTTTGTTGCCACAACGACCAGTACGAGCAATGTCCAGTGGGTGAAAGCGCTGGGCGCGGACGTTGTCATCGATTACACGCAGCAAAGCTTCGAGAGCGAACTGCACGACTATGACGTCGTACTCAATAGCCTGGGCCCCGATGTTCTGGAAAGATCGCTCAAGGTTCTGAAGCCTGGTGGCCAGCTCATTTCCATCTCCGGGCCACCGACGCCCTTGTTCGCTGACGAGCAGAAATTGTCCTGGGGACTAAAGCAGATCATGCGGGTTCTGAGCTATGGCATCAGAAAGAAAGCACGCGAATTCGACGTCAGCTATGCATTCGTTTTCATGCAGGCAAATGGTGCCCAACTGCGTGAAATCAGCACACTGATCGAATCCGGTGCAATCAAGCCGGTGATAGATCGGTCCTTCCCGTTAGAGTCGACAGCAGAGGCTCTGAGTTATGTGGAACAGGGGCGCTCAAAAGGCAAGGTGGTCATTAACGTCAGGTAAACGTACGCCCAACGTCAATCGTCCTGATTGGCCAGGACAGCCTCAGCGCTGTCCTTGGCTTTCACCTCTGGCACATACGAAAAACCTGCTGCCTCCCAGTCGCGCCAATCAGGGGTGAAGCCTGGTCGCCAAGGTGATGTGATAAGCCCTCTGGGGACGCATCGCCACATCCCTTTATCAAGCTCCACTTGCTTACACCAGAAGAGATGCACCGCTTCACCCTGCTCAATGGCGAGAGGCAAAAGGTTTTCCTCTCGCTCACCAGGTGCCGGATCCTGCTTCCAGTCCGCAAGCATGTTCTCTCGCACGAGTCTCAAACGCTCGGTCTGCAACTTCAACAGGACGCCTGGCAGTTCCTCAAACCGACAGCCGGGACGTTTGCTTTCATCACCTACAAATCTGTTGAAGCCAATTGACTGCTTAGCCCCGGTCAAGGCATCCAGCTCACGTCCTGTACGCACATGAAAAGTCACCGCTCCCAGATCAAGGTCGTTTTCATTGAAACTTGAGTCGGAGTTGATATGCGCCAGGATGTAGAACTGTGCGGGGAAAACCCGCTCGGAGAGGTTCTTGTCTTCCATGATGTTCCATCGGCAAGTCTTTTTGAGGCTCCAGTTCTGGGGAGACGCCGTACTCTTGATCTCCAGGGTCACGCCCCAAGTCAATTGCAGGTCAAACACATCACCATGGGGCTGTACTTGATAGTGCTTTTCAATGCTTCGAGTCAGGTCGCCGTCTTTGGGGTTATCAGTCGTCAGGGTTCTTACCGTATCCCCGACAATGTCGCCACACTTCGCGATCAGGCTCTTGGCAACCAGATACTCGATCAACACGCCACGCAAGACCGGCACATTCATATTGGAAAATGCCCAGCTCCAGAAATCACTGGCCGTGTAAGGAGTCGCTGCATCACCAAATGAAAACGTGGTTTGCGCTTCAAGAAATTTCTTCAGTTCCTCGGCCTGCATAAAGCTCCTTTGCTGTTCGGGATAAAGCATCTGCTTTTGGTAATCCTGAATATAGGGCCATAAGCCATATTTCCAAGTACGTGGCATTATCCAATCTGGTTCATGTCGGCATGCGGATTTACGCAATATATCGATGGATTCTGCGCCTCTAGACTGATTCTCCTCAGCCCTCAAAGGGCTCATGTATTCATGAAAAGGAGAACTCATGACCGTTAAAGCCTACGGTGCCTACGCTGGCGACAAGCCTCTCGAATCGCTGGAAATCACCCGCCGCGCTCCAGGCCCCCACGATGTACAGGTCGATATCGCTTATTGCGGCATTTGCCATTCCGACCTGCATCAGGTGCGGGGCGAATGGGCCGGGACTCAATTTCCCTGCGTACCGGGCCACGAGATTGTCGGGCGTGTGTCCGCAATCGGCGAGCACGTAAAAGGCTTCCAGCAGGGTGACCTGGTCGGTATCGGTTGCATCGTCGACAGCTGCAAACACTGCGAAGAATGCGATTCGGGCCTCGAGAACTATTGCGACGGCATGATCGGCACTTATAACTTCCCGACTCCAGACGCTCCCGGCTGGACACTTGGGGGTTACTCGGAGCAGATCGTGGTTCACGAGCGCTATCTGTTGCGTATCCGTCACCCGGCCGAACAACTCGCTGCCGTTGCACCGCTGCTGTGTGCGGGAATCACCACCTATTCGCCGCTGCGCCACTGGCAGGCTGGTCCCGGCAAGAAAGTCGGGATTGTCGGTATCGGAGGCCTTGGCCATATGGGCATCAAGCTGGCCCATGCCATGGGCGCACATGTGGTGGCTTTCACCACCTCCGAATCCAAGCGTGAAGCGGCGAAAGAGCTGGGCGCCGATGAAGTCGTGATCTCGCGCAACGCCGAAGAAATGGCCTCCCATGCCAAGAGCTTCGACCTGATCATCAACACCGTGGCGGCACCCCACAGCCTTGATGACTTCCTGGCGCTGTTGAAGCGTGACGGCACCCTGACGCTGGTCGGCGCGCCCGCCTCGCCACACCCGTCCCCCGAGGTATTCAACCTGATCTTCAAGCGGCGTTCGATCACCGGTTCCATGATCGGCGGTATCCCTGAAACCCAGGAAATGCTGGACTTCTGCGCCCGGCACAACATCGTCTCGGACATCGAGCTGATACGTGCCGACCAGATCAACGAAGCCTATGAGCGCATGCTCAAGGGCGACGTCAAATACCGCTTCGTGATCGATAACACCACGCTGGCCAACGCCTGATTCAGGGTATCAAGGCAACATGCCGGGACCTGTACATGGCCTCGGCGTGGGCGCAATCGAGGGCTATTAATCAATCCAGCTCATATAGCCTAGAAACCACACGCACTTGAGGGTGTTCAAGAGCGTGCTAACGTTTCAGCAGTGTTACGCAAGCGAAACGCTTGCTACCTGGCCCGCAAATAGCACCCAAGGGCATTCCCCCACGAGATGGCTGGATAATCATGGAACTGCAGATTAACGATAAGACCTATCAGGTCCAGTCCGAAGGCGATACCCCGTTGCTGTGGGTCATTCGCGATGAGCTCGGGTTGACCGGAACCAAGTACGGCTGTGGCCTCGCTCAATGCGGGGCCTGTTCCGTGCTGATCGATGGCGTGGCTGCGCGTTCGTGCGTCGTGCCGGTCCAGGGCGTGATCGGGCGCAAGATCACCACGATCGAAGCCATCGAAGAAGATGACGTGGGCAAGCGAGTAGTCGCCGCCTGGGTCAAGCATCAGGTCCCGCAATGTGGCTACTGCCAGTCCGGCCAGGTCATGGCTGCGACCTCATTGCTCAAGCAGGTCGCCCACCCTTCGGATGCAGAAATCGGCGCTGCGATGGTCAACCTGTGCCGTTGTGGCACCTACAACTTCATCAATGCAGCAGTGCATGAAGTGGCTGGAGAAAAGGTCGCGCTGTTTGAACCGGCAGCGACTCCCGGCAAGTCCTGAGGACTGCACGAGGCACAGACCTCGGCATTGAGCTTCACCCATCGTGATCCAGAACCTGAGTGTGGATGCGTCTTGAAAGGGATGGAATCCAGAGGAAATCATAATGACAAAGTTGGCGGACAGTCCCGACACAAGCGAGGCGTTTCCGACAGGGGAAGCGATCAATATTTCTCGGCGTCGCTTCCTGGTTGCATCGGCCGGCACCATGGCAGGCGCCCTGGTTCTCGGCTTCGGCCTGCCGATGGGCCAGGCCCGCGCCCAGGCCCGAGTGGCCGCAGAGGTTCCGGGCACGCGAGTCCCCGCCTTTCTCGAAATTCGCCCGGACAACACGATCCGGTTGCAGAGTCCTTTCATCGAAGGCGGCCAGGGCATTTTTACCGCCATGGCGCAGATTGTCGGTGAAGAACTGGACGCAGATCCGTCCACCTTTATCGTGGAAAACGCCTCTCCCGGCAGCGAGTATGTGGTCCTGAGCAACGGCATGCGGATCACCGGCGGCAGCATGTCGGTGCGCATGAGCTACCCCACCATGCGTCGGCTCGGCGCCTTGACGCGGGCGATGTTGTTGCAGGCGGGCTCGGAACGGCTCGGCGTGCCGGTCAGCGAACTGACCACCCAGCCTGGCCAGGTCGTTCATGCGGCCTCGGGCAGGACGCTGAGTTACGGCGAACTGGCCTCGCGCGCCATGGACCTGCCAGTACCCGATCCGGACAGCGTCAAGCTCAAGGACCCAAGCCAGTTCCGCTGGATCGGCAAGTCGGTAAAACGCCTGGACGGCCACGAAAAGTCTACAGGCAAGACCCTCTACACCATCGATTGCAGTGTCGATGACATGCTCCACGCGGCCGTACAACACGCTCCGCGACTCGGCCTGACGGTCGGTTCCATCCGCAACGAAGACCAGATCAAGGCCATGAAAGGCGTTCACTCCGTGCATCGTCTGCCGGGTGCCGTGGCTGTCGTGGCGGAGCGCTGGTGGACGGCCAAACGTGCAGTAGAAGCCGTACAGGTCGACTGGAAAGAGCCAGGCCCCGACTCGGACCTGCGCTACATGCCGGCGGACTTCTCCACCGCGGCTTTCAGCGAACGACTGGCCAACGAGCCGGGCGCAGGCAAGGACGACGAAGTGGTCGGCG
This sequence comes from Pseudomonas cichorii, assembly GCF_018343775.1. Taxonomy (NCBI): domain Bacteria; kingdom Pseudomonadati; phylum Pseudomonadota; class Gammaproteobacteria; order Pseudomonadales; family Pseudomonadaceae; genus Pseudomonas; species Pseudomonas cichorii. The sequence continues at coordinate 3,284,942 of NZ_CP074349.1, forward strand.
AAGCTGGCAAGGCGCTGGACAGCGCTCATACCGTTGTCAGCGCTACTTATTACAGCCAGTTTGTCCATCATGCACAGCTGGAACCGCCTTCTGCACTGGCGCGTTTCAACCCGGACGGCACGCTGGATCTGTGGCTGCCCAACCAGGCGCCGGACCTGTTTCTGGCCGACGTGGCCAAGAGAACAGGCCTTGAGCCGTCGCAGATCAAACTTCATTCGCCGGTACTGGGCGGCTTCTTCGGCAGGCACTTCCTCTACAACAGTGCCTCGCCCTACCCCCAAGCCATCCAGTTGGCCAAGGAAGTCGGGCGTCCGATCAAACTGATCTGGAGTCGCGAAGAAGAGTTCCTGCGCGATGTGCTGCGCCCCATGGCCGTCGTGCGCTTCCGTGGCGGACTCGATGCCAAAGGCATGCCTGTCGCGCTGGAAGCCGTAAGCGCCACCGAAGGTCCAACCGAAGCCATCAGCAACAAACAGGGAGAGAAAATTGACCCCACGGCCCTTGAAGGGCTGGCCGGCAAGGTTTATTCGATCCCCAATCGCAGGATTGCCCAGTTGTATGTAAAGAGCCCGGTCATGCTGGGTTACTGGCGCTCGGTCGGCAACTCGATGAACGATTTCCTGTATGAAACCTTCCTCGACGAGTTGGCAGACAAAGGCGGTCAGGACCCTTACGAGCTGCGCCTGCACTTGCTCAAAGGCAACGAGCGGTTGACCCACCTGCTGCACGCCGTCGGCGATCTGGCCGGTGGCTGGAAGCGCGGCCCGTTCAAGGCTGAAGATGGAACCCTCCGTGCCCGTGGCGTTGCCATGGCGTCGCCTTTCGGCACTGAAGCGGCGGTCATCGCGGAGGTTTCGATCAAGAATGGCCAGGTCAAGGTGCACGACATCTGGCAGGCCATCGATCCAGGCAGCATCGTCAACCCTGGCATCATCGAAGCCCAGGTCAACGGTGCCGTCGCGCTTGGGCTTTCACAGGTCTTGCTTGAAGAAGCGGTGTACGAGAACGGCATCCCCGCCGCCCGCAACTACGACATGTATCCGATCCTGCCACCTGATCGCATGCCCCGTGTGCATGTAAAGATCATCGAAAGCGGCGCGAAAATGGGCGGCATCGGCGAACCGCCGTTGCCCGCCGTTCCGCCAGCCGTGGCCAATGCGGTCGCCAGGCTGACTGGCCAGCGGATTCGCAGCATGCCGCTGTCTCGGTACACCTTCAAAGACCAACAAGCCTGACGCCTAGGGATCACAGATGACAACAAGCAGACTCAAGAAAGTTGCTGCCATCCTGGTGCCGGTGAGTGTCGTGGCGGCAGCCGGCGTAGCCTGGTTCGTGACACGCACACCCGCCTCGCCCTTCGATGGCGTGGCCAGCCCTCAGACTGCGCCAGCGGAGCTGATCCAGCGTGGCGAATACGTTGCCCGGCTCAGCGACTGCGTGGCCTGCCACAGCACCCCCAACAGTGCGCCCTTCGCTGGCGGTCTGGAGATGGCCACCCCATTGGGATCGATCTTTGCCACCAACATCACGCCCGACAAGGAAACCGGGATCGGCAACTACAACCTGGCAGAATTCGACCGGGCATTGCGCCTGGGCGTGGCCCGTGACGGCCATCGGCTTTACCCGGCGATGCCTTATCCGTCCTATGAAAAGCTCAGCCAGGACGATATACGCGCGCTCTATGCCTACTTCATGCAGGGCGTAAAACCCGTCAAACAGGAAAACCAGCCGAGCGAAATCCCGTGGCCACTGAGCATGCGCTGGCCCCTGGCGTTGTGGAACACGGTCTTCACCGACTCTGGAAGCTATATAAAGGCTGAAACCGCAAAAGACCCGCTGTGGCTTCGCGGTGCCTACATTGTTCAAGGCCCTGGGCATTGCGGCAGTTGTCACACACCGCGTGGCCTTGCCATGAACGAGAAAGCACTGGACGAACGCAGCCCGGCGTTCGTTTCCGGCGCACTTCTGGATGGCTGGTATGCGCCCAGCCTGCGCAACGACCCAAACACCGGGCTTGGCCGCTGGAGCGAGGAAGACATCGCACGCTTCCTCAAGACAGGTCGCAATCAGCATGCCGTTGTTTTCGGCTCGATGACCGACGTGTTCAACAACTCCACGCAGTACATGACTGACGAAGACCTGAAGGCCGTGGCGCACTACCTCAAGTCGCTGCCGGGGGATCCCAAGCGTGACGGCGAGCCATGGCAATACGATGCGAAATCCAATGCCAACCTGACGGTCAGCGAGCAGTTGAAGGTTCCGGGAGCAAGCACCTACATGGCCAAATGCAGCTCCTGTCACGGCCCGGACGGACGTGGACAGGGAGAATGGGTCCCGCCTCTGGCAGGCGCCTCATCCTCACTGGCGAAGGAACATGCATCGTCGATCAACGTCACCCTGAACGGGTCGGGACGTATCGTTGCGGATGGCGTACCGGATGCCTATCGCATGCCGCCGTTCCGCAATCAGCTCTCGGATCAGGAAACCGCAGACGTCCTGACTTTTATCCGCACTTCCTGGGGTAACAAGGGCGGCCCGGTCAGCGTGAAGGATGTGCAGGATCTTCGCGAACGGACGAATCCGGCCAGCAGTAATGTGATCATCTTGCAGATGCGGTAAAGCCTCTTCGCGGATGAGTCCGCTCCTGCAGGAGCGAATTCATTCGCGAAAAAGGCCCGCATAATCCTCATGCCGATCAGTGAAGGCACAAACAAAACGTGAGGGAGGCTGCTTGCTGGCGAAAAGGCCTGTGAAACCGGTCGATATTCTGCGTCTGTACACTGAAGTCGCCAGCAAGCTGCCTCCCACCAAGTGATCCATGACCTTGACTGATGAATCCCGCGTTAAAGAGGTGCTTCGTTTGAAGCCCTGCGCCTGCCCATCATCTGCTCCGCCTCTTCCTGATGAACCTGTTTCACCATTGCCACGTACGGTGGGTTCTCTGCCGGAGGGATCTGCGGGTCGTACAGTTGAGCAAGCATCCATAGCGCATGACGATCACCCTTGACGAAGGCATCAGCAGTCTTTTGCGCCTCGCCGGGCTCCATACCCAACGCCTCCAGCGAGTTGCGACCTGCACGCACGGCGCTGTCGAAGGTTTCGCGGATAATCTCGTCGCACCCGGCCTTGAACAGGTCATAGACATGCAGACGATCATAAGCCCGAGCCACCACATGCAAATCGGGACGCACCCGCTTGGCATAGCGGACAATGGTCAACGCACGGGCGCGATCGTCAATGGCAACCACCAGCAGGCGCGCTTTCATCAGGCCCGCCGCTTCCAGAAGATCCGGACGCGACGCATCGCCGAAGAGCGTCTTGACGTCAAATCGCGCCAGGGTTTCAACCACCTCGGCGCTGATGTCCAGAACCACCGTGCTATAGCCATTGGCGTGCAAAAGGCGATTGACGATCTGCCCAAAACGCCCGCACCCGGCAATGATGACCGCGCCCTCGTCATCGATGGCATCAGCCTCTCGGGCCTGTTTTTTTGCCTGACGCGGCAGGATCACCCGTTCCAGAAAAACGAATAACAGCGGTGCACAGAGCATCGAAAGCGCCACAACCAACAGCAGAAGCTCGGCCATGTCTTGCGCCAGCACACCACCGCCCACGCTGAAGGACAGCAGGACAAAAGCAAACTCACCGCTTTGCGCCAGGCCCAGCGCCAGCAGCCATCGATCCATGCCTCGAAGCCGGAACAGACTACCAATCACCCAGAGCACCAGTGCTTTGATGACAATCAACAGCAAGGTCAAACCGACAACCAGCCCAAGATGTTCAAACAGCAAGGCGAAGTCGATACTTGCGCCGACTGTTATAAAAAATAACCCCAGCAGCAGCCCCTTGAACGGCCCGATATCGCTTTCCAGTTCATGCCGATATTCGCTGTTGGCGAGCACGACACCGGCGAGAAAGGTCCCCAACGCAGGCGACAGACCGACCAGGCTCATGAGCAGTGCAGTGCCTACCACGAGCAACAGCGCACTGGCCGTGAAGATTTCGCGCATTTGCGCCGTGGCGATAAAGCGAAACAAAGGTCGCGTCAGGTAGTGCCCTCCGACCACCACCGAAGCAACAGCCAGGAGCGTGACCAGCCCGATCATCCAGCCCGGTAACCCGGTGAGCAAGGTCGTGCTGGAGCCATGAGCGACTTCGGCCTCGCTACCGGTGAGAAGACCGGGAACGACCAGCAATGGCAGCAACGCCAGCATAGGAATCACGGAGATGTCCTGAAACAGCAACACCGAAAAACTTGCCCGGCCGCCATCGCTGTCAAGCAGGCGCTTCTCATCAAGGGTCTGCAACGCAATGGCCGTGGAGGAAGCCGTCGCAATCAGGCCGATGGCCAGCGCCGTTTTCCATTCCACGCCCATGGCAACAGCGGTGCCCCAGACCGCCAAAGTGGTCAACAGTACCTGCAAGCCACCAAGCCCTAACAGCCGATGACGCATGTCCCACAACTGCTGCGGTTGCAGTTCAAGGCCGACCAGAAAAAGCATCATCACGACACCGAATTCGGCGAAATGCTGCAAGCGCTCCGCCTCGGCACCCACCAGCCCCAGTAGCGGGCCAATGATGATCCCGGCGATCAGATACCCCAATACCGAGCCCAACCCAAGCCGTTTGGCGACAGGTACAGCCAGCACGCCCGCGCACAGATAGAGAAAGGCATGAAACAGTGCATCGACCGTCATGCCTGCGCCCCCTGTCCATCGGGCGGCAGGAAGGTTGCAGAAGCCGGATTAGTGAACAAAAACAGCATCATGCTATGTATGCCTCCCTTGTCATGAAGCAATGGCCACAACGTCGGTATCGATCAGTTCAAGAGACCGGACCATGTGCGCCACTGTGGATTTGTAGGCCTTGAAATGAGGAGAATCCAGATGAGCGCAATAAGCTTCGGCATCCCGGTACACCTCGACCACGAAGAAGCGGCCTGGCACCTCACGCACTTCAAGGGCATAGAAAGCAATCACCCCAGGCTCCAGCTCACCCGAAGCCTCCACTATTGTTCGGGAGGCTGTCCGATACTCATCAAGCTTTGCGGGATCAACCTCGATCCGCGCAATGCGCACAAGTGGCGGGCGGTCTGGTGGGGCGGGTTGACTTGAATCAATCATGCCCATCCCCTCCTCGATCAAAACGCCTGCCGCGTCGGGCGGAAGACGATTTCGTTGATGTCGACTTCTTCAGGCTGGCTGATGGCGAACAGCACACAGCGAGCAAAGCTGCTGGCAGGAATCGCATTGTGTTCGTAGAAACTGTGCATGGCCTGCGCCATGCCCTCGGCCTTGGTAGAAGCAGGCAGCTCGGTATCTACCGCGCCAGGGGAAAGGATGGTGGAACGGATGTTGTATGGTTTGACTTCCTGGCGCAGGCCTTCGGAAATCGCCCGCACGGCAAACTTGCTAGCGCTGTACACAACGCCCCCTGGGCTCACGATATGCCCGGCCACCGACGAGACATTGATGATCTGCCCGCTTTTCTGTTCTTTCATATAAGGCAACGCAGCAGAGATGCCATACAGCACGCCCTTGATATTCACGTCGATGGTCTGATCCCATTCCTCGACGCGCTGCATTTCCAGTGGCGAGAGCGGCATCACGCCAGCATTGTTGATCAGCACATCGATGCGGCCATGTATTTCAACAGCACGCGCCACCAGTGCCTGCACCTGGCCATGATCGACGACATCGGTCTGCACGATGCTCTCGTCGCCAAGCCCCAATTCCCTGGCAAGCGCCTGCAAGCGATCCAGCCTGCGCGCCCCGAGCACAACGTTAGCCCCGGCTTGCACAAGATGTCGCGCCGTCTCTGCGCCCAGGCCACTGCTGGCACCGGTGATGACAACGACCTTGTTGTTGATTTCTTGCACCATGTTTTTCTCCTTGAGTCAGATCACGCCGCTCGGCATCGCTGACAGGCAGGCGTGACGTAATGTGGCTGATCCGTATCAGGCATGTGGGGTTGGTACTTTTCCAGGCTGGCACCGGGCTGTGGAACATCGAGACAACGTAGTTTCATGGGAGAGCTCGCCTATTGAAGTGACGGGTCAGACCGGCTGAAATCGGCGCACTGTTTCGGCCACGCGCTGGCCCAGGTAGGCAGCGGTTTGCAGATCACTGTTGATGGGGGCGTCATCCGGTCCCTGATCGCCGTTGGATTGCGCCATCGCGCCCAGCCAGCTACCCAGTCGGTTGAGGTCTTGCTCGCTGCCTGTGCTGATGTTGTTACCCGGCTTCAGATCGAGCCCTACCCACAACATCCCGTGCTGGGCGGCAAACAGCGCCATGGAGATCAGAGAATGCAGTTTGTCGCCGTTTTGCGCGCCCGAATTCGTAAAGCCGGCGGCAACCTTGTTGCCCCACTTCAAATCATTCCAGGCAAGCCGGGTGGAGTCCTCGCAGAACTGCTTGAAGCGGGCGCTGGGAGCACCGTTGTAGGTAGGCGAGCCAAAAATGATTGCATCACTGGCCTCAAGAACATCCCAGGCTATCGAGCCTTCGGATAGCGCGATCAACCGAGCCTCGGCACCGTCAACCTGGCGAACGCCCTCGGCCACGCTCTGAGCCTGCCTGGCGGTGTGGCCCCAGCCACTGTCATAAATGATGGAAATCAACATGCTTCATGAATCCTTCTTAAGCCATGGAGAGAAAGAAAAACGACGATGACAAGTCGCTGTACTGGCTCCGTGCAGGCACCAATAGCCACGGGAAGGAAGTTTATAGTAGAGTAATAATCACCATTTCCGATATTTATTCCTCTTTAAGTAGAACCACAGGCACCAATTGAGAGCCGAGAATTTATGAGAGATCCTCTGGATGGCATTGCCCTGTTCGTTGAAGTGGTCAATGCAGGCGGTTTTTCGCGTGCTGCGGAGCAGTTAGCGCTGACACGCTCTGCGGTGGGCAAAGCGATTGCCCGTGTGGAAGAACGGCTGGGTGTGCGTCTGTTCCATCGCACCACCCGCACCCAGAGCCTGACCGAGGATGGGCAGCTCTATTACGAACATTGCCTGCGCGCACTGGAAGAAGTCCGCTCAGCCCAGTCTCTGATCGAATCCGGCATGCACGAGATTGCCGGCCGCATGCGCGTGACCATGCCCGCCCTGTTCGGCCAATACTGTGCGACCCCGCTGCTGATGGAGCAGGCACGCGAACATCCAAAACTGGAACTTGATCTGCACCTGTCCGACCAGTCGGTTGACCTGATCGCCGAAGGTTTCGACCTGGCAATACGTTTTGGCCCACTGTCACAGTTGAACGGCCTGCAAGCCCAGCACCTGGCCGTACAACAGAAACTGTTGTGTGCATCGCCGGCTTATCTGGCAGAAAAGGGGCATCCACGCACCATCGCGCAGTTGATGGATCACAAAGCGGTTCTGTATCACCGGCGCGATTACACCCAGACCTGGCCGGTTTTCGACATGGATGGCCAACTCAAGAACCTGTCCCTTGCGCCGCGCATCCGGCTGAATGATCTGTCTTCAATCGCCGATGCAGTCGAAGCCGGAATGGGGGTCGGCTGGCTGCCTTCCTGGCTGATACGTGATCGTCTGCGCTCGGGCGCAATCGTCCAGCTTCTGGAAAACCACCCGCCTACAACCATGGATTGCCACGCCGTCTGGCCGCAGATGCGGCAGATGCCCAAGCGACTGCGCCATCTCATCGACGTGCTCGCGACACGATTACCGGAGGTGATGCTCCTTTGAATCACCCAAGCCAGAACCCCACCCATGACATCAAGGACCGACCATGAAACTTCGCCGTTTGTTTTCCACCTGCTCCATGACGCTTTGCCTGCTTGCATCAGGCTGGGCCAATGCACAACAGTTCCCGCCTTCGGTGGTGGTGCGTGTCGCACAGCTTGAGATCGATCCGCAGCAACTGGAACGCTACTCACAGATAGTCAAGGAAGAGATGGAAATTTCCGCACGGGACGAACCAGGCGTGCTCGCCATTTACTCCGTGGCCGAGAAGGATCAGCCCCACAAGCTCCACTTCTTTGAAATCTATGCCGACGAGCAAGCCTACAAGTCCCATATCGCTTCTGCGCATTTCAAACACTATGTAGAAGCAACCAAGGCAATGATTGTCTCGCGCAAGCTGATCGAGACGACACCGGTGCAATTGAGCGCGAAATAAACCATCAAGCGGTTTATCACCTGGAGAACCACATGAAGAAACTTGCCTGTCTGACGCTGCTGGCCGTTACCAGCCTTGCAATGGGTGCGGCATTCGCACAAACGCCTGCACCGGCCAAACCCATGGCGTATTACGTCGCCGAGTTCGAGCCCACCACGCCGGGGGCCATCAAACCTTATAGCGACCGGGTCGAAGACACCTTCAAACCGTTTGGCGGGCGCTTCATCGTACGCGGTGGAGAAGTCGATGCTCTGGAGGGTGAAAAACCCATGGGAAGAATGGTAGTCATTGCGTTCGACACTATCGAACAGGCCCGAGCGTGGTACCGCTCGCCAGCGTATGAAGCGATCAGGCCGATCCGCCACAAGGCAGGCAAAACCAACGTTTACATCGTGCAGGGAATACAAGCGCCACTACCCCAGTAAGAGCGAATTCATTCGCGAGAGGCCGGTACATCCCAAGAAAATGTATCGTCTGGAATACCGTCTCGCGAATGAATTCGCTCCTACGCGGGAGGTTTAACAGATCAAGGATTCTGCGTCACAGCATCAGCCGCGGGCAGTACGAAACCTGTAGCGAAGGTTGGTTTGACGTCCAGTGGCTTGGCGATCAGGCCATGGGCCTGGTAGAAGTCGGCCGTTTCCTGTTGCTCGGTGATGGTCTTGGCATCCACGGCTTGCCAGCGCAGCTTCCGGCGCTCGAATTGCAGGCGTGCAGCCTCCTGAGGGAAGCCGATGATCTGCGCCAGGGTTTTTGAATAGCTGTCGAGGTTCTGGTAAGCCCAGATCTGCGCATTGGCCAGCCGTACCAGATAATCCTGCAACGCTTCGCGACGGGCCGGATCAGCCAGTGCCTTGTCGGTGGCGGCCAGGAAACTGTTGCCGCTGGACAGCCCGCGACCATTGACCAGCACCCTGCCCTGACCGCTGAGTTCAGCCAGCGCGGTGTAGGGTTCCCATGTAGCCCAGGCATCCACCGAACCATTGGCCAGTGCGACCTTGGCGTCCACCGGCCCGAGGAAACGGAACTCCACGTCCTTCTCGCTCAAACCGGCAGTAGCCAAGGCCTTGAGCGCGATATGGTGACCAATCGAGCCGCGCCCGGTGGCAATACGCTTGCCTTTCAGGTCCGCCGCCGTTTGCAGTGATGACTTGGGCTCGACCAGCACCGCCGTGCCGTAAGCGTCGGACTTGTCCACGGCAATGGCCTTGACCTGCGCCCCGGACGCCAGCGCGAACAGCAATGGCGCATCACCGATGATGCCCGCGTCAACGGCCCCGGCATTCAAGGCTTCGGCCAGCGGTGCAGCGGCCGGAAACTCCGCCCAGCGAATGTCGTAAGGCAGATCACGCAGAGCATCAGCGGCTTCAAGCTGGGCGCGCATATTGCCCTTCTGATCACCGATTCGCAGTTCGATACGTTGTTCGGCGAGGGTCGGGCCTGCCAGCAGCAGGGCGGCGCCAAGCGCCAGGATTCTTGCAAAAGGGGGCATCGCGGACATTCTCCGTGGCTGAGGTAGCCTGTGGTCAGGTTCTGGAGGATGACTGTACCGACAAGTTAATAATCAGTGAAATGCATTTTAGTCATATCCTAATATGCGCAATATTTTAATTATCGCCATTAGCTTATATCAAAAAAGAATTTTACAGCGCAAACCACCAAGAATACGGTCATAAGCATCGCCCAACCTGGGCGGGATAACAGCGCCTGAAACGGGCGTTCCCGTGTTTCCTGTGATGAGTGCCTGATGAACCAGTCTTCTGCTACCACTGTTAGCGTGATCGCCAGCCAACTGGATGCCCAGACCAACGAATTGATCCGTCGGCAACTGCCTGAGCACCGGGTTCTGGACCTGACGCCCGATCAGTTCAATGCCGAACGTGCAGACGTGGTGATCCTGCGCCCGGTCAACGTACGCGGCCGTCGGGTGGATGAACCACCGCGCGGCTGGCCCTGGTCGCTGCGCTGGGTGCAACTGGTGTCCTCGGGCATCGATTTCTATCCAGACTGGCTGTTCCAGGGGCCACCGGTCACCAGCGGCAAGGGCAGCAATGCCGAGCAGGTCGCCGAGTTCGCGCTGGCAGCCGTATTTTCCGCAGCCAAACGCTTGCCGGACATATGGGTCAAGGATGACGACTGGAGCTTCAGCCAGTTACAACCGGTACGTGGCCGTACCTTGGGTATTCTGGGGTTAGGCAGCATCGGCCGCAGCCTGGCGACCAAGGCCACGGCGCTGGGTATGCGCGTGATCGCCCTTGGCCGACCAGAGCAGCCGCTGACCGAGTTGCCGCAGGTCGAAGTGGCTGAAAACCTCCATCACCTGTTTGCCGAATCCGACCATCTGGTGCTGGCTGCTCCCCTGACCTCGCAGACCCGCGGCCTGATCAATCGTGAAGTACTGGCCAGCTCCAAGCCCGGTCTGCATTTGATCAATATTGCCCGTGGCGGGTTGCTTGATCAGCAGGCCCTGCTCGAAGCACTCGAAGCCGGCTGGATTGGCCGCGCCACACTGGATGTAACCGAACCCGAGCCACTGCCGGCAGGCCACCCGCTGTACAGCGATCCACGGGTATTTATCTCGCCACATACCTGTGCGCTGTCCACCGACGGCATTCAAGGCTTCGTCAACGATTTCGTCGAGAACTTCAAGCGCTATCGTCAGGGCCTGCCCCTGAACAACCTGGTGGATCACCAGCGCGGTTACTGAAGCTCGCGACAAACCAGACCACCCCATAAAAAAATACTGCCCATTTACAGACTGACCGACCCCGACCCGGCGGAGGCACAGGATTCCTGCACCCTCCCCGGCTCTCGTGCGTTTCCGTGGACGGTTGCAGGTTGCACACACCAACCGAGCATGTTGACCGTCAGGAACTCCGTCCATGGCCAAACCTACCTTGCGCTACAGCATTTCCCCGTTACTGCTGTCATTGCCTCTGAGTACCTTCGCCGCCAGCGACCCGCTGCCGGAAGAACGTCTGCCCAGCGTTACCGTCACCGCCGAACACCGTCAGGAAAACCTGCAGAAAACCCCACTGGCAATCAGCGCCTTCGATGAAAACACCCTGCGCGACCAGCAGATCAACAATATCCGCGACCTCTCCGGGCGGGTGCCGAACCTGACACTCAGCCGTCAGTCGATCTCCTACAGCGCACAGACCTATGGCATTCGCGGCATTGGCGAAACCGATCCGATCCAGGAAGCCGCTGTCGCGGTGTACGCCGACGATCTGTACATCCCCCGGGCGATTTCCTCGATGCTCGACTTCAACGATGTCGAGCGCGTCGAAGTATTGCGCGGTCCGCAAGGCACGCTGTATGGCCGTAACAGTGCGGCTGGTGCGATTCGGGTGATCACCCATGATCCGACCCAGGAAACCCGTGGCTTCGTCGAACTGGGTGCCGGGACTTACAACGCGCAAAGCAGCCGCCTGTTGATCAGCGGGCCGTTGGTGGACAACACCCTGTTCGGCAGTTTTTCTGCGCTGCGCCTGAGTCGCGACGGCACGGTGCGCAACCGCACTCGCGATACCGATGTGAACAATGTCGATATCCAGTCCTATCGCGGCAAGCTGCGCCTGGCACCGCTGGATTCGCCTTGGGACACGCAACTGACCCTGGCAGGCACCTTCGACCGTGGTGACACCACCAGCTACACGCCATTCGACCCGGCCACCGGCCGCTTCGACAAGTTCAAGACCTACAGCAGCCTCGATCCGAAGAACCGCCTCGATCAGGGCAGCGCCGTGCTGCGAGCCATCTACACCTTCGACGATCACCTGAACTTCAAGTCAGTCACCGGCTGGTCGGCCTTCGACCAACCCGTGGACTATGACAACTCCGGCGAAGCCAACAGCGGCAATGCCTCGCCGGTACAAAACAACCTGATCCACTACAAGCAGCGCTACGCCACTCAGGAATTCCAGCTCAATGGCGACTACGAACGCTTCAACTACACCTTGGGTGTCTACCTGTACAAAGAGCGCTTCCGTGCCGAACGCGACAGCCTCACTTATTCGGTAGCGGCTGATCGGGTCAATGCCAGCGGCCAGTACAGCACCACCGACACAGAAAGTTACGCGCTCTACGGCCAGGGTAACTACAAGCTGACCCCGCGCCTGTCGCTGACCGCTGGTCTGCGCTACACCAGCGAACACAAGAACTTCGATTACAAGAACTACAGGATCACCACCGCTCGGGAGATCACCGGGCTCAACTTCAGCGCAGAAACCAGCGACAGCTGGGCCTCCGTAAGCCCGAAAGTGGGTCTGGAATATGCCTGGAGCGAGAACCTGACCCAATACGGCTACGTGGCCAAGGGCTTCAAGGCCGGTGGCTTCGACAACCGGGCACCGACCCTCGCCGCCGCCCAGCAGGGCTTCGAGCCGGAAAACGTGATCACCTATGAAACCGGCTTCAAGGGTGATTACCTCGGTGGCCGTCTGCGCAGCAACGTCGCGGTGTTCTACAACGACTACCGCGACCTGCAGACCAATGCCTGGGACCCGGCCATCAGCGCCAACCTGCGAACCAACGTCGGCAGCGCCCACAGCTACGGCGTCGAGCTGGAAAATACCGCACTGCTCAACCGCGACCTGACCCTGACCGCCAACCTGGGTTACCTCAAGGCCCAGTACGACGACTTCAAGAACTCCGCAGGTGCGGGAGTGGATGCCGATGGCAACTGGATGGTCTTCGCCCCGCGCTGGAACGCATCACTGGGCCTGAACTGGACCGTACCGGTCAATGTCCCTGGCGCGCTGGTGGCTGGCACCGACTGGCAGTTCCAGACCAAGTCCTACGCCAACGCCGTGAATGGCGATATCTACGAAGTCCCTCAGCAGAGCTTCTGGAACGCCAACACCAGCTACAGCAGCGGCGACGGTCACTGGACCACCACCCTAGCAGTGAAGAACCTGCTCAACCGCGCCTACCCGCAAAGCATCGCCTATTCAGCGGCAAGCAGCACGGCGTACTACGCGGTCAACGACCCACGCACCATCACTCTGAGCGTGCGCTACGACCTGTAACCGAGAACGTGATCAGCCTGCATCGACACCCAGAGGCGGTGCAGGCAGTTCCTGAATTACATATTCCAGAATCGAATCAATACATGAAAACAAATTATTTATCGTTCTATAAAAAAACCCTTAGTCTCAACCCATGCCCAGCTTCGCAAACAAGGATTCCTTCATGAGCCACTCCGCACAGATCATCGACCTAGGCCTGTTTCGCAAACGCAAGCACGCACAGCAGTTGGGCCGTCTGATGTGGGCGATGTACGCTCATCAGGCAGGAATCGTGACGCAACCGGGAAGCGATGGCCTCGCGTCACCGAAAACACCTCGTCAAGCGTAACGCCATGACGACATCGGAGCGTTTCCTGGCAACATCGATTGACACCCCACTTGACCTTGGACAAGAGGCGGCCACCAACGAAGACGACCTGATCGGCTCTCGCGTCGCACAGAACCTGCAACGCCTGCGCAGCAAACGCCAGTTATCGCTGGATGCCCTGGCAAGATTGAGCGGGGTGAGCCGGGCGATGCTGGCACAGATCGAGTCCGGGCGCAGCGTGCCGTCGATCAAGGTACTGTTCAAGATCGCCAAGGCTGTCAGGGTTTCGGTTGCAGCCTTTCTGGAAAACCGCGAATGCGAAGGTGTGACCGTGATGCCGGCACGCGACAGCAAGCGCCTGGTCAGTGCCAGCGGCGACTTTATCAGCCGGGCGCTCTACCCGTACGACACATCGCGTCATGTTGAATTCTATGAGTTGCGGATCAGCCCACTGGGGGAAGAACATTCCGCCGAGCATGGGCCGGGCGTGCAGGAGAATCTGGTGGTCGCGCAGGGTGCGCTGGAGATCAGTGTGAACGAAGAGCGCTTCCTGCTATCCACGGGTGATTCGATCATGTTCTATGCAGACCAGCCCCACCGCTACCGAAATCCGGTAGACAGTGAGGCGGTGGCTTATCTGGTGGTCACCCACCCCGAGCGCCGCGACTGAGGTTCGCGGCGTCCCGTATCAGATCAGCAGGTGCAGCACATCATCGGCATGCCGTTGCAGCTCATCATCATCGGCATGCTGCAGTCGTTCATCATTTTCATCATCAGCATGCAGCAGTTGTTCATCATGTCCATGCTCATGCCAGCCATCGGCATCATCTTGCAGGTCATGCCGTCAGCCATCATGGTGCACTCCATCATGCACTTCATCATGGGCATGCCCATTGGCATCGACATCCCCATCATCGGCATGTTCATGGACATCGCCATGGCCGCTTCGGACATGCACATCATCGACATGTTGGCGCACTGCATCATGACCGGCATGCCGCAGTTCATCATCATCTGCATCATTTCAGCGTTGTTCTTGAACATGGCCATGTCCATGCCAGCCGCCGGCTTCATGGTGCACATCATGCCGTCTTCGACCATTTTGCAAGTCATGGTCGCCATCATCATCGGCATGCCCATCATTGGCACCATCGGCATGTTGGCGCTCATTGGCATCTGCATCGCGTTCATCATGGTGAAATCCTCTTCAATTTTGACGATAGGGTGTGGAGCTGATGGGGCCGATTCTAGGCTCAAGCGTGAGCACGGCAAGATGCTGGCAAAACAGCACCGGATGCTGCCAAGGCAAGCGGTTTCATGCCAACGACCAGTGCATGAACTGTAGCAGCAGATAAATAACTGCTATTACATCCATAGAACGCCACTTAACGACCGATACCACGCAATGGATATCGCTATTGGTTCCATGCTCATAACTCAAATGCATATTTGTTCTAAACGCGATGCAAATAAATGCTCAAGTTGCGCTTTGCAATAAAGCCGATACAACGTCAGTTGGCTCTTCACCCGGCATCCGATCACGGCTAACCTTGGCGACCGGTCAGGCCAGCATTCGAGCCTGCCGATCAAAATGCTCTCGGAAAACACTGCCACGATGGATATCTCTTCGACTCACCCCGCACTCAATAGCAGCAAGGAAAACGCTGGCGGCGGGCGCGTTCAGGTCATTGACCGTTCGATTGTTCTGCTGCGAACCCTGGCCGGCCTCAAGAACGGCGCCAGTGCGCTGGATCTGGCGCGGTTGACCGGCATTGATCGCTCCACCATCCATCGCCTGCTCAAAACCCTGACCTACTGGAGCCTGATCGAGTCCCAGGGCGCGACCTACCGCATCGGACCTGAGAGCCTGATCTACTCGGCGGCCTATCTGAACCGCATGAACCTGCGCAAGATCGCCCTGCCCTACGCCATCGAACTGCAACGGGTGATTGGCGAACGCCAGGCAATCGTCTCGCTGTCGGTTCCGGTGGGTGATCAAGTGGTGTTGATCGAGAGGATGTGGACACCGACCACGCCGCTCAACGTCATCGTCGATCTGGCCGATCAGTACCCCATCGATGGCAGCCCCAGCGGCCGCGCCGTGCTGTCCACCTACAGTGAAGACGCGGCGCTGAACATTCTGGGCCAGGAGCGCTACGCCAGAGTGTTGCCCGCACTGGAGAAGATCCGCAGCCAGCAGGATTTCGCCTTCGGTCAGGGCGAGTTCAAGCCGGGCCTGTCGTCCGTGGCCTTTCCGATTCGCCTTGAGGCAGGCCTGGCGCTGGGCGCCGTGGTGGTGGCAGGCCTGGCGATGGAGGATGAAACCCATCCCGCCTCGCCACTGGCCAGCCATGTGCGTCGCGCCTGCGAGGGCATCGCGGCGCAACTCGGCAATCTTTAAGCCGGCAACTGCGGCCCAAGCGCCTCAAGCAGGCGGTTTTTCTGCACCTTGCCGTAATGCGAACGCGGCAATTCGTCGATGAAGTAGATCTGTCGCGGGACCTTGTGCCGCGACAGGCTGGCGCGACAATGCTCGGCCAGTTGCTGCAACGACGGCGGGCTCGCCGGGTCAACCACCACTGCCGCACACACCTGCTCACCCCACTCGATATCCGCCAGACCGAACACATGGGCCTCCTTGACGCCCGGACAGCTCAGCAGGCTCTGCTCGACTTCGCCAGGTTGTACCGACTTGCCGCCACTGCGAATGATGTCCTTGCAGCGCCCGAGCACGACCAGTTGCCCATCATCACGAATCCGTCCCAGGTCACCACTGCGCAGCCAGCCGTTATCCAGCGCTTCGGCACTCTTGGCCTCCTGCTGCCAGTAGCCGCTCATCAATTGCGGCCCGCCCAGCAGAATCTCGCCCATGCCATTGGCGTCCGGCTGGTGGATGCGGATGGCCGCAGAAAACAATGGCCGCCCTACCACGCCTTCGGCGCTTTCTCCGGCATTGCGTAACGCAGCCATTTGCGCGGCGGCGAGGTAGCAACTCCAGGGCGCTTCGGTCATGCCGTAAAGCACACTGATTCGCCCATTGAACACTCTGAAGGAGCCTTCCAGCACTTCACCACTCAAGGCGGCTGCGCCGATATCCAGGCTCTTGAAGGCAGGCAACTGCGCGGGCTCGCTGCCGTTCTCACGCAGCAGGCGCAACAGTTGAGTCGGCACCAGAGAACTGAAGGCAACCCGCTGCTCACTCAACTGCGCCAGAAAGGTCTTGCTGTCAAAACGCCCGCCCAGCACCACTTGCCCGCCGCTGAGCAGATGCGCCAGCACCGCTACCGCCGCAATCGGCCATAACGGGCGGACATTGAGCAGCACGTCGCCCACCGCCGCACCACGGCCCATCACGATGTTCTGCAACACGGCGCAGAGGCTGGCATGCCGGTGCATGACCGCCTTGGGCACGCCGGTAGTGCCACCGGTATAGTTCAAAGAAGCCAGGGCCTGGGCCGGTTGTCCGGCACGGGGCAGGAGGTCGGCAGGCGCTGTTTCGATAACCGAACCCAGAGCACGACAGGCAATGCCCGCCAGCGCCAGACCTTCGGCAACCGCCGCGTACTGATCGGAAAACAGCAGCAAGGCTGCACCGGCATCGCGCAACTGTGCTAGCAGTTCATCAGGCGACAGTGCCGGATCAAGGGGTACGCGTACACGTCCATTGGCCATGCAGCCATAGTCGGCGATCAGGTAATCGATACTGGCATCCGCCAGCAACGCCACCCGCGAACCGGGTGCGATGTCGAGCCGGTCCAGCACCTGGCCGAACGCGGTAAGAGCGCGGTCGAGATCAAGAAAACTCAGGCTGCGAGCACTGGCCGGCTCGCTCAACGCTGGCAGATCAGGCCATTTACAAGCGGCCTGCCCCAGCAAGGTACTGATATCCATCTCTACCACCCACTCAAAACAATACGCCCATTGACCTGACGCGACTCCAGCAGCGCATGGGCCTCGCTCACGTGCTGAAACGGCAACACCCGGTCGATCAAGGGCCGCACCTGTCCGCTATGGATCAGTGCCAGCGCGACCCGCAGTTCCTCCACAGTGGCACTGCCCGATCCCTGAACCTTGAGCCGCCGACCGATCAACAAGCCCGGCGGGATCGGCACACTCCCCGGCTGGACATTACCGAGCACCACAACGCGCCCACCCAGGGTCATGCTGCGCAAGGTGTCTTCAAGGGTGTGCCCGAGGTTTTCCATCGCCACATCCACGCCGCGCTTGCCGGTCAGCTTCCAGACTTCGGCACTGTAGCTGCCATCTGAAACCACCACTTCATGGGCGCCCAGCTCATGAAGGAAATCGCGCTTCGCGGCGCTGCCGGTCACGGCAATCACTCGCGCGCCCAGCGCCCGGGCCAACTGGATCTGATGCGCGCCCAAGCCACCACTGGCGCCGTTGATCAATACGGTTTCACCCGGTTTGAGCGCCGCCTCGCCGTGCAATGCCCGCACGCTGGTGGCAATCGGGCAGGACGCCAGCGCCGCCAGGGTGTAATCCAGCCCCTCAGGCAATTCGATTGCCGAGATCGCCGGAATACGCAGGTATTGGGCATAGGCACCTTCGGTATCCACCGATGGCAGGCCCAGTGCCCGACACAAATCCTGGCGCCCGCGCAGGCAATCTCGGCACTGGCCACAGAAACGTCGCTGATAGACCACAACCCTGGAGCCGACCACCAGTTGCAAGACGCCCGCGCCGACCTCGACAACCTCGCCGGCCACTTCATGGCCCAGCACCACGCCGGTATGCGCACCGGGAAGATGCCCGGCACGGTGCAGCAAATCGTGATGGCAGACGCCTGCAGCGTGAACCTTGACCAGTACTTCACCCGGACCGATCTGTGGCGTAGGCACCTCTTCGACTTGCAGTTGCTCAGGCCCGCCGAAGGCTTTCAGGACTATCGCTTTCATTTTTTATAACCATTAGTGACCTATTAAGAATATGTTCATATAACAAACATGTTGTTTGCATTATGAACATCAATTAAGTTTTCCTCACTTTGACGCGGACCTCAAGAGGCAATGCGTCTTTCTTTCACACTCAGCGAAATCGAAGTCATGACAGTCGAGTATCAACACCTTGGGGAAGGCGTTCTGCAGGTCACTCTCAACCGCCCCGAGCGTCTGAACGCCCTGGACAGCCAGGCCAAACGCGAACTGGGCGAAATCTGGCAGCGCGCCGGTGACGATCAGGCCGTACGCGCAATCGTTCTGCGTGGCGCAGGCGAGCGCGCGTTCTGCGCAGGCTCCGACCTCAAGGAAATCGAAGCCACTGGCGAAGCCGTGAGCAGCGAATTGCTCGCCCGCGCCCTGCCCGGCGTCGGCTTCGACCTGAACAAGCCGGTGATTGCCGCACTGCACGGCCACACCCTGGGCCTGGGCATCAGCCTGGCGATTCATTGCGACTTTCGCATTGCCCGACATGACACTCGTTTCAGCTTTCCGGAAGTGCAGCACGGCATGTTGTCGGGGTTCAGCGCCATTACCCTGCCAGGGCTGATCGGCGAAGCCGCGGCGCTGGACATCATGCTCAGTGCTCGCCAGTTCGATGCCTCGCAGGCGCTGGCCATGGGGCTGGTCAACCAGCTCGCGGACGACGCCCATGCCAGTGCGCTGGAACGGGCATCACGCCTGGCCGCCCATTCGCCCAAGGCGGTGGAATGGACCAAGACCCTGCTGCTGGCCCAGAGAAAAGACCGTCTCAAGCAGTACATGGCCCTGGTCGACCAGGCCCGCCAGGACGTCATGCTCTACCGATAACCACAATAACTAACACTTTTCGCCTCGCCAGTACTGTCAGGAACACACACCACCAGGAATGGAAAGCGGCACCAGAATCGGAGCCTCACCATGTCTCGCCCCAACACTTTCCAGCCCAGGCTCAACCTGCTGACCGCAGCGACCCTCGGCCTTTGCGCCACCCCGTTGGCATTCGCCGCCGAAAGCACAATCGGCAGCACTGATACTGCTCTGCAGACAGTCGTCGTAACCGGTGCCCGCGATGAGGGCCGCACCGTGGCCAAGAGCCTGGCCCCCATCGACGTGATCAGCGCCGACGACCTGGCCCGCTCGGGCAAACAGAACCTGCGCGATGCCCTGGCCGCCAGCGTGCCGTCCTACACCAATGCCGCCGGTTTTACCGGCGGCACCGGGCTGTCGGTGAAGTCCGCGACCCTGCGCGGCCTGGGCGGTAACCACGTGCTGGTGCTGGTCAACGGCAAACGCCGCCACAACACCTCGCTGATCTTCGTGCAGACCGCTGCTACCTCCAGCGGCCAGTCACCCGCCGACCTGGACCTGATCCCGGTCAGCGCAGTCGACCATATCGAAGTGCTGCGTGACGGTGCCGCTGCGCAATACGGCTCGGACGCCATCGCCGGGGTGATCAACATCATCCTCAAAACCAACCGTTCCGGCGGCAGCGCCAGCGCGCTGTACGGGCAATACAAGGAAAGGGTCGGCGGCAAGGGCAACTTCGGCGCTCGAGGCCAAGGCCAGATCAACCAGGGCTTCGAGCTGCCCAATGACGGTTTCTTCAGCCTCAGCGCCGATATCGGCATTCAGGAAAGCTCCAACGTCGCGGGTGCAGTACCTGACCGCACCCGCATCTATTTCCCGCAGAACGGCAGTGCCGACCCACGGGAAACCAGCGAAAGCCGCTATCGCCAGCAACTCGGCCAGCCTCGCTCACAAACCTATAACTTCGGCTACAACGCCGAGTTGCCGCTCAACGATGAGGTCAGCCTCTACTCGTTCTCCACCCTCAGCCACCGCAACTCCACCAGTTGGGGGACTTACCGTACCGCCAACTCGCCGCAGAACATCGTCTCGGTATACCCGGACGGTTTCTCACCGCGCTTCGTGGTGGAAGAGGACGACTTCCAGACCGTATTCGGCGCACGCCATGAAAACCTGCTCGGCTGGCGCTGGGACCTGAGCACCAGCTATGGCCGCAACGATGCCAACACCCGCAACGAACGCTCGC
Source organism: Pseudomonas cichorii (assembly GCF_018343775.1). Lineage (NCBI taxonomy): Bacteria > Pseudomonadati > Pseudomonadota > Gammaproteobacteria > Pseudomonadales > Pseudomonadaceae > Pseudomonas > Pseudomonas cichorii. Next base: position 3,305,416 of record NZ_CP074349.1, read on the forward strand.
TGAACCCGTCGCTGGGTCCGGACAGCCCCCGCGACATGGATGGCGGCCATCTGATCGCCAGCCAATGGACCAACAACCTCGACCTGACCCGTGGCTTTGATACAGGGCTGTTCGCCAAGCCGCTGAACGTTTCCACCGGGCTGGAATTCCGCCGCGACGGCTTCGCCATCGAAGCGGGCGAATACGCTTCATACGCCGATGGCGGCTACATCTTCCCCGTCGGTCATCCGTTGGCCGGACAACGCCCGAACCCTGGCGCACCGGGGCTGGTCGGTTTCACCCCGCAAGATGCACACAACTATTCACGCACCAACACCGCTGGCTACATCGACCTCAGCCAAAGCCTGACCGAGCAATGGGATGTCAGCCTGGCCGGACGTTTCGAGCATTACAGCGACTTTGGCGATACTGGCAGCGGCAAGTTCTCGACGCGCTATGCCTTTACGCCGCAGTTCGCCGTACGCGGCACAATCAGCAACGGTTTCCGTGCGCCGTCGCTGCAACAACAGTATTACTCCTCGTCGCTCACCGCCTGGCGCACCAGCCCGCTGAACGGCCAACTGGAACAGGCAGTCACTCGCTATGTGACGGTGGATGATGCTGCCGGTCAGGCACTCGGCGCCAAGGAGCTGAAACCCGAACGTTCGATGAACTACAGCCTGGGCTTTGTCGCCACGCCGACGGAAAACCTCAATGTGACAGTCGATCTGTATCAGATCGATATCAAGGACCGCATCCTGCAGACCAGCAACCTGCAAGGCACTGCAGTCTCCAACCTGCTGGCGGCCAATGGCCTGGACCCGAACCAGATCGTGTCCTACTTCGGCAACCTGGCCGACACCCGCACCCGTGGTATCGACCTGGTGGCCGATTACCGCTATGACCTGGGCCGCTACGGCAAGACCAAATGGACCCTGCTGAGCAACCAGAGCCTGCAAACCATCGAGAAAATCAAGGAGCCAGAATCACTGGCCGGTACCGGCGTCAGCGCCGTGGGTCGTGATCGTCAGGGCAACCTGACCACGGCTTACCCGAAGAACGTCACGTCCCTGACCGCCGCCTGGCAACTGGACGATTTCGACGTAACGCTCAAGGGTACGCGCTACTCGAAAGTCACCGGACGCAATCAGGTTTCCGCCAGCCGCGACGAGGAAATCCGCCCGGCACTCATCACCGACCTGAGCCTGGGTTACTGGCTGAGCGATGCCATAAAAGTGACCGTCGGCGGCGAGAACATCTTTGATCGCAGGCCACAACAGCTCAACGAAGAGGCCAAGCGTTTCTACTTCTTCCCCACTGACAACCCGACCTATAGCTGGTACTCGCCCTACGGACTGGAAGGTGCCTACTACTTCGCCAAACTTGACGTGAGCTGGTAACCCCCATGAGCACTCCCGGCGCTTTACCCGCTAGCACGCAACCTGCCACAGAAGACACTGAGGTGGTTTTCGACCAACGCCTGTACCGCAAGCTGGCGTGGCGAATCATGCCGTTCCTGTTTCTGTGTTTTGTCCTGAACTGGCTGGACCGGGTCAACATCAGTTTTGCCCACCTGCAATTCAAGACCGACCTGAACATCAGCGACGCCACCTTCGGCATCATCGTCGGGGTGTTCTCCATCGGTTATCTGCTGTTCGAGATCCCCAGCAACCTGTTGCTGGAGAGGTTCGGCGCGAAGAAAACCATGACCCGGATCATGATCCTCTGGGGCCTGGTGACCATCGCCACCGCCTTCGCCCAGACGCCCGCGCAATTCTATGTGCTGCGGATACTGCTGGGCGCGGCCGAGGCCGGGTTCTTCCCGGGCGTGATCCTGTACCTGACCTACTGGTTTCCGGCCAGCCATCGGGCGCGGATCACCTCGCGCTTCATCATGGCGATTGCCGTTTGCGGAATTATCGGCGGCCCGTTGTCGACCTGGATCATGAGCCACTTCGGCGGCCTTGGCGGCTTTACCGGCTGGCAATGGCTGTTTGTCGTCACCGGTATTCCACCGGTGCTGGCCGGGCTGTTCGCCTGGTACTGGCTGGACGATAAACCGGCCAATGCAAAATGGTTGAGCAGCACCGAAAAGCAGGCCATCGCCAACGCCCTTGCCCATGAACGCAAGCAACGTCAGCCAAGCGGCCATCAGCGCTTCGTCGAGGCACTGAAAGACCGCAAGGTCTGGTTCATCACCCTGGCCTACTGCCTGACCATCATGTGCACCGGCAACGTCACCAATATCTGGGCGCCGTCGATCATCCGCGATTCGGGGGTCAGCAACCTCGGGCATCTGGGACTGCTCTCGGCACTGCCCTATGTCGTCGGTGTGTGCATGATGCTCTGGGCCTGCCGCCATTCGGACCTGCATCAGGAACGTCGCTGGCACTTCGCACTGGGCGGGCTGACCGCCGCACTGGCGATGGCGATCCTGCCGCAAATGCTGTTCAGCCCATGGTCGGCGATTGCAGTACTGACCGTGATGACCAGCGGCTATCTGGTAGCCACGTCGATTTTCTGGACCATCCCCACCTATTACCTGTCGGACGGTGCCAAGGCAGCGGGCCTGGCGCTGGTCAACTGCTGCGGACAAGTCAGCAGCCTGCTGACGCCAATCATGATCGGCTCGATCAAGACCAACACAGGCAGTATCAGCCTGGCGCTCTACATAGTCGCAGCCCTGGTGGCCTGCGGCACCCTGATCCTTTTGCTCGGCGTTTCACGCCAGGCCTTGCGCGATGCACCCTGAACCCTTTTCGAGAGTTGCACATGACTGATTACCTGGCACTGGCCCATGAACTGGCCACCCACATTCAACCCGGCGCAGCGGAACGCGATGCCAACCGCACCCTGCCCTACGCTCAGCTCGACCTGATCCGCGAGTCGGGGCTGGGGGCCGCTCGCGTGCCGACCGAACTGGGCGGCGGCGATATCAGCCAGTTACAGGTGGCGCAGATATTCATCGCCCTGGGCAAGGCCGACCCGTGCGTGGCCCAGGCGCTGTTTCCGCATTTCGCCACCGTCGAACACCTGCGCCTGATCGCCAACCCGGAACAACAGCGCCGCTACCTCAGCGCCTTTGCCGACCGGCAATTATCCTCTGGCGCAGTCGCCGAGCGCAGCGGCACCTTTCGCGGTGAAATCCATACCCGCCTTGAGCGCCGTGGCGAACAGCTGATTCTCAATGGCAGCAAGTTCTACAGCACCGGCTGCCTGTTCGCCGACCTGCTGAAGATCCAGGCGGTGGACGAAGAAGGCAACGCGCTTTACGTGATCCTGCCCGCCAACACGCCTGGCATCACCCTGCTCGATGACTGGGACGGCATGGGCCAGCGCAGCACCGCCAGCGGCAGCACCTTGCTGGAAAATGTCATCGTGCAACCGGAGCAGGTGATTCCTCTGGCCCAGTGGTATCAGCGGCGCAACTACGTCGGGGCCAGCGCGCAACTCATCCACTGCTCCATCGATATCGGCATTGGTCTGGCGGCGCTGGACGACGCCGTACACTGGGCACGCAACGGCTCGCGCCCGGTTCGCGAAAGCGGTGTCGACAAGGCCCGTAACGATCCTTACATCTTGCACACCATCGGCGACCTTTCGGCGGCGATTCATGGTGCTGAAGCGCTGGTTGAAAAGGCTGCGCTGAGTGTCGATCTCGCGGCCCGCGCTCAATTGCAGGGCCTGCTGGCCGGCGAAGAACTGGACGCTCTGCTGGCGCGCTCTTCGATTGCCGTGGCCGAGGCGAAGATCGCCTCCACCCGCGCCTCGCTGCATGTCTGCGAGCGGCTGTACGAAGTGGGCGGTGCTGCCACCACGCAATCGAGGTACAACTTCGACCGCCACTGGCGCAATGCCCGGACCCACACCACCCACGATGCCGTGGCCTACAAGTACAAGGCCATCGGTGACTACCTGCTCAACGGTAACTACCCGCCGATTGCCTTCACCTACTGACAGAGCAGGTTTCCCATGCAGCCGAATCGCAAGCCCTGTGCGCCCCTGATAGCAGGCGCCTCATTGTTGTTGACCTTGCTGTCGAGCCAGGTCCGGGCCGCTGAACCGGCTGCCTGGGCTGATCTGGATGCACAGATCGCCCGCGTCCTGCCCGGCGTGATCGAACTTCGCCATGACATTCACCAACACCCGGAACTGGGCAATCGCGAATTCAACACCAGCAAACGCATCGCCGAACGGCTGCGTGAGCTGGGCCTTGAGGTGCAGACCGGCATCGCCCATACCGGCGTGGTCGGCGTACTGCGTGGCGGCAAGCCGGGACCGGTGGTGGCAATCCGGGCCGAAATGGATGCCCTGCCGCTGATCGAGCAGACCGGCCTGCCGTATGCCTCGACCGTGCGCGTTCAGGACCAAAGCGGTGACTTTCGCACCCGTGGCAAGGAAGTCGGCGTGATGCATGCCTGCGGCCATGACGCGCACATGGCCATGGCTCTCGGCGTGGCCGAAGTACTTGCGGCCCATCGCAGTGAACTGCCAGGCACCCTCAAACTGATATTCCAGCCCGCTGAAGAAGGTCCGCCGCTGGGCGAAAAAGGCGGTGCGCAATTGATGATCGAACAAGGTGTCCTGACCCATCCAGCACCCGCTGTGATCTTCGGCCTGCATGTCACTGCCGGCACTGCTGGCACCTTCACCTTGAGCCGCAACCGCACCACGGCGGCAGCCGATACCTTCGTCGCCCGTATCAAGGGTCGCCAGACCCACGCCGCATTCCCCTGGACCGGCATTGATCCGGTCCCCGTCGCGGCCCAGACCATCCTCGCCTGGCAGACCATTCCCAGCCGCCAGTCGAACCTGAGCCTGCTGCCTGCTCCGGTGATTTCGGTAGGCCGGATCGAAGCCGGCGACCGCCACAACATCATCCCTGCCGAAGTGCGCCTGGAAGGCTCGATCCGCACCGTCAGCGATGAACAGCGAGAAGACGTGCTGATGCGCATGCGCCGCACGGCAGAAAAAATCGCCGAAGCCTCCGGCGCCACGGCAGAGATCGACTACCTGCCAGGCAACTACCGCGCAGGCCACAACGACACCGCACTGGTCGACCGATTGCTGCCGGTGCTGCAAGAAGTCTCCACCACACCCGTAAAAATCGACAACGGCACCTACGGCGCCGACGATTTCGCCGAGTATGCACGGCAGATTCCGGGGATCTTCATGCGCATGGGCGTTACACCCCCTGCGCTGGAAGGCAAGGCCGTCTGGCCGACCCATTCACCGGGGTTTACCGTGGATGATCCAAGCCTTGCCGTGGGGATTCGGGCGCTGAGCCGGATGACGTTGAGGTATATGGCTGGCGGATAGTGCCCGGCAGCTCTTGTGAAAGCTGCTGGCTAGCGTTGAGGGTCTCAGGCACCGCCACCCACAGCAGGATCAGAGCAACCGCCGCCACAGCCGCAAGGGTCAGAAACGCAGCGCTGTAACCAGCCTCCTGAACCACAAAGCCCGCCAGGCTGTTACTCAATGCCGCGCCAAGGCCAAAGACCGTCGAGAGCGCGCCAAGGCTGATATTGAAGTGCCCGGTGCCATACGTGAGGTCTTTGACGATCACCGGAAACAGGGCACCGAAAATGCCCGCACCGATACCGTCCAGCAATTGAACGGCGACCAGCCAGTAAGGGTCGTCGGACAGGGTATAAAGCGCGCCGCGCAACGGCAGGATCAGGAAACCGATCAACAGCAACGGTTTACGCCCCCACAAATCGGCTTTGGCGCCCACCAGTAACGCGGCAGGTACCATGACCAGTTGCGCTGCAACGATGCAGGCTGACGTCAATGGCGTTGCCATCTGCAGATTGACCTGCGCCAGTTTCTGGCTCACCAGCGGCAGCATCGCGGCATTCGCCAGATGGAACAGCGCGCAGCAAATGCCGAACAGCAGCAGTGGCCTGTTGGTGAGCAGCACGGAAAATCCCGAAGGCGGCTCAACATGCCGCGCATCGCTTGTATCCAGGCCTCGGGCAAGGTCATGATCAATGGCATCCGCCGAAACGAAGCTGACCGCAATCACACTGCCCAGCGCCATGACGGCCATCAGATAGAAGACTGCAACAGGCCCGAACAGGTAGGCGAAACCGCCAGCCAACAAGGCCGCGCAGGCATTACCCGCATGGTTGAAGGTTTCGTTGCGCCCGGTACGGCGGGTGAAAGCACGAGGCCCGGTGATGCCCAGAGTAATCGCGGCAATGGCCGGGGCAAAAACCGATGCAGCCACGGCACTCATGGCCTGGGTCAGGGCGACCAGCGTGAATGAAGTCACGAAAGGCAGCATCAGGCAACTGCCGGTCACCAGCAATGCCGCAACCGCAATGATCGTCCGCTTGCCACGAGCACTATCGACCAGTGCTCCAGCAGGAGTCTGCGTGATAAGCCCGGCTATCCCGGCAATCGTCATCACCACACCAATGCTGGCGGGCTCCCAATGATGAACAGCCAACAGGTAAATCGCCAGGTAAGGCCCAAGCCCGTCGCGTACGTCCGCGAGGAAAAAATTGAGGCTATCGAGGGAGAAATTGTTGCGGCGATCCGAGTGACTGGCCAAGGCGGACATCTTCAATACTGGAGGTTTTGCGACATGACCAACCTCTGCGAGGTTAATGACCGATGGCCTGCGGTTTTAGTTTCATGAAACCTCTCAAGACTCGGCAAGAGCGAATTTATTCGCGAACGCAGCCTTTTCGCGAATGAATTCGCTCCTGCTGTGACAGGCTTAAAATATATAAAACTGATTTTATAAATCATCAACATAACAAAAATACATAATTAGCTTAGACCGAAAAAGACTTTCACAGGCATTTCTCAGAGGCCTATCGTCTATTCCAGTCCGACCCCTTTCCTGGCGGAGGCCGTTTCCCCGCCGACCTTCGCCAGGAGCCTGTCATGAGCGAATCCCTCAATATCGATGCTGTGGACGCGGTACTGGACGCCGACAGCCAACCCGCTCGACAGGCCCGGGCATGACAGCCATGACCCCCCTCTATTCCAGCGAAAGGACTTGACCCCATGAGCAAACGCCAACTGCACTTTGGCGCCATCCTGACCGGCGTAGGAACCGACCAGCAGGAGTGGTTGCACCCGGATATTCCCGGCAACGCCAGCATCGATATCGACTGGTACAAACAGCAGGCACGAGCGGCCGAGGCAGCGCATTTAGACTTCGTATTCATCGTCGACAGCCCCTACATCACCCCGGACTCGGCACCGCACTTTCTCAACCGGCTGGAACCACTGACCTTGCTCTCGGCACTCGCCGGTGCCACCGACAAGATCGGCCTGGTCGCAACCTTGACCACTTCCTACACAGAGCCGTTCAACGTCGCCCGGCAGTTCGCCTCACTGGATCAGATCAGCCACGGTCGTGCCGGCTGGAACGTGGTCACTACAGGACTTGAAGGCGCAGCGGGCAACTTTGGCCGCGAGCAGCATATCGACCACACCGAGCGCTATCGCCGGGCAAGCGAGCACGTGGCGGTGGTTCAGGGGTTGTGGGATTCCTATGAAGACGACGCTTTCCCTCGGGACAAGGCCAACAAACGCTTCCTCGACCCGAACAAGCAGCACCGCCTGGACCACCGTGGCGAGTTCTTTTCGGTCACCGGACCCCTGAATATTTCCCGCTCGGCGCAGGGTCAGCCGGTAATTTTCCAGGCCGGGGTTTCCGAGTCCGGACGCAAGCTGGCGGCGGAAATCGCCGAAGGCATCTTTGCCGGTGTCGACAATTTCGAGGATGCCCAGGAGTACTACGCCGATATCAAACGTCGTGCCGCAGCCGCAGGCCGTGACCCGGCACAGGTGCTGCTGTTCCCCGGCATTACACCGATCATTGCCGACACCGATGAACAGGCTCAGGCGATTCTGCTGGAACGCGAAGGCGAAGTAGATCTGAACAAGGCACTGGTGCAACTGGGCCGCCCGTTCAACTACCACGACTTCAGCCAGTACGACCTCGACGCACCGTTCCCCGAGCTGGGCGAACTGGGCAGCAACGGCTATCGCGGCCATGCAGAGAAGATCAAGCGGGTCGCAAAGGAAAAAAATCTGACCCTGCGCGAAACCGCCCTGCGCTTTGCACGCCCTTTCACCGGGTTCGCCGGCTCAGCACTGACCGTTGCCAACGAAATCGAACGCTGGTTCAACGAAGGCGCCGTGGACGGCTTCAATATCCACGTCGGCGCACCGGCCAGCTTCGCTCGATTTACCGATGAAGTACTGCCGATCCTGCGCGAACGCGGATTGTTCCGCAGCGAATACGAAACCAGCACCCTGCGCGGCCATCTGGGGATTGATGTGCCGCAGAATCGTTATACCCAGCAGGTTGAGCAGGTTTCGGCAGTGGCAGAACCGGCGTAAGGCATTGAGAGTGATCCTTGTTGATGCCCGGGTTCACAAGGCCCGGGCGTCATTTTGAGGCAAAGAAGGCTAAATGGATTTGGAAAGCAGGTAATCAATAAAAACCCGCAACTTCGGTAGAACCGTTCGCCGACTGGGGAAGTACAGTGCCAGGCCCGGGAATGCTATGGAGTAAGCATCGAGAATGACTTCAAGTGTTCCCGCGTGAATGTTGCGAGCAACGAGGGAGCGCGGCAATTTGAACAGGCCGACACCGTGTTCCGCCGCATGTATGCAGGCCGCTATATCGTCGAGTATCAAAGGCCCGCTGACGGGAATGACACGCCTCTCTACACCGACGTTGAAAGCCCACTCATCAAGCAGAGTGCTGGCCTGACGAAAAACGATGCAGGGTATTTTCCCGATTTCATCCGGTGATGAGGGTCGCCCATAGCGCGCAAACAAGGCAGGCGAACCCACGACCACTTGCGGCTCTTCGGCGGTAATGGGCACTGCGACCATATCTGCCTGTACAAAATTCCTGGGCCGCACACCGGCATCACAGCCTTCGGCGACAATGTCGACCATTCGGTCATCGCCAATGAATTCGACCTGAACACCAGGATGCGCCTGCAGAAACTCCGTGAGAAAGCGCTCGGTCAACATGAGCACGCTCGCCTTGGGCACACTGATACGCAGTAAACCGGTCACCGAGTTACCCAGGCTGCGAGCGGACTCTATACCTTGAAGCACTTGTTGAGCAGCAGGACGGACTTGAAGCAGCAACCGCTCGCCCGCCTCGGTCAAGCCGACGCTTCGGGTTGTGCGTAGCAGCAAGGCGGCGCCCACACGGTCCTCAAAGGCCCGTATCGCCTGACTGACTGCAGACGGAGTGATACCAAGACGACGCGCAGCCGCTCGAAACCCTCGCTCTTCGGCGACAGCCAGGAAAACCACTACGCCATCCAGGTCGCCACGTTTTATTGTGTAGTTCATCTACACAGTATGATCACCTGGAGCTGGCTTCTCAAGCCTCCCCCAATAGACAAAGATAGCTTTCTTACCCCCTTTATCAGGAAAGCTCATGAGCTCTGAAGCCAATAAATCCCGAGCCTTTACGTTCGACAAAATCGGCAGTGTTGATGCCTTGAAGCGCGGCGAAGCACCTATCCCCACACCAGGCCCGGGCGAAGTGCTTGTCCGGGTTCGAGCTTCTTCACTTAACTATCGGGATGTCATCATCCTGGATGGCCATTACTTCCTGCCCGCACCTGCGGGCCGAATCCCTCTCTCGGACGGAGCTGGCGAGATCGTAGCCATTGCGCCTGACGTGACGCGATTCAGCGTCGGAGATCGCGTCACCAATTCATTCTTTCCGGACCTGATCGACGGGCCTTATACCGGTAAACACCTCCACTACAACATTGATGTTGATGGCTGGTTGACCGATTACCGTGCGATAGACGCAGAGTACCTGACCCACATCACCGACAGCCTGAGCTTTGAAGAAGCCGCGACCTTGCCCTGCGCAGGTGTTACCGCCTGGACAGCACTCAAGGGCGTAAAACCGGGCGACACCGTGCTGACCCAAGGCACCGGAGGCGTTTCGCTATTTGCCATTCAGATAGCCAAAGCGCTGGGCGCACGGGTCATCGCGACGACCTCAAGTGACACCAAGGCAGAACGCCTGAAAGCCCTCGGCGCAGACGAAACCATCAATTACAAAGACCAACCTGAATGGTCACAACAGGTTCGGGAACTGACTGACGGCAACGGAGCAAATCGCATCGTGGAAGTCGGCGGCGCGGGTACGCTGGAGCAGTCCGCAAAATCAATCGCCGTGGGCGGCCAGGTCACACTGGTAGGCGCGCTGTCCGGCTTGCAGGGTGGTGTCGAGTTCATGACAATGTTCATGAGTCAGGCACGTTACCAGCCAATCGCCATTGGCAGCCGTAATGACCTTGATGACCTTATACGGTTCATCACCCAACATGACATCCACCCCGTCATCGACAGCACTTGGGATTTCGACGATGCGAAACTGGGGATCGAGCGTCTGGTCACCCGTAATGTATTTGGGAAAGTAGTCATAAAAAACTGACTGTCAGCGGGAGATTGCGCGATGCCTCTGACACCGCGCAATCTCCTACATGCGTTGAGTGCTTTCGGAATAAGGCAGCCCCAACGTCACCACAAAATCCTGACCGGTGCTATTGAAGTCAATCGTGCAACCGCAACGCTGAACGATCGCCTGCACGATTGCCAGGCCCAGTCCGCAACCCGTGCTTGAGCTGCTGCGCCAGAAACGTTCGGTCATGTGGCGAAGGTTATCTTCGGGTATGCCTGGGCTGGCATTCCTGACGCTGACAAAGGCAAATTCGCTGTTGCTTGTCACATTGACGATAACCTGCGTATCGACAGGACTATGCCGCAAGGCGTTATCCAGCAGGTTGCGAAGTGCAGCCACTGCCAGTACCGACGGCATGTCCAGGACAGATGAAGGCGTCACTGCCTGGAAACGCAGGTGAATTCGCTCCGTATTGCTGCCCGTATCCTGAATAGCCAGGGAAACAGCCTGTTCGACATTGCACTGGCTGCCGTCATCGAATGACAGGCTGCCTTCCACCTTGGCCAGCAACAACAATTGCTCAAGGGTGTTATGCAGCCGGTCAGTCCCTTGTTCGGCGCGGACCAATGCCAGTTCTCTGGCTTCACCGCAAGTCATCTGCGCAACCTGCAAATGGGTTTTGATCGCAGTGAGCGGGCTGCGCAGTTCGTGGGCAGCATCCCCGGTCAGGCGGCGCTCACGTTCGACGGCCTGACTGATACGCACCAACAGGTGGTTTTGGGTTTCCAGCAGCGGCTTCAATTCGTTGGGCAGCATGCGAAGCTTTAGAGGCTCAAGGGAGTCGATGTTGCGCTTTTTCAGTTCGTCTCGCATGCGCTTGAGCGGTGACAAACCTTTGCCTATCCCCAGCCAAAGCATGGCAACGCACGCCAACAGCGCTACCGATACAGGAACTGACGCTGACAGCAGGACCGAATGGTTGAGGGACTCGCGCTCCTGCTCACGATCCGCCGTGGTGATACGCACATCACCACGGACAAGAGTAAAGGTTCGCCAATGCTCGCCGTCGATCTCCTGATCATAAAAACCACCGTTCGGGCTGGCGATAATATTCCCGGCAGTGTTATGACTGCTGGCCAGAATTTCACCGCGCAGCGAACTGACCTCACAGGCCATGCCGTCAGGAATAGCCAGCTGGTTGGCGCTGAAGTGTGCACCGCCCTCCTTCACCGACAAAGGTTCGGGCAATTGATCGACCAAGGCAGAGACCATACGTGCCGAGGCTACGAGCCGCTGATCGAGGGAATACATCATCTGGGTTCGCAGGTCCTGATACATCCAGGTAGCCGCCAGCGTCCAGACCACGACAAAGGCAACCCCAAGAATCAGGCTCAGACGCAGGCGCAGACTCATGAGCGTGCCGCCAGCGCACCGAGCCGATAACCCGAGCCGCGTACAGTCTCGACAATGCCGTGACCCAATTTGCGACGCAGATGAAAGATATGGACGTTCAAAGCGTTGCTCTCGACCTCATCACCGAAGCCATACACGCTGTCTTTCAACTGTTCGATAGAGAGAACCCGGCCACGGTTGTTGAGCAATGCCAGCAGCAATGCCTGCTCACGACGCGAAAGGTCGATGGCCTCACCTGCCAGCCAGGTTTCTCGAGTGCTGGGATCGTGGGTGACGGCCCCATGCTCGATGAGATTGACCGCCCGGCCTGCAACTCGGCGTACCAGCGTATGCAAGCGAGCATACAGCTCTCTCAGATCAAAGGGCTTGAGCAGGTAATCATCAGCTCCCGCTTGCAGCCCTTTGACGCGGTCATCCACATCATCCCGTGCGGTCAGAATCAATACCGGTATCGCCTGACCCAGAAGCCGCAAACGCCGCAACAGACTGATCCCGTCCTCATCAGGCAAGCCCAGATCAAGAATCATCACATCGAACTGCGCGACATCCAGCAGGGCATAAGCGGCGGATGCCGAAGCCACGCGGTCGACGTTAAGACCCTGGGCGCTCAAGCCGGCGACGATGCCACTGGCAATGAGTTCATCATCTTCACACAGCAGTACGTGCATGGCCGACTCTGTTGGAGGGCAAGATTTCATACTTGCCACAATAGCGCGTAAGCGGCATTTCAGGTTCTGAAGATAACAAATGCTTATGATTTAACTGGCAGGTTTTTCGTCCATCTCCCGAGGCTTTGCATTCCCCCTGGAAGCACTTGCGGCTGCCTGACTCTTTTCAGCCTTCTCCTGAGCTTTCGCCAGGCTCTCACGCGCCTGCTGACGCTCCAGCGCAAAAGCCTCCTGACGCTTTTGAATCATGTCAGCGCCATCCTGGGCAAAGGCAGTCGTGCAGCACAGGGCAAGAAACGAGGTCAGGATAAATTTGCGGGTAGTCATCGGGTATCTCTCTCATGGGTGGCAGGCTTGCAGCGCCAAGGGCGTCTGCTTCAAGTGACTGCACTTTGAGGGAGGCCGATTAAGGCCTCGTTAACACGGTCGAGGATTTTGAAAAGAACCCCACACCGTCAAGGATCGTGGTAGCGGGATGACTCGATCATGGCATAAAGACCAAGCGTGGCCCGGAAGCGCACCACTGGAAAAAGAGGAAATAACCGCTCACATCACTGAGGCAGTTATCAAAGAACAAAGTCGAAGGTCGAAAAACTTGACGACTATCCGGCACCTCTTAAACTTACCCAACGTCTTCTCGATAAGCTCAATTCGATTTTTATATCAGAATATACAACCCTCGACATCCGCAGCACTCTTTCAGTTACTTCCCGGATTTTCAGGAAATAAAACTCCAGACGCTGCAGGTCAATAGTCATGAAACGTATACTGGTGGTCTATTTTTCACAAACAGGGCAATTGAAACGTGCAGCGGATTCATTTGTCCGCGCTCTGATTGAAGATGATCGCGTGATCGTAGAGTTCGAGGAGCTTGCCCCGCTCAGGCCTTATCCATTTCCCTGGTCATTTATCGAGTTCTTCGACCAGTTTCCAGAAGCAACATATTTATATCCACCACGCATGCACCCCTTCAAGGCTGATATAAACACACGATATGACCTTGTCATTCTTGCATACACCGTCTGGTTTCTGTCACCTAGCCCTCCTGTTACAGCTTTTTTGAAATCTGCAGAAGGACAAGTCATTCTTCGTGACACAGCAGTGATCACACTTATTACGTGCAGAAATATGTGGATACAGGCACAGGAACAAGTAAAAAAGCTATTGCTTCAAGCCAATGCACGGCTTCTGGACAATGTTGTTCTCACCGACAGGGGAAGCGCCCTCAAAACGCTTGTAACAACACCGCGCTGGATGTTCACCGGAAACAGGGAAGCCTTTTGGGGAATATTTCCACGCGCGGGCCTGACGGACGAAGATGTTCAATCTGCTCAACGATTTGGCAAGGCTCTTCTTCCTGAACTTGTAAATGGCCGCATGGAGCAAAGCTCGCCGTTGTTGAAAGGCCTGAAAGCCGTCCGTGTTGATCCACGGCTCATCGACAGCGAAAAATTTGCTCGTCGCAGCTTTCTACTCTGGGGGAAATTATTTCTCGCGATAGGCCCTCAGGGACATCCTCACAGAAAACTTGCTGCCATCGCGTATGGCGTTTTCATGATCTGCATGGTGGCCACTGTTATTCCCGCGATGATGGGTCTGAGAACACTTATAAAACCAATGCGTCGGCACGCATTCGAAAGGCAATGCCGTTATTTTGAGGAGCCTTCCGGGTCTAGTGGCTTTCGCATGAAGGATTAATCATGAGCTCATCAGTCTATATCAACCGCGCCGCTACTTTTTTGCCTGGCGCACCTGTCTCGAACGATGACATGGAAAATATTCTTGGTACCGTAGCAGGCAAAACTTCACGCGTGCGGCAGAAAATCCTGAAAAGTAACGGAATCCGAAACCGTCATTACGCAATTGACCCGGCAACTCATCGACTTACCCATAACAACGCACAGCTCACTGCCGAGGCGGTTCGCAACCTCAGGATTGAAAACCCAGTGTTATCAACCCTGGAATTACTCTGTTGCGGCACCAGCAGTCCGGATCAGATTTTCCCAAGTCACGCCTCGATGGTGCATGGAGAGCTTGCCTGTCCACCCTGCGAGCTGGCTTCATTCAGCGGAGTCTGTCTCTCTGGACTGTCTGCAATCAAATACGGATACGTGTCGATTCTCTCAGGCTTGAGGCACCAGGCCATTGCAACGGGTTCTGAACTGGCGTCCACATTCATGCAGGGAAAACATTTCACGGAAGAATCCGAATCAGCTATTCATGAACTGGAAGCACAGCCTGAAATCGCGTTCGAGAAAGACTTTCTCCGCTGGATGTTATCGGATGGGGCAGGCGCGGTGCTCTTGAACGACAAACCGAATCCAAGCGGTATTTCTCTGCGGATTGACTGGATCGAGATACTGTCCTATGCCAATTTACTACCGGTCTGCATGTATGCAGGAGCGATAAAAAATAAAGACGGAACACTGACAGGATGGCGAGAGTTCAACTCGTACAAGGAGCTGGGCGAACACTCCGTATTCGCTATAAAACAGGACGTCAAACTTCTCAATGAACATGTTGTGAACATTACCATTGCCAAAGGGCTTCAGGATATTCTTGAGAAAAGAGCACTGACACCGGAAGAGATCGACTGGTTTCTACCACACTACTCCTCCAAATTCTTTCGCCAGCGGATTTACGACTCCTTGAAATCCATAAACTTCGAAATACCCGATGAGCGCTGGTATACAAATCTGGAGCGCGTCGGAAATATCGGAGCAGCTTCCATCTATTTCATGCTTGCAGAGCTTCTCAACAGCGAAAAGCTGAGCAATGGCGATAGCATTCTGTGTTTCGTTCCTGAAAGCGGGAGATTTTCAACGGGTTTCATGAAAATGACAGCCATTTATCAGTAATGGGCATACATACCCTCTCTTAACAGAGCTTTCACATGAAAAATCACTCACGAAAAAACGCACTGTCAGCGGCCGAGATGCCCTGCCCGCATTCATCCGAAATGCAATTATTGAATTTGATTACCGGAGCCTGGGCGTCTCAAGTCATATATGCCACAACCCAATTCGGATTGATCGATAAAATACAAGAAGGCACTCACAGCACAGAAGGCCTGGCGTATGGACTAGGGGTCAGGGAAAAGGAACTGCATCGCTTACTGGGCGCAATCGAGGCATTTGGACTTATCAGCGGATGCGCCAAAAACCATATTGAACTGACGGAGATGGGCAGTTTGCTTTGCTCCAACAGAAGCAACTCGCTTCGTCCACTTGCACTGTTCTGCGCCCAAGGCTGGCACGTAAAAACCTGGGAGCATTTACTCCAAAGACTGAATCTGGAAAAACCGGCATTTGACCACATCATGGGAATGCCACTGTTCGACTATTTGCAGGGTACTCCTGATGACAGGGCCTTGTTTGATAGCGCCATGGACAGCCTATCGTTACTCTGGGGACCAAAGATAGTTCAACACATGAATCTTTCAGACGCGAAATCCGTCATTGATATTGGAGGCGGGAGAGGTATATTTCTTGCTGAAATCCTGTCACAACACCATCATCTGGAAGGCCGCCTGCTCGACCTGCCCGAAGCTCTCGAACAGGCTCGACACACTCCATATCTCCAGGACTTTATCTCCCAGGGTCGCTGCAAATTGATTGAGGGTTCATTTTTCGACAGATTCTCTACCTCGGCTGACACCCATGTAATGAAATTCATCATGCATGATTGGGGGGATCAAGAGGCTCTGACAATACTGGAGAACAGTCGAAATGCGTTATCGGTGGATGGGCAGCTTTTTATTGTGGAGCAGATCATTGATCCGGCTAAAAAATCACCCTTCACGCAACTCTGTGACATTGAGATGCTGCTCTTTGGTAACGGAAAGGAACGTACCGCAGAGGAGTTCTGCAGACTGATCGAGCACGCCGGCTTCACGGTTGAAGACATCAGTGAAACCGCTACACCCTTTTCGATCATCCAGGCAAAACCACACTGAACCTCTCAGACGGGAAAAGCAGGGGAAGATGAAAGCGGGCAGGCACAGCCTGACAGAAAACACACAAACAAAAACGCCACTCTATTGAGTGGCGTTTTTGTGAATCTGGAGCGGGAAACGAGACTCGAACTCGCGACCCCGACCTTGGCAAGGTCGTGCTCTACCAACTGAGCTATTCCCGCTTGGTGATGGCCGCCATTCTATACGCTGGCGTTTATTCGTCAAGCCCTTGATTCAAAAAAGTTATTTCTTTTCGGCGGTGGTTTTCAGGTGAGGCCAGGCGGCTCTCAGATACTGGACCATCGACCACAAGGTCAACCCTGCTGCAATCAGCAGCAATGCATAGCCGAGGATCACCCAGAAGGTGACCGCAGGCGGGTTGGCCAGCAGGATGACCAGCGCCAGCATCTGCGCGGCGGTTTTCCATTTGCCCATGTTGGACACGGCCACCTGGGCCCGTGCGCCGATTTCGGCCATCCATTCACGCAATGCCGAGATCACGATCTCACGACCGATAATCACGGCAGCCGGCAGGGTCAACCACAGGTTGGCGTGGGTCTGAACCAGCAGAACCAGCGCGACCGCCACCATCAGCTTGTCTGCCACCGGATCGAGAAAGGCGCCAAATGGCGTGCTTTGTTCGAGACGACGTGCCAGATAACCATCGAGCCAGTCAGTCGCAGCGGCAAAGGCGAACACGCTACTGGCCGCCATGTAGCTCCAGTGATAAGGCAAATAGAACAGCAGAATGAAGATCGGGATCAGTAAAACACGCAGAACGGTAATCAGATTAGGGATATTCATCGGCACAACTGGCTACGAGGTGAGCGAGCATTCTACTCGCTGTGCAGGTTTGCATAAATCGACTCTGCCAGCTTTTTGCTAATTCCGGGTGCTTTTGCTATTTCATCGATGCTCGCACGGGCCAATTCCTGCAATCCACCGAAGTGTTTGAGCAGATCCCGGCGTCGGGTCGGGCCTACGCCAGCCACGCCTTCGAGGGTCGACGTGCGGCGTGTCTTGCCGCGTCGGGCACGGTGACCGGTGATGGCGAAGCGGTGAGCCTCGTCGCGAATCTGCTGGATCAGGTGTAAAGCGGGAGAATCGCCCGGCAAGGTGAACTCGTGGGCGGCATCATTGAGGTACAGGGTCTCGAAACCGGCCTTGCGGGTCGTGCCCTTGGCCACGCCGAGCAGGATCAGGTCGGGAACCGCCAGTTCGTTCAGTACATCCCGGGCCATGGACAGTTGCCCTTTACCACCGTCCACCAGCAGGATATCGGGCAACTTGCCCTCGCCGTCCTTGATTTTGCTGAAGCGTCGGGTCAGGGCCTGATGCATGGCGGCATAATCATCGCCCCCCGTGACACCCTCGATGTTATAGCGCCGATAATCGGACTTGATCGGCCCTTCAGGACCAAAGACCACACAGGACGCCACGGTCGCTTCGCCGCTGGAATGGCTGATGTCGTAACACTCTAGCCGTTGAGGCGGCTCGTCGAGCTTGAGAACCTTTGCCAGCGCCTCGAATCGCGAAGCCACATGCTGACGATTGGCCAGACGTGCGCTCAGAGCCTGTTCCGCATTGGTCACGGCCAGTTGCTGCCAGCGCGCACGGGTGCCACGAACCCTGTGGCTGATGGTCATCTCGCGGCCACGGGACTCTTCGATGGCATCGATCAGCGTCGGGAAGTCCTCGTGGACCACATTGACGATGACCTCGCTGGGCAATTCACGGTCGACGCCACCCAAAAAGTACTGGGCCAGAAAGGCCGACATCACTTCACCGACCTCCTCTTCTATACCAACCTGCGGGAAGAAGTTCTTGCTGCCCAGTACACGCCCGCCGCGCACACTGATCAGATGCACACAGGCGCCGCCCGGATTCACGAACGCTGCCACCACGTCCACATCACCGGTCCCGCCTTCCATGCTTTGCTGATCCTGAACCCGACGCAGCAAGGCCACCTGATCACGCAGTTCGGCAGCCCGCTCGAAATCCAGGGCCATGGCGGCCTTTTCCATGGACTCGTTCAGCTCATCGGTCAGGGCATTGCTGCGCCCTTCGAGAAACATCACCGAATGACGCACGTCTTCGGCATAGACCTGCGGCTCCACAAGCCCGACACACGGCCCCTTGCAGCGCTTGATCTGGTATTGCAGGCAAGGCCGGTTACGGTTCTTGAAGTAGCTGTCTTCGCACTGGCGAACCAGAAACGTCTTTTGCAGCAGGCTCAGGCTTTCACGAATCGCACCTGGGCTTGGATAAGGCCCGAAGTATCGCCCCTTGGCCTTCTTGGCACCGCGATGAATGCTCAGGCGCGGAAACGCACCGTCGGACAGAAAGACATAGGGATAAGACTTATCGTCGCGTAACAGGATGTTGTAAGGAGGCCGCCACTCCTTGATGAGGGTCTGCTCCAGCAACAGCGCTTCGGTTTCGTTGGCCGTGATGGTGGTTTCAATCTGGGCGATGCGGGCAACCAGCGCGCTGGTCTTGGGTGCAAGGCCGGTCTTGCGAAAATAGCTGGCCAGGCGTTTCTTGAGGTTCTTGGCCTTGCCGACATAAAGAAGCTGGGCATGAGTATCGAACATGCGATAGACGCCAGGACGGCCACTGCATGTTGCAAGAAACGCACTTGGATCAAACGATTGGGTCATGTTCAGGCGCTGGCATCAACCATGCCGTGACGTACAGCCAGTAATGCAAGCTCGACATCGCTGCTGATCGAAAGCTTCTCGAAAATCCGGTAACGGTAGGTATTAACGGTCTTGGGTGACAAGCATAGCTTGTCGGAAATGGTCTGAACCTTCTGGCAGCCGACAATCATCAGGGCAATCTGGATTTCGCGCTCGGAAAGCAGATCGAACGGAGAATTGTTGACCTGTGGCTGAAAAGACTTCAATGCCAGTTGCTGAGCAATCTGCGGGCTTATGTAGCGCTGACCGGCAAATACAAGGCGAATGGCCTGCACCATTTCCGCAAGCCCTGCCCCTTTGGTCATGTAGCCAGCTGCGCCAGCCTGAAGCAGGCGCGTCGGGAAAGGGTCTTCCTCGCACACCGTAACGGCAACGACCTTGATCTCGGGATGGCTGCGCAGCAACTTGCGAGTCGCTTCAAGACCTCCGATGCCAGGCATCTTGACATCCATCAGCACGACGTCAGGCTTGAGTTCCCGGGCTTTCTTCAGGGACTCCTCGCCAGAGTCAGCCTGACCGACAACCTGCAAGCCATCTATGTCGGCAAGCATGCGGGTGATGCCTGTGCGGACAAGATCATGGTCATCGACAACTAGCACCCTAATCAAGCAGACACCTCACGCAACAGTCATAACGAATGCCAGCCACCATAACAAAAACCATGAGTCAGACCTAGCGCCTGTTGCCGTTTCAGTACAAAGCCGATTACCGCACTAATCCCTGCAGACCAGAAAGTGGGGGAAATCGTGCAGAAACGGCAGCACAGGACAAGATCCGCATCACACGGATACGTGGAAAGCGTTGCCAACAAACTATCACTAACCTCTTAAGACGCCAGTGTTTTTTCGCAAAAGCGCTTGATTGGCAGATCTGCCATCAATGATCATCAGGCAACGACTTGTTGTGAATGGTGTAGGACGCCGACAGTTCGGCCAGAGTGATGGTCAATCGGCTTATTGCATCCTGATCCTCCTTGAGTAAGGTTCTGTAACTTCCCAATACTTTTTCTTCGGCGCTACTGAGATTATCGATGGGAACAGGCGTAGGCATCCCGGTCAACACGTAAAGGACATCGACACCCTTGGCCGCTACCGCGGCTAGATAGTCAGCCTTTGGCGCACGATCGCCACTCTCGTATTTCCCCTGAGCATTAGCCTCCACGCCACCGATTTCACCAAAGGCGCGTTGAGAGAGCCCAAGACGCTCCCTTTCTTTTCTCAATCGATAACCGATTCCACTCATTTGAATGCATAACCTTGTTGACCCCATCCTTACGAATGGTAGAATCCAGACAGAATTAAACTTATTTGAACGGTTTTGAACTATGCCCGGAATACGTACTGCTGCACAAGCCAAGGCTTGGCTCGAACAACAGGGAAAATCGGTTCAAGAATTTGCTCGGGAAAACGACATTGACCCGGCAACTACTTACCAAGTATTGGCTGGCCGCAAGAAAGGCCGTCGCGGAGAAGCCCATAAAGTGGCGGTTTTACTGGGTATGAAGATAGGCGTCATCCCTTCGCACAGCAGTGACCCAGCACAAGAGACTGAAAGCTGAGAATATCTCCCGGTCCAACATCTGCAATTAATAAACAAACAATCCGACTGTCGGTGTCGACTTTTCTGACAGAACCTGTCCATAGAAAAACCTGCCGTTTAAACCTTGATCTCTTTTAATGGCCAGCGTTCATGAAGGCCCGCACACGGACGCCAATTAAGTCGATTGAATTTTCCAATTGAATCAGGCCATTCGCCTACGGTAAGCTCGCGCTCAACCTATGGAGACACATCATGTTGCCATCCGCCTCATCACAGCCTTTGCATCCTGCCAGCGTTGAACGCTCGGTAGCAGGCGCGGCTGCGCGGGCTGCCTCGGTTGGTGTCTGCCTGCCGGTCAACGTTTATTACGGGTATTGGTTTAGCCACTGGCGCGCCTGATACCCAAAAGGCGCCCAGATTCAGGGGACGCCAACCAGAGAATTCTCTACCCCCGGTCGGCTACCCGACCGGGGGTTTTGTTTTTTGGGGCTCTCGAAAGCCCGATTGAATCCACATGAGGAATACGACATGAACACCACTTTCTATTACCGCAACGACATCGACTTCGCCTGGCGATTTAGCAACCTCCGTTCGGGACAACCAGCCGCCTCCGATCGGTCACTGCCAGGTGGCAACCTCACACGCACAGCCAGTCAGGCCAATTGTCGAACACCCCAATAGGGTCTTGCGCGGGAACATGCCCGCCAGCCCAGGAAACCAGATCATGAACTCGTCCGTTGCCGTAAAACCGTCCGACCTGTCCAGCAATGTCACTCTGCTCGACAACACGCCCGCTCCAACGCGCCTGCCCAGTACTCTCGAGCTGAAAAGCCGTCTGCCACTGACCGCCGCCCTGAACGAACAGGTCGCAGCCCACCGCCGTGCCGTGCGCTCGATACTGACCGGGGAAGATTCCCGCCTCCTGGTGATCGTAGGTCCCTGCTCTCTTCACGACCCGCAATCAGCCCTTGAATACGCCGAACGCCTGGCCAGCCTGTCCGCCGAAGTCAGCGATCAGATGCTGCTGGTGATGCGCGCCTACGTCGAAAAGCCTCGCACCACCGTAGGCTGGAAAGGCCTTGCCTACGATCCGCAGCTCGATGGCAGTGACGACATGGCCGCCGGCCTCACCCTGTCACGCCAGTTGATGCGCGAAATGCTGCTCATGGGCCTGCCGGTTGCCACAGAGATCCTGCAACCCATGGCAGCAGGCTACTTCGATGATCTGCTCAGTTGGGTGGCCATTGGCGCACGCACCACCGAATCCCAGATCCACCGGGAAATGGCCAGCGGCCTGCCCATGGCGGTAGGTTTCAAGAACGGCACCGATGGCGGCGTAGCAGTGGCCAGTGACGCGATGCGTTCGGCAGCTCACCCCCATCGCCATTTCGGGATGGATCGTCACGGTCATCCGGCGATCATCGAGACTCAGGGCAACCCGGACACTCATATCGTCCTGCGCGGCGGCCATCGCGGCCCCAACTACGACAGCCAGAGCGTTGCCCAGGTGCGCGCCAGCCTTGAAAAGAACCGGATTGCGTCAAGGATCATGGTCGATTGCAGCCACGCCAACAGCGGTAAAGACCCGCTACGGCAGCCACAGGTGTTCAATGACGTGCTTGAACAACGCTTGCAGGGCGACAAATCGTTGATCGGCATGATGCTGGAAAGTCACCTGTTCGATGGCTGCCAGCCCTTGAGTGAAACGCTTCAGTATGGGGTTTCGGTGACCGATGGCTGCCTGGGCTGGGAAGGCAGCGAGCAGTTGCTGCGCCAGGCGGTGGACCGGTTGCGCTACAGGTAATCGCTTCTCGATGAACTTTTATCAGGAAATGCAGCCTTGATTCCGGTAGGCTCTTTCTTTTTTTTTCACAGGAGATACTTTCCCATGGCTAAAGCCACTGCCCGCCACATCCTTGTTTCGAGCGAAGAGAAATGCAACGAACTCAAGGCTCAGATCGAAGGCGGCGCTGATTTCGCTGAAATCGCCAAGGCCAACTCCAGCTGCCCGTCGAGCCGTCAGGGCGGCGACCTTGGGTCGTTCGGTCCAGGCCAGATGGTCAAGGAATTCGATACCGTCGTATTCAGCGCGCCAGTCAATACCGTGCAAGGCCCAGTGAAAACCCAGTTCGGTTATCACCTGCTGGAAGTGACCAGCCGTCAGGACTGATCCTGATTCGCTGAGGCACATGGAACGGCTCATCTTCGGATGGGCCGTTTTCATTTGTGCCCCCTTCACAAGCTCCCGTCTTTATTGACAATTACGGTTACAAAGCCCCTTGCGATCCGGTACCTTGGCGCATGCCTTCAACCCTGATGTTCATTTGCGAACCTCAGTCAGGATTCAAGTAATGCGTTCTGTTTTCTTACCACTGCTAACTGCACTGCTGGTGCTGATCACGGGCTTTCAACAGGTGCTGGCGGCGCCGCAGCATGCCTTGACCGTCTATGGCGAGCCGCCGCGCTATCCTGCCGGCTTCCAGCATTTCGACTACGTGAATCCCGAGGCGCCCAAAGGCGGCAGCATGCGCCGCTCGGCAACGGACATCGGCCAGTTCGACCATCTGATTCCCTATATCGATAAAGGCATAGGGGTCACACAGATCAGCGGCATGCTGTATTCACCCCTGGCCGTCAAATCCCTGGACGAGCCCTACACGGTATACGGGCTCATCGCACAGAAAATGGAGCGCCTGGAAGACGGTATGTCCCTGCGCTTCTATCTTGACCCACGCGCAAGCTTTGCCGACGGCACGCCGATCACGGCCAGTGACGTGAAATACACCTATGAGTTGCTGATGACGCAAGGCAGCCTGCAATACCGCACCCGCTTTGAAGCGGTTAAGGGTCTGGAAGTGGAATCCGAAAGCCGGATTCGCTTCGACTTCAAGAATAATGACAGCCGTACCCTGCCCCTGGATCTGGCCTCGTTGCCTGTGTTTCCCGAGCATTGGTGGAAAACCCGTGACTTTGCCGGTGGCGCAGGCTTCGAGGTTCCACTGGGCAGCGGCCCTTACAGGATCAGCCATGTGGATCCGGGGCGTAGTATCACCTTCGAGCGTAACCCGAACTGGTGGGGCAAGGATCTGCCGGTCAATAAAGGTATGTACAACTTCGACCGATTCAGTATCGAGTACTTTGGCGATACCGATGTAGCGCGGCAGGTGCTCAAGGGCGGCGCCTACGATTACAACCGCGAATACTCGGCAACCGGTTATTCGATTCGCTACGACAGCCCGGCGCTCAGCGAGGGCCTGTTGCAAAAGGCGCATCTGGCCAAGGGAGCGGTCCAGAGTACGCAAGGCTTCGTCTTCAACCTGAATCGCCCGATGTTTCAGGACCGCCGCGTGCGTCAGGCGCTGTCTCTGCTCTGGGACTTTGAATGGGCCAACCGGCAGATGATGCGCAATATGTACATCCGCCAGGACAGTTATTTCTCGAACTCGGAACTGGCCGCCAGCCAATTGCCGACACCTGCCGAACTGAAGATTCTCGAGCCCTTGCGTGGTTCGATTCCCGACGAAGCCTTCACGACGGTCTTCAAGAACCCGAAAACCGATGGCACGGGGTTTATACGCGACAAACAACTGCAAGCGCTGGCGCTATTGCAGGAAGCTGGCTGGAAACCCAAGGGCGATCAACTGGTCAACGCCCAGGGCGAGCCGCTCAGCTTTACCTTCCTCAATGGTCAACCGGGTTTCGAGCGTCTGCTGCTGCCTTACAAGCGCAATCTGGCGCAGATCGGTATCCACTTCGATGTGCGGCGGATCGATGCGGCCCAGTATCTGAACCGTGTCATGGCCCGTGATTACGACATGATCGTGACCGGTTATTCGGTGTCGACTTCACCGGGTGCGGACCTCTATAACAGCTTTGGATCGAAGGTGGCCAACGACCCCGGCTCCAGCAATTACATGGCGTTGCAAGACCCCGCCGTGGACACCTTGATCGAAGGCCTTGTAAAAGCGGGCGACAAGGCGACCATGACCGACTACGCCCATAGCCTGGATCGGGTGTTGCAATGGAACTACTACTGGATTCCCAACTATTACCCGCCGGGCTCCTCCACTGTCTGGTGGAATCGTTTCGGTATCCCGAAAATCCAGGCCAGCAACAGCGAAGCCATCGAAACCTGGTGGGAAGTCAGCCCCACTCCGCTCAATAACGAGCAATTTGCAGCAAAACGCGGCGCTTCAGCCCTTGTTTCGGAGATGAAGTGAATGCTCGGTTATATCTTGCGCCGCCTGCTCCTGATCATTCCCACGCTGTTGTGCATTCTGCTGGTCAACTTCTTTATCGTGCAGGCCGCTCCCGGTGGCCCCGTGGAGCAAGCCATCGCCCGTCTGCAAGGCATCGGTAACAGCAGTGTTGGCGCAGGCGCGACAGAGTCGGTCAACACCGGTCAATCAAGAGCTTCCCGTGGCCTTGATCCCAAGCTGATCAAGGAGATCGAGCGTCAGTACGGCTTCGACAAACCGCTGCACGAGCGGTTATGGCTGATGCTGAAAAACTACGCACGCCTGGATTTCGGTAACAGTTTCTTTCGTGGAACCACGGTGACCGATCTGATCCTGCAAAAGATGCCGGTTTCCATTTCTCTCGGACTCTGGGCAACGCTGCTGACGTACCTGATCTCGATTCCGCTGGGCATTCGCAAGGCGGTCAGGCACGGCAGCCAGTTCGATATCTGGAGCAGCACCGCCATTATCATCGGCTACGCCACTCCGGCCTTTCTGTTTGCCATGTTGCTGATCGTGGTGTTCTGCGGCGGCACCTCGCTGCACTGGTTCCCGGTGCGCGGCCTGGTTTCGGATGATTTCGACCAGCTCTCGACATGGGCCAAGATCGCCGATTACTTCTGGCATCTGGTGCTGCCGGTATCGGCGCTGGTCATCGGCGGATTCGCCTCCTTGACCCTGCTGACCAAGAACGCCTTCCTCAATGAAATCACCCGCCAGTACGTCACGACAGCCCGAGCCAAGGGCATGAGCGAGCGGCGTGTGCTGTACGGCCATGTGTTTCGCAACGCAATGCTGCTGGTGGTGTCCGGTATTCCCCAGGCATTTATCACTGTGTTCTTCGCCGGTTCGCTGCTGATCGAGGTGATTTTCTCCCTCGATGGCCTGGGGCGCATGAGTTACGAAGCCGCCGTTTCAAGGGATTACCCGGTGGTGTTCGGCTCGCTGTTCATCTTTACCCTGTTCGGCCTGCTGATAAAGCTGGCAGGTGATATCTGCTACACCCTGGTCGATCCGCGCATCGACTTCAGCGCGAGGAATGCCTGATGCGCAGGCTTTCTCCGCTGGCTCAACGCCGCCTGGAACGCTTTCGCGCCAACCGTCGGGGCTGGTGGTCGCTGTGGCTGTTCTGTGCGCTGTTTGCACTGACACTGGGCGGCGAACTGATCGCCAATGACAAACCGTTGGTGGTGAGCTATCAGGGTTCGCTCTACTTCCCGGTTCTCAAGCGCTATACCGAGCAGGAATTCGGCGGGGAACTGCCCTTCCAGCCCGATTACCGCAGCGAATACGTGCACACGCTCATCGCCAAGGGAAATGGCTGGATGGTGTTTCCAGCGATTCCGTTCAGTGACGACACGCCCAATTACGACCTGGCGCTCCCGGCCCCCAGCCCGCCCTCGCCCACCAACTGGCTGGGCACCGACGATCAGGCTCGGGATGTGCTGGCGCGGGTCATCTTCGGGGCGCGGGTGTCGATCCTGTTTGCCTTGATCCTGACCGCCATCAGCGCACTGATCGGCATCGCGGCCGGGGCACTGCAAGGTTATTACGGCGGCTGGGTGGACCTGATCGGTCAGCGTCTGCTGGAAGTCTGGTCAGGTCTGCCGGTGCTGTACCTGCTGATCATCCTGTCAGGCTTCGTCGAGCCCGGTTTCTGGTGGCTGCTGGGCATCATGGCGCTGTTTTCCTGGCTGACCCTGGTGGATGTGGTGCGCGCCGAATTCCTGCGCGGTCGTAACCTGGAATACGTCAAGGCAGCCCGCGCCCTTGGGCTGGGTGATCGCAAGGTGATTGTGCGGCATATCCTGCCCAACGCCATGACCGCAACCCTGAGCTACCTGCCGTTTATCCTGACCGGAGCCATCTCGACCCTGACGGCACTCGACTTCCTGGGCTTCGGCATGCCGGCTGGCAGTGCTTCGCTGGGCGAACTGATCGCTCAGGGCAAGCAGAACCTGCAAGCGCCGTGGCTCGGGCTGACAGCCTTTTTCGCCCTGGCGTTGATCCTGACGCTGCTGGTGTTCATTGGTGAAGCCTTGCGTGATGCGTTTGATCCCCGATCTTGATCCGCGATCTTGATCCCCCCGATTTGATTCGAGACCCTGAAATGTCAGAAAAGCTGATCGAAATACGCAACCTGAACATCGCCTTCGGTGAGCAGAAGGTCGTCAGCAACCTGAGCCTCGATATCTGCGCGGGGGAATGCCTGGCACTGGTGGGCGAATCCGGATCGGGTAAATCCGTCACGGCCCACTCGATCCTGCAATTGCTACCCAAAAAAGGCACGACCAGCACCGGCAGCATCACCTATCGCGGCCAGGAACTGATCGGTGCCAGCGACCGGACCTTGCGTGAGTTGCGAGGCAATCGGATTGCCATGATTTTTCAGGAGCCCATGACGTCCCTGAACCCGCTGCACACCGTCGCCCGGCAGATCGGCGAGACGCTGCTCCTGCATCGCGGCATCAGTGGACGCGAGGCTGAGTCCCGAATCATAGAGTTATTGGAGCTGGTGGGCATCCAGCAGCCGCAAAAGCGCCTCAAGGCCTACCCTCACGAACTGTCCGGCGGCCAACGCCAGCGGATCATGATCGCAATGGCTCTGGCCTGCGAGCCGGAACTGCTGATTGCCGATGAGCCGACCACCGCACTGGATGTGACCGTACAGCGCAAGATCCTGTTGCTGCTCAAGGAACTGCAACAGCGCCTGAACATGTCGCTGCTATTGATAAGCCATGATTTGAATCTGGTGCATAGCGTCGCCCAGCGGGTTTGCGTGATGCGCGCCGGTGAAATCGTCGAGCAGACCGATTGCCAGTCACTGTTCAAATCGCCACAACACCCTTACAGCCGCCTGTTGCTGGATGCTGAGCCTGCGGGCGAGCCGCTGCCACGGGATACCCGGGAAAAGGTGCTGGAAGTCGAGAATCTGCGCGTCTGGTTTTCCCTGGCGGGCGGTATCCTGCGTCGGCACAAGGAGTATCTGAAGGCCGTCGATGATGTCAGCTTGAGCATCGAGCGTGGCAAGACGCTCGGGATAGTCGGCGAATCCGGTTCGGGCAAATCGACACTTGGTCAGGCAATCCTGCGCCTGCTGGAGTCTCGTGGCAGTATCCGCTTTCGAGGACAGGCTCTGGATGGCTTGAGTCAGAAGCAGATGCGCCCATGGCGTAAAGAGATGCAGGTGGTGTTTCAAGACCCTTACGGCAGTCTCAGCCCGCGCATGTCAGTGGCGCAAATCATCAGCGAAGGCCTGGAAGTCCACCGAAAACTGGACGCACAGCAATGTGAGGCAGAAGTGATCCGGGCGCTGGAAGAAGTCGGCATCGACCCGCAAAGCCGCCATCGCTATCCCCATGAGTTTTCCGGCGGCCAGCGCCAGCGTATTGCGATTGCCCGGGCCCTGGTGCTCAAGCCAGCCTTGATACTGCTCGACGAGCCCACTTCGGCGCTGGATCGTACGGTACAAAAACAAGTCGTTGCACTGCTGCGCGACCTGCAGGAAAAACATGGTCTGACCTATCTTTTCATCAGTCATGACCTGGCCGTAGTCAAGGCGCTGGCCCATGATCTGATCGTGATCAAGGACGGCAAAGTGGTCGAGTACGGCGCCAGCCACACCATCTTCGATTCGCCTCAGCATCCTTACACCAGGGAATTGCTGGCGGCAGCGCACCCAGGATAAAAACAGGCATTCTGTTCGGCCAGACGCCGGGGTCAAATGACGGAACACCCCAATGAAAGAGAACACTCTCAGCGACTACCAAAACATCCAGCGCCTTGCGACCCGCTCCCTGTTCGAGATCATCGAACAGTCCAGTGAAGGCACGGTGATCGTCGACAAAGAGGCGCGCATCGTCTGGATCAATGAACGCTACGCCCGTCGCTTTGGCCTGCAGGATGCAAGCCTGGCCATCGGGCAACCTTGCGAAAGCGTGATTCCCGGCAGCCTGCTGCGCCAGGTGGCCAACAATGGGCAACCGATCCTGCTGGACATGATGGATACCGCCAAAGACCCGCTGGTGGTCATGCGCCTGCCGATCCATGACAACGCCGGCTCGGTGATTGGTGCCATCGGTTTTGCCCTGTTCGACCAGTTGCAGACCCTGTCCCCCCTGCTCAAGCGTTACCTGAGCATGCAACAGGAACTGGCCAGCACGCGCTCGCTGCTCAAGGCCCGGCAGGCAAAATACAGCTTTGCGCACTTCATCGGCATCAGTGAGGCAACCCTGGAAGTCAAACGCCGTGCCCGACGCAGTGCCAGCACCGATTCCCCGGTCTTGCTGCTGGGTGAAACCGGCACCGGCAAGGAACTGCTTGCCCATGCCATCCATAACGCCTCGCCCCGCGCCGACAAGCCTTTCGTCAGCATCAACAGCGCCGCGATCCCGGAAGCCCTTCTGGAAGCCGAATTCTTCGGCACAGCCCCCGGCGCGTTTACCGGTGCCGTGCGCAAAGGGCGTTCGGGCAAATTGAAAATCGCCCAGGGCGGCACGCTGTTTCTCGATGAGATAGGCGACATGCCGCTGGCGCTGCAAAGCAAATTGCTGCGGGTGTTGCAGGAAAAGGAATACGAACCCGTAGGTTCCAACGAAGTGTTCCAGAGCGATGTGCGCGTGATAGCCGCCACTTCCATCGATCTGGAAGCAGCCATCAAGCGGGGGGAATTTCGCGCCGACCTTTACTATCGCCTGAGCGTCCTGCCGATTCAGGTTCCGCCCTTGCGCGAGCGCCTGGAGGATTTGCCGGTCCTGAGTGAAACCATCCTCGAAGAACTGCACAGCCAGCACGAACTGGAAGGCAACGCGCTGAAGCTGCTGGCCCAGCATGCCTGGCCCGGCAATATCCGGGAATTGCGCAATGTGCTGGAGCGTGCGGCCTTGCTCAGCGACGACCTGCAACTCACGGTCCAGGACATCCACAGCGCCATCGGCACCCTGCTGCCGGTCAGCGCCAGCAACCACCGCGATAGTCAGACTCATGTCCACGAAACCTTCAGCCAGGCCCGCAAACGCTGTGATCGGCAGTTGATTGAAAGCGCTTTGCTGCAGTGCGCAGGAAATGTAGTGCAAGCAGCCCAGCAACTGGGCCTTGGCCGCTCAACCCTCTACAAGAAGATGGCAATGCTGGGGATTGCCGAGTCTCAATAAAGAGAACCAAGTCTCCTTTAAGAGACAATCCCCCCATAGGAGCGAATTCATTCGCGAAAGATCGGTTTTCGCGAATGAATTCGCTCCTACGGGGCGGCGGTAGTCTCTGTTGTGAGATTACCGGCTGCATGTATTTAAATAATTTCCTTTAATTTCAATAAGTTGAATATCTGGCACGAATCCCGCTATAGCCCTGCGGCGGCCTGACCGCACCCATAAAACAATAACAACAGGAGATACCCATGAGCGTAATCATCGCTTTGGCGGCGCTCGCGCTGCTGATGCTCGCAGCCTACCGTGGCTATAGCGTCATCCTCTTTGCCCCCATTGCCGCGCTGGGTGCGGTATTGCTGACCGATCCTTCGGCGGTGGCACCTGCTTTTACCGGGCTGTTCATGGACAAGATGGTCGGCTTCATCAAGCTGTACTTTCCTGTGTTCCTGCTGGGTGCGGTGTTTGGCAAGTTGATCGAGCTGTCCGGATTCTCCCGTTCCATCGTGGCAGCCGCCATCGGCGTGCTCGGCACCCGCCAGGCCATGCTGGTGATTGTGCTGGTCTGCGCCCTGCTCACTTACGGCGGCGTGTCGCTGTTCGTCGTGGTATTTGCGGTCTATCCGTTTGCCGCCGAAATGTTTCGCCAGAGCGATATCCCCAAAAGACTGATCCCGGCGACCATCGCCCTGGGCGCCTTCTCGTTCACCATGGACGCCCTGCCCGGCACGCCGCAAATCCAGAACATTATCCCCACCACCTTTTTCAACACCACCGCCTGGGCCGCGCCGTGGCTGGGCCTGATCGGCACCGTATTCGTATTCAGCGCTGGCATGCTGTATCTGCAGCGTCAGCGCAACAAGGCTGCACGTACCGGCGAGGGTTATGGTCATGACCTGCGCAACGAGCCGGAGACGGCAGCCGACCTGAAGCTGCCCAACCCGTGGATCGCACTGTCGCCGCTGATACTGGTGGGAGTCATGAACCTGCTGTTCACCTGGTGGATTCCCCAGTGGTATGGCAAGACTCACACCCTGGCGCTGCCGGGCATGGCGGCGCCGATTCAGACCGAAGTCGCCAGGCTGACAGCGATCTGGGCGGTTGAAGCCGCACTGCTGACTGGCATTGTGATGGTGCTGATATTCGGCTTCAGCGCCATTCGTTCCAGACTGGCCGAGGGCAGTAAAAGCGCAGTCAATGGCGCATTGCTGGCGGCCATGAATACTGCATCCGAATACGGCTTTGGTGCTGTCATCGCTTCATTGCCAGGGTTTCTGGTACTGGCCAACGCCCTGAAAAGCATCCCGGATCCGCTGGTCAATGAAGCCATCACTGTGACCTTGCTGGCCGGGATAACAGGCTCGGCTTCGGGTGGCATGAGCATCGCTCTGGCAGCCATGTCGGACAGTTTCATCGCAGCCGCCAATGCCGCGAATATTCCACTGGAAGTCCTGCACCGGGTGGCCGCCATGGCCAGCGGCGGCATGGACACCCTGCCCCACAACGGCGCGGTCATCACGCTGCTGGCCGTGACCGGGCTGACCCACCGTGAAGCTTATCTGGACATTTTCGGCATCACTATTATCAAGACACTGGCGGTTTTCGTCGTGATCGCAGCGTTCTACGCCACTGGCATCGTTTAAGGAATCGATTATGAATCTGCAAGGAAAAACCGCACTGGTCACCGGCTCCACCAGCGGCATCGGTCTGGGCATTGCACTGGTGCTGGCAAAAGCCGGTGCAAACCTGGTGCTCAATGGTTTCGGAGAAGCTTCGGCGGTGATCGCACAGGTTAAACAGTTTGGCGGCCGTGTTGGCCATCACCCGGCGGATGTCAGCGACCCGGCCCAGATTGCCGACATGATCGCCTATGCCGAACGCGAATTCGGCGGTGTCGACATTCTGGTCAATAACGCTGGCATTCAGCACGTGGACGCTGTGGAGGACTTTGCCGTCGAGCGCTGGGACTCGATCATCGCCATCAACCTGTCATCAGTGTTCCACACCACGCGCCTGTGCCTGCCCGGTATGCGCAGCAAGGACTGGGGACGCATCATCAATATCGCCTCGGTTCACGGGTTGGTGGGCTCGACCGGCAAGTCGGCCTATGTCGCAGCCAAACATGGCGTGATCGGCCTGACCAAAGTGGTGGGTCTGGAGACAGCCCGCAGTAATGTCACCTGTAACGCCATCTGCCCCGGCTGGGTCCTGACGCCGCTGGTGCAGCAACAGATCGACAATCGCAAAGGCGACCCGGATCAGGCACGGCGTGACCTGCTGGCCGAAAAACAGCCTTCGCTGGATTTTGTCACGCCCGAGCAATTGGGCGAGCTGGTGTTGTTTCTGTGCAGCGAAGCGGCAGTTCAGGTGCGCGGGGCCGCCTGGAATGTGGATGGCGGCTGGCTGGCACAATAAGACGGCGTAGGAGCCAATTCATTCGCGAATGAATTGGTTCCTACAGGGTTTGTATACTCAGGATTGGGGGCCTTCATTTTCATCCACGAGGCCCCAATCGGGCATCTGCGCTGTATTCGTCCCCACAGGCGCCGAGGGTGCCGTTGTCAGGTGCGAGACGCCCTCGCCATGCAACTTGAGGCGCAGGCGCACGTTGTTTTGCGAGTCGGCATTCTTCAGGGCTTCCTCTTCGCTGATGACCCCTTCTGCCGCCAGGTTGAACAGCGCGGTATCGAAGGTCTGCATGCCCAGGCTGCCGGACTTCTCCATGATGCCCTTGAGTTCAGTCAGTTGGTTGCGCTGGATCAGATCACGAATGGTTGGCGTGCCCATCATCACCTCAACAGCAGCCCGTCGTTTTCCATCCGGGGTCTTGACCAGTCGCTGGGAAACGAAGGCCTTGAGGTTATTGCCCAGGTCGTGCAGCAGTTGTTCGCGGCGCTCTTCCGGGAAGAAATTGATGATTCGGTCCAGGGCCTGGTTGGCGTTGTTGGCATGCAGGGTCGAGATGGCCAGGTGACCGGTATCGGCAAAGGCCAGCGCATGCTCCATGGTTTCCCGGTCACGAATCTCGCCGATCAGGATGACATCCGGTGCCTGACGCAAGGTGTTTTTCAGGGCGGCACGGAAACTGCGGGTATCGACCCCCACTTCACGCTGGTTGACGATGGACTTCTTGTGGCGATGGATGAACTCCACCGGGTCTTCGATGGTGATGATATGGCCACTGGCATTGCGGTTACGGTAATCGATCAGGGCCGCCAGGGAAGTAGATTTACCCGAGCCAGTCGCGCCTACGAACAGCACCAGCCCGTGTTTTTCCATGATCACATCGAGCAGGATCGGCGGCAGGTGCAGGTCCTCGAAACGCGGGATATCCAGTTTGATATTGCGCGCAACGATGGAGACTTCGTTGCGTTGCATGAAGATATTGATCCGGAAACGCCCGATACCGGCCAGCGACACCGCCAAGTTCATCTCCAACTCACGCTGGAATTCGAGCTTCTGTTCCTCATCCATCAGGCCTTGGGCGACGATCGCCACCTCACCGGGCTTGAGGGTTTCAGTGCCCAGCGGCTTGAGCACGCCATTGAACTTGGCGCAAGGCGGCGCTCCGGTGGAAAGATAAAGGTCCGATCCGTCCTGGCTGGCCAGAATCTTCAACAACGCCGGAAAATCCATAATCAACACCGCACAATAAAATATGAAAACGTTTGTCTGCCCATCACACTCGATGGCTTTCGACGAGCAGATTTATTCATTCAGGTCAGGGCAGGCATAATGGCAGCCTTTTCTGACAGGTGATATTGCGACATGAAAGCCCAAGCCCGCCATATTCTGGTGAAGACCGCCGAAGAAGCCGAACAGCTCAAGCTGCGTATTGCCAAGGGTGAGGCCTTCGACGTGCTAGCGAAGAAGCATTCCACCTGCCCGTCCGGCAAGCGTGGCGGCGACCTGGGTGAAGTGCGGCCCGGCCAGATGGTCGGCGCCATCGACCAGGTCATCTTCAAGAAACCGCTGCGCACCGTGCACGGCCCCATCAAGAGCAAGTTCGGCTACCACCTGGTTCAGGTGTTCTACCGCGACTGATCTGGCTCCAGGCTACTCACGCCCAACGGCAAGCGTAGCCCGAAACCTGCGTTATCACTTCGGCGCAATGGCTCCATCGACCAGCACCTGAGCTTCAGCCACCAGACGCTGGAGGTGATCCTCACCCAGGAAACTTTCTGCATAGATCTTGTAGATGTCCTCGGTCCCGGATGGACGTGCGGCGAACCAGCCGTTCTCGGTCATCACTTTCAGACCGCCGATAGCCTGATCGTTGCCCGGCGCATGGCTGAGAATGCCCTGGATCTTTTCACCCGCCAGTTCCGTGGACGTGACCTGCTCAGGCGACAGCTTGCCCAGCAGCGCCTTCTGCTGCGGGTTGGCCTTGGCATCGACGCGAGTCGAGAACGGCTCGCCCAGCTCATCGGTCATAGTCTTGTAGCGTTCGCTTGGATCGCGCCCTGTGCGGGCGGTGATTTCAGCAGCCAGCAAGGCCGGGATCAGGCCATCCTTGTCGGTGGTCCAGACCGTACCGTCGCGACGCAGGAACGAAGCACCGGCGCTCTCTTCGCCACCAAAGCCCAGCGAACCCTCGAACAGGCCTTCGGCAAAGAACTTGAAGCCCACCGGGACTTCATACAGACGACGTCCCAGACGCGCCGCAACGCGATCGATGATGCCGCTGCTGACCACGGTCTTGCCGACGGCCGCATCGGCGCGCCAGTCCGGACGGTTCTGGAACAGGTAATCGATGGACACTGCCAGATAGCTGTTGGGCGTCATCAGTCCGCCGGTCGGGGTCACGATGCCGTGGCGGTCATGATCCGGGTCACAGGCAAAGGCAACCTGATAGCGGTCCTTGAGGCCGATCAGGCTCTGCATCGCATGGCTGGACGATGGGTCCATGCGGATCTGGCCATCCCAGTCCACGCTCATGAAGCGGAAGGTCGGATCGACGAACTGGTTCACCACGTCCAGGTTCAGGCCGTAATGTTCACCAATGGCCGACCAGTAGCGAACCCCTGCCCCGCCCAGCGGATCGACGCCCAGACGCAGACCGGCATCGCGGATGGCGTTCAGGTCGATGACGCTTTTCAGGTCGGCCACGTAGGTGTTCACGTAGTCATGACGATGGGTGGTATCGGCACGCAGGGCTTTTTCATGGCTGATGCGCAACACACCCTGGAGCTTCTCGGCCAGCAGTTCGTTGGCCTTGTTCTCGATCCATTTGGTGATGTGGCTGTCAGCCGGGCCACCATTGGGAGGGTTGTACTTGAAACCGCCACTTTGCGGCGGGTTGTGGGACGGCGTGATCACGATCCCGTCTGCCAGACCGGATGTACGGCCACGGTTGTAGCAGATGATCGCGTGGGATACCGCCGGAGTCGGCGTGTATTCATCACCTTCGGAAATCATCACCTGCACGCCGTTGGCAGCCAGCACTTCCAGGGCCGTTGCGCTGGCAGGCGTCGAGAGTGCGTGGGTATCGGCGCCCAGGAACAGCGGACCATCGATGCCATTGGCCTGACGGTACAGGCAGATCGCCTGGCTGATGGCCAGAACGTGCCACTCGTTGAAGCTCAGCTCAAACGAGCTGCCACGGTGGCCGGAAGTACCAAAAGCCACGCGCTGGGTTGTGATCGAAGCGTCCGGCTGTCCGGCGTAATAGG
Source organism: Pseudomonas cichorii (assembly GCF_018343775.1). Classification (NCBI taxonomy): domain Bacteria; kingdom Pseudomonadati; phylum Pseudomonadota; class Gammaproteobacteria; order Pseudomonadales; family Pseudomonadaceae; genus Pseudomonas; species Pseudomonas cichorii. The sequence continues at coordinate 3,341,134 of NZ_CP074349.1, forward strand.
CCGTTACCAGTCTCGGGATATCGACCAGTAACTGCGCAGGTGCCAGCTTGCCGGCGAAAGGACTGAGACTCATACAACCTCCACGTAAATGGGGACAGGAAATTCGGTTTTGGCGAAAACGGCTATGGTGCGGCAGTTTACTGGCAGTTTGACCGGAATGCTTGGCTATCGATCCCTAAGTCTCTGAGTTAGCGAGCTGCCACCAGGTCGGGAGCAGTTGTTGCACCTGACGCTCGGCAAAACGGTCATCGATCAGCATGACCACACCGCGATCGTTCTGGCTGCGGATCACTCGTCCGGCAGCCTGCACAACTTTCTGCACGCCGGGATAAAGATAGGTGTAATCGTAGCCAGAGCCGAACAAGGCAGCCATTCGTTGCTTGAATTGTTCGTTGACCGGGTTCAGTTGCGGCAAGCCAAGGGTCGCGATGAACGCGCCGATCAGCCGTGCTCCGGGCAAGTCGATACCCTCGCCAAATGCACCGCCCAGTACCGCAAAACCAATGCCTCTGCTGCTCAGGGTGAAGCGGTCGAGAAAGGCCTGTCGCTCGCCTTCACTCATCCCGCGCTCCTGTTGCCATAACTCGATCTTCGGCCAGGTCTGGCGCATCAGCTCAACCACTTGTTGCAAATAATCGAAGCTGCTGAAGAACGCCAGATAATTGCCCGGTTGCACCTGAAACTGCTCCCCCATCAAGGAAACGATGGGGGCCAGTGATGCCTGACGATGAGTGAAGCGGGTCGATATATGGCTGACGATCCGCACATTCAGTTGATCGTGATGAAACGGCGACTCCACATCGATGCAGACTGTTTTCTCTGGCAGCCCCAACAAGTCAGCGTAGTAGCGTTGCGGCCTCAGCGTGGCAGAAAACAACACAGTACCCAGCGCTGCACTCAGGCGCGGCGCAATGAAACGGGCCGGCACCACATTGCGCAATGTCAGCCGGGAAAAACGGCGTTTTGCGCCCCAATCGCGCACGGCGATATCGAAGATGAAATGCTCGTCGAACAGCTCGGCAATCCGCACAAAACCGATGGCATCGAAATAGAAGCTTTGCAGCGCGCCATCGACGGCATGGGGATGCTCGTTGAAGTAGTCGCCTATTGCCGCTACACAAAGGTTCAGGCTGCTGAGGAATTTGCCCGGCAGATCGGCGTAAGCCTGATAAGCGCCCGCCTGTTCCTTGTGCAGCGCATTCCATTGGCGATTGAGCCGTTGCAGGGTTTTCTGCAGGGGCTGCGGAGCCGTCTGCCGAAGCGCATTGAGGCTCTGCTGGTCGAGACTGGCGCTGTACATGCTGCGGGCACGCTCGACCATGTTATGGGCTTCGTCCACCAGCACCGCCACGCGCCACTGATTGAACTGGGCAAGGCCGAACAACAAGGCACTCAGATCAAAATAGTAGTTGTAGTCCGCGACCACCACATCCGCCCAGCGCGCCAGCTCCTGGCTGAGGTAATACGGACAGACCTGATGCTGCAAGGCGACTTCCCGCACGCCAGCCTGATCCAGCCACGGCGCCTTCAAGGCGGAGCTGCGTGCAGCAGGCAGGCGGTCATAGAAACCGTTGGCCATCGGACAGGAGTCGCCATTGCAGGCCTTGTCCGGATGCTCGCAAGCCTTGTCCCGTGCAACCAGCTCCAGCACACGCAGCGCAAGCTCAGGCGAACTGCGCCCGATCACTTGCAGGGCATCCAGTGCCAGTTTGCGGCCCGGTGTCTTGGCCGTCAGGAAAAACACCTTGTCGAGCTTTCGAGTCGGTGCAGCCTTGAGCATGGGAAACAGCGTGCCCACAGTCTTGCCAATCCCGGTCGGCGCCTGGGCCATCAGACAGGAACCGGTGCTGACAGCCTTGTAAACCGACTCGGCCAGCATCCGTTGCCCGGTGCGAAAGCCGGGATAAGGAAATGCCAGCGCTTTCAGGTTCTGGTTGCGCAATGAGGTATGCGCCAGTTCCTGCTGCGCCCAGTACAGGAATATCTCGCATTGCTGCTCGAAGAACGCCCGCAACGCTTCGCGGCTGAAAGGCTCGCGGATCACGGTTTCCTGCTCGCTGACGATATTGAAGTACACCAGCGCCAGGGTAACGTCGCTCAGGTTCAGATGCTGACAAAGCAGCCAGCCGTAGATCTTCGCCTGGGCCCAGTGCAATTGGCGATGATTGGCCGGCATGGCATCGAGTTCGCCGCGGTAGGTCTTCACTTCCTCCAGTTGATTGAGCGCCGCATCGTAGCCATCGGCCCTGCCCCGGACCGTCAATTCCCGATAGTCGCCACTCAGCGACAGCTCGGCCTGATAACTCGCGCCACGCCGCGCCGCCACAGTGCGATGGCCAGCAATGCCTTCCTGAGCCGTGGGCGAAGGCGTGAAGCGCAGGTCCAGGCTGCCAGCCTTGGCCGTAAACTCACACAACGCACGCGCCGCCACGACATAGCGCGAAGGTTCTGCGCTGGTCGGTGGCGGTTTCAGGTCAGGGCTGGAAGGAATCGTCAGGGTCACTGCACAGAGGAACTGTTGATTGCCAATACTGGATGGGTATACAGATAACAGTCTTTACCCGGCTCTGGCAAATACAAATGGATCAGCGGCTCCATCAACATGAATTTTGTTTGTGAAGTGCGTCCATCTCATCAATGCTGCCGCGCCTGCTTCAAGGCTTCGACCAGTGCAGTCAGAAGACGGGGAATATTCTGAGTCCAGTCGATGGCGTAGCCGATGCGCAGGTGTTGCCGATGCAAGCCCTGGAGACTGAACAGCTCGCCGGGGGTGATGATTATGCGCTGCTGCAAGAGGCTCTCGAATACCTGACGCATGTCCACGGGATGCACACTTTGCACCCATATTCCGCAGCCGCCTTCTGGCAGGTCATAGCGCAGCAATTGCCCCAGATGTCGATCCAGCAACTGCACCATCATCTTCATGCGCTCCACCAGCAAACCCCGCAACTCAACCAGATGGGCATCCAGCCGCCCGCTGCTACAGAGCCTGGCGATTGCCTTCTGACGAATAGGCGGCAACTCGAAGGCCCGCAACAGGAAATACTGCTGCCACTGGACCTCGAAGTGCTTGCACAGCAGATAACCATAAGGCGCTTCCGGCCCAAGGGTCTTGTCGAAGCTGCCCAGAATCAGCAGGCGCTGGGGATCGATCAGGTCACGCAAGCGGGTGGGTTCAGGCGTAAAGACCAGCTCGCCGTGACTGTCGTTTTCCAGCACCCAGACCCGATAACGATTGAGCAATTGGGCGACGGCCTGGAGGTTGGCAAGCGGCAACAGGCTGCACTGCACCGGGTTCAACAGCGAGGGTAAAAACGCCAGGCCAATGTTTTCCGTCAGCAACACCTGGTCCAGCGCTGCCAGATTGATGCCGCCGGTTTCGTCCAGCGGTATCTCGATGACCCGGATGTCGAAGGATTGCAGCAGACGTAGCAACGTCCAGGTACAAGGCGACGCCACCAGTACGGTTCCACCGCGCAGGTTCAGAACATCGATAACCGCTGTCAGCATGCCGGGCATGTCCGGCCCGATATAGACATTTTCCGGATGCCAGCAGTGCTGGGCATCACGGGTATGACGAGCCGCCAGGGCCGTGCGCAGTTCAATATCGCCAAACGGCTGAAATACGGCATTCAGCGGGCGTGGGTAATACCTGAGCAATTCGCGCTCCATGGCCAGCAGCGGGCTTTCCATGGATTGCAGCAAGGTGGGCTCGTCGTTGCCCAATACCCATCCACCCGGGCGACGGACATGCCGGTAAAACGTTTCCAGCAGGTTGTCATTCTCGAATACCGGCTCAGGAGACTCATCGCCGACCCCGCCTGGCAAGGCGTAATAGCCGGACTTGGGCATGGAGCACACCCGCCCTTCTTTCTCCAGCAGCGAATAGGCGCTTTGCACCGTCGAGATCGATACTCGCAGGCGCCGGGACAACTGCCGCAAGGAGGGCATCCTGGTCGTTGAATCGGTTTGCACTTCGTCAATCAGACGAACGAGATAGCGGTAGACCGCCTGATAGGCGAAATCCGTTTTGTTTTTCATGGGGAGACAATCCGGCGCAGGGCCAAAAGATTTTCCAGGCGATGGCGACATGGCTGATACCGAGTCCAAGGCAACAGCCATATCCAGACAAGAAGGCTCAGCGTCCGGAGAGCACTTCAGCCATGACGCCGCCGGTTTCAGGATCGACCGTCACGACCCGGCACTTGTCCGGGTCAGCAGCGCGAACCTTGGCGATGATCGAGTGTTCATTGTCAAAGTTGACCCGCGATTTGCAGTACAGGCTCTGCAAACCCTTGAGACTCAGGCCGCTGATATCCACCAGCCATTGCACCACCTGCTCCGGTGCCGTGAGCCCCGAGAGCACCTTGTGCAGGTCCGGCAAAGCCACCAGCATGCCCGGATGACAAGAACGCAGAAATGCTTCCAGCTCCCGCCCACGATCCACAAATGGCGAGAAAGTCATGCAGACCAGTTGCGACTCATTCAGGCCAAATCCATCCAGGGCGTAGCTGGCGGCCAGTTCACGTCGCGACTCGATACGCTCAGGCCCGTCATAGGCATCCATGGCCAGCTTGATCAGCCGTGCCGGCATCTGCTTCCTGCGCATCAGCATCCGGGCCAGTGCCAGGTACTCGGCAATACCGTCGGCATAGCGGCGGCCATGCAGGTATTGCGCCTTGAGACCCCGGATGTGGGCCATCAACAATGGATTGGCGCAGTCAGATTCGCTGAACGCGAACGCCAGGTCATCAAAGCGAAAGCCCAGGAACTCGGTCAGCAGGTTCCAGTGCTCCTCGACCTTGCAACTGACCAGATCACAGATGCTGATGAAGGCCGGCACAATCGCCTGATTGGGGGAAACCACAGCCCGCGGCGACCTGGCGGCCTCATCGCCCTCTCCATAGAGTTCATGGAAATAAGCCTGGCCGATCGTGTCGATGGACCTGAGGATGCCATTGAGATTCTGGCCACCCCAGTTGACCTTGCCCTGCCCCGTTCGCTGGGCAAGACGCATCGCCCAGGTGACGTAGTGTTTCTGCTCCTTTCGGGAGTCGCCATTGACCACGGCATCCACGCCGCTGCCCCAGCTAGAAGCCCGCCCCAAAAACTCCGCAAGCCCCAGATAGCAACGATTGCAGAAAGTGGTGCGGCCATCGCCGCCGGTCAGATGGCCGGCCAGCAACATGTCCGAGCGATTCTGCTCGCGCCCCGCACTGGAAAACGGCAGGTCCGGCTCGAATGTCTGGGTATATTGGTTATCGACCACAAGCATTTCCACCCGCGGGTCGTCATACAGAAACAACGCCGAGTAGGTGCGATGAATGTTATCCATCACGGCCTGGGTCAGCCCTACATGGCGCATGTTGGCCACCCGCAGATTGAAAGTGCCGGGGGATCTGCCTGCGATGCTCAGTTGCGCAGCTCTCAGGAAAGCCAGTGTATAGGCACTGTCCTTGCCGCCACCGAACGCGACCAGCACCTTGAAGCTGGAGATTCGCTCGATACCACCCGCGGCCACGATCAGTCGCTGAATCAGCAATTGCAGGGCCGTGCGCTCAGCTCTCGTGAAATAGCCCAGCAAGCGCTGCAATACTTGCTGGTACACATAATTCATGGCTTGTTCGTGAATGGAACTCATACTTTTTCACCCACCCCGCGATCAAGACAACACATGATGTAAGGGCGGCATTTAATATCGGGCTTATACGCGATTTTATAATCGATCATGACTCATTCCCTGAGTAAGAATTACCAAACTATTATCGGTATCCCTAAAACAATTACAAGGTACAGATCGACACCAAAAGAAATACACTTCGTTTAAACAGACACCCACAATAAACACCACGCTCAAACTGTAATGATCCTGCTCCCGTCACGCGCTACCCGTAGCGCAAGCCAATCCGGTCAGGCCGAAGGCTCTGGAAAGGGTTTGTACATCAACCTCCCCGAAGCAGCCGACAAAAAATGGATTTTCAACCGTAGGAAACCCTGTTCATTCAAGCCAGCATCCGTCAGACACATTAAACACAACTACTCATTATGACTATTTTAAAAATGACGACCCCACCTAACCGTTCATCCGTAAAACCGAAAAATATCAAACAACTAATATCACCTTTCTGATGCCTGCCCTGCAGTACAAGCCCACCTAGTTTCCACGTATAAAAAAGCCCTCCTGAAAAGGAAGGCTTCAAGTAGAACTTAACAAGCAGGTGACAAAACTATGCCTGAGTGATTTCCAGCACAGCACGTCCACCAATCGGGCAAGCATCCATGTAGCGGTGAGCCTGGACCACTTGCTCAAACGGGAAGTTGCGCGTCTGTAGCGGCACCAGTACCCGGTCAGCCGTCAACTGGTTGATATCGCGCAAGGCCCGTTGCAGCGCCTCGGTATCAGGAACAATGCCCAATTCGGGCTTGCCGGTGAAGTTACCCAGGCAGTGCACGAAGAACTGGATATTCTTCTGGAACGCTGCACAGGCCGGGAACGGCGTCTGGTTGCCACCTTGCAGGCCATACAACACCAGGCTGCCACGGGGAGCCAGAACATCGCCCATCATCGACATCTGCGGACCGCCCAAGCCATCGAACACCGCATCAACACCGCGATTGTCGGTGTACTTGTTGATGGCCATCAGCAAGTCCTGCTCCTCGGTGACCACCACCTTGTCAGCGCCTTGAGCCAACAGATAATCACGGGCATCGTCAGTCTTGGTCGCTGCAATGACACGAGCGCCCAGCGCCTTGCCAACTTGCACGAAGCACGGCCCCGAGCAATGACTGGCATCGGTAACCAGCACGGTTTGCCCCGCCTTGATGCGAGCCAGCTCTACATAGGCAAAGTAGGCGACCAGCATCGGCGTGTAGTGCACGCTGGCTTCGACAGGGGTCAATACGTCGGGGTAACGGGTCAATGCCGAACGCGGCAATACGATGGACTCGCCATACACAGGATGCCTGTTGGCATCGGCGGCCGGAAAGCTGGCGACCTTGTCACCCAAGGCCAGATCGCTGACACCATCACCCAAAGCGCTTACAACACCCGCCATCTCATAGCCAAGACCGGCAGGCAGACGCGCCTGGGTGGAAGCAAGATTTTGCCGCCAGAGAACGTCATACCAACTGACACCGATTGCCTGGACACGCACTTGTACCTCGCCGGGTGCAGGCAGCGCGTCGGGATGCTCTTCGACCTTGAGCACCTCGGCCGGGCCAAACTGGTGAAAACGGATCGTGCGGGACATTTAGAACCTCGCCTTGTATACCTTGATGCCGTGAACTCTATCCGGGCTCTGCCGACAACACTATCAGTGGCTATTAATAGTCGACATGCCTGTCATCGATTGTGCCTCATGGGCCGGGCGACAACGCCTGACACTCCCTGAAGGCCCATGCATTCATGGGCGGCCATTGTTGGCATGTCGACGAAACATTGCAACCTGTGTGGACATTTAAGACAGCGCCACGAAATTTTTCGATGCGCGTTATCAGCGTTTGCTCGTACTATCGCAGCCTCTCAAAGCACCAAATCGACAAATGGCCCGAGAAACTCCGCATGAATCGCAACGACCTGCGTCGCGTTGACCTCAACCTGCTCATCGTTTTCGAAACCCTGATGCATGAAAGAAGCGTGACCCGCGCGGCCGAAAAACTGTTTCTCGGGCAACCGGCAATCAGCGCGGCCCTCTCGCGCCTGCGCGGCCTGTTCGACGACCCGCTGTTCGTGCGCACCGGCCGCAGCATGGAGCCCACAGCTCGCGCCACGGAAATCTTCGCCCTTCTGTCCCCGGCGCTGGACTCGATTTCCACCGCGGTCAGCCGGGCATCGGAGTTCGATCCGGCCACCAGCACCAACGTCTTCCGCATCGGCCTGTCCGACGACGTGGAGTTTGCCCTGCTGCCGACCCTGCTCAAACGCCTGCGCTCTGAAGCGCCAGGCATCGTGCTGGTGGTACGGCGCGTCAACTACATCCTGATGCCGGCACTGCTGGCCTCCGGCGAAATCTCCGTAGGCGTCAGCTACACCCAGGACCTGCCCGCCAACGCCAAACGCAAGGTATTGCGCAGAAGCAAGCCGCAACTGCTGCGCGCCGACTCGATTCCCGGCGCCCTCTCCCTGGATGACTTCTGCGCCCGCCCCCATGCACTTGTGTCATTCGCAGGCGACCTGAGCGGTTTCATCGATGAATATCTGGAAGCAGTAGGCCGCAAACGCCACGTCGTCCTGGCCGTCCCGCAGTTCAATGGCCTGGCCACCCTCCTGACCGGCACCGACATCATTGCCACCGTCCCGGACTACGCCGCACAGGTGCTGACGGCTGCTGGCGGGGTTCGATCAGAGGATCTGCCTATCGAAACCCAGACTTTTGAACTGCATATGGCCTGGCGCGGGGCGCAGGATAATGATCCGGGGGAGCGGTGGTTGAGGTCGAGGATTCAGATGTTTTTTGGGGATCCGGATAGCCTTTGAGATCGACCAGTGTCGCCTTCAACATCCACCGATTATTGGATCTGTGTTGCAATCCAAGGTAGTGGCACCATGATCTCAAAATGGTTAAAATCGCCTTCTTTTAGTAGCTCGCAGGATAGCTAGCAATGGATAGCGACGAGGATTCACAACAGGAAAAAAAATCTAAATCTCCCTATTTCGATCTCAAGGATGCTTATCAAGAGTTATCTGGAGCGATAGGTGCCAAAGACACTGCTTTGGCTGGAGCCAAGCTTTTCGGCAAGGGGCTGTTCAACTCCGTTCTTTACGCAGGTACTTCGGCAGTAAAGAAAGTACGTGAAGCAAATGGACTGAAAGAAACATATCAAGACTTGCCGGACGCACAGTTACAGAAACTGCGCGACACAGGCAGGCTCGAAGAGAAAATGGCAGCCAACGCCGTTTTAAAAAACCGCCAAGGAACTGATCAAGAGGTATAGATATGTCGTGTAGTCAATGCGGAGCTGGTAATCACACACTGCGGAACTGTCCTAACGTTAATCGATGCTCTGTATGCAGCAAACCCGGGCATAACGCTCAAACGTGCCCTGATGCCAGACGTTGCAGTATTTGCAGTGGGCGCAGTCATGATGCCCGTAACTGTCCAATGAAAAAATAAAGATAAAGGAGGGATAGTTGCTTTGTAGAAGAGCTAGAAGTATCTCCTTACAAAATAACTCTCCCTCCTCTATTCAGTGAAAAACTTGCGAAATCTTATGCGAAGCCTACCCTAGCCAGTGAAAACCTTAATCCGTCAAGTAATATCTAGGCGCGCGAGACACTAACGCAAGGGTGAACGCGATATCTACACCAGCTTCAAGCCTCAATCTCACGCTGAGGAGCGCTGACGGACAAATCGCACGAAGTAGAAGGCTTATCTTCATGCCCTTGCATTAGCTTTTACGACCCGACCAGCAATTTTCGGAACAACTAGCTCCCACTCTTGCGAGCGATGAAGCGCTCGATAGGGCTCTTCACATCTATCCGAATTTCGCACCAAAACAGCTGCAACTTCACACTCTTCAACCTCAATATCCAGGCTGAACGACTTTGATGTGCGACCTACAACCTGTCCGTTGGCATTCTGGATCAGATACCTGCCTTCATGGACCTTGAACGTAAGCATGTCGCCAGGCTCAAGCGCTGCCAATAACTGATGTATTGACGCCGTAGGGTTCTGACGCCCTGCATAATCAAGATCAATATCCTTCAAAGAGAGCTGTAGGTAGCGCTTTTCCAGTTCTGCAAGGAATTCGCCTTTAAAGGTGCGCCCCATGACCGCCTCGGTAAGTTGGTTACTGAAAGGATTGCCTTCAGGAAACTCGCACAAGGTCAAAGTTTGCTCGGCGCGAGTCATGCCTACGTAATAGAGTCGACGCTCATCGCTAAGCTTTTCGGGATTCGTGGACCAGCCGCCATCAAGCACGACTACGTGGCGGAACTCCAAGCCTTTGGCAGAGTGGACAGTGCCCAGGTAGAGGCCCTTTCTGGGTTGCTGACGCAGCTCTCGGAAATAGTCGTAGAGCCAATCGACCAACATCTCGGCACTTAGTGTGCATTGCCCAAACTCGGCGGTGAGCTGATCAAAAGCGATGAGTAATATGTCATACCATTCTGGCCCAAGCGGCCTCTTGTTTATGTATTTCCATGCCTAGGAAGCACTCAGCGGCTCGGTAATTGCTCGTAGTATTTCAACAGCCTGTCCGAAGCCGCGTTGAGCGGTCAGAGGCAAAACACCTTCCTTATCGGCTGCAAGACAATATGGAACACCGTGAACTTCACACCAGGCCTGAAGGGGCAACAGGTACTGGTGGGTGCGGGCTAGCACAGCACACCCTTGCCAATCCTCGCTATCCAGACTGAGCAGACGCTGCAGCTCCGCCATCGCAGCCTGGGCCTGCAGATTCGCTCGAGCGTAGCCCTCAGCCTCTATTCTAAGACGAAGCACGCGACCAGCCCGTTCGGTGTCCAGGTTTTCCCAGTCGCCGCCTTTCGGCAGTGCACGACGAACAGTATCGATCTGGATCGGGTGATCCTTTTTGAGGCGATCGGGGTTGCGACCAATGACCCTGTTGGCCGCATCGATGATGCAGACGCTGGAGCGGTAGTTGTCGACCAGATAGTTCTTTGTAGCTGAGTATTCCTCGCGAAAGCGCTCTATGTAGCGATTATTCGTATCACGCCAGGCATAAATATTCTGATCATCGTCACCGACTGCCAGAATGCACAAACGCCCTTCTTCTTCGGCCTTGCGTCCGGCCAATGCACTCACGAGGCGATACTGAAGGTCGTCAATATCTTGGTATTCGTCGACAAGGATGTAACGGTAGCCTCGCATAAGTTGCTCGCGTAGATCGTCCTCGCCTTCTACCTGACGCTTGCCCTCAAGCAGCTCAACAGCTTCTTCCATCACTTGAGCAAGGCGCCCTTCCTCGACTGTTTCACCTCGCTCGAAGCGAGTCCCCGTCAGACGCATTGCCATCCGGTGATAAGTCATCACGTTGACCCCAAAGGCATCGGGACCAACCAACTTGAGCAGGCGCTGCTTGATCTCATTGGCCGCGTGACGGTTAAAGGTCAAAGCCACGATGCAGCGCGCAGGTACACGTCGAACTCGCAATAGATAAGCGATACGGTGCACGATCACACGAGTCTTGCCAGAACCTGGCCCCGCCAGAATCAGACGATTAACGTCATCGTCGTCGGATACGATAATCCGTTGGGCAGCACTGAGCCTCTCGACGATGCTACGCCAGGACTCCTCACTCGTGGCTAGCTTGAGTACTTCCTCGCGACCTACAAAGTAGCGGCGAATAAACTCCTGTTTGGCTAGCGTGAAATAGTGTTGAACGAGGCCACGGGCCTCTCCCATCGACCCGAGTCCAACCTCGGCATACTCACGCATAACGTGAACCTGAATACGTTTTTCTCGATAATGCTCATCAAGGCGCTGGTAGTCATCCTTAAGGTATTTTTCGTTACGTTTTTCCGGCTCGACTTCAATCGTCATAGCGCGACGCATGACTGTCATGCCGTGGTTCAACGTAAGCACGTCCTGTTTGTGCAGGTGTAGCAGTACGTGCTCAATAGCTTTACGTCGCTGCGGCTCGGGTATTCTGGAGCGCAACTCTAGATCCTGATCAATCAGGCTCATAAGTTCGCCGAACGTGGTGTCGACCAACAGGTCCTTGTTCCGTGAGCCTGGCGGCAATTTGCCAATCAAAAACGTAAGTACTACGGCAGCCAAGGCACGCCGGCGCTCGCCCAACCCTTGAATACCTCTCCAGCTGCACCCTCCACGGATACGAAGCTTGAGAAAATCCTGAGTGATTTGACGCAACTCGAAACAACTACGCTGTTGACTCTCGATATCGTGATCTTGAGCCAGACTACGCAGCAGTCGCAGGACATGAAGCGGTATCAGATCGTTGTTGCCGGTGGATGTTTTGAGTGTCGAGGTCAACAGGGGCACGTTAAGGTCCTGCCACTCCCCATGCTCGGCCTCCGGAGCCAACTCCTGTAACAGGTCGAACAAGGCAGATTCGAGCTTCAAGGTAGTCTGCAGACGTTGGGTCGAAGGAAATACAACGCCATGCCGGACGTACAAAGTGAGCTTAGAATCGTTGACTAAAATCCCCAAGTCCTCCATCTGGCGCAGTGTCGCAGTAACCTCTTCGGACGTGAGACTGGTGAGCGCCATTAAGGCGTCGGTATTGATGCGCTCATCAACACTCGCTTCATACAAATAACTCAGAATGGCCTTGAACTCTTCCAGCCGCCTGTCCGGCAGTTTAGCGGTGGTCAGACGCTTATCGGCTTCCTCCTTCGTCAGCTTCAGGCTTGCCGGAAAGATTTGGGTCTGATTCTCTTCCCGCTTTAAAAACTGCCCACGCTCTAGCCAGGATACAGCCGTGACCACCTTGGTTTCAGCATCGCGCTCTCCGGCCTCAAAACTGGTATCGACGTGTTCGTCCATCAATACTTCACCAGCAGTGATGACCAGCCGGCTGCCCTTGCGTCGGTCGCTCTCCTTGCGCAGTTTTCGCAGGATCTGCTGAATATCGCGCAGAGTCAGTTTCGACCCTTCGCACATCCCGAACTGGTTCTCGATATCCTGGGCGTCATACAGGAGAACGCATCGAGCCTGTCCTTGATCGCGCCCAGCCCGGCCAGCTTCCTGCAAGTAGTTCTCCAGCGAGCCCGGAATATCAGCATGTACCACCAGGCGAATATCAGATTTGTCTACGCCCATGCCAAAAGCGTTGGTGGCCACGATAATCTTCAGTTCCCCATCCTTGAAGGCGTCCTGAATGTCCTTCTTGTCGTGTGGCTCAAGCCCAGCGTGAAAATGCTTGCAGGCCCAACCGTGGCCGATCAAAAAATCCGCGAGTTCTTCGGCACCTTTGCGGCTAGACACGAATATCACCGCGCCGCCCTCACTACCGCCTAGCTCTTCCTCAAGTAACGCCTGGGTATGGTGACGCTTTTCTGAACGGGTACAAGGCAAGACTTCAAAGTGCAGATTGGTTCGCTCATGAGTACCGATGAAACGCTTGAAAGTGATGCCCAACTGTTCTTGAAAGTGCTGCTCGATATCCTCAAGCACGTCAGGCTTGGCTGTTGCCGTAAAGCAACCGATCGCTGCGAGTTGACCATCACCTGTGAACTGCTTGATGAAACGCGAGACATAAAGGTAATCCGGCCGGAAATCTGCGCCCCACTTGGATAAGCAATGCGCTTCGTCGAAGATCCAGGCACCGACCTGACGTTGGGAGATCGCACGACGAAAAGCTATGTTGCGAAACTGTTCGGGCGAGACCAGCAGAATGCCGACGTCCCCTAACTGGATCTTCTCCAGCACTTCGGCCCGTTCAGGCATGGTCAGCAGGCCATTCAGGGTCGCAGCACACTGGACGTTGCGAGCAAGAAGGCCGTCGACTTGATCCTTCATCAGTGACTGCAACGGCGAAATGATGACTGTCAGACTGCCGTTGCGGTGAAAGCGGTTCAGGGCCAGTAACTGGTAGCACAAGGATTTTCCGCCCCCAGTCGCGAGAATCGCGAGCACGTGCTTGCCCTGCATACCCGCCAGTACCACATCATGCTGTAAAGAGCGGCCGTCAGGTTCAGTCCGGAAATCCTGAATTGGAGCGAAGTAGCGCCTGAGCTCGTGGCGGGGATCATGAGTAGTGCTGCAGTAGCCGCAGTGGCTTTCTCCGCAGGGTACATCACGCAGCTCGGTAATCAATTTACCGGTTGCGGGAAATTGGTGACGCACCCAGGGTGCCAGAACCGAGTTGCCGCCCGAAACGCGCAGCCAGGCCAACGCATAGGCCAGTGGCCAACGCAGACTTTCCTCCATCAGGTCGCTTTGTAGCAACTGGCTTAGTCGAGTACTGCAAACTTTGGAAGTACGCGTCAACGCCGGGTCGGTTTCCCTGAGCAGTTCAGGAATCAGACTGCGCAATTCTGTGAGATGTCTAGGCTCCTGACCAGTGATCGAGGCGAAGAACGTCTCCAGGTCGCTGTTCGGCGTTGGGGCGAGCAACGCTTGGTAGCAGAGGAGTTCTGACTGGTGCTTATTATTCAGATTTTCAAACGCACGACGCTGGTCATTGAACAATGTCAGGGTCGAGCGGCAATCAGACAGCGGAGAGTTGAGGCTGTCACGAATGAGTTTGTAGTCTTTGACCAAGCGGTGATAAGGGTTCTGCGGAAAAGCCAACGGCGATAGGCGCAGGGTGTCGATCACCGGCAACTGGTGTAAGTCAAGATGCGCGGCTTGCTCTTGAAGTATCGGCAAGTCATGGTTGATAACGTTGTGGCCGAGTACAAAACTAGCGCCCTGCCCTAAGCGATCCAGTGCCTTGAGGGCTTCGGGCAGGTCCTTGTCGATTTTACGCTCGAGTTCTTCTTGCATGTCGGGACGCATCGCACCGACCATGAAGATACGGTCAGGTTGATTGGGTTTGCCGGGGACGACTTCCAGGTCAAATATCAGGCTTTTGGGTTGATCCGGTGAAACCATCTGAACAGCATCCTTGCAATAAACCTCTCGCATCATGGCACTTTAAAGGCAAATGGCCTAGCACGGATGGGCACGCGAGATTGCAGTGATGCTCAGACAAGTAGATAGAATTTTGATTTTTCTGGGACAGCCACGATGCCCAAGAGGCATACCCGACCGGCGACTCCAGCCCCTTGAGTCTGCCAAAATGGCGCCAGCCCCTAAGGCACGGCGTCACACGCCATAATCCCTTACCGATACCGCTCCAACCAATGCGCATAAGGCGCAGGCAATGTCCACGCGGCCTTCTCCACACCCAGCTCTTTCGCCGCAAAGTAAGCCCAATGCGGGTCAGCCAGATTCTCGCGCCCCACGGAAACCAGATCGAGTTGCCCAGCCTGCAACGCACCTTCCGCCAGTTGCGGCGTACCAAAGCCCTAGGCCGAGGTCACGGGCAAACCGGCTTCGCGTCGTACGCGCTCGGCGACAGGCCCCATGAATGCAGGCCCCATGGAATATTGGCTTCAGGGATGGACGTGCTTGAAAGCCGATTTCCAGGGTTGCTTGCGAGTATTCTTGCGCAGAAATGAGATAAAGCAGTCAGAACCCTGACCGCTTTATCCTGCCCCACTTACCGGCTCGACAAGACGTCCCCATCGGTACTTTCCTGCCGACTCGCCTGCCCCAACGCCGCCCACGCGAACGCTGAAGACGCGAGCAGGACCACCACGCCCAGAGCAAACGGACTCCACCAGCCCAGGCTGTCGAACAACGTGCCTCCAAACCCTGCACCGGCAGTGATCGCCATCTGAATGGTAGCGACCATCAGGCCGCCGCCCGCCTCGGCATCGTCCGGCAGGGTCTTGCTCAGCCACAGCCCCCATGCCACAGGCGCCGGCGTGGCAACCAGGCCCCATACCGCGAGCAGGATTCCCACTGCCCACATTGAACTGCCCATCTCGACCAGCAGTGCAGCGAGAACAGCCATCGTCAGTGGAATGGCGATGAGGTAGGCATACATGCGGGTTTGCAGCAGTGTGCCAATCAAGTAAGTGCCGACGACGCCGCTCGCCCCCAGCAATAGAAGCATGAACGACAGTGTCGTAACGCTCACGCCGGTGATGACTTCCAGAAACGGGCGCAGGTAAGTGAAGACCGCGAACTGCCCCATGAACAGCAGCATGATTGCCAGCATCCCGAGCGCAACCTGGGGATTACCCAGCAGGCGGAAAGGGTTGCTGGAACGAGTCGTCGCCTCACTGCGCATCGCGGGAATGCTCAGCCATTGCCAGATGAAGGCAAGCACGGCCAATGGCACCACGAGGAAAAACGAGCCCCTCCACCCGATGAATTGCCCCAGATAACTGCCCAATGGTGCAGCAACAGTGGCCGCCAGTGCGTTGCCGCCATTGATGAGGGCCAGGCCTTTTGCAACGGAGTCCTTGGGCACCAGTCGCATGACGGTCGCGGTCGACATGGACCAGAAACCGCCAATTGCGATACCCAGCAGAGCACGCCCGGTCATGAAGAGCATGCCGTTGTGAGCCCAGGTAACAATTGCGCCTGAAATCACCAGCAGCAGGCTGAAGCCCAGCAGTACTTTGCGGCGATCGAACCGACCGGTCAGCGGCGTATTCAAGAGGCTGGTAAGGACGGCAAAAAAGCCGGAAATAGAGATCGCCTGACCTGCCTGGCCCTGGCTGATCCCGAGATCCTGGGCAATCGGCGTAAGAAGGCTGACCGGCATGAATTCCGATGCAATCAGTACAACGACACAGAGCGCCATTGAAAATACGGCTCCCCATGCAGGAGGATGGCCGGAAGTCGTTTGTTGATCTGGACGGGTTTCCAGTGTGTTCATATGTCTCTACCTGTAAAGCTGATGCATGTCGAGCACGCCCCAAAATGTGGAGCCCAGCTTAAGGCAGGTGGATTAGAATGATTAGTCGACGTAATTTCCATGCAATCATGAGAAAAGCTCAACAATGAGCGCACCCAAAGTCAATGACTTACAGCTATTCCTTGCCGTAGCTCGCGACCAGAGCTTTACCAAGGCCGCTGCGAAACTCGGCGTCACTCCTTCTGCCCTGAGCCATACCATCAGGGCACTTGAGGAAAGACTGGGCATCCGTTTGCTGGCTCGCACCACTCGCAACGTGGCGCCGACTGAAGCCGGCGAAAAGCTGATGCAGTCCATAGGGCCGTTGTTTGATCAGATAGTCGCGGAGGTCGAAAGAGTCACCGAGCTGCGTGACAAGCCTGCCGGTACAATCCGGATAACCTGCTCCGATGATGCGGCCGAGAGCATTTTAAGGCCCATGCTTGCCGACTTTCTTGCGGCGTATCCGGATGTTCAGGTGGAGATCGGTATCGATTACGGCTTCACCAATATCGTGACCGACCGCTTCGATGCCGGTATCCGGCTGGGTGAATCCATCAGCAAAGACATGATTGCCGTGCGCCTGGGCCCTGACTGGCGACTTGCCGTGGTGGGCTCACCGCTCTACTTTAAAAAGCATGTTGCCCCTACCCAACCCCAGGACCTTACGCAACATAACTGCATCAATATTCGCCACTCGGCAAATGGCAGTTGCTATGCATGGGAATTTGAAAAAGGTCAGCGAAAACTCACTATCCGGGTCAGCGGCCAATTGACCGCCAACAGCATGATCCACGTGTTGAACGGCGCTCTGGATGGCC
Organism: Pseudomonas cichorii; assembly: GCF_018343775.1. Classification (NCBI taxonomy): domain Bacteria; kingdom Pseudomonadati; phylum Pseudomonadota; class Gammaproteobacteria; order Pseudomonadales; family Pseudomonadaceae; genus Pseudomonas; species Pseudomonas cichorii. The sequence goes on from NZ_CP074349.1 coordinate 3,358,335, forward strand.
TCGGCCTGGCCTATGTTCCCGACTTCATGGCCAAGCCTTACCTGGCAAGCGGTCAGTTGAAAGAAGTGCTGGCTGACTGGAGCCCTTATTTTCAGGGCTTTCACCTGTATTACCCCAACCGCCGCCAGGCATCTTCGGCGTTTACAGCCTTTGTAGACGCGGTCAGGTATCAGGGTTGATTCAGTCGACGCGGTTCCACCAGGGCTCGAAGGACTGAGCCCTGCCGTCGACATGAACGGGCTGACCGATCATCGGTGTCCACAGGGCATAGCCGCGCCCTTCACTGGCTGCAGTCAGGCGCCGGAAAGGATCATTCCAGTCATGGGACGCGAGGGAGAAGCGTCCCACATGCCCGGGAGTCAATACGCGGGTGCCCAGATCGACAGCAGCTTGAGCAGCCTCTTCGGGGTTCATGTGCAGGTTCGCCCAGCGCGGGTCGTACTGGCCGCTGTCGAGGGACACCCAGTCGAACGGCCCGAAGCGCTTGCCAATCTCGGCAAAGTGGCGTCCATAGCCGGAGTCACCGCTGAAGAACAGCCGACGCTGCGGTGATTCCAGCACAAACCCTGCCCACAACGCCTGATTGCGGGTCAATGTGCGTCCGGAGTAATGCCTGGCAGGCGTGGCATGCAACCGCAGGTCCATGCCGACTTCATGACGCTCATACCAGTCCAGCTCGTGAATCCTGGCAGCGTCATAACCCCAGGACTCGAAATGTGCTCCGATTCCCAACCCGGTAACCACCTGTTTGACCAGCGGCTTGAGGGCAAGAACCGTCGGGTAATCGATGTGATCGTAATGGTCGTGGGTGATCAGGAGCACATCGATCCATGGCATGTCCTGCGCCGAATAGATAGTCGTGCCGTCAAACGCCGTCACGAATCCGGGCAACGGAGCAGCATGGTCGCTGAATACCGGGTCGATCAGGATGCGCTTGCCGTTCAGTTGCACATACCACGAGGAATGACCGAGCCAGATCACCAGATCATCCTGCGGATTCAGGGAGCGCAGATCTGTTTTCTGGGTGGGAATGCTCTGAGTTGGACGTGGCTTGCCCTTTTCCGCGAAAAAGTTGTCGATGCGAATCGACAACTGGGTAGCGCCATTGGTCAGGAAAGGCGTGTCCTCCTGATTCTGAAAAGCACCGTTCACGTAGTTCGGTGATGCCTGGATACGGGCAAGCCGCTCTCCCTGCGGCAACTGGCCGAAAACCGGCTGACGCATATAGAAGAAGACCGCTGCAACCAGCACGGCAACGATAGCCGTGAGCACAGCCAATGTTCGCAACAGGATTTTTCTCATCTTGGCTCTGGCCACATTCAAAAATTGCCCGCGATGTTAGGGGGAGAACGAGTATCCAACTAGACCCGCATTACTTGATACGGTTATGAATGAAGTTCAGCAATGACGCTCGACAGAAGGCTGTGCAACCTATGGTCAGAAGCACTCGCAAATGGCTATGCTGCGCCCATGAACACCTCGCCCCCGATCCGCAACCCATGCCCGCCCGGCGCTTGTAACTGCGAGCGTGAGCGGCTGGACGCTCCCGATGCCGATCGGCGCATTCTGCTTCTGACCCGCGAGGAAGAAAAACGCCTGCTGGAGCGGCTGGAGCGTATCGAAAGCCTCAGCGACCTTGAACGCTTGCAAGGCAAAATCCACGAGCAATTGGGTATCCGCGTGGAGATCGCGCCGGGTTTCAATGAGGTGCGTACCATGCGCGGTATCAGCATCTTTGTGCCCGAAAAGACCGGCCTGTGCCGCAAGACCCGCCAGTCGATTCCGGCGGCTATTCGGCGTGGCCTGGAAAATCGCCCCGAAATCGCCTGGGAACTGCTCAACGCCCATGACTTGTTGCGTGATGCCTGAGCTATGATGCCGGCTCATACCAATAAGGAAGAATCGTTGTGCCGCTCGAAATTCGCCCTGCCCGCCCCGACGACGCCAGCCAGATCCTTGCTTTCATCACTGAACTGGCCATCTATGAACGTGCCCGTCATGAAGTAATCGCCACTGTCGAAGACATTCATCGCTCGCTGTTCGCCGACAATGCACCTGCCAAGGCCTTGATCTGCCTGTATGACGACAAGCCCGTCGGTTTCGCCGTCTATTTCTACAGTTACTCCACCTGGCTGGGCCGCAACGGTATTTATCTGGAAGACCTGTACGTCTCGCCGGAAAACCGCAGCATCGGTGCCGGACGCGCCTTGTTGCGTCATATCGCCCGTGAAGCCGTCGCCAATGGGTGCGGCCGCTTCGAGTGGAGCGTGCTGGACTGGAATGAGCCGGCCATCAAGTTCTACAAGGCTTTGGGTGCGGCACCTCAGGACGAGTGGGTGCGGTATCGCATGGAAGGCGACGCGCTGCTGAGTTTTGCCAAGGGTGACGAATAACCCCGTCATCACGCTTGAACCAGGCCCGACGCAATGTCGGGCTTTTCAATGGAATACAGGCTCATGTCCGGGCCATGGCGGCTTGTTGCAATCAATGCGGCGAATCGGCATCATTTGATAATAATTTTCATTAGCCTTCGTAACATGATCCCGACCTCCCCCGATGCCCGCCCTCTGAGCGTGCGTAACCGTGTTCTGCAACAGTTGTTCGGCGACCATCATGGCTGGTTGCAGGAGCGATTACGTGCACGTCTGGGTTGTCATCACGATGCAGCAGACATGGCGGCCGAAACCTTCGCCCAAGTGGTCGCCCTGCCCGAGCCTCACGCCATTCGTGAACCAAGGGCGTTGCTGACGACCATTGCCAAGCGACTGATTTTTGCTTCGTGGCGGCGCCGAGATCTGGAGCGGGCTTACCTGGAAGTACTGGCGCAACAGCCTCAGGGCTACGAGCCTTCCGCCGAAGAACAGGTACAGGCGCTGGAAGCCCTGAGCACGATCGACCAGATACTGGATGGCCTGTCGCCCATGGGCCGCAGCGCCTTTCTGTATAGCCAGCTCGATGGCATGACCTACTCCGAAATCGGTCGCGCGCTGGGCATTTCCGCGCCACGGGTTCATCAATACGTCGTCAAGGCATTGGGCCTTTGCTATCTGGCCCTGGAGCAACGATGAGCACCCAGCGGCTATCGCCCTCTGTCGCCGAAGCCATTGAATGGCTGGCCCTGCAACGCTCCGGCAGCATCAGCACGACTCAACGCCAACACTTTCAGCAATGGCTGCAGAGCAGCCAGGACAATCGCGATGCCTGGGCGCAACTTGAGCAGCGTATCGGGCAGACCTTCGCCGGGCTGCCGCCCTTGTCACGCCAAGTGTTGAGTACGTCCGGGCAAAACCGTCGTCAATGGCTGCGCGGAGCATTGGGGCTGGCCGGAATGGGTGTCGGCGGCTGGTGGCTGCAACGCAACGGGCTGCTGCCATGGAATCGTGGCGATCTCTACACCGGACTGGCCGAGCGGCGCCCCTTCTCTCTGGAGGATGGCAGCCAGCTTCTACTCAATGCCCGAAGCCGCGTCGACCTGGCCTTCGACGACCGACAGCGCACCCTCATTCTGCATGAGGGCGCCCTCAGCATTCAGGTCGCTTCAGACCCGCAACGGCCTTTGGTCATTCGCACAGCCTTCGGCGAAGCCAGGGCACTGGGCACACGCTTCACCGTCAGCCTGCATGAACAGGGTACGCATGTCTGGGTGCAGGAATCTCGCGTGCAACTCACGGTTGCCAGCGGTGCGACTCAAACCCTGGGTCCAGGCCAGGGCGCACGGCTGCAGGACGGACGCATTCAGCCTCTGGATACGCGCCTGTCGAGCGAAAATGCCTGGAAAGAGGGCTTGCTCGAAGTTCACGACCAGCCGCTGGCCGATGTCATCGAAGCCCTGCGCGACTATCACCCCGGTCTATTGCGCATCGATCAGGATGCCGCCGCGCTGCGGGTCACCGGCGTCTTCACCCTGGATGACAGTGGCCAGACCTTGCGTTCGCTGCAGGAAGTGCTGCCGGTAAAAGTCGAGAAACGCTTCGGCTGGTGGACGCACATCAGCCTGCGCTGAAAATATTTTTCATACCCCCTTAATTTCCAGGCCGCTCGCGTCACATAGCTGGCATCGACTACCCAAACGGGAAATGCTGCCATGCACCGACCACTGCGCTTGACCCTGACACCGCTGGCATTTGCCCTGGCGTTCACCACGCTGGACAGCGTGGCCGATGATCCCGCCCAGCCCGCAAACGCCCGCCAGCAACTCATGGACCTGGATCTGCCAGCCGGCCCTCTGGATGCAACCCTGACCAGCATCGCTCGCCAGAGCGGGCGCAACATTGCGTTTAACGCAACGCTGACTCGCGGCCTGACAGCCGCGCCATTACGCGGTCGCTACAGCGTCGAGCAGGCGGTGAGCGAGGTGCTGCGAGGTTTGCCCCTGCAATTGAGCATCACCCCCAGCGGCACCTTGAGCATTGAGCGGCGCCCCGAGACTTCGGCCATGGAACTCTCGGATATCACGGTGAGTGCGGCCAGCCATGAACAAGACGCCTGGGGACCGGCTCACAGCTGGGTCGCACAACGCAGTGCAACCGTGAGCAAGACCGACACCTCCCTGCTGGAGATTCCCCAGTCGGTGTCGGTGATTACCCGTGAAGAAATGCAGTCGCGCAAACACGACAGCCTTGCCGACGCCCTCAACTACAACACCAGTGTGATCAGCCAGCCGAACGGCTACAGCCGCGTGGCCGACGACTACCGCATGCGCGGTTTCGATATCGGCCCACGCACAGGCGGCGTAATGCGCGACGGCATGAAAATGCAGAGCACCCAGTTTGAAGGGGGTCAGGAACCTTACGGGCTGGAACGTGTGGAAGTGCTCAAGGGCGCATCCTCCGTACTGTATGGCCAACTGGCGCCCGGCGGGCTGATCAACGCCATCAGCAAGCGTCCCACGCTCGACCCGTTGCATGAAATCAATCTGGAATACGGCAATCATGATCGACAGCAACTCTCCACCGATCACAGTGGCCGCATCGATGACGAAGGCCGTTTCAGCTATCGGCTGACTGCCCTGGTGCGCGACAGCGGCACCCAGTACGACGCCATCGACGATGACAAGCACTACATCGCCCCCGCGCTGACCTGGCAGATCAACGACGACAGCCGCCTGACCCTGCTCGCCAGTCATCAGCGCACACAGACCAGCCTGACGCCGCCCATGCGCTATGACATCACCACCTTTAGCTCAACGCCGGGCTACAAAGTGCCCTATGACCTGTTTGCGGGCGAGCCGGATTTCGACGATTACGATGGCACCTTGCAGACCTTCGGCTATCTGTTCGAGCAGCGCCTGAACGACAACCTGCAATTGCGTCACGCGGCCCGCTACTTCGAGTCCCGCACCGACTATGACTACATCACCCTGAACAACAGCCGGATCAGCGGCGCGAATCTGTCGAGCCTGTCGCGCACTTACAACTCACGCGAAGACATTGCCACCGGCTGGACCTCTGACACCAGCCTGCAACTGGATCTGGAAAACGGGCGCTGGAAACATACCCTGCTGGGCGGCCTGGACTACTACCGCAAGACCTACGACAGCCACCGCTTCAGCGGCAGCGCACCGGCGCTGGACCTTGCCAACCCGGTCTATGGCAACCTGCCTGCCGTGAACCGTAACATCGACAGTGGCTCCGACCTGCACAGCCATCAACTCGGCATTTACCTGCAGGAACAGCTGAAACTCGATGACCGCTGGCTTCTGATGATCGGCATGCGCCAGGACTGGGCTGACAACAGCACCCGCAACTACCGCAACGACTCGCGCAGCAGCACCGACGACAGCAAGGCCACTGGGCGCATCGGGCTGGTCTATCTGGCCGAAAACGGTCTGGCGCCTTATATCAGCTATAGCCAGTCCTTCCTGCCCTCTTCCGGCACCGATGCCAATGGCGATGCCTTCCTGCCCACCGAAGGCGAGCAATATGAAATCGGTATCCGCTACCAGCCTCCAGGTCGCGAGATGATGATCAGCGCGGCGGTCTATCAGTTGACCCAGAGCAACGTCATCACCTCCATTGCAGGCTCGGACTTCGACGAGCAGACCGGCAAGGAACGCAGCACCGGTTTTGAAGTGGAAGCCAAGGCTCAACTGACGCCACAACTGGCCATGAACGCCGCCTATGCCTATACCGACGCCCATATCATCGAGGACAACGATGAAGTGCTCGAAGGGTCGCGCATCGAAGGCACGCCTTATCACAATGCCTCGCTGTGGCTGGATTACCGTTTCGCCTCGGCGGGCCTGAAGGGCCTGTCAGTGGGCAGCGGCGTGCGCTATGTCGGCACCACCCACACCACGCCCAGCGTCACGGATCGCAAGATCCCGGCCTACGCCTTGTTCGATGCACGAATCAGCTATGACCTGGACGACAACTGGCAAGTCAGCGCCAAGGCACAGAACCTCACCAACGAGAAATACCTGTACTGCGCCAACTCATGCCGCTATGGCGATACCCGTAGTGTGGTGGGGGCGGTCAGTTATCGGTGGTAAGTCTTCGCGAAACCCCTAACGCTCGACCAACATCAGCCATTGACGCTTTCCAGCTTCAATGATTTGATGCGCGCCAGTTTCAGGTGTCCCATGCCGCCGTGCATGGGATTAAACGGGAAGCCGGTGCGTCACTCTCTGTGATCAGTCCGGCGCTGCCCCCGCAACGGTAAGCGAGCGAAGCATTCAAAATACCACTGTGCCAAGGCATGGGAAGGTGAATGTTTCATGACCCTCGCAAGCCCGGAGACCGGCCTGCAACCTTGTTTGGCAAACCCGCGGTGGGCGGGCGCAGGCCGGTCTTCGCGGGCTTTTTGCGCCTGCGATTCCCTATGCGTTGTTCCCTCCGGGATTCATTCATTCCTGATTGGCTGGAATCGCATGTCCCGTTCTTTTCTGCTTCAATCCCTGAGCCTGCTTCCCTGTCTGGCGCTTTCGTCCCATGCATTGGCCGCTGACTCACAAACCCTGGCACTGCCCTCGGTCGCAATCACTGGCAGCGCCGATACGCCAGTAACCGATCTGGCAACCCCGACACCCAGCGGTTCGCGCCTGAACCTTACGGCGCTGGAAACACCCGCCAGCACCAGTAGCCTCGACAGCCAGCCCCTCGAAAGCCGCAATAACCTGACCGTTCAAGATGCAGTCAGCCGCTCGCCGGGCATCACCAGCATCGCAACGCCCGGTGATGGCAATACAGCGCTATCCGCTCGCGGCTTCACCGGGCATTCCTCGGTCATGACCCTGTTCGACGGCTCGCGCCTGTACACCGGCGCCGGCACTCAGACCTTCCCGGTCGATCCGTTCATGGTCGAGCGTATCGACGTGATCCGTGGCCCGGCTTCGGTGCTTTATGGCGAAGGCGCAACCGGAGCCGTTATCAACGTGGTACCGAAAAAGCCTTTCGAGGGCGAAATCCGCAATCGCCTGCGCCTGGGCTACGGCTCCAATGACCGCCAGCAACTGGGCCTCGACAGCGGCGGCTCGCTGAGCGATACCCTGAGCTATCGCCTTACCCTGAACCAGCAGGAAAGCAATGGCTGGGTCGATAACGGCAATTCCCGCAGCCTGGCCATGAGCGCAGCCCTGCGCTGGCAAGCCACCGACGACCTGAGCTTCACCCTCGCCCACGAACGTGGCGACAGCGAGCCGATGAACTACTTCGGCACACCGCTGATCGATGGCCGATACCGCGACAGCCTGCGCGACAAAAACTACAACCTGCGCAATGCCGTGCAACGCTACAACGATGAATGGACCCGCCTGAACACCGACTGGGCCATCAACGATAACGTCAGCGCCAGCAACCAGCTCTACTACATCAAGAGCCGCCGCCACTGGCGCAACGCCGAAGTCTATAGCTGGAGCAGCGCTCAGGGTCAGTTGTTGCGTGGCGACTACCTGGAGATCAAGCACGACCAGGAGCAGATCGGCGACCGCCAGAGTTTCACGTTCAACCATTCGCTGTTCGGCCTGGACAGCCGCACGGTGATTGGAGCCGAGTACAACAGAATCCGCTTCGACGTCAGCAACAACTCGCCTTACAACGATGTCGGCGGCGACTTCATCGATCCATGGAGCCCGGCATCCGGCGACTTCCAGAGCCAGTCGGCATTCCGGCCACTGGCCGAAAGCACCACGCGCACTTTTGCCGTGTTCGCCGAAAACCGCCTGCAACTGTCCGAGCGCTGGTCGCTGGTGACCGGCGTGCGCCGCGACCAGAACCACATCGACCGCTATGACCAGCGTGCCGACAGCCGTAGCGACCGGAGCCTCACCGGCGGCAACTGGCGCGCCGGGCTGGTGTTCGCTGTGACCAATCAACTGTCCCTGTATGGCCAGTACTCCACCAGTGAAGACGGCGTCAGCAACCTTATCAGCATGAACCCGACCCAGCAGCAGATGGACCTGACCGAAGCGAAACAGACCGAGTTCGGCCTCAAGCAGCAGTTCTGGGATGGACGTGGCGAATGGACCCTGGCGGCCTATCACATCGTCAAGAAAAAACTCCTGGCCATCGACCCGGTGACCCGCCTGACCCAACAGGTCGGCCAACAGTCATCTGACGGCCTGGAAGCTTCTCTGGAACTGGCCCTTGCCAATGACTGGCACGTGTCGGCCAACGCCTCGGTGGTACGTGCCGAGTACGATGATTTCGATGAGACGGTTTCTGGGCAGGTCGTGTCCCGCGCCGGCAATCGCCCCACCGACGTCCCGCGCCGCACCGCCAATCTGTGGCTGAACAAGGCGCTGAACGAAACGCTGGATGCCGGCATGGGCCTGCGCTATGTAGACGAGCGTTATGCCAACACCGCCAATACCACCTCAGTGCCAGGCTACACGGTGCTGGACGCCAATCTGGGCTGGCAGGTGCAGCGCGATGTGCGTCTGGGCCTGCAACTGAACAACCTGCTCGACCGCCGCTACGCCGCGTCGCAGTACAACAACGGGCAGCAGTGGCTGATGGGCGAACCTCGCTCCTTCTTCGTCACGGCTGATTACAGCTTCTGATCCAGTTGGCGGCAAGCATACAACCTGTCGCCAGCCAACCCGGAAATCGAGCATGTCCACCCTGAATATCAACCGCCTGAACTGGACTGCGCCACAGGGCCAGGGCCAACACTGGCAGCTTGAAGGCATCGACCTGCACATCGGGCAAGGCGAATTCGTCGGGCTGATCGGCCCCAATGGCAGTGGCAAGACCAGTCTGTTGCGCTGCGCCTACCGTTTCAACGAACCGGACAGCGGCTCGCTGCACCTCGACGGGCAGGATATCTGGCAACAGACACCCCGCTGGAGCGCTCAGCGCATGGCCGTGATGATGCAAGAATTTCCTCAGGAGTTCGGCCTGACCGTGCAGGATGTCGTGGCCATGGGGCGTACACCTCATCAGGGCTGGTTCGACGGCGAAAGCGCCGAAGACCTTGCCCTGATCGACAAGACCTTGAATCAGGTGGGCTTGCAAGGGCTCAGCGAACACTCGTTCGTGTCATTGTCGGGCGGCGAAAAACAGCGCGCATTGCTGGCCCGCGCACTGGTGCAACAGCCCGGTCTGCTGATCCTCGACGAGCCCACCAACCATCTTGATCCGCGCTACCAACTGGAGCTGCTGCACTCTTTGCGGCGACTGAAACTCAGCACGCTGGCCAGCTTTCATGACCTCAATCTGGCTGCGGCGTTCTGCGACCGGCTGTATGTCATCGAGCACGGCCAGATCGTTGCCAGTGGCACGCCGACCGAGGTTCTGACCGAACAACGACTGCTGCACGTATTCGGCGTCCACGCACTGGTGGATACCCATCCACTGGCACCTCATCCACGCATTACCTGGATCAGCCCATCATGACCCGAGCCCTGGCCTGCCTGATGCTGCTTGCCGCCCTGCCACTGGCCGCTGCTGCCGATAATTTCCCCCTGACCGTGCAGAGTTGCGGGCGCGAGGTGACGTTCGATCATCCACCACAGCGGGCAGTCAGCCATGACATCAACCTGACCGGCATGCTGCTCGCCCTCGGCCTGCGCCCCCGCATGGTTGGCTACACCGGCATCACCGGCTGGAAAACCCTCGACCCGGCCCTGCGCGAGGCGCTGGACGGTCTGCCCGAGCTGGCAGAGCGTTACCCGTCGGTGGAAAACCTGCTGGATGCCAATGCCGACTTTTTCTTTGCAGGCTGGAGCTACGGCATGCGCGTCGGAGGCCCGGTGACGCCACACACACTGCAACCGTTCGGCATTCCCGTGTATGAACTAAGCGAATCCTGTTCGCGGATCATGACTCAGCGCGAAGCCAGCCTGGAGGATCTGTACCGCGACCTGCATAACCTGGGGCGAATCTTCGATGTCCAGCAACGCGCCGATGCCGTAGTCGAGGGCCTGCAACAACGGGTCGCGCAGACAACGGCCCGACTGGGACAGGTCCGGCAACGCCCGCGAGTGTTCCTGTATGACAGTGGCGAAGACAGGCCCGCGACCTCAGGAAAACTGGGGATGCCACACGCCTTGATCGAAACGGCTGGCGGGCAGAACGTCATGGACGATATCGCCGCCAGCTGGACTCAGGTCAGTTGGGAAAGCGTGGTGGAGCGCAACCCGCAGGTGATCGTGATCGTCGATTATGGGCCGACCTCCTGGCAGCACAAGCGCGACTTCCTTTTACAGAACGCAGCCTTGAGCAGTGTCGAAGCCATCCGTCAGAAACGATTCGTGGTACTGCCCTATGTCGCCGTGACGCCTTCGGTCGATAACGCTGAAGCCATCGAAAAACTGGCCGCTGCGCTGCATCCCGAACAGTTCGACGGAGCCCGGCAGTGAAGCCTGTACGCAGCGTGGCCGGTTATCGCTGGCTGATCGGCACCCTGTTCGTTCTGCTGGCGCTGTCGTGCCTGATATCACTGGGCTTCGGTCCGGCGCGAGTGCCCTTGGCCAAGGTACTGGGCATTGTTTTGCAACAGGTCGGCTTCGATGCCGTGGTGGACTGGAGCAAGGGCCAGGCACAGATCATCTGGCTGATCCGCGCCCCCCGGGTATTGCTCGGTGCGCTGGTGGGCGCGGGGCTGGCACTGGTCGGTACGGCACTCCAGGCGGTGACCCGCAATCCGCTGGCTGACCCGCACCTGCTGGGCGTCAGTTCCGGCGCTGCTCTTGGGGCAGTGGTCGCGGTGTTGTATCTGGGTGAGTTCATTGGCGTATTCAGCCTGCCGCTGGCCGCCTTCATCGGCGCACTGGGCAGCATGCTGCTGGTCCTGGCCGTCGCCAGCAGGCACGGACGTCTGGAAAGCGAGCGCCTGTTGCTGGCTGGGGTCGCGGTGTCATTCGTACTGATGGCCCTGGTCAATCTGCTGCTCTACACCGGCGATCAGCATGCCGCCAACTCCGTGATGTTCTGGATGCTCGGCGGCCTTGGGCTGGCGCGCTGGGAGTTGCTATGGCTGCCGGTCGCTTGCGTATCGGGTGGTTTCATCGTGCTGCTAAGCCTGAGCCGTGCCCTCAATGCCTTGATGAGTGGCGAACAGACTGCCGTGAGCCTGGGGTTCAATACCCGGCATGTGCGCTGGCAGGTGTTTGTCAGCACTTCGTTGCTGACCGGCGTACTGGTGTCGCTCTCCGGTGCCATCGGTTTCGTCGGCCTGATGTTGCCGCACATGGCGCGTCGTCTGGTCGGAGCCGAGCACCGCAGGCTGCTGCCGGTCAGCGCCCTGCTTGGGGCGCTGTTCATGATCTGGGTGGACGTCGCAGCCCGCACGCTGATTGCGCCACAGGACCTGCCCATCGGCATCGCCACGGCGGCCATTGGCGGTGTGTTTTTCATATTGCTGATACGTCGATAGGGGTTGAGCAAACGCCTTCTCTCCCCTCACCAGATCATGCGTTTCATGCTTCAATAGCCCGGCAGCAGAGAACAGGCAGCTACCTCTGTTCAGATTTACTGAACAGAGGTCATGTGGTGTACATGCGGGATTGCCCGCGCAAGGTTGTGACCTTCATGAATACACGATTCGTTGAAACCTTCATCCTGTTGGCCCATGTGGGCAGTGTTCGTCAGGTTGCAAAGCAGATGCACACCACACCGGGTGCTATCTCCATGCGTGTGCGCAAGCTGGAAGCCGAACTGGGTATTGTGCTCTTCAACTGGGACCACAAGACCCTTCAGATAACGCCTCAAGGCGCCAGCCTGCTGCCTCATGCCGAGCGTCTGGTGGAAGCCACACAGGCCTTTCAACGTGCGGCCAGCTCTCCAGCGAAAGAACAAGGCCGAATCCGGATTGCGGTAATCGAGACAGTCGTTCACACATTTCTACCGGACTTCATGAAACTCATGAGCCGGACAATGCCCGATGTCACCATAGACCTGTCCGTTGAACTGACTTCAAACTCGAAAGAGCAGTTGATGCGACGTGAAGTCGACCTGATCATCCGGGTCATCGCCGATGACGGCGACAATCCGTTTGCGATTACCAAACCGATTGCAGAGCTGCCCATTCATTGGGTTGCACGCCCACGTGCTGTGCCGACACGGGATATGGTGCGTAAAGTGCTGAGCAAGCAAATGCTGACGCAGATGCGAGGCTCGGCCCCCTATGAGTCCGCCGTTACCATCGCGCAACAGTTGGCATCGGAGCACGGGGTATTGGCCAGTGAACTGCGCATATCCGGTTCCCCTTCCCTGGCAGCGCTGGTATCGCTGGTGAAAGAAGGTGTAGGCGTGGCGATCATGCCGGGCATTCTGGTCAAGAACAGCCTGCAACATGGCGAACTGCAAGAACTCCCGCTGCCCAGCCCGCCCTCGTTCAAGATCGCGACATCCCATATGAAAAATGCGCCTGCGCTGGTATCAGGGGTCGCAGACATCGTGCACAAGGTCTGCCGCACGTACTGTAAACGCCAGGGGGAACACTGGATCATCAGTCACGGCTAAATCACCTGTTCAGTTAAATTGAACAGGCATGGCGATTATTGTTGGATAGACACTGCCTGCAAGCTGTTCAAAGAATGACTCCCCTACTTCGTAATGCTGGAGCCTTCACGATGAGCACGCCCTGGACCAACCCCGCCGAGTTTCGCGCAGCCGTCAGAGCTGGCCTTCATACTGGCCCCACCGCAGACGTCTGCCCTGGCTACACCCAGGGAAACCTGGCCATTCTGCCTCGTGAATACGCAGACGAGTTCTTGCGATTCGCCTGCCTCAACCCGAAGTCCTGCCCGATTATCGGCATGACCGAACCGGGAGACAGCCGGGTTCCTGAACTGGGCGGCGTGGATTTGATGGCCGACGTCCCGGCTTATTGCGTATTCCGCGACGGTGAACAGGTTGATGAAGTGTCGGATCTCAAAGGGCTGTGGAACGATGATCTGGTAGGTTTTGTCATTGGCTGCTCCTTCTCCTTTGAAGGCGCGCTTCTAGATGCAGGCGTACCGATTCGCCACATCGAACAGGGCTCCAATGTCCCGATGTACGTTTCCAATATTGCCAATGGCAAGGCAGGACGTTTCGGCGGGACCACCGTGGTCAGCATGCGTCCGATGACTCCGGCACAGGCCATCCGGGCGGTGCAGGTCACTTCCCGCTTCCCGAGTGTCCATGGAGCGCCTGTTCACTTGGGTGACCCGTCCCAGATCGGCATCCGCGATGTCGATTCGCCCGACTTCGGCGAACGCTCGATTATCCGCCCAGGCGAAATCCCGGTGTTCTGGGCCTGCGGCGTAACCCCCCAACAAGCGATCCGCAGCGCACGCCCCTCATTCGCCATCACCCACAAACCTGGGCATATGGTGGTGACCGATATTCTCAATAGTCATCTTGCGGTGTTTTAAGAATGACGTACTTGCAGGAGGCAGCTTGCTGGCGATAGGGCCTGTTGCAGTTTGACAACACCGCAGTAGTAGCGAATTCATTCGCGAAGGGCCAGCACATCCGACAGAGATATGTCGTTTGATATGCCGTTTTCGCGAATAAATTCGCTTGTGCCAGCTTTAGAGGATATCCAGCGGATAAGTCACAATCACCCGATGCTCATCGCTGTCACGCTGGGAGGCGACTTCGCTGCGCAGCGAGGCATGTCGCAACTGGACGCCTAGCTTCTTCAGCGGGCCGGATTGCACCACGTAGCCCAGGGTCAGGTTGCGTTCCCATTCTTTCTGGTCGCCATTGGCCGTGCGAATGTTCGAGCCGCTTTCGTACATGCCCATGAAAGTCAGGCCCGGAACGCCCACCTGAGCGAAGTCGTAGCCATAGCGAACCTGCCAGGTGCTTTCGCCGGCACGCTGGAATTTGCCGATCATGGATTCGGTCATGAAGTACGCCGTAGAGCCATCGCCCTGGTTGAGCCATACAGCATCGCTGTCGCCGCTGACCTGCTGGAAACCGGCCGCAATGGTGTGGCCGCTGACCAGATAGGTGAACAGCGCGCTGGACAGGCGGCTGTCTACCTTGCCTTTCACCACACCGCCGCCGTAATAGCCGTTGGTGTAGAACGCCGGATCATTGCCATTGGCGCCATCGGACTTGTTATCGAAATAGCGCAGGTCGGAACGCAAGGTGCCCGGCCCGACAGCAATATCGTATTTCACACCCAGGAAGTTCTGTTTGTAGAAGTCTTCCAGATGGCCGTAGTAATACTGCAAGGTCAGGTCTTTAGTGACTTTGTAATCGACACCACCGTAATAGAACTTGTTGACGAACTCGCCAGTACGGGCGTTGTTCGCGCCAGGAATGGACATGCCCATCTGGTTGCTCGACCCGCGCCCTTTTACATGTTCCAGCTGGCCCAATGTAAAGGTGAAGTTATCGATATCCCTGGACTGAACCTGGCCACCATTGAAAGTCTGTTGCAACATGCGATCGGTGGACATCACTACCGGCAACATCGGCACCAGCGTGCCGTAACGGAACTCGGTCTTGGAAACCAGTGCCTTGGCGGTCAGGCCAACACTGCCGAATTCATCGACGGCACGACCATCGCCGTCGGTAGGGAACACGTTACCGTTGAACGCTGAACTGGTCGGGTTGTAATGACGGCCCTTGCCGGAGTCCAGACGAAAACCGGCCATGCCCAATGCGTCGACACCAAACCCTACAAGCCCCTGGGTATAACCGGAACGAAAATCGAGAATGAAACCTTGCCCCCACTCCTGGGTGTAGTTCGGGTTGTCCGCCCCGCTGCGGTTATCGGCATTACTGAAGAAGTTACGGGCCAGCACACTGGCCTTGCTGTCCTCTACAAAACCGGCACTGAATGCCTGTTGGGCCATGACCATACCGCAAATACCAGCCACCAGACGGGGCGAGCGATTGATAAGCTCCATCGAAATATCCTTTGCTGTAAGTAAGTGGTGTAAGCAGTCAGGAGTAGGCAGTTAAGTTTTATTGTTTTGAGGAGCAACGAGAGTCGGCGCGGTGACTAACTTGACCGCGGGCAAGCGATACAGAACCAGTAATGCAATTACCCCAAGGCCTGCGCACATCAGCAGCCCGATCCCCACCGAGCGTGCCAATGCCTCACGGGCCAGTTCCAGCAGGTGCCAGGCTTCGCCCGAATCATCAGAAGTCGATGTCAGCAACACTTGTGGATTGATATAACGGGCAATCGAACTTTCCTGGCCAGCCGCCAGAAACGCACGGTTCAGATGAGTGACATACAGCAAGTTGACCAACACCCCCATGACCGCAGTGCCCAGCAGGCCGCCGACCAGTCGCAGTGACTGGATCAGGGCCGTGGCAATGCCCAGGAACTGCCGCTCGGCCAGGGTTTGTGTGAACACGGTCAGGTTGAGCAGGATGAACCCAAGCCCTACTCCGGCCAGCAGGATCAGCATCAGCAAGGTATTGAACGATGCACTGCGCCCCGCCAGCGCCAGGCCGGTACAGGCCAGCAACAAGGCAAGAAAACCGGCCAGCGGCAGCAGGTTCGGATTGCTCAAGCGGGTCACGATGCGGCTGTTGACGATGGCACCCAGGGTGATGCTCAAGGCCAGTGGTGTAATCAGCAGGCCGGCGTCTTTCGGGGAGTAGCCGTAACTGCCTTGCAGCAGCAGCGGCAGATAGAACAGCAGGCTGAACATGATCGCCCCGGCCAGCACCGACAGTAGAAACAGGGTGCGCATGCTCGATACGGCGAACATTGCCGGTGGCAACAGCGCCGACGTGCAGCGCCGCTCCCAGAACCAGAGCGTCGCCCCGCAAAGCAGGCAGATCAAGGCCAGGGACGCGCTAAGCAAGGTACTCGAATGCCCCATCCATTCAACGCCCAATTGCAGGCTGCCCAGTGCGACCGCAATCAACAAAGCGCCGAACCAGTCCAGGCGAATGCCCTGGGTCTGCACGGGCCGGTAATACGGCAGGTAACGCCAGGCGAAGAACAGCGCGATACACCCCAGCGGCAGATTGAGATAGAACACCGAACGCCAGCCATAAGCCTCCGTCAGCAAACCACCCAGACCGGGACCGATGGCGTTGACCACACTGAACAGCGCGCTGAGCATCATCTGCCAGCGCAGCCGCTGCCGGGTATCCGGGAACAGCTCAGGAATACAGGCGAATGCCGTACCGATCAGCATCCCTCCTCCGACACCCTGCAACGCCCGACCAATCACCAGCACCCGCATGTCGGTGGCCATCGCACAGATCAGTGAAGCCAGGGTAAAGACGATGGTCGCGGCAATCACGAAAGGCTTGCGTCCGAAGTAATCGCCCAACCGACCGAACACTGGAATGGTCACGATCGAGGTCAGCAGATAACCGGTGGCGACCCAGGCATAGAGTTCAAAGCCCTGTAGTTCGGCGACGATGCTGGGCAACGCATTGCCGATCACCGTCTGATCGAGCGCCGAGAGCATCAGCACCAGCGAGATGCCGAGCATCGCCAACAGCGCTTGCCTGAAGCTCAAGGCACTTACCTGAGTCGTCATCGATGCGCCTCAGACCAATGCCGCAACGGCAGTGGCGATTCGCGAGCAACCCTGCTCAAGGGTTTCCAGCGCCGTGGCAATGGACATGCGAAAGAACGGTGCCAGACCATAGGCTGTACCGGCAACCACCGCCACGCCCTGGCTTTCCAGCAGGTACATCACCACGTCAGTGTCGGTTTCCAGAAGCTTGCCATCGGGCGCGCGCTTGCCGATCAAGGCCCCGCAGTTCACATAGAGATAGAATGCGCCGTCGGGCTTGAGGCAGCTCAGGCCATCAATGGCATTGATCAGTTCCAGGCAGCGATCACGACGCTGCTGATAGACCTTCACGCTCTCTTTGACGAAAGACTGATCACCGCTCAAAGCCGCCACCGCAGCCGCCTGGCTGACAGAACTGGCATTGCTGGTCGACTGCGACTGCAAGGTGGCCATGGCGTTGATCACATCGGCAGGCCCGGCCGCATAGCCAATCCGCCAGCCGGTCATGGCGTAGGTCTTGGAGACACCATTGATGACCAGCACCCGGTCACGCAACTGGGGCTCGACGCACAGGATGTGCGCGTTATCCGCCCCCTCGAAACGAATGTGCTCATAGATGTCGTCGGTCATCAGCAGCACATCGGGGAACTCCAGCAGCACGTCGGCCAGCGCGCGCAGTTCCTGGGCGCTGTAGCTGGCCCCGGTCGGATTGCTCGGTGAGTTGAGCAGCAACCAGCGGGTACGCTCGGTGATCGCGCCACGCAGTTGTTCGGCGGTGAGTTTGAAGCCGTTTTCTTCCGGGCAGGCCAGGGTCACCGGCTCACCTTCACAGGCCAGCACCATATCCGGGTAGGACACCCAGTAAGGCGCAGGAATCAATACCTCATCGCCTGCGCCAAGGGTCGCGGCGAAGGCATTGAAGATGGCACTCTTGGCTCCGCTGGTCACCACGATCTGCGAAGCCGGGTAATCCAGACTGTTTTCCCTGGCGAGTTTGGCGGCAATGGCCTGACGCAGCTCCAGTGTGCCGACGTTCGCCGTGTAGCGGGTTTCACCCCGTTCAATGGCAGCGCTGGCAGCCTCACGGATGTGTCTGGGGGTATCGAAGTCGGGCTCGCCGACGACCAGATTGATGATCGACTTGCCCTGGCGACGCAGCTCATTGGCACGGTCGGAAGCCGCGCTGCTTGGCGAAGGTTTGATGCGTTGCACGCGGGCGGCGATGCGGGAGGCGTTCAAGGTCGTAATCCTCGGAGGTGACATTCGAGGCTCTACGTTACGAGTCGGAATCGTTGAGCGGATAAGACCGTTTCGTTCTGGTTTGATAGGAAGTCCTTATGACCGCTTGCAGACCGGCAACGCACCAAAATGAAACAGCCTCGGGACTGTTGCGCCTCACGCAGGCAGAACCGGCTGCTGATCAGCACGCCATAGCAAAGGCTTATAGATAGCGTCCAGCCTGCTGCGCGGCATGGCCTGTCTTTTGCTATGACCCATGGGATGTCAGCCCCAGCATGAGTCCGTCTTTTGAATCTCCGTCGTCTGAAATATTTCGTGAAAATCGTCGACATCGGCAGCCTGACACAGGCCGCCGATGTCCTGCACATTGCGCAACCCGCCCTCAGCCAACAGTTGGCAACCCTGGAAGCCGAGCTGCATCAGCAATTGTTGATCCGCACCAAACGCGGCGTGACGCCCACCGAGGCGGGCAAGGTGCTTTACGGTCATGCGCAGCACATTCTGCGGCAGTGCGAGCAGGCCATCAGTGACGTGAACGACACCGGACACGCCTTGTCCGGACAGGTTTCGGTCGGGCTGGCACCGGGCACGGCAGCGTCCACCCTCGCCCTGCCGCTGCTGCGCCGGGTTCGCGAGCGCTATCCGGGGATTCTGCTGTACCTCAATGAAAACTTCGGCACCACCCTCAGCGAACTGATCATGAATGGCCGCATGGACATGGCGGTCTTGTATGGCGGGCGCGAAGTGCATGGCCTGAGCTTCGTCCCCCTGCTGCGGGAAAACCTGTATCTGGTCAGCGCAGACGAACACCTGGGCGAACGTGATGAAATCGCCCTGGCAGAACTGGCAACCATGGACATGCTGCTGCCGCGCCCCTACAACATCATGCGCAAACTGGTCGACGAAGCGTTTCTGAGCATCAGCCTCAGCGCCCGAGTGGTGGCTGAAGTGGAGTCCTCGGCCACCCTGACTGCCGCCGTGGCAGAGCGCTTCGGCTCGACGATTCTTCCCGAGTCGGCCGCCAAGGTGCTGGTGGTCGCCACAGGTGCCCGCATGCTGCGCATTGTCGAACCCGGCATTCAGGCACCGTTGGCGTTGTGCCTGTCCGGTCACCTGCCATTGTCGGTGCCTGCTCAGGCAGTGAAAGCCATCCTCCTGGAGCTGGTGGCAGAACTGCGTAACCAGACCGATCCCGGGTCATAAGCGAGCCTTATCACCCCACAGCCAAACCGTCTTGGCGGTCCTGCGCGGCCCTCGTTAGATTGAAATTCATTCAATACGGCAAGCGGCATAGGTAAAGGCAAGGGTATGGATCAAGAACGTATCAAGGCACTGATCGGGTTGCTGGCAGAGTCCGACCTGATTGAGCTCAGCCTGACGGAAGGTGACAGCACCCTGCGTCTGTTCAAGGAGGCCGCGGGCAATATCGTGCAGGCACCTTCGCTATCCGCCAGGGCGACAATCGGCAAGGCCGCCAGCGTACCGGCACCGGCCATGCAGGCCGTCGCTCCTGCGCCCGCCAAAGGCGAGGTCAAGGCCAGCCTCTATGGCGTCTTGCACCTGACTCCGGCAGTCGGTGAAGCGCCCTTTGTACAGGTCGGCGATAGCGTGGAAGCAGGACAGACTCTGGCGGTCATTGAAGCCATGAAGATGTTCCATCCGCTCAAGGCCAGCCGCTCGGGCATCGTCGAAGCGATCCTCGTGGACGGTGGCACGGAAGTCGAAGCCGGCCAACCCTTGTTCCGTATCGGTTGATCCCGACGCACATTTTTCAGGTATCTCGAATGTTCGATAAAGTGCTGATCGCCAACCGTGGCGAAATTGCCCTGCGTATCCAGCGCGCTTGCCGTGGCCTGGGTCTGAAAACCGTCGCGGTCTACTCCGAAGCCGACCGTCATGCGCAGTACGTCACCCAGGCCGATGAAGCGCTGTGCATCGGCCCTGCTGCGCCCACCCAGAGTTATCTGAATCAGACCGCCCTGCTCTTCGCCGCCAAGGTCAGTGGCGCACAGGCCATTCATCCCGGTTATGGCTTTCTGTCGGAAAACGCCGCCTTTGCCGAACGTATCGAAGCCGCCGGCCTGACCTTTATCGGCCCCAGCGCCGAGTGCATTCGCACCATGGGCGACAAGGTTTCTGCCAAGCGGGCCATGCGCGAAGCCGGTGTGCCTTGTGTGCCGGGACCGGACTCAAGCATGCCCAGCGACCCACAAAGCATTCTCGCCGTCGCCCGGGAAATCGGTTATCCGGTGATCGTCAAAGCCGCTGGCGGTGGCGGCGGGCGTGGCATGCGTGTGGTGCAACAGGAACCGGAACTGCTGGAGGCGATTGCCCTGACCCGTGAAGAAGCGCGTCTGGCATTCGGCAATCCCGAACTCTATATCGAGAAGTTTCTCGGCCATCCGCGCCACGTCGAAATTCAGGTGCTGTGCGATGCCTACGGTCATGCCGTGTGGCTCGGCAGCCGCGACTGCTCCTTGCAGCGTCGCCATCAAAAGGTGCTTGAAGAAGCCCCGGCGCCCGGCATCGACCCGCAATTGATTGCCCATGTGGGCGAGCGCTGCGTCAAGGCCTGCCAGCAGATCGGCTATCGCGGCGTCGGCACCTTCGAGTTCCTTTATGAAGACGGCCAGTTCTTCTTCATCGAAATGAACACCCGCTTACAGGTCGAGCATCCCGTCACCGAGATGACCACCGGCATCGATATCGTCCAGCAGCAGTTGCGCATGGCCCGAGGTGAGCGCCTGGCGTTGCGCCAGGCCGATATCGTCGCCCAAGGCCATTCGCTGGAATGCCGGATCAACGCCGAAGACCCGCTCAGTTTCATGCCCACGCCAGGGCAAGTCACCCGCTGGGAAGTGCCGGGCGGTTTTGGCGTCAGGGTGGATTCCCATGTCACCACCGGCTACCGCGTACCGCCCTATTACGACTCCATGGTCGCCAAGGTCATCAGTCACGGCGCCACGCGGGAAGAAGCCATGGCCCGCATGCGCCTGGCCCTCAGCGAGCTTCATGTGGAAGGCATTTCCACCAATATTCCCCTGCACCGGGAAATCCTCGACGACCCGGCGTTCTGCGCGGGCGGCGTCGATATTCACTACCTGGAGCACTGGCTGCAACAACGGAGCCCACAATGAGCATCGTGCTTGAGGACACACGTCCGACCATCAGCCTGCTGGGCACCACCGCCCTGTTGTTCGAAGCACCGGGCAGCCTTGATCTGGCTCCGCAACAACGCATCTGGGCCATGGCTCGCGTGACCGCACAGTGGCCTGAAATCAGCGAATCGGTGCCGGGCATGAACAACCTGATGCTGACCTTCAAGGTCCCGCCACGGCACCTGAATGCCCTGACCGAACGCTTGCTGGAAACCTGGCAGGCCTGCGAGCCGTTGCCGCTGGAAGGCCGCATCATTGAATTACCCGTGACCTACGGCGGCGAACACGGCCCGCACATGGGCGACGTGATTGCCCATACCGGGCTGGACATTGAAACCATCGCTCATCTGCACAGCGAACCGCTGTATCCGGTCTATGCCTTGGGCAGCCACCCCGGCTACTGCTATCTGGGCGGCATGGACCCACGCATTGCCACACCCCGGCGCAAGGTTCCGGTGCTCAGCATCGGCGCTGGCGCGGTGTCCATCGGCGGCATACAGACCGGCGTTTCCGCCTCTGCCGGCCCCAGCGGCTGGAACACCATCGGGCGTACCGAAATGTCTTTCTTCGACCCCGGGCAATCGCCCCCGGCACTCTTGCAGCCGGGCGACCTGCTGCGCTTTCGCATCGAGAGGATCATTCGATGATCGAGATTCTATCCGCCACCGCCCTGGCCACTGTTCAGGATCTGGGCCGCATCGGCAGCCTGGGTTATGGCGTCGGCACGTCCGGGGCCATGGACACACTGGCCGTGGCGACCGGCAATATTCTGCTGGGCAATGCCGATGACGCCGCGGCCATCGAAATTCCGGTGTTCCCTTTTGAGGTGCGCCTGCTGGAAGACTGCGCCTTTGCCGTGACCGGTGCGGCCTGCGCCTTGAGCCTGGACGACGTCGCCTTCCCGCCGAACTGGGTGATGCAGGGCCATAAAGGTCAGACGCTGGTTATCGATCATCCTGTTGCAGGCTCTCGCGCTTATCTGTGCCTGGCCGGTGGTGTCGATGTGCCGGTGGTGCTCAATTCCCGCAGCACCCAGTTGCGTGGCGAGTTCGGCGGTTTTCAGGGTCGCGCCTTGCAACAAGGCGACCGTTTGAATGCCAGCTCGCCGGGCATCAGCATGCTGGCCACCGATTTCGGTGTGCTCAGCCCTGTGCATGCCTTACCGCTGGACGCGGACGGTGTACCCGCCATGCGCGTTTTGCCCGCAGCGGAATACCTGGCGTTCAAGGCTGATTCCCGAGCGTCCTTCTGGAGCGACGACTGGAAGATCACGTCCCAGAGCAATCGTTATGGCTATCGCCTGGAAGGCACGCCGGTCTTGCCCGAGCATGCCATGGAAGTGCGCTCCCACGGCATCGTACCGGGCGTGATTCAGGTACCTCACGGCGGCCAGCCGATCATCCAGATGCGCGATGCGCAGCCCAGTGGCGGCTACCCGAAATTCGGCACGGTGATCGAAGCCGATCTGTGGCGTCTGGGCCAGGCAGCCATCGGCAGCCGGATTCGCTTTATCGAATGCAGTTACGAACAGGCCCTGGATGCCCTTGAGCAGAATCAGGCCTATCTCGCCGAAGTGCGGCGTCTTGTGGCCCTGCATGGCCTGGCCCGGCGCTGAGGAAACGAACATGAACATTGAAGAGATTCGTCAACTGGCGGCTGATCTGACACTGGCAGGTTTGTCTGGCGCAGAGATCGAGAAGCCGGGGTTCAAGCTGAGCCTCAAACGCGGCGTTGCCTGTCAGGCATCGTCCTCACCAGCTTCGGTCGGCATGACCGAAACCGGATTGAATGCAGGTGCCCCCGCAATCAAGTCCAGCGGCATCGGCCGCTTGCTGGATGCCCACCCGGACAACGGTATCGTACTGGCACCGCCTGGCAGTGAAGTGCAGGTTGGCCAACTGGTCGCACTGCTGGCCGTCGGCACTTTGATTCTGCCAGTCCGTAGCCTGCACGCAGGCAAGGTTTCAAACCTGCTGGTGTCCAGCGGCACAACAGTCGGTTACGGCCAGCCACTGATAAACCTCAGTGCCACAGAAGCGGAGCAACCATGAAGATCGACCTGAATGCAGACATGGGCGAAGGCTTCGGCGCCTGGCGCATGGGCGAAGACGAAGCCCTGATGGAGATCATTTCCTCGGCCAACGTCGCCTGTGGTTTTCATGCCGGTGACCCGTTGATCATGGATAACACAGCGCGACTGGCCAAGGCCCGAGGCATCGATCTGGGTGCCCATGTAGGCTTCCCAGACCTGATGGGTTTTGGTCGTCGCCAGATGAACATCGACATCCATGAACTGAGCACGTACGTGACCTACCAGTTGGGCGCTCTGGCGGCAATGACCAGGGTCGCGGGCCATCGCATGACCCACATGAGCTTTCATGGCGCACTGGGCAATATGGTTGCCGCCGATGCAGAGATGGCTGCGCACCTGATTCGCAGCGTGGCGGCGTTCGACCCCGAGATCATCATCAGTTCGTCGAGCAGCCGCGCCATCGAAAGCGCCGCCAGCCAGTGCAACCTGCGGGTGGCGACCACCTTCCTCGCCGACCGCGCTTACGACGATGACTGTCTGCTGGTGCCACGCAAGATCGCCAACTCGGTCATCAAAGACCCCGCGA
This sequence comes from Pseudomonas cichorii, assembly GCF_018343775.1. Taxonomy (NCBI): domain Bacteria; kingdom Pseudomonadati; phylum Pseudomonadota; class Gammaproteobacteria; order Pseudomonadales; family Pseudomonadaceae; genus Pseudomonas; species Pseudomonas cichorii. The sequence goes on from NZ_CP074349.1 coordinate 3,382,220, forward strand.
CTGTACTGCAACGGGTTCGACAACTGCTGGAGGACGGCACCGTGACCAGCATCACCGGCAAAGTCATCAAGGTCAGCGCCTGTTCGATATTGCTCCACGGCGACACACCCGGCGCGGTTGAGCTGGCGCGCACGGTGCGCCATGAAATCGAATCGGCGGGCGGGCAGATCGTGCCGATTTCGCAGCTTGTGGCGTAAGCCATCGCGGCCAAGGCCCCTCCCGCATGAGCCTTACAATCCTTGTGTGAGGCTGCAAGAAACGAATCATAAGAGACGCTTATAGCCACACAGCCAATCCGTCTTGGTCGCCGGGGTTTGTGCTGGATAGAGTCGATGCATGAGCAACACACAGCATTCAGAGGTAAACGCAATGCCATTTTCCGATTACAAAACCGCGCTGGTCACGGGCGCATCTTCCGGCATCGGTGCCGCTGTGGTTGAGCGTCTGTGCCAGGAAGGTATCGAAGTTCACGCGCTGGCCCGCAGTGCCGACAAGCTGGCCGATCTGGCGGCACGTACTGGCTGTATCGCCCACGCAATCGATGTCACCGATCTGGCCGGGCTGACGGCACTGTTCGGGCAATACAACTTCGACATTCTGGTCAACAACGCCGGCGTCGACCGTCCGGGCTCGATCCTGAAGGCTGACGCCGAGGGCATCGACTTCCTGATCGACGTTAACCTGCGTGCCGTGCTGCATCTGGCACGCCTGGCCTTGCCGGGCATGGTCGAACGCGACAGTGGCCATATCATCAACATCAGCTCGATTGCCGCCGCTTATAACTTTGGCGGTAACTCGACCTACCACGCCACCAAGGCGGCGGTGAGCATGCTGTCTCGCCAGTTGCGCATCGATGCCTTCGGCAAGCGTGTGCGGGTCACCGAGATCTGTCCGGGCCGGGTCGCCACCGACATCTTCGCCCACGTACATGGCGACTCAGAAGAAACCTACAAGCGCTTCGTCGAAGGTTTCGAGCTACCCGTCGCCGCCGATATCGCCAATGCCATCGCCTTCGCGATTGCCGCGCCGGTGTCCATGAACATCGGCCATATGGAAATCACCCCGACGCTGCAAGTGCCTGGCGGCCTGTCCACTGCACGCCCACAGGACTATCAGGGCTGAAAGCGTCACCCCCGAGAACAGAACGGATCAATCCGTCACATGCTCCCTGGCCGGGCCGGACGCCCGGCATTTTTTCTGCCCCTACCCATGCTGATAGGGATTGACCATGAAGCAAGACTTCGATTTAGCCCCGATCCTGCAAGGCGAATACGCCGAGCTGATCTTCAAGGGCATCGAAATGACGCTGCAACTGGCTTTGTTCGCCTGGTGTCTGGCCATGGCCCTCGCGCTTGTGCTGGTGACCGTGCGCCTGACCGGTAACAAATACGCCAATCGCCTGGTAGCGGCCTATGTCTCCTACCACCGCAACGTGCCAACACTGGTGCAGTTGATGCTCTGGTATTTCGGCATCCCGACCCTGCTGTCCAGCTCCACACAAATCTGGCTGGCAGGTTACAACACCGAATACCTGTTCTCGATCATTGCCCTTGGCCTGTGCCAGGCCGCGTATTTCAGCGAAGACATCCGCAGCGGCCTGCGCGCCATTCCTGCCGGACAGACTGAGGCTTCGCGGGCGCTGGGCATGGGCTACGTGCGCTCGATGCGTTACGTGATCCTGCCGCAAGGCGTGCGCAACTGCCTGCCGTCGCTGATCAACCATACGGTGCTGTTGTTCAAGAACACCAGCCTGGCCATGGCCATCGGCGTCATGGAGTTGACGTACGCAACGCGGGAAGTCGAGAACTACACCTTCCGCACCTTTGAAGCCTTTCTGGTGGCTTCGGTGGTGTACCTGGCCTTTTCGCTGCTGCTGATGGCCCTCGGTGCCCTGCTGGCCAAGCGATTCAACAAAGCGTTGGCGAGGTAAGCGCACATGTTCGATATCTTCACGATTCTGCAGCAGAACTGGGCGCTGTTCCTGATCGGCCAATACCCCCACGGCCCGCTGGGCGGTCTGGCAAGTACTCTGATCCTTGCGGTTCTGGCGCTGCTGTTCGCCTTCCCCCTCGGTCTGTTGCTGGCACTGGCAAGGACGTCGCCCTGGAAAGCACTGCGCTGGCTCTCGACCGTATGGGTCTATGTGCTGCGCGGCATTCCGCTGCTGATGGTGATCTTCTGGACCTACTTCCTGGTGCCCTTGATCATCGGGCACAACATCACAGGTTTCACCACCATGCTCTGCACCCTGGTCATTTACCAGAGTGCCTATCTGTGCGAAATCATTCGCGGCAGCATCCAGGCGTTGCCGAACGGTCAGTACGAGGCCTCCCGCGCTCTGGGCATGGGCTACATGCGTACCACAGTCTGGGTGATCCTGCCTCAGGCACTTTATAACGCGCTGCCCAGCCTGCTTAGCCAGTTCATTTCCATCATCAAGGAAACCTCGCTGGGCTATGTGATCAACGTGCAGGAAATAACCTTCGCCGCCAACCAGGTGAACAACCAGTTACTGACCAAGCCCTTCCAGGTGTTCTTCATTCTGGCAGTCATTTACTACCTGCTCTGTTTTGGCCTGACCCATCTGGCCGACTGGCTGGAACGTCGCATCGCCCGCAAGCGCCTGGGCACCACCGTTGCTGCCGTTACCGACAGCCCTTTGCCTACCCCTATCAATTGAAGAGGGCTGACTCATGCGTCCAATGATCATGTTTTCCAACGTCAACAAGTGGTACGGCGAGTACCAGGCCCTGACCAATCTCACGGCCCAGGTGAATACCGGCGAAGTCGTGGTGCTGTGCGGCCCTTCCGGTTCGGGCAAATCGACCCTGATTCGTACCGTCAACCGCCTGGAAGATATTCAGGAAGGCCAGATCCTGTTCGACGGGCAAGACGTACACGGCACCGACGCCAACGTGAACCGGCTGCGCAGCCGGGTGGGCTTCGTATTCCAGAGCTTCAACCTGTTTCCGCATTTGTCGGTGCTGGACAACATCATCCTGTCGCCCACCAAGACCCTCGGGCTAAAAGGCATGGCGGCAAAACAGCGAGCGATGCAATTGCTGGAACGTGTCGGCCTGGCGCACAAGGCCGGTGCCTATCCCGCGCAATTGTCCGGTGGCCAACAGCAGCGCGTGGCGATTGCCCGTGCGCTGGCCATGGAGCCACCGGTCATGCTGTTCGACGAGCCCACCAGCGCCCTTGATCCGGAAATGGTGGGTGAAGTGTTGAGCGTGATGAAAGGCCTGGCCAAGGACGGCATGACCATGATGTGCGTGACCCACGAAATGAACTTCGCCCGCGAAGTCGCTGACACCATCTGGTTCATGGATGCCGGACAGATTCTTGAAAAAAGCGACCCGGAAAGCTTTTTCAGCCAGCCCCGACACCCGCGCGCACAGCGTTTCATCGCTGACTTGCGTGCCCATTGATTGGCAAGAACGATTTGCAAGAGCTGCCGCTGGACCGATTACTGATCCTTAATCTTCTGGAGTTCCCCATGCGTATGAAGCATCTGTTCGCCGCTGTAGCGTTGAGTCCCTTGGCAGTAACCCTGGCCCATGCCGATCAATTGAGCGACATCATGGCCAGACAATCCATGAGCTGCGGCGTGTATGCCGACGTTCCGCCCTTCTCCGCACCGGACCCGAAAACCCGTGAGCTGGTGGGCATGGATGTCGATCTGTGTACCGCGCTGGCGAAAAAACTGGGCGTGAAGCTGGAGCTCAAGCCGATGTCGGTGGAAGCACGGGTTCCGGAAGTGAAAATGGGCCGCGTCGATGTGCTGTTCGCCAACCTGGCCTACACCCAGACCCGCGCCGATCAGATCCAGTTCAGCGACCCCTACTACATCGCCAAGGAAACACTGGTAGTGCATGCCGTCAACGCTGACAAGGACAAGGCCTTCTTCAAGGGCAAGCGCATCAGCTCCACCAAAGGCTCCACCTCCGAGCAATCGATCCGCATCGCTGGCGCAGTGCCGGTGACCTTCCAGGACACAGGTTCTGCTTACATGGCCCTGCAACAGAACA